>NZ_JOAN01000016.1 GCF_000718555.1 Micromonospora chokoriensis
GATGATCGTGTTCATGGGGTAGCTCCTTCGGGGGTAGAACACCCACACCACATCGGGGGAACAGTGGTGCGGATGTCGAGCACCTCGTCGGGCGCTGCACAAAAGGGGAAAAGTCTTAGGGGCGGCGGCCTACAAGCGGGGGCTCGTGGCGCCGGGTCCAGATGTAACGACCGGGCCGCGGTCGGCATTCCAACCCGCGGGGCCCGCACCCCAACCCCAGCTCGGGCGGTGGTGCTGCGATCGTCAGGATGTGTAACGACCCCGGCCCGGCCATGATTCCACCCCACGGGTGCGGCCCGTCACAGGTCAAACCACGCAAGAGCCACCAAATCATCCAAGTGCCGGGTGTAGCTTGCCGTCAGACCGGCCGCCTGCGAGGTGATCCACTCCGACTCCTTGATGTCGGGGTATCCGACACGGCTCGACACCCCGACATCAAGGAACCCGAGTCGATCACGCGACAGCCAACGACGCACAGCGCCCACAAGCGAACAAAAGCCACGGACCACCCGAGGGGTGTGGTGGCTTCTAACGTTCGTCCGAGGCCCAGGTTCCGCTTCGGTAGAGGGTGCCGCGACCACCCGGGTCGGGCACGCCGTTCAGCAGGCCCTGCTCGGGGTCGGTCGGCTCGGGGTGGCGGGCGGCGCGGCGAGCTTTCAGCACGCGGGATCCGACGAACCAGGCGGCCGCCGCCACGCAGACCACGATCACCACCTTCTGGAGCATGCCGGCGTAGCCCTCGACGAGGTGCCAGTTGTCGCCCAGCAGGTAGCCGGCGAGCACGAACGTGGTGTTCCAGATCAGGCTGCCCAGCGTGGTGTAGAGCAGGAACGTGGTCACCGGCATTCGCTCCACGCCGGCCGGAATGGAGATCAGACTCCGGAAGATCGGGATCATCCGGCCGAAGAAGACAGCCTTCACACCGTGCCGCAGGAACCACGCCTCGGTCCGGTCCACGTCGCTGAGCTTGACCAGTGGCAGCCGGGACACGATGGCGCGCATCCGGTCGCGCCCGAGCGACGCGCCGATCAGATAGAGAGCCAGCGCGCCCACCACCGAACCCAGCGTGGTCCAGAAGATCGCACCAACCAAGCTCATCCGTCCCTGCGCGGCGACGAACCCGGCCAGCGGCAGGATCACCTCACTGGGGATCGGCGGAAAGAGGTTCTCCAACGCCACCGCCAGGCCGGCACCCGGTCCGCCGAGCCGTTCCACCAGGTCAGTGACGTATCCGACAATGCCACCCTGCGGCGGTTCCGCTGCGGCGGCGGGGGTTCCGGTGGCGAACACGGCGTGGGACGTTCGAATCATGCGCCCACGTTACGAAGTCATCCTGAGAGCCGACCATGAGGACGACCGCCCGACCCCGCGGGTCGACCACACCGGTGAGGGTGCGGAAAGCCGCACCCCGCTGCGGCTCGCGGTGGTCCAGCCTCCGTGCGTACCCCTGGATGTCGCGGCGAACGCGCGGGCGCACGCCGTCGCGGTCCGCGCGGCGCGCACCCGGTTGGTGGTCTTTCCGGAGCTGTCACTGACCGGGTACGAGTTGGAGGCGCCGGTCGTGTCCGTCGACGACGCGCGGTTGGCGCCGCTGGTCGAGGCGTGCGCCGAGACGGGGGCGTTGGCGCTGGCCGGTGCGCCGGTCGCAGGCGACCACATCGCGATGCTGGCGGTGACCGGCGGCGGTGCGACGGTGGCGTACCGGAAGATGTGGCTGGGGGACGCGGAGGCCCGCCGGTTCCGGCCGGGCGGCACGGCGGTCGTGCTCGAGGTGGACGGTTGGCGGGTGGGGCTGGCGATCTGCAAAGACACCGGCGTGGCCGCGCACGCGGACCGGACGGCCGCGCTCGGCATCGACGTGTACGCGGCCGGTGTCCTCGAATCGGCGCGCGACGCCGCCGTGGTGGACCAGCGAGCGCACCGGGTCGCCACCACACACCGGGTCTGGGTGGCGGTGGCGAGCTTCGCCGGGTCGACCGGCGGTGGCTATACCGAAGCGGCGGGGCGGTCGGGCATCTGGACGCCTGAGGGCGAGGTGTACGCCCGCGCGGGCACCGAACCGGGCGAGTCGATCAGCGCCAGCGTCGGCTGACCGCGATGTCGTACGCATCCGGCAGGATCAGGTCATGGACACAGTTCCCCCTCGACTGTCTGTGGTGACGCTGGGAGCGCGCGACATCGGCGCGCTGCGGTCGTTCTACCGCGCGTTGGGCTGGCCCGAGCTGCCGGCCAGCGACGATGGCTGGTCGGCGTTCCTGCTCGGTGGGGTGTTGTTCGCGCTCTACCCGCTGCCGGAGCTGGCCGCCGAGGCGGCACCCGGCGTGCCCGATCCGGCGGGTGGATGGTCCGGCACCACCCTGGCCTGCAACGTCGACAGCCGCGAGCAGGTCGACACGGCGTTCGCTGCGGCCATCGCGGCTGGCGCGACGGTGGTGGCGGAGCCGACCGACCGGTCCTGGGGTGGGCGCTCCGGCTACCTCGCCGATCCGGAGGGCAACCGCTGGGAGCTCGCCTGGGCGGGCACGGCCCGCTTCGACGAGCGCGGCGCTCTCGTCTCCTTCGGCTGACGGTGTGGTGTTTGCGCGTCGACGATGATCTTTGGAATGCTTCGGGAATGACTGCCTTCCCGGGAACCTTCGCCGACGATGTCATCGCCCAGCCGGCCCAGACGCAGTTCGAGACGTTCATCGACGAGCACCGCAGAGCGCTCAACGGCTGTCTGGACGGGCTGACCGAGGAGCAGGCACGCCGGTCGTTGGTGCCGTCCCGGACCACGCTGCTCGGTCTGGTGAAGCACGCCGCGGTCGTCGAGAAGGTCTGGTTCGACGAGGCGGTCACGTGCCGGTCGCGCGCCGAGATCGGCATCCCCGCGACGCCGGACGAGTCGTTCATCCTCGACGACAGCGACACGATCGCCACCATCCAGCGGACACACCGCGAGGCGTGCGAGGCCTCCCGCCGTGCCACGTCCACCCTGGGCCTGGACGACCTGCTCCGCGGCAACCGGCGCGGCCCGCTGCCGCTGCGCTGGGTGTACCTGCACGTGCTGCGCGAGCTGGCGCAGCACTGCGGGCACGCGGAGATCCTGCGCGAACAGATCCTGGCCGCCGAATAGCATCGGCGGATGCCCGAGCTGGTCGCGCCCACCGTCCGTCTGCACGCCGCCTGGCTGGAGGCGCACGACGAGTGGGGTCCCGGCCTCCACGAGGACGGGTTCGGTCTGCAGTCGACCGATGAGGTGCGCTCGTCGGACGGGTTCGCGGCCTGGGTTGCCCGCCTGGCCGACCAGTCGGATCCAGACAGGCCACTGGAGGCTGCTCGGGTGCGGTGCACGTACCGGTGGATCGTCGAGCACGACCGGGTGCTCGGCGCAATCGCGCTGCGCCACGAACTCGACGACTACCTGCTGCGGGTGGCTGGCCACATCGGATACGGGATCCGCCCGTCCGCCCGCCGCCGCGGGCTGGCGAGCTGGGCACTGGCCCGGATGCTCGGCGAGGCCCGAGCGCTCGGGTTGGATCGGGTGCTGCTGGCCTGCGAGGCGGGCAACACCGCGTCGGCGAAGACGATCGAACGTCTCGGCGGCGTCCTTGAGGACATCCGAGACACCGAACTCGGTCCGGCCCGGCGGTACTGGATCACGCTCTAGCCCACCCCCCGGTGTCGGCGAAGCGACGGAGCGTCCAACGGGCCGGCGGCCAACCGCCGGGGTCGTGGTCGGTGGTCCACTCGGTGATCGAGGCCGGGGCCACGTCCAGGTCGAACGCCCGGAACACCGGCTGCGCGGCGAGCGCGTGGAACGCGCCCTCGACGGTCTCGCTGTGGCCGACCAGGATCGCGGTGGAGCCCCGGTGCCGGTGGGCGATCTCCATGATCGCGCGACTGACGCGGACCACCAGTTCGGCCCAGCTCTCGTTGCCCTCCTCGAAGGGCCGGAACACGCCGCCACCGGACACCGCGTGTTCGGTGCGGAAGCGGGCGGTGGGCAGACCGTCGGCGTACGGGGGTGTGTGCCAGGTACACAGACCACAGTCGGCCACCGGCCGGACGCCAAACGCCGCGCCGATCGGTTGCGCGGTCTCGACAGCCCTGCGCAGCACCGACGAGTAGACCGCCACCGGCCGGTCGGCGGCGACGTCACCGGTGAGCCGGTGGGCCAGGTCGTGTGCCTGCTCATGGCCGTAGGCGGTGAGGCCCCGACAGCCATGTGGCCCACCGACGGTTCCTTCGAGTTGGTGGACCGACTCGCCATGTCGCACGAAGATCAGACGTGTCCGCATCGGGACATCATGCCAGCGGTATCGGAAGAGGTATCAGTCGTCCGTACGGCCGGTAGAGAAGCTGTCGGCCTGCGTGAGCAGAGCGTCCAGTTGGGCGCCCGTCTGAGCTGGTAGGCGGTCCCGCCGCACCAGCTCGGAGATGTGGTCCCGCAGGTCGGCGACGCGCTTGGCGCGGTCCCGGGTGCGGCGGTTGACCTCGGCGAGGTCGTCACGCAGATCTTCAGCGGTCTTGCGGTCGACGTCACCCCGGGCGACCGCGGCGGCGAGGACGGCGGCGAACTCGCTGCTCACCTCCCGGAAGCTGACCGGTATCTGCTGCCCGACGGTCGAGGGCACGGTGCTGGCGGCGGATGGTGGCGAGGACGGCGCGACCGGCGTCGGCGAGTGTGTCGTGGGTTTGGGGGCCGCAGCGGAGGTCGACGGCGCGTCGGCGACCTTGCCCGGGTTGGGTGCGCCCGGGTGGCCGAGCGGACTCTCGGCGAGCAGGGCTCCGAGGCCGATCAGCACGGCGAGGCCGGCCGCGACGAGCACGGCGACGGGCCGACGCGAGCGGCGTCGGGTCGGCACGGCGGTGACCGGGGCGGGGCGGGCCACCGACCGGTCGATCAGGGTGGGCGGGTGGGCGGCCGGCCGGATGCGCAGCAGCTCGGTGGGCGGCTCGATCGGCTGACCGGCGCCGAATCGGCGGGCCAGGTGCGCGGCGCTCGGCCGGTCGGCCGGGTTGGCGGCCAGGCAGGCGACGGTCAACTCGGCGATGTACGCAGGTAGGCCGGGCATCCGCAGCGGCGGTACCGGGGTGCCCCGCCGGTGCACCTCCAGCGCGTCCTCCCAGCTCTGCACGGGCAGCGGCGCCCGCCCGGTGAGGGTGCGGTAAAGCAGTGCGCCGAGGGCGTACACGTCGCTCGCCGGGTCGGGCGGGCCGGCTCTCAGCCGTTCCGGAGCGAAGTAGGCGGGAGTGCCCATCAGCGATTCGCCGGACTGACTGTCGAGGCCGCCGAGGGCGGCGATGCCGAAGTCGAGCACCTTGGCGCCGGTGTCGGTGAGCATGACGTTGCCGGGCTTGACGTCGCGGTGCACGACGCCGATGCGGTGCGCGGCGGCAAGTGCGGCGGCGATCTGCCCGGCCACCCGGACCGCCTCCGGCCAGGGCAGCGGCCCGCTCCGCAGCCGGTCGGCCAGGTTGTGGCCCTCGACAAGCTCCATCACCAGGTACGGGACCACGACGCCACCGGTGAGGGTCGCCTCGGCGTAGTCGTACACCTGGGTCACGTGTGGGTGGGTCAGCCGGGCGGCCGCGCGGGCCTCGCGTTGGATGGTGGCCCGCAGCTGCGGATCGGTGGCGAACTGCCCGGCGAGCACCTTGATCGCGACCGGTCGGCCGAGCACCTCGTCGTCGCCCCGCCAGACCTCGGACATGCCGCCGAGACCGATCCGCTCGTGCAGTACGTAGCGGTCGTGGAGGCGGAGAGTGGGCGTGAAAGGTGACATGGCTTCACCAGTCTGCCTGGCCACAGCCCCTTCGACCACTCTGCGTGCCCAGCCCCACACTGTTCGTCCCGTGCGTACCGGAATGGGGTTGCTTCGGGTCAGGAGCAGCGGGGGGTGCCGGGCAGTGGTCGCGGCTGGATGCGGTCGGCGAGCCGGCGCAGGGCGAGGGCGGTGGCCTGTCGGGTCGGGGCGAGCACGGCCCGGCGGGGGTGTTCGACCTGGACCGGGGCGTCCGGTCGGGCCGAGTTGACGTGTCGGTTCATGGCGTCGAGCGCGGTGACGTATCCGGTGGGAAGTTCCATGGTCAACTCCTCGGGACAGGTCCGGTGGAGCCCCGGACGATGAGCGCGGTGGGCAGCAACACGTGACCGGCCGCGGCATCCGCGGGCGGGTCGAGCAGTAGTTCGGCGGCGATCCGGCCCTTCTCTTCGGCCGGCTGCCGGACGGTGGTGAGGCCAGCCGCGGCGGCCTCGGGGACATCGTCGAAGCCGGTCACCGAGACGGTTGGACGATCACGGGCCGGTCGCGCGGCCAGGGCGTCCAGCACACCGAGCGCGAGGACATCGGAGCCGGCCAGCACGGCGGTCGGCGGCGCGGGTTGGTCGAGCAGCCCGGCGATGGCTGCGGCTGCTGCCGGGCGGCTGTTGCCGGGGGCGTTGACCAGGGTCAACTCGGCCCAGCCGACGCCGACCTCGGCGAAGGCGTCGGCGAACCCGGCGAGCCGACCTCGGGTCGTCGGATGCGGCACCTGGTCAACCCCGACCAGGGTGAGTGGGCCGGCCGGCGCGCCGGGCAGCACCGAGTCGGCGAGCAGCGCCACCCGTCGGTGCCCGAGCCCCGCGACGTGCGCGGCGGCACTGCGCGCGGCGGCCCGCTCGTCGATGCCGACGAACCGTTCGTCGTCGCCAGCATCGTCGCGCGAGGCCGTGCTGACGAACGGCAGCCCGCGTTGGCGGATCACGTCCAACGCCCATTCCTCGTCGGCGACGCAGTAGACGCAGAACCCGTCGACCGCGGCGTTCTCCACCGCCCGACGGGCGTCGGTCACCGCTGGTGGCAGCGGGACCAGCAGCATGCTCGTGCCGTGCCGCTCGGCCGCCGTGCCGACACCGGCGAGGAAGCGGACCGCGAACGGGTCGGTGAAGGCGTACGACAGTTGCGAGGTGAACAGCACCCCGATCGACCCGACGAAGCCCCGGCGCAGGGAGCGCGCGGTGGGGTTGGGGCCTGGGTACCCGAGTTGCCGGGCGGCGTCCAGGATCCGCTCGCGCAGGGTGGCGGAGAGTTGGTCGGGGCGACTGTAGGCGTTGGACACGGTGCTGCGGGAGACGCCGACGGCGTCGGCCACGGCTTGCAGTGTTGGCTTCACCGGCACCTCTCTGTATCGATCCAGTCTGTATCGATACAGAGACTAACCCGAGCAGTTGGCAACGGTCAATGCGGAAAGATGTCCACCTGGCCACGACCGACCCGGGGTCGTCGCCCGGAGCAGCGGTCAGGCTGGGTAGGTGTCGTCCAGCAGTCGCCCGAGGATCTCCGACGTACGCTCCGGCGGCTCGGCCTCGACGCAGAGCCGCTCCATGGCCACCGCGTAGTAATCCAGATCGTCACGCTTGTCGAGGTAGATGGCGCTGGTCAGCTGTTCGATGTAGACGATGTCGGGCAGCTCCTGGTCGCCGAAGCGCAGGATGGTGAAGGCACCCCCAGCGGCGGCGTGACCACCGGCGGCAAAGGGGATCACCTGGAGCCGGATGTGCGGGGACTTGGTCGCCTCGATGAGCGCGGTGAGCTGGCCGCGCATCACCTCGGCGCCGCCGATGGGTCGGCGCAGCGCCGCCTCGTCCACCACAGCCCAGAGCTGCGGTGGGTTCTCCCGCTGGAGCAGCTGCTGACGCTGCATCCGCAGCGCGACGCGTCGGTCGATCTCGCCCGGACCGGCCGCGCCATGCCCGAGCAGCACGACCGCCCGGGCGTACTCCCGGGTCTGGAGGAGGCCGGGCACGAACTGCACCTCGTAGCTGCGGATCAGCGCGGCTGCGGCCTCCAGGCCAAGGTACGACTGGAACCAGGACGGCAACACGTCGCCGTAGCGGTGCCACCAGCCGGGGCTGTTCGCGTCCCGGGCGAGCTTGAGCAGCGCCTCGCGCTCGTGTTCCTCGGTGACGCCGTAGAGGGTCAACAGGTCGGCGACGTCACGCTCCTTGAAGCCGACGCGACCCAGCTCCATCCGGCTGATCTTGGATTCAGAGGAGCGGATCTCCCAGCCGGCACCCTCCCGGGTCACCCCGCTGGACTCCCGCAGGCGGCGCAGTTGAGCGCCGAGCAGCATGCGCAGCACGGTCGGCCCGGTTGTCGGGCCACCCTCGGCGGGAACCATCGTCACGTGCTGACCTCCGGAAACCGACCCACGGCGGCCGAGCGCCCCGGCCCGACCGACGTGTAAGCATGCCATGGACCGACAGTGAGGTGAACTCCTCCGCGCCGGTGAATAAGTCTCGTCGCCGGGACGACCCCTCCCGGGACGGTCAGTTGATCAGATGGTCGAAATCGCCGTCCCGCGCACCGAGCACGAAGGCGGTGATCTCGTCCACTGTGTAGATCAGTGCCGGCCCCTCCGGGTGGCGCGAGTTCCGGACCGCGATGCCCGCTCCCCCGGGCAGTTCGGCGAGTTCGACGCAGTTGCCGCTGGGGTTGCTGCGGCGGCTCTTCTGCCAGCTCAGCGGAGGCAACTGGTGGATTGGTACGCCATTTGGAGGCTGCTGCATGGGGGCGTCTTTCTGTTACGAGCCCGCCGGTGGCCGTGGGAGGAGCGGTGACGGCGAGGGGGTGCGGCATCGACATTGGACGGTTCTGCACGTGCATCTGCTATTGCATCTGCATCCGACGGCGAGCATGATAACGCACGTGATCGGTGCCCATCCGTTCACTTTGAGTTACCCCCGCAGGGGCAACGATCAGGCAAAACTGGGCCGACGCGGCACGCCGTGTCGGGCGAAGGCTGGAGGCGGTCGCGGCGATGGGAGGGTTCGTGCCGGATCCGATGAGTGTCGCCTCCGGCGTCTGCGCGGCCGGCGCATTGCTCTCCTCCTGGCAGTTACGCCGACGGGCCGTACGCGCCGAGGCCGAGATCGGGCACCTTCAAGCCGAGCTGGCCGCCGAACGGCACGCCGCGAGTCACGACCCGCTCACCGGGCTGCCCAACCGACGCGCCTTCTACCGCCTGGCGGCTGCCCTGCTCACCGACGCCGCCGGCCAGCCGTTGATCGCCGTGGTGCTGGACCTGGACGACTTCAAGCAGATCAACGACCGGTACGGGCACGCCGCCGGCGACCAGGTGCTGATCAGTGTGGCCGAACGGCTCGCCGGTTTCGCCGGAGACAACCTCGTCGCCCGCCTCGGCGGCGACGAGTTCGCCGGGCTGCTCTCCAGCCCCACCGTCGACCGGCGCTGGATCGAGCACTCCACCCGCCGACTCAGCGAGACCGTCGCCGCGCCCATCCGGCTGAGCGGGTGCAGCGTCCGGGTCACCGCGTCCGTCGGGCTCGCCCCCGTCAGCTGCCCAACTCAGCTCACCGAAGCGCTCAGCCGCGCCGACGCGGCTATGTACCAGGCGAAGAGCCTCGGCGGCGCCCGGTCACCCCGACAACTCGTCGACAGCGCGTTCCTGACCGAGCGCTGACCGTTCAGGCGACGGACGTGCCGAACCACCTGGGCAGCTGGCTGAGCAGGTCGCTCTGATCGTCGCCGACCCACGCCACGTGGCCGTCCGGTCGTAGCAGCACGGCGGGCACGTCCAACTCCTCGCTGACGTCGACGACGTGGTCGACCCGTTCCGCCCAGCCGGCGACCGAGAGCTGGCCGGTCTGGTCGAGCAGCAGACCGCGGCCGCCGTGCATCAGCTCGTAGAGGCGCCCCCGCTTCAGCCGTACGTCGCGCATGTGGCGCCCGAGCATCTCGTGGCCCGCGCCGAAGTCGTAGCGGACCCCGATCGCGGTGATCTTCTCGATCAGGTACCGGTTGACATCCTCGAAGTCCAACAGCTCCGACAACAGCTGGCGCACCGACCGGGGCCCCGGCTCGGGTGAGAGCAGCAGCATCTGCGCGCGGGTGTTGTTCAGCACGTCCGCGGCCACCGGATGCCGCTCACTGTGGTAGCTGTCCAGCAGCCCCTCCGGCGCCCAGCCGTTTATGTCTGCGGCCAGTTTCCAGCCGAGGTTGAATGCATCCTGGATGCCGAGGTTGAGCCCCTGCCCACCGGTCGGCGGGTGGATGTGCGCGGCGTCGCCGGCCAGCAGCACCCGGCCGACCCGGTAACGCTCGGCCAGTCGGGTGGCGTCACCGAAGCGGGAAAGCCAGCGCGGTGAGTGGACGCCGAAGTCGGTGCCCGCGTACACCCGCAGTTGGTGTTTGAAGTCCTCGATGGTTGGTGCGACGGTGCGGTCCTCGACCACCCTCTCGGCCGGAACGAGGACGCGGTACACCCCGTCCCCGAGTGGTCCGAGACCGAATCTGAGATGCGTCTTGCGGACCTCGGCCACCACCTCGACCACCGTCTCCGGCGGCACGCCCACCTCCATCTCGCCCAGCAGGGTCTCCACGCTGCTGGGCTCGCCGGGAAAACCGACACCGAGCAGTCCGCGTACGGTGCTGCGACCGCCGTCGCAGCCGACGAGGTAGCGCGCACGCAACTGCGTGCCATCGACCAGCTGCACGGTCACCCCATGGTCGTCCTGGCTCAGCCCGACCAATTCGCTGCCGCGCCGGATCTCGACGCCGACCTCGCTGGCGTGCTCGCTCAGGAGACGGTCGGTGATGGTCTGCGGAATGCCGAGAACGTACGCGTGTGCGGTGTCCAGCCCGCCCGGCGACGGCTTGGGAATCGCGGCGAAGAAGCCCCCGACCGGGTACTGCTGTCCGAGCGCAAGGAACCGCTCCAGCAGACCTCGCTGGTCCATCACCTCGATGCTGCGTGCGTGCAGGCCGAGCGCGCGGACGTACCTGGTCGGCTCGGTCTCCTTCTCGAGAACGAGCGCGTGCAACCCGTGCAGCCGCAACTCGCTAGCCAGCATCAAGCCGGTCGGCCCGCCGCCAGCAATGATGACATCGATCATGAAATCCCCCGATTTTCCCAGATTTGGGCGTCGGCTGGAGATTCTGCTGCACCACCGGGGGCTTGCCGCAAGGCCCCCGGTGCGATATATGTTGGAAGTGGCAGAGAGCGAACCGCTCTTTGCCTTACTTTTTGTCCGGCGTAGACGACGCGGTCGGTCATCTGCCGACCAAACCGGGCACGGGTGTTCCGGGACGTCCTCTTCGGGTATGGGAAGCCAGTACTCGAACACGACAGCCGAGAGGATCCGACGTGGCGAGCATTCGCGCCCTCGTACTCAACTGCACCCTCAAGCCGTCTCCGGCCCCGTCCAGCTCCGAGCAGCTTGGGCGGGAGGTGCTGGCCGAGTTGGCCGCGCAGGGCGTGGAGGGCGAGCTGGTCCGGGTCGTCGACCACGACGTGCGCTTCGGAGTGTCCACGGATGAGGGGGACGGCGACGGTTGGCCGACGATCCGCGCCAAGCTGATGGCAGCCCAGGTGCTGATCATCGCCACACCGATCTGGCTCGGTCAGCCGTCCAGCGTCTGCAAGATGGTCCTCGAACGCCTCGACGCCGAACTCTCCGAGACCGACGACGCGGGCCGCCTGCGCACCTACGGCAAGGTGGCCGGTGTCGCCGTCGTCGGCAACGAGGACGGCGCGCACCACACCATCGGCCAGGTGCAGCAGGCTCTCAACGAGGTCGGGTTCACCCTCGCCGCCGCCGCCGCGACCTACTGGGTCGGTGAGGCACTACACAAGGTGGACTACCGCGACGCCGGCCCCAAGCCCGACACCACCGGGCGCACCACGAAGGCCCTGGCGCTCAACACCGCACACCTGGCCCGGCTCCTCGCCGACCAGCCGTACCCGCCGCCGGAGGCCCGCAACGCCGCGGTGGGCCCGAGCCGCACGTAGACCTGACCCCGGATGCCCAGTTTCTGGGGCGGCCCGGCGGGCCGTCAGCGCCAGCCGTAGCTGGCGCGCAACGCCTGCCCGATCCGGTCGAACCGGGGCCGATCCAACACGGCACCCTCACGGCGGATGCTGTCCTCGCGCATGGTGAGCACCCGGTCCAGCCGGACCCAGCTCGGCCGGTTGTCGCGGTCCCACTCGCCCGGCCCGAGGGCGAACCAGTGCCGCTGCCCGTCCCGCTCACTCTGACTGGACAGCATCAACCCGAACAGGGTCCGGCTGCGCCGCCCGACCACCAGCACCGGCCGGTCCTTGCCCTGGCTGGGGTCGTCCTCGTACTGCACCCAGGTCCAGACGATCTCGCCCGGGTCTGCCTGGCCGTCCCGTTCCGGAGCGTAGGTCAGCTCCCGACGCTGCAACGCGCTCACCTGACGGCGACGAGCCACCTGGGCGGGCGACGGCCCGCTACGCCGGGGCGACGGGATGACCGCACCCACCCGGGAGATACGAGCCGCCACATTCCTCAACAGACCAGCCACGGCGGGCAGCCTACCCGCCGTCGCGGCGAGTGGCGCCACAGACCGACTCCATAGACGAGCTGCCCCGCGTCCTGCCGATCCTCAAGCGACACGCGGTGCGGGTGGTGGTCACCCCATCTCTCGCCGGCACGGAGATCGACGAGCCGTTCGAGCTGTGGTCGTGAGCCGGGCCAGCGGGCAGAGTAGGGCCATGAGGACCGATCTGCACAGGCCGCTGTCCGCGTACGCCGCACGGCTGCACGCCACGGCCGGCGACCGGCACCACGTCGCCTCCCCGCTCGGCGCCTGGCTGCTGCTCGCGGTCAGCGCCACCACGGCTGTCGACTCCGACCCGGCCGCCGTCGATCTGGCGCATGCCCTCGGCACCGACCTGCCCAGCGCGGCCGAGGTCGCCCGCACGCTGCTGGACGCACCGCACCCGCTGGTCGGGTCCGCCACCGCGCTCTGGCACCGCACGGGGCAGGGCGACGGCGGCCCGGCGACGTGGCGGGCCGCGCTGCCCACCACGACCGAGGTCGGCGTACTGCCCGATCAGGCCGGGTTGGACGCCTGGGCGCGCGAGCACACCCTCGGCCTGATCGACACGTTTCCCCTGCGGGTCGGGCCCGACGTGGTGCTGGCTCTGGCCAGCGCGTTGGCCACCAGGGTGTCCTGGGCGGCCCCGTTCGACGTCGCCGACGCGCGAGCGCTCGGCGCGGGCAGCCCATGGGTCGGCCAACTACGGCAGGTGCTGCGCAGCCCGAGTCAGGGCCACCGGTGCGCCATCGTGTCCACCGCGCGGGCCGGTGACGTGATCGTGCACGCCGCACCGGCCCAGACGACCGACGGCGCGGGGCTGGTGGTCCTCTCGGTGGCCGCCGCGCCTCAGGTGACACCGGCGGAGGTGCTGGCCGTCGCGTACGACCTCAGCGCTGGCGCGGCCGACGGCGGGCAACCGACGGGTAGCCGCTCGCTGTTCGACCTGCCGCTCGGCGCCACTGCGCTGTGGACGCTGCGCGAGGAGCGGGTACGCACCCAGGCCCGCGGCGGCCGCGAAGAGCGGCACACCGCCGTCCTGCCCTGCTGGTCGGCCCGGAGCGAGCACGACCTGACCGCCCCGACGCTCGGTTTCCCGGCCGCGTCGGCGGCGCTGGCGACGGCGATGGCACTGCGGGTGCAGCGCTTCGAGGCACGGCAGACGGCGGTGGCCCGGTTCGACCGGTACGGCTTCGAGGCGGCCGCGGTGACCGGCATGTTCGGGCGGACCAGCCTGCCGCCGGAGGGCGTGGCCCGCACCGCCGAGCTGCGCTTCGGTCACCCGTACGCGGTGGTGGCCGTGGCCACCGACACCCGGACCGACGGTGCCACCGGCCCCTGGCACGGGTTGCCGGTCTTCTCCGCCTGGGTCGCCGAGCCCGAGGAGGTTCCCGAGTCGTGAGCTACCTAGCGGCGGCTGGTTCGGACAACGCTGTGATCGACTCGGGTTCAGTGCGACCGGGTCACAGCACGTATCGCGAGGGTCCGGCTTCACCGTCGTCAAGCGGTAGCCGCGCCACCATCTGCCGGAACTCCCGTACGGTCATCGCCGCGCGTAAGGTCGCGAAGACCGCCCCGGTTCCGGCCCGCGCGGTGGCCGGGTCCACCCCGGCACGCTGTTCCACGCGACGAAGGAACTCTGCCGGGCCGGCGTCCGTCGGGGGTGCGGTCGCCGCGGCACCGCCGACCTCCAGCCCCACGCCGCTGGTGAACCCATCGGCGTCCGGCCCGATGACCCCAGCCGCATCCACGGCTGGGCCGGCAGTCCCAGCCGCACCCACGGCCGGGCCGGTCAGGTAGCCGTCGACCTCGTTCGGAAGATGCCCAACGAGGTCGTCGGGCGCGCCGCCGGTTACCCGCTCGGCCAACGTCTGGAGCACGGCGCGGGCAAGCACGGCGGCCTCCTCGGCCGGCAGGCCGGACCGTTGGGACACCGCGTCGATGAAGTACGGGAACCCGTCGCCGTCGGTCACGCTCGGGCGGTTACCCCTGGCCGGCCGCGACAAACAGCCCTCAGGCGAGCAGGCCCTCGGCCAGCAGATGATCGAAGATGATCTGGTCGACCGGCGCGGTGCGGTGCCGGTCCGCGTACCCGAGCCAGGCCATCTCGGCAATCTCGCTGGCCGGCCGCAGCTGTCCCGCGTAGCCGGCCCGGTAGCAGGTCATCCGCACGGTGATGCCGGCCGCGTGGCCGTGCGCTTGAGCGGTGAAGGTGCCCAGGTGTACGGCATCGCGCACGTCGACCTCGACGCTCAACTCCTCGTCGATCTCCCGGCGCAGGGTCTGCAGGTCGGTCTCGCCCGGCTCACGCTTACCACCCGGCAGATACCAGACGTCCTTGCCCTCCGACCGGGTGCTCAGCACCCGACCGTCCTCGATGAGGATCCAGGCCACCTTGTCGATCTCGCGCACGATGTTCCTTCCGGCCGCCGGGATCGGGCACGCTACCACCAGCAGGCGCACTCAGTCGGCCAGCAGGTCGAGCAGGAGTGCGGCGGTCCAGCTGAACGCCGGTGAACCCAGCCCGACGCCGGTGTCCGGGTGGAAGTACTCGTGGCAACCGGCACCGGCGACCAACCCGATCATCGAGTGGCGCAGACCGGCGGCCAACTCCGGGTGCCCGTGCGTGAGCAGCCCTCGCCGGACCAGCCACCCGATGTTGAGCCAGCTCGGCCCACGCCAGTAGCGCAGCGGCTCGACGTCAGGCGCGGTGCGGTCGTAGGTGGGCAGCGGCCGGTCCATCCGCCGGGCCACCCCGAAGCGCGCCGATCGGGCCTCGACGACAAGCGCGTCGGCCTGCCGGGTCGGCAGGTCGGGCAGGATCAGTGGGGTCAGCCCGAGGACGGTGCGGGCGCTGACCAGGCGGTCGGTGCGCAGGTCACGGGGCTGGAACGTGCCGGTGCTCGGGTCGTACAGCCGTCGTACCAATGCCTCGGTGATCCGGGCGGCGCGGGCCCGGTGTGGCCCGGGGTCGCCGCCGAGGAGCGCGGCGATCTCGGCGAGGGCGTGCTCGGCGGCCCCGAACGCCGCGTTGAACAGCGGGCACTCCACCAGGAACGGGTGGCCACCGGCCAGGTCGTGATCGGCGTAGCCATGGTCGCGGTAGGCGGCCACGATCGCCAGGTAGCGCGCGTAGTCCAGGTCCGTGGGGCGGTGCGCGGCGTCGGCGTGCGCGGTGTCATGCCGACGGTACGCGCGCATGACGGCCGCCTCGGCTCGGACCGCGGCCATCGGCTCGTCCCACGCCGGGCTGTTGTCCAACCCGGACTCCCACGGGTGCACGATGCAGACCAGCCCGTCACCGGCCACGTCCCGCCGGTCGGCCAGGTAGCTCTGTTGGGCGACCAACGCGGGGTAGAGCCGGCGCAACGCGGCCAGGCCGGCAGGGTCGGGTGCCCGTCGGTACGCCAGCAGCGCGGCGAGCGCGTGCACCGGCGGCTGGACCAGGCCGGAGGTGGCCACCGTCGGTGCTCCGGGCACGTCGGCGGAGCGCCACATCTCCGGCCCCGGGAAGTACGCGCCGACCCGCAGCGCCGGGTTGAACACGATGTGCGGCACCCGTCCGTCGGCCCACTGCGCCCGGAACAGGCTCGCCAGCTCCCGCCAGGCTCGGTCGGGGCGGGCCTGGGCCAGCCCGATCGCGATGAACGCCGAGTCCCAGCTCCACTGGTGCGGGTAGAGGGTGCGCGAGGGCACGGTGTGGTCGTGCTCCCAGTTGGCGTCGAGGGTGTCGAGCGCGAGTCGACGCAGCCCGGCCAGGTCGGCCGAGCCACCGGTGCGGGCCGCGCCGAGGCTCGTCGGCGCGGCGGCGGCGGGTGCGCCGACGCCTGTCTGCCCGGCACCGGCGGTCATGCGGCGGCCCGCCGGGGCAGCGCGTGTCGCAGCACCGTGGCGGCCTGTTGCAGGGCCCGGACCGGGTCGCCGCGCAGCCGGCACTCCAGGGCCAGCCAGCCTCGGTAGTCCAGCTCCAGCAGGGTGCGCAGCAGCGCCGGCCAGTCCAGGTGCCCGGCGCCGGGCTGGTACCGGTTGGAGTCGCTGACCTGCACGTGCCCGAGGTACGGCGCGGCGGCGCGCAGCGCGCGGTGCACGTCGTCCTCCTCGATGTTCATGTGGAAGGTGTCGGCGACCACCCGGACCGACGGCAGGCCGAGCGCGGCGCAGAGCGCCACCGCCTCGTCGAGACGGTTGACCATGTGGTCCTCGTACCGATTGAGGGGTTCCAGGAAGAGGGTGACCCCCTCGGCCTGGGCGTGCTCGCCCAGCTCGCCGAGGGCGTCGAGGAGCACCTGCCGGTCGTCGTCCGGAGCGCGCGGCGGCTCGAACGGCGGCAGTCGCCGGGAGAACATCCCCCAGGCGGCCGGGGTCATCACGCCGACGCCGCCCAGCTCGGCGATGACCGTGAGCTGGGAGCGCAGGTTGCGGACGGCGTCGGCGGACCGGGCGGGGTCGAAGTCGCCGATGAAGTGGTCCATCTCGACGCAGACGGTGGGCATCACCACCCCGGCGGCGCGGGCTCGGCGCAGCTCGGGCAGCCGGCGGGCGAACGCGAGGTCGCCACGGCCGCGTAGCTCGATGCCCTGGTAGCCGAGGGCGGCCGCGAGGGCGTACTTCTGGATCAGGTTGGTGCCCGGCAGGAGTTGTTCCTGACAGGCCAGCGCGATGGTGGTCATTTAGAACCTCAGCACGACTTGGAGGACGTCACCGGCGCCGCGATCGAGCAGCGCGAGGGCGTCGGCGACCGCGCTGGCGTCGACGATGTGGCTGACCAGCGGCAGTGGGTCGACGCTGTGTTCGGCCACCAGGTCCATGAAGGTCTGCGCGACCCGGTCTCCGGTCCACCGGCCGGCCATGCTCGGCGCGGGGGTGGGCCCGGAGACCTGGGCGGCCACCAACTGGATGCGGTTGTGGTGGAACTCCTCGCCGAGGCCGAGCGCGTCGGCCTGGCCCTGGTAGAAGCCGGCGGCCACGACCCGGCCGGCGTGGGTGGTGGATCGGATCGCCTCGTGCAGCGCCGGGTACGCGCCGGACAGCTCCAGGCAGACGTCGGCTCCTCGACCGTTTGTGGCCTGGCGCAGCATGGCGGCGGCGGACGCGACAGTGGCGTCAACAGTGGCTGTCGCGCCGTAGCGGGCGGCATGTGCCAGCCGGTCGGGCACCGGGTCGACGGCCACCACCCGGGCCCCGGAGAGCACGGCGAGCCGGGTGGCGAGCAGCCCGATCACGCCTTGCCCGAAGACACCGACCCAGTCGCCGAGGTGCAGGTCACCGGCGAGCACGGCGGTCAGCGCGATGGCGCCGGGCCGGGCGAAGACCGCGGCGAGCGGGTCCATCCCGGCGGGGAGCGCGCGGACCGCGTCGGCGGCGAGCACGGCCTCGGCCCGGTGCCCCCAGATGCCCCAGACGAGCTGCCCTGGGTGCCGGTCGGTGACCTCGGGTGCGACCTCGATGATCTCGCCGACCTCTTCGTAGCCGAAGCCGATCAGCGGGTAGGGCACCGGGGTCTGTCGGGGGACGAACATCCGGGCGGCGTCGTCCCAGTCCTTGCTGAGCCGGGGATTGCTGCCCCGGTAGAGGGTCAGCTCGGTGCCGGCGGAGATGCCCGAGTAGCAGGTGCGGACGCGGACCTGGCCGGGGCCGAGCGGATCCGGGGGGCAGGGCTCGAGGCTGATGCGTCGAGGACCCGCGAGAGAGACCACCCAGTTGCCCATGTGTCACATCCCGGTAGCACTGGGCTCCAGGATAGCAAAAAATCGCAATATGTCTTGCTATTGATCAATCGAAGGTGTTGGATCCGTCATGTACCCTTCGAGAGGAGTGCCACTGATGTCAGCACCTCCGAGGCGGATACTCGCCACCACCCTGATCCTGGCACTGACCACGTCCACCCTGCTGGCCTGCGGCGACGATGGGTCAGACAGCAACAGCAAGAAGATCACCGTGTGGAGCCTGGAGGACGTGGCCGACCGGGTCACCGCCACCAAGGCGATCATCGCCGACTTCACCGCGAAGACCGGGATCCAGGTCGAACTCGTGACCGTCAACGAGGACCAGTTCCCCTCCCTGATCGCCGCCAACGCCGCCGCTGGGGACCTGCCCGACGTGGTCGGGTCGGTCTCCCTCGCCGGCATCCGCACGCTCGCCGGCAACGAGCTGCTGCACGCCTCGGCGAACGCGGAGGTCGTCGACAAGCTGGGCAAGCAGACGTTCTCCCCCCGGGCACTGGAGCTCACCTCCGACGACGGCACACAGCTCGCCGTGCCCAGCGACGGATGGGGGCAGCTGCTCGTCTACCGCAAGGACCTGTTCGCCGCGGCCGGCCTGCCCGCCCCCGACACGTACGAGCGGATCACCGCCGCCGCAGCGAGGCTGAACACCGGCGGCGTCGCCGGGATCACCGCGGCGACCGCCCCTAGCGACGTGTTCACCCAGCAGACCTTCGAGCATCTGGCGCTGGCCAACGGCTGCCAACTCACCGACGACTCGGGGAAGGTCACCCTGGATTCGCCCCAGTGCGTCGAGGCGTTCCGCTTCTATGGCGACCTGATCCGCACCAGCTCGGTAAAGGGCGCGCAGGACGTGGACACCACCCGGGCCACCTACTTCGCAGGCAAGGCGGCCATGGTGATCTGGTCACCGTTCATCCTCGACGAGCTGGCCGGGCTGCGCAACGACGCCAAGCCGACCTGCCCGCAGTGCCAGGCGGACCCGGCGTTCCTCGCGAAGAACAGCGGGTTCGTCACCGCGATCAAGGGCCCGAACGGCACCGAGCCGGCCCAGTACGGCGAGATCAGCTCCTGGGCCGTGCTGGACGGCGCGGTCACCGACCCGGCGAAGTCCTTCGTGGAGTTCATGCACAGCGACGGCTACCCACGCTGGTTCGGCATGTCGCCGGAGGGCCGCTTCCCGGTGCGCAAGGGCACCCCCGCCGAGCCGGAGGCGTACCTGAGCGCCTGGAACTCCAGCCAGGCGGGCGTCGATGCGAAGAAACCCCTCGCCGACGTGTACGGCGAGGAGGTGCTGGCCACGCTGCGCCGCAGCCCGGACACCTTCGGGCGGTGGGGTCTCAGTCAGGGGCAGGGCAAACTCGTCGGCGCCATGCTCGGCGAGTTGCCGGTCCCCAAGGTGCTGGGCGACCTCGTCGCGGGCAAGTCCGACGCGGCGGCCACCGCCAGCCGGGCCAAGAAGGACGTGGACGCCATCAAGGCGGGCGTCAATTGACCACCACCGTGCCAGGCCCCGGCCGCTCCCCCACCCGGGATCGGCCGGCACCACCCCGACGCCGACCGCTGACGCTGCGCCGCCGCGAATCCCGGGCCGGGCTCGCGCTCGTCGCACCGACCCTGCTCGTCACCATCGCGGTCATCGGCATCCCGATCGTGTGGACCGTGGTGCTCGCCTTCCAACGGGTCCGGCTCGCCACGCTGCGCAAGACCGGCCTGTTCGGCGAGTTCACCATGGACAACATCGACCGGGTGCTGCACACCCCCGGCTTCGCCGAGACGCTGTGGGTCACGCTCATCTACAGCATCGGCGGCACCGTCGGGTCGATCCTGCTCGGTCTGGTGGCCGCCCTGGTCGTCCGCCGACCGTTCCGGGGCCGCACCCTGGTCCGGGCGTCCATGCTGCTGCCGTACGTGGCACCGGTGGTCGCGGTGACGTTCGTCTGGCAGGTGATGCTCGACCCGCAGCTCGGCATCGTCAACGCATGGGGTCAACGCCTGCTCGGCTGGGACACGCCGGTGCCGTTCCTCACCCAGGAGTCGACCGCGCTGGCTACGGTGATCGTCTTCGAGGCGTGGCGGTACTTCCCGTTCGCGTTCCTGTTCCTGCTGGCCCGGCTCCAGGCGGTGCCCGGTGAGTTGGAGGAGGCCGCCCGCGTCGACGGCGCCACCCCCACCCAGCGGTTCCGGCACATCCTGCTGCCGCAACTACTGCCGGTGATCGCCCTGCTGGGCGTGCTGCGCTTCATCATGACGTTCAACAAGTTCGACGACGTCTACCTGCTCACCGGCGGTGCGGCCGGCACCGAGGTGGTCAGCGTGCGGGTTTACGAGTTCCTCACCGCCCGTACCGACATCGGGGCCGCGGCCGCGCAGGCGGTCGTGCTGGCCGTGGTGCTCATCGTGTTCGTGCTGATCTATCTGCGCTTCTTCGGACGGAGGGTGGGCTGATGGACCGGGACATGGTCGAGACGGTGAGCCTGCGTTGGCTGCGCCGCCTGGTGATCGCCGTGTTCCTGCTGATCACCGTCTTCCCCTTCTACTACATGCTGGTGCTCTCGGTGCGCCCCATCGAGCGGCTGCTGCTCGACCCCGGCGCGTTGGTGGTCGGCTTCGGTGAGCTGACCGTGGCCACGTACGCCGAGGTGTTGAAGGCCACCGACGACGGTGGCCAGGGTTTCCTCACCTTCATCCGCAACAGCGGAATGGTCGCCGTCGCGGCGACCGTGCTCACCCTCCTGGTCGCGATCCCCGGCGCGTACGCGGTGGCCCGGCTGCGGTTCTTCGGCCGGCGGCAGGTGGACTTCCTGTTCCTGGCGGTCTACCTGTTCCCGTCGATCGTCATCGCGATCCCGCTGTTCGTGGTCTTCACCCGGGCCGGGCTGCGCGGCTCACTGTTCGGTCTGGTGCTGGTCTACATCTCGCAGACGTTGCCGGTGTCGGTCTACATGCTGAAGAACTACTTCGAGACCATCCCGGTCAGTCTGGAGGAATCCGCCGCCATCGACGGCGCCGGCCGACTCGGCATCATCCGGCGCGTCAGCCTGCCCCTCGCGATGCCGTCGATCATGGCGGTCGCGCTCTACGACTTCATGATCGCCTGGAACGAGTTCCTCTTCGCGCTGCTGTTCCTGGTCGACAAGCCCGACCGGTGGACGGTGTCACTGGGGCTGTCCCTGCTCGCCGACGGCGTGGAGGTGCCCAAGACGGTGCTGATGGCCGGGTCGGTCGTCCTCACCCTGCCCATCGTGATCCTCTTCTTCGCCAGCGAACGACTCCTCACCGAGGGGCTGACCAGCGGGGCCGAGAAGGGTTGAGTGGATTGGCGTCACAGTCCGGATACGCTCGGGCTGTGACGCCTCCCACAATCACCGTCATGTCCGTACCATCGGCACGTCCTTATTCCGGCACATCTGAGGGAGCCGGCGCATGAGTCAGGCACGACGGAATCGCCCGACCGAAACGGACGGCGAGGACTACACCGACCGGCTACAACGCCTCGGTGGTGCCCGGTGGAAGCAGGTGCTCGACGTGCAGGCGCCGTACCGGCGGAATCTGCGCCAGCTCAATCTGGGCAACACCCTCGACGTCGGCTCCGGCCTGGGTCGCAACCTCGCCAACCTGGACGGCAACGGCGTCGGCGTCGACCACAACCCGACCTCGGTCGCGCACTCACGGGCCGCCGGGTTCGAGGCCTACACGGTGGACGAGTTCAAAGACAGCCCGCACGCCCGGCCTGGCGCGTTCGACTCGCTGCTCGCCGCGCACCTGCTGGAGCACCTGCCGGCCGACGAGGCACGCGACGTCATCTCGTCCTACCTGCCGTACGTGCGCTCGGGTGGGCAGGCCGTGTTCATCACCCCGCAGGAACGCGGGTACGCCAGTGACGCCTCACACGTCCGGTTCGTCGGCTTCGAGGAGGCGGCGCAGACCTGTCAAGAGCTGGGTCTGACCGTCACCAAGCAGTACTCGTTCCCGTTCGCCCGGCCGCTCGGGAAGGTGTTCACCTACAACGAGTTCATCACGGTGGCCCGGCTGCCCTGATCCCGGCTGTCCCGGGTCGCCCGCCCAGCCCCCACCGGCCCGGTTACGGTGGCCACATGGCCAACCCGACCCGCTGGGCGACCGACACCGGTCCCGAGCACTCACAGTGGTATATCGACCGGTTCCGCAAGCTCGTGGCCGAGGGTGCGGACCTGGCCGGCGAGGCCCGACTGGTGGACGCGCTGGTCGCGCCCGGCTCACGGATCCTCGACGCCGGCAGCGGCACCGGCCGCGTCGGTGCCGCGCTGGCCGAGCGGGGGCACACGGTGGTCGGGGTGGACGCCGACCCCGCCCTGGTGGCCGCCGCCCGCGCCGACTACCCCGGCCCGACGTGGCTGGTCGCCGACCTCGCCGAGTTGGATCTTCCAGCGCTGGGTGAGGCGGAGCCGTTCGACGCCGCGGTGCTGGCCGGCAACGTGCTCGCCTTCGTCGCCGTCGGCACCGAACCGGAGGTGTTGCGACGGGTGGCCGCACACCTGCGGCCCGACGGCGTGCTGACCGTGGGCTTCGGCACCGAGCGCGGTTACCCGCTGACCGCGTTCGACGCCGACGCGGTGACCGCCGGGCTGCGCGTGGAGCAACGCTTCGCCACCTGGGACCTGCGCCCGTGGCGCGACGACGCCCCGTTCGCGGTCAGCGTCCTGCGCCGCCCGGCGGACTGACCCCGGCGGGGCCGCGTCCCCTCAGTCCAGGGCGGCGACAGCCCGGGCGGCGGCCGGGTCCAGGGTGGCCCCGGCGGGCACCAGGCTGACCAGCCCGGCCGGCAGCCGCACCGGGCGCACGTCGCGGTAGCCGAGCATCGCGAGCACCTCCCGGTCCGCCAGCACGTACCGTCGGCCCAGGTCGGTGACGACGGAGACCGCTCCGCCGGTCGCGCCGGGCGCCGCAGCGGCCTCGACCACCGCGCCGCGACCCGGCTCCACCACGACGTGGTCGGCCAGCACCGCGCCGCCGGTCGGCGCGGTGCGTGGCGCGGCCGTCAGGTCCCGCAGTGGTACGCCCCAACGCACCTCGCCAACCCCGCCGTCGTCGGCGACGCGGGTACAGAGCGCCCCGTCGTTGCCGGCCGCGAGCCGGGGCGGGGTCGGCGGCGGGGCGTTCGGGCCGGTCGGGGCGAGATCGGGCACCGTGGGCAGCGCGGCGAACCGGCCCAACGTCATCGGCACCGGCTCGCCCTGCCCGGTGCGGGCCAGCAACAGCCCCGCCTGCAACTCGGTGATGCCAGCCAGGCCGGCATCGAGGGCCACCGCGTACTGCCGGCCGCCCCCGGAGTTGCTCACCAGGTAGACCATGCCAATCGTGGCACCCGGCACCCGAGTCGCGGGCCGGCCCAGCGCGGGCAGGTCGAGCGGGGCGAGGTCGGTGCCGGCGGGCAACGAGTTGAGCAGTGCCGGCGCCACCGGCACCGCCTGGGCCCGGGTGGTGGCGAGCGCCGCCAGCACCCTGCTGGGATCGCGGACCAGGTAGCGCCGCTGGTGCCAGACCAGGTGCAGCCCGCCGTCGGGGTGGCGCAACAGCAGCGCGTCGTCGCCGAGCGGCCGGCCGCCGTGGGGCTCGGTGCCGATCAGCAGCGCGGAGCGGGGCGCTTCGACGCGCGCGCCGGCCGGGACCGTCGAGCAGACGGTCCACGCCGCAGTGGCCAGCCGGCCGGGGGCGGGCAGCGAGTCGGGGGCGTCGGCGATGCCCAACGGCAGGCCGCGCGGCACTCCGTCGATCGTGCGTCGGGACACCAGCACGGTCTTCGACCGGTCCGCGCCGACGATGAGCAGCGCCGAGGCGTAGTTGAGCACCGGATGCAGCTTCTGCTCGCGATAGACGAACCGGGCGCCGGACTCCTTTTCCACGATCACCGCGCCAGGGTCCCGCCACCCCTTGCCGCCACCGGCGAACAGGCCGTATAGGGCGAAACCACCGAGCCCGATCGCCGCGACCAGGACGCTGGCCAGGCCAGCGCCGGCCAACCGCCGAAACGGTGACTGCGCGGGATCGGTCTCCCGCATGACCAGGGCGGCGACTGCCCGCTGGACGCTGAACTGGTAGGAGTGCAGCTGGTCCTGCCGCGATGGCATGCGTCCCCTCCGGTGGATTGGCCGGGCACAGGATATGCGCTCCGTCGACCTCCCGCAGACCCTGCGTGGCCGTCCGTCACGGGGCAACCGGTACCATCCGTGGACGAATCCGGCGGCGAGAGGGCACCCGTGGGCGCGCGTTTCGAAGAGCTGGCCTGGCGGGAGACTCCGATCGGCGCGATCAGCCTGCGCCGACGTCGGGACCCGGCACTCCAGGTCGAGGTGTACGAGGTCAAGCTCGACGACGAGTACCTGATGTCCAGCCTCTTCCCGGTCGCGGAGATCGAGCTGGCTCGGCTCGGTCTCGCCGAGGTGCCCGGTGACTCGCTGGACGTGGTCGTCGGCGGTCTCGGGTTGGGCTACACCGCCTGCGCGGCGCTGGGCGATCCACGGGTGCGCTCACTGCTCGTGGTGGAGGCGATCGAGGACGTGATCGACTGGCACCAGCGAGGGCTGCTGCCGTTCGCGGCGGGGCTCGCCGAGGACCCCCGGACCCGGTTCGTGCAGGCCGACTTCTTCGCGGCGGTGGCCGGTGACACCGGTTTCGACGCCGAGGTGCCCGGTCGGCGGTTCGACGCCGTGCTGCTCGACGTCGACCACTCCCCGCGCAACGTGCTGCACCCGAGCCACGCGGCGTTCTATCCGCCGGCTGGGTTGCGCCGCCTGGCCGCCCTGCTGCGCCCGGAGGGCGTCTTCGCGCTCTGGTCGGACGACCCGCCGGACGCCGAGTTCACCGCGGCGCTCACCGAGGTGTTCGTGGACGTGCGGGCGCACGTCGTGCCGTTCGCCAACCCGCTGACCGGCGGCGAGTCGGCCAACACCGTCTACGTGGCACGCGCTGGCGGCTGATCGACTCGGGTGTCGGGCATGGTGTCGGCCGGACTGGGAATCTGAACCCGGGCCCGCCGCACCAGGCGCGGCCGGCTACGGGAGGTCGAGATGCGTGCACTGCTCTGGGTCGTCGGCGTGGTCGCCGGTGTGCTGATTCTGCTCGGGTTGATCCTCGAGGCGGTCCGCTGGCTGATCATCATCGGTCTGATCGCACTGGTGATCGTGATCATCTTGGGCGTCGTCAAGGGGCGGCAGGCCATGAGCCACCAGTCCCGCCGACGGTGACGGGTCAGAACCAGTCCGGACGCATGTCGAGGGTCGTCCGGTCCCGGCTTTCCAGCAGGTCGAACTGCGGGCCGGTCCGGGGCAGCTCGACCGTGAAGAAGTAGCGGGCGGCCTGCCGCTTGCCGGCGTGGAACGCGTCGCCGGCCCCCTCCGGCGGCAGCGCCAGCACCTGCTCCAACCACATCCAGGCGATCACCACGTGCCCGACGGCCTCCAGGTAGGCGCTGGCGTTGGCCAACGCGAGCACCGGGTCGCCGTCGGCCCACACTCGACGGGTGACCGCGGTGACCCGGTCCACCGCGGCGGCCAGCCGGCCCGCCAGGTCGGCCGCCTCTCCCCCGGCCTGCCGGGCCCGCTCGACCGTGTCGCCGATCGTCGCGGTCAGCAGGGCGAGGCCAGCGCCACCCTGCATGGTCACCTTGCGCCCCAGCAGGTCCAGTGCCTGGATGCCGTGGGTGCCCTCGTGGATCGGGTTGAGCCGGTTGTCCCGGTAGTGCTGCTCCACGTCGTGGTCGCGGGTGTAGCCGGCGCCTCCGAGCACCTGGATCGCGAGGTCGTTGGCGGTGAGGCACCACTGCGACGGCCAACTCTTGGTGATCGGGGTGAGCACGTCCAGCAACAGGTGCGCGCGCTCGCGGTCGGCGTCGGCCGGGGCGGTCTTCTGCTCGTCGAGCAGCCGCGCGCAGTAGAGCACCAGCGCCAGTGCCCCCTCCACGTAGCTCTTCTGCGCCAGCAGCATCCGTCGTACGTCGGGGTGGTCGATGATCGGCACCTGCGCGGCGGCCGGGTCCTTCGCGCCGACCGGCCGGCCCTGCGGCCGCTCCCTCGCGTACGCCAGGCTCTTGAGGTAGCCGGTGTAACCCAGCGCGGTGGCGCCCGCCCCGACCCCGATCCGGGCCTCGTTCATCATGTGGAACATCTGGGCCAGACCCTGGTGCGGTGCGCCGACCAGGTGGCCGACCGCTCCGGCGCGGCCCGCCGGGGTGTGCCCGCCGTCGCCGAAGCTGAGCAGGGTGTTTGTGGTGCCCCGGAAGCCCATCTTGTGGTTGAGCCCGGCCAACACCACGTCGTTGCGGTCACCGAGCGACCCGTCCGGGCCGACGAGCACCTTGGGCACGATGAACAGCGAGATGCCCTTGACCCCGGGCGGCGCGCCAGGGATCCGCGCCAGCACCAGGTGGACGATGTTCTCGGCCAACTCGTGGTCGCCGCCAGAGATCCACATCTTGGTGCCGAAGAGCCGGTATGTGCCGTCCGCCTGCGGCTCGGCGCGGGTGGTGATGTCGGCAAGTGAGCTGCCGGCGTGCGGCTCGGACAGGCACATGGTGCCGAAGAACCGGCCATCCAGCATGGGCCGGACGTAGGTGTCCACCTGCTCGGGGCTGCCGTGCGCCAACAGCAGGTTGGCGTTGCCCAGGGTGAGGAACGGGTACGCCGACGTGGCCACGTTGGCGGCCTGGAACCAGGTGAAGCAGGCCGCCGCGACGGCGTGCGGCAATTGCAGGCCACCGACCGTGGCGTCCAGCCCGGCGGTGAGCAGGCCCGTCTCGGCGAAGCTGTCCAACGCCGCGCGGACCTGTGGGATCAGCCGCACCCGCCGCCCGTCGAAGGTGGGCTCGGTGAGGTCGGCGGCACGGTTGTGCGGGGCGAACTGCTCGGTGGCCACCCGCTCGGCGAGGTCAAGGGCGTCGTCGAAGGTCTCCCGGGAGTGCTCGGCATAGCGGGGACGCTCGACGAGGTCGGACACCCGCAGCCACTCGTGCAGCAGGAAGTCGAGGTCACGGCGGGAGAGCAGGGTGGACGGCACGGCACTCCTCAAGCGGGCACGGGGGTGGGTCGAGCCGGGACGACGGCCCACGGTCGCCCCGGCCCATCCTGGCCGATCGACGGGGCGCACACCACCGGCCCGGGCGGCGTCGCCTGAGCGGAACTTGTCACACCGACCGAATAGCGTCGTTGCCCGTGACCGCACCCGGAGATGTCCCACCCGAGGTCCTCGACCGGCTGCGGCCGATCTGCCTCGGTCTGCCGGAGACCTACGAGGAGCCCGCCTGGGTAGGCACCCGCTGGCGGATCCGCAAACGCACCTTCGCACACGTGCTCACCGTCGACCCCGACCGCCAGGCGGTCCACGCGCGGGCCGCCGCGCTCGACGAGCCCGCCTGCCTGCTGAACTTCCGCTCACCCCTCGACGAGATCGCCGGGCTCCTCGCCGGCGGGCGCCCCTTCTACAAGCCGGATTGGAGCCCGAACGTGATGGGCATGATCCTCGACGGCGACACCGACTGGGACGAGGTGGGCGAGCTGCTCACCGAGAGCTACCGCGTGCTGGCGCCGAAGCGGCTCGCCGCCCAGGTCGGCCCCCCGGCCCCGCCGGCCGGCTGAGCGCTCTGGGTACGAAATCCGGTGGAGGGGGTGCGGTCCGAGGGGTGAAGATCGCAGTGTGTCCGTTCCCGCTCGTCAGATCCGTGCTCACCACTCGACCGACACGATCACCGTGTACCAGGCGTACCCACCGGAGATCGCGCTGCCGGCGGTGGCCGCCGGTCGCTTCGTGGCCCCCTTCAAGCGTGACCGGATGACCTGGATCAAGCCGTCCTTTCTCTGGATGATGTACCGCTGCGGCTGGGCCATCAAGCCCGGGCAGGAGCGCGTGCTGTCCATCGACATCACGCGGGAGGGCTTCGAGTGGGCGCTGTCGCAGGCCTGTCTGAGTCACTACGACCGGAGCCTGCACAGCGACCGGGCGACGTGGTCGCGACAACTCAAGGCCAGCCCGGTACGGGTGCAGTGGGATCCGGAACGGACGCTGCACCTGAGCGCGCTGCCGTACCGGTCGTTGCAGGTCGGCTTGTCCGGCGAGGCGGTGGCCCGGTACGTCGAAAACTGGATCGTCGCCATCCGGGACGTCACTCCCACCGTGCACCGGGTGCGGGACCTGGTACGGGCCAATGACCTGCGCGCAGCGACAGATCACCTGCCGGTCGAACGCGTCTACCCTCTGCCGGCGCAGATCGCGGCCCGCCTCGACGCTAGCTCGTGACCGGCCGACCTGTCGGAGGGCGGCGTTAGGCTCCCGGCCATGGCTGAATTCGTGTTGGTGGCGGGGGCGTGGCTGGGGTCGTGGGCGTGGGACGACGTGGTGCCGCCACTGCGGGCCGCCGGTCACGGCACCCACCCGCTGACCCTCTCCGGCCTGGCCGACAAGCGGGGCGTGCCCGCCGGGCAGCAGACCCACGTGCAGGACATCATCGACGAGATCGAGCGCCGCGACCTGCGCGACGTGGTGCTGGTCGGGCACAGCTACGCGGGCATCCCGGTGGGTCAGGCCGCCGAACGGATCGGTGACCGCTTGACCAGGGTGGTCTTCGTCGACTCGGAGGTGCCGGTCGACGGTGGGTCGTTCGCGTCCGGCTGGTGGCAGGGTCAGGCGGCGTTCGAGGCGCAGCTCGCCGACAACGGCGGCAACTGGGCACCGCTCGGTGCGGCCGACTTCGACGGGCAGGGTCTCACCGACGAGCAGATCGCGCGCCTGGTCGAGCGGGCCACCCCGCACCCGGGCGCCACGCTGACCGAGCCGGCCGTGGTGACCCGATCACTGGGTGAGCTGCCGACGACGTATGTCAAGTGCCTGCTCGACGGGCCGGAGCCCAACGACACGGTGGCCAAACTGCTGGCCAGCGACCACTGGCGACTGGTCACGATGGACACCGGCCACTGGCCGATGTTCTCGCAGCCCACCGAGCTGGCCCGGGTCCTGCTGGCGGAGATCGCCTGACCAGGTTAGGCGGTGGGCTCGTCGAGGGTCTGGATGTGGCGCACCGGTGACGCGAGCAGCCACAACACGGCGAGCACGCCGCCCAGGCCGGCGACGACCAGGGTGGGCCGCAGCCCGATGGTGGTACCCAACGCGCCACCGACCAGCGCGCCGAGTGGCCGGATCCCATAGTTGACGGCGCTGTAGGCACCGGCGCGGCGTCCAAGCGCGTCCGCGGGTGTCACGGCGATGAGCAGGGCGTTGAGGTTCACGTCCATCAGCATCACCCCGACGCTGGAGATCAGCTCGATGGCCGCCAGCATGGCCACCTTCGTCCAGGTGGGGCCGGACACCAGCGCGGTCAGCGCCAGCGGCGCGGGGAAGAGCACCGCGCCGATCATGGCGGTACGGCCCAGACCGATGGCGCGGGAGACTGGCGGTGCGAGCGCCGCGCCCACGAATCCGCCGAGCGCTCCGAAACCGAGGGCGATGCCGATCGCGCCGGCCGACAGGTCGAGTTCGCGGGTGGCGTAGAGCACCAGCAGCGCGCTGGCGATGAAGGTGAAGAAGTTGACTGTGCTGGTGCAGCCGAGGGCGGCCCGCAGCACCGGGTGCCGCAACACCAGCACGAGCCCGTCGCGGACCAGGCCGAGCGTGGAGGTCTGACGCGGCGGCGGCGGGGGCTCGGTCACCGGGATGCGGCTGAGCAGCAGCGCGGAGCCGAGGAAGCTGACCGCGTCGACGACGATCGCGACCGGTGCGCTGAGCGCCTGGACCAGCCCACCGCCGACTGCCGGGCCGGCGATGAAGGATAGCGACCGGCTCATGCTCATCTTGCTGTTCGCGTCCACGTACGCCGATCGCGGCACCAGGGCGACGAAGAACGCCTGACGCGCCATGGCGAAGAGCACCGCGCCGAAGCCGGTGAGCAGTGCCACCAGGTAGAGGTGGGTGAGGGTGATCGCGTCGAACAGGTAGGCCACCGGCAGGCTGAGCAGCACCGTGGCGCGGATCAGGTCGGCGATGATCAGCAGTCGCCGCTTGTGGGTGCGCTGGTCCACCCAGGCGCCCAGGAACAGGCCCAGCAGGTTGGGCAGCCAGATCAGCGCGGTGAGGACGCTGACCTGCACGGGTGTGACGGTCAGCAGGGTGACGGCGATGAGCGGTAGGGCCAGTTCGCTGATGCGATCGCCGAACTGGGAGATCGTCTCGCCGATCCAGAAGGTGCGGAAGCGCCGGTCACGGTGCAGGGCCGGCGGGGGTGCGGTGTCGGCATCGGTGGGGGCGTCGGTGGCGGTCATGACGCGGCCGGGCCGTCGCCGGGCTCGGCCGGGGCTGCGTCCCCCGGCTCGGGCAGCAGGTAGCGCAGCATCCGGACGATCCGCGCGTCGGCCGGAGCCGCCTCCTCCTTGCGCCGCACGTACGGGGCGATCAGCTCTTCGATCGACTCCTCCAGTAGCCGCAACTCGTCGGGGGTGGCGACGAATCGGGTGTCGGCCATGCCCGCCAGGGCACGCCACTCGGCGTCCAGTCGGGGCTCGTCATGCAGCAGCCACTGTTGGGGGGCCTCGGCGTTGCGGGCGAACATCTCGCCGCGCAGTTGCTGGACGGCGGACTGCCCCTCGGTGCCCTCGGGCGCGGCGAAGCGGAAGCCTCGGGCGGCCGCCTGCCACCAGCGTTCCCGCTTGCTGGTGGCACCGTCCCAGTCGAGGACCAGGCCGAACGTGGCGAGGTGCCGCAGGTGCCAGCTGACCACCGACGGGGTGGCCCCGACGTGCGGCGAGAGCCCGGTGGCCGTGTTCGGGCCGTGCCGCTGAAGGTGCTCCAGGATCGCGAGTCGGACCGGATGGGCCAGCGCCCGCAGCGCCTGTGGCTCGGTGATCTCGAAATCCCCGTACGGGTTCTTGAGAGACATGTTTCGAGAGTAGTCTCTCAGATTGTGTCGGGGCAACCACGAGCCGCGCCGATCAGGCGATGCCCAACCGCGCCAACGGCTCGACCAGCTCCCGCTCCTCGTAGCTGAGGTGCGACAACAGGGCGTCGGTCAGCAGATCCACCGCGGCCCGCAGTTCAGTGAGGCCGTCCGGAGACCCGACGTACGCGACCAGGGCCCGATCGACACCCTCCAGCACGTCGTGGATGACGTGATGCTCCTGCTCCAGCCGGTCGACCACCGGGCCGAGCCGGGGGTCACGCGCCCGCAACCTGGGGAAGAACGACTGGTCCTCGATCGTGTGGTGGGTGGTGACGATGCGGCAGTACGACTCGCAGTAGACGCCGAGCGTCCACCTGTTCTGCCGCATGGTCATCGTGTTGATGTGGGACCGGGCCGCACCGGCGTCGATCTCGCCGGCCGCCACCTGCTCGATGAGGTCGTGAATCTGGGCCAACTCGGCGCGCAGGCCGTCGTGGATCTGCACGAGGTGCGCGCCGGTGGCCTGCTCGTGCGCGGTGTAGGTGCGCTCCGGATCGGGAGCGGGCCCGGTCGGCCGGGTCGACTCGTCCCAGACCTGCCGCTCGCTGCGCCGTACACCGTCGTCGGGGGTCGGCACCACGGCGAACGCGCCGCCGGTCACCCTGACGCGGCTCGACCGGGCCGGCGAGGCCGCGACCGGCTCCGGCTCCGGCGCCGGGGTGCGCTCCGCAGCCGGCGTGCGCTCCGCAGCCGCGCCACGGTCGCGCTCGGCCGCGACCAACTCGCGGACGGCGGGGGCCACCTCGCCGGCGAACCGGCGCAGGTCGTCCGGGTCGTCGCTGCCGAGGATGAACGCGCTGACGCCCTCCCCCAGCGCCAGCTCGACCAGCTCCTGCACCCACTGCTCGGCGGGACCGTTCAGCGGGCCGCGTCCGAGCGCCGAGAACTGCCCGGAGATGTTGAGCAGGCGGCGTACGTCCTGCGGGGACCGCCCGGCCTGCTGCGCGGCGTCGTCGATGATCGCGTTGCCCTTGGCCAGGTCACCGGGCTGAAGGTAACCCAGCGAGGGCAGCCAGCCGTCGGCCCGCCGCCCGGTGAGCTGGAGCATCCGGGGCTTGTACGCGCCCAGCCAGATCGGCACCGCGTGGGCCGGAGCGGGCCCACGCTTGGCACCCACCACCCGGTAGAACTCGCCATCGACCCGCACGCCGCCGCGCGTCTCGACGTCCCAGAGCTGACGGATGACCTCGATGGCCTCCTCCAGCGCGCGTACGCCCTGGCCGGGGGTCAGCCGCCGACCGCCCATCGCCTCGATGGCGTCCCAGAACGCCCCCGCCCCGAGGCCGAGGCTGACCCGACCACCGCTGAGCAGGTCGAGGCTGGCCACACTGCGGGCGAGCACCGCCGGTGGGCGCAGCGGCAGGTTCGTCACGTTCGCCGCCACCTGCACCCGGCTGGTGCGGGCCGCGACGAAGCTCAGCAGCGTCCAGGTGTCGAGGAACGCCGGCTGGTATGGGTGGTCCTGGAAGGTGACCAGGTCCAGCCCAACCTGCTCGGCCAGGACGGCGACGCCGACCGTGTGGTCCGGATTGCCGGCGCTGGGCGTGACGAAGGATCCGAAGACCAGGTCGTGGCCGTAGTCGCTCATCTGCGAGCCTCCCGATTTCCGCGCCGCCTCGGGCGATGCGTCGTAACCATAACCTTATGCCACACAGAACATCTGCTGCCAACATGGTCTGGCCCACTGCGGTATTGTCGGCGTATGACGGGTGCCACTGACCGGCCGGACCGGCCCGATCCGCTCGACGACGACCTGGGCTGGATGCTCGGGATCGTCTTCCGCGGCTACGTCCGGGCGGCCGAGCACACGCTCACCGACTTCCCCGGTGGCCCTCGCGGCTATCAGCTGCTCACCGCGGCGATCAACGGGCCAGCCCGCAACCAGGGCGCGATCGCCGAGGAGCTCGGCATCGACCGCACCGTCCTCACCTACCTGATCGACGACCTGGAGCGACCCGGGTTCGTCGCCCGCCGGGCGGACCCGGCCGACCGACGCAACCGGCTGGTCGACGTCACCGACGCCGGCCGGGCTGCCTGGGAGCAACGGCGGTCGGCGCTGCGGCAGGTCGAGTCACATCTGTTGGGCGCGCTCGCGCCGGCCGAATCGGCGACGCTGCGGGCCCTGCTGCAGCGGGTGGCCTGCTCGGCCCAGTCGGTGGACCCGCTGCGTGACCTCTGCGAGGTGGTGACGCAGGTGCGAGCCGACGACCCGGCACCGGCGGCACCCGGGAAACCCGCCGGCCCGCGAGCCCGCCGCCGCAGCCCAGGCTGACCTGCGACGACTGCGGGCCCGCCCCGCACCGCCCGACGTCGTACGTCGAGCGGTGTCGGACGGGCCCGCGGTGTCGCTACCGCGCTCGGTCAGCGCACGTGCACGAACACCGGGTTCGAGTAGAACCACAGGTCGTCCCACGGGCTCTCCAGCCCGTCGGCGAGCGGCTCGTCCTCGTCGGTGCTGGTGCCCCGCACCCGCGCGTAGGTGTCGGCCTCGACGTTGCGCAGGGTGTGCCGGATGACGTAGCTGTCCCCGTGTCGACGCCAGTCCCGCGGGCCGAAGCGGGCCGCCACCTTGGTGGTGGGGTTGGTGTCGGCGTCCAGGCTGGCGCTCGGGCCGGTGATCTGGCCGACGATCAGGTCGACCCGACGGACCTCGGGCCGGTCACCGTTCGCGTTCGCCCCACCCAGCGGGCGGAACGTGATCTCGATCTCGACATCGGTACGGCTACGCCGGCTCACCGTGATCGTCTCGCCCACCTCGGCGGTCCTGCCCTGGGACGTGGCGGTGACGTCGAGGTTGCGGATCAGGTCACCGGTGGTGACCCAGATGCGGCCGTTGCGCAGGCCGTCCATGATGTCGCCGTAGTCCTGGCGGGCGTGCACGTACGTCTTGCTGTACTCGCCCGGCCAGAAGTCGGAGCCACCGCGGGTCCAGTGCACGTGCGAGTCCGAGGTCGCGGTGATCCACCAGCGCCGCCCCTCGCCGAGCAGGGAGTCCCACAGGCCACCGACCCGGGCGGTCATCTGGTCGAAGCCGCCGTAGGTGGGGTGGTTGCCGTACCCGCCGCGCTTGCCACCGTTGAGCGGGCCGGCCTGGTGGCCGGGGGCACCCTCGAAGCCGATGTAGACGTCCGGCGCGGCATTGTTGCCGTTACGGAACTCGCGCGGGGTGTCCTGACCGTAGACACCGAGACCGGGCGCCGAACGGGACGCGTGGTGGGCGATCACCAGCGGCTTGTGCGGCATGCCCCGGGCGACCTTGAGGAACTCCACCATCTTGGCCTCGGTGTCGCGGGCCGGGTCGGTGGGGAACGCGTCGTACTTGGCGAACCGGCTCTCCAGCTCGAAGAGCTGCTTGGCCTCGTCGTCGTGGCGCGGAATCATCAGCGTGTGGTGATCCAGCGAGGGCGCGTCGAACTCCATGCCCCAGAACTGGAGCACCTCGGGGACCAGCTTGCGCGAGCGCAGCAGGTCGGGGTACGCCTGCTCGATGTTCACCTTCGAGTGGGTGGGTCCACCGTGGTCGGTGCACATCGCCCAGGTCAGACCGAAGTGCTTTGCCATGATGGCGTTGGTGACGATCGGGTAGACCGCGTCCGCACCCTTGTGGAAGACAATCGGGGACTTCGTGGTGTCGAACTCGCCGCTGTACTCGGAGTGGATGTGGTGGTCGCCCGCGCGCCACACCCGGTTCTTGGAGTTGCCCCGGTCGCTCTTGTCGTCGTCACCCGGCCGGAGGTCCTCGTCGGCCCACGCCGCGCTGGCACCGACCAGCGGGCTGGCCGCGGCCAGCGTCGCGCCGACGCCCGCGTACTTGACCAGCTTGCGCCGCGACAGCTGAGCGTGCTCGGTCTCTTCGGGATGCTTGTCTCTCACGTGAGAGCCTCTCCTCGATCAAGCGAATGCTCTTTCGATCAAGGAGCCTCGAAGAGGGCGGTGAACTCCCGTCGTATGGGGCACGTGTTCACGATGAACACTCCGTCCGGGGCCGGTGGGCCGCCGACGGCCTGGTCAGATCCGGGCTCGGGGCAGCCAGCCCAGGAATCGGAGCCGGACCCGAGGCAGCGGCAGCGTGGGCAGGTCCTGGGCGGCGGCGACGAGACAGGAGCCGAGATAGACCGCGAGGGCGGCGCGCGCTCCACCGAACTCGGCGAGCAGTTGGCTCTGTTTGGTGGCGCAGGGCCACTCACGGCCGCATCCGGTGCAGGTCCAGCTCGGTGGGTTGGGCAGGTGCTCGGGCAGCTTGGCGCGGCGATACCGGCCGACGACGCTGTTGTCCGTGCGGACGTCGCGCCGCCGTGGCGCGGGGCCCTCGTTGCGGTGTACGACCGAACGGGCAGCGGGCAGGTAGCGCCCGACGGTGCCGAAGAGCACTCCAACGCGGATCAGGGCGTCCGGGCCGACGTGCTGGGCCAGCAACGCGGTCATCAGGTAGTGCCCCAGCAGGTCGAAGGCGTCGTGGTGCAGACCCAGGTCACGACAGAGGTCGACGAATTCCGGCGTAGTCAACGGCACCCGGTCGTCGAGTGCGCGGCGCAGCACCTTGCGCAGCGCGTCGCCCAGCCTCGCCAGTGCGTCACCCTCGCCCAACCCTAAGCTGTCCTCGTCCGCCACCCGGGCCAGCGCCTCGGCCACGGCAAGCTGAACGACACGGTCAGGATCCGTACTGTCCAACGCTCATCCCTCCGTGGGCCGGTCTCCCGGCGGTGGCCCGGGTCGTCCTCCGACGACGCCGGGAATCATGAACAAGATTTCGCTGTCGGCCGCGGCGGCGGCTAGGCCAGCAGGCGTAGAACCATTCGGCGCGCTAGCCGAAAAGCGAAGTCGATCTGCCGACACATCTCGGCGATTCGCGGGACGGCGCGACAGTGATTGTCGTATGGTGAAATTCCCATCTGCAGATATTGCGTTCCAGAGCCACCGAACGGTCAGACCAGATCCGATGCACTCAACCGGTCGCTGCCGTCCCGCTCGCGACGTTCCACTGCACCGCACCGCCGGCCAACATCGTGCCGGGCGCCCCCGAGTGCCCCGACACGTACCGATTTCGCCGTCGGACCGTTCCACCACCCGGCGGCACTCCACCGGACGGAGACAGCGGATGACGTCATCGCCAGTGCAGACCCACCGGTTCGACAGCCGTGACCCGGCGGCCGTCCAGGAGTTTCTGTCCGCGACGTACGACCCGAAACTGCGGATCCAGAGCACGGACCGCTACCGGCTCACCCATCACCGCGTCGACACCGGGCCCTTCGCCATCGCGACCACTCGCCAGACCGGGCACCTTGAGATCGGTACCAGCAGCAACCTGCACGGACTGGTCATCGGCCGCACCCGCACCGCCCGCGTCGAGCGCTCCTGCGTCGGATCGGCCCACCGGTTCGGGCCCGGCGAGGTCTTCCTCGCCACCAGGCCGGCGGAGCCGTGCAACGTACGCTGGCATCCCGGTGAGGTGGAGCTCTGCGTGCTGGACCTGTCGGTGCTGGCGCAGGTGGCCACCACCGCGCCGGCCCGCCGGCCCGGTCGAATCCAGTTCACCGATTTGAATCCGGTCAGCACGGCCCTCGCCCGGCAGTGGCGCAACACCACCAGCTTCGTCCGCGACGTCGTGCTCAACAGCTCCGCCGCCGACGCGCAACCGCTGGTGATCGGCAATGCCGCACGGATGCTCGCCGCGGCGGCGCTCACGGTCTTCCCCAACACCGCGTTCACCGAACCGACCGCCGCGGACCGACATGACGCCACCACCGGCACGCTGCGACGGGCGATCGCGTTCCTGGAGGAGCACGCCGACCGGGACATCAGCGCGGCCGACATCGCCGGTGCCGCCGGCGTCTCCCTGCGGGCGGTGCAACTCGCCTTCCGCCGCCACCTCGGCACCACCCCCATGGCCCACCTGCGTCGGATCCGCCTCGTGCGGGCGCACCACGACCTGGTGCGCGCCGACCCGCGCCAGGAGACCGTCTCGGCGATCGCCAGTCGGTGGGGGTTCGCCAGCCACAGCAGGTTCACCGCGCGATACCACGCCAGCTTCGGCGTGCCGCCGCGCGAGACGCTGCACACCTGAGACACAGAGCGCCCCCTCCCCCGCCGTCCGGCCCTCGGTCGCCTTCGACACGGCACTGCACGACGAGTTGATCGCGATGCTGGAGCGCGACCAGGCCGACCGCGCGGGCACGCCGCAGCACGAGTCCGACCAGGCCCGCATCGCCCGGTTGAAGGAGATCATCCGTACCCGCGGCTGGCCGACGTTCGCCCTCGTGGGTGCGGACGGCGGCAACGCCGCCTGGGCGATCGCCCAGCACTCCGACCAGGATCCGACCTTTCAACAGGAGGCACTGGACCTGCTGCGGGCCGCGGTATCCGCAGGCCAGGCATCGCCGGGCAACCTGGCCTACCTGGAGGACCGAGTCGCGGCGGGCAAGGGCGAGCCCCAGGTGTACGGCACTCAAATCCGCCGCGGACCGGGCGGCCCCGTCCCTGCGACCCCGATTAGGGACGAGCCGCGTGTCGAGCGGCGTCGGGCCGAGGCCGGTCTACCCACGCTGGCCAGCTACCTGGCCGAGATGACCACGATCTGCGCGCAGGACACCAACTAAGAGCGACCGGCGATAGGTAGGTCGTTTGGGCGGTGAGGACCCCGAGGTAGCAAGCAGGCCCACCACCCGCCGACTCAAGTGACACCTATTGCCGGTCGATCTAACGCGGGCGGGGCAGATGCGGGACCGGCCCTCCCCGAGCCGAGTCCCTGATTCGGCGCAGGACCGGGATGAATTGCGGGCTTTCACCACGATGCCCGGCGGTCACGACCATAGACAAGACCTTCTGTCCCTGCTCACAGGCCAGATGCGTTTTGGTGGTAAGACCGCCGCGAGATCGTCCGAGGGCGGGATCGGCGGGTCGTCGTGCACGCCGCCGGGTGGCTCTCTCTGCAGGTGGCCGTCAGTGCGAGCGTCGGCGGCGTCGGGCGACCGCCCCACCCTGTTCATCGATGCCGTGGCTGACCGCACCACTACCACTCGCTTGTCCCGCGCGAGCGCAATACGTCACCGCGCTGACCGAGAAGCGCGCCGGCCCGCAAGATCGAGTCCACCGTCATCTGTACAGTCCCGGGCAGTTCGGCATGGTTTGGTGACCGCATGGGTCAACTGCGGCCGCTCAGCAACCTATCGAGCACCCGCACGCCGAACTGGAGGCTGTCCACCGGCACGCGCTCGTCGACGCCATGGAACAGGCTGGAAAAGTCCATGTCGGACGGGAGACGCAGCGGCGTGAAGCCGACGCACTTCATGCCGAGCCGGTCGAAGGACTTGGCGTCGGTGCCGGCCGACAGCATGTACGGCAGTGGATGGGCGATCGGGTCCTCGGCGGTGAGCGCCTCGGAGATGTCCTTGATCAGCGGGCCGTCGAAAGAGGTTTCCACAGCGGGCCGACGCACGATGGGTTCGCACTCGAAGGCGTCACCGAGCAGCTCGCCCATGACGCGGTCGAACTCCTCCTCCTGGCCGGGCAGGAACCGTCCATCGATCATCGCGACGGCCTCACCCGGGATCACGTTCACCTTCTGGCCGGCCCGCATGAAGGTGGGGTTGGCGGTGTTGGCGATGGATGCGCCGATCAGGCGAGCCATCGGGCCGAGTTGGGCAAGCAACGGCTCCGGGTCCTTAGCGTCGAAGGGGAGCTCCAGGAAGGAGCTGAGATCGCGGAGCAGGCTGCGGGTAGTGTCGGTCAGGTGGATTGGAAAGCGGTGCCTGCCGACGCGGGCGACGGCCTCGGCCAGCTCGGCCACGGCGTTGTGGTCTGGCAGCATCGATCCGTGCCCGGCGACGCCGCGGGCCCGGATCTGCATCCAGGAGAGGCCTTTTTCGGCGGTCTGGACGAGGTAGAGGCGTAGATTGTCGCCGATCGTATACGAGAAGCCGCCCACCTCGCTGATCGCATCGGTGCAGTCCTCGAACCACTCGCGCCGGTTTTCCACGAGCCAGTGCGCACCGAGCTCGCCGCCGGCCTCCTCGTCGGCCACGAAGGCCAGCACGAGGTCGCGCTCAGGCCGGCGACCGGTTCGGACCATGTCTCGCACGACGGCCAGCACCATGGCATCCATGTTCTTCATGTCCACCGCGCCACGTCCCCAGACGCAGCCGTCCCTGAACTCGCCGGACAGCGGCGGGACGGACCAGTTGTCCTCCTCGAATGGGACGACGTCCAGATGCCCGTGCAGCAGCAGGGCGCCCCGGTCGGAGCCGGTGCCGGGGATCCGGGCGAGCAGGCTGGTCCGTTTCCCGTGGCCCGGAGGGGCGATGATCTCACAGGCGACCGCGACCTCGTCGAGCTTGCCGGCCACATATTCTGCCGTCAGCCGCTCGTCACCGAGGCCGTCACCGTAGTTGATCGAGTCGATTTGGATGAGTTCGCTGCAGAGCTGAGCAACTTCGTCCTCTGCGTTCATGAACTAGCTCCGCTTCCTGTTCGCTCTTGCCGCACTGACTGCCGGACAACGACTGGGGCGTGCAATCCGTCGCTGTCTCGGCAGAACGTATCGTCAGGACAGCGACGGATGACCATCAACGTTGCTGTTGCGCGGACGCGCCGCTGGCAACATAGTCGCCGACGTCCACGCCGGTCTGCCACAGCAGACTGTGGTAGCTCTGGAACAGCGACCCGAGCTCGCGGCTCTGACAGCTGAACCCCTTGAACTCGTCGCGTTCCACGACGAATGTCACGAAGACGATGTCGTCGTCGACCACCGCCATGCTGATCGCGTCACCGGTGTTGTTCTTCGCGACCCGCACTGTGTAATTCGGCCGGCGGTTGCGTTTCTGTTCTATTTCAAGCATGCCCTCCATGCCCAGGCCCTCGGGCCGGATCACGATCCTGCGGAAAGCGTGCCCCGCCGGATCGCGCGCCGCCCACTGCTCGCAGACCCTGAAATAGGTCTCGGCGTCCGGGCCGAGGGACTGGATTGACACCGGCCGCAGATAGGTGGTCCATACCCGGCGGCGCGCCTGCAGGACACGGGCGGCGAGGTCCAGATAGAACTCCGCCGCCGTCTCGTAGGTGCGCAGTTCCACCCGCCCGCGGGCGCTGTCCCTCCAGACCGCCACCAGCTTGTCCAGGGAGACCAGGAGGTACAGGATCGAGGCAGAGACGAGCGGACCCTCGATGTACTTGTTGAAGCCCAGCTCGCGGCCCATGAAGAGGGCCACGAAGTAGAGCGGGATCGAGACCAGGAGTGCCGCCTTCAGCACCCGCCTGTCCCACCGCTCGCGCTCACCGGCGAACGACGTGTCGATTGGGTTCACGAATCCTCCCGTGGCGTCGGAAGTCGGGGCGTCCTGTCCGTGGCCGGAACGGCCTTGCAGACCACGTTGCACCAGGTGCACTCCCAGACGTCGTATGCCTTCAGCTCGAAGGTGCATGTCGGGAAGAACGTCTGGCGGTAAGTGGGCCGGTGGCCGCATTCTGGACAGGTCTCGCCGCTCTCACGAATATCGGTGCAGGAACCGCTGGGCGCTGCCTTTGCGCCAGTGCTGTCGGTGTGCGTGTTCATATTTTGGCTCCTCCACTCGAATTCCTCTGAATACAGAGAATGCGCCGACTTGACGGCGTCCACAATCGGGTGTTGCGAGGTGTGGCGAGGAATAGCGGGAAAGGGCCTGCCGCCAGGGCGAAGGGCATTCGAGAGCACAGGAGCGACCCGCGATGCATCGGTGCGCCACGTGCCGCCATGGCGGCACGTGGCGCACCGATGCGATCTTGTGCGAAGATGTGCATACCTCAGGGAGGGAAAGCGAGGTTCCGCGTGATACAGGTGCCGGGGCAGCGGGTTCATGGCGAACCGCATGCAGTGCGCCGCCCGGAGCTTGTCGAGGAATTCATCGGGATGCTGCAGGAGCTCCGACTCCGTGCGGGTAACCCGCCGATCAAATCGTTCGTGACACCACTGGGGACAAATCGGAATGCAGCCGCTCAGATCCTCAAGGGGAAGAGGCTGCCCACCCACCCGCAGCTGGCCGCGCTGCTCGTGAAGCTCGACGTGCCCCGCTCGGAGCACTCGGACCGGCTTATCGGTCTGTGGGAGCAAATCCACGGCCTGGCTCCGGCGAACCCGTCGTCCGCGCCACTGGCCCGTCCGGATTGTGCCGACGAGACCGTGCCGACCACGTACTTCGATTCGACGAGTGATTTCTACTCATCGCTGGAGGCCGGGGTCGTCCGGGCACGCGAGCTCGTCCGCGTGACCTACATCCGCCAGAGCCCGCCGACCCGGTACGCGAACCAGGCCGCCACCAGCTACTTCCAGCGATTGGTTGCCTGGGCCGCGGAAACCCAGCTGCCGGTCAACCGGGTCATCGGCGCGCCGGTCGGCGCCGACGGGCAGCCGGAGGACGAGTTCTTCGACTGGCTGGAGGAGCACCAACGCCACACCCGGGACTTCACCACCTACGAGTCGAGGGTGGTGCCCTGGTCAGTTGGGGCGGATGCGATCAACATGGCACTAATCGACGACAAGATCGCGTTCCTGACCTTCTCCGGGATGAACGCACAAATCCTGCATGGCGTCCGCATCGAGAGCCGACGCTTCGTCGAACGCCTCACCGAGTACTTCATGCAGTTGTGGTACTCAGGCGTCCCGTTGAACACCTATCTAAAGAAGATCAGTCCGCGCTAGGTTCTGTCCCGCGCGATCTTCTAGCCCCGATCGCGCTCGTGGGTGTCGCGGGAGGTCTGCAACTCGGGCACCGCGGCCTCCAGCAGATCGGCGAGGCCCCGCAGGTGCTCGGCGACCCGGGCACCGAGGGGGGTCAGTGAGTATTCGACGCGTGGTGGGATCGCGGTGAGCACCTCGCGGGTGAGCATCCCGTCGCGTTCGAGGGTCTGCAGGGTCTGGGAGAGCATCCGCTCGCTGACCCCGTCGATGCGGCGACGCAGCGCGTTGAACCGGTAGCGACCCTCGCCGAGCGCCAACAGGGCCAGCGAGGCCCACTTCGAGGTGACGTCCTCGAAGGCCGCACGGGAGGTGCAGCCCCGCGCGAAGACATCGCTGACGAATTCCTGGGTAGGCCCCGCCGGGTCCTGGGCCGGCATGTCGCTCACCTCACCACCCTATCCCATGGCAACTCTCGGTTAGTGCTGTAGATTCGTAAGTGCTTGCAGATCTGTCACTACCCTTCGGAGGTTCTCATGCCCACCTATGCCGTCACCGGCGCCACCGGCCGGCTGGGCCGCCTGGTGATCGGGCAGCTGCTCGACAGCGGCGTACCCGCCACCGAGATCGCCGCCATCGTCCGCAGCCCGGAGAAGGCCGCCGACCTGGCCGCGCGCGGGGTCGAGATCCGCAAGGCCAGCTACGACGACCCGTCGACGCTGCCCGGCGCCGTGGCCGGCGTACGCCGCCTGCTGCTCATCTCCGGTGACACCCCCGGTCAGCGCGTCGCGCAGCACACCGCAGTCATCGACGCCGCCAAGCTCGCCGGGGTCGAGCGCCTGGTCTACACAAGCATCCTGAAGGCCGACACCACCGCGAACCCGCTCGCCCCGGAGCACAAGGCCACCGAGGAGGTCCTCGCCGCGTCCGGTCTGACCTACACCGTGCTGCGCAACAGCTGGTACACCGAGAACTACACCGACCAGCTGCCGCAGTACCTCGGGACCGGCACCATCCTCGGTGCCACCGGTGGCAGCAAGATCTCCGCCGCACCCCGGGTCGACTACGCGGGGGCCGCCGTAGCGGCGCTGACCCGCGAGGAGCACGGCAACGCCGTCTACGAGCTCGGCGGCACCGCCTTCACCTTCGACGAGCTGGCCGAGGCCGTCACCGAGGTGACCGGCACCACCGTCGTCCACCAGGACATGTCCGCCGCCGAGCTGGCCTCGGCCCTGGAGAACGTCGGCCTCGACGCGGGCACCGCCGGTTTCGTCGCCGCGCTCGACCAGTCGATCGCCAACGGCGAGCTGGCGACCGACAGCGACGACCTCAGCCGGCTCCTCGGCCGGCCGAGCACCCCGCTGCGCGACGCCATCCGGGCCGCGCAGGCCTGACCCGGCCGGCGCCCACGCTGACACCGGGCGGGCGACGGGACCCACGCTCCCGTCGCCCGCCCGGCGTGACTCCACACTGGCAGACTGGCGGCCTGGGAACCCGACCGAGGAGCGCCGAGGAGGTCGTGATCGTGGACCGGAAAACCCCCTGCCAGGGCACTGCGGCGCGCACCGGGTGCTCGCTGCCGTCCCTCGCCGCCCCGGCGTTCCCGCACCCGGCGGCAGCCCGATGAGCGCCGGCGACGTCGTCGTCCGGGCCGCGGTGCCAGAGGACGACCCCGAGCAGGTCTTCGACGTGCTGTGGCAACTCGCTCCCGACGATGCTCGGCCGGACGCCACCCGACTGTCCACCGCCTGGCGTGACCTGCACGCGCAAGCTGGCCGCCGCCTGCTCCTGGCCATCGCCGGAGACACCTTCGTGGGCACTCTGGACACTCTCGTCGCCCCCAACCTGACGCACGGCGCGCGGCCGTACATGGTGGTGGAGAACGTGGTGGTGGCGCCCGGCTGGCGTCGTCGTGGGGTCGCCCGGGCTCTCATGCTGGCGGCGGTGCACGACGCGACGGCGGCCGGTTGCTACAAGGTCCAGTTGGTGTCGAACGCCGCACGTACCGACGCCCACCAGTTCTATGCGGCCATCGGGTTCGCGCAGTCCGCTCTGGGCTACCGCCGCTACCTCGCCACTGAGACGTGACGCCGGGTGCGCCCCGCTACTCTGCCTCGTCCTGCTCTTCGGTGAGCTCGGCCAGGACGTCGGCCGCATCCCGGTTCCCGCCGTCGGCGAGCCGGCGAAGTTCGCCGACGTCCGCCCGCTCCGCGGCCAACTCGACGAGGTGGTCAGCGGCGTCCCGGTCGCCCCGGTCGGCGAGACGTCGCAGCTCGTTCGTGTCCCCAAGTTCGGTGGCAAGCTCGACCAGCTGGGCCGCCGCGTCGGTGTTGCCGTCCTCGGCTAGCTGACGCAGCTCGGCCAGGTCACCCCGTTCCCCCGCGAGCTCGACGAGCTGGTCGATCGCGTCCCGGTCACCGCCCTTGGCCCGTTGGCGCAGGTCAACAAGATCAGGTTCGGACATCGCGCACCCCTCATAGCTGGCGCGGGTCGCCTGGTCCCGCTCACCATCGAGAACCTAGACCAGCGGACGTCGTGGTAGGCGCGAGAACCGCCGACACCACCTGTCCGCCCGGGCGGTCAGCCCGCCTCGGCCGACTCCGCGAGCAGCAGACCGGTCAGCAGACTGCGCAGGGTCCGCTCGACGAGGTCCGCCCGGGGCTCCGGCCCGGAAGGCTGACGGAACGCCGCGACCAGGTGCGGGTATGCCGCGAGGTCCACCCCGGCGAAGCTGAACGCCCCGGTGGTCGACTCGCGGCGGGCGAAGAGGCTCACCACGCCGGTCATCATCGCGATGGCCTCGAACTTGGCGGCGACGGGGCAGCGCACGGGTTCCAGGATCCGGATGCAGTTGTCGAACCAGGCCAGGGTCTCGGGGCCGATGCCGGACGGGCGGTGGATCACGTCGAGCAGCCACGGGTGGGCGCCGAACAGCGCCAACTGCCGGCGGCCCAACAGCACCATCGTGTCCAACCAGGTGCCCTCGGCCTGCGGGTACGGGCGCAGCTCCCCCACGGCCCGGTCGGTCATCAGGTCCAGCAGGTCGTCGCGGGACGACAGGTATCGGTAAAGGGATCCAGCGCCGGTGCCGAGCGCGCCGGCGACCGCGCGCATCGACACCGCGGCGAGCCCTTCGGTGTCGGCCAGGGCGATGGCGGCCACCACGATGGCGTCCCGGCTGTGCGCCGGAGCGGGGCCACGGCTGCCCCGTTCGGGCCTGTTCCAGATCGGCTGCCGGTCGGGGCCGCCGCTCGCGGGTGTGTCACTCACTGACCCACTGTAAATCGCACGGATCGCGCCAGCGTTGATCTTGGCTAGGCTGGTGGGCATGTGGGCCGACCGGTGTGACCAACTCGCCCGATCGCGTCCCTTCGAGATCATCATCGTCGTGGTCATCCTCGCCAACGGGATCGTCCTCGGTCTGGAGACGTACGACGATCTGAGCCCGGCGGGCACGGCGCTGCACTGGCTGGAGCTGTTCTTCCGGGCCGTCTTCGTCGTCGAGATCGGCGTCCGACTGGCGGCGTACGGCAAGCGCCCACAGGACTTCTTCCGGCACGGCTGGAACGTCTTCGACTTCGTGGTGATCGCGGCGATCTTCATACCAGGCCTGCACGGCGACTCGGCGCTGCTGCGGGTCGTACGGGTCGCCCGCATGGTCCGCCTGGTGCGATTCTCGCCGGGTCTGCGGACCATCGTCTCCGCGCTATGGCGCAGCCTGCCGGGCGTCACCGGTTTCCTCGCCCTGGCCGTGGTGACGCTCTACGTGTACGGCATGGCCGGCTGGCTGATCTTCGGCACCAGGTATCCGGAGGAGTACGGCGACATCGGCCGATCGCTGCTGACGTTGTTCGTGCTGCTGTCGCTGGAGACGTTGCCGGACCTCATCGAGCAGGGCTTGGCGATCTCGCCGTGGACGCTGCTCTACTACGTCAGCTACGTGCTCATCACCGTCAACCTGCTGCTCAACATCCTCATCGCGGTCATCGTCAACTCGATGGAGGAGGCCCGCCGGCTGGAGATGACCGAACGACTGGCTCCCGGGTACGACGAGGACGGTGACGGCGTACCGGACGAGGTGGACCGCATCGCGCTCACCCAGCGGCTGGACGACCTGCGGGCGGTCATCGCCGAGTTGGAGCGGGAGCTGCGCATCGACCGGGAGGACGGGCGCAGCCGAACCCACCGGGACAACGCCCACGCCAGACGGTAATCCGACGCTCGCGCTGCGTCTTCGGATTCGGATAGTCTCGACGGCGGTCCCACCGGTCTGACTGAAGGGGCACGCGCATGACGGCCACTGTCGACAATGCCCAGACCACCTCCGACTCCACGGACACGCTCGGCACGGTGATCGACGACGTGATCCGCCCGCAGGCTCCGATCGTCGACCGGGACGGGGCCTTCCCCCGTCAGGGTGTCGACGCTCTCGCCGCAGCCGGTCTGCTCGGCCTGGCCTCCTCGACCGAGGTCGGCGGCGGTGGCCAGGGCATGCGGGCGGTCGCCGAGGTCGTCGAGCGGTTGGCCGGCGAGTGCGGGTCCACCGCGATGGTGGTGCTCATGCACTACGCGGCGACCGCAGTCATCGAGGCGCACGGCCCACGCGACGTCCGCGCGGCCATCGCCGCCGGCGATCACCTCACCACCCTGGCGTTCTCCGAGTACGGCTCACGCAGCCACTTCTGGTCGCCGACCGGCACCGCGAGCGCCGCCGACGACGACACGGTCCGCCTTGACGCCCGCAAGAACTGGGTCACCTCGGCCGGCGAGGCCAACAGCTATGTCTGGTCGAGCCTTCCGCTGGCCCGCGATGCCGGCCCGATGACGCTGTGGCTCGTACCGGCTGACAGTGCCGGCCTGAGCGTGACCGGCGACTTCGACGGGCTGGGCCTGCGCGGCAACGGTTCTCGCCCGATGACCGCCGACGGCCTGCGGGTTTCGCCGGCGGCTCGGATGGCGGCCGACGGCGCCGGGCTCGACACCGCGCTCGGCGCGGCCCTGCCCTGGTTCCTGGTGCTCAACGCCGCGTTCTGCCTCGGGCTCGCCGCCAGCGCGGTGGCCGAGGCCGGCCGACATCTCACCAGGACAACTCTCACGCACACCGGCGCCGCCCTGCGCGACGCGCCCGTCACCCGACGCGACTTCGCCCGACTGATGATCCGCACCGACGCGCTGCGCGCCTTCCTGGGCGACACGCTCACCGCACTGGAGACCGGCCGGGACGACGCGATGCTGCGGGTGCTCCAGGTCAAGGCGCTCGCCGGCGAGACGGTCGCCGACGTGACCGATGGCGCGATGCAACTCTGCGGCGGCAGCGCGTTCCGTAAGGAGCTGGGCCTTGAGCGCCGATTCCGGGACGCCCGCGCGGCCCGGGTGATGGCACCGACCACCGACGCGCTGCACGATTTCGTCGGTCGGGTCGCCACCGGGCTGCCCCTGCTCGACGAGGCCAACCGCTGATGCCCACGCCAAGCGTCCTGATGGGCGCGGTCGCGTACGACCCCAAGGTGGTGACCATCTGGGAGGGCTTCCGCGCCTGGCTGCGCGGGCGGGGCCTGGATTTCGACTTCGTCCTCTACTCGCACTACGAGCGGCAGGTCGAGGATCTCGTGGCCGGGCGGATCGACGCGGCCTGGAACTCTCCCCTGGCCTGGTTGCGGGCCGAGCGACTGGCAGCGGCCAACGGCACGACCGTACGCGCGCTCACCATGCGCGACACCGACCAGGACCTCACCTCGATCGTGGTGGTTCGCGCCGACTCGTCGGTGCGCCAGATCGCGGACCTCGCCGGGCGAGTGGTCGCCGTCGGCGCGGTCGATAGTCCACAGGCGACGCTCATACCGCTGGGTCACCTCGCGGCGGCCGGGGTCAAGGCCGACGTACGCCGCTTCGACGTGGGTGTCGGCCTGCACGGCGACCACATCGGCGGCGAGCGCGACGCGGCCCGCGCCCTGGTGGCCGGGGAGGTCGACGCCGCCTGCATGATCGACGCCAACCACCTGGCGTTCGTCCAGGAGGGCACGTTACCGCCCGAGGGCACCCGGATCGTGGCGCAGACGGCACCCTACGACCACTGCAACATGACGGTCCGCGCGCCGGAGTCGGCCGGGGTCCAGCTCTTCGGCACCCTGCTGCTCGGCATGTCGTACGCCGATCCACAGGTGCGTCCGCTGCTCGACCTGGAGGGGCTGACGGCCTGGAAGGACGGCCGCGCCACGGGGTACGACGCCCTGGCCGGGGCGGTCGACGCGAGCGGCTTCTACTCCCCCGACGGGCGGGTGACGGCCACGGACTACCGGCCGTGAGCACGGCACCGGTCGCCGAGGTCGACCTCGGTGGCCTGGGTTTCGGCCGGGGAGCGCACCTGCTCGTGCAACGCGCCCTGGCCGGGCTGCCACCCGGCGGCCGGTTGGCGGTCTCCGGCCGCGACCCGGCACTGCGCGTACACCTGGCCGTCTGGTGTCGTCGCCGGGGCCATCGGGTCGAATGGCCGGATCGGGGCGACCGGAGCGACCTGGTCGCGGTGGTGGTCCGGGGCTCGGCGGATGACGAGCGCTGGTTCGGCGCGGAGCGGGCCGGGCCAGCGCTCCCGTCGGCGCTCAGCAGCCGTCCGCCGGCACGGTGGGGGCTCGGCGCCCGGGGTGCGCTCCTCGAAGCCGGCGGCCCCGAGGCCCGGTTCGACCTGGACGACCGCGACCTGGTGTGGGCCGACATCGCCCCCCACCTGTACACGCAGGCTGCCGCGCGACAGTGGGACCCGCAGACCGCGGTGCCGTGGGACGACTCTTTCGCGCTGCCGGCCGACGTCGAGGCCGCGGTGGTGCAGGTGATGACCTACCTGGTCGAGAACGAGCAGGCCGCCCTCGTCGTGCCGGCCCGGTTCGTGGGGCGCATCCATCCGCACTTTCGCGAGGTGGTGCAGCTGCTCGCCGTGCAGATGGCCGACGAGGCCCGGCACATGGAGGTCTTCAGCCGGCGGGCGCTGCTGCGCGGCGCCGAGTTGGGCACGTCGTCGGCCGGAGGTCGGCAGTCGCTGTTCACGCTCGTCGCGGAGTCCGACTTCGCGTTGGCGTCGTTCCTGCTCTCCGTGCTCGGGGAGGGCAGCTTCGTCGATCTGTTGTCGTTCCTGCACGAGTTCGCCCCCGACCCGGTGACCCGCCGGATCTGTTGGCTCGCCATGCAGGACGAGCGTCGGCACGTGGTGTTCGGCATGGCACACCTGGAGCATCAGGCGCAGCTTGATCCGCTGCTGCGCGACCGGCTGCGGGCTGCCATCCACCGTCGCCACGACGCGCTCGTCGACACCGCCGGCCTCAACGCGGACGTCTTCGACTCGCTGGTGGTGCTCGCGGCGGGTGGTTGGCGCCCGGACGACGTGTCCGCCGGCTACGACCGGGTGCAGGCCCTGCAACACGCGATGGATCAGGGCCGCCAGCGCCGCCTGGTCCGGCTGGGTTTCCTGCCCGACGAGGCGGCGGCGCTCTCCGCCCTGCACACCCGCAACTTCATGTGAGCGACCCCCGCGCGTGCCGTGGCATGCGCGGGGGTCGAGACATCACCTATCAGCGAGCACTGGTCACTGACCGAGCAGCGTCCGGATCTTCTGCGCGTAGCCGGCCACCGTAAAGTCGGGGCTGACGGAATCCACCAGGATCAGGTCGTTGATGGTGTGGTTGACACGCAGCGGCAGGAGCGCCTGGTACTCGGGCGACCTGTACCAGGCCTTTGCGGTCTCCGCGTCCGGAAACTCGATCAGGACGGCCGAGCCCTCCCAGGATCCCTCAACGACCTGCACCTCGGCGTCCAAGACGAGCCACTTGCCGCCGTACGCCTTGGTGGTGGCCTCCACCTGCTCCAGGTACTGCAGAGACTCCTCGGTCGGCACTCCACCCGGGATGCGCAGGTGATTGATCAGGTACGTGCTCATGTCTCACTCCTCAGTGCAGGTGCTCGGTTGCCCGGCCACATACGTACGACCGGTCGTCTTATTTGGGATACGCGCGGGGACATCTGGAACCACACGTACCCGGGGGTCGGACCCGACCCTGATCAGGTGAGGATCCGCCTCGTGGTGATCGAGAGGAACTCCTGAAGGGCGGCCGGGTCGCCGGATGCCTTCGCCCGTGCTGCCGCACCCTCGTAGCTGGAGACGACGAAGCCGGCGAGGTCATTGGCGGATTCGTCGCCGTGTAGTTCACCAGCGGCCCGCGCTTGCTCGATTGCCGTGGCGAGCACGGCGACCCAGCGGCCGAAGCCGGCGTCGACGGCGTTCCGCAGCACGTCGCTGTGCGCCGGGATCTCGGTGGCGAAGTTGCCGAGCAGGCAACCACGGTCACCCATGGTGTCGCCGAGGCCGGTGATGTAGCGGAGGTGCCTGGTGATCCGCTCGAGCGGTGTGCCGCCCTGCTTCTCGTCGAGCATCTCCAGCCCCATCGCCGCGGAGTATCTCGCCACCGAGTCGAGGGCGAGGTCCTCCTTGCTGGCGAAGTGGTTGTAGAAGGTGCCCTTCGGGGCCCCGGCGGCGGCGACGATGTCCTGGACGCTCGTGCCGTTGTAGCCCTTCAGGTGGAACAGGTCCAGCGCGGCGTCGGACAACCGCTGCCTAGTCCCGGCGGAGGCCGGCGACTTCGCTCGTGCCATGTCGTGGCGCTCCTCTCGATCAGTTCGGCTGGCTGACATCCACCACGATATGACCGGTCGTCTCGGAATGCCAGCAATGTGACCGCTGTCATTCCGCAGTACGGTGGAACGGCCATGAACAGGGATTCCAGCGCAGTCCGCGAGGAGTTGCTGCGGCTGCGCGAGCAGACCGAGGCTCAGGCCACCGCCTTGGACGGCGACCTGCGGAGCCTCTTTGAGGCGTCCCGGTCGTCCAACGCCGATGACGAACACGACCCCGAGGGCAGCACGATCGCCTTCGAACGCGCGCAGCTCACCGCCGTCCTGGACGCCACCCGCCGACGCCTCGCCGAGCTGGACATCGCGCTGCGACGGGTCGACGACGGCAGCTACGGCGTGTGCGAACGGTGCTCCCGTCCGATTCCCGCCGAACGGCTCGTCGCCCGCCCGTCCGCCCGTACGTGTGTCGCCTGTGCCAGTCGACGGTGACGGTGCCCACCGACCGTGAGGGCGGCGGGCACCGTCGTCAGCGGTGATCAACTGCCGCAACAACCCCCTGCGGGCGCGGCATCGAGGGCGATAAGGCTGATTGGCGCGGACAGCAGCCCTCCGGAAATGCCCGTGGACAGTCCACGCGCCGTCGGCCCCGGCCCGCAGCAGTCGTCACCGCTCGCCGAGACGGCGGGGTCGCTGCTGCACACACCGGTTTCGGGCAGGTCGAGCTGCACGTCGCGGGCGGCGGCCCAGTCCCCGGCGAGCGCGGCGACGACGGAGCGGACCTGCTCGTAGCCGGTGGCCATGAGGAACGTCGGCGCCCGGCCGTAGGACTTCATGCCGACGGCGTAGTAGCCGCTCTCCGGGTGGGCGAGTTCGTCCACGCCATGTGGGGGCACGGTGCCGCAGGAGTGCTCGTTCGGGTCGATCAGCGGCGCCAGAGCGCGGGTGGCACCCAGCACCGGGTCCAGGTCCAGGCGCAGTTCGGCGGCGATGGAGTGGTCGGGCCGGAAGCCGGTGGCGGCGACGACGCGGTCGACGGTGATCGACTCGTCGGCGCCGTCGGCGTGCCGCACGACGACGCTCACCCGGCCGCCCGTTGGGGTGAGGGCATGCACGGAGAAGCCGGTGAGCAGCCGGATCCGTCCGGCGTCGACGTGCGCACGCAGGCGCGAGCCGAGCGCCCCCCGCGCCGGCAGGGCGTCAGCGGCCCCGCCGCCGTAGGTACGCGCTGGCGAGGCGGTCCGGATCGCCCAGGTCACCTCGGTGCCGGCCTCGACGGCGGCCAGCTCCGCCAGGGACAGCAGGGTGTTCGCGGCCGAGTGACCGGCCCCGACGACAAGGGTGTGCCGGCCCACGAACCGGCCCCGGTCGGCACCGAGCACGTCCGGCAACGCGTGCTCCAGGTACGCCGCCACGTCGGCCTCACCCCGCGCGGGCAGGCCGGACGCGCCCAGGACGTTCGGCGTACGCCAGGTGCCGGAGGCGTCGATGACGGCGCGGGCGAGCAGTTCGTCGCCGTCGGCGAGGCGGAGCAGGAACGGTGTGGTGTCGCGTCCGGAGGTGCGCAGGCGGTCGAGGCCGAGGCGGCTGATCGCCTCGACGCGTGCCCGGTAGCGCAGGTGTGGCTTGAGCTGCGGCAGCTCGGCCAGGGGCTGGAGGTAGTCGCCGGCCAGCTCCGCGCCGGTGGGCAGGGCCTGCGGGTCGGGGGCGACCCAACCGGCCTCGTCGAGCAGCCGCCGGGCGGCCGGGTCGATGTTGTAGCGCCACGGCGAGAAGACGCGCACGTGCCCCCACTGGCGTACGGCGGCACCGGGGGCATCGCCGGCTTCGAGGACGGTGAAGGGCAGGCCGCGCTCGTGCAGGTGCGCGGCGGCGGCGAGACCGGTCGGGCCAGCGCCGATGACGACGATGGGGAGGTCGTCCAGAGCGTTCATCCTTGGCTCCTCGCTGTGGTGGCCCGTCTGAAGGGCCACGCTCGTCAGGTGACGGTGGGGCTACGGCGTTCCAGCAGGACGACGTCGCGCCAGCGGTTGTGGTGGCGGCCGACCCGCTCGCGTACGCCGATGACGCGGAACCCGGCGCGCTGGTGCAGCGTCAGGCTCGCGGTGTTCTCCGGGAAGATCCCGGACTGGATGGTCCAGATGCCGGCGGTCTCGGTGGAGGCGATCAGCGTGTCCAGCAGCAGGCGGGCGACGCCGCGACCCTGGGCGGTTGGGTGCACGTAGACGGAGTGTTCGACCACACCGGCGTAGACCGGGCGGGTCGAGGTCGGCGAGACGGCGATCCAGCCGAGGACGGTGCCGTCGCGGTCGACGGCCGCGAAGCGGTGCGCGGCCAGGCGGGCAGCGTCGAATGCCGCCCAGGTCGGCGCGGTGATCTCGAAGCTGGCGTTGCCGGCGTCGAGACCGGCCTGGTAGATCGCCAGGATCCGGTCGGCGTCGGCGACGACCATCGGGCGCACGGTGATGTCGGCCATCAGCGGGTTCCCTTCCGGAAGAGATCAGAGACTGTCTTGACGTCTGTCGAAACAGACAGTTGCACACTGATTAGAGAAGTGTCAACCTAGAGCAATGTCGAATCAAGCAGGTTCAGCCATGGACGTGTCGTGCTGCCCCTCGCTGACCGAGCAGCGCGTACCGGCCGAGGCCGCCGCGGTGCTCGCGCCCGCGTTCAAGGCCCTCGGCGACCCGGTACGGCTGCAGCTGATGTCGATGATCGCCTCCGCCGAGAGCGGCGAGATCTGCGTCTGCGACCTGACCCCCGCGTTCGACCTGACCGGCCCGACCATCTCGCACCACCTCAGGACGCTGCGCGAAGCGGGGCTCGTCGACGCCGAGCGCCGGGGCACCTGGGTCTACTACCGGGCCCGGCCGGCTCTGCTGGGCCAGCTCGCCGCCCTGCTCACCGTGGCACCGGAAGTCAACGCCTGAGCCGCGCTTGACAGGTACGCAATTACTCAACCATAGTTGAGTCAATGAACGCTGACGGTAATTCTCTGCATCAGCGCGCCCGCATTCACGCCGCGCTCGGTGATCCAGCGCGCCTGGCAATCGTGGACGCCCTCACCCTGGGCGACGCCTCCCCCGGCGAGATCGCCCACGACCTGGATATGCCGACGAACCTGGTCGCTCACCACGTCAAGGTCCTCAGCGAGGCCGGCCTGGTCACCCGCGGCCGGTCCGAGGGCGACCGCCGCCGCACCTACCTGCGATTGCGGCCCGAGGCTCTGGCCACGCTGACCCCGCCACGGCTCACTGGCGTGGGCCGGGTGGTGTTCGTCTGCACCCACAACTCCGCCCGCTCGCAACTCGCCGCCGCCCTGTGGGCCGACCGCACCCACACCACTGCCGCCTCGGCCGGCACGAAGCCGGCCCTCCGCGTACACCCCCGCGCGGTGACGGTGGCGCGCCGGCACGGCCTGCACCTCGACCCGGGCGGCACCAGGCACGTCACAGACATCGTCCGGGACGACGATCTGCTGATCGCCGTCTGCGACAACGCACACGAGGAGCTGACCGGGCCAGTCCGCCCCCGACTGCACTGGTCGGTGCCAGACCCGGTGCGGGCCGACACCGACGACGCGTTCGAGGCCGCGTACGCCGACCTCGCCGCCCGCGTCGACCGCGTCGCCCCCGTCATCAGCCCCACCATCAGCTCGGGAGTCCACCATGACTGACACCCGCCCCCACCCCCACAGAGACCTCGCCGTCGACCAGCAGGTCGCCCTGCGCACCGCCGCCACCCGCCTCGCGGCCGAATTCGACGGGACCTACGGCGTCGAGACCATAGAGCGATTCCTGTATGCCAGCTACGACCAGTTCGCCACCGCCACCAGCATCCCCAACTACCTTCCCCTCCTCGCGGAACGGTTCGCCCGGCAACGCCTACAGGCGTTGGCCCGCGTCGAGGGACACCACCGCGACGGCCGCCCAGTGGCGCTGTTCCTGTGCACGCACAACGCCGGCCGGTCCCAGATGGCCCTCGGCTTCTTCAGCCACCTCGCCGGCGACAATGCGGTGGCCTGGTCCGGTGGCAGCGAACCCGGTGCCAAGGTCAACCCCGCTGCGGTCGCGGCGATGGCCGAACGCGGCATCGACATCTCCGACGAGTTCCCCAAACCCTGGACCGACGAGGTCGTCCGCGCCGCCGATGTCGTGGTCACGATGGGCTGTGGGGACGCCTGCCCGGTCTTCCCCGGCACCCGTTACGAGAACTGGCACCTCGACGACCCGGCCGGCCTCGACCTCCCCGAGGTCCGCCCGATCCGCGACGAGATCGAACGGCGCGTCCGCCGACTCCTCGACGACCTGCACGTAGCTCACCCGTCAAGGCAGATCCAGCCCATCACCCTTACCGAGAATCAACGGGAGCGCCCGTGAGCACCCGCACCACAATCCAGGACGATCCGCCGACGAGCGCCGTGGTCGGCCGCCTCTCCCGACTCGACCAACTCCTCCCGGTCTGGATCGGGCTCGCGATGGTCGCCGGCCTGCTCCTCGGCCGGCTGATCCCCGGCCTGAACAGCGCGCTGGACTCGGTGACGATCGGCGGGATCTCGCTGCCGATCGCGGTCGGCCTGCTGATCATGATGTACCCGGTGTTGGCGAAGGTCCGCTACGACCGGCTCGACACCGTCACCGGCGACCGCCGGCTGCTGATCTCCTCGCTGGTCCTCAACTGGCTCGTCGGCCCCGCCGTGATGTTCGCCCTGGCCTGGCTCTTCCTGGCCGATCAACCGGCGTACCGGACCGGTCTGATCATCGTCGGCCTGGCCCGGTGCATCGCCATGGTCATCATCTGGAACGACCTCGCCTGCGGCGACCGGGAGGCCGCCGCGGTCCTGGTCGCGCTCAACTCCGTCTTCCAGGTCGTCGCCTTCGGCCTGCTCGGCTGGTTCTACCTCTCCGTGCTGCCCGGCTGGCTGGGGTTGCCCGGCACCGAGTTGACGATCTCGGCCTGGGACATCGCCCGCAACGTGCTGATCTTCCTCGGCATCCCGTTGCTCGCCGGCTACCTCACCCGCCGTCTCGGCGAGCGCGCCAAGGGCCGCGACTGGTACGAGGCCCGCTTCCTGCCCAGGATCGGCCCGGCCGCCCTCTACGGGCTGCTGTTCACGATCGTGATTCTATTCGCCCTGCAGGGCGACGCGATCACCAGCCGGCCCCTGGACGTGGTCCGCATCGCCCTGCCCCTGCTGGTGTACTTCGCGCTCATGTGGGCCGGCTCCTACGCCCTCGGCCGGGCCATCGGTCTCGGCTACGAGCGCACCACCACCCTGGCGTTCACCGCCGCCGGCAACAACTTCGAGCTCGCCATCGCCGTCGCGATCGGCACCTTCGGCGTCGCCTCCGGGCAGGCCCTTGCCGGGGTCGTCGGCCCGCTGATCGAGGTGCCCGTCCTGGTCGGGCTCGTCTACGTGTCCCTGTGGGCACGCCGCCGGTTCTTCACCACCCCTTGATTGAGAGGCACCACCGTGAGTGACAAGCCCAGCGTCCTGTTCGTCTGCGTGCACAACGCCGGCCGTTCCCAGATGGCCGCCGGCTGGCTGCGCCACCTCGCCGGCGACACCGTGGAGGTCCGCTCGGCCGGCTCCGCTCCGGCCGAGACGATCAACCCCGCCGCCGTGCAGGCCATGCGCGAGGTCGGCATCGACATCACCGACCAGACCCCAAAGCTTCTTGAGTACGCGGCCGCAGAGTCCTCCGACGTCATCGTGACCATGGGCTGCGGCGACACCTGCCCGGTCTTCCCCGGCAAGCGCTACGAGGACTGGAAGCTCGACGACCCGGCCGGCCAGGGCGTCGAGGCCGTCCGCCCGATCCGCGACGAGATCCGGGGGCGGGTGGAGAAGCTCCTCGCCGAGCTGCACCCCACCACCTGAGAGCGTCGCAGAAGCCCAGAGCTGAGCGCGCCGCTTCTTTGATCAGGTGACGAGAAGCAGCTCAGCACCGTTGCGCTAGACGGAGTGACTGTTCGTCAACCCCGCACTACGTCGTCGATCATGGAGTTGTGGTGGGTGACAAAGTGCCCGCACAATAGCAAATGAGGCACCACAACTCCATGATCGACGAGAGCGGGCCACCTCTTCCCCGCGATCTTGCGCGGACGGGGCGTTAGAAGTCGTCGTCGAAGGCGACGGTGCCCGTCACCCCGACCTGGTACGCGGACACCCGCCGTTCGAAGAAGTTGGACAGCTCCTGCACGTCCTGCAACTCCATGAAGCCGAACGGGTTGCTCGACCCGTAGTGCGGCGCGATGCCGAGTTGGGCGAGGCGGCGGTCGGCGACGTGCTGGAGGTACTCCCGCATGTCGGCCAGCGTCAGGCCGGGCACGCCGTGGCCCACCAGATCCTCGGCGAACTGCACCTCACACTCGACGGCCTCGGCGAGCATCTGCCGGACCTGGTCGGCGAGGTCGTCGTCGAACAGGTCCGGCTCCTCGGCGCGGACGGTGTCCACCACGTCGAACGCGAACGCCATGTGCATCGACTCGTCGCGGAACACCCAGTTGGTGCCGGAGGCCAGACCGTGCAGCAGGCCACGGGAGCGCAGGAAGTAGACGTACGCGAACGCGCCGTAGAAGAACAACCCCTCGATGCAGGCGGCGAAGCAGATCAGGTTGAGCAGGAACGTCCGTCGGTCCTCGCGGGACCGCAGCTCCCGCAGATCGCTCAGGGAATCGATCCAGCGGAAGCAGAACTCGGCCTTGCGGCGGATCGAGGGAATGTTCTCGATGGCCGCGAACGCCTCGAAGCGCTCGGTCTCGTCGGGCACGTACGTGTCGAGCAGGTTGAGATAGAACTGGACGTGCACGGCCTCCTCGAACAGCTGCCGGGACAGGTAGAGGCGACCCTCGGGGCTGTTGACGTGCTGGTAGAGGTTGAGCACCAGGTTGTTGGCGACGATCGTGTCGCCGGTGGCGAAGAACGCCACCAGTCGGCTGACCAGGTGCCGTTCGGCCGGCGACAGCTTGTCCAGGTCGGCGAGGTCGGCGTGCAGGTCGACCTCCTCGACCGTCCAGGTGTTACGGATGGCGTCGCGGAACCGGTCGAAGAAGTGCGGGTAGCGCATCGGGCGGAGGGTGAGGTCCATCCCGGGGTCGAGCAGCATGTGCGTGGTCCTCGTGTCGGTGGTGCGGGTGTCGGCGGTGGTGGCGTCGGCGAGGGTCACTGGCAGGCCTCGCACGACTCGGGGTTCTCAAGCGAGCAGGCCAGCGCCTCCGCGTCGACGGCGACGACGGGTGCGACGGCGCTGACGGTGGCCTGCTGGATCCGCGTGGCGGGGCGGGAACGCAGGTAGTAGGTGGTCTTCAGCCCGGCCTTCCAGGCGTACAGGTACATCGAGGAGAGCTTGCCGATGGTCGGTGCGGCCAGGAACAGGTTCAGCGACTGGGACTGGTCGATGAACGGAGCACGGGCGGCGGCCAGGTCGATCAGCGCCCGCTGCGGCAGCTCCCACGCGGTGCGGAACAGTTCCCGTACGCCGGCCGGCAGCTCGGCGATGTCCTGCACCGACCCCTCCGCCCGCTTGATCGCCGAACGGATCCGCTCGTTCCACAGACCGCGGGCCTTCAGCTCGCGTACCAGAGCGGTGTTGACCTGAAGGAACTCCCCGGACAGGGTCTCGCGCTTGAACAGGTTGGACACCTGCGGCTCGATGCACTCGTAGCACCCGGCGATCGAGGCGATGGTCGCGGTCGGCGCGACCGCCACCAGCAGCGAGTTGCGCAGCCCGTACGCCTCGACCCGCGTGCGCAGCGCGTCCCAGCGCGCGGTCTGCGTACCCTCGACGCCCCACAGGTCGGGCTGGAGCTGGCCCCGCGCGGCCCGGGTCTGCGGGTACGCCGGGTGTGCGCCGAAGTCGCGCGCCAGGTCGGCGGAGGTCTCCAGCGCGGTCAGGTACAGCTCCTCGCTGATCCGGGTGGACAGCTCCCGCGCGGCCGGCGAGTCGAACGGCAACCGCAGCGCGAAGAACACGTCCTGCAGGCCCATCAGCCCGAGCCCGACCGGCCGCCAGCGAGGGTTGCTCGCCGCCGCCTGCGCGGTCGGGTAGTAGTTGATGTCGATGACCCGGTCGAGGAAGGTCACCGCGGTCCGCACCGTGGCGCGCAGCCGCTCCCAGTCGATGCCACCGGCGGTGAGGTGGGCGGCGAGGTTCACCGAACCGAGGTTGCACACGGCGGTCTCGGCGTCGCTGGACACCTCGACGATCTCGGTGCACAGGTTGGACAGGTGCACCACGTTGCCCGGCTCGGCGGTCTGGTTGCACAGTCGGTTGGCGGCGTCCTTGAAGGTCATCCACCCGTTGCCGGTCTGGGCGAGGGTGCGCATCATCTTGCCGTACAGCTCCCGCGCCGGCACCTGCCGCACGTAGCGACCCTGCGCCTCGGCCTCCCGGTACGCGGCGTCGAACCGCTCGCCCCACAGGTCGGGCAGCTCGGGCACCTCGTGCGGGTCGAACAACGACCACATCTCGTCGGCCTCGACCCGGCGCATGAACTCGTCCGGGACCCAGTTGGCCAGGTTGAGGTTGTGGGTGCGCCGGGCGTCCTCGCCGGTGTTGTCCCGCAGTTGCAGGAACTCCTCGACGTCCGGGTGCCACGGCTCCAGGTAGACGCAGGCCGCGCCCTTGCGCCGGCCGCCCTGGTTGACCGCGGCGACGCTCGCGTCCAGCGTACGCAGCCACGGCACGATCCCGTTGGACTGCCCGTTGGTGCCCCGGATCAGCGCTCCCCGCGAGCGGACCCGGGAGTACGCGATGCCGATGCCGCCGGCGAACTTGGACAGGTTGGCGACCTGGGCGTACCGCTGGTAGATCGAGTCCAACTCGTCGAGCGGGGAGTCGACCAGGTAGCAGGAGGACATCTGGGTGTGCCGGGTGCCGGAGTTGAACAGGGTCGGTGAGCTGGGCAGGTAGGCCAGGCTGGACATCAGCCGGTAGAAGTCCACCGCCTCGTCGGCCGTCCGGGACAGCCCGCACGCCACCCGCAGCAGCCAGTACTGCGGGGTCTCCAGCACGAGTCGGCTGGTGGGGTGGCGCAGCAGATACCGGTCGTACACCGTGCGCAGGCCGAAGTACTCGAACCTCCGGTCGCCGTCGCGGTCGATCGCGTGATCGAGCGTCGTGGCGTGCGCGGCGACGAACGCGGCGGTGTCGTCGCCGATCAGGCCCTCGGCGTGGCCGACCTTGATCGCCACGCTGAACGAGGTGATGCCCTGTCGCCGCACCTCCTTGTCGACGTAGCCCGCCAACAGCCGCGCGGCGAGGCGCGAGTACTGCGGCTCCTCACCGATCATCTCGGCCGCGGTCTGGATGGAGAGCCGGTCCAGTTCGGCCGTCGTCGCGCCGTCGTACAGGCCGCTGATGGTGCGGGTGGCCACCCGCATCGGGTCGACGTCGGTGAGGTCGTCGGCCCACCGCTCGACCGCCCGGACGATCTTGTTCACGTCCACGGGTTCGGTGGCGCCGTCGCGCTTGCGGACCTGCATCGGCGTCCGCCGCAGGGTCGCGTCGCCGCTGACCGGGACTACCTCGATGACTGTCACCACTCGCTCCTCGGAGTTCGAGACCTGGTGGCCCGGACGCGAGGAGACAGACACCGACGGACGCCACGCCAGCCCGGCGTGGGTCAGGTGGCGTCAGCCGTCCCACGCGGCCTCGGACCGCCGCCTACCCGGGTGCGGGTACGCGGCGCGCTGGCAGGTCTTCGGACTCGTGGGCACGACCGGGCTCGCCGGTCTCCTACTGGCCGTCGCTTCCCAGGCCGGTTGGTGGCCCAGTGCTGTTGACGGCGGTCGTTCCCACTCACCGCTGCGGGACAGTCCCGGATTTCCACCGGGTTCCCTGTTGCCTCGACCGCACCGGATGAGCGGCCGAACCAGCTGCGCTCGACACCATATATAGGGACGCAGCCGTTGTCACACCCCACATGTCGGTCTCGGGCGTGTCGGGAGCCGGTCGGTGATCACCGTCACCAACGCGGCCAACCTGTCGAGGCGAGCACGCGGCGGCGGAACTCTGCACGCGAGTGTCGACAATCGACGACGACACGACGCATCGAGGTCGACCGACGAGGTACGCGGCAAACATCATACGTCTGCGGGGCTTACAGTGATCGACGTCGTTGACGTTCCCAGGCAATCGTTCGTATACTCCCAGTGATCATCTGATCTTTAGCCTAGCCGGGCGAGGAGCGCATGCCGCAGATCACCGCTGTCACCGTGCAGGACGTCCGCTTCCCCACCTCCCTGACCGCTGACGGCTCCGACGCCATGAACAAGGACGGCGACTACTCGGCGGCCTACGTCATCCTGCACACCGACGGCGTCGACGGCGTGGGTGCGCCACTCGCCGGGCACGGCCTGACCTTCACCATCGGTCGAGGCAACGACATCGTCGCGGCGGCGGCAGTGCACCAGGCACAGCGCCTCGTGGGCCTCGACGTGGCGACGATGGCAGCGGACATGGGCGCGGTCTACCGCCTGCTCACCTCCGACTCGCAGCTGCGGTGGCTCGGTCCGGAGAAGGGCGTCGTGCACCTGTCGCTGGCGGCCGTGCTGAACGCATCGTGGGACCTGGTCGCCCGGGTCGCCGACAAGCCGCTGTGGCGGCTGCTCGTCGACATGTCCCCCGAGCAACTCGTCGATATCGCGGACCTGCGCTACCTCTCCGACGCGCTGACCCGGGACGAGGCGCTGGCCATCCTGCGCGCCAAGGAGAGCACGAAGGCCGACCGCCTCGCCGAGCTGGACCGGACCGGCTACCCCGCATACACCACCTCGGCGGGCTGGCTCGGCTACGGCGACGACAAGCTGCGCCGGTTGTGCCAGGAGGCGGTCGACACCGGCTACGGCTACGTCAAGCTCAAGGTGGGCGCCAACCTCGACGACGACATCCGGCGGTGCCGGATCGCGCGGGAGATCCTCGGCCCGCACCGCAACCTGATGATCGACGCCAACCAGGTGTGGGACGTCGGTCAGGCCATCGAGTGGGTCAAGGCCCTCGCCGAGTTCACGCCACTGTGGATCGAGGAGCCGACCAGCCCCGACGACATCCTGGGCCACGCGGCCGTCCGCCGTGCCGTCGCCCCCATCGGCGTCGCCACCGGCGAGCACTGCCACAACCGAGTGATGTTCAAGCAGCTCTTCCAGGCCGGGGCCATCGACTTCTGCCAGCTGGACACCGGCAGGTTGGCCAGCATCAACGAGATCGTCGCCGTGCTGCTGCTCGCCGCGAAGTTCGACGTCCCGGTCTGCCCCCACGCCGGCGGCGTCGGGCTCTGCGAGATGGTCCAACACGTGTCGGTGCTCGACTACGTCTCGATCTCGGGGGATCTCACCGACCGGGTCACCGAGTTCGTCGACCACCTGCACGAGCACTTCACCGACCCGTGCATCATCCGGGACACCGGCTCGGGCAGCGGTTACGTCCTGCCCAGCCAGCCCGGCTACTCCACCCGGATGCGCCCCGAGTCGGTTGCGCACTACCGGTTCCCCGACGGCGACTACTGGGCGGCGACAGACCCGGCTACCGTGTCAGCTCCGGAGCCGTTCGTGATCGCGGGTGGGTCGGCCACCCCCGCCGGACGCTAGGGGGGTTCGTGTCTCGCACCGACGAAGTGGTCAACGGCATCAAGCGGATGATCCTCGAAGGTAGGTTCAAGCCCGGCGACCGGCTGCCCATCGAGAAGGATCTCGCCGAGTCGCTCGGCGTCTCGCGGGGGTCGCTGCGCGAGGGCATGTCGGCCCTGTCCATCCTCGGCATCGTCAACATCCGTCAGGGTGACGGCACCTACGTCACCAATCTCGACGCGCCGCAGCTGCTGGCCCCGATGGGCTTCGTGGTGGACTTCCAGGGTCAGGGCGACCCCCGGCACATCCACACCGTTCGGCGGCTGCTGGAGTGCGAGGCCGCCTGCCTGGCGGCGACCAGGATCACCGACGAGGCCCTCGCCCAGGCGGAGGACCTGCTCGACGAGGCGGCCCGGATGGTCGGCCAGTCACCGCAGGACCACGAGCGGATCCTCGAAATCGACATCGCCTTCCACCGGATCATCGCCGTGCACGCCGGGAATCCGGTGCTCGTCGGCCTGATCGAGGCCTTCGCCGGGCGCACCGTACGCGGGCGGCTCTGGCGCAGCCTGCACGAGGAGGGCGCGGACCGGCGTACCCACGACGAGCACGTGGCGATCCTCAAGGCCCTCCTGGCACGCGACCCCGAGCGGGCCCGCACCCGGATGGCCAACCACCTGATCGGGGTGGAGGAGTCGTTGCAGGGGCTACCCGACGACACCGACCCGAACGGCGAGCCCGCACGGCTCTGAGCACCCACTCACCGCTCGTCGCGCTCGGCGCTGATGCTCCCGGTCATCGCCGCGACCAGGTCGTCGGTGGTGACCTCGTCCGCGCGCAGCCGGGCCGCCCGCCGGCCGAGGCGCAGCACCTCGACCCGGTCGGCGATCTCGAGCACCTGCGGCATGTTGTGGCTCACCAGCACCACCGACATGCCGGCGTCGCGGGCCCGCCGGACGACGTCGAGCACCCGCCCGGTCTGGACCACGCCCAGCGCCGCGGTGGGCTCGTCGAGGATGACCACGTTCGTCGCCCAGATGATGGCGCGGGCCACCGCCACGCACTGCCGCTGCCCACCGGAGAGCATCGCGATCGGGGTGGTGACCCGAGGAATCCGTACGCCCAGCTCGTCGAGGGCCGCGGCGGCGCCCTGTCGCATGGCCCGCTTGTCGAGCAACCCGAGTCGACCGAGCGGACCGGAGCGCAGGATCTCCCGGCCGAGGTACAGGTTGGCGGCCACGCTGAGGTCGTCGGCGACGGCGAGATCCTGGTAGACGGTCTCCACCCCGGCGCGTCGGGCGTCGACCGGGGTGGAGAACCGGACGGGACTACCACCCACCCGGATCTCGCCCTCGTCCGGCGAGTGCACACCGGACAGCGTCTTGATCAGGGTGCTCTTGCCAGCGCCGTTGTCACCGATCAGCGCGACGACCTCGCCCCGGTGGACTGTGAAGTCGGCACCGCGCAGCGCCTCGACGTGCCCGAATCGTTTGACGATGCCGCGTGCTTCGAGGACCGGCGGTTCGTCGGTGCTCGGCTGCTGATCGCCCTCGGCGGTGACCGTTGGGGAGGTGCCCATCACTGCACCGGCGGGTTGGCGCAGCTGGGTTCGAGCACCGCCTTGATCTCCGTGGAGTCGATGTTCTCCTTGGTGACGAACGTGACGCCGGTGTCCGCCGACGCCAGCGGCGCCTTGTCCCGGAGGTGCTTGACCATCTTGTCGACGCCGAAGTAGCCCATCTTGAACGGGTTCTGCACGACCAGCGCCGAGATCTGGCCGCTGCGTACGCCGGCGATCTCGTCCGGGGCCGCGTCCCAGCCGATGATGACCACCTTGCCGGACTTGCCCGCCGCCTGGATGGCCTGGGCGGCACCGAGCACGCTCGGCTCGTTGGCCGCGAAGACGCCGGCGAGGTTGGGGTTGGCGGTGAGGATGTTCTCGGTGACGCGTCGTGCCTCGTTGACGTCGCTGCGGCTGGGCTGCTGACCGACCAGCTTCAGGTTGGGGTACTGGGCGAGGCCGGACTTGAAGCCGTCGACCCGCTCGGTGTTGGTCTGCGAGCCGGGCTGGAACTCGACGAGCGCCACCTCGTGGTTGCCCGGGCCGAGTGTGGTGGCGAGCCGCTTCGCCGCCTCCACGGCCGACGCACGGTTGTCGGTCGCGAAGAGTGGCACGTTCGATGGCTGCGGGCTGGTGCCAGAGTCGATCATCGCGACGGGGATGTTGGCGCCGAGCGCCTTGTCGGTGGCGGGTGCCAGGGCGCTGGAGTCGGTCGCCGCGTAGACGATGCCGTCGACCTTCTTGGTGACGAAGTTCTGGATCAGGTTGACCTGGCCCTCGACGTCGGTCTCGGTGGTCACCCCGTCCCACTGGACGGTGACGTTACCGGCGCGCTGCGCGGCGCACTCCGCGCCCGCCTTGACCGTGTTCCAGTAGTCGGCCCCGACCGCCTTCGGCACGACGGCGAGCTTCAACGGCCCGCTTGCGTCCTTGGTGGCACCGTCGCCGCCGTCGCGGACCTCGACCCCGCCGCAGGCGCTGAGCAGAGCGGTCGCCGCGGCCACGGCCAGGATCGCCTGTGCGCGCAGGAGTGGGCCTCGTGCCCGCCGGCTGGTGGTGGTGTGTGCCATGGTGTGTGTCCTTCCTCGTTCGGACTCTCGGAATGGCATGTCAACCCCGTGACTCCAGCCGCCGGCGGCGGTACTGGTCGAAGTAGACGGCGGCCCAGATGATCAGGCCGACGATCACCTGCTGGTAGTGGATGCTGATGTCGAGCAGGACGGCGCCGTTGCGCACCAGGGCGATGAGGAACGCGCCGATGATGGTCCCGACGATTCGCCCCTGCCCCCCGAACAGGCTGGCGCCACCGATGACCGCCGCCGCGATGACGTCGAGCTCCAGCGAGATCCCGTAGTTCGGCTGGCCGGAGTTGACCCGGGAGGCGGCGATCATGCCGCCCAGCCCGACCAGCACGCCGGCCAGCACGTAGACGCCGGTCAGGTGACGCCCCACCCGGATGCCGGAGCGGCGGGCCGCCTCCAGGTTGGAGCCCATCGCGTAGGTGTATTGACCGAAACGGGTCTGGGAGAGCAGGAAGGCGACCCCGACGGCGACCAGGACGGTGATCACCACGGCGAACGGGATGCCGAGGATCTCCCCGTTGCCGAGCAGTTGGAAGGATCGGGGCAGACCGTAGACGCCGACCGCGCCGGTGATGATGAAGACGAGGCCACGGCCCACGGACATCGTGCCCAAGGTCGCGATGAACGGCGGGATCCGGGCCACGGTCACCAGCAGCCCGTTCAACAGCCCGGCCAACGCGCCGACGCCGATCGCGACCGCCGTCGCCGCCCAGAGCGAGAAGCCGAGGTCGCGCACGACCATGGCTCCCACGACGCCGGAGAGCGCGGCGACCGACCCGACCGACAGGTCGATGCCCTTGGTGATGATGACCATCGTCTGCGCCGTGGCGATGATGGCGATCACCGCGGTCTGCGCCCCGATGTTGAACAGGTTGTCAGCGGTCAGGAAGTAGGGACTGGCGATGGTCAACGCGATGAACAGCACGACGAGCGCGGTCGCGGCGGTCAGCTCGGAGACGGCGTGGGACAGCCGTTCCCGGAACCAGTCGCTGAGTTCGCCGCGCTGCGTGCCGGCGGTTGCCTCGACGGTACTCATCGTCGGACCTGACCTCCGGAGATAGGTCGGATGTTTCCCTCGATCAGGCGTTACCTTGCCACGCATTCACGCATGTTGCCAAGGTCTTGCCGCCATGTTTTGTCATCGTTACCTGCGCGGCCGGAGGGAGACGTCTGACCAAACCGACACACACAGCCGCCGATGGCGTTTTATCGATAACATGCTATGCGAGACGGTGGTCAACCGCCGCCCTTTGGTCGGACGAATCCGCTGGCACCCACGGTCCCGACGCCGCTTACCGCAAGGTGCGGGGGTTGGGTTGACCGCCTGCGGCGGCACCGATACCGTCGACCCACTATCTGCGGCGACGCGAGGGAAGCCGGTGTGAATCCGGCGCGGTCGCGCCACTGTGAGCGGTCCCCGACCATGGGGCCCGCGAGCCAGGACACTCGGTCGTCCGCAGCCTTACGACGGGGACGCGTCATCCCCGAGGAGGTTCGGGTAATCATGTCCAGCTCCGCTTCCAGCCAGCCGATGGTGCACCCCGCTGGCACCGCTCGTCTCTTGTGGACGGTCTTGGTGACCGTCGTCCTACTCAGCCTGCTGGCCTACCTCGTCGCCTTCGACCAGGGGGCGGTGTCGCGCAGTGGGATGTACCTGCACGAGCTGATGCACGACGGCCGGCACCTGCTGGGTGTCCCGTGCCACTGACCACCGCCACTCCCCCGTTCCTCGCCGTCCTCGTCCGCGGGCTGCTCGCCGGCCTGATCGCTGGACTGCTCGCCGGCGCGTTCGCGTACGTCGCGGGCGAACCACAGGTCGAGGCTGCCATCGCCATCGAGGAGGCGGCCGCGCACGCCGAGCCCGCCGTCGGCGCGCACGACCACGAGGACGCCCTGGTCGGCCGAAATGGCCAACGCGGCGGCCTCTTCCTGGCCACCGGCCTGTTCGGCGCCGCGATGGGCGGCCTGCTGGCCACCGCGTACGTGCTGCTGTCCCGTCGGCGGCGCGGCGACGACGGGCGGTCGGGCCTGCTGCTGGCCGGCGCGGCGCTGCTCGGCGCGGTGATCGTGCCGTTCCTCAAGTACCCGGCGAACCCGCCGGCGGTCGGCGATCCGGCCACCATCAACCAACGGACCGTGACCTACCTGCTGATGGTGGTGCTCGGCCTGGTGGCCGTGTGGGCCGGCTCGCTGGGCTACCGGTCGGTCGGCGCCCAGGCGCCGCCGTGGCTGCGCGCCGCTGCTGCCGTAGGTGGCTTCTTGCTGGTCACGGCGGTGTCGTACGTGGTGATGCCGTCCTTCGAGGAGGTTCCGGCCAACTTCCCCGCGACCCTGCTGTGGAATTTCCGGCTGGCCTCACTCGGCACCCAGGTCGTGCTCTGGACCGGCATCGGCCTGCTCTTCGCGGCCCTGATGCACCACGAGCGGCACCGTCGGGCCGCCACCGCGCTGCCGAGCACGTGACCGGCACCAGCCTCCGGCTGGTCGCCCACGCGCACACCGCCGCCCTGCGTCGGGCCCGCTTCGGCGGGACCGACGACGACCTGGACGAGGGTGGCCGACGTGCTGCCCGCGCCGGCTCAGGCCCGCGTGGGCAGCTCGGCGTCAACGACGTCTGCCTCGCCAGCCCAGCGGCAGCGGCCCGGCAGACCGCCGACGCCTTCGGCCTGCTGCCGACGATCGAAGCGGCGTTGGCCGACTGTGACTACGGCGACTGGTCCGGACGCTCGCTTGAGGAGATCGCCGTCGCGCGGCCGCAGGCGCTGCACGAGTGGCTGGCCACACCGGACTCCGCGCCGCACGGCGGCGAGTCCGTCGCGGCGGTGCGGGATCGGGTGGGTCGCTGGCTGGACGAGCAGCGCGAAGTCGGTCACCGCATCGTCGCGGTCACCCACCCACTGGTGATCCGGGTCGCGGTCGTCCACGCCCTCGACCTGCCGATGGCGACGTACCGGCGGGTGGATGTGGAGCCCTTGGCGATCGTCCGGCTCACCAGCCAGGGTGAGCGCTGGCAACTCCGACTGAGCCCGCCGCGAGCAGGTTGAGGTCACAGCCGCGCCGAGCGCCTGCGGGTCAACCAGCGCGGGTGTGGACCAGGGCGGCGGCATGGTTCAGGGCAGCCTTCTCGACGGCAGAGAGGGCGGGGTCGATCCGGCGCATCCCCAGCGCGCTGCGCAGTTGGGTGGCCCGGGGTGGCTCCGCCCGCCGCTGAAAGGCGTCGAGCCCTTCCCGGGCGAAGTCGGCGAGCTGTCGGTCCCGGCTGACCGCCACCTCGGCGAGGATCAACGCGGTCATGGCCACATCCAGATCGGCCGGCCCCTCGGCGGCGTTACGCCAATCGATCACCACCGGCCCGCGCGAGGTCACCATGACGTTCTGGGGGTGCAGGTCGAGGTGCAGAACGCGGTCCGCCGGGTCGGTGCTGAACCGGGCCGGCAGGGTGTGCAGGCGATCATGCAGGGTCACCAGCAGGTCTGCAGCCACGCCGACGTCGGTGCGTCCAGCGAGCATCGAGGCCAGGAGGGTCTCGCCGTCGAGCCGTTCCAGCACCAGGTCGGGGCCGCTCGCGGCGTGGACCACCGGGACCGGGTAGCCGCCGGCGGCGACGTACGCCATCAGCGCCGCCTCCGGCGCGGTGTCCCCGCCCTGGCGGTAGCGGCGCAGCACCCTCGACTCGTCGAGCGCGAAGACATCGGCGTCACGCCCGGACGCGAGCAGTGCGGGATCGGCCATGGCGCCCGACGCTAACAGGCACGGCGGCAGTCGGTAATGCCCGTGTGGGGCGGGCCGTGAACACGGCCCGCCCCACACGGTTGGTACTACCTCAGACTCAGTTCTAGCCGGTGACGGTGAACGCCCGGGTCACCTTCGTCGCCGAGGTGGCACCGGTCAGCGTGACGCTGGTGGCGCCCGCCTTCGCCGCACCCGGAACGCTGACCGTCGCGCCGGAGATGACGCCGTCACCGTTCGCGCGCACGGTGCTGACCGCGAGCCCGTTCCCGAAGGTGATCGTGACGGCCTCGTTCGGAGCGAACCCGGAACCGTCGACCATGATCGACGTGGCGCGCGGCCCCGAGGTGGTCAGCAGCGCGACCCGCGGCTGGTAGGTCCGCGCCTGCGCCTGCTCGGTCACCTGGACGGTGGCCGTGGCCGGCGTACGCGAGGACGAGCCCGTCGCGGTGACGGCGTACCGACCGGGCTGCGCGTCACCGGAGGTCGGCACCGAGGCGTGGACCGTGCCCGTCGCGGAGGCCGCGACCTTCATGGTCCGGCCGGGGTCGGTGCCGACGCTGACGGTCACCTGCTCGCCGGCGGCGAAGCCGCTGCCGTCGACGGTGATCGCGCCACCGGTGGTGACGGTGCCGGCCGCGGAGAGCGCGATCGCCGGCTGCGATCCGCCCCGAGCCACGGTCACGGTGAAGGACTGCGTGCTGCTCGACAGCGTGTCCCACGCGGTGACGCGCACCGTGTAGGTGCCCTCGCCTGCGTAGGTGTGCTGACCGGTCATGGCACCGGACGCGCTGATCGTCACGTCGTTCGGCACCGTGCCGTCACCCCACTGGACGCGGGCGCGGTAGCCCGTCGTGCCGGGAACGCCACCGGTCACCGAACCGAGGTTCGCCGTGAGGGCCTTGCCGGCGTTGGCCGTCTGGTCCTTCGGAGCGACGGTCGCCAGCGCGGCGGCGGGCGTGCCGTCGTCGGCGACGGCGAACACGTGGATCCGGCCCTCGGCACCGGCGGAACCGGTCTGCTTCGGCAGGGTCACCGAGACCAGCGTCTTGCCCGCCGGGATCTGGTACGGCGCGGTCGCGAACAGGAACGGCTGGGCGCCGTCACGGCTCGTGCCCGACAGTCGGTACGCCGTCCGGGCGACGATGACGTTGCCGTAGGACGGGGTGCCGGATGCGTTCCCGCCCAGCGTCCAGTCGCTCATCTGGATCGGGATGCTGGCCGTGCTGCCATCGCTGAAGTTCGCCGTGCCGGTGGTGCTCTGGTTGCCCTGCGTACCGGCGCCGATGAACGAGATGCTCTTGGCGTCGTTCGGCAGGTCCAGAGCGACGGTCGCGCCGTTTCCGGTGGCGTTGTCCGGCAGCCCGGCCGGGATGGTCGGCAGCGTGAACTGCAGTGCCGTCCCCGGCACCTGCTGCCGCTTGCCCTGGGTCACGCCGCCGGCCGCCAGAGCGGCCCGCGAGTACGCCCACGACTTGGCGTCGCAGTCGCCCGCGACGACCCCTTCGTCGCCGATGCACACGTTGTCGAACGCGGCGATGAGACCGGAGGTCGGGGCGTACGCCACCTCGACGCCGACGGTCGCGGAGCTCTGGCTGTCGCCGTCGGTCACCGTGACGTTCGCCTGGTGGTAACCCGGCGTGGCGTAGGTGTGCGACCCACCGATGTTGTAGACGGCCCGCGACCGCAACGTCAGGGTGCCCTGGGTGACCGGCGTGCCGTCACCCCAGTCGATCGTGGCCCGGTACTCGCTGTCGTCGCCACCGGTGACCGAGGCCAGCGGCACCGAGACCGGCAGCCCAGAGGTCGCCTGCGCGCCGTCCTCGGCGGTGACCGTGATGTCGCCGCCTGCGAGGTCGAGGTCGCCCCCGGCGAGCAACTCGACCTCGGCGAGCGTGGTCTGCGCCGCGCCGACGGTCTTCGTCACCGCGAGGCGGAACTGCGCGAACCGTCCCGGCTTGTCGATCGAGTACGGACGGGTCTGGTTGCGCCACGGGAACACCTGACCGGTACGGGAGTCCACGGTGGTCCAGGTGAGGCCATCGTTGGAGCCCTGCAGGCGCCAGTCCGCCGGATCGCCCGCACTGGCCCCGGACGTGACGGTGTAGTACTTCGGCTTCTGCTTGCCATCACGGAAGGCCCAGGTGATCTGCGGGGTCGCCGAGGTGAAGGTCAGCTGCGTGCTCGACGAGTCGTCGAAGAGCTTCGACGCGTCCTGACCGCCGGTGGCGGTCGCGGTGCCGAGACGGGGGCCGGTGACGTCCTGCAACGGCTTCGGCGTCTCGTCACCCTTGGTCAGCGACGGCGGCGCGTCGTTCTTGCCGCTGCCCCACGACGACGGCTTGGAGCCCATCTCGAAGTCGATGGTGCCGCCCTTGGCGAGCGCCGACACGTTCAGGGACAGGTCGTGCTGCTTCTTGCCGTTGACCTTCACGTCCTGCACGTAGACGTTCGCCACGCTGTTGTTCGGCGCGTTGACGACGATGTCGCCGGTGCTGCGGTGCACGGTCATCTTGGTGAACTGCGGAGAGCCGATCGTCCACTCGGACGACCCGGCCTGCAGCGGGTAGATGCCCAGTGAGCTGAGGACGTACCAGGACGACATCTCGCCGTTGTCCTCGTCGCCCAGGTAGCCCTGGCCGATCTCACTGCCGACGTAGAGGCGACGCAGGATCTCGCGGACCGCCGCCTGGGTCTTCGCCGGTGCGCCGGCGAAGTTGTACATGTACGGAATGTGGTGCGACGGCTGGTTGCTCATGCCGAGCTGACCCATCCGCACCGCGCGGGCTTCGACCATCTCGTGGATGACGCCGCCGTAGCCGCCGGGGTGGTCGGCGTTCTCCGGAGTGGAGAAGAACGTGTCGAGCTTGTCCCGCAGCGCCTTCTGGCCGCCGTACAGGTTGGCCAGGCCCTGACCGTCCTGCTGCGCGGTGAACGCGAAGTTCCACCCGTTGGTCTCGGTGTAGACGCCACCCCAGTCAAGCGGGTCGTCGGCACGGAAGTTGCCAGCGGCGTCGCGACCCTGCATGAGCTTCGTCTTCGGGTCGAACAGGTTGACGTAGTTGCGGGCGCGCTCCAGGAAGTAGCGCGACTCCTCCTTGAGCCGGGCACGCTCCGACTTCGGCGTGGCCGGGTCCTCGGCGAGCGCCGCAGCCATGTTGCCGATGCCGTAGTCGTTGATGTAGCCCTCCAGCGCCCACGACACCGACTCCGCGGTGGAGGTCGGCGTGTAGCCGAGGAACAGGGAGGTCTCGATACCCTTGCGGCCGACCTCGCGGCGCCCGGACGCGACGGTCGCGTCCTTGACGGACGCGTTGTACGCCGAGAGCGGGTCGGGCAGCTTGACCCCGGAGAGGTACGCCTGGGCCAGGGCCACGTTGGCGCTGGTGCCGGTCATCAGGTCGGAGTAGCCGGGCGAGGACCAGCGGGCGATCCAGCCGCCGTCGCGGTAGTGCTGGACGAAGCCGTCGGAGATCTTGGCGGCGATGTCCGGGTAGAGCAGCGAGTAGGCGGGCCACACGGTGCGGTAGGTGTCCCAGAACCCGTTGTTGACGTAGATCTGGCCGTCGACGATCTTCGCACCGGTCTTGGTGGGGGTCGACGTGCCGGGCTGAGCCGAGACCGGGCTCGCGTACTGCCAGCGCGGCGCGGCGGCGGTGCCGGTGTTCTCCGACTGCGAGTTCGGGTAGAGGTTCAGCCGGTACAGGTTCGAGTACATCGAGACCAGCTGCGCCTCGGTGGCGTCCCGCACCTCGACCCGGCCGAGCCGGTCCTTCCACGCGGCCGTGGCGGCGGCGTGGATCTGGTCGAAGCTCTTGCCGGTGACCTCCAGGTCGAGGTTCTTGCGCGCCTGGTCGACGGAGAGGAACGACGTCGCGAGACGCATCGTCACCTCTCGGCTCGTGGTGACGTCGAAGGTGGCGGACGCCGTTGCGCTGGCCGTCGGTGCGCGGTCGAACGCGCCGGAGACGAACATGCGGGTCTGACCGGCCGTCAGGCCGCTCGCGTTGTCCACCCAACCGGTGAACGTGCCGTCCGTGCCGATGGTGAAGTTGCCGTTGTGGAAGACGAGGCTTCCGGTCGCCTGCCCGGTGGGGAAGGTGAACCGCATGATCCCGGCGTGGTCGGTGGGCGACATCTCGGCGATCAGGCCGTTCTGCAGCTTCACCCGGTACAGGTCCGGCTGCGCCGTCTCGTCGTCGTGGCTGAAGGCGAGCGCGCGGCTGGCGGGATCACCGGTGAGTGAGCCGTCGCCGACGACCGGCATGACCGACATCTGGTCGCGGTCACCCATCCACGCGCTTGGCTGGTGGGAGATCGCGAGGCCCTGCAGCATCGGCAGGTTGGCCCCGTTGTTGTTCCGGTGGTACTCGTACTCCCAGGAGTCGGAGTTCGCGTCGGTCACCGGGGTGAAGAAGTTGAAGCCGTTCGGCACCGCGGTGATCGGCAGGTTGTTGCCGCGCGAGAAACCGGCCGTCGAGTTGGTGCCGCGGCGGGTGTCGACGTAGTTGGTGAGCTTCGAGCCGTCGATCGGCGTCGGGGAGCCCTCCACCTCGACGTCGTCGAGCCAGCCCTGGAAGCGGGTCTCCCCGCCGGCCTTCGGGTTGTCGTACGCGAGCAGGATGCGGTCGATCGTCTTGCCGCGCGCGATGGTGCCGAGGTCGGTCTGCACCAGGTTCCACTGGTCGGCGAAGAGTGCCTTCGAGGCAGCCTGACCGGGGCCGGTGAGCAGGTTGCCGTGCTGGTCGACGGGTGAGCGCCCACTCAGGTAGCTGCCGTCGGTGAAGTGCAGGTCGAGCGCGGCGTAGGTGGACGGGTACTGAGCGTCCCCATCGGTGTACTCGGGGAAGATCTTGTACGACAGTCGGGTCTTCGGCCCGACCGGGATGTTGACGTCGAAGAGCTTGTTGGTCCCGTACGAGCGGCCACTGGCCAGGGCGCCGCCGGCGTACCGCAGCGCGGCCAGCCCGGTGAAACCGGCGTCCGGCTTCGTGGTTTGCCCGTCATACGGACCGGCGCTGAGCACGCTGGCCATGTTCGTGACCGGCGGGCGGACATCCGAGCCGTCGCTGATGTTCCAGTCGCCGAGCTGCAGGATCGTGCCACCGGAGTTCGCGGTGACGTTGAGCCGGTAGAAGCTGTAGGCGGTCGTGTTGGTGAGGCTGTACTTGTTGGTCGCGAAGCGGCTGCTGAACTTCTGGCCGGTGCGCTTGTCCAGGTCGGTCCAGGTGTTGCCGTCGTTCGACCCCTGGATGACGAAGTCCTTGGGGTCTCGCGCCGACTCGTCGTTGGCGGCGGTCAGCGAGTACCGCACCACCTTCGTCGGCTTGGCGAGCTGGTAGGTCACCCAGCCGGTCGTCGCGAACGTGAGCCACTTGGTCGACGGCTCCTCGTCCTTGAGGTTCGCGGCGATCTCTCTCGGCTCGTACTCGTCGCTCGCGGTCACGGCGGTGACCTGGCCGAGCAGGCTGCCAGGCAGCGTGGAGACCTTGCCGCTCAGGTTGCCCTGGACCGGCTTTCCGTTCGCGCCGACCTCAACGGTGCTGGTGGCGGGCTGCGGGTCGGCGGACTCGAACGAGGAGGTGAAGTTGCCGGGCGTTGCCGGGCTGGGGGCTGCGTACGCCAGGGGCGTCGCGACGAGCAGGCCCAGCGGAAGCAGGGCTGCTGTCGTCGCCGCCAGCAGGCGCGGACGCGCGAGGGGGGTATGCGACATGAGGGACGGGGCCTTTCGACTCGAACCGTGTCGAGTACGTCGAACGTGTGGGCAGAGTGGAACTTCTCGTAGGTCGGGCCCTGACATCGTTGTCATTGGCGCTCGTGTGCAACGAGAGTCGGGGCGGTGAACTGTCGCTGATAGTTCCGGGCGCACCACGGCCGTGTCAACGGGTTGATCACAACGAAACGGCCGCCGTCCCATCCGGGTGCCGGCGGCCGTTCGCCGGGCCTCGACTCCGTTCGCGGACGTTTGCCGAGGCCCGGCCACGGATCAGCAGTAGAGGTTGGCTCCGGCGGAGACGCCGAGGATGCCCACGAACTGCTGGTACTTGGTGACGCGACTCTGCACCTGGGCGGGGTTCCCACCGTTGCACTCGATCGAGCCGTTGATGCTGCGGATCGTCTGACCGAACCCGGCGCTGTTGACCATCGCGTTGTGAGCCGTCATGGTGCCCGGCCCGTTCTGGGTCATCCAGTACCAGATACCGGTCTTCCAGGCCACCGAGGCGTCGTTCTGCACCAGCCACGGGTTGGTCAGCAGTGGCAGGTTGAGCGCGTTACCGGCGGCGTTGTAGTTGAAGTTCCAGCTGAGCTGGATCGGCCCACGCCCGTAGTAGGCGGCCTGCCCGGCGGGGCAGCCGTAGGGCTGGCCGTAGTCACAGTAGTGCGGGTAGTTCGCGGTGTTCTGCTCGACCACGTGCACGAGCCCGCCGGTCTCGTGGAACACGTTCGCCAGGAAGGCCGCGGCCTCCTGCCGTTGGATGGTGGAGCTGCCGGTGCGCGCGAATGCCGGGTACGCGCTGAGCGCGGCGACGAGCCCGGAGTACGTGTAGAACGAGTTGCGACCCGGGAACATCTGGTTGAACTGGGCCTCGGTGACCACGAAGCCGCCCGGGTTGGTGGGCGGCGGGGTGGTCGGCGGCTGGCCGCTACAGGTGTAGGGCTCCCAGTACCAGGTGCTGATGATCGGGTCGTACCCGGGATTCTCGTGCTCGGCGATGTAGTAGAGACCGTTGGTGTACCGCACGATCGCCCCGGTGGCGTACCAGGTCCCGGCGGTCCAGTTCGGGTAGCTGCAGGTCCCCCCGGTGGGCGGCGTGGTGCCTCCCCCGCACGCTCCGAGGTCCTCCCAGACGCCGGTCGTGCCGGGCGGCGCCTCGTTCTGGGTCCACCACTTCGCCCGGTAGTTACGGCCGTTGTGGGAGACCTGGGCATCTCCCCAGTAGACGGCCGAGGCCTGCCACGCTGCTGAGCAGGCTGCCGCCGAGGCCGGCGTGGACGGGAGGACCGCAACCAGTCCACCGGCGACGATCAGTGCCACCAGCGCGACCAGCGCGCGCAGTCTCGTCATGTGAAAGCTCCTTCCTGGGACCTCACTGGCCGAAACCCGAGTCGGATATCGACTTGCATGACTGTAACATCTTCTGTTCACAATCTTTACTGTTGCGCGGATCCAGCGCGGCGGCGAGCCCGACGATCGGCGGCCGAAAATTCCGGCGACTTTCCGGATCATGGCGGACACGTCTCCCGCGATCGGCATGATCGGGGCAGCCCAAGCAACGCTTGCCAGCCTAGGCAACCTGGAATTGCACCTCTGCGCCGTTCCGGAGCTATTCCGGAAGTTGTTGACGCGTTGGAATTCTCGCTGTAATACTTCGATCCACCGAGGTCGATGTGACGGATCCGGCTCGACCCACCACTCACCCACACCTGTCCGGACTGGGCTGCCCGCACGCCGGGGCGCGTCCGGGCCTGCGAGAAGGGGCACCAGATGAGCAGGCTCTTCCCCCGCACGGCCCTGTGGTCGAGGCGCTTACGCGCGGCGCTCGCCGTCCTCGCCACCGCCGTCGCGATGTGCGGCGTCGTCCTCGCGGCCACCTCGACCCCGTCGAGCGCCGCCACCTGCAACGGCTACGTCGGCCTCACCTTCGACGACGGTCCAACCGGTAACACAAGCGCGCTGCTGAACGTACTGCGCAACAACGGCGTACGGGCCACGATGTTCAACGTCGGGCAGAACGTCCAGAACAACCAGTCGGCCGCGCAGGCACAGGTAGCCGCCGGCATGTGGGTCGCCAACCACAGCTGGAACCACGCCCACATGACCTCGATGAGCCAGTCTCAGATGCAGTCGGACCTGTCCCAGACCAGCTCGGCGATCCAGTCGGCGACCGGCAGCCGGCCGGTGCTGTTCCGGCCGCCCTACGGCGAGACCAACTCCACCCTGCAGTCCGTCGCGTCGTCACTGGGCATGCGCCAGGTGATCTGGGACGTGGACTCGCAGGACTGGAACGGCGCCAGCGTCAGCCAGATCGTGGCCAACGCGAGCCGACTCCAGGCCGGTCAGGTCATCCTGATGCACGACGGGATTCAGAACACCCGCGACGCGATCCCGCAGATCGTGGCCAACCTGACCAGCCGCAACCTGTGCCCCGGCATGATCTCGCCGTCCACCGGCCGCGCGGTCGCGCCGGACGGCACCACGCCGCCGACGACCAGCCCGCCGACGAGCCCGCCGCCCTCCGGTGGCACCTGCACCGCGACCGCCACGACCCCCAACGTCTGGGGCGACCGGTACAACACGTCGGTGACGGTCAGCGGCGCCAACACGTGGACGGTGGTCGTGGCCATCACCTCGCCGCAGCGGGTCTCCACCATCTGGAACGGCACCGCCACCTGGGACAGCAGCGGCACCATCATGACCATGCGATCCAACGGCAGCGGCAACACCTTCGGCTTCACCACGATGACAAACGGCAACAGCAGCGCCCGCCCACAGATTCGCTCCTGCACCTCGGGCTGACACCGCCCGGGTTGAGACGTGCGCGGTGGGTGCGCCCGGCACCCACCGCGCACCGCCCGAATCTGTCGGGGGTCGCCGTTAGCGTGTGGTCACTGTCGCCGCGCCGGCCAGTTCGCGCCGATCGCTGACCCCTCGGAGGCCCCCATGTCCCAGGAGACGACCTACCTCGAACTGTCCGAAGTAGACGGTGCGCACAAGTTCTACGAGGTCATCGTCGACAACGCCACACTGACGGTGCGCTACGGCCGGATCGGTGACCAGGGGCAGATCAAGGCGAGCGCCTATCCGGACAACGCCCGGGCCCGGGCCGCGGCAGCGAAGAAGATCGGCGAGAAGGTCCGCAAGGGCTACGCGCCGGCCGTCGCCGGCGTCCGCCAGAAGCGCTCGGTGTCCCGGCGGCAGATCGTCAGCACCCGCTCCACCGCCCACACCGCCCCGGTGCTCTGGCGCTACGACTCCGGCGCCCCCGCCTTCGGCATCTTCGTCGATGGGCAGCACTGCATGGTCGGCAACGAGCACGGGGTCATCACCACGCTCGACCACGACGCCCAGGTGCGCAGCCAGGTCCGCCTCCCCGACGGTGTGAAGTGCATCGTCGCCGACGACGCCTGGGTCTACGCCGGCTGCGACGACGGCAACGTCTACGACCTGTCCGGCAAGGTGCCCCGGGTGGCGTACGCGATCGCCCCCGAGATCGACATCTACTGGCTGGACATCCACGACGGCGTCCTCGGCGTCTCGGACGCCGACGGCGGGATCACCGCCGTCGACCACGAGGACGAGTTCCTGTGGCGTCGGCCCGGGCGAGGGAGTTCGGCCTGGATGGTGCGGTGCGACGACGACGCCATCTACCACGGCCACTCGCAGGGCGTGACCGGCTACGAGTGGCGCACCGGCCGCGAGCTGTGGCACACCCGGACCGGTTCGGTGCTCTTCGGCTGGCAGGAACACGGCAGTGTGTTCGCCGGGACGGGCACCCGCGAGGTGGTGCGGCTGTCCAAGTCGGGTCGACACGAACGCAGCTACCGCTGCGACGCCCCGGTCTTCTCCTGCGCCACCGCCGAGGGCGGCGAGTACGTCTTCGCCGGTGACAGCCAGTCCTCGATCTACTGCTTCGACGCGGCGGGCAACCGGCTGTGGAAGCTCGGCACCGGCTGCGGCTCGGCGTACTCCATGCAGTACCACGACGACCGGCTCTACGTCGTCACCACCGGCGGCCATCTGGCCTGCATCGACGCGAGCGAGCCGGCGATCCGCGCGGCCCAGGCCGGGGACGTGCCCCAGGTACGCGACGTCAAGGCCCCGCGCGAGACGCCACTGGCGGTCCAACCGACGATCGTCGAGGTGACCAACGACTCGGGCTCGGGCGTGGTCGTGCAGTGCATGGACGATCGGGGGCGGTTGCGGGTTCAGGTGCTCTCCGACGGCTTCCGGCGCGACTGGTCGGTGCAGTTTCCCAAGGGGATCCGCGAGCCGGGCGCGCGCTACCTGGTGACCGAGGTCCGCGAGTCCAGCCGTGGTGGGTTCTACCGGGCCTACGGCGACATCCGCCGTCTGGGCTGAGCGGTGATCGCCGCGCCTGCGGCATCGACGGGTCACCTGTCGCGCCCACCCGTGTCGTAGGGTGCCGGCATGGCGCACCCCGTCCCGGCCGGCGGCGCGGCCAACGGAGCCTGGTGGGCCGCCCCGCCGACCCGGCAGGTGAGCCATCTGCCGGCCGTCGACCCGGAGCTGCTGCGGGTGGCCCTCGACCCGTTGCCGCCAGCGGCGCCCGCGATCGTGCACTACCGACCCACGGTGGTGGGCCCGCTCGGCGACCTGGTGGACGCCCTCCTCGACCAACTGGACACTGCGGCGCTCGCGATGTTCCCCAGCTGGCTGGCGGGCGCCGACCGTATCGACAGCGAGGGCACGCTCGGGGTCGCGGCGGTGCGCGCCCTCGCGGCCCGTTCCGCCGCCCGCTCCCGGCACTTCGGCCCGTTCCTCGCTGACCTCGCCGAGCGTGGGCTGCGCGATCCACGCCGGCCCGCCGGCCGGTCCCGCTTCGCCCCAGGTGTACGCGCCGCCGGGCTCGCCCGGGTGATCGCCGAGGCGTACGACCGGGAGAGCTGCGTACTCGTCATGGCCCTGCCCGATCTGGAGGCCGAGGCCGAGCGGACGCTGGTGGCCGCCGCCGAGTGGCTCGTGCGGCACGGCGGCTTCACCGTGTGGTTGGCCGGCGGGCCCCTGCGCCACGTCGACCGGGTGCGGTCGGTGCCGGTGCGGGTGCCGACGCGCTTCGCCGAGCTGGCCAGTACCCGCGATCCGCCTCCGGCCACGGCCGCCGAGCCGGGGTCGACGGTGTTGGCCTGGCCCACGATCGCGGGCGTGCCACGTGGCGACAGCGCCGCCGAGCAGGCGTTGGAACGCGCGCTCGCACCGCACGACTGGGCCTGCGGTCGGCGGTGGAACCAGACCTACGAGTGGCATGTCCTCGGTGTGGCGTACCGACTGGATCTGTTTTGGCCCGCAGAGGGTCTTGCGGTCGAGGTGGACGGCCCGGAGCATCGTGGGCGAATCGCTTTCGCCAACGATCGGCGGCGGGACGTGCAGCTGCAACTCCTCGGGCTGGACGTGCTCCGCTTCACCAACGAGCAGGTGCTCACCGACGTGCCGGCGGTGGTCGACGGGATCCGTCGACTGCTGGCCCGGCGGCGCGCGGGCGGCACGTACCCCCATGGAGATGAGAGATCATGACGAGCCCGGCGGACGTCCCGCATTTGACGCCGAACCAAATCAACGCCCTCGTGGTGCTGATGGTCGAGGCGCGTCGAGTCACCAACGTCGAGCTGAAAGAGCTGGCCGGTTTCACCCTGACCGGCACGGACAACAAGAAGCTCGTCGACCTGGGCCTGGTGGACACCGATCGGACGCACCGCCCGTTCGCCCACGAGCTGACCGAGGAGGGCTGGCGGGTAGTCCGTCAGCTACACACCTCCCCACCGCCGAAGCAGGGTGGCTCGACGACCCGGTCGCTGTTCGTCGTCCTGACGAACCTGCACCGTTCGCTGGACCGGCTCCGGGTCAGCCACGGGGACTTCTTCAAGCAGACCGACGCCGTGACCCCGTTGGCCAGCGAGCCTCGGCACGAAGCACCGGCAGCGGCAGCGGCGGACGTGGACGTGGAGGCGCTGGTCCGTGCGGCGTACCGGGAGCTGGCTACCTCGCCGGGCGCCTGGGTCGGCCTCGCCGACGTGCGGGACCGGCTCGCCGACACCGACCGGGCCGCCCTGGACGCCGCGTTGCGGACGCTTGTCGGCCGGGACGACGTCCGCATCATCCCGGTGGCGAACACCAAGTCACTGACGGCACGGGACCGGGCCGCGGCCGTCCGCATCGGGAACGAGGACAACCACGCCCTGGCGATCGGCCCGGCATGATCTCGGATGACCAGCGGACCGCGCTGGAAGCGGTGAGTCTCAACCCGGCGGTCACCCCGGACGACGTCTGGCGACCCAGCCCGCACAATGTGCCGGAGCTGCACGAGAAGGTGGCCGCGGAGATCCTGCGCGGGGTGGCGCGGGCCCGCACCGACGACACGAGCATGCCGCTCGGTGTGGCCATGCAGGGCCGCGCGGGCGCTGGCAAGACGCACCTGCTCGGGGCGGTCCGCGAACAGATCCAGCGCGACGGCGGCTACTTCTTCCTGGTCGACATGGTCAGTGGCAAGACGTTCTGGGAGAGCGTCGCCCTGGCACTGGTGGAGGGGATGGGCCGCCCGCACGTCGGTTGGGGCACCCAGCTGAAGACCTTTCTGCGTCGACTCACCACCCAGCTCGGCCTGCCGGTCGAGGTCCGCGACGCGGTCGCCGGCGCCCGACCGGTGGCCCGCGCGCAGCTCGACACCTTCATCTGGGCGCTGCGCGAGCGCGATCGGGAGGTCGGACGGGACGCCCAGGACACCGCTCGGGCGCTCGTCCTGCACGGCGCCGTCGACTTCGAGGCACAGGACGTCGGTTACGCCCACCTGATCTCCGAACCGGGTGACCCGGCCGCGCGGGCGGCGTGGGGGTTGAGCGCCGCGATCCGCACTCCGCAGCAGGTCGTGCAGGACATCTCCCGGCTGATGGCGCTGGCTCTGGACCCCACGGTCATCGCCGTGGACCAGCTCGACACGCTGTTCGCCCAGACCAGCACCTCACTGCTCAACCAGCATCAGGGGCTGGAGGACGCCCAGGCAAAGGTGCTCGGCCCGATCGCCGACGGCCTGCTCAAGCTCCGCGACATCACCCGCCGCACGCTTGTCGTCGTCTCGTGCCTGCCGGACACCTGGGTGCTGATGACCCGCGCGGCGCCCACTCCGGTCGCCGACCGCTTCCGTACGTCGACCCTGCCGGACCGGATCCCCACCCCGGAGATCGGGCAGGCGATCGTGGCGAAGCGCCTCTCCGCCGCGTTCGCAGGTATGTTCTTCGGGCCACCGCACGCCACCTGGCCGATCGCCCCCGCCGCCTTCGCCGACGCGCCCACCCTGACGCCGCGCGCGCTGCTGCGCCGGGTCGACCGCCACATCGCCTGGTGCCGAGACCGCGACGAGGTGGTCGAACTCGACCGACTCATCGACGGCGTCGACTCGACGCCGACGGTGAGCACCGTCCGCCGCGCCTCCGGCGACCCGACGACGGACGAGCGCCGCCTGCGCGAGTTGGACGCACGCTTCGCCGAGCTGGTCGAGGCCGCAGACGTGTCGGCCGCCGTCGACCCGGCGGGCGAGGACGAGCACATGCCAGCGCTGCTCGCCGCCGGCCTGGCCGCCTGGATCGCCGAGCAGGCGCCGACCGGCGCCACCTACAAGTACGATCCGCCGCCCGGCCGCAAGCCCGCGCTGCACGGGCGGCTGATCGAGGTGCTCGACGAGGCCACCGAGAACGAGGCCCACTGGTGCTTCCGGGCCATCGCGCACCCCAACGCCATCGCCGTCACCGCCCGGGTCAAGGCCGCGTGCACGCTCGCCGGGTTGGACCGGGACCTGCCGCAACGGCGGCTCATCCTGCTGCGCAACGGTCCATGGCCGACCGGGAAGCGTACGACCGAGGTGTTGACCGGCTTCGACGCGGCCGGCGGCCTACGGTGCGGCGTGTCGGAGGCGGACCTTCGGGTCTTCGCGGCGCTGCGGGTGCTGGCTACCGAGCCCTCCACAGCCTTGCAGGAGTGGCTGGTGGCCCGCCGTCCGGCCAGCGGCTCCGAGCTGTTCCGCACGGTTCTGCCCGGGCCCGACGGGTCGCGCGACGACGCCCCGCCGTCAGCGCCCAACGAGCCACCGTCGGGCGCTGACGATTCCGTTGCCGATCCCGACGCGACGAGCGGGCCGGTCGCGGACCTGCCTGATGATCCGGCGACCGTGCTCGTACCGACTGAGCCGGCCGAGCTTGTGGTCGGCGTCGACGGTCGGGCCGTCGGGCTGGGGCGGACCGTCGACGGCGGCCACCCGTTCGCGGTGCCCCTGGAGTCGCTGCGCCGGCACGCCGTCGTGTTCGCCGGGTCCGGCTCGGGCAAGACGGTGCTCATCCGTCGCCTGGTCGAGGAGTGCGCCCGCGAGGGGGTCTCCTCGATCGTGCTCGACCCCAACAACGACCTCGCCCGGCTCGGCGACGCGTGGCCCGAACCACCGAGCGGGTGGGGGCCCGGCGACGCGGAACGGGCCACCGACTACCTCGCACACACCGAGGTGGTGGTCTGGACGCCCCGGGTCACCGCCGGCCGACCACTGAGCTTCCAGCCGCTACCCGACTTCACCTCGCTGCGGGACTGGCCGGACGAGTTCGACCAGGCCGTCCGCTCCGCCGTGGAGGCCCTCGCGCCCCGGGCCGGCGTCGACAGGTCGAGCCGGCTCGCCCAGCAGGGCAAGGCCGTGCTCACCGAGGCCCTCCAGGCGTACGCGCGAAGCGGGATGGTGGGCCTGCCCGGCTTCACCGAGTTCCTCACCGACCTGCCCGACGGGGTCAGTCGACTGGCCCGTGCCGGGAAGCTCGCCGAGGAGTTGGCCGAGGCGCTCAAGGCGGCGATGGTCACCGACCCGCTCTTCGGCGGGGTCGGCGCACCGGCCGACCCCGGGCTGCTGCTGACGCCGTCGCCGGGGCGGCGGGCCCGGGTGTCGGTGATCAGCTTCGTCGGCCTCACCTCCGACCAGGAGCGGCAGAGCTTCGTCAACCAGTTGCAGATGGCGCTCTTCGCGTGGATCAAGCGGCACCCCGCCGGTGACCGACCGTTGGGTGGGCTGTTCGTGATGGACGAGGCGCAGACGCTGGCGCCCTCGACCGGCACCACCGCCTGCACCGCCAGCTCGATCGCGCTGGCCGCGCAGGCCCGCAAGTACGGGCTCGGGCTGGTCTTCGCCACCCAGGCGCCCAAGGGTCTGCACAACCAGATCTCCGGCAACGCGACGACGCAGTTCTTCGGGCTGCTCAACGCGCCCGCGCAGATCGACGCGGCCCGCCAGCTCGCCGAGGCCAAGGGCGGGCGACTTCCGGACATCGGCCTGCTCAACAGCGGCGAGTTCTACGCCGCCGGGGAGGGATTCTCGTTCGTCAAAGTCCGCACCCCGCTGTGCCTGACGCACCACCCGAAGGCGCCGTTGACCCCCGAGGAGGTGGTCGCCCGCGCCCGCCCGGCTGGGTAGCCTGAGGCCATGATCTTCATTACCGCCAAGTTCCGAGTCCTGGCCGAGCACGCCGACCGGTGGCCGCAGATCGCCGCCGAGTTCACCGAGGCGACCCGGGCCGAGCCGGGCTGCCTGTGGTTCGACTGGTCCCGCAGCGTAGACGACCCGACCGAGTACGTGCTGGTCGAGGCGTTCCGCGACGACCAGGCCGGCGGAGCCCACGTGCAGTCCGCCCACTTCCGCACGGCCCAGGAGACCCTGCCGCCATACCTGGCCGAGACGCCACGCATCGTGAACGCCACAGTGCCGCAGGAGGACTGGTCGCTGCTCGGCGAGATGGCCGTCCCCGAGGGCCGCTGACCCGCCGCCGACCCGCGACCCGCCGTCAGCGCAGCCGGCGGGCGGTGAAACGGGCCGGCGGGTCGGCGATCACGTCCTGCGCCGCGATCAACTGGATCTCCCGGGTGCCCGCCGCGAGCGTCGCCTCGAGGACGGCGTAGACGGAGGCGATGGTGCGTTCCAGCGCGGTCGCGGGTGAGCCGGTCGTCCACAGGTGCGCGAGGTACAGCGCCGCGGTGACGTCGCCCCCACCGTTCGGGTTGATCGGCAGCAGCGGCGTGGTGACCGCCCAGGCACCCTCGTCGGAGACCGCCACCACCTCCAGCGAGTCCGGCGGCAGGTCGCCGTGGAGCACGCTGGTCACCAGGACGTGCCGGGGCCCGGTCGCGCGCACCACGTCGACGGCGTCGAGCACCTCGGCCAGCGAGTTCGTCGTACGACCGGCCAGGAAGTCGAGCTCGAAGTGGTTCGGTGTGATGATGTCCGCACGCGGCACGACGGTGTCCCGCAGGTACTCCGGAATGCCGGGCCGGACGAACATGCCCCGACCGGCGTCGCCCATCACCGGGTCACAGCAGTACACCGCGGCCCGGTTTGTCGCCTTCACCTTCGCCACCGCGTCCAGGATCACCGCGCCCATGGCCGGGTCGCCCTGGTAGCCGGAGAGCACCGCGTCGGCGCTGCCGAGGACCCCCCGGTCCGCGATGCCCGCGATCACCTCGGCGACGTCGGCCGCTGGCAGCATCGGCCCACGCCACGCGCCGTACCCGGTGTGGTTGGAGAAGTGCACCGTCAGGACCGGCCAGACCTCGTGCCCGAGCCGTTGCAGGGGAAACGCCGCCGCCGAGTTGCCGACGTGACCGTAGGCGACCGACGACTGGATGGACAGGATCTTCACCGGCCCATCATCGCCGCTGCGGCCGGCGTCGCACGGACGGCCCGCCGAATCTGTCGGCTGGCCCACTCGCCGGGCCGACCCGCGCGGGCGGCCCGGACCTTGTCGTCCGGGCCGCCCGAGTGGTCGTACGGTCAGCCGCCGAGGCTCGCCGCGGCCGAGGCGATCGACGAGGCGAAGTAGCTCACCTGGGTGTAGACGCCCGGGTAGTTGGGCCGGGCGCAGCCGTTGCCCCAGCTGACGATGCCGACCTGGATCCAGGCGTTGCTGGCGTCGCGGCGGAACATCGGGCCACCCGAGTCACCCTGGCAGGTGTCCGTGCCGCCGCTGGCGTAGCCGGCGCAGATCTCCTGCGCCGGGATGAGGTCGCCACCGTAGTTGGCGTTGCAGGTGGAGTCACTCACGAACGGGACGGTCGCCTTCAACAGGTACCGCTGCTGGGCGCCGCCCTCACGCGCGGCGCCCCAGCCGGCGACGGTGAAGGTGCCGCTGTCGTACGCGGTGGTGGTGGCGATCGGCAGGGTGCTCAGCCCGGTGACCGGGCTGGCCAACCGGATCAGCGCCCAGTCACGGCCGGCGCCGTTGTAGCCGGGAGCACGGTAGACGTAGTTGGACCGGACGGTGATCCGGCTGGACGACTGGAGGTCGACCGCCCCGAGCGTCGCGGTGATGCTGGTGTTGGTGCCGGTCGCGCCCACGCAGTGCGCCGCGGTGAGCACCAGCCGGGCGCTGTACAGCGCCCCGCCGCAGCCCATCGAGAGACGCACCATGAACGGGAACTCGCCCTGCGCGGCGCGGGTACCGCCGACGACGTTCGGCGTCATGGGGTCGTCGGCCGCGGCGGCCGGCGCGGTGAGGGTGAGGCTGGCCGCGGTCACCGCGGCCAACGCGGTGGCCAGCAGGCCAGTGAGGGTACGCCAGCGAACCATGCATTCCTCCGCATCAGGATGGCACGCCTCGTGAGCGCACCCCGTTTCGAGATAGCGGTCATCATATTGAGGCATGTGGATGTTGCGGGTCATCCTCTCTGGGTCGTACCACCGAGACTATGGATCTCGGTCTCACCCGCCCGGCGTGCCGGTGCTCTCTCGTCGGACGAGCCGGAATGGCGTCTGTACGGTCAGCGGCGCCGCGACCTCCGTACCCTCGATGCGGGCGACGAGGCGACGCACCGCGAGCCGGCCGATCTCCTCCTTGTCCGGGGCGATGGTGGTGAGGGTCGGTGAGCTGAACCGTCCCTCTTCGATGTCGTCGATACCGACCACCGCGACGTCCTCGGGCACCCGGCACCCGGCCTCGGCCAGCGCCCGGAAGGCACCGATCGCGATCAGGTCGTTGTAGGCGAACACGGCGTCCGGGGGGTCGTCCAGGGCGAGCAGGTCGCGCATGGTCCGCATGCCCTCGAGCCGGCTGAACTCGTCGGTACGGGCTACCAGCTCGGAGCGGAACGGGAGGCTGTACGAGGCCAGGGCGTCCCGGTAACCGCGCATCCGCAGGTGCGCGGACTGGCGGTCACCGCCGGCCGCTCCGATGAACGCGATCCGGCGGCGGCCGATCTCCACGAGGTGCTGGATCGCCGCCTGACTGGCGGCCACATTGTCGATGGCGATGTGGTCGTGCGGCACGTCGTGGACGCCCTCGCCGATCAGCACGAGCGGGCCGCCGGAGGTGCGGGCCAGCACCTCCTCCCGACCGATCCGCACCGGACTGAGGATCAGGCCGTCGATGATGTGCCGCCGGGAGCCGGCGAGCAGCGCCAGCTCGGTCTCCCGGTCCGCGGCGGTGTTCTCCATGACCAGCGTGTAGCCGAGCCCGGCCGCCTCGGCGATGGCGATCTCGGCGAGCTCGGCGAAGTAGGGGTTGGTCAGCTCCGGGACGGCCAGGGCGATCAGGCCGGTGCGACCTCGGCGCAGGTGCCGGGCCCCAAGGTTGGGGCTGTACCCGAGTTCGTCGATGGCCTGCTGCACCCGCTGCCGGGTCCGCTCCCCCACCGGCCGGTATCCGTTGACCACGTTCGAGACCGTGGCCAGCGAGACGCCGGCGCGTTGGGCGATGTCCTTGAGGTTGACGCCCATCCACCAACCTTTCGCGAAGTCGACAGGCGGGCCGGCAGGGCATTGATGAACAAGCATTGACGGGACACCCGGCGCGGCTCTATAACGTTATACAGGCGATGATGGATGTCAATATGCCGGTCACCCTTGGCGCGTGGAGATCCCACCGACATCCGTCGCTGACGCCCGTCCCTCATCAATGACCACCCGATGCCCACCACCCACGCGCTTCGGGCCTGGCTGCACCGCCCGCGGCGACTCGTCCCCCCGGAGACGGCATGACACGTCACGTCCCCATCCGCCCCGCCCTGCCACTGCTGCTCATCATCGCCCTGGTCGCCGGCCTCCTCGCCGCCCCGTCGGCGTACGCCGCACCGGCCAAGACGCCACCCCTGACCACCCCCTGGACCAGCCAGGCCCTGAACGGCACACCACTGCCGGAGTACCCGCGCCCGCAGATGACCCGGCCGGACTGGCTCAACCTCAACGGCGAGTGGCAGCTACGCCAGTCGACCACCGACGACGCCCCACAGTTCGGCACCAACCTGCCCGAGCGGGTCAACGTGCCCTTCCCGGTGGAGAGCGCCCTCTCCGGCATCCAGCGGGCCGCCAACGACAACCGCAACTACCTGTTCTACCGACGCACCGTCACCATCCCGGCCAACTGGTCGGGTCGGCGAACCCTGCTGCACTTCGGCGCCGTCGACTGGCAGAGCACCGTCTGGGTCAACGGCGTCCGGGTCGGCGCACACACCGGTGGCTACGACGCCTTCACCTTCGACGTGACGCCCCAGCTCACCGCCGGGGCGAACGAGATCGTCGTCAAGGTCTGGGATCCCACCGACACCCGGCAGAACGGCAGCCTGCCCGCCATCGGCAAGCAGACCAAGACGCCGGGCGGAATCTTCTACACGCCCACTTCCGGCATCTGGCAGACGGTGTGGTTGGAGCCGGTCCCCGCCGCCTCGATCAGCAGCGTGGACGTCTACCCCAACCTCGCCAACAACACCCTGCGAGTACGGGTCTTCACCCGGGGCGACGTGAGCGGTCACAGCGTGCTCGCCGAGGCGCTGAACGCAAGCACCGTGGTCGGCTCGGCCACCGGCGGCTTCACCGACTTCAGCGTGCCCGTGCCCAACGCCCGCCGCTGGTCACCCGACGACCCGTTCCTCTACAACCTCCGGGTGACCCTGCGCAACGCCGCAGGTGCCGCCGTGGACCGGACCACGCACTACTTCGGCATGCGGGAGATCACCACCGGCCTGGTCAACGGTGTGCTGCGCCCCAAGCTCAACGGTCAGTTCGTGTTCCAGGTCGGCACCCTCGACCAGGGCTTCTGGCCGGACGGGCTCTACACCGCGCCGACCGACGCCGCCCTCGCCTTCGACCTGCAGAAGCACAAGGACCTGGGCTTCAACATGGTGCGCAAGCACATCAAGGTCGAACCGCAGCGCTGGTTCTACCACGCCGACCGGCTCGGCCTGCTGGTCTGGCAGGACATCCCGTCACTGACCGCGCAGGAGATCGACCCCACCGACGCCCAGCAGGCGCAGTTCGAGGCCGAGGCGCGCGAGATCGTCGACGAGCACCGCAGCTCGCCCGCCGTGATCGCGTACACGCCCTACAACGAGGGCTGGGGCGAGCGATCCCTCGCCGACACCCGGCGGGTCGCGCAGAACATCAAGAACCAGGACCCGACCCGGCTGGTCAATCCGCACAGCGGCCACAACTGCTGCCAGTCTCTCGGCAACCCCGGCAACGGCGACATCGACGACTGGCACGTCTACCTCGGACCGGACTCCCCCGCACCGTCGAGCAGCCGGATCGCGGTGCTCGGTGAGTTCGGCGGCCTGGGCCTACACACGCCGGGCCACGAGTACAGCCCGAGCGGCGGCTTCTTCGCCTACGAATGGCAGACCAGTTCGAGTGCCCTCACCGACCGTTACGTGGGGCTGGTGCAGGGCACCCAGAACCTGATGATCGGCAAGGGGCTCAGCGCCTCGATCTACACCGAGATCACCGACCTGGAGGGTGAGCTGAACGGCTTCCTCACCTACGACCGGCAGGTCGTCAAGATGGACCAGGCGCGGGTCCGCGCCGCCAACACCGCCCTGATCAACGCCTCTAAGACGATCGGCAGTTCGGCGCCCGTCGCCCTGCCGGTCAACACCCGACGGTCGTTGCAGGTGACCACGCCCGGCTACACCAACCGATACCTACGCCACCAGGACAGCCTGGCCTACACCGAGGTGGTCGACGCCGCGAGCCCCAGCCTGCTCAAGGCCGACGCCACGTACACCATCCGGCCCGGCCTCGCCGGCACCGGCTGCTACTCGTTCGAGTCGGTCAACTTCCCCGGTCAGTACCTGCGCCACCAGAACTCCCGGGTCCGCAACTCGCCGGACGACGGCTCAGCGCTCCTGCGCGCCGACGCCACCTGGTGCGCGCGCACGGGGCTGACCGGCACGGGCGTGTCGCTGGAGTCGTACAACTTCCGAGGTAAGTACCTGCGGCACTACAACGCGGAGGTCTGGCTCAGCAACGGCGCCGGCGGCGACGCGTACAACGCGCCGACGTCGTGGACCGCCGACAGCACCTGGAACATCGCCGCCCCGTGGGCGCCCTGACCAGTCAGCTGACCGGACGACGCGAGAGGGCTCCGACCTGGGCCGGAGCCCTCTCGCGACGCGTGACGTTGTCGTGGAGCCCGACGCCTCCCGTCGCTACGCAGGGGTCGGCCATCGGACTTGCGCGTAACTCGTCGTCTCGAAGGTCGTTTCTCCGGCCGTGCGAGAAAGCGGCGAGTTGATTCCACCGGCCGGCGGGCCGGCACCCGGCAAGGACCGAGCCGCAACTTGCATCCGGCCAGGCCCGCTCGTCTGTTGCAACACGCAATTATGCTGAGCAACAAATAGACGAAAACCAATCTTGACTTGCGCGTCCGGCCAGCGCACCGTAAAGAGCAAGAGGCAGATGCGCGCCATTATCGGCTCAACTGAAGTGGACCGCCAAAATGCGGGCGCTGCCGGTTTCGCGCCGCGTGCATCAGGAGGCGTTCCATGCGGTTGAATCCGTTCACCGGGGTCTATCTCACCGATCCGGCAAGCATGTGGCGGCGCATTCTCGACGATCCCGACGGGGTGCACTACGCCGAAGATCTGGGCCTGTGGTTGATCAGCAGGCACGCCCACGTCCGACGAGCCCTCGCCGACGCGGCGACATTCGCCAACGCCCTCACCCTCGCCCCGGTCTACGAGGTGTGCCCACCGGCACTGAACGTCATCATGCAGATCGACGCGCCACCCACGACGGCCGCCGCGGACCCACCGGCACACCCGCGCACCCGCCGCGCCCTCCGGGCGACATTCGCCAACACCGCCGAACGCGTCGAAGCCGATTACGGTGCGATCGTTCGACGTCGGGTCGACCAGCTGGTGTCGCGTCTCGCCGCCCGCCAGGGCGACCAGGTCGACCTGATCCCGGAGTTCGCCACCGAGCTTCCGCTGCTGGTGGTGCTGGACATCCTCGGGGTGCCCGACGCCGACATCGGGCGGATCCGGAGTTGGGCGGACGGCCAGATCGCCCTCATCTGGGGGCAACCGGACCCAGCCGAGCAGGTCCGCCTGGCGCAGGGCCTGCTGGAGTTCTGGCACTACTGCGAGGACCTGGTCCGCCAGCGGGTGGACAGTGGACAGCGGGGCGACGACTTCATCAGCCGCGCCCTGGCCTACCGGGACGACGACGACTCGGTGCTGACGGTGCCCGAGGTGGCGAGCCTGGCCTTCAACCTCCTGGTCGCGGGCCACGAGACCACCGCCGGACTGCTCGCGCACGCCCTCGACCAGGCCCTGTCCACTCCCCAAGGCTGGTCGGCGATCGCCGCGGATCCGGGGCTCGTCCCCGCCTTCGTGGGCGAGACGCTGCGGTTCGCGCCCGCCATCGACGGCTGGCTCCGGGTGACCACTCGGGACGTCACGCTGGGAGCGGTGACGATCCCCGCGGGGGCACGTTGCCTACTGCTGATCGGAGCGGCGAACCGGGACCCCGCGGCGTTCACCGACCCGGACCGGTTCGACCCACACCGGGCCGATGTGGGCAATCACCTGTCGTTCGGCCACGGTCCGCATTTCTGCATCGGTGCGGGCTTGGCGCGGCTTGAGGCCGGGATCGCCCTCACCCGGCTCGCCGAAGCCATTCCCGGCCTCCGGCTGTCACCGGAGCAACATCGCTCGTACAAACCCAATGTCGCGTTTCGCGCGCACCACACGCTGCTGGCGATAATCGATATCCCGGACCCCGTCGCACGGGATGGAGCAACGGCCGAAGTCCACGCCGTCTGAGCGCGCGCGGGCGCCGACGGCGCTGACCTGCGGACGGGTCGAGTGCGGGGTGCGGCGGCGAGGCCTGCCCCACCCCGCCCACCCCGGCGCCGGCAAGGGCTCTGGCACGCACCTTTCCTGCTTTGCCCGACGATCCATGTCGACGAACGTCTTCACACCCATCGCGTTCTGGGTTAAGAATTGCCCTCTATGAATGTTCGGCTCATCGGCCAATCTCGATCTGATCCCTGCCGCTGAATGTCCGTTCCACGAAGGTGAGCGCATGGAGCACACGTCCCCGTCGAGCTCGGCGCACTCTGCGGCCAGTCAGCGGTTCCGATGGGAGTTGCGCAGCTGTCGCGTTCAACGTGGCCTGACCCAGCGGGCCCTGGCGGATCTGGTGCGGTTCAGCCGGGAGACGGTCGCGGCGGTCGAGTCGGGTCGCCGGTTCGGCAGCCACGAGTTCGCGCTGCGCTGCGACGACGTACTCGACACCGGCGGCCGGCTGGCCGCGCTGTGGCCGCAGGTCGCGGCCGAGCAGTTGGCCGCCGACGGTCGCCGGGGCCCACGCGCTCCAGAACCGGTCCGGGCGGATCGGCCGGTGCCGCGTCAGCGTGGCCGGCGGGACGCGCGCGATCCGGGCGCCGTGGTCGACGCGATCGACGAGCTGCGTGAACTGATCGGCCAGGTGCTCAACGGCCCATCCGAACCAGACGCCCCACAGCGGCGACACTCGCCGGCCAGATCCATCGACGACCAGCGCTGATCCGACGACTCCGGGACGATCTCGCGGCGTCACCGGTCGCTGACGTTGGGTACAGATGCTGGTACGGGCAGTTTGTACCACGGCCAGGTCTGGTCTACGAGCGCGGCTTCCGGCCGAATGGGACTTGCATTCGGCAACGTGCGGATAGACCGTCATCGACGAGTCGTGGGAGTCAATCTTGGCGTCGAGCACCAGGTCCCACGCGGCCAGACCCTACCCGACCCGGCGACGCGGTTGGAAGATAGCCGGCCGGATGCGCCTCATCGTCGCGGCTCCCCTCGTCGCCGTGATCGGCTTCGCCGGTCTCGCGCTCACCGAGAGCGCACGTCAGACAGCTCGTGCCAGTGACCTGCGGATTCTGGCGCAGGTCGGTGCCGAGGCCGGCGACCTGGCCTATCGGCTGCAACGCGAACGCATCGCCGCCGCCGATCTGCTCACCTACGCCCGGCCGGAGCAGCAGGACGCCTTCGGCGCGGAGATGACCGCCACCGACGACGCCGTCGCCCGCTACCGCGAGCAGCGCGACCGGCTGTCCGCCGACAACGACGCCAACCAGGCTCTCCTGCGGCGCATCGACGCGGCCCTGGACGGCCTCGCCCCGCTGCGCACCCAGGTGCGCACGGCGACGCACGCGTCGGTGTCGGCGATGACCTTCAGCTACCGCATCGCGATCGCCGACCTGATCAGCTTCCGGGAGAACGTCTCGCACGGTGTGGTGGACGCCCGACTCGCCGACGGGATCAGGGCTTCGGCAGCGCTGTCGAAGACCGCCGAGGCCATCGGTCAGCAGCAGGTGGCCGTGCTGCGCACCGTCGCAGGCGGCGAGCTGACGCCGGCCATGCAGCAGGACATCACCGCTGCCCGCACCAGCTACACCGAGTCGAGCCTGTCGTTTCTGGCCCTGGCCCCGCCCGAGTGGAGCATCTGGTGGGAGCAGGCCGGCACCGGCAAGGAGGCGCTCACCCTGCAACGGATGCAGGACGAGGTGTCCCGGGCCCAGCCAGGGTCGCGATTGCAGCTGGAGACCGCCGCCTGGGTGTCCACCACGCAGACGCGCGCCGCCCGCCTGGCCGACCTGCGCGCCCGGGTCGACGACGCGGTCCGCGACGACGTGCGGGCCGCGCACGCCGACCAGCGCCGCCGGGCCGTGGCCGAGGCGGTGGGCGTCCTCCTGGCCCTGCTCCTGACCGCGCTGGTGACCTGGGCCGTCGCGCGGCAGATCACCCGGCGACTACGCCGCCTACGGGACGCCGCCAACACCGTGGCATTCGAACAGCTCCCCGCCGTGGTGGCCCAGCTCCAGCAGCCCGGCAGCGCCACCGTCGACCCGCAGAAGTTGGCCCAGGAGTCCAGCGCCGCTCTCGAGGCGTCAAGCGACGACGAGATCGGTGAGCTGGGCCAGGCGTTCAGCGCCGTGCACCAGGCCGCCGTGCGGACCGCCGCCGAACAGGCCGTCATGCGCGCCAACACCGCTGACATCTTCATCCACCTGAGCCGACGCGAACAGCGGCTCGTTGACGCCGTCCTGGCCCAGGTCGACCTGGTCGAGCGGGACGAGACCGACCCCGACCGGCTCGACCAGCTCTACACACTGGACAACCTGGCCACCCGGATGGGCCGGATCAACGCCAGCCTGCTGGTGCTCGGCGGCGTCGGCGTCGGCCGCGTACGACAGCGCGACGTCCCGCTGCAACAGGTGCTCCAGGCGGCGCTGTCCCAGATCGAGCACTACGCGCGGGTCCGGCTCGGCATGATCGACGGGGATGTCGCGGTGGCCGCCAAGACCGTCGACGAGGTCGTGCACCTGCTCGCCGAACTCATGGACAACGCCACGACGTACTCGCCGCCGGGCAGCGAGACATGGGTGAGCGGCCGGAGCCTGGGTGACCGCGTCATCGTCCAGATCAGCGACGAGGGTGTCGGGCTGTCCCCGCAGCGGATGCAGCAGCTCAACGAGCTGCTGGCCCGCCCGCCGGCCATCGACGTGGCCGCCGTCCGGGCGATGGGGCTGGTCGTCGTCGGCCAGCTCGCGGCCCGGCTGGGCGTCACCGTCCAACTGCGACGCGGTCCCCGACGCGGCATCCTCGCCGAGGCGACCCTTCCTGCGGCGATCATCCGGTCGCTGCCACCGGAGGAGTACCTGCTCGCACCCGGCCGGTTGTCGCGGCGGGCAGCGCGGACGCCCAACCCACCGCCGCCGTACCAGCCGCGCCTTGAACCCAGCGCCGGACGCCCTCCGGCGGAGCGGACCCTGCCGGCGGCGCCGGTGTTCCGACCGGCTCCCCCACCCCCGGACACCGGTGACGCGCCCACCGAGGAGCTCCTCATCTTCGAACAGGTCAACCACTGGTTCCAGACCGACGTCGTCGACGGCCAGAACGGCCAGAACGGTCACCAGTGGTCCAGCCCCGCCGACGACGCCTGGCGTACCGCCGCCCAGGCGCAGACCCCCGAGGTCGCCACGACCACCAACTCCGGCCTGCCCAAACGGCAGCCGCAACGGCACCTCGTGCCCGGCGGCGTGAGCGTGCCCCAGCAGCAGCAACGGTCCGAGTACCGCGACCCGGCGCAGGTGGCGACCGCGATGGCCGCGTACGCGCGGGGCGTGGCGAACCGACGGCGCACCCCGATCAACCTCGGTAACAAATGACGCGACAGGAGAGCACGTGACCGACCAACAGGATCTCGGCTGGCTGCTGGACAACTTCGCGGCGCGCGCGACCGAGGTCAGCCACGCGATCGCCATCTCCAGCGACGGCCTGATGGTGGCCGCCACCCGCGACCTGCCGCCGGACCGGGCCGACCAGTTGGCCGCCACGGGCAGCGGCCTCGTCAGTCTGCTGCGCGGGGCGGCGGCCTTCTTCGACGCCGGCGCGGTGATCTCCAACGTCACGCAGCTCGAGGGCGGGTTCATGTTCTCGATGGCCTTCAACGACGGCGCCTCGCTGCTGGTGCTCGCCGCCCCCGAGTGCGACGTCGGCAAGGTCTCCTACGAGATGACCGAGCTGGCCAACCGTATCGGGGACGCCCTGACCCCCGCTGCCCGAGCGGCACTCGCCCGCAGCCGCTGACAACGCCGGCGCCCCCACGCCGGAGACCCCTTCCCCTTCCCCTGGAGTAAGAGATGCCTCTCACCACCCCTTGGCGCAGCCGTGCCCTCACCGCCGCGCTGCTCGCGGCCGTGCTGACCACAAGCACTGCCTGCGGCGACGACGCTCCGGGCACGAGCGCCGGTGGCTCGATAAAGATCGGCCTGCTCGCGTCGCTGTCCGGGACGTACCAGGCGGTCGGTACGGAGATCCGCGACGGCTTCCAGCTCTACCTGGACACCCACGACGGCAAACTCGGCGGTCGGAAGGTCGACCTCATCGTCGCGGACGAGGGTAACGGCGCCCAGACCGCGGTCCCGGCGGCGACCAAACTGCTCAAGCAGGACCGGGTCTCCGCGCTCACCGGCATCGTCGGTGGCGGCTCGGTCGCCGGAGTCACCCCGCTGCTCAACGAGACCAAGGTGCCCCTCGTCGGCTCCAACGGCCGGCCGGAGCTCAAGGACGTCTCCCGGGTCTGGCACACGTCGTACCTCTCCGACGAGCCCGGGGCCGCGATCGCCCAGCACGTGCGCGACAACGTGAAGGGCTCCGTGTACGCGATCGGCCCGGATTACCAGGGCGGTTGGGACGAGCTGCGCGGTTTCACCGACGCGTTTGGGAAGATCGGCGGAAAGCTCGCGAACGCCGACGGCAAGACGACCTTCACGCCGTTCCCGGCCACCACCAACTTCCTCCCGTACTTCGCCCGGATCAAGGCCTCGGGCGCGGCGGCGGTCTACACCTTCTACGCCGGTAGCGCCGCCGTCGACTTCGTCAAGCAGTACGCGCAGTCCGAGATCAAGGACGTCCCGTTGTACGCGGCCGGGTTCCTCACCGAGGGCGGCGTGCTCAACGCGCAGGGCGATGCTGCCCGGGACATCTACTCGGTGCTCAACTACTCACCTGACCTCGACAACGCGGAGAACCGCGCCTTCGTGGCGGCGTGGAAGGCCAAGCACGACGGTTCACCGACGACCTACGCGCTCGCCTCGTACGACGCGGCGGCGGTGCTGGACCGGGCGATCGGCGCCGCCGGAAGCGACCCGACCCCCGAGGCCATCAACACGGCCATCGGCCAACTCGGCCAGATCGTGAGCCCGCGCGGCACCTGGCAGTTCTCCACCGCCACACACTCTCCAGTGCAGAAGTGGTATCTGCGGCAGGTCCGCCAGGACGGCCGGGCGCTGTCCAACACCGTCGTGGGTGACCTCGCGACCGTCGGCCGGTGATAGCGGTGGCGGCCGGCACGAACCGGATCGACCCGTACCTGATTCCGGCGTTGGACGGGGTCGCCTACGGGCTGCTCGTGTTCGTCGCCGCGTCGGGCCTGGTCTTCTGTTTCGGCGTCGCCAACATCCTCAACCTGGCGCACGGCCTGCTCTACGCGATCGGCGGGTACACCGCCGCGGCGCTGCTCGACGGCGGCTGGGCGAGTCTGGCGTTGGCGCTGGCGGTCGGTGTGCTGGCCGCCGCCGCGGCGGGGGTGCTCCTGGCCGGTCTGCTCACACCGGTCGCCACCGGCAATCACCTTAGTCAGGCCCTGCTGACGTTCGGCGTGGCACTGGCCGGCGGCAGTCTGCTCGTCGCCGGCTTCGGGCCGGACGACCCGCAGGTCCAGGTGCCCGCCGCCCTGGAGGGGTCGGTGCTGGTCGCCGGGCACCGCTACGCCGCGTACCGGCTGGTCTTCATCGGCGTGGCCGCGGTGCTCGCCGCCGCGCTCTACCTGGTGGTGCGACGCACCCGGGCCGGGATGTTGGTCCGGGCAGCCGTCGACGACCCGGAGATGGTCGCCTGTCTGGGCGTGAGTCCCGCGCGGATCCGGGCCGGTGTGCTCGCCGCCGCCGGTGCGCTGGCCGGCGCGGCCGGGGTTCTGGGCGCACCCATCCTCGGCCCCGGCACGGACACCGCCGACACCGTGCTGCTGCTGTCCCTGGTGGTCGTCGTCCTCGGTGGACTCGGGTCGATGGCCGGCACCCTGCTGGCCGCGCTCGCGATCGGCGAGATCCAGACGCTCGGGGTGGCGTTGCTGCCGTCCGCCGCACCGTTTCTGCTGTTCGCCGCCATGGCGGCCGTGCTCGCGGTACGGGCACGCGGCCTGGCCGGCAGATGGAGGACGGCATGAGGGACGAGGTGATCCGACGGGCGCGGGGCGGCGTCGCCGCGCTCGTCCTGGTCGGCCTGGTCGTGGCGCCCTGGGTGGTCGACGAATACACCACGGCGATCCTCGCCCGGACGCTGGCGCTGGCCCTGGTCGGGGTGAGCGTGGCCCTGCTCACCGGGGTCGCCGGCATGCCCACCCTCGGCCAGACCGCACCGTACGCGGCGGGCGCCTACGCCTGCGCCGTGGTCGGCAGCCGAATCTCCGACGTCGGGGTGGTGCAGCTCGTCGTCGCGGCGGGCGCCGGGGCGCTGCTGGCCGCGCTCACCGTGCCGCTCGTCGTGCACGCCCGAGGGGTGATCGTCCTGATGATCACCCTGGCCATCGGCGAACTCGTCGTCATCATCCTCGGCCGGTGGCGGTCGGTGACCGGTGGCACGGACGGGTTGGCCGGCATCCCCGCGGTCCGCCCGTTCTGGGGGCTCCCGCCCCTGGCCAGTGATCAGGCCCGCTACCTGTACGCCCTGGTCGTCGTGGCCACGCTTGTCGGCGCGGTGCTGGTGCTGCTGCGTACCCGGGCCGGGCTGGTGCTGCGAGCCGGCCGCGACGACGAGGCGCGGCTGCGTGCCAGCGGTCATCGGGTGGCGCTGCACCTGACCGGCGCGCACATCGCCGCCGGGGCGATAGCCGGTGCCGCCGGTTCGCTCCTGGTCGTCGCCCAGCAGTACATCTCCCCCGCCGATTTCGGTTTCGACACGTCCGCGCTGCTGCTGCTCGGCGTCGTCATCGGTGGCACCGCCTCGGTGGGAGGGGCCCTGGTCGGCGCGGCGTTGGTCATCGCCGTTCGGGACTGGCTGTTCGGGGTGCTGCCCGGCCACGCGCCGCTGGTGCTGGGCGCGCTGTTCGTGGCGACCGTCTACCTGCTGCCCACCGGCGTCAACCGGGCCCGGGGCAGGCTGCGCCCGCCGAGCGCCCCGGCGCACCAACCGGACCCGCCCGTCGCCCAGGATCAGGCCACCGTCGCGGAGCTGCACCGATGACCGGCCTGCTCGAAGCCCAGGATGTCCGCGTCAGGTACGGCTCGCTCGCCGCGCTCGACGGGGTGGACCTGTGCATCCACGACGGCCAGCGGCACGCGCTCATCGGCCCGAACGGGGCCGGCAAGACGACCCTGCTCAACGTGCTCGGCGGGTCCACCAAGCCGCAACGTGGCACGGTGCGGTTCGACGGCCGGGACGTCGGTCGGCTCGGGCCGGCGGCGCGGGCACGCCGGGGCATCAACCGCATCCACCAACGACCCGCGGTATTTCCGACGCTCACCGCGACGGAGAACGTCGTGGTGGCCGCGCTGCCGCGGGTCATCAGTCGTCGCGGGTGGTGGCCGGGCGGACGCCGACGCGCCGCACAACACCAGGCGGGCCCGCTGCTGGATCAGATGGGTCTCACCGCCGTCGCGGCGGAGCCTGCCGGGCACCTCGCGCACGGGCAACGACGCCAGTTGGAGATCGCCATGGCGCTGGCCGGTCGCCCCCGCCTGCTACTCCTCGACGAACCGGCGGCCGGGCTGTCCGCCATCGAGGTCGGCCGGCTGGTCGAGTTGCTCCAGGCGCTGCCCAGAGCGGTCGCCGTGCTACTTGTCGAACATCGACTGGATCTGGTGTACGCCCTCTCCGACACGGTCACCGTGCTGCGGGACGGTCGGACGTTGGCCGCCGGCACACCGGACGAGATCCGTACCTCGCCGCTGGTGCGGCAGGCCTACGCCGAGGGGGTGGCCTGATGTTGACTGTGGATCGCCTCAGCGCCGGCTACGCCGGGGGGATCGTCCTGCACGAGGTCAGCCTGCGGGTACGCCCCGGCAGCATCCAGGCCGTGGTGGGCCGCAATGGGGCGGGCAAGAGCACGCTCGTGCACACGATCGCCGGGCTGGTGCGAGCCTCCAGCGGTCGCATCGAGATCGGCGGCGTGCACGTGGCCGGCCGACAACCGCATCGCATCGCCCAATCCGGCGTCGGCCTCGTCCCGCAGGGCCGACGGGTCTTCTCCCGGTTGACCGTGGCCGAGCACCTGCACCTGGCGGCCGCGCCGTGGCGGGCACCGACCTCCGGCGGCGAGGGCTGGACGGTCGCCCGGACCCTGGACCTGCTGCCGAGACTGGCGGCGCGGTTGCGGCACCGCGGCTGCGAACTCTCCGGCGGTGAGCAGCAGATGCTGGCGATAGCCCGTGCGCTGCTCGGCCAACCCCGGGTGCTGCTGCTCGACGAACCGTGCGAGGGCCTCTCGCCGGACCTGGCGGCGCGGGTCCGTGAACTCGTCAACGGTCTCGCCGCCGACGGCCTGACCGTGCTGCTCGTGGAGCAGCAACTCCAGCATGCGATGGAGATCGCGGACCGGGTGGCGGTGCTGGAGTACGGCCGGGTCGTCTACGACCGACCGACCGCGGAGGCTCGCCGCGATCCGGCCCCACTGGCGGCGATGTTGAGCGTCGCCGCCGTCGCCCAGCCCTCGGTCAACCGATCAACCCCTCGGCTCTGGGCCGACACCCCGTAGTCACCCGACCCTTCTCGAGTCACCCGACCCTTCTTGGAGAGGTAGACACCGATGACGACCGCGACGAGCGATGACACGTACACCTTCGACAACGGCGCACCGGACGCCGTTCCCCAGATGCACGCGCTGGAGTCCTTCCTGGACCCGATCACGACGCGCCGGCTGGCCCGCCCGGTGCTGCAACCGGGTGCTACCTGCTGGGAGGTCGGCGCGGGTGGCGGCTCGATGGCTCGGCGGATCGCCCGCGCGGTCGGCGACGACGGTCACGTGCTGGCCACCGACATCGACCCCACGCACCTCGTGGCAGAGGGCAACCTGCACGTACGCCGCCACGACGTCCGCACCGACCCGCCGCCCGGGGACGCGTTCGACCTGATCCACGCCCGGCTGGTGCTGCTGCACCTCCCCGATCGACGGCGGGTGCTTCGCACGCTCACCGGCGCGCTGGCACCCGGCGGGTGGCTGGTGGTCGAGGAGTTCGACTGCACCGCGCCGCCGCGGGTCCTGACCGCGCCGACTGACGACGCCGCGAAGCTCTTCGCGCAGGTCATGGACGCCATGATGGGTGTACTGGAAGACCACGGTGCCGACCTTGCGTGGGCGCAGGACGTGCACACCGAGATGGCCTTCGCCGGCCTGACCGACCTGGACACCATCACCCACTCGCAGAGCTGGGCCGGTGGGTCGACCGGCACGTCGCTCTATGAGACCAACTCCCGCCAGTTGGAACCGGGCCTGCTGGCGGCGGGGCTGTCACTCAGTCAACTGAACGCCTTCCGGCGGCTGGTCCGTGATCCTGGGTTCGCCGTCATGTCGTACCACTTTGTCTCCACGCGGGGTCGCCTACCGAGCTGAGCAGGTGGACCGCCGCGCGCAGCGCGGTCGCGCCGTCCGTACCTCTCCCACCGCAGCACCCCCCGCTGCGCTCCGGACAGCTCTACGAAGGCGTCGACCGCACCGGCCGGGCTCCCCGCAAGGGAGCCCGGCCGGTCTGTGCCCGTGGTGCCTGGCACCCCGATAACGGTGCAGGCGGTACGTACCGCACCTGCGCCGGCTGTATGAACAGCGGGTCACTGACGGTCAGCGTCCCGACCCGGTGCTGCACTGCCCAGCCGATGACGGTCTTCGCGGCCTCGTGCCCGGCCTGCCGTACCCGGCGCCGATGCCGCCCCTCCATCAGCCGAGCCCGCCGGCGGGTCTTGCGCCACCGCCGCGAACCCCGCTGGCCCCTCTTCGGCGCACGGGCGGCGGTCGCCCGGCGGCGGCCTTTCGTGTCGGCTAGGTGCTGACGGTGCTCGGCGCGGATCGCCCGCCCGGACACCAGCGTCACTGACCGCACCGCATCATCAGGGTAGGGAACCGCCCGGTCCAGGCGCACCACCAGCGGCGGGCTCCCGGCCGTGGGGAGCCGACCGCCCGGATGAGTCGAGACGCGGTCAGGCAGAGTTCGCCTCGTTCCTGTCAGAATGCTCGGGTGATCGTCAGACTTGCGGAAGAGCAAGACTTCCACGGCTTCCTTGGCCTGGCGGCCCAGGTCGAGTGCTGGTTCGGCCCGATGGTCGAGGATCGCGGCTTCCATGACGCTGTGCGCAAGCACATTCGTCGGTCCACAGCGCTCGTTGCTGTCTCCTCTGGGCCTGATCTCCTCGGTGGGTTGATGTTCGCGGCACAGGCCCCGACCCACAACGTCCGCTGGATTGTCGTAGCTGAGCAGTCACGCGGGAAGGGTGTTGGTCGTGCACTAATGGCAGAGGCGATGGGCAGGTTTGTGCGGGGCTCAGGCTCCGTCGAAGTGGTCACCTTTGGCGCCGATCACCCGGGCGCCCGTGTCAGCGGTGCGCGTGCCTTCTACGAACGCCTTGGTTTCACCCCTGCCGAGGCCGTCGATCCCGGTCCGGAGGGCGGTTCCCGGCAGGTCTTTCGCCTGGCCGTCACCTGATCTATCCGACGGTGGTCCAGGCGACGAACTGTGCCGGAGGGTCCGACCGGGCCTGGAGGAGACGATACGGGCACCCCGAGCCGGGCCCTGGCTCACCGGGGAAGGGCCTCCTGGTCGGCCAGCACGACCAGGTCCTCGGCGCGGGCTGACAGCGACGCCGTCGCTCCGTCGGGCCACACGAGATACCCCACCGGCGGGCCCGACGACCCCCACGTGGCACCGATGACCGTGGCCGACTGCGCCTCGTGCGGCTGCCTGAGCAGGCGTACCCGGGTGCCCGGCGCATGTCCGTCGTCGGCGACGATGAGCAGCGCATCGAGTATCTGCCGGGCACCAACACTCGGCAGCCCCGCCACGTACGGCTCGCCCTCGTACCCGACACACGGCGTCATCATGGTGCCAAAGAGCGCCGACTGCCGGATCGCCTCTTGGCGAATCTGCCAGTCCGCGCTGCGTTCGGCGGCGGCCAGCGCCTTCTCGATTGCCGACCAGAGCACCAGCGACTCCTGGTCGAGCAGCCGGCGGGCCTCGCGGTCGACCTCGGCACAGGCTGTGTCGAGCGCGGTGTCCTCGCCCAGCTCCGCGATCCAGGCGAGGTCCCCCACCTCGGGTAACAGCCCGGGCGACTCGGCCGCGATCACGACGTACAGCATGGCGAGCAACTCCTCGCGGCCCTCGCCCTGATAGAGCGGGCCCACCCCGCTGCCCGTACGCCCACGGCTGGGCGGGAAGCGCTCAACGAGGTGCTCGGCACGGCCGTGCGGCAGGACGGCGGCCCGCCTCGTATCCGAAACGCGTTCCTCGAACGACCGCCGCTCACGGCGTTCCACGAGCAGTTGGCGGTGTGGGTCGAACCCGATCGGGTAGATCGTCCGTCCGTAGGTGGCGAGCGTCTCGCCGGGTCGCAGACCGACCGCTTCGAGGTGTCGGGCAGCCACCGAATAGGCGACGCCGGCCTGAGCTGCGTGCTCCCGGATGGCGCGTTTACGGGCACGTCCCGGGGTTGGGGTCCGCCGGGGGTGGTGATCAGACATGACGCCTCCGGTGCAGCCCCACGCACTCCACCGAACGGGCGGCGTGGCCAGCACGCCGGGAGTCGACACAACGGCGCGGAGTCGGAGACTCTTGGCCCCGGGATGCGGTCAGGCGTGGGCCACCACATCGGGCGCTGGCAGGCGCTCTGCCGCCGCCAGCATATCGCGACCTCGCCCCTTGGTGCGGGCCGGCCGACGCCAAGCGGTCACTTCGGAACGTGGAAGCGCAGGTGCGTGACGTGTGGCGATTCGATCACCGCGGATCGTTCGAGTTCGATGTGGTCGGTGCCGAGGTGGTCGAACAGGCGCGTGCCGGTACCGAGGAACACCGGTACGAGTTGGATGTGGATCTCGTCCACCAACCCGGCCTTGATGAACTGTTGTCCTGTGGTGGGCCCGCCCATGATGAGGACGTTCCGGTCGCCCGCGGCTTGTCGCGCCTGGCGCAGCGTGCTGTGGAGCCCGTCGTTGACGAACGTGAAGACGTCGCTCTTCATCCGCAACGGGTCGCGTGCCTCGCGAGTGACCACGAAGCACGGCACCGGGAACGGCGTGTCCTGCCACAGGTCCACACCGACGTCGAACGTCCGTTTGCCGATCACCACGGCACCGGTCGTGGCATGACGCTCTCGTACCTGCGCGGCGTCGACCCCGACCGGGGCGACCCCGTCGGCCGCCACAGCGCGATCCCCGTCATCCTGGAACAGCCACTCGTGCAGCCGCTCGCCGCCTCTGCCCATCGGTTGTTCGGTGGTGACGTCCGGTCCGGCGGCGAAGCCGTCCACCGACACGCTCATGCTCAACACCGTGCGGCCCATCGGGCCCTCCTCATCACTGAAGCTGCGCCGCCCTGGAGTAGCTGATCAGGGTGGTGGCGTGAGGTCTAAGGTGCCGCCTGCCGCTGTCCACGCGCACCGTGAAGCGGTACGGCTCCGTCCTGCCAGCGGTAGAGGTCGCGCAGCAGGGAAATCTCGGCGCCGTGATGGATCAGCTCCCTGTTGATGTGCAGGACGATGCCCTCCATCGGAAACCGCTCGGGACCCACCGCGGGCGGATTCTCCAGGTCAGCGTCGGAGAGCTCGCGGACCCCCGCGTTCCATCTCCCATACATCTCATCGAGCTGCCTCAGCGCCTCGTCAGCGGTCCCCGCGTAGGCGAATGTCTCGGAGTCGACCTCCTGGCCGCCGAAGTGCCAGCCGACCCGATAACCCAGGCAGGAGACGATGACGTGCGCCAGCCGCCAGGCAATCGTGGTCACCGGCGCCGGCACCGGGTCAGGAGACGCGAAATCCATCGTCCATTCCCCCGAACCTGCCGAGATCGGTGCGGCCGACGTGCCACGTGGACGGATGCTCCAGCAGTCACGCACCGGCTCCCAGAAATACTCCTCGTCGGCAAGACCGTGCAGCCGAGGCCGCAGGTTCTTGTGCCAGTGCCGGTCCAACTGGTCCGCGATGCGCTCACTCCTTGTCACTTCCGCAACCTACACACAACGGAGACCTGACGCGGGCCCGGTAATACGCCGAGTTCGGCCCAGTTCTGGTTGCTCCGCAACCTGGCTGGAGGCCGAGGCCGGCATTCTGCTGGATCAGGGTTGGCTCACGCCCGACGACCGGCAGCGACTCTGGATCACCGAGGCGGGCGAGGCGGCCCGCCTCACCATCAAGCGGTACGCTCCGGTGATCCGCGCTCGCATTCACCACGGGATCGACGACTCCGACTACGTGACGGCCCTGAAGGTGCTCCAGCGGATGATCCGGAACACGGACGGCGCGGCGTCCTGACCCTGGTCCGTGCGCACGCGGCCTGATCGACTCGGTTTTCATGATGTCGCGGTGTCGCGGGCGGGTGGATAGCGCGTCTTTCGCGAGGTCGAGTCGATCACCGCGCCGGGGCCGGAACCGCCTGCTGCCCATGTCAGCCGGTGTCGGTACCGTGTCGGGGCGGTGTCAGCGGGCTCGCGCAGACTGTTGGGCATGACAGCTGACCTGGTGATCGAGGCCGAGGGCCTCGTGAAGACCTTTGGGAAGACGAGGGCGCTACAGGGCGTGGACCTCGCCGTGCCCCGCGGGACCGTGCTCGGGGTGCTCGGCCCCAACGGCGCGGGCAAGACCACCGCCGTGCGCATCCTCTCCACCCTGCTGACCCCGGACGGCGGCACCGCCCGAATCGGCGGATTCGACGTGGTACGGGACGCCGAGCGCGTTCGGCAGAGCATCGGACTCACCGGCCAGTACGCCTCGGTCGACGAGGACCTGACCGGGCGGCAGAACCTGGAGCTGTTCGGCACCCTGCTGGAGCTGGGGCGCACCGGTGCCCGGCGACGGGCCGCCGAGCTGCTCGACTGGTTCGACCTGACCGACGCCGCGAACCGGCCGGCCAAGACCTACTCCGGCGGCATGCGGCGACGGTTGGACCTCGCTGCCAGCCTCGTCGGCTCCCCCGACGTGATCTTCCTGGACGAGCCGACGACCGGGCTCGACCCGGCCAAGCGCGAGGACATGTGGGACGTCGTCCGCTCGCTTGTCGCCAACGGCTCGACGGTGCTGCTCACCACGCAGTACCTGGAGGAGGCCGACGCGCTCGCCGACGCGATCACGGTGATCGACCATGGCCGGGTCATCGCGCACGACACCCCCGAAGGGCTCAAGCGGGTGGTCGGCGGGCAGACCCTGGAGGTTCGGCCGTCCGACCCGGCGCAGCTACCCCGCACCGCGGAGATCCTGACCCAGGTCGGCTCCGGCGCGCAGGCCGACGAAATCCGCAAGGGCGTGCTGGCGGTGCCGGTCACCGACGACGCGGCCCTGACCGAGAGCGTCGCGCGGTTCGCCACGGCCGGCATCGCGGTCACCGAACTCTCCCTGCACCTGCCGAGCCTGGACGAGGTGTTCTTCACCCTCACCGGGCGTACGGCGTCCGAAGACGACACCACCCGCCCCACGGAGGTCGCGGCATGAGCACTCTGACCGACACAGCGCCCACGAGAAGCCGTGCGCTCTCGAACTCCGCGCCGAACCCGCGGCCGTTCCGGCTGCTGCGGCACTCGTTGGCGCTCGCCAAGCGCAGCCTCATCAAGACCTGGCGTACGCCCGAGGCGCTCATCGACGTCACGCTGCAGCCGGTGCTGTTCCTGATCATCTTCGTGTACGTCTTCGGCGGCGCCGTCGCCGGATCGACCCACGACTACCTGCAGTTCCTGCTGCCCGGCATCCTGGCGCAGACCATCGCCACCGGTGCCATCGCGATCGGCGTCAACCTCAACACCGACATCGCCAAGGGCATCTTCGACCGGTTCCGGTCGTTGCCGATCCCCCGCTCCGCACCACTTGTCGGCGCGGTCCTCGGCGACGTCGTCCGGTATGTCATCGTCACGGTGTCGACCCTCGCGATCGGCTACGTGATGGGTTTCCGCATCGAGACCGACCTGTTCCGGGCGATCGCCGGGTGTCTGCTCGCGGTGCTGTTCGCGCTCTGCCTGAGCTGGCTGCCCGTGCTGGTGTCGATGAAGGTGCGTACCCCGGGCGCCGTGCAGGGTGTGATGTTCGCGTTGATCATGCCGCTGAGCTTCGCGTCCAACGTGTTCGTCGGCGCCAACACCCTGCCGGGCTGGATGCAGGCGTTCGTGAACGTCAACCCGATGACGCATCTGGTGGCGTCGGTACGCGGACTGTTCCTCGGCACCCCACTCGGCAACCACGTGTGGTGGACGCTCGCCTGGTGCGCCGGCTTCGTGGTGCTGTTCATGCCGCTGGCGCTGCGCGCGTACCGCAAGAAGCTCTGATCTACGCGAGCAGGTCGTCCATCAGCTCGCGGATCCGGCTGACGACCGCGGCGGGCGTCCGCTCGCGCCACACGGCCAGCAACGGCTCACGCTGCTCCTCGTCCCCGAGGATGGCGTTGAGCCGTTCGCCGTTTTCAAAGGGGAAGAACATCTCGATCTGGGTGCCGATCCGCTTCGCGAGCACGGCCAGTTCGCGGGCGGTGTCGACGTCGTCGCGGCACGCCGCGAGTTCCGCACCGCCCGACGCCCAGGCCCCGATCACCGGCAGGTCTCGTGAGGTCAGCGCATCCTCGCGGGCGAGCGACAGCATCGCAGCCGCCTGGGCAGTGGCGTCGTTGCCCGACCTGTGCCCAGCCTGGGCCACCCGCAGGTAGATGATCGCCACCGTGGCCCGGAGCATCACCCGCGGCTGTGGCTGCGGCCCGACCCAGCCGGCGAGGACGCGCGTCACCTCGTCGGCGTGGGCGAGCGCCTCGTCGTACCGCTCACGCTGCCAGGCGAGGTGCGCCAGGCCGAGAAGCGCCTGCCCGGCGTCCATCTGCTCGGCCTGGCCCAGTGCGGCCGTCTCATCCAGTCGCCGTTCCGCATCCGCGTCGCCGGTCAGGGCGAGCTGCACGTCCAGCCGGACCCGGATCGACCGTGCGTCCTGCGTGGCGCCGACCAACTCCATGTGCTGAACGCTGCGGGTCAACCACTCGGCCGACCGGGCATCCCCGCCCGGGACCAGGAACTGCCCGACCGCACCCGCCGCCATCGCCATGCCCCAGTGGTCGCCGGCGGCCTCGAAGCGGTGGTACGCCTGCTCGGCGTCGCTGATCGACGCCTCCGGCAGGCCGCCGTTCTCCCGTACCGCCGCGCGCGCGAACAGCCCGAGCCCCTGCACGTACGGGTCCGGGTGCGCGACCATCTCGGTCGCGCTCTTCAGGCTCTGCTCCAGATCGGATGCGTCGAAGCCGGGCAGCGCCGACGCGAGAGCGGTCATCCGGGGCGACACCTCGGCGGGGCGTTCGGCCTGGAGCGTCCGGAGCGCCCGCCGGGCGAGCACGGCGGGCCGCAGATCGGCGCTGACGCCGGCGTTCACGCTGATCACCACGCACATCCAGGCCAGCCGGTCGGCGTTGGGCAGTGGCCGGCCGCTGGCGGCGCCGCGCAGGATCGCCGAGGGCAGCCGTCGTTGTGGGTCGTCGATGTGCAGCAGCCCGCGCGCCCAGGCAAGAACCTCCAGGTGCAGGCCCCGTACCGACCAGAGGTGGAACAGCGCGGTGGCGACGTCGACCGAGGCGGGCTCGTCGTCCTCCCGCATCGCCCACCGCAGGCCGGCGACCAGGTTGTCCTGCTCGGCGGCGCAGCGGTGCAGCGCCTCGACCTGGCCGGGGCCGATGAAGCGGCCGGCGAGCGCGACGGCCTGCTCACGGGCCCACCTGACAAGGCCGGTCATGGCCAGACCCCGGGCGGCGGCCGCGTCGAGCCGGGCTTCGCCGTACTCACGGACCGTTTCGAGCATTCGGTAGCGCGGCGGGCCGTCCCCCTCGACCAGGGTCAACAGGGACTGTTCGACGAGGGTCGCCAGGCCGCGACGCACGTCCGGGGCCTGCGCGACGGCGGCGGCGAGGTCCGCGGTGAACGGCGCGGGAATAACCGCGACCCGCTGCAACAGGTCGCGGTCGTCCTCGGTGAGCAGTTCCCTGCTCCAGTCGACGAGCGCCCACAGGCTCGCGTGTCGCTCGGGCAGGCCGCGCAGGGCGTCGTCGAGCAGCGCGAACCGGTCGGTCAGCCCGGCGAGCACGTCGTCGATCGGCATGTGCCGCAGTCGCGCGGCGGCCAACTCGAGTGCCAGTGGCAGGTTGTCGAGCCGGTGGCACAGGGCGAGGACCCGCTCGGTGTCCCAGGTCGGCACCGCGCCGCCGGCCCGGGCCCGGGACTCGAGCAGCGCGAGCGCGTCGGCGTCTGGCAACGCGGTCAGCCGGTGCACCAACTCGCCGGCCAGACCCAGCGGGGCCCGGCTCGTCGCGAGCACCGCGACCTCCGGGGACGCCACCGCGACCAGATCCGCGACGACGACGGCCACCGCGTCGAGAACGTGTTCGCAGTTGTCCAGCACCACCAGGCCGTCGAGGTCCGGCGCGACTGCGCGCAGCCGCTCCTCGGGGCTGAGGACCCGCCGTTCCAGACCCAGGTTGCCGCCGGTCGCCGTGGTGTCCGCACCGCCGAACGCGGCGAGCACCGTGGGCAGCACCTCGTCGGGCGAGCGCAGGCCGGCGAGTTCGATGACGCGTACCGCCTTCCCGGCGGCCGCCGTACGCCGCGCCACCTCGGCGGCGAGCCGGGTCTTGCCCGCACCGCCGGTCGCCACGACCGTGACCACGGGTGTCTCGGCGAGCGCGTTGGTGACGGCTTCCACGTCCCGTTCCCGGCCGACGAGGGCGGTCATCGGGCGGCGCCACGCGGCGGGCAGCGTGATCCGCGCCGGTTGCCGGGGCGGCGCCGCGCCGGGCGGGGCGGTGAGTTCACCGCGCAGCAACGCCAGGTGGGCTGCGGTGATCACCGGCGACGGGTCGGTGCCGTAGCGGTCGGCCAGCTCGGCCCGGAGCCGTTCGACCACCTCCAGCGCCTCCGCCTCCCGCCCCTGGGCGGCGAGCACCCGGACGAGCAGGGCGGCGGACGGCTCGTCCGGCGGCGTACGCGCGACGAGCCGGCTCAGGTCGACCTCGTCGTACGGGCCCACGCCGGCGAGTGCCGCCTGCGCGCGCAGCGCGGCGACCTCCGCGAACAGGCGCGTGTCCTCGGCGCTGACCAGCTCCGGCACTTCGGGGAAGAGTGCCCGCGCCTGATCGGCCATGCCGCGGGCAGCCCGGACGTCGCCGCAGCGCAGCACGGTACGTGCCTGGTCGACGAGTGCCCGTGCCTCGACCGCGTCGACGGTGACCTCGTCGGCGGGCAGTCGGTAGCCGCCCGGCACCGCCGCCACGGGTAGCCCGAGACGGCGTACCCGGGAGACGAGGGCCTGGACGGCGCCGGTCGCGTCGTCGGGCGGCGTGCCGTCCCACACGGCGTCCACGAGCAGGCTCACCGAGACCGCCCGCCCACGCGCGTCGACGAGCGCGCGGAGCACCGCCGCGAGCCGTTCACCCCGAACGGGCTGGCCGTCGACGGCGAGTGGGCCGAGGGTCGCGATGTGCACGGACCCAGCATCCCCCACCCGCGCACGGGCCCGACCACCGCCGGTCCACCCGGTCGGCGACGGGCTTGACAGGCCTTCAGTTGGTTAGGTTAGCCTAACCTCATGCAGAACGAGTTGGCGTCGGCCAACGGGGAGCGCAGCCTGTCCGGCGTCGACCTCCAACTGGGCTATCACGGTGTGCCGGTGGTGCACGGTGCCGCGATCAACCTCCGCGCGGGTGCCGTGACCGCACTCGTCGGGCCCAACGGCAGCGGCAAATCCACCCTGCTGCGGGCCCTGGCCCGGCTGCACCCGATCGAGGCCGGACTGGTGCACCTCGCCGACGGCGCCCCGGCCGCCGGCCTCACCGCCCGGGAGTTTGCCCGCCGGGTCACCCTGCTCGCCCAGAGCCGGCCGGTGCCCAGCGGGGTCACCGTCCACGATGTCGTCGGCTACGGCCGTCACCCATACCGAGGGCGCTGGCGCACCGAGGATCCGGATGGTCCCGCCGCCATCGCCCGCGCCATGGACGTCACCGGCGTCGCCGCGATGGCCGAGCGTCCCGTCGACGAACTCTCCGGCGGCGAGCTGCAGCGGGTCTGGCTGGCCACCTGCCTCGCCCAGGACACTCCGGTGCTGCTGCTCGACGAGCCCACCACGTTTCTCGACCTGCGCTATCAGGTGGAGATCCTCGACCTGGTCCGCGACCTCGCGGACGATCACGGCGTCGCCGTCGGCGTCGTGCTGCACGACCTCAACCAGGCAGCCGCCGTGGCGGACGAGGTGGTCCTGTTGCAGCAGGGCCGGGTCCGCGCCACCGGCACCCCGGCAGAGGTCTTCACCGAGAACGCCCTCACCGAGACCTACGGGATCCGCATCGAGGTGACCACCGATCCGATCAGCGGACTGGTCACCACCCGCCCCGTCGGGCGGCACCAGATCCGCGTCCTGGTCTGAACACCCCATTCACAGCAGAGAAAGACCGTCATGACCCGTACCCGTTTCACCGCTCTCATCGCCGTCGCGGCCGCGCTGACACTCAGCGCCTGCGGCACCACCGAGAAGGCCGCGGCCCCCGAGACCTCCCCCTCGACGGCCACCGGCCCGGTCACCCTCACCGACAGCCGAGGCAAGCAGATCACCCTGAAGGCCCCGGCGACCAAGGTCGTCGGGCTCGAGTGGGGCGAGGTCGAGATGCTGGTCAGCCTGGGCGTCATGCCCGTCGGTGTCGCCGACCCCAAGGGCTACGGCACCTGGGTCACCTCGGCGAAGCTCGACCCGAGCGTCAAGGACGTCGGCGCTCGCGGCGAGCCCAGCGTCGACTCGATCGTCGCCCTCCAACCCGACCTCATCGTGATGGAGGACGGCGGGAGCGCCAACATCGTCAGTCAACTGGAGAAGTTCGTCCCCGTCGTGGTCGCCAAGGCCAGTGACGCCACCGACAACCTCGGCCGGATGCGCGCCGACCTCAACATGATCGCCAAGGCAGTCGGCAAGACCACCGAGGCGGAGAAGCTGCTCGCCGACTTCGACGCGGCCATCGCCGACGGCAAGAAGAAGATCGCCGACGCGGGCGCCGCCGGCCAGCCGTTCGCCATCGCCGACGGGTGGAAGGAGGGCAGCACCGTCAGCATCCGGATGTTCGGCAAGGGTGCGCTCGTCTCCCAGATCGGCATCCAGCTCGGCCTCACCAACGCCTGGACCGGCAAGACCGATGAGGTGTGGGGCCTCGGCCAGACCGACGTCGAGGGCATGACCGTCCTCAAGGATCCGAACATGCGCCTCTTCTACAACGCCTCCGACGGCGACGACGTGTTCGCCGACGGGCTCGCCAGCAACGCCATCTGGAAGTCGCTGCCCTTCGTGCAGAAGGGCAACCTGCACAAGATGCCCAACGGCATCTGGACCTTCGGCGGGCCGCTCTCCGGCAAGCAGTACATCGACGAACTCGTCAAGACGTACGCGGTGTGAGCGTGCTGAACGCACCCCCACGCCCGGAGCCGGCCACCCGGCCGGCTCCGGGCGGACGCCTGGCCGTACCCCGCATCGCCGCTGTCTTCGTCGCCGCGATCCTGCTGCTGCTCGTGGTCGGCGCGGTGCACCTCACCCAGGGCACCTCGAACGTCGGGGCCCTCGACCTGCTGCGACTCGCGACCGGCGCCGACGACGAGGCGGCCCGCGTCCTGATCGCCTCCCGGCTCCCTCGGCTGCTCGCCGGGCTGGCCATCGGCGTGGCGCTCGGGTTCGCCGGAGCAGCGTTGCAGTCGATCGCCCGCAACCCGCTCGCCTCCCCCGACACCCTCGCGGTCAACGCGGGCGCCCACCTGGCGATCGTCGCCGTCGCCGCGTTCGGCGTCTCGTTGCCCGCGCTGCCCGCCGGTGGCCTCGCCTTCTGCGGAGGGCTGGCCGCCGCCGGGCTGGTGATGGCGATGTCCTCCGGTGGGCAGGCCGGCACCACCCGGCTGATCCTCGCCGGCTCGGCGACCGCGCTGGCGCTCGGGTCGGTGACCACCCTGCTGCTGCTCCTGTTCGAGCAGGCCACCATCGGTCTGTTCGCCTGGGGCAACGGCTCGCTGGTGCAGAGCGACCTGACCGCGCTGACCCAGCTCGCCCCGGTGATCGTCGGCGCGGCCGTCGTGCTCGTGCTGCTCGGGCACCGCCTTGACATCCTCGCCCTCGGCGACGACACCGCTACCGTGCTCGGCCTCGACGTGCGGCGTACCCGGCTCACCGTCATGGTGCTGGCCGTGCTGCTGTCCGCCGCAGCCGTCACCCTCACCGGCCCGGTCGGCTTCGTCGGCCTGTGCGCCCCGGTGATCGTCCGGCTGCTCGCTCCCGTGGTGCCGGGGGTGCACCGGCACCGCGTCCTGCTGCCGTTGTCCGGCATCGCCGGGGTCATCATCGTGCTCGGCTCCGACGTGCTGCTGCGTGCCGTGCTGGGCGGGCAGGCCGGGGTCGACATTCCGACCGGAGTGGTCACCACCCTGTTCGGTGCGGCGATCCTCATCTGGCTGGCCCGCCGGCACCGCGACGCGGGCCCCACCCGCCGCCCGCCCGGCGGGCACGCGGCCGTCCGCTCCGCCGTCTTCCACCGCGGCGTCGTCGCCGCCACCGCCGTCCTGACCATCTCCGCCGTGGCGGTCGGCATGCTCGCCGGTGACACGTGGGTGCTGCTCGGTGACGTCGTGAACTGGGTCAACGGCACCACCGGGCCCGCGTACACCTTTGTGCTGGACCAGCGGTGGCCGCGCGTCGCCGCGGCGGTCCTGGCCGGCGCGGCGCTCGCGGTCGCCGGCACCACAGTGCAGGCGGTCTGCCGCAATCCGCTGGCCGAACCCGGCATCCTCGGCATCACCGCCGGCGCCGGGCTCGGGGCCGTCTCCCTGCTCACCTTCGTGCCGCTGGCCGGGGTATGGGCCGTTTCCGGCGTCGCCGGGCTCGGCGCGATGGTGGCGTTCGCCCTGGTCTACGGCCTGGCGTGGCGTGGCGGGTTGAGCTCCGACCGACTGGTGCTGATCGGCTTCGGCGCCTGGCAGGGCGGCATGGCGGTCATCACCTACCTGGTCATCGCCTTCGACCCGTGGAACACCGGGAAGGCGTTGACCTGGCTCTCCGGCTCCACCTACGGCCGCATGCCCACCCAGGTACTGCCGGTGCTGATCGCCCTGCTGGTGCTCACCCCGGCCGTGGTCGCCGCCCGTCGGGAACTCGACCTGATGGCGTTGGATGACGACACCCCCCGGGTGCTGGGCGTCCGTCTGGAACGCACCCGGTTGGTCGCGCTCGGCGCGGCGGCGCTGCTCACCTCCACCGCGGTCTCGGCCGTCGGGGTCATCGGCTTCGTCGGCCTGGTCGCCCCGCACGCCGCGCGGGCGCTCGTCGGCGGACGGCACTCCCGGGTGCTCCCGGTGGCAGCCCTGCTGGGCGCGGCGCTGGTCAGCATCGCCGACACCCTCGGACGGACGATCATCGCTCCGGCCCAGGTCCCTGCCGGCCTGGTCACCGCCATGATCGGCACCCCGTACTTCGTCTGGCTGCTGTGGCGCTCCCGCGCCGTGGCGAGCAACACCCGGTAGACACCGGCCCGAGTCGAGGAGAGGCACCATGACCGAGACCCTGACCATCGCCCCGTGGCGCGTGTTCGACGTCACCGTCCGCGCGGTACGCCGACTCAGCCCGTCCTTCACCCGGGTGACCTTCACCGGGTCGGACCTCGACCGCTTCGCCGACAACGGTTACGACCAGCGGATCAAACTGGCGCTGCCGCTGCCCGGCCAGCGCCGGGCGGACCTTCCGGAGGGTGCGGACTGGTACGCGAAGTGGCGGGCCCTGCCGGAGCACCTGCGCAACCCGATCCGCACCTACACCGTGCGGGCGGTCCGACCGCACCTGGCCGAGGTGGACGTCGACCTGGTGCTGCACGGTGACAGCGGTCCGGCGACGCGCTGGGCTCGGCGGGCGAGCGTCGGCGACGGGATCGCCCTGGTCGGCCCGGACGCCGGCTTCGACGGCAACCACGGCGGGATCGAGTTTCGACAGTCGAACGGCGCCACCCTGCTGCTGGCCGGGGACGAGACCGCCGTACCGGCGATCAGCGGCATCTGTGAGCGACTCCCCCTCGACGCCCGGGGCACTGTCGTGCTGGAGGTGCCCGACGCCGCCGACGTGTTGCCGCTGGTCGCGCCGCCCGGCATCGAGGTCCGCTGGCTGTCTCGGGGCACCGACGGGTACGGCAGCCGGCTGGTGCCCGCCGTCGCCGCCGCGGCCGGGGAGCTGCTGACCCCCGGTGCGTCCAAGACCGCCCAGCCCGTCCCGGACGTGGACGTGGACACCGAGATCCTGTGGGAGGTTCCCGACGAGGTGGCCGCGGTGCCGCTCTACGCGTGGCTGGCCGGGGAGGCCGGCGTCATCCGTACGCTGCGCCGGCACCTGGTCGTCGAGCGGGGTCTGGACCGGCGGGCGGTGGCGTTCATGGGCTACTGGCGTCTCGGCCAGGCCGACGCCGACTGAGCGCCACGCCGACTGACAGCGACGCCGACTGGCGGCCGTGTCGACTGGTAGCCACGCCGACTGAGCGCCGCGAGGTGCGTCGGAGGCGATGAGGCGCGTACCGTTTCGGGTCGGACTTGGGGCAGGCCGGTTGGATCCGGCACGGGACACGGGACGAGACAACGACGCATGACGGTGGACAACGTTACCGAAAACGGTCACGAGGGTATTGACCGAAGCCGGCTGGAGGCCTGCCTCAGCGTCTTCGAGGCGTTGGAGGCGCTGCCCTCCGACCACCCCGACGTGGTGCGTGTGCAGCGGGCCACCGCCCGGCTCTACAAGGTGATCAAGCAGCGGCGACGCGAGGAGCGGCGGGAGGCCATCCTCACGGCCGACCGCGCGGTGACCGAGGCCACCGCCACCGGCGCACCCGGGCGGATCGACGACGAGACACAGGGCATCCCGCTCGCGACCTCCGTCGCGGGCGAGACGGCGGGTTTCCTGCACAACCCGCGCGGCTGTTACGTCTGCAAGCAGCGCTACCGCCAGGTGGACGCGTTCTACCACCAGCTCTGCCCGTCCTGCGCCGCGCTCAACCGGGAGCGCCGCGACGCCCGTACCGACCTGACCGGCCGACGTGCGCTGCTCACCGGCGGCCGGGCCAAGATCGGCATGTACATCGCGCTGCGGCTGCTGCGCGACGGCGCGCACACGACGGTGACGACGCGGTTCCCGCACGACGCGGTCCGCCGGTTCGCCGCGATGCCCGACAGCGGCGACTGGCTGCACCGGCTGCGCATCGTCGGGATCGACCTGCGCGACCCCGCCCAGGTGATCGCTCTCGCCGACTCGGTCAGCAGCCAGGGCCCGCTGGACATCCTGATCAACAACGCGGCACAGACCGTCCGCCGGTCCCCCGGGGCGTACGCGCAACTCATCGCCGCGGAGGCCGCGGCCCTGCCAGACGGTCCACTGCCGGAGCTGATCACGTTCGCCAAGCCGGACGGGCCGGGCGTCCCGGTGGGCAGCCTGACCGCCGGCCCACAGTCGACCGCGCTCACCCCGCACGCGCTCACCGCGTTGGCGCTCACCAGCGGCTCGGCCTCACCGGAACGGATCGCGGCTTCCACGGCGATCGACGCCGGTGGTCTCGTGCCCGACCTCGACTCGGTCAACAGCTGGGTTCAGCGGGTGCAGGAGGTCGACCCGGTCGAGCTGCTCGAAGTGCAGCTGTGCAACGTCACCGCGCCGTTCGTGCTGGTCAGCCGGTTGCGGCCGGCGATGGCCGCCGCGGCGGCCCGCCGCAAGTACGTGGTGAACGTGTCGGCGATGGAGGGCCAGTTCGGCCGCGGTTACAAGGGCCCGGGGCACCCGCACACCAACATGGCCAAGGCCGCACTGAACATGCTGACCCGCACCAGCGCCGAGGAGATGCTGACCGACGGCATCCTGATGACAAGCGTCGACACCGGCTGGATCACCGACGAACGCCCCCACCCGACGAAGATGCGGCTGGCCGACGAGGGCTTCCACGCCCCACTGGACCTGGTCGACGGCGCGGCGCGGGTGTACGACCCGATCGTCCGCGGCGAGCAGGGCGAGGACCTGTACGGCTGCTTCCTGAAGGACTACGCGCCCTGCGCCTGGTGATCGCCTTCGTTCGACGAGGAGAAAAACATGTCAACTGACCGTGGATCGTGGCCGACGCTGGACGAGCTGCTCCGCGAGGAGGAAGAGCTACAGCTCGCGGGCCTGTCCGAGACCGACGCGTACGAGCTGGGGATGCTCGCCGTCGCCGCCGCGACCGAGCAGCGGCTGCCGGTCGCGGTGGGGGTGTGGCGGGCCGGGCGGCAGCTGTTCCACTGTGGCCTGCCGGGGTCGACGGCGGACAACGACGCGTGGCTGCGCCGCAAGGGGCGGGTGGTGATGCGCTTCGAGCACTCCTCGCTCTACATGGCCCGGCTGTGTCAGGACAAGCAGGTGACGTTGGCCGAGAAGTTCGGCCTGCCGGCCTCGCGGTACGCCGCCGCCGGAGGCGCGGTGCCACTGCGCGTCCGCGGCACCGGCGTGGTGGGCTGGGTCGGTGTCTCCGGGCTGCCGCAGCTGGACGACCACCGTTTCGTGGTCGACGTCCTCCGCAAGCTCCCCCGTTAGTGCGCGGCCCCGGCGGCCTCGCATGAGGCCGCCGGGTCACCCGTTCAGCGTGCTCGCCGGTTGGCGCGCAGGGCGCCCAGGAGCACGCCGGGCCGGGCCAGCGTGCGCGGGTGCTCGCGCATGGAGACGACCTCGTTGAACCGCCGCGCGGTCGTCACGTCCGTGACGGTCGCGGCGATGATCTGCCTGCTGGCCCAGCTGGAGAGCCGGTGACCACGCGGGTAGGGCCCGTCGACGTGCGGCAACGCCAGGTCCGCCGAGGTCGAGAGCGACCAGGCGGCGTCGACCACGACCTTCTGTAGCGCGAGGAAGTGACGCGCGGGCGTCCGCAGATCCGGGCCGGAGCGCAGGTACGTCGACAGGCAGACCGCGTGCAGGGCCGCCGCCGTCATGCCCTGCCCGTACACCGGGTTGAACGACGCGACGGCGTCACCGACGCTGACCAGACCAGCCGGGAACCGGTCGAGCGCGTGGAAGTCCCGTCGTCGGCTGTCGGCATGGTGGTAGGTCTGGACGTCGCCGAGCATCTCCTGGTCGGCGACCTCGCCGAACTCCGGCGGAAACTGCTCGCGCAGGCGGCGGACGAAGTCCTCCGCGGTACGCCCCGGACGGTCGTTGCCGTAACCGGCCATCATGGTCATCCACTGGCCATCCTCGATGGCGAAGAACGCGGCGCCGGCCACGTCCACCGCCGTCGTCGGGGTGTGCAGCGCCATCACGACCGTCGAGGCCGGGGCGACCTCCGGCCGGCGGAACAGGGCTGTCGCGTAGTTGAGATGCACGGTCATCCGCCGGGTGACCGGCCGCTCCCAGCCGGCCTGCTCCAGCCAGTCCGACAGTCGGCTGGACCGCCCCATGGCGTCCACCACGAGGTCACCGCGCTCGACACCGGGCACCCCACCGACGTCGCAGCGGACCCCGGTGACCACGGTGCCGTCGAACACGAGGCCGGTGGCGCGGGCGGTGACCGTCTTGACGTTGGGCAGTCGAAGCACCTGCTGGCGGATCAGGCCCTCCAGGAGCGGCCGACTGCCCGCCAGGCTGTCGGCGTCGTCGGGGACGACGACCTTCGGGCGGCCGTCGAGGTAGTTGCGGCGAGCCTCGGGCGGCGCCTCAACCGCCCCGTGCGCCACCGCCTCGTCACGAAACCCGGGGAACAGGCGCTCCAGCTGGAGGAAGCCGCCGGGCAGCAGCGCGTGCAGCTGCGTTCCCTGGGGTACGCCGGGCCGCGCGCCGCTCACCTGCGGGTCGTCCCGGTCGATGATGACGACGCTGTCGGCGTGGTCGGACAGCACCCGGGCGGCCAGCAGCCCGGCGACACTGCCGCCGACCACCACGGCCGTTCCCATCATCGGGGCGGCCTGGTCAGGGGGTCGAGCCGCGTTCAGCTCGGCAAAGACCCGGGACGGGGAGAGGGACATCGTGCTCTCCAAGGGGGTAACGAGGTGTGTGCCCTCCCCGGTGTCTGCCCGCGAGCGCGCGCGGACAGACCGGTGGACGGTCAATCGACGATGATGCCAGCCGATCGTCGCACAACCACCCGAAAGGCAACCGACAGTGTCTGCCAGATGACCATCTGTTGACCAGCGGGCTGGACGGGATCGACGTTCGGGCCGGTCGGGTGGCGCGCGTCCCGGCTGGCTGTCACGATCTCCGGCATGCCCGTTGCGCGTCGTACCCTGCTCGGGGCCGGCCTGGCCGCCGCGACCTCCGCCCTCACCGGTTGTGGCGACAACGGCGCTGCGGACCCGGGCGCGGCCGGTCCCGGCGACGCGGTGACCGCGACCGACGCCGCCGGAAATCGGGTGGGGTTCGGCTCGGCGGGGAATGCCTCGTCACCGTCCGGCGCACCGAGCGCCACCGCACCCCCGAGCGGCGGTGCCGCGCCAGCCGGCCAGGCCCGCTACGCGCAGAACGTGACCGCGCTGCTCCGCAAGCACCTGCCCGCCACGCCGCAGACCGTGCAGCACCAGGGCTTTCCCGGCGCGGTCGCGGTCGTCCTGGTCGATGGCAGGACGACTGTGCACACTGCGGTCGGGGAGGCGTTGCGCTACGGCGCGGGCCCGAAGCTGCTTCCGGCGAGCGGACGCGTCGCGATGCGTCCCGACTCGATCTTCGACCTCGCCTCGGTCACCAAGATGTACACGGCCATCCTGCTGTTGCAGCAGGTCGACAAGGGGCGTGTCGACCTCGGCGCTCCGGTACGCGACTACCTGCCCGCCTTCACCGGCACGGGCAAGGAGCGGATCACCGTCGAGATGCTGCTCACCCACACCAGCGGCCTCCCGGTCGGCGCCAAGGTCACCGGCCAGCCCGACAACGCGGCCCGGTGGAATGCCGTGCTCAGCACGCCGCTGGTCTCCGGCGCCGTGCCCGGTCAGACGTTCCGCTATTCAAGCGTGGGGCTGATGACCGCCGGCAAGATCGTCGAGAAGGTCACCGGTCAACGGCTCGACCAGGCCCTCAAGAGCAACCTCACCGGCCCGCTCGGCCTGCGCGACACCGGCTTCAACCCCAACAGTTGGTTGTCGACAAGCGCGAAGGCCGGCCGACTGGTCGCCACCGACGCCCGCTCGTCGCGGGGCCTGCTGCGGGGCACGGTCCACGACGACGTCGCCAACCATCTCGGCGGCGTCGCCGGTCACGCCGGCATCTTCGCCACCGCCAGCGACCTCGCGGCGATCGGTCAGCTGCTCCTCGACGGGGGCACCTACCAGGGCAAACGGATCCTCGCCGCGGCGACCGTGCGCCGGATGCTCACCAACCACAACGCCGGCAAACCCGCCATCGACCCCGAGCGCCCCAACCGGACCTCGGCGCACGGTCTCGGAGTCGTCCTCAACCAGAGCTGGTTCATGGGGAGGCTCAGCTCCGCCCGGACCTTCGGCCACACCGGGTTCGCCGGCCCCTCGCTCCTGGTCGCGCCCGACCGCAAGCTCGTCCTCGCGCTGCTCACCAACCGCGCACACCCCAACTGGAGTTGGGCGAACCCCGATCCGGTCCGCGCCGCCGTCGGTGACCTGCTGGCCAGAGAGGTCAGCTGACCGCCCCGCACGGGCGGCCCGGCCAGCTCAGGTCGAGACGGTGGCCGGGATCCGCTCGCGCACTCGTCACACGGTGGCCGGAACTCGGTCGCGCGCTCGTCGCCCGACGGCGAAGCTGACCAGCCCCAGGATCAACCCGACGACCGCCAGGACGACGCCGACCCGGGCCGGCGCGAGGTAACCGAGTCCCGCGGCGATGGCGACGCTGCCCAGGGCGGCGCCCATGCTGTTCGCGATGTTCATGGCCGACTGGTTGAGCGCCGCACCCATCAGTTGCGCGCCGGGGGCGACGGTGATCAGGCGTGCCTGCAGGACCGGACCGAGATAGAGGCTGGTCGCGCCGACCAGGAACGCGCCCACGAACAGGCCGACACGGGTCGACGCCACGAGGCTGAACACGGCGATGCTCACGATCATCGCCACGAACCCGATGACCATGCTCCGCTGCAGGTCACGGTCCGCCAGCCAGCCACCCAGGGCGTTGCCGACGGTCATCCCGAGACCCACCGCGACCAGCGCCCACGGCACCGTCGCGGCGGAGAGGCCGGCGACATCGGTGGTGACCGGCGCGATGTAGGTGTCCACCGCGAAGAACCCCGCGAAGCCGACCGCGCCGGTCGCGGCGACCAGCCAGACCTGCGAGGTCCGCAGCGCCCTCAACTCGGCCGCCGGCGAGCCGTCGACCGCCGCGGCGACCTCCGGGACGACCGCCAGCACCGCCAGCAGGGTGAGCACGAAGACCCCGGCGATGACCAGGTACGCGACCCGCCAGCCGGCTGCCTGCCCGAGCCGCGTGATGAGGGGTACGCCGACCACGTTGCTCACGGTCAGCCCGCCGAGCACGGTGGCGAAACCCCGGGCCTCGTTACCGGGGCCCATCAGGGTCGCCGCGAGCAGACCGGCCGCGCCGAAGTACGCGCCGTGCGGCAGCGCCGCCACGAACCGGGCCACCAGCACCAGGTCGAAGGTGGGGGCGATCGCGGATGCGACTGTGCCGACGGCGAAGAGCACCAGCAGCCCGAGTACGAGCTTCTTGCGGGGCAGGCGCGCGCTCAGTGCGGCGATCAGGGGTGCGCCGACGACCACGCCGAGCGCGTACGCGGTGATCATCCAGCCCGCGCGGGCGACCGCGTCTGACGACGACTGCGCGTAGTCCTGCGGGAGCAGACCGCGGGCGATGTCGGGCAGCAGCCCCATCGCCACGAACTCGGTCAGGCCGATCGCGACGCCACCCAGTGCCAGCGCCACCAGCGCCGCTATCCGTCGACCTCTGCTCATCTCGATCACCGAAAAAATTTAGCAACAGCGTTGCGTAATAGGGTGGTGAGATGACTCGCGTCACTGCCGACGTCAGCTTCCTGCGCGGCTACAACGAGGCACTGGTCATGGCGGTGGGGCGTACCGCCCGGACGTTCGAGCGCTCGACCGTGGTCGAGGCCACCGGCCTGACCCCGCAGGCGGTCTCCAAGGTCATCGCCCGGCTGACCACCGACGGCCTGATCCGTTCCGCCGGCGTCCGGCGTCCGGGCATCGGCAAGCCCGCGGTCGTCTACGAACTCGTCGCGGACAGCCGGTACGCGATCGGCGCCCACGTGGCCCGGCGCACGCTGCGGCTGGTCCTGGTCGACCTGGCCGGCACCGTGCACCACTCGACGGTCCGGCCGCTGCCCCGCGACTTCACTCCGGAGCAGCTCCTCGACGCCCTGAGCGTCGGCATCGACGCGATGGCTGGCATCGGTGACCTGCGGGGCCGGCTCACCGGGCTGGGCATCGGCATGATCGGCCCACTCGACCACGCCAACGGCCTGGTCCGCGACGCGCACGGCCTGCGGCACTGGCACGACGTAGCGCTGCGCGAGATTGCCGAGAAACACCTTGGCCTCCCCGTCCACCTGGACAAGGACGTCACCGCGGGGATCACCGCCGAGGCCTGGCGGCACGGCGCGACGTTCGGCGACGCGGCCCTCATCATGGTCGAGTCCGGCATCGGCGGCGGCTTCTGGCTGGGCGGCGCGGCCCACCGTGGCGCGCACACCAACGCGGGCGAATTCGGCCACACGGTCGTCGACCTGAACGGGCCGCGCTGCGTCTGCGGTCGCCACGGGTGCCTGGAGATCGTGCACCACCACGCCATCGAGGCCGGGGACATCGCGTACGCCGCCCGCGTGCTGGCCGTGGGCGTCGTCAACCTGCTCCAGACCCTCGACCTCGCCCACGTGGTGCTGACCGGCGCGGACCTCCTCCAACACCCGCAGACCTATCTCGCTGCGGTCACCGAGGCCGTCGAGGCGGACGCGCGACGCGCGGGCTGGCTCAGCACGAGGGTCGCCCTGTCCAGCCTCGGCGCGGACGTGATCGCCGCGGGCGCCGCCATGCAGGTCCTCGACCAGCACTACGGCATCCCGGAGCTCGCCCCGATCTGACCGCCGACGCGCGCCGGCCAGCCCTCGGCGGGCTGGAACTGCGCGTCGTCAGGTGGTCAGGGCGTCGGCGTTCGTTCGGGTGCAACCGCTGGCCGGGCTCTCGCTGAACGCGATGACCGCGTCGAGCCGCTCGCGCGCCTGCCGGAGTTGGGTGATCTGCTGATCGATGCGGTCGCGTTCGGCGCGGAGCATGGCCCGTGACTGCGGTGTGTTGACCTTCGCGTCGACGCAGGGCAGCAGGTCCAGGATGGTCCGGCTGGACAGGCCAGCGGCGTACAGCATCTGGATCAGGTGCACCCGGTCGACCGCGCTGTCGAGGTAGTGGCGTTGACCGCCGCTGCTGCGGGCGGCAGTCAGGAGATCCTGCTCCTCGTAGTAGCGCAGGGCTCGCACCGACACCCCGGTCTTCGTGGCGAGTTCCCCGATCCGCATGGCCCTCCCCCAACCGGTGACACCTGTCACACGACCTTGTCCCTCACGTGGACGTCAGGTTTTAGCGTAACTCGCGTACGGCTCGTCCCTGAAACCTGCCAGGAGGCAATCATGCAGATCTCCGGTTCGATCGCTCTGGTCACCGGCGCCAACCGCGGCATCGGCCGACACTTCGCCGGACAACTGTTGGAGCGCGGTGCGGCCAAGGTGTACGCCACGGCCCGCACCCCGGAGCGGATCGACATCCCCGGCGTCGAGACGCTCCGGTTGGACATCACCGACCCGCGATCCGTCGAGGAGGCGGCGGCCGTCGCGTCCGACGTCACCCTGCTGGTCAACAACGCCGGGATCTCCACCTTCACCAACCTCGTCACGGGTGACCTCGGCAAGATCCGGTCCGAGCTGGACACGCACTTCTACGGCACCCTGAGCATGGTCCGGGCGTTCGCGCCGGTGCTCGGCGCGAACGGCGGCGGGACGATCCTCAACGTCCTGTCGGCGATGTCGTGGTTCTCCTACGACGGGGCCAACGCCTACGGCGTGGCGAAGGCAGCCGAGTGGAGCCTTACCAACGGGATCCGACTGGAACTCGCCGGCCAGGGAACCCTCGTGACCGGCCTGCACCTGGGCAGCGCCGACACCGACATGTCGGCCGGGTACGACGGCGACAAGATCGACCCCGCCGACGTCGTGCGCGCCGCACTGGACGGCATCGAGGCCGGCCGGATCGAGGTCGTCGCCGACGAGTGGAGCGCATACGTCAAGGCGTCCCTGGCCAACGACCCGAGCGCCTTCTACGCCGCGACGGCGCGGTGACTCACTGACAGACGCGCCACTGGCCGCCCTCCTTGACCAGCGCCATCCCCTGCGTGAACCTCGCACCGGTGGCTTCCTGGACCGCCTCGACCTGGGCGGTCCCGGTGACCCGCCCGTTGTAGTTGTTGACGTTCACGCCGGTGATCTCATAACTGCTGATCTTCAACTGCGCGGCCTGGATCCGGGTGAAGTCCTCCTGGGTCATGGTGTCGCGCACCCGGTCGCACAGCCGCCCGTACGCGCCCGGGTAGTTGCCGGCCTGCACGTCGTCGAGGTACGCCGTCGCGGCCGCCCGGGCCGGTTCGACGGCGTCCTTGACGGTGCGGTAGAGCCACAACCCGACGCCGGCACCAACCACGCAGCAGACCGCCAGCAAGGCGCTGACGACGATCAGGACCGTACGAATCGTCCGGTGGGGTTTCGGGCTGGGAACCATTATCGGCTCGTACGTCATGGCCCGGAGGGTAGGGAGGTCGGGCAAGCGGTAGAGACTCCCGAAGCCCGGTGGTTCAGCTTCCGGCAGCGACCGGACCCGGTGTCGGCGCGCCGCCGACGACCGCACGCGCGGGCGGCGCCGACTTCGGAGCCGGTCGAAGATCCGCCGGTACGGGCAGTGCGCTGCCCTTGACGAACTGGGCCCAACTGGTGTTCCAGGCCGTCCAGCCGTTGCCCGCCTGGAGCCGGACCTCGGTGCCGGTAAAGGTGACCAGGTCGCCTACCTGGGTGACGCCCATCAGCCAGTCGGCGTTGGCCGCCGAGATGTTCGTGCAGCCGTGCGAGACGTTGCGGTGTCCCTGATCCGACACCGACCAGGGTGCCCCGTGGATGAACTCGCCGCCCCAGGTGAGTCGCTGCGCGTCCTCGACGTTCACCACGTAGCCGCCGTTCGGCTCGCCGCGCGTGTCGAACGTGGTGTACTGGTGCTTCTCCATGATCACCATCTTGCCGCTGGACGTCGGTGTGCTCGGCTTGCCGAGGCTGACCGGGATCTTGCGGATCAGCTTGCCGTCGCGCAGCACGCGCATCTGCTTGGTGGCGTTGTCGACCTCAAGCGCCACCTGCCGCCCGATCCTGGACGTCGCGGTGCGGTCGGCGTCACCGACCTGGCCCGCCCCGATCGGCAGACCCTCCAGGCCGGCCCGGACGCTGATGGTCGTGCCAGGCCGCCAGAAGTCGGGAGCCCGGTAGTAGACCTGACTGCCGTCGTCCACCCAGGACCAGGCCCCCGGCTGGGGTGGGCTCGTCGTGACGAACAGCCGACGCTGCACATCCGCACGGGCTGCCCTGGGGATGGGCGGATCGAAGCCGATGGTCACCGGCATGGCCGTGCCGTAGGTCCGCTTGTCGCCGAAGTACAGGGTGCTGGTCACCTGCGGCTTCGTCGACATCGCCATGGTGGTGAAGGTCGCGGTGCGGGTGGTGGTCCCCCCGGCGTCGCCGGTGGCGGTCACCTGCGCGGTGTACGTGCGCTGCGGCCGCAACGGCGCGGCCGGCACCCAGGCCGACCCGTCCTCGCGGGGCTCCACCCTGACCAGAGCACCGGTGTCGTCGACGAGGCGTACGGCGGTGATCTTGCCGCCCGTGACGAGCGGCACGACCTCGGCGCTGAGCGGCACGTTCCGGGACAGGTCGGCGGGTGTGAGGGTCAACTCCGGCGATGGCACCACCACCCGATCGGGGGGCCGCGCGGCGGGCTTCCGCTCGGTGGTGCACCCGCCGAGGACCAGGGGTGTCGCCGCGACGGTCACCGCCACGAGTGCCAATCGCCTTCGTAACCGCATCCAACGTCCCCCGGCTCCCGTGTGCTCCGTGGCGGCAATTCTCTCCACGTCGGCGACGCCCTGCGCTGTTTCCCGGAAAACACGAACCCAAGGGGGGAACGTTCGGCACGACGCGCGCCGCAGGTCCGTCGGTTGCGCCTCCCTTTCGTGACCGTCGGGGCATCGAAGCGTGACGCTGCAGTGGAAAGCTGCGGACATGCGCAGAAGACGACGGTCATGGATTCTGCTACCGCTGCCCCTTCTCCTGCTGGCGGCGTGCTCGCCAGTGGATGAGCCGGTGGTCGCTCTCGCCGTCACCGATGGCCGGCCGGTCGGTCTACTTGTCACGTGCGACGACAGCTTCTCCCAACTCGGCGTCTTCGAGAACAACCACCCGGGTGAGGCGGGAAATCGGCCGCTGATCCGGTGGGGCGTCAACGGCCGACCGACGAGCGAGGTCGTCGAGGTCACGCTGTTCGGCCAGCCGCCGGAGGGCTGGAAGGTCGCCGAGGCTGTCGACATCCCCGCCGCCGAGGCAGGCATTGAGGTGGATGTCGAGCCGCTCACCGAACTTCGACCCGGGGTCACCTACAGCGTCGACGGGTCGAGCCGCCGTAACGCCATCTCGGTGGACTTCACCCTCGCGGACCTGCCACGGATCGGCCCGGACGAGGTGCTGGCACCGCGCGGACATGACTCGACGACCGTGGTGTCGCGGGAGGCGTTCCTGCGCAAGGCACGCGACCGCTGCTGACCGGCGGCGGTCGACCAGGCGCGCGACGCCAAGGCCTCGGTCGGCAGAGGACTCAAGTATGTGGAGTGCCGCCGCAGTCGCGGATTACAGATTTTTGAAGAAGATCAGAGAAATGAGATTGAGATGTCATCGTGGCGGCTCCGCAAAGCTGACCAGGCAATCGCTGAGCGATATTTAAGGGAGAATTAATCGTCTCAGTTGGAAACGAGCAGGGGGTCGACTCGTACTCTTCGTTCTCGGAAGAAAGGTGCGCCCCCCGTTGATAAAACTGCGATCCACCCCTCGACACCGTCGTTCCGTCACCGCTCTGCTGCTGCTGAGCGTGGCGCTCGCAGGCGGATGCAAGGAGGCGCCGGGCACTCCCGGCGCGTCCGGCCCATCCAGTGACACCGGCATCGGCTCGCCCGGCCCGGACGCGCCGACGGCCGCCCCAGGCGACCCGTCGGCCACGCCGAGTGCCCCGGGCACGTCGGCCACCCCGTCCGCTGGAGGCAAGCCGTCGACCCCGACGACCAGCGCTGCCCCGCCCACCGTGTCCGGTGGCTGGATCACCATCGACGCTGCCGCGCAGGCCGCCGCGACGAGAGCGTTCTTCGCGCGCAAGCCCAAGCCGGTGACCGGCAACCCCGTCAAGGTGCCCGAGTTCAATGTCGGCTGTAAGACCAGCCACCACAACAGCGACGACCCGATCGTGCTGCCCAAGCTCGTCGGCGGCTCGCACAACCACACGTTCTGGGGCAACAAGTCGACGAACGCCAACTCGACCGCCGAATCGCTGCGGGCGTCGAAGGCGACCACCTGCAACTCGCCGGACGACCAGTCCGCGTACTGGGTGCCGACGATGTACCAGAACGGCAAGGTCGTGGACCCGAAGGAGGTGACCGTCTACTACGGTTCCCGTCTGAAGGACCCGAGCAAGACCCAGCCCTTCCCGTTCGGCCTGCGCATGATCACCGGGAACGCCAAGACCCAGGTCGACACCCCGGACAAGCAGGGCAACCACTTCTGGTGCGCCGGCATCGGCGGCGAGGTCGGCCGCAGCGCCGACAAGACGTTCCCGGTCTGCGCCAAGACCGCGAACATCGTCCGGCAGGTCACGTTCCCGGACTGCTGGGACGGCAAGCACCTGGACAGCCCCGACCACAAGGCGCACATGGCCAACGGTGACCACACCGGGGCGTGCCCGAAGAGCCACCCGGTGCCCGTGCCGTCGGTCTCCTTCGTGATCTCGTACCCGTTGAGCGCGAACACGGACGGCATCACCCTCGCGTCCGGCACGTCGTTCTCCATGCACGCGGACTTCTTCAACGCGTGGAAGGACGAGGCGCTCGCCGCGCGGGTGCGCAACTGCCTCGACCAGGGCGTGAAGTGCAACTCGGCAGGCAACTTCTAGCCTGATCTGGCGGTCGTCGCGGGTCAGCGCTCGACATGGCGCGAGGTCTCCGGTAGGTGGTCAGCAAGGACCGGAGACCTCGCGTACGACTTGCGCTGGGCCGTGGTCAGAAGGTGGCGATCGGGTTGACCGGGCCGCCGGACGTGCCGGCGAAGCGGACCGGCGCGACGGCGAGGTGGAAGTCCCACTGACCGAGCTCGGCGGCCGTCGTCGCGCAGGCCTCCAGGTCGCAGTTGTCGAGCAGCCACAGACCCATCGCGACGAGACTCACGGCGTGCACCGGCATCAGCACGTCGTCGTACCCCGACGGCTGAACGTCCTGCGGGGTGTCCGCGCCGATCAACGCGACGCCGCGTTCATGCAGCCACGGCAGGCAGGACGCGTGCCAGCCGGCCTGCGTGAAACCGCTGGCTGCGCCTTCCTCGTGCCGGAATCGACCGTAACCGGTACGTAGGAGCACCGCGTCGCCCGCTCGCACCCGTACGCCCTGACGACGCTCGGCCTCCTCCAGATCGTCGGGGAACACTCCCTGCCCCGGTTCCCACCACGGCACACCGCGGGCCCCCGCGACGTCCAGCAGGACACCACGCGTGATGATCCCGTTCGCCGCCGCCGTGACGGCCGCCCACGCCGAGCCCGTCACCGGGTCGACGAACGAGTGTGACCGCCCGTTGTACATCTTGCCGTCCCAGAAGATGTGGCACGGCGAGTCGAGGTGAGTGAGGGTGTTGCCATGGAAGGCGATGCCGAGCCGCTCCGACGAGAAGCCCCAGCGCCGGTCGGCGTGGAAGGCGGGCGGCATGTTCTCGGCGCCCGGCATGTCGGCGGCGCACGGGAACGTCGTGGTCGACCGATCCATGTCCCCCGGTACGGCAACCTCCCAGGCGCAGGACACGCTTCGGCCGTGACGCACGGCCCGAGCCGCCGCCAGCCGGACGTCGTCGGTGATGTGGTTCAGCGTGCCCAACTCGTCGTCGCCGCCCCACCGTCCCCAGTTCGACAGCGTGTCGAAGTACCCGAGCACCTCGTCCTGTGTCGGCATCGTTCGCCCAGCCGTCATCCCAGCATCGACTCCTCCGGCCCTGCGTTCGAGGCACCCCGGACAGGCTATCCGCTGCTGGGTCGGAGCAGCGGCACAGACTCGACGACTAGAAACGCATGAAGTTGAGGAAGTCGGCGGCGGCCGGGAACGGCCGGTCCGGCGCGAACTCGCTGATGTAGACGACGGCCTCCTCGTCCTGGGAGTAGGAGTAGCCGTCCAGGGTCGGGCCCACCACCAGGATGTTCCCGGCCCGTCGCCAGGCGGCGTACCGCCAGGAGTAGCTGCCGATGGAGATGTTCCTGCCCTCGGTGCGGACGTCCCACTCCGCAGGGCCGAGGCATTCGGCGAACCGCTCGATGGCGGCGTCGACGCACGCCTCGAAATCCTGGCGACCGGCGTCGCGCTGGCTCGACCAGCCGGGCTGCGAGCCCCAGAAGTCATCCGGCCACAGCTCTCCACCCACCATGTAGTAGTGGACGAAGGGCAGGTAGAGGCAGTAGTCCCCGTAGACGGCGTGACCGGCCGTGGTGACGAAGCGGGTCTCGTCGGTCGGCCCCTCGTCGGCGGTCCAGCCCAGATCCCGCATCGCTCGGCCGGTGACGTCCGGGTCGCTCCAGGCCAGGTCGGCTAGGCCGATCAGCTGGTCGGCAAGCTCCGCGTCGATGCGGCACTCGGCGACGTAGCTCTCGATGACCATCTCGTCCTCGCCGTGCTCCGGCTCGTGATCTTCCGACACGACCGGCGATTCTGCCGACGCCGGCACCGACACGCAAGCACGGGCCGCGACGAGGTACGACGGTGGCGGCCGGTCACCCCTCGATCCGGGGGTGACCGGCCGCGCGTCGATCAGTTAGAGCCGGGCAGCGCCCGCCTCGGTGGCCTCCTGCACCGCCGAGGTACGGCGAACCTCGGCCCGCTGGCCGCCGGCGTCCTCCCGGTCCGGGCCGGCCACCCGGGCCACCCGGTTGGTGGTGGCCGCCGCCTGCTCACCGGTCACGCCGCCACGGATCCGGTTGTTCGCGGCCACCTGGGCGGCCGGGTCGTTGGACGTCACCGTCAACTGGCCGTTGATGATGTTGTCATCGACCGTGACGCCACCGGTGGTGCTGGTGACGCTCACGTCCCCACCCCAGTAACCGCCGGAGGCGCAGCTGTCCAAGTTGCCGTTCGGGCCGAGCTGCACGCCGCCCAGGTTGCCGGCGAAGGTGGCCCGGCCCTGGACGGCGCTGCCACACACCACACTGCCGGTGGCGCTGTTGAGCACCGACAACGTGCCGTCGACGAACGAGTCGTGCAGGTCGGTGTAGTAGGTGCCGGTGCTGCTGAGGTTGCGCTGCACCTGCGTGCCCTGGTCGAGCCGGACCTCGCCGGCACTGACGTTGACGTGCCCGGTGACCGTCGACGCCTCGGCGAACAGGAAGCTGTCGATGGTCGTGGTGCCCTTCGGCTTGACGGTCACGGTGCCGGTGCGGGCGTCCTTCAGGAAGATCCCGTACCCGCCGGCCGCGAGCACCACCTGGCCGTCGACGGTCGTCTCGGTCGCGTCGAGGTAGCCGTCGGCGGCGACGCGTACCTCACCGCTGACCCGGCCACCGGTCACCACCAGGTTGCCGCCGGCCGCGACGGTGACGTTGCCGGTGATCGTCGTGCCGGTCAGCGCGCAGGACTGACCCGCCGGCACGAGCAGGTCGTTGGGGACGGTCACCGCGCCGCCGGTGCCGATGCAGTGGGTGACCAGGTCGGCGTGTGCGGTGGGCGCCACGGCCAGCACCGAGGCCGCGATGACGGCGCTCACGGTGGCCAGCTTGGCGACGGTACGTCCGGGCATCGTGGTACTCCCTGTCGATGAGGTGTGAGGACTCATGCGCCGACGTCCGATCGGGCCGCAGCCCGGACGATGGCGCCCTGCTGCCGCCGGTCGAGCGTGCCGCCGGTCACGAGCGCGGCGGTGACCGCCTCGACGTGCCGGACGAATGCGGCGTGGCCGGGGTAGTCGGCGTGTTCGTCGATCAGATCGTTGATGGTGCAGCCGTCGCCGGTGTCCACGTTGGCCACACCGGTGTCGCCGCCGTCGATGATCACGGTGGCCCGGGTGTCCGAGTCGGGGCAGCGGTCGCTGCCGTCGGTCACCACGGTGAACGTCGTCGACTGCTCGGTGGAGGTGTTTCCCGCCGTGTCGGTCGCCCGGTACCGCACGGTGTGCGCTCCGGGTGCACGGACCGCGACCGGGGCGGCGTACGCCGTCCAGCCTCCGGTGTCGAGCGCGTACTCGATCTTCGCGACGCCCGACTCGGCGTCGGTGGCCGTGACGGTCACGGTCGCGCCGCCGACGTACGCGCCGTCGTCGTTGCGGTCACCGGCCACCGTGGCGGCGACCGTGGGTGCGGTGGTGTCCGGAGCCTGCGGCTTGACGACGGTGAAGTGGGACATCTGCTCGGCCGACGTGTTACCGGCGGCGTCGGTCGCCCGGTAGTGCAGCATGTGCATCCCAGCCGCGTTCACCACGATCGGGTTCGCGTACGCGGTGAAGGCCGCTCCGTCCAGCGCGTACTCGATGGTGGCGACACCGGATCCACTGTCGGTGGCGGTCAACGTGGCGGTGGCCGTACCGATGTAGTTGCCGTCGCCGTCGCGGTCGCCGGCCAGTGCGGCCGTGACCACCGGCGCGGTGGTGTCCTCCTCCTCCCCCGGCTCGACGATCCGGAACGACACCGAGCCGACGGCGCTGGTGTTGCCGGCCTGGTCGGTGGCGCGGAACTGCACCGCGTGGTCGCCGATCGCGGTCACCCGCACCGGCTCGGTGTAGGGGTGGAAGCTGGTGTCGTCGACCTGGTATTCGACGGTCTGGACACCCGAGTCGGCGTCGGTGGCCGTCACGGTCACCGTGGCCGCACCGAGGTAGTTGCCGTCCTGGTCGCGGTCGCCCGCTACGGTGCCGGTCACGGTCGGCGCGGTGGTGTCGCCGCCGCCACCGCCCTCGGTGACCACCAGCTCACCGACCATCGTGCTGTGCCCCGGGATCGAACAGAAGTACCGGTACCGGCCCGGGGTCAGCGTCACGGTCGCCTGGTGGCGGCCGTCGTTGGCGTCGAACGGGCTGGCCAGGATGTTGAGGGTGACGTCGTGGTTGTAGCCCTCGGTGCTGGTGTCGAAGGTGAGCGTGTGCGGCATCCCGGTGGTGTTGCCGGTGGCCGCGCTGTTCTCCCAGATGATCGTGGTGGCCCCGGCCACCGCCGTGGTGGGCGCGGACTTGTAGCGGGTGATGCTGTCGTCGGCGGTCCAGGTCAGCACCTGGTCGGCGGCGACACGCGGGGCGGCGGAGGCGGGCGCTACTGCCAACGGGATCACCGTGAGCAGGAGCGCCGCCAGCGCGGCCGTCAGTCGTCGGGTCATCGTCACTCCTAGAGTTCCCGCGCACGGATGTTGCGGAACTCGGTCAGGTCGTTGTCACCGTGGTTCTGCAGGCCGATGAAGCCGCGCAGGAACTGCCGCAGGTCGGTCGGCGGGTCGCCGGCGCGCGACGACTGCTTTCCGGGCGTGTTGTCGAACTCGTTGATCACCACGCCGTTGCGGATCATCGTGTAGTGCTGCCCGACGGCGCGGATCTCGTAGTCGTTCCACTCGTTCTTCGGCGTCACGCCGGCCTGGGCCAGCGGCACCGAGTCGAAGTTGTAGACAGATCCGGTCTTCTGCGGCTCACCGGTGTCCCCGTCGTAGATCTGGATCTCGTGTCCGCAGTAGATCGCCATCCAGGCGGGCGAGGTCCGGGCCGACCCGACCGTGCCGCAGCTGTCCGGCGGTCGCTGCTCAAGGGGGGTGCGCAGGTCCGGGAACCGGATGAAGACGCCGGTGTTGGCCCGGCCGGTGCCCGGTGCTATATCCCGGAACTGCACCTTCAGTGAGAAGTCGCCCAGCTCCTTGGTGTGCCAGAGCATGCCCAGGCCACCGCTGGAGCGCAGTGACCCGTCCGGCTGGATGGTGAACTGCCCCGTCGGCGCCTGCTGCCAGCCGAGCAGCGACTCGGCGGTGCCGTCGAAGAGCGGCTCGTACCCGGTGTGACCGTCGCGGCCGATCTCGGACGCGGCAGCCAGTCGGGTGAGGGTGCCCGCCTCACGGCTGCTGAGCAGGTCGTCGTCCTGCAAGGTGCGAGCGACCGCGGTCACGTGCCGGACGAAACCGTTGTGGTCGGCCCAGGTGCTCTCGTCGTCGATCAGGTCGTTGGCCGTGCAGCCCTGCCCAACCGTGCGACTGGGCACTCCGGTGTCCGTGTCGCCGAGCCACACGGTCGACCGGTCGTCGGGCACCGCGCAGCCCACTGTCACCGTGGTCGGCACCGTCGCCGTCTGACCGTCGGCGTACGTGACGGTGAGCTTCGCGGTGTAGGTGCCGACCGTGGCGTACGTGTGCCGGGGGTTCACCTCGGTCGACGTGGTGCCGTCGCCGAACTCCCACCGGTAGCTGACGCCGCCGGAGCGGGAGCCGGTGAAGGCGATGGTCAGCGGCTTGTTCTGCACGGCGACCGAGGTCGCCGCCGGTGCCGGGGTGGGTGCGCCGCCGGTGTAGGTGATCCGGATCAGCTTCTGGTTGGCGTGCAGGCTGAAGAACCCGCCGCCGTAGTCGAGCAGGTAGAGCGCGCCGTCCGGGCCGAACTTCGCGTCCATCCAGCTCTGCAACTTGGTGTCGCCGTTGCCGCCCGGGATGATGGCCCGCAGCGACTCGGCGTACACCGGTGGGGCGGCCTGCGGCACGCCGGCCGGGTCGACGGTGACCGCGACCCGGTTGGCCGCGTTCGACTGGTCGCCGATGAACCACTTGCCGTCCCAGTGCTCCGGCCAGGCCACGCCACTGGTGGTGTCGACGAGGCTGCGGTGGTACGTCGGGCCGGACATGATGGCCTGCCCGCCGCCGCGCAGGTACGGCTGCGTGTAGGTGGCGTCGGCCGCGACGTAGGTCGGCAGGCCGCTGCCGTCGGTCCGCTTCGGGAACACCGGGCCGCCGCCGTCGGGCGAGTACCAGATCATGTTGTCCCGGGCCGCCGGGATGTCCACCAGACCGGTGTTACGCGGCGAGTTGTTCTTCAGGTTGTCGCAGTCGTACCAGCCGGTCAGCACGGTCGCGTCGGTGCTGCTGCGGTCCCGGTACGGCTGCCGGTTGCCCATGCAGTACGGCCAGCCCTGGTTGCCGGCCGAGGTGATGATGGTGGCCGTCTCGTACTTCGCCGGGCCCAGGGTGGGGCTGGGCGACGAGGCGTCCGGGCCGACCCAGCCGGCGGTCAGCCACTGGTGCACCGGGTCGATCTGCAGGCGGGCGATGTTGCGCACGCCCATCACGTAGATCTCCGGCCGGGTCTTCTCGGTGCCCGGTGGGAACAGGTTGCCCTCCGGGATGGTGTACGTGCCATCCGCCTCCGGGTGGATCCGGATGATCTTGCCGGCGAGGTCGTTGGTGTTACCCGAGGTGCGGCGGGCGTCCTGGAACGAGATCCCCTCGTACGTCTCGGTCCAGTTGTTGCCGGCGTAGCCCTGCGACCCCTCGGAGGAGTTGTTGTCGCCGGAGCCGACGTAGAGGTTGCCCTTGGCGTCGAACGCCATGCCGCCGCCGGCGTGGCAGCAGCTGTGGATCTGCACCGGGAACTGCAGCAGGTCCTTGCGGGTGGCCTGGTCGATGGTCTGCGCCTGACGGTCGTAGGTGAACCGCGAGACGGTCCGCTGGCCGACCCGCTTCACCCGGTCGATCGAGTCGTGCGGCATCCAGTAGACGTAGAGCCACCCGTTCTCGGCGAACGCCGGGTCGGGCACGATACCGAGCAGGCCCTCCTCGTTCTTCACCAGCTCGGAGCCGCTGCCCCGGTTGCCCATCACCTCAAGGGTGGTGAGCAGCTTCACCTGCTTGGTACGCGGGTCCCAGGAGTGGATGGTGCCGCAGCCCAGGCCGACCTTCGGGTTGTTCCAGTCCGCGATCGCGCCGCTCGGGCAGGCCGCCTTGCCGACGTAGAAGACCGTGCCGTCCGGGGAGATGGTGAGCCCGTGCGGCTCGCCGATCTGGTCCAGCTGCCCGGTCTGGTTGGCGGCGGTGAGTCGCTCCACCTTGTAGTTCGCGGCGATGGTGGCCTGGCAGTCGCCGCGTACCCGACCGGTGGTCCAGTTGAGGGCCCCGGTGAGGTGGGTGCGGAACGCCTCCTCACCGTAGCTGCCCTCGGTGTGGCCCATGCCGGTGTAGAACGACCGGCCGCCGTCGTAGTCCCGGCACCACGACACCGGGTGGAAGGGGCCGTTGGCGGCCGCCCCCGGGTTGTAGTGCCGCTCCTCGACCTGGGCGAGCGTGTGCACGGTGCCGATCGGGTTCGGGTCCCAGTTCTCCCAGCGATCGGAGCGGGTGACGGTCAGCGGCAGCGACGCCGTGGCCGGGTGCTTGCGGTCCAGGATGTTCACCACCGCGCGATTCACCGGAGGCAACTCCGGCGCGGTGGTGCTGCCGGTGAACAGGCGCAGGTCGGCGAGCTGGATCAGCGGCTCACCACTGTTCGCGGTGATGTAGAGCCGGTAACGCGAGAACTCCCGCGGCGTGGCGATGTCGAACCGGCGGGTCTGGAACCGCTCCGCGAAGGTCTGCCCGGTGCGGCGGTCCAGATCGGTCCAGCTCTGGCCGTCGGTGGAGCCCTGCAGGGTCCAGTCCTTCGGATCCCGACCGACGAAGTCGTTGGCCGACGTGAGCGCGTACCCGGTGATCCGCTTCGGCGCGCTGAGCTCGTACGTCACCCAGCCGCTCGGGGTACGGGTCAGCCACTTGGTGTTGGCGTCGCCGTCGGTCAGCTTCTCCTTGGTCTCGTTGGGCGCGTTCTCGCCGCTTGCGGTCACCCGGGCCACCGGCTCGGCCACCGGGATGGCGCCGGCCGGGCGGGTGCCGATCAGCCCGGTGAACCAGGTGGAGTCGACCTGGGCACGGGCGGCGTCGGCGATGCCGACGAAACCGCCGCCGGCCTTCACGTAGCTCTGCAGCGCCGACTCCTGCTCGCGGTTCAGCGCGGCGCCCGTCGCGGAGAGAAAGACCACGCTGCGGTACGCGGACAGCCCGGTCGTGGTGAACGAAGCCGGGTCCGTGGTGACCGTGACATCGATGTCATGACCGGCAGCAAGCTGTTTGATGGTGGCCACGGCGCGCGAAACCGGGTCTTGTTGCTCGGCCACCGGGCCGTGGAACACGAGGACCGCGGTCTTCTGTGGCTGCGCCGCCTGCGGGGCGGCTGCCGTTCGTGGTGCGGCCGCGGCAGCCGCCGTCGTCGTTGCCGGGATCAGTGTCGCCAAGGCCGCTACCGCGGCAAGGGTTCGTCGTAGTTTTCTGGTCATGCCCGTCCCCACTTTCGGTTCGGTCAGCTTCCGTGCGTGTGGGTGTGGCCCTGGAACCGGTGGATCGCCTCCTCGGCGCCCGGCGGCATGCTGCCGTCGGCGTTGCGCACCAGGAAGATGCCGGCCATGCCGCCGTCGGAGTGCGTCTGTACGTGGCAGTGGTACATCCACGCGCCGGGTCCGACGCCCTCCCCGGCCAGCACCTGGAAACCGAACGAGCTGCCGGGGTTGAGGTCCTTGTTGTCGACCACCAGGCTCGGGTCGCTCGGCCCCTCCAACATCCCGGTGCGGTTGTCCGCCCAGCGGTGCGCGTGCAGGTGGAAGGTGTGGAACAGATTGCCGTGGCCGATGGCGATCCACTCGACGCGCTCGCCCAGGTTCGCCTCGAACATCGGGGTCGCCGGGGCCATCTTGTTGTTGATCATCATGTCGTGGAACACGGCGGTGAACTGCTTCGACGGCAGGATGTCGCCGCGCCGCCGGACGATCAGCGCCCCGTAGAGGCCCTTCGCGACGCCGCCGGTGCCGTGGTCGGTGCCCATGGCGTGATCGTGGTAGTGCCAGTAGCCGGCACTGCCCGGCATGTACCGCCGGCCCGCCGCCGCCACCATCTCGTGCGAGCGCCAGACGTACGTCCGCGTCTCGCCGGGATTGTTGAACGAGGCGTTGAACGGGCTGCCGTCGGACTCGGTGCTGTAGTCCACCCCGTGCGGGTGGATGGAGAGCCGCTGGCTGGTGGTGTTGACCAGGGTGATCTCCAGGGTGTCACCCTCGTACATCTCCAGGATCGGTCCAGGAACGGTGGCCTGGCCAGGTGCCAGGCCGTACCCGTACAGGTTGCCGGGCAACTGCTCGGCGTAGATGGTGATCTTCTTGGTGACGCCGGTGGCGGCCCGGGCGGGGCTACCTCCGAACGCGGTGCCGATCGCTGGGGCGGATGCGCCCAACGCACCGGCGGCGAGCGCCCCGGTGGCGATCAGCGATCTTCGGGACAGGTGGCGGTGAGGGCCACCAGCGTGATCGTCCATTGGTCTCCGTTCCCGACCGGGCGAAGACGCGACGAGGGCAGGGTGCAACGACCCGAGCACGGGGGCGGTAGCACGACTGAGGGTGAGGCCCGTCGCGAACTTTGCTCGGAAGACTCAGAACTTTCGATTAATGTGAGCAACTTATGTAATCCATCGACGGAAGTACAGGGTCTGATTGCAAAAAGATTGCCTTGACATCACAACGTCCATCGATTGACATGAAGCTGACACGTACGCGGTCGACCTGGTCAGTCGTGGGCGGACGCCGCCCGCACCGGCCACCGAGGAGCGCACACGACGACGCCGGGCTGCCCTCGGAAGGGCAACCCGGCGGACGGACGTACGGAAGCTGTCGTCAGAGGTTGTGGCGGTCGTCCGCCGGCAGGCCGGCGGCCTGCGGCGGCGCGGGCGACTGCTCGGGCTGGCCGAGCTGCGCGACGTGCGTCGGGTCGAGGACCCGGGAGAGGAACGCGCGGGTCCGTTCGTGCTTCGGCGCGCCGAGCACGTCCTGCGGCGGCCCCTGCTCGACGACCACGCCGCCATCCATGAAGACGACCCGGTCGGCGACGTCGCGGGCGAACGCCATCTCGTGGGTGACCACCATCATCGTCATGCCGTCCTCGGCCAGCTTGCGCATGACGGTGAGCACGTCGCCGACGAGTTCCGGGTCGAGCGCGGAGGTCGGCTCGTCGAAGAGCATCAGCTTCGGCTCCATCGACAGCGACCGGGCGATCGCCGCCCGCTGCTGCTGCCCACCGGAGAGCTGCGCCGGGAAGGCGTCGGCCTTGTCAGTCAGCCCGACACGCTCCAGGTTGGCCCGCGCGATCCGTTCGGCCTCGGCCCGACCGCGCCGCAGCACCCGGCGTTGGGCGATGGTGAGGTTGTTCAGGACGGTCAGGTGCGGAAACAGGTTGAACGACTGGAAGACCATGCCGATGCCGCGGCGGACCGCGTCGATCTCGACGTCCGGGTCGGTCATCTCGACCCCGTTCACCCAGATCTTGCCGGCCGTCGGCTCCTCCAGCAGGTCGACGCAGCGCAGCAGGGTCGACTTGCCGGAGCCGGACGGCCCGATGACGCAGACCACCTCGCCCTGGCCGACCTCGAAGTCGATGCCCTTGAGCACCTTGAGCGCTCCGAACGACTTGTGCAGGTCGCGGATCTCCACGGCGGGGCGGGAGGGAGTGGTCGTCATGGGGTCACCGAGCCTTGGCGTAGCGGAGTTCGAGGCGTCGTACCACCTGCGACAGTGGCAGGGTGATCACCAGGTAGGCGAGGCCGGCCACCAGCAGCGGGGTGGCGTTCACCCGGTCGTTGAGCATGTCCCGACCGAACTTGGTGATCTCGATGGTCTGCGCCGTCACACCCAGCACGTACGCCAGCGACGAGTCCTTGGTGAGCAGGATCAGCTCGTTCGTCAGCGGTGGGATCACGATCCGGAACGCCTGCGGGATGACGATGGTGCGCATGGCGGTGAAGTGCGACATGCCGAGGGTCCGCGCCGCCTCCATCTGCCCCTTCGGGACGGCCTGGATGCCGGCCCGGATGGTCTCCGCCATGTACGCCGCAGCGGTCAACCCGAGGCCGATCGCGATCGAACCGAACACCCCGCCCGGAATCTCGCGCTCCGGGAAGGCGATCGGGATGCCGTATCCGACGAGGAAGAGCACCAGCAGCGCGGGCAGGCCCCGGAACAGCTCGATGTACGCCGTCGCCACCCAGCGGTACGGCGCCACCCGGGACAGCCGCATCAGCGCGAGGATGGTGCCGAAGACGAGGCCGAAGGCGAACGCGCCAAGCGTGTAGAGGACGGTGTTGCGCAGCGCGACGGTGATGATCGTCGGGAACATCGACTTGATGATGTCGACGCGGAAGAACGCGTCGGCCAACCTGTCCCAGTCCGCGGCGACGAGCACCGTGGCGATGATCGCGATGAAGACCAGGTACTGGAGCCCGAGGGACAGCCGCTCCCGCTGGCGGCGTCGCAGCTTCACGTTCGTTCGTTGCCTTCCCGGAGTTACCGACGGAGGGCGCGCGGGACGCGCGCCCTCCGGTACTGCGCTGTGCTCAGGCGCTCGGCCGCTACGCGGCTCAGGCGCTCGGCCGCTTGCCGATCCACTTCTCGTAGATCGTGTTGTACGTGCCGTCCTGCTTGGCCTTGGCCAGCACCTCGTTGATCTTCTTGAGGAGCTCCGGGTTCGTGTCCTTCTTCACCGGGAAGCCGTACTGCTCGCCGGTGTCGAACTCGGCGGCCACCTCGAACCCGCCCGGGTTCTTCTTCAGGTACTCGGTCCAGACCGGCAGATCGTTGATGGCGGCCTCGACCTGGCCGTTGGCGACGGCCTGCTGAAGGGCGGCGAGATCCTCGAATTCGACGAGCTTCAGGCCCTTCTCCGCCTCAAGCTTCTTGGCGTAGTCACGACCCGTGGTGGCCGCCTGGACGCCGAGCTTCTTGCCCTTGAGGTCGTCGAGCGACTTGTAGGTCTTGCCGGTCTTGACCAGCATCGCCTGGGTGGCGTCGAAGTAGGGGTCGGAGAAGTCGATGACCTTCCGCCGCTCCTCGGTGATCGTCATGCCGGCGGCGGCCGCGTCGCACTTGCCGGTGTTGAGGTCCTGGCCGGACTTGATCCCCTCGAACGGGGTGTCGACGATCTTCTGCTCGACACCCAACTCCTTGGCGACGAGGTCCATGATCTCGACGTCGAAGCCGGTCACCTTGCCGCTGGCGTCCTTGGACTGGAACGGCGGGTACGGCAGGTGGGTGCAGACGGTCAGCTTGCCGGCCGCGACGAGCTTGACGCCGCTGGCCTGGACCTCACTGTCGTCCTTCTTGGCGCATCCCGCGGTCAGCGCGAGGGCGGCGACGGCCACGACGAGGCCGGCCTGGCGGACGGCGCTGGGGAACCTCACGGCTGTGTCCCTCCGGTTCGGCTTCCATTGCATAGAAAGCCAATCTGGTTCATAGACTTTGTGGTAAGCGACCGTACCCGATCCGGCGGGTCGCCCCCAGGGCACGCTGCGGCCGTTCGACCGGTGCGGCACGCCGACACCCGGCGCAAACCCGACACTCGTGCCGCAACGTGCCTCAGCCACCCGTTCCCTCGGCCGCCCCGTCCGGGGTGAGTGCCCCTTCATGCGCGTCTGTGTCCAGGAACACGTGCTGATGGCCATGGCCGGCATCGATGCTGATCTGGTCGAGTTGGGTCGCGGCGACCGACCAACTCGTCGCGGCCTCGGCCGCCTGCCGCGCGGTGACATCCAGCAGGGCGGCCCGCTGCGCGGCCGGAACGCCGGCGGCCAGCGCATAGGCGTCGACGGCCAGCGACGCCTGCTGGACCGCTCCGCGCAGACCTCCCCGCGCCACGTTGGTGGCGGTGGTCCCCGACGGCGGGTCGGCGAACGGCTCGGCCGCCTGCCGCATGGTCTCCTGCCATTGGCGTGCCTTCGCCGCGTCCGGCGCACGTCCGGCGGTCGCCTCCGTCTTGATCGCGGTCAGGACGGGGCCGATCTGGTCACGGAGTCGTCGGGCCGTCTCGATCAACTCCGCGATCTGCTGAGCGTCCCGCTTCGCCTCGGCCTGCTTGATGCTCGCGATGGCCGACTCGGTGGCGTCCGGACGACCCACCTGGTAGCCGATCAGCCCACCCAGCAACGCGGTGACCAGCGCGATCACGCCCGCGACGGCCGCGAAGCGCACTGTGCGGCGACGACGCTCATCGGCGGTGTCCAACTGGTAGGAAGGCCGGCCGGTACGGCGCGCCATCGCATCTCCTCACATCGATGGAGTGTGTGGTGCCACAGGGTAGCCGTCCCCCTTGATATCCGTCGATAGCAGCGCGGGTGCGCAGTACGGCATGGATGAGCCTCAGACCTGGTAGCCCCACTCGGCCAGCGGCTTCTCCAGCACCCGTTCGATCGCGGCGAGCTGCGCCGGGCTGAGTTCGTCCCGGTACGCCGCCGCCCGGCCCGCCGTGAAGTCGTACCGGGAGAAGCCCTTCTCGAAGGCGGCCGACCAGTCCAGGCCGAGGAAGTCGAGCATTCGGCCGACCTCGGCGCGCGGCTGCTCGACCAGGTCCTCGTAGCGCACGTCCAGCCACTGGTCGGCCGGGTGGCACAGCCGGGCCTGCGCGAAGGCCTCCATCAGCATCTTCCAGCCCAGCGCGGCCAGCACCTGGAAGGAGCGACCGGACTCGGCCCACTCCTCCCGCAGGTCGGTAGGCAGCGGCCCGTAGATCCAGTTGTCCGGCCCGCGCCAGCCGTCCCACCAGCCCATCTGGAGCCAGGAGTTGGCGACCGCCCGGCCGTCGCGCACCACGTTGACCACTCGCAAATCCGGGTACGCGGCGTGCAGCAGGCCGGTCCGCGGCCACCCGGTGATGTGCTGCACCAACTGCTCACAGCCCTGCCGTGCGATCCGCTCGTCGAAGAAGGCCCGCAGCCGCCGGGCCACGAACGGGGTCAGGTCCTCGGCCAGCAGATCCCGGCACGGTCGGGAGAAGCCGCCCAGCACCTGCCGGTCGAGCAGGTGGTACGCCTCCGACGGCGCCACCCGCAGCCGACCTCGCTCCAGCAACCGCCGGCTGTGCCGCAGCGAGGTCATGCCCGCCGGGCGGGGCGCCGACCGCCGGTAGAGCGCGCCGTTGAACCGGCCCTTGGGGTTGAGCCGGGCGAGTTTGTCGTCCAGGCCGGAGACGAAGCCGACCCCGGGATGTCGGGAGAGCAGCTCCTGGACCAGGGTCGAACCACAGCGACCGGTGCCCACCACCAGTGAGAGCATCATTCAGCCTTCCTGCCGGGTGGCGGGTGACGAGGAGACGACCGGGTCCGCGCTGAGGCGGGCCGCGAGGGACGGGGCCGCCGGGCGGCGCAACGGGTAGCCGAACCGGGACAGGGCCACCCCGGTCAGCGCGGTCACCACGGCGTACGCGCGGGTGGAGAGCCCGGTCAGCCACTCGGTGTCGGCGACCACGTCGACCAGCCCGGTGCGGTGCCGCGAGGGGTTGCCGGCCACCGAGTGGGTGGGGGTGAGCCGCACCGTGGCCGGTGTCGGGAACGGAAGCTCCTCGGTGCTCGCGCCGACGAAGCCGGCGATCCGGGCGGTGCTGCCGGCCGGATCGGCCACGAAGTCCTCGTACCGCATCCGCAGGTAGCGCTCGCCGCGGCCACCCCACAGTCGTAGGGTCGCGGTGTTCCAGACCAGCCAGAGCAGCGCGGCCTTGCCGACGGGTGGTCGGCTCATGAGCTGGTCGTCCGCCCGCCCGTCCAGGGGGCGTCGGCGACGCCAGGAGTACGCGGTCGCGCGCGGGTCACGCACCACGTGCAGGACGTACAGGTCGATGCCGGGCAGGCTGCCGAGCAGGGCACCGTACGGCGGCAGCTTCGACGAGTCGACGATGACACCGCCGGACGGGCCGGGCAGGGTGTGCTCGGCGATCGAGGCGTAGAGCCGGGCCAGGTGCGTGTCGTCGGGGTGGCCCGGGACCGGTGGTTGCCCCCGACGCTGGCGACGCAGCAGCGCGGGCAGCCCCCGCAGGCGCAGCCGCGCGGCCAGCCGGGCGGCGATCCCGGCCGGGTCGGCCTCGGTCAGGTCGGCGCGCACGCGGGCCCAGAGCGGGCAGTCGGCCAGCGCGGATCCGCAGCCGCAGGGCCGGTTCTCCAGGAGGCCGCGCCGCCACAGGTACCGCAGCTCGCCCGCCGCGAAGAAACCCGGCAACTGTCCCAGCACGGTGGTCACCAGCGTGCTGCCACTGCGACCACTGCCGGCGAGGTAGAGCACCCGCACCGGGCTCACCGGGCCGCTCCCCCACCGGCGGGGGCCCGGCCGGCTCGCCGGGACGGCAGCGCCTCGGCGGCCTCCGCGTAGAGCCCACGGATCCGGTCCAGGTGCAGTTCCGGCGCGAACTGGGCGGCGACCTTCGCCCGGCCGGCCCGGCCCATCCGGTACGCCCGCTGGGGGTCGGCCAGGACGTCGTTGAGCGCGTCGCCGAGGGCCGTGGGCTCATCGGCGGCGACGATGTGACCGTCCACCTCGGACTCGACCAGCTCGGGAAGCCCGCCCAGGTCGGTGGTGACCACCGGGACACCGCAGGCGAACGCCTCCAGCACCGCCATCGGTTGGTTCTCGTGCCAGCGGGACGGAACAGCGACCACCGCCGCCGACCGGATCAGCTCGTGCAGGCGGGGCTTGTCGAGGCGGCCGTGGAACCGGATCCGACCGGGCACCCGCCGCGCGGCGAGCGCCTCCAGCTCCGCACGTGCCGGACCGTCTCCGGCGATGTCCACGGTGACCCCGTCGGGCAGCGCGGCGACGGCTTCGACAAGCACGTCGACTCCCTTCTCCGGGGCCAGCCGGCCGGCGAAGACGACACCGCCGCCGGGTGACTCCTTGGCCGCGACACCGGTCAGGTCGACGAAGTGGTTGACCACTCGCAGCCGGTCCGGGTAGACGCCCGCGCGACGCATCACGTCGGCCAGGAACCCGCTCGGGCTGACGAATCGCTGCACCGGGTCGTACGCGTCGAACTGCCGGTGCAGCCAGGATTCGACCGCGAGCAGCCCGCTGCGCGACAGCGATCCGTCCTTGCAGCGGCGACGGGCCGCCTGCATCGGGCCGCCGGTGACGCACGCCTGGCAGGGGCGGCCCCGGTCCAGCAGTTGGTAGCTCGGGCAGGCGAGCTTGTAGTCGTGCATGGTCAGCACGCACGGCACTCCGGCCGACCGGGCCGCGGCGAGCACCGACGGGGAGAGCTGGTGGTAGATGTTGTGCAGGTGCAGCACGTCCGGCTGGAAGTCGTCGATCACCCGGGCCAGCCCGCGGCGGCTCGTCGGTGACCACAGCATCCGGCCGGCGGCCACCGCGCGGGGCCGCAGCCCGCTCGGTGCCGGTTCCAGCTCCACTTCGGCCGGGAACCGCGCGGCGTACGCCAGCGGCGTCTCGTTCTCCGGGTGGCTCATCCCGAAGTAGGCGACCGTGTCGCCGGCTGCCCGTTGCAGATCGGCGAGGTCGAGCAGGTACCCCTCGGCGCCGCCACGGCGGTAGAGGAACTTGTTCACATGCAGCACGCGCATCGACTCGGCCTGCTCACGTCGATCGGGCGAACCGGGCCCGGAGGTGATGACCGAGGTCTGCCCGCCCCGGCCAGGGCTCACGGTATGCAGGGCGAGTCGGCGAGTCCAGCTCACGTTTGGCATGTGGCTGAACGGTTGATCTTCGTCTGTCCGAGCGGTCCGCGGCCTGGCCTCCCGCCATGATCTTTCGATAGCCTGGCTGCCGCCGGTCGCACCCGCTCTGGTGTTGGGCCGGGCTGGTGCCCGACGAGGAGGACCCGTGGCAGCCGACGACGAGGTCTCCGCGCTCGCGTACACCGCTCGGCGGGTCCGACGGCATCTTCGCTGGGCGCGTACCGAGGGGATCGGACGGCTCGTCGAGGAGGACCGCCTCAATCCGGTCGAGCGGATCGGCACCGCCCTGGCGAAGCGACGTTGGCGACGGCGGGCTGGCCGAGCGCCCGGCTCGGCGATGCCGGTCTACCTGGTCGGCCTGCAACGCTCCGGCACGAACATGCTGGTCCGGGGTCTGGACGCGGCCCCCGAGGTCGAGGTGCGCAACGAGAACGACAGCACCCTCTTCCACCGCTTCCAACTGCGCTCGGACGCGGTGCTGACCGCCACCGTCGGGCGCAGCCGGCACGCGTACGTCCTGGTCAAGCCGCTCTGCGAAAGCCACCGCGTGGACGAGTTGCTGGCCCTGCCGGGGTTGCCGCCCGGTCGTGCGCTCTGGGTCTACCGCGATGTCGACGACCGGGCCCGCTCCGAGGTCGCCAAGTTCGGCGACGCCAACCTGCGGGCCCTGCGGGCGATCGCCGACGGCAGCATCGGCCGACGGTGGCAGGGGCAGCGGCTGGACGCCGACGCCATCGAGCTGATCCGGGCCCACGACCCGCAGCGGCTCGATCCGCACAGCGGCGCGGCGCTGTTCTGGTACGTCCGCAACTCGCTCGTCTTCCAGCTCGGTCTGGACCAGCGGGCCGACGTGCTGCTCTGCCGCTACGACAGCCTGGTCGCCCAGCCGGCGGCACAACTGCGGCGGCTCTGCGCCTTCCTCGACTTCCCCTACGATCCCCGACTGCACGCGCACATCGCCCCCCGCGAGTCGCACGGCGCGACGAACCACCGGCTGCTGCCGATCGACCCGCGCGTGCGGGCTCGCTGCGACGAGCTGACCGACCGGCTCGACCGCGCCGCGGCCGACACCCGATCCGAGACGACGAAGGCGGTCGACCGTGGCTGAGACCGACACCCGTACCGCGCCGATCTTCCTGGTCGGGTGCCAGCGGTCGGGCACCACGATGGTGCGCCTCGTCCTGGACTCGCACTCGCGCATCAGCTGCGGCCCGGAGACCCGGTTCCTGCCCGACCTGCGACGGATCGTCGGGCGGGACTGGGAGCGGCTGGCCCGCTTCGGCTTTCCACGCGAGGACTGGCTGCGCCGGATCCGGGACTTCTTCGGCGGCGTGCACGCCGACTACGCCACCGCGCGGGGCAAGGCCCGGTGGGCCGACAAGACCCCGCTGTACGCGATGTCGCTCGACTTCGTCACCGAGGTCTTCCCGGACGCCCAGATCGTGCACCTCATCCGGGACGGACGCGACGTGGTGGTCTCGCACCGCAAACGGTTCGGCTACTGGTCGGCGGTGAAGTGCGTGGTGAAGTGGCCGCGCTACATCCGCACCGCGCGGGCGTTCGGCGCCACCCTGCCGGCGGACCGCTACTACGAGCTGCGCTACGAGCAGGCGGTCAGCGAGCCGGAGAAGACGATGCGGGGCCTCTTCGAGTTCCTCGGCGAGCCGTGGGAGGACGGCATCCTCGACTACGACAGCAAGCAGCACGACGTGGCCCAGAAGTACACCACCGAGGCGGAGAAGCGGCGGGCGGCGGCGAGCGTCACCGACCCGATCTACGGCTCCCGGGTGGGCACCTACCGCCGCGAACTCGACCCGTTCCTGCGCCTGCTGGTCTGGGTCTTCTCCGGGCCGACCCTGCGCGCCCTGGGTTACCGGTGACCCGCCCGGCCCGGCTGCGCGCGCTCGCCGCCACCCTCGCCGCCACCCTCGCGCTCACCGCCGGCTGCACGGCCGGCGACAACGATCCACCGAAGGCCGCCACCCCCTCCGCGACTCCGGCACCCGGGGCCACCAGCACCGCCGGCGCGGTGAGCAACCCTTTCGGCGCGCACTGGGACTGGTCGCGCTACCAGCAGTTCGCGCCGTACCTACGTCGGATCGCCGGTTCGGCGACGTACGAGGAGATCTCCTGGTGCGAGATCGAACGGGCCCCGGGGCAGACGGACTGGGCCGGGTTGGACGAGGTCGCCTCCCGCAGCCGGGACCTGGGCATCACCCTGCACCTGAAGATCCGCACCGGCGTGTGCTGGGCGACCGGTGGCACCGCCCGCTACACCCGGGGTGAGGCGAACAAGACCGAGTCGGCGATGCCCACCGACCTCGCCGCGTACCAGCGTTTCGTCGGCTCGGTGGTGCAGCGCTACGGCCCGTACGGGGTGCGGGAGTACGCGATCGAGAACGAGGTCAACGCCCCGAGTTACTGGGCCGGCAGCCCCGAGGAGTACGCGCGGCTGGTCCGGGCCGCCGCCGAGACGATCCGCGCGACCGACCCGAAGGCGCGGGTGGTCGACTCCGGCATCAGCAGCGTCGCGTACGGCATGGGTGTCGCCGACCGGCTGCTGCGCGCCGGTCGGGTGCCCGAGGCCCTCGCCGCCTACCAGGCGTACTTCCAGCGCCGCGTCGGCACCCGGGGGCAGCAGATCCCGGCGGTGACCGGGGAGGCGCAGCTACGCAAGGCGCTCGGCACCGCCACCAACAGCCGCAGCCTGCGCTTTTTGGCCGTGACCGAGTCGCTGCTGACCGACCGCACCGTCGATGTCCGGCAGGTGCACTTCTACGAGCACTTCAGCGGGGTGGCGCCGCTGCTGGACTACCTCCGGGCGACCACGCCGCCGGGCACGCCGATGCAGGCGTGGGAGGTCGGGCAGTTCTGGCGCGACGCCGACGGTGACCCGGCCAGCCGGGCAGCGGAGATGGTCAAGACGGTCACCCTGCTGGCCGCCGGTGGGATCGGCGAGATCAGTTGGCTGCCGTTGGCGTACAACCCGAACAACGCGGCCGGCAGCGAGGTCCGCTACGGCCTGCTCGACCCGGACGGCACCGAACGCGAGGCCGGCCGGATGCTGGCGGCGCTGGCCGACGCCGCCCGGGACGCCAACGTCACGCCGCTGCCCCCGTCGGTGGCCGGCAAGCTGAGCGGGGTCGCGTTCGTCCGTGGCGGGCAGAGCACGCTGGTGCTCTGGTCGGCGTCGAACACTCCGGTGACCGTGCCGGCGGCACCGGGCGGGCGGACCGGGGCGGTGGGTTCCCCGCTCGGCGCGGCCAGCGGCGGCACCACCGTGACCGACGTCCCCGTCCTGCTCCGCGCCGACCAGCCGGTGGACCGGATCCTCGCCACCGTGCGCTAACCGGCCGGCCAGGGATCGTGCCAGTCGAGCAGGGTGGCCAGGCGGGCGTTGTGCGGCGCGAAGTGCTCGCTCAGAAGCTCCCGCAGCTCCGGCGTGAGCTGCGAGGGGCCGTGGTCGACGCGACGGGTGTGCCGGGTGAACGCCTCGGGGGTGAAGGCCGGCAGCCCGAGGAAGCGCAGGATCTCGCCGTACGTGCCCACCGGGTCGGCGTGCAGATCCTCGGTCCGGGCGACGTGGATCCGCTCGCGCGGGACCGCCGCGAACCACCGTTCCAACTGCTCGGCGTAGCGACCCCGGGCCGCGTACGAGTAGTTACGCAACGCCCGGTGCGCTGCGGGGCTGTCCGGGCCGCCCCGCGTCGCCCGGGCCAGCCGGTCCTCCTCCGCGTCCAGCGCGTCGGCGAAGGAGAGCGGCTCGGCCCCGTACGAGCGGGTGTGCAGGTAGTGCGAGTACGCCCGCTGCACCGGGTCGCGCAGCAGTGCGACGAAGCGTGCCTCCGGCAGGGTCGCCGCGACCCGGGCCGGCACGCTCGGATGGAACAGGTAGTAGGGGCTCGCCTCGAACGTCCGCTCGCCCGAGGCGAGGCGCGGGAAGTGCCCCCGGTACCACCGCGTCCCCCGACCATGGTGGACGCTGAAGAACTGCAACTCCTTGCCGCTGGCCACCCGGACCCGGGGATGCGCGGCGAGGTGGTGGTAGAGCGAGGTGGTGCCGCAGCGCTGGCCGCCGATCACCAGGAAGTCCGGGAGCGGGCCGGGCTCGCCCGGTCGTGCCGCGCGTCCCCACGCCCGCGTCGCGCGTACCCCCCGGCGCAGCCGGTCGGTGACCTGACGCCGCACGCCGCCGGTCACGAGCCGACCCTGACGGCGGGGCCGGAGGCGGCGGCGCGTCGACCGCCTCGGCGGGTCACCGACCGCAACACCATGATGTCCTCCCGACTGAGCCCGAGGGCGAGCACCGCAGCGAGGTACGCCACCCCGATCGCGGCCAGACCGACCACGAGCTGCGCGGTCCAACCCTCGACCAGCCAGCGCACACCGAACCCGACGCCCAACGCCAGCAGCGCGGCGACCAGGCCCTTGACCATGCCCACCGTCACCGGCACGGTGTGTACCTGCGCGCGCACCTGCCAGACCCGGGCGATGTTCACCACGGCCAACGAGACCGCCCAGGCCACCGCCGCGCCGAGAATGCCGTACGCCGGGATGAGCCAGAGGTTGAGCAGGATGTTGAGTAGCAGGGCGGCGAGGTTGTCGACCATGTTGACCGAGACCCGGCCGGACATGTTCAGCAGCGTCCCGCAGGGCCCGGTCGCGGCGTTGACGAGCTGGCCGAGGGCCAGCACGACAGTCACCGCCGCGCCGCCGGCCAGACCTGGCCCGCCGACCAGGCGCAGCAACTGCTCCGGAAAGACCAGCAACGCCACGAAGGCCGGCAGCGACAGGCGCAGCACCCAACCGGTGGCGACCCGGTAGATGCGGCGTACCTCGTCCAGTCGGCCCTGGTGGTAGAGGTGGGCCAGGTGCGGGCCGAACGACGCGTTGACCGGTGCCAGCACGAACACCGCGATGGTGACCAGCCGGGTCGCCACGTGGTAGATGCCGATCGCATCGGCGCCGTAGTCGAAGAAGCCGAGCAGCAATGCGTCCACCCAGATCAGCCCGGTGGACGAGAGCGAGGAGACCCAGCTGACCGTGGAGAACCGGAACAGCTCACCCGGCCGGTACGCGGGTCGGGCGGCAGGCACCCGGCGCACCATCCGGGCCAGCGCCACGAGAGCGAACGCGGCGGCGCTCCAGCTCGCCGCCACCAGCGCCCAGAACGCGCCGGTCAGGCCCGCACCGAGGGCGAGCGCCAGCGCGGTGAGCACCAGCCGGGCGGCCGGCTCGTAGACCTGGCCGATGAGCGCATAGGCCCGTTGCGTGCGCCAACCTCGGGTGGCCGCGAGCGCGGCCTCGCAGACGGTCGTGGCGGGCAGGCACAGCGCCACCAACCGCAGCCCGGTGGTGAGCTGCGGGTCGTGCAGGGCCCCGGCCAGCCACGGCGCGCCGACCGCCAGACCGAGGGCGATCACCGTCGACGCCACGGCCGAGATGCCGAGCCCGAGCCGGATCGCGCCTCGCAGCGCGGCCGGATCGTCGTCGGCGAGATGCACCGCCACGAACCGGGTCAGCCCGGCCCGGAAACCGGAGAGCGAGAGCAGCCCCAGCAGCGACAGCACGGCGTAGACCTGCGCGTACCGGCCGAGTTCCGGTACCCCCAGGGCCCGGGCCAGCAAGAGCATGACCAGGAAGAGCGCCACCTGGCTGAGCACCGCGCTCGCCAGGTTCAGCACACCGCCGCGCGCCATGCCGCGTACCTGCCGGTCGCCGGCCTCCGTCGCGGCCGGCGACCCGCCAGCCTCCGTCGCGGCCGGCGACCCGCCGGAGTGTTCCGGGACGGTCACGGTCGTGCCGCGGCCACGGTCTCCGCCGGCACCGAGGGGGCCGCCGGTGCCGTCGGGCGGGCGGCGGCACGACCCCGCGAGAGCAGTTCGAGTACGCCCACCAGCAGCACCCCGAGCAGCAGACCGGCGCCGCCCACCGGCAGGGCGGTACGCACCAGCTCCGCCATCCGGCTCACCTCGTGCGCCTCGCCGATGCTTGTCACCTGCTTAGGATCGGCGGCCTGGGCCTGCGCCCGCGCCGCCTGCAACCCCTCCCGCGCCTGGGACAGTGCGTTGGTCGCCGCGTCCCGCTGAGCGAGCAGGGCCTGGTAGTCGGGGAGCTTCGGCCCCAGCTCGTCGAGCTTGCGCTGCGCGGCGGTGATCGCGGTGGCAGCCGCTTCGGCGCCCCGGCCGTTGCCGACCGCCTGCATGGAGAGCTGCTGCTGGCGCAGGCTGGTCAACTCACTAAGCGTCGCCTGGTAGATCCGGTCCGGCTGGGAGACCTTGTTGGCCTTCTCCCACTCACCGATCGCCTTGGTCGCCGCGGTGACGTCGGCGTTGGCCGCCTCGACCTCACCGGTGGCGATGCCGACCTGGGAGGAGAAGAGGAAGGCGAGCGCACGGGTGGTGGTCGCGGTCAGCACCGGCGCGACAGTTGCCCGGTCACCGGCGGTGTACGTCACCTCCAGCTGGCTGCTCGCGCCGACCTGGGTGATGGCGAGCCCGTCGCGCAGCCGCTCCGGCGGCACGCCGGTGTCACCGGCCACGTCGGCGAGGACCCGGGGCGAGGTGACCGCCGCGCCGAACGCCGCGACGAACTGGTTCGCCGCCTGCGTGCCGCTGTACTGCGTCCCGGCCGCACCGCCCACCAGCGCCGGCGCCGCCACGTACGCGGTCCCGCTGTGCTGCTGTGGCGCGGACAGGACGATGGCGGCTGCGGCGCCGGTGGCGAGCACCGGCACCCCCACGAGTACCCAGAGGCGCCGCCGGGCGACCCGCAGGTAGTCGACGATCTCCACTTTTTCCCCAATGCTGTCGTTCAGTCAAACCGGGATGGACGTGCTGCGTGGCTGCTCGCCGACCAGGTTTGGGGCCGGTTGGCGGGCGATCGCGCTGGCCGCCGCGGCGAACGCGACGAAGTACCAGAGGGTGACCACGTTGGAAATGACGTTGGAGGCGGCGCTGACCGCCACGAACGCGGCGGTGCAGCCGGCGAACCCGACCGCGACGCCCCGCTCGAAGCTGCCCGGAGGCGCCCGCCGCAGCGCGGTTCGCGCGGTGTAAGCAAGGGCGAGGAGCATCATCAGGTACGCCCCGAGACCGAGCAGCCCGGTCTCCACGTACGCCCGCAGGAAGTCGTTGTGCGGCTTCTTCGCCTCGTCGGTCTCGCGCTGGGTCATGTTCGGCCCGATGCCGGTCACCGGGTTCCGGTCGGCGAGCGTGACGATCTCGGTCCAGTAGCCGATCCGCCACGCCAGGGTGTTGCCGGTCGGGTCGCCGCCGACCGTACGCGACGTGCCGAGTTGGGCGAACCGCTCGCCGACGGCGGGCACCAGGGCCACTCCGGCGATCGCCACCACGCAGAGGGTGACCAGCATCCGCTTGCTGCGGTGCAGCGCCGCGACCACGACCAGGCCGATCGCCGCGCCGAGCAGGGCACTGCGGGTATTGGTGAGCAGCAGGAACAGCAGCGAGAACGCGAGCAGCACCCCGAGTGACACCCGCAGTCGACGACCCAGGAAGCGGTACACCGCGAACCCGAAGATCACCATGAACATCAGGTAGCGGCCGAACGTGGTCGACTGACTGAACGTGCCGCTGATCCGGGTGAAGTCGCCCTTCACCTCGGCCGGCGGGTTGCCGAGCAGCGACAGGACGACGGTGTAGCCCAGCGCCAGCACCAACGAGGCGTAGCAGGCGAGCAGGACCCGACGGATCGCCGCGGTGTCCGGCATGAGCTGTTCCAGCACCACGAACATCACCACCACGGTGAGGATCCGCAGCGCCTCCAACAGGCTGTTCGCCGGTCGACTGGCCCCGAGGGCACTGACCAGGCTGCTCGCGCCGAGCAGCAGCATGGCCCAGCTGAGCGGGGAGCCACGCAGCCGCCCGTGCCGGCGCAGTTGGGCGGCCAGCCAGAGCCCGGCGGCGAGGAGGAACAGCACCGCGAGCAGGGTGGAGGGGTCCGTGGCTCGAGTCGTACCGGCGGAGTCGGCCTGACCGGCGCTCGGGCCGGTCAGCTTGAACAGGTCGACGCAGGAGCGGACCGCGAGCATCAGTAGCACGTACCCGGCGAACCGGGTCAGCGCGAGGACGGCCACCGCGATCCCGGCGACCGCCGCGAGAGGCAGCACCATGCCCCTGCGGTCACCGGCCGCCATGGAGACACCCGCGACCACCGCCACGACCGCGGCGGCCAGCGCCGCGCCGCCGGTGAGGAGGCGGGTCGGGTCGAGCCTGCTGGTCATGGGCGGAGTCACCTGCTGCGTGTGTTGTTCCACTGATCCCACTGAACTGAATCGGCGCTGCCCGGCCGCTGCCGGGCGCGGCCAACCGATGTTCTCCCGGCACAAGATCGGTTCAATCTAGCGGTGTCCCCGCGACGGCAGAAGGGGCCGTTGCACCGACCGCTCCGTCCACCGCGAGGCTGATCCCACGCTGACCCGGCGAACGCCGCACGGTCAGTCGCTGGTTACCGCGAGTCGTGCCCTGCCCCGGCGGCCCGGCTCCGGAGCCAGGCGGAGATAGAGCCGCTCCAACTCGCGGGCGGCGGTGTCCCAGCTGTATCTCCCGGTGACCCGCTCGCGCAGCGCCACCGCACCGGCCCGTTCACCGGGCAGGTCGGCGAGGAGCGCCGTCAACACCCGGACCAGGTCGTCCTCGTCGCCGTCGCGGAACAATCGCCCGCCGGCGGCGTCGGAGTGCAGCACCTCGACGTGCGGCGCGATGTCGCTCGCGACCACCGGCAGCCCGTACGCGGCCGCCTCCAGTAACGTCAACGGCAACCCCTCCAACCGGGACGGCTGCACGAAGCCCGCAGCGCCGGAGTACAGCTCGGCGAGCAGGTCGCCGTAGGCGAACCCGGTGAAGACGATCCGGTCGTCCCCGTCGGCCTCGCGGCGCAGCCGGTCGACGAAGTCGTCGGTGAACGACGACCCGCCGACGATCGCCAGCCGGATCGGGGTCTCGGTGCGGCGGAAGGCCCGGATCAGCAGGTCGGCCGCCTTCTCCGGAACCAGCCGGCCGACCAGCAGCAGGTAGCCGCCGGGGGTCAGCCCGAACCGGTCCTGGATCTGCCGGGTCCGCGCCGGTCGCGCCGGGTTTACGCCGTTCGGGATGTAGGTCGTCGGGCGGCCGAACCGGGTGCCGTAGTGGGCGGCGAGCCCTTGGGAGACCGCGACCCGCTGGTGCGGGACGTACCCGCTGAGCCAGTGGGCGCTGCCCAGCACCGCCCGCGCGGCGAGCCCCCACTTGTTGCGCTGGTTGTCCAACCCGTGCACGGTAAGCACCACTCGCGCTCGGGACAGAGCGCGTGGCAGCGGGGCGACCAGGGCCGGCCCGAGCCCGTGGTAGTGCACGATGTCGGGCCGCGCGGTCATCGCCGTCATGGTCGAGGTCGCGGCGTGCACGATGGCGTCGAGGTGCTTGCTCGCGATCGTGTGGGTCTGGCGCAGCCGTACGCCCCGATAGCCGTCGGCGGGTGTGTCGCCGTAGCTGCGGCGGCAGTAGACCGTGACCTCGTGCCCGTAGCTGACGAGCCGGCTGGCCATCTCCTCCACGTGCCGTTCGATGCCGCCGTAGGTCGCCGGCATCCCCTTCTGGCCGATCATCGCGATCCGCAGCGGACGCCAGCCGGTCTCCGCGACGCTCGCGCCAGGCGGCCGGGTGGGGACTACCCGCCGGGCCGGTGCGCCAACACCCCGCTGACGGGGAATCGCAGGGCCTTCGGTGTGCTGGTCCAACTCCTCGGCCTGAAGGTCGGGATGGGCCACGATGACTCCCCTGGGTGACTCGGTCCGCGCCCGCCGCCCGGGCAGGTCAACACCTTGCCATGAAAGGGCCCGTCCGCCAGCTGATCAACTAGACAAAAAAGATCATCCACGGGATTCGTAATCGAGGGAATGGCAGCTGGATGTCAGTTCGATGACGGCGCTGGTGTCGCGTCGAACGGCACGGAGAAGCCGACGAGCCCCGGTCGATCAGTGACGGATCGACCGGGGCTCGTGGGTGGGGAACCTGTCAGGCGAGATCGAACCGGTCGAGCTCCATGACCTTGGTCCAGGCCGCCACGAAGTCGGCCACGAACTTCTCCCGGCCATCCTGGCTGGCGTAGACCTCGGCGAGGGCTCGCAGCTGCGAGTTGGAGCCGAAGATCAGGTCGACCGCGGTGGCGGTCCACTTCACCTCGTCGGTGGCCAGGTCGCGGATCTCGTACACGTGCTCGTCGGACTTCGACGTGCTCCACCGGGTGCCCGGGGAGAGCAGGTTGGCGAAGAAGTCGTTGGTGAGCACGCCCGGCCGGTCGGTGAGGACACCGTGCTGGCTGCCGCCGGTGTTGGCACCGAGGGAGCGCAGGCCGCCGATGAGGACGGTCATCTCGGGAGCGCTCAGGTTGAGCATGTAGGCCCGGTCGATGAGCAGCACCTCCGGCTGGGTCTTCTCGCCGGCGCGCAGGTAGTTGCGGAACCCGTCGGCGCGCGGCTCAAGAACCCGGAACGAGTCGGTGTCGGTCTGCTCCTGGGTGGCGTCGGTGCGGCCCGCCCGGAACGGCACGGTCACCTCGACGCCAGCGTCCCGCGCCGCCTTCTCGACGGCGGCCGAGCCGGCCAGCACGATCAGGTCGGCGAGCGAGATCGTCGCCCCGCCGGCCGCGTTGAACTCCTGCTGGATGCCCTCCAGGGCGGTCAGGACCGTCGCGAGCTGCTCGGGCTGGTTGACCTCCCAGCTGCGCTGCGGCTCAAGACGGATCCGCGCGCCGTTGGCGCCACCGCGCTTGTCGGTGTGGCGGAAGCTCGCGGCGGACGCCCAGGCGGTGGAGACCAGCTGGTCGACAGTGAGCCCGGATTCCAGGACCTTCGCCTTGAGGGCGGCGATGTCGGCGTCACCCACGAGCTGGTGGTCGACGGCCGGCACCGGGTCCTGCCACAGCTGCGGCTCCGCCACCCACGGCCCGAGGAAGCGCTCGACCGGGCCCATGTCGCGGTGCAGCAGCTTGTACCACGCCTTGGCGAACGCCAACGCGAACTGGTCGGGGTTCTCCAGGAAGCGGCGTGAGATCTTCTCGTACGCCGGGTCGACCCGCAGCGACAGGTCGGTGGTGAGCATCGTGGGGCGGTGCTTCTTCGCCGGGTCGAAGGCGTCCGGGATGATCGCCTCGGCGTCCTTGGCGACCCACTGCTTCGCGCCACCCGGGCTCGTGGTGAGCTCCCACTCGTAGCCGAACAGGATCTCGAAGAAGCGGTTGCTCCACTGCGTCGGCAGGTCGGTCCAGGTCACCTCGAGACCGCTGGTGATCGTGTCGGCGCCCTTGCCGCTGCCGTGGGTGCTCAGCCAGCCCAGGCCCTGTGCCTCCACCGGTGCACCCTCGGGCTCGGGGCCCACGTGGTTGTCGGCGACGCCGGCGCCGTGGGTCTTGCCGAAGGTGTGGCCACCGGCGATGAGGGCGACGGTCTCCTCGTCGTTCATCGCCATCCGGCGGAAGGTCTCGCGGATGAAGTGCGCCGCCGCGGCCGGGTCCGCGTTGCCTCGCGGGCCCTCCGGGTTGACGTAGATGAGACCCATCTCGGTCGCCCCGACGCCGGCGGCCATCTCCTTCTCGGAGGCGTAGCGCTCATCGCCGAGCCAGGTGTCCTCCGGACCCCAGAAGATCTCCTCGGGCTCCCAGACGTCCTGGCGGCCGAAGCCGAAGCCGAAGGTCTTGAAGCCCATCGACTCCAGGGCGACGTTGCCGGCGAGGACGAGCAGGTCGGCCCAGGAGATCTTCTGGCCGTACTTCTGCTTGACCGGCCAGAGCAGCCGGCGGGCCTTGTCGAGGTTGGCGTTGTCCGGCCAGCTGTTCAGCGGCGCGAACCGCTGACCGCCGTCGCCGGCACCGCCCCGGCCGTCCTCGATGCGGTACGTGCCGGCGGCGTGCCAGCTCATCCGGATCATCAGGCCGCCGTAGTGGCCGAAGTCGGCGGGCCACCAGTCCTGCGAGGTGGTGAGCACCTCCACGATGTCGCGCTTGAGGGCCTCGACGTCGAGCTTGGCGAACTCCTTGGCGTAGCTGAAGTCCTCGCCCAGCGGGTTGCCCTTGGCCGAGTGGGCGTGCAGCACCGAGAGGTCGAGCTGGTTCGGCCACCAGTCCCGGTTGGTGCGCGGACGCCCGCCGGTCTTCGCGGTCGGCGAGTCGATCGCCGGGTTCTCACTCTCGCTGCCCTGCGCGGTCACCGAGTCGTGCGCGACCGGGCAGCCGGCCGCTGCCTTCTGGTCCACGCCCTGCGCACTGATGGGGCCGTTGTCCTGGGTGTCGCTCATGTACTTCCTTCCGAGCTTGCGGATCTCTGGGGCGTGCGTTCGGTCGCGCACTCGGGGCAGGTGCCCCAGTAGACGACCTCCGCCTCGTCGACCACGAAACCGTGGTCACCCGAGGCGGTGAGACAGGGGGCATGACCGACGGCGCAGTCGACGTCGGCGATGGCGCCGCAAGAGCGGCACACGACATGGTGGTGATTGTCCGCGACCCGGGACTCGTAGCGGGCGGTCGCGCCGGCCGGCTGGATGCGCCGCACCAGACCGGCGTCGGTGAGCACCCGCAGCACGTCGTACACCGCCTGGTGCGAGACCGTGGGATGACCCGCGCGCACCAGCGCGATCACCGCGTCGGTGCCGAGGTGCGGGTGGTCGCGCAGCGCCGCGAGCACCGCCAGTCGGGGCCGGGTCACGCGCAACGAGACAGCCCGCAGCTGCGCCTCGAAGTCGGACGTCACGCGACGAACACTAGCCCACTTTTCTGGAACGAATCAAGTTTTTGCGCCACGCCGAACACCCCCGTGGGGGACATTTCGCCCCAGGTTAACCTGCCGGAGCGCAACAATCCGGACGGCGTGTCGAGAACCGGTGCCCGGCTCCGTCCCCCGAGTGAACGTGACCACGATGGGTCGCCAGCCAGCACCAAGGAGAACGACGATGGCCAAGTACCTGCTGCTCAAGCACTACCGGGGCGCCCCGGCCGCCGTGAACGACGTGCCGATGTCCCAGTGGACGCCGGAGGAGATCTCGGCCCACGTGCAGTACATGCGCGACTTCGCGGCCCGGCTCGAGGGAACCGGCGAGTTCGTCGACGGTCAGGCGCTCGCCCCCGAGGGGACCTTCGTCCGGTACGACGGCGCGGGCCGCCCGCCGGTCACCGACGGCCCGTTCGCCGAGACCAAGGATCTCATCGCCGGCTGGATGGTGATCGACGTCGACAGCTACGAACGGGCCGTCGAGCTGGCCGGAGAGCTGTCGGCCGCCCCGGGTGCGGGCGGGAAGCCGATCCACGAGTGGCTGGAGCTGCGTCCGTTCCTCAGCGAGCCGCCGACCATCACGGAGTGACCACTCAGATGGATGAGGCCCTGCTGCGCAGCCTCACGCCGAGCGTCCTCGGAGTCCTCGTCCGCCGCGGAATCGACTTCGCGGCGGCCGAGGACGCCGTGCAGGATGCCCTGGTCGAGGCGGTCCGCGTCTGGCCGGCCGACCCACCCCGCGACCCCAAGGGCTGGCTGGTCACAGTGGCGTGGCGCCGGTTCCTCGACACGGCCCGCGCCGACGCCGCCCGCCGCCGGCGCGAGGCAGTCGTCGACGAGGAGCCGACGCCCGAGCCCGCCCCCACGGTGGACGACACGCTCCAGCTCTACTTCCTGTGCGCTCACCCGTCGCTGACACCGTCGTCTGCGGTCGCGCTCACGCTGCGGGCCGTCGGCGGGCTGACCACCCGCCAGATCGCGCAGGCCTACCTGGTGCCCGAGGCGACCATGGCGCAGCGCATCAGCCGGGCGAAACGCACCGTCTCCGGGGTGCGGTTCGACCGGCCCGGCGACATGGCCACCGTGCTGCGCGTCCTCTACCTGGTCTTCAACGAGGGCTACTCCGGCGACGTGGACCTCGCCGCCGAGGCCATCCGGCTCACCCGACAGCTCGCCGCCGCGATCGACCACCCCGAGGTGGCCGGGCTGCTCGCCCTCATGCTGCTGCATCACGCCCGGCGCACCGCCCGGACCAGGCCCGACGGCAGCCTGGTGCCGCTCGCCGAGCAGGACCGCCGCCGCTGGGACACCCGGTCGATCGCCGAGGGCGTCGAGATCCTGCAGGCGGCCCTGGCCCGCGACCAGCTGGGCGAGTTCCAGGCCCAGGCCGCCATCGCGGCGCTGCACGCGGACGCACCGAGGGCCGCCGAGACCGACTGGGTACAGATCGTGGAGTGGTACGACGAACTCGCGCGCCTGACCGATAGCCCGGTCGTTCGGCTCAACCGCGCGGTGGCGCTCGGCGAGGCCGATGGGCCCCGGGCTGGCCTGACGGCGCTCGCGGCGCTGGACGAGGCGCTGCCCCGCTACGCGGCGGTGGCGGCGTACCTGCACGAGCGCGACGGCGACGTGGCAACGGCGGCGCGGCTGTATGCCGAGGCGGCCCAGCAGGCCCCCAACCTCGCCGAACGCGACCACCTGACCCGCCAGGCCGCCCGGCTCAACGCCCTGCGGCGCCGCTGACCGGCCGGTTACCCGCCGGCCCCCGCACCGCTCTGCGTGGCCAGCTAGCGGCAGTCCGGAAAGTCTCCGGAATTTTCGGCGTCTGCCACCCGGTCGACGCTCCGCCATCGAGACGTCAGGCAGACTTCCCCGAACTACTGACCTGGAATGATGTTGCCCAGCCAGAGGTCGGCGACGATGGCTATGTTGCTGCCCTGTTTCCGGAATTTGTTGACAAGTGGACGGCCGGGTCAATACGGTCGCCATCGACGACACTCAATTGTCGTCGGCACCGACCACCACGACCCACTCCTCCGGTCGTCGTGCAGGACGACCGGCCCACCACCACCAAGCGGTACGACGCCGTGGCCGTTACCTGACCACCGGCAGCCTGCCGAGGCGTACCGCGCCGCTGGCCCCCGCCAGCCGTCACGAGGAGGCACCAGCTACATGACCGACACCATTCACACCACGCCAAGCAGGCGCGGCCGGATGCGGCTGCTCCTGGGCGCCGCGTGCGCCGCCGTCCTGGCCGTGGCCGGCACGATGACGGCCACCAACGCGTACGCCGAGGCCGACCGGACCCTCACGTCGAACCTCACCGGCACGCACAACGGGTACTACTTCTCGTTCTGGAAGGACAGCGGCAACGCCAGCATGACGCTGCGCGAGAACGGCCGCTACTCCAGCAGTTGGGACAGGAGCACCAACAACTGGGTCGGCGGCAAGGGTTGGGCCACCGGCAACCGACGGACGGTCAGCTACTCGGGCAACTACAACCCGGGCAACAACAACACCTACCTCGCCCTGTACGGATGGACGCGCAACCCGCTCATCGAGTACTACGTGGTGGAGAACTTCGGCAGCTACAACCCGAGCAGCGGCGCCACCCGGATGGGCACGGTCACCACTGACGGCGGCACCTACGACATCCTCCGCAGTCAGCGGGTCAACGCCCCGTCGATCGACGGCAACCAGACGTTCTACCAGTTCTGGAGCGTCCGCCAGAACAAGCGCTCGAGTGGCACGATCACCACCGCCAACCACTTCGACGCCTGGGCCCGCGCCGGCCTGAACCTCGGCACCAACCACAGCTACCAGGTCATGGCCACCGAGGGCTACCAGAGCAGCGGAAGCTCCGACATCACCGTCCAGGAAGGCGGTGGCGGTGGCGGCAACCCGACCACCCCGCCGACCACCGGCAACCCGGGGACCGGCAACTGCAACGCGACGATCTCCGCCGGCCAGCAGTGGGGTGACCGGTTCAACCTCAACGTCGCGGTCAGCGGCACCAACAACTGGGTCGTCAGCCTCGGCCTCGGCGGCGGCCAGAGCATTCAGAACAGCTGGAACGCCAACGTCAGCGGCAACAGCGGCACCGTCACCGCGACGCCGAACGGCAACGGCAACAACTTCGGGATAACGGTCATGGCCAACGGCAACTGGAACTGGCCGACGATCACCTGCCGTACCAGTTGACGCTGATCAGCTCCTGACACCACACCTCTGGCGTGGCGGCCTCGGCCGCCACGCCAGACTGGCATCACTAGACCTGCGGCGCCTCGGTCTCCTGCACTGCCGGCACCCCCGCGGACGGCTTCTTCGTCTCCTCCGCCGCCGGCTCCTCCCCTGGCTCCTCCGAAGCTGTCCCGGTCGGTGCCACCGTCGTTGCACCCGTCGGGGCCGTGGTCGGGCTCGCTGAAGGGCTCTCGGAGGCACCCTGGGTGCTCTCGCCAGGCGGCGTCGACTGGTCAACCAGCCCCGTACCCGCCGAACTGCTGACCGTCGGGGTCGGGGAGCTGGGCGCTCGGACCGGCAGGCCCGCAGAGCCGCGGGTGGCCGGCTCACCGCCACCGACGCCCGGGCCAGGCTCGCGCTGCGACGAGCCCGTTGGCGACACCGCGGGTGGCGTCGACGGTCGTTCGGCCGGGCCCGACATCATGCCGGTGGGATCGGCGACCACCAGGACGGCAGCCGCGGCGGCCATCGATCCGAGAAGCACCGCGAGCACCTTCGGCCCAGGTCCTCCCGACCGCTTCGCCGCGCCACCGACGACCGACCGCCGGACCTCCGCACGCTCGACCGCCGCCCCGACAGCCGTCCGCACCAACGGGCCTGACGGATCCGCGAGCAGTTGGGCTTCGGCGGCCATGGCCGTCGCCGTCGGGAAGCGGCGACTGGGCTCCTTGGCCATCGCGGTGGCGACCAACCGCCCGACCGCCTCCGGAACGTTCTCGGGCAGTGGCGGCGGCTCCTCTTCGAGATGCCGCAGCGCCACCGCGACCGCGTTCTCGCCCTGGTGCGGGGGCCTACCGGAAAGGCAGTGGTAGACGACCGCCCCCAGCGCGTAGATGTCGATCGCCGACGTGGTCTCGCTCCTGGTGACCTGCTCGGGTGCCATGTAGAGGGCGGTGCCGACGACCTGGTTCGTAGCGGTCAGGCTGGCCGCCTCCTGCGTCACCGCGACGCCGAAGTCGACGAGTACGACGTGCCCGTCCGGCTCGATGATCAGGTTGCTGGGCTTGACGTCCCGGTGCACGACGCCGGCGTCGTGTGCGGCCTGAAGCGCACGGGCAGTCTGCGTAGCGATCGACATCGTCTCGGCCACACCCAGCCGGCCCACCTCGGCGATCCGCTCCGACAGGGGCTGCCCCTGGACACACTCCATCACGATGTACGCGAGGACCGGCGCGTCGGGCCGGGACACCTCACCGTAGTCGTAGACCTGCGCGACACCCGGGTGACGCAGGGCCGCCATCGCCCGGGCCTCGCGACGGAACCGCTCGCCGAAGCCGGGATCGGTGACGAGCCGAGGTCGCAGCATCTTGATCGCGACGCAGCGGTCCAGGGTTTCGTCGATGGCCCGCCAGACGTCACCCATTCCACCGCTGGCGATGCTTTCGACCAGGCGGTAACGGTCTCCGACGACTTCCCCCACACTCGTCATGACACCGTCGGTACCCCGGACTCGTCGATCTCAAGCACCGGGCCCCGTTGGTACCTCCGCGACCTGGCCCCGCCGCTTGCGACGGGACCAGGTCGTCCGAGCGCGGGTCCGATCAGCTGTTCAGCCTGGCCAGCAGGGCGGTGGCCATGCCCTGCTCACCTCGGGCGTTGGGGTGGAAGGGCGCGGCCGAGTTCTGCGGCACCAGGCCCTCGACCCAGCGGGTGCCGCTGCCCTTGCAGGCATCGCGGCCGATCGACGGGGTGTAGACATCGGCGTAGGTGGCGCCGTTGGCGCTCGCGGCGGTGGCCAGCATCGCGTTGAGCGACTTCTCGATGCCACGCAGGTACGGCACATCCTGGTAGGCGATCGGCACGACGGGCCAGCAGCCGTAACCGCTGTCCGGCAGGATCGCCGGATATCCGAGCACCACGACCCGCGCGCCCGGTGCGGCCTGCCGGACCGCCTGCAGCACAGCGGTGACCTTCGGCGTGGCGGCGACGATTCTCGCCTGCAACTGGTCGACGCCTCCGGCGGTGTACCGGTTCTTGCACGGAGATCCAAGCGGGCTGCTCAGACTCGCCTCCGCACAGTCGCCGATGATGCCGGAGAAGCCGATGTCGTTGCCGCCGATCTGCACCGTCACCAGCGCGGTGTTGGACGTGACCGCGCTGAGCTGCGGTGGCAGCGTGACGCCCAGTTGGCCGCTGCCGCCATAGAGGATGTCGTCAGTGGTGGCGCCGGAGCAGCTCACGTCGGCGAACGACGACGAGCCGGCGGACGCGGCCACCAGCGACGGGTAGTTGCGGTTGGATCGCAGGCAGTTCAGGTCGACCTGGGTGGGGATCAACGGTCCAGCGGTGTACGAGTCACCCAGCGCAACGTAGCGGCCGGTGGGCACAGCGGCGCTGGCGGGTGTGGCGACGGTGAGCAGCACGCCGGCGGTGGCGAGGGCGAGTGCGGCCAACCGGGTGGCTGACCGCAGGAGGGGCAAGCGGGGACGGGGCATGGCGCCTCCCAGGAGGGATCACGGTGGTGGTGGTGCCCGAGATCCTGTCGCCGCAGCCGTCGCACGTCAATATCGATGGGCCTCACTAAATAATGGTCCGAAGTGTGGGATGAATCGGTAGCGGTCAATCAACTGGTGCGTACCACTGGGCGCCGGTAACCCGGATCCGCCGGGATTGCTTGCGGTTCCACTCCACCTGCATGCCGTGCTTGCGAAGCACCGGAAACGCGATGTCGTCCAGCAGCCGTTCCAGGTCGGCCTGGTAGTTGGCCTGCTGTTCGGCCTCCGACAGGCCCGCGTAGGCAACCTCGTCGAAGTCGGCCGGAGGGTAGGCCCCGTAGCCGAGGTAGACCTCGCCGTCCTCGCTCGCGAGCAGCGACTCGGTGTCCTGCTGGTGGTACCAGAGAAACCCGTGCCAGTGCCGAGAGTCGTCCCGCTCGTCGTGGATCTCGGCGCTCGCGCAGGTGCCGCAGCAGCTGAAGTTTTCCCGGGCCACCACCCCCAGCTCGTTGAGCTCGACGAAGGCACGGGTGACGTTGCCGCGCACCTCACCCCACCCGCGTTGCTGCTCCCGCCGAGCGGCCAAGGCCGCCTCGTGCGCGGCCCTGAGCTCATCGTCGGTGGCGCCGCAGCGCTCCTCGGCGTCATCGAAGAAGTCGACGAACTCGTCGGCGTCGGCCTCACCACGCACGATCCAGGCCCACAGCTCGCCCTCGATCGCGGTGCGGCCCGGCTCCGGGATCCGATCGGTGAGGAACCTGACACCCACGGGGCGATCGTTGTACGTCCACTCAGTCACGACGAGATCTTCACACGGGCGTACGACGTCCTAATACTCCAACGTCACTTGGCTTCGGCGTTGGGCGTGGCGCGGGCATGAGGACGGCCACCGCGTTGATCATCGATGGTTTGTGAGGACAACCGAAGATCGTGCGGTGGCCGTGTGCCACAGCGTAGACCCGACCGGGTGGCGGGTCATCCTGAACGAGGCGGTGACACATGTCGCGGACCGGTTCGTTTGGGCGGAGCCCCGTCGGACCGCCGGGCAGTTCGTGGAAGGGCTGCTGTCGGGCGTGGAACGTAAGACCTGCTGGACGTTGGCCGAACGGGCGGGTCACGACGATCCGCAGGCGATGCAGCGGCTGCTGCGTACGGCGGCGTGGGACGCCGACGCCGGCCGGGTCGAGAACAGCCAGGTCGGGGTGTTCCTGGCCTACGTGTCACCGGCGGGGCGGGCGATGATCGATCGCCGGCTCTACCTACCCGAGACATCCTGGTGCGACCGGCTCGAGCGTCTCACCGCCGCCGGCGTCCCGGACGACGTCGGGTTCGCTACGAAGCCTGCCCTGGCCCGGCAGATGATCGCCGACGCGCTGGACGCCGGAGTCCCGGTCGGGTGGGTGACTGGCGACGAGGTCTACGGCGCCGACCCCGGCCTGTGCGCTGACCTGGAACACCGCGCGATCGGCTACGTCCTGGCCGTCGGCTGCGACCGACGCGTGCACGTCAACGACGGCCGCACTTTGATCCGCGTCGACGACCTCGCCGACCGGATACCCACCGCCGAGTGGCTGGACCGGCTGGCACCGGTTCATCACCCTGGCCATGCTCGCCCTGGCCGTCCTGACCATCCTCGCCGCCACCACCGCGCAGCAGCCCGACCCCGACCCGGAGATCATCGCGTCGACCGTCGCCGAGATCCGCCGACTCCTCGCCCTGCCACTACCCCCAGCGCACACCCTGCACTGGTCCACCTGGCGACGAACATCCCAAGCCCGAGCCCGGCGATCCCACTACCAGCGCAGACTCGGCCACTTAGCTTGAGACTTACTCGTCTAGGGCTCGAGCGTGGCGGGCATGCTGAAGGCGGCGACGTGACGGGCACCGATGAAGGCGTTGCTCTCTACGATCTTCCCGTTCTCGATCCGGAGTACGTCGACGACCAGCGCCTCATAGTGCGGGCTGCCGGGCCGGCGGAGATAGTTGATCAGTGCCGGGCGCCCGTTGGCCGAGGTGGGGAAGGTACGCCAGTCGAGCGGTCGGCCGAGGAACTCCGCGGCCGCGTCGATCCCGACGACCGGTGGCTCGGGCGGCATCGTGATCCGTACGTCCTCGGCGAGCAGTGCCCGGACCGTCTCCGGGTCCTTCGCGTTGGCGTAGCGGCGCAGGATCTCTTCGTCCTCGCTGGTGAGCTGCGGGCGGCGCCAGTCCTGTGGGTCCGACGGAGCGCGCCGCCGGAGGGTGTGGCGGGCCCGCTGGAGGAGGCTGTTGACGGCTGCTACGGCGGTGTCGAGCGCGCCGGCAATCTCCTGCGGCGTCCAGCCGTAGACGTCGCGCAGCACGAAGGCCGCCCGCTGCCGCGGCGGCAGGTACATGAGCGCTGCGATCAGGGCCAGCTCGACGGTCTCCCGGGCGGCGAGACCGGTCTGCGGATCGTCGGCCAACAGGGCGTCTGGATAGGGACCGAGCTCGGTGGACCACTCCAGCGGGTCACCATACGGAACCGTCCGGTGACCGGCCGCCTTGCGACTGTCGAGGAAGACGTTCGTGGCGATCCGGTAGAACCAGGTGCGCGCCGACGCCCGACCCTCGAAGCGGTCGCGAGCCCGCCAGGCACGCAGGAAGGCCTCCTGCACCAGGTCGTCCGCGTCGGTGACGTTCCCTGCGAGGCGGTAGCAGTGCACGTGCAGCTCGCGCCGGTGCTCGTCGAAGGCGCGCTGCAGCCAGACCGCCTGCTCGTCAGGCGAGTCGGACATGCGATCTCCCCGGGGCTGAGTGGTCCTCACAACCGTACTGACGACCGCGGACCCCATCCGTCATCGGTCACCGATGACGATCGCCGACTCGGTCGTCTGTACCTGTGACCAATCCCCACCCCACGAAGGAGACAGCCATGACGGCAACCCCCGCGTCCAGCGCAGCCATGCCCCCGGTCGTCGACCGGGAGACCTGGCTGCGCGAGCGCAACGAACTGCTGGTCCGGGAGAAGGCCCATACCCGCGAAGGAGACGCGATCGCAGCCGCTCGTCGTCAGCTGCCGATGACCTTGATGCCGACGGTGACGGTCCAGGGCCCCGGCGGGGACACCCCGCTGGTGGAGGTTTTCGAGGGCCGCCGGGTGCTCATCGCCTACTTCCACATGTGGCACGACGGCAAACCGTACGGCGATCAGTGTGAGGGGTGCACCTTCTCGACCTGTCACATGCAGATGCTGGACTACCTGCATGCCCGGGACGTCACCTACGCCGTGTTCTGCCAGGGCCCCTACGACGAAAGTGCCCCGTTCGCGGAGTTCATGGGCTACCCGTTCCCCTGGTATTCGGCGAAAGACTCCGACCCGGCTCTGGCCGACGGTCGCGAATTTGGGTTCATCGCCTGCTACCTGCGCGACGGCGACCAGGTCTACGAAACCTACTGGACCACCGGGCGGGGCGTGGAGGCGTTGACGACCAGCTACCACGCCTTGGACCTCACCGTGTACGGCCGGCAAGAGAACTGGGAAAACTCACCCCAAGGTTGGCCGCGGGTCAGTGGTCACCCGTGGCGGCTCAACGGCCGCCCCACCGCCCAATGGTCACGCCCCGGCGTTACGCCGGCGGTGACGTCCTGATGCTCGAGATGATCATGCTCGGGTCGGCCGCGGTGTCGGCCTGCTGCTGCGTCGTGCCGCGGGCGGGCGCGTCCCGCAGGGCCCGGATGCTCGCGGGTGCGATGGTGGCTGTCATGGTCGCGGTGACCCTCGACGCCGCACCGGTTGTGCAGTACGCGGGCGCGCTGCTGCTCCTCGCCTTCGCGGTGGCACTCGTCACCAGCGGTCCGACCGAGCGCGGCCCGGAGGTGGAGTGGCACCGTACGGCCGGGGCCGTGCTCATGGCGCTCGCCGTGCTGATGCATCAACACGGCGGGTCGATGGCAGTCCACCACATGGCCGCCGGGCCCCGGATGGACCACGGCACCGTCACCGGCCATGACGCGGCGCTCGTGTTGCTACGCGCCGCCACGGCGGCTTACCTCTGCTGGATGGCGGCCGCACTCGTCCGGCTGCGCAATCGACCGATCACGGACCTGCTCCGTTGGGAGCACCTGGCCATGGGGGCAAGCCTCGCGGCCATGATCTTCTTCATGAGCTAGCCGAGTAAGCCAGCCGGCAGATCTAGTGACGTTGGAGTACTAACCGGCCTTCACCGGTGCCGTGCCCGGCGCGTAGATCACCCGGAGGACACCCGTCGGGAACGCTTCCGAGGCCACCACTCGCAGGTGGTACGCCTCATCGCCCTCGTCGAACAGCTTGCGTCCCTTGCGCGCGGCCACCGGGTGCACCAGCAGGCGTAGCTCGTCGACCAGTCCTGCGGCAAGCAGTTGCTGCACCACGGAGATCGAGCCGGGGATGAGGATGCCCCGAACGCCGGCGTCGGCCTTGAGCGCGGTGACGGCGTCGACGAGATCCCCGTCGATCAGCTCCGAATTGCGCCAGGAGAACTCCAGCGGCTGGTGTGAGACGACGACCTTGCGCACGTCCCCGAGTTGCTTGGCGAACGGCGCGTCGTCGCCGCCGGCGGCCTCCCGGTCGGGCCAGGCACCGGCGAAGCTGTCGTACGTCTCGCGGCCGATGAGCAACACGTCGGCGGCGTCATAATCCTCGGTGACGGCGCGACCCATGTTCTCGTCGAAGTACGGGAAGTGCCAATCGGGGTCGATCTCGGCCACACCGTCGGCCGAGATGAACAGCGTGGAGATGACCTTTGCCATCGCGGAGATCCCTTCGAGTCGGATGATGTCGGCGGATCGACCGGCGCATCATCCCAAACTCATCGACCGCGGGCCCGTCCCGCTGCTTGATGTCGTATCCCGTCTTTCCTTCTTCAGTTGGTGCGGGCGGGCTCGGCGTGACGCCGAGCCCGCCCAAGGTGTCAGCGCTGCAGGGTCAGCAGACCCGGCCGGTACGGCAGGAGCCCGTAATCGCCACCCGAGCTCGGGGAACGACCCTGATAGAGCAGGCGCAGGTTGCAGGCGTCGACGGTCATGGTCTGGTCGGCGTTGGTGCGCAGCAGCTCACCGTGGCTGATGTCGTTGGTCCAGGTGGCACCACTGTTGGCCTTACCGGCGAACGGGTTGCTCTCGCTTGCGGCCTGCGGCGTCCACGTACCGCCCAGGCTGGTGGCCGTGAACGAGCGGAAGTAACGGCCCTGCGAGCCGATCGCCTCGACGATCATCAGGTACCGGTTCTGGCCCTGCAGCTTGTAGACCTGCACGGCCTCGAACAGGTTGTTCGTCGTGTCGCTCATGATCGTCGTGTAGTTCGACCCGAAGCTGCCCGGGAAGTTCCCG
>NZ_JOAN01000017.1 GCF_000718555.1 Micromonospora chokoriensis
GCTCCCGCCCCCGCCCCTGCCCCCGCCCGGTCGATCTTGGAGTTGTGGTGGGCGTTTCGCTGCAATTCGCGGCGAATGCGGGGCACCACAAGTCCATGATCGACCGGGGCTAGGGGTTTAGGTCGCGGGGGTTAGGAGGGTGTTGACCTCGGAGCGGGTCGGTGGGTCGGCGCCGCGGCGGCCGCAGGTCAACGCGGCAACCGTGGCGGCCTCTCGGAGCACCGCAGCCCACTGCTGCGGGGTCACCGCGGCGAGCCGATCGGCCGGCCGGTCGCCGAGCGCGTCGAGGTCGGCCAGCGCAGCCAGCAGACCACCGGTGAACGAGTCGCCGGCGCCGACGGTGTCGACCACTGTGGTGCGTACCGCCGGCTCCTCGTGCAGCGTGCCGTCGGGCGCGAGCAGCCAGGCGCCCTCACCGCCCCGGGTTACCACCGCGCAGGACACGCCGGCAGCGCGCCACTCGGTCATCACGTCGGCCAGCGAACGGTCCGGGTAGAGCCAAGCCAGGTCCTCGTCGCTGGCCTTGACCAGGTGCGCGAGGCGTACCTGCCGGCGTACCCGCTGCTGCTCGGCCGCCCGGTCGGTGACGATGCTCGGCCGCAGGTTGAGGTCGATGGAGACGGTGAGCCCGTCCCGGTGGTGTTCCCGGGCGAGCAGTCCCTCCAGCACCTCCGCGCCGGGTGCCAGCGCGAGCGCGAGGGACCCGCTGTGCAGCGCGATGGCCGGTGAGCCAGCCAGCTCGGGCAGCTCCTGCGGCGTCCACTGCCAGTCCGCCGCGCCGGCCAGCCGGAACTCGTAGCTGGCCTGTCCGGCGGCGTTCAGCGTGGCCACCGCCACCGAGGTGGGCTCCTCGGCGTGGACGGCCCAGCCCAGGTCCACCCGGTTGGCGCTGAAGTGCTCGACGAGTTGCCGACCGTACTCGTCGCTGGCGAGCCGGGCCAGCAGCCGTGCCGGTTGGTCGAGCCGGGCCAGGGTGACCGCGACGTTCGCCGGGGAGCCGCCCGGCACGGCCCGCTCCCCCTCGGCGGTGACGACCAGGTCGATGAGCGCTTCACCCGCGACGACGATCACGCCGCCACCTCCCCCGGTGCGAGCGGGCCGGGGCCACCGAGCCCGACGGCCGAGCGGGACAGCAGCACCGCCTGGTACGCGTGGTACACATCCGGCCGGCCGTGCCAGACCGTGTCGGCGGGCAGGTTCTGCGCGTCCAACTCGTGCCGCCAGCCGGTGTAATCGATGAGGTTGTGCCGGGCGTACGCCCAGAAGACCCGGTACCAGTCCAGGTAGACCGCGTCGCCGGTGCGGCGGTGCAGGGTGACCGCCGCTCCGATGGCCTCGGCGAGGACCCAGTGCATCCGGGTACGCACGACCGGCCGGTCATCCCAGTCGATGGTGTAGATGAAGCCGTCCGCGCCGTCGACGGCCCAGCCGCGACGAATGGAGGCGGCGAACAGAGCACGGGCGTCGTCGAGCAGCCAGCGGGGCGGCTGCGGCAGCACCGCCTCCAACTCCAGCAGCAGCCGGGCCCACTCCAGCCAGTGCCCGATGGTGGAGCCGTACGGCCGGAACGGGTCGGCGGGCTGGTCCCGGTTGTAGTCGGGCAGCGGCGTCCAGTCGGCCGTGAAGTGCTCGGGCAGCCGCCAGTCGTGCCGGGCGGCTTCGCCGTGCACCAGGTGCTCGGCGATGCGCAGCGCCCGGTCGGCCCAGCTCGCGTCGCCGGTGGCGGCGGCAGCGGCGAGGAACGCCTCGACCATGTGCATGCTGCTGTTGGCGCCACGGTAGTCCTCGGTGACCGTCCAGTCCCGGTTCCACGATTCGCGGACCGCGCCGGCGTCGTCGTCCCAGAACCGGTCCCGCACGACGGTCAGCACGTCGGCGAGCAACTGGTCCGCCCCGGGCCGCCCGGCGCGTGCGGCGCTGGAGGCGGCGAGCAGGACGAACGCGTGGTCGTAGCCGGCCTTGCGATCGTTGACGGGCACTCCCTGCTGGTCCACCGCGCTGAACCAGCCGCCGTACTTGTCGTCGCGCAGCAGTGTGCTGAGCGCGGCGATCCCGTGGTCGACCAGGGCGGCGGCGTCCGGGTCGCCATTGCGATGGGCGAGGGCTGCCACGTGGGTCATCCGGCAGGTGATCCAGGCATAGACCGGCTCGCCGCGATCCGGGGTGCGGTCATCGGTGAGCCACCAGAAGCCGCCCTCGGGCCGCACCGCGCGACGGGCGGTGTCGAGCAGCGTCCGGGTCTGGTCGGCGAGGAAGCCGTCCAGGTCGGGCAGGTCGGGCGACCCGGCCGTGGCAGGGGTCGTATCGGCGTTGAATCGGGGCACGTCGGTCATCTCAGCTGGTCACCGTCGGGTAGGAAAGGGACATACGGCCAGGATCGGCGGACGGGCCGGGTCCGCGCCGGGAAATCGTCAACGGGACACCCGCGCACCGGCTGGCCTACCGGGTGCGGCAAGGAGAGGATCATCTGTGCAATTTCTCCCCTTCTGTCCGTTGACATCGTTGTCACTAGTCAACCCTGTCCGGCAGCCGGGCGGCTGTCAATTCCGGTTGCGTCACACCGTACGGCCTCGGGAACGCACCGATCAGTAGTAGTCGTCGATCGGCTGACGTGCCTCGTCGAAGAGCGCCGGGCCCTCGTAGCGGACCGGAGGCAGCGGCGGGGTCGCCGGCTTGACCTCCTCGAACTGCTCGGTGGACAGGGCGTACACCACCCGTCCGAGGCCGGACCGCTCGATCGCGGTCGCGCACATCGCGCAGGGCTGGCAGCTGGTGAACATGGTGGTGCCGGCGGCCACCTCGGGGGCGAGTTGCCGAGCCGCCCAGCGGGCGAGCTTCAACTCCGGATGGGCGCTGATATCCGAGTCGGAGACCACTGTGTTGTGGTCCTCGATCAGCACGACGCCGTCCGCACCGACCAGCAACGAGCCGAACGGCCGTTCGCCGGACGCCCCGGCCCGGCTGGCAAGCGCCACGGCGCGGCGGAGAAACTCTTCGTCGTCGGGGGTCATCGGTCCTCCTGGGATTTGCGGTACGCGGCCACGGCCGCGAGCGTCCGCCAGGCGCGTTCAGGCTGGCGGATCTCGGTCAGGTCCCCGTTGAACGGATCCAGCACCACCGTCTCCGCGCCGAGCGCACGGAGCTGGTCGAGGTCGGCGCTGATCTGATCGATGGTGCCGACGCCGGCGAGTCGGTCCGGGGCGGTGACCGGTTCGCGAGTCTCCTGAAGTGCGATCCGCGGCATCAGCGCAGGCACCGGGCGACCGAGTTCGTCGGCGATGGCCTTCAGCCGCCCGACCGCGTCCGTAAGGTCGCCGGGAGTGAGACGCAGCGGGTGCCAGGCGTCACCGAGCAGCACCGCGCGACGCATGCCGGCATCGCTGTTGCCGCCGACCCAGAGTGGGATCGCCGCGGTGTCGTAGTCGTCGGTGTTCTGCCAGGCCTCGCGCATGACCCGCAGGTAGTCGTCGGTCAGCGCGCCACGCTGCCGGAACGGCACACCGAGCGCCTCGAACTCCTGCCGAGCCCAGCCGACACCCACGCCCAGGACGAGCCGACCGCCGCTGAGCCGGTTGAGGTTCGCTGCCATCCGGGCGGTGAGCAGCGGATGCCGGTACGGAACGATGAGCACCGTCGTGCCCAGCCGAACCCGGGTGGTCACCCCGGCCAGCCAGGACAGCGTGGTGAACGGCTCGTAGAACGGCGCCGGATACTGCTCGGCCACGTCCGGGGTCACCGCGATGTGGTCGGAGACCATCAGCAGGTCGAAGCCGAGACCCTCGACCGCCTGCGCCCACCGCCGCAGCACGTCGGGGTCAGTCCCCGGAGCAAAGTTCGGTACGTTCACGCCAATCTGCACGGGTCCTACGCTAGCCACTGTGGACCCTCTGCGGGAACGTCGTTACCCACGGCCCAGGATGGCCACATGGATCTGCCCGAGGGACTTGACTGGGTACGCGGCTCACCGGCCGGTCGGGACTGGCTGGCCGCGCTCCCGACGTGGCTGGCCGAGTGCACCGAACGGTGGTCGCTGCGACTCGGGCCGCCCTTCCAATACGCGTACGCCTCACTGGCACTCCCCGCCGACCTGCCTGACGGCACGGCGGCGGTGCTGAAGCTTCAGTACCCCGACGAGGACAGCCGCCACGAGGCAGACGCGTTGGCCCACTGGGACGGCGACGGGGCGATCCGTCTGCTCGCCCATGATCCCGAGCGACGCGCCCTGTTGGTGGAACGCTGCCAACCCGGCACTCCCCTGCACGACCTTCCGCTGGACCGTGCGCTGGAGACGGTGATCGGGTTGCTGCCCCGGCTCTGGCGACCGGCCGGCATGCCGTTCACCCCGTTGGCCGAGGAGGCCGCTGGCTGGATCGACCGGATGCCCCGAGCCTGGGAACGGGCCAACCGGCCGTACGAGCGGCGGCTGCTCGATGCGGCACTCGACCTGCTCCGCGACCTGACGGCGAGCCAGGGTGAGCAGGTGCTGGTCAACCAGGACCTGCACGCCGGCAATGTACTCGCCGCCGGGCGGGGGCCGTGGCTGGCGATCGATCCGAAGCCGCTGACCGGCGAGCGGGAGTTCTCGGTCGTGCCGATGGTGCGCGGCCGCGAGTTGGGCCACTCGCCGGCAGCCGTCCGGTACCGGCTTGGCCGGCTCAGCACCGAGCTGGGGCTGGACCGGGAGCGGGTCCGGGGCTGGACGATCGGGCACACGCTGGCTTGGAGCGTCGCAGACGACATCGTCTTCCCGCATCAGGTCGAGGTGGTCCGCTGGTTGCTCGACGAGGGCTGACCGCGCTCTGCGCCGCCGCTGCCCTGGCAGGTACGGCACCAGTAGAGGTTGCGACCGGCCAGCGCACCGCGGCTGATCTCGGTGCCGCAGACGTGGCAGGGCGCTCCGGGGCGGCGGTAGACGTACACCTCGCCACCGTGCCGGTCCACCCGGGCCGGCCGGCCCATCGTCTCCGGCAGGTGCGCGTCGCGGACCGTGTCGATCCGGCCGTGCTCCACCGCGAGCCGCATCAACCCGACCAGGTCGGCCCAGAGCGCGTCCCAGCCGGCGCGGGTCAGCCCTCGGCCCGGCATCGTCGGCGGCAGCCCCGCCCGGAACAGCGCCTCGGTCACGAAGATCAATCCGGTGCCGGCCACCACCGACTGGTCCAGCAACAGCGCGGCGAGGGGCGTGGAGCTGCGGGAAATCCTGGCGTACGCCCGCTCCGGGTCGGCGTCGGCGCGCAACGGGTCCGGCCCGAGGCGGCCCCGCAGCGCGGCCACCTCGGGTGGGGTGAGCAGCTCACAGGCCGTGGGCCCGCGCAGGTCGAGCCAGTGTCGATCGCTCGCCAGCCGCAGCCGCAGCTGACCGACCGGCTCCGGCGGCTCCCCCGGCCCGTCGGCGAACTTGCCATACAACCCAAGGTGTACGTGCAACGTCAGCTCACCGGCGTAGTGGTGCAGCAGGTGCTTGCCGTACGCCTCGGTGCTCTCCAGGACGGTCCCGGAGAGCCGGGTAGCGCCCTCGGTGAAGCGGCCCTGCGGGCTGGTGGCGTGCAGCTTGTCCCCGGCGAACAGCTCGGCGTGCCGGGCCGCCAGGCGGTGGATCGTATGTCCCTCTGGCACGGGTGCCAAGGATAGCCAGCCCCGCTCGCCGAGGGCCGTACCCAGGCTTGGTGTCAGGAAACGCCCAAGTGGGTACTCGAGAGGCGACACCGCGTGGGTGCCACCCTTTCCGTCGGCCACCACGCATTTATCAGGAGGTGTGTAGTGGTCAGGATTCCTTCGCTGTCCCGCCGGTCCGAGCCGGCACCGACGCGGGACGAGAACCTCGACGGCCGCGTGGACGGCCGCGACACCCAGGTCACCGAGACCGGCCCGACCGACGACAGCGTCACCGAGCGGGACGCCAACCAGACGACGTACGGCAGCGCCGGCGCGACCGGCCGCCAGACCAGCGAGGCCGAACGGCGGGCCAATGAGCGGGCGGCGGTGGCCCGAGCCGCCACCGCGCGAGGGGTCGAAGCCGAGCCTCGCACCAGCACCACTCGCCCGGTCGCACCCGAGCCCCTGAACGGCACGACCCGCCCGGTCGCACCCGAACCCGTCAGCGGCACGACCAGGCCGGTCGCACCGGAGCCCCGCACCGGCACTGCCCGCCCGGTGGCGACCGAGTCTCGGCCCGCCGTCGCCCCGACCACGGCGCGCACCGCCGAGCGCGACGCCGCCCTCGACAGCCCCACCCGGCGACCCGACACGACGGACCCGGTAACGACGGACCGGGTCTCCACCGACCGCCCGGTCGACCCGACCCCGGGCGTGAGCACGCCCGAGCCGCCGGTGACGCGTGGCCCGAAGCCGCGGGCCAGCCTGCTCGCCACTCTCGGCCTGATCGTCTCGGTCGCCGGTGCGTTCTTCGTACTGACCGGGACGCTCGCCGGGTACGGCATCGGGGTCGGCGCGTTCGGCGCGGTGCTCTCGGTGCTCGGCCTGATGGCCACCCGCCGTCGGCACGTCGCCGGCAAGACCGACGCGCTCTTCGGCGTGCTGATCGGGCTGGCCGCGGTGGTGATCGGGGTGCTGGCGATGACCGGCCAGTTCGACTGGCCGACCACCGACGGCGACTGGGTGCAGCGCTTCCGCGAGTGGCTCGACTCACAGTTTGTCGATCGTTTCTAGCGGGCACTGTTCCGCTCGCCGGTGATGCACCGGCGAACAGCCGGCGGTTCGCCGGCAGCCCGACCTCATCCGGTGGTTCACCGGCCGGGCGACACCCTTTCAGGGGCGGCGGTTCGCCGCCCCTGAAGTGTTTCCAGGGCCTGATCGCCTCAGCTTGACCTGATCGACTCGACTTCCCGGAAGTCGGGCTGTCCCGGTCGCCCCGACACCGCGCTTTCCTGGAGCCCGAGTCGATCACCTCCGCGTACCCCGGAGCACGGCCCGCGCACCCCGGAGCACAGCCCGCGCACCCCGACCACGCCCGCGCCCACGGGAGCACAGGCGGTGCACCCGATCACGGCGCGTGCACTCCGACCACGACCCGTACACCGGCGCGGCACGCGCCGGCGCAACGAATCGCTTCCGGTACCCGCCCAGACGCAATGAATATTCGGTCTGCGCAACTCTCAGCGGTGGATCCTGCTGCTGACGCCGCATAACGTTGAGCAACGGCGCCAGCCCGTGGGCCACGGTGGCCGGGCGCGCCCGACCCCTGGGAGCAGGACAATGACGATGGACGCCACGAGCCAGCGCCTGTTGATGTGCCGGCCGACGTACTTCGCCGTCGATTACGCGATCAACCCGTGGATGGACCCGAGCGCGCCGGTCGACGCCGCGCTGGCCGTCCGGCAGTGGGAGCAGCTGCGCCAGACGTACCTTGACCTGGGCCACACCGTCGAGGAGATCACTCCGGTGCCCGGCCTGCCCGACATGGTCTTCGCCGCCAACGGCGGCACCGTGATCGACGGCAAGGCGATGGCCGTCCAGTTCCGTGACCCGCAGCGCGCCGACGAGGCGCCCGCGTATCGGGCCTGGTTCGAGGACGCCGGCTTCGAGATGTACGACCCGAAGCACGTCAACGAGGGAGAGGGCGACGTCCTGCTGGCCGGGGACCACCTGCTGGCCGGCACCGGCTTTCGCACGGCGCACGCCGCGCACGCCCAGTTGCAGGAGGTCTTCGGCTACCCGGTGGTCACCATGCAGCTGGTCGACCCGCGCTTCTACCACCTGGACACCGCGTTGACCGTGCTCGACGAGCGGACCGTGGCGTACCTGCCCGAGGCGTTCTCCCCCGGCAGCCAGTCCGTGCTGCGTCGGCTCTTCCCGGACGCGGTGCACGCCAGCATGGCCGACGCCGAGGTGCTGGGGCTGAACGCGGTCAGCGACGGGCGGCACGTGGTGTTGCCCGCGCAGGCCACCGACCTGGCCGCCAAGCTGCGCGACCGGGGCTACGAGACCATCGGTGTCGACCTGTCCGAGCTGCGTAAGGCCGGCGGCGGACCGAAGTGCTGCACGCTGCGACTCCGTCAGGGAAAGGCAAGCAAGTGATCGTGGATGACATCCTGCGTACGCCGGGAGCGGTCCGGGACGCCGAGCGCTGGACAGCGCACAACTACCACCCGCTGCCGGTGGTGATCTCGTCCGCCGAGGGCGCCTGGCTCACCGACGTGGACGGCCGCCGCTACCTGGACTGCCTGGCCGGCTACTCGGCGCTGAACTTCGGTCACCGGCACCCGCAGCTGATCGCCGCCGCGCACGCCCAACTGGATCGATTGACGCTGACCAGCCGGGCGTTCATCCACGACCAGTTCGCCGACTTCTGCCGGGAGCTGGCCGAGCTGTGCGGCAAGGACCTGGTGCTGCCGATGAACACCGGCGCCGAGGCGGTGGAGACCGGGATCAAGGTGGCCCGCAAGTGGGGCTACCAGGTCAAGGGCGTGCCCGCCGGTCAGGCCAACATCGTGGTCGCCGAGGGCAACTTCCACGGGCGGACCACCACCATCGTGAGCTTCTCCACCGACGAGGACGCCCGCGCCGACTTCGGGCCGTACACCCCGGGGTTCACGGTCGTGCCGTACGGCGACCTGGCGGCCCTGACGGCCGCGATCGACGAGAACACCGTGGCCGTGCTGCTGGAGCCGATCCAGGGTGAGCAGGGCGTGGTGGTGCCGCCGGAGGGTTACCTGCCGGGCGTACGACAGGTCTGCACCGAGCGCAACGTGCTGTTCATCGCCGATGAGATCCAGTCGGGTCTGGGGCGTACCGGCGAGACCTTCGCCTGTGACCACGAGGGCGTCGTGCCGGACATGTACCTGCTCGGCAAGGCGCTCGGCGGCGGCATCGTGCCGGTCTCCGCGGTGGCCGCGAACAGCGACGTGCTCGGCGTGCTCAAGCCGGGCCAGCACGGCTCCACCTTCGGCGGCAACCCGCTCGCCTGCGCGGTAGCCATCGAGGTGGTCCGGCTGCTGGCCACCGGCGAGTTCCAGCGTCGCTCTGCCGAGCTGGGTGAGCGACTGCGGGCCGGCCTGGAAGGACTGCTCGGCAAGGGTCTCGTGGGCGTACGCGTGCGTGGCCTGTGGGCCGGTCTGGACATCGACCCGGCGCTGATGAGCGGGCGGGAGGCGTGCGAGCGGCTCGCCGCTCGCGGCGTGCTCGCCAAGGACACCCACGGCTCCACCATCCGGCTCGCACCGCCGCTGGTGATCACCGAAGAGGAGATCGACCTGGCGGTGACCCAGCTGGCCGAGGTGCTGGCCGGCTGACCTGAACGTGGTGAAAGCGGGCGTCGGGATCCCGACGCCCGCTTTCGCGTCAGGGGCGGGGTATGCGCATGGCCATCGTCGGGGCCTCGGCCATCACCGAGGTGGGGGTGAACGGGGCACCGGCGGGCAGCTCCTCGGCCCTGCCGATCTGCACCCCCGGGTACAGCTCCACCATGTCGTTCTCGCCCAGCACCCGCGACTGCTGTGGCGCCAGCGGGATCCGGTCCGATTCGGCCATCGAGCCGCCCGGGCGGATGCCGGAGCCGTTGGTGCTCATGTCGGTCACGATGACCTCGCCAACCCGCAGCTCGAAGTGGACGTGGCCACGGCTGATCCAGCGCCGGGCCTCGTCGTTGAGCCACTGCCCAAGCATGATCCCGCCGTGCTGCTCCGGAGCCCGGCCCACCACCACCGGCTGCTCCTCGCTGAGCACGAACCGCCGCCGGACCAGGCCACCGACGCGCACTGCGAGCACCTCGGTACGCGGACGCGGGCCGCCGTCACCGAGCCGTGCGCCGTGTCGGGGGCAGGTCGGCACACCGTTGCGCAGCGCGGGAGGCGGCTGCCCAGCGGGGCTGCGTTCGACCACCCGGGCCAGGTCGGCGAAGGCACCGCCCCCACCACCGCTGCCGAACAGCGCACAGCCCGACTCCGGGCAGCGCCACTGGCGGGCCAGCAACTTGGCGCCGGTCGACGAGGGCTTGCCGGCCACCGGTGAATGGCCACCACCGACGTGCGCGATGAACACCGGCCCACCGGCGCCGGGCACCGGCGCGACCACCCGACCGGGCTGCTCCACCAGCCACGGGAACCGACCACGCAACCCGTCGAAGCGAACCCGGCTGAGCACCGGCAGGCCGAGCAGGTCAGCGACCTCCAACATCCGGTCACCCGGGTTGTCGAGCACCTCGACGAGCCCGTCGTCGGCCCAGCGCCGGACGACCATCCGCTCGTTGGAGGTGAGGTCGGCGTCGGAGAGCAACGCCCGGTGTACCACCGCGTAGACCTGGACGCTGTCCTCCTCCAACTCGCGGGAGAGCGCGTCGATGACCATGCCGAGGCGCAGCAGGCTGGCCGGCCGGCCACCGTCGATGTCCTGGTAGCGGATCACCTCGGCCAGGTCGATCACGGCCCGGGCCAGCAACGGGTCGGTGCAGACCCGGCCCTCGATGGCGTCCAGAACCTTGCTGATTTCGAATCTCATGCCGCACTCCGGACGATGTCGTCAATTCGCCGGGCCAGCTCGATGTCCCGGTGGGTGACCCCACCGGCCGAGTGCGTGACACAGCGGAAGGTCAGGGTCCGCCATCGGATGTCGATGTCGGGATGGTGGTCGAGCTCCTCGGCCACCGCCGCCACCCGGTCCACCACCGCGATGGCGGCCGGGAAACTGCTGAGCTGGGCGGTACGACCGATGCCGCTCGGGTCACCCGACCAGTCGGTCAACCCGCTCAGCCCTTCTCGCACCGCCTCTGCGGTGAGCAGGTCTGCCATGTGACCAGACCCTACCGGTGGCGCGCCCGACGAGCCGGACACGCCACCAGGAGACGGCACAGCGGGGCGGGCTGCCCGCGCCAAGATCTTTGAAGGGGCGGATCACCCTTGCGCGGGTCTCAGTTCACTAATCGGTCTGCCTGATCTTTGAGTCGATCCGCATATTCGTCCCAGTCCGGGCCGAACGAGAGGAGGTCGACTGAGGCTTCTCGTAACAGCTCTGGATCGTCCGGACGCTGGAGACAGGCAAGGCGGTATGCCAGATTGCGAGCCCATGGACTTAACGCCATCCAGTCATCCGCCAGGACCTCTCGAAGCATTGCGGTGATTTCATCGGCGGATGCGAACGTCACCTGCTCAATGAACTCGCGCGTCGCCACAGGAATCAGTCGAGTATCAACATCGTCGGTAGCCCGGATCAGATCTCGAGCCGCGCCGATGAGATCGAGCGCCACGCCGCCTCCCCTGCTTCTGTTCCGCCGGATCTTCGTTCCACAAAGACGCGGCGGGGGCCCTGCTCGGCGCAGTAGGCCCGGACGATCGGCTGGGCCCGGCGCAGGTTGGCGCGGGGCATGTTCGGGAACAGGTGGTGCTCGATCTGGTAGTTGAGACCGCCCAGCGTGGTGTCCACCAGCCGGCTGCCCCGCACGTTGCGCGAGGTCAGCACCTGCTTACGCAGGAAGTCCAGCTCGTCCTCGGCGGTCGGCATCGGCATGCCCTTGTGGTTCGGCGCGAACGCGCAGCCCATGTAGAGGCCCCACAGCGCCTGGTGCACGACGGCGAAGAGCAGCGCCTTGACCGGGGACATGACCGCCAACAGCAGCGCCACGTAACCGACGGTGTGCGCGACGAGCAGCACCGCCTCGACCGCCCGGTGCCGCATCGGAACGGTGAACTTGCCGTCCTCTCGACCGACGATCGCCCGGATGCTCGCCACGTGCAGGCTCAGGCCCTCCAGCAGCAGCATCGGGAAGAAGAAGTACGCCTGCCGCTGAGCCATCCAACGGCCGAACCCCCGGGTCTCCAACGCCTGCTCGGGCGTCCATACCAGGGCCCCAGCGCCGACGTCCGGGTCCTCGTCCTCGTGGTTCGGGTTGGCGTGGTGCCGGTTGTGCTTGTCGACCCACCAGCCGTAGCTGATCCCCACCGCCACGTTGCCGGCGAATATCCCCACCAACTCGCTGGCGCCACGCCGACGGAACATCTGGCGGTGCCCGGCGTCGTGACCGAGGAACGCGACCTGGGTGGTGGCCACCGCCATCAACGCCGCGAGCGGAAGCTGCCACCAGGAGTCGCCGAGCAGGAACACGGCCACCCAGCCGGCCACGAAGGCGCCGAGGGTGAGCACGATGCGGGTGACATACCAGCCGGGGCGCCGCTCCAGCAGGCCAGCCTGGCTGATCCGTCGGGACAACTGTGCGTAGTCACTGCCTCGCCGTCGTACCGGCGGTTCTGCCACCGCTCCGAGCGCCATCGATGCTCCCGTTTCGCTTACGTCCGTACCAGGATGGTTCGGGCTTATTGTCAGTCTGCCGGTCGCGGTAGCGGTGAGTAACCCAGACAACCCCCGAATAGGGGGTAGGGCGGGCCCTACCCCTAGTGGTTCGGCTCAGCCCAGCCGGCCCACCGCAGCGCGCAGTCGAGCCAGGTCCCGTCGCCGCCGCTCGTAGCTGGCGGCGAGCCCGACCAGCGCCAGCCCGCCGACTCCCAGGTAGATCCACCGGGGCAGCAGATCCCACCCTCGGGCCAGCTCGTGCAGCGCCAACAGCGTCAGCGCCCCGCCGCCGAGCAGCACCGGCGCCTGCCAGCGGCGGGACGCGCCGACCAGCACCACGCCCAGCGCCGCCGCACCGAGGAGCAGCCGTCGCCACGGCTGCGGGTCCGCCCCGGCCAGCACCGACACGAGGCTGGGCAGCAGCGCCGCGACCAACCCCGGGCCGAGCGCCGGCCAGCTGGTCAGACCGGGCCGGGTGCGCAGCGCCAGCAGACCCGCGCCGAGGGCGAGCGCCGCAGCCGGCAGGGTGTACGCCTCCAGCACGGTCACCCCACCGGCGGCCAGCAGCACCCAGGCCCCGAGCAGTTCGCTGCCGGCGGCGATGCCGGCGAACGCCCAACGTCGACCGGCCGGCTCGCCCCGGCGCAGCAGTCGCAGCCCGACGGCGACACCCCAGAGCACGCAGACGGTGGCGAGGTGCCGGGCCACCTCGACGGCGAGCACCGCCGCCACCAGCACGACGACCTGCGCGGCGGCGTCCAGCACCCGCCTCAGCCGGGCCCGCGCCGGGGTGAGCGCGGCGGCGGCCAGCACCACCGCGGCCACCGCCAGCAGTGGGTACGCGGCAGCCCGCACCGGCAGCCCGCCGGCGAGCGGGGCGGTCACCGCCAACGCGGACGCCGCACCCACGGCGGCGAGAGCACCGGTGACCCGGACCTCGAACCTGCGCCCCCCGACGGCGACGGCGACCGCCACCACCAGCAGCACGCCCTCGGCCGCGAGCGTCCCGGCGCGGGTGGCCAGCAGACCCGCCACACCGGAGGCCACCAGCACCACACCCACCGGTACGGCGATCGGTGCGAGCGCCGGGCGGGCCGTGGCCATCGCGGCGAACAGCAGCGCCGCTGAGCCGACGAGCAGGACGGCGGCGGGCAGCACCGGCCAGGGCACGCCGATCGCGACGAGCAGCACCGGCAGCGCCGCTGCGGCGAACGGCAACGCGGGCAGCACCGGTTGGCCGACTCGCCGACCGGCGAAGGCGGCGGCCACCGCCAGCACGACCAGCGCGAACCCGACCGGGAGCACCGTCGGGTCGGCGACGACCGTGGGCACCCCCGACCACACCCGATCCCCGCCGCCATAGGGCGACACCAGCGCGGTCAGCACCGTCGGCAGGGCCGCCAGCGTTGCGACCGCCGCTAGCGTTGCGACCGCCGCTAGCAACACCACCGACCGGGCCGGTTCGTGCTCGTCGGCCGTCGGCCGGTCCCCGAGGCCGACGAGCGCGACGCCCAGCGCCGCCAGCGCGACGTACAGCGCGAGCGGCTCGTCGCCAACCCCGAACAGCGGCGCGAGAGCGGGCCCGGTCACCGCCACGACGGCGCCGGTCAGCGCGTACCCGACCAGCTCCACCCGGTGGCGACGCGCCGCGAGCACCGCGACCAGCGGCAGCCCGGCGACGGCCAGCGCGAGCCGGGCCTGCCACCAGGGCGGCGCACCCCCGGCGAACAGCGCCGCCGCCGCGATCCCGGGCAGCGCGAGCTGCGCGACCAGCAGACCCGCGCCGGCCACCTCCCGGTACGCCCCGGCCCCCCGTCGTACCGCCAGCGCCAGCCCGGCCACGGCGATGACGCCGAGCGCCACCAGGACGCCGGTCGGATCGGCCAGGGCGACCAGCAACCCGTGCCCGAGCAGGGCGGCACCGCCGAGCGCGCGGGTGAGCAGGACGGCCGGTGGGCTGGTCGGGCGGGCCAGCACGGCCAGTAGCAGCGCGACCCCGCCGACCAGGTCGATGGCGACCACCTGGGGCCAGGAGACCGTCCAGCCGGCGGGCACGGCGAACAGCACCGCCACCGCGCCGGCCGTGGCGAGCACCACCCGCGCGCGCCGAGGCAGCAGGAGCATCGCCGCGCCGAGCGTCAGCGCCACGGCGGGTGCCAACTGCCAGCCCCAGTGCAGGTCCGGGCCCACCTCGGCCCCGCCCCACGGCGGCAGCGACCGGCCGATGGCGGCGACCGCCAGCCCGATGGTGATCAGCACGGTGACCTGCGCGGTGCCCGCCGCGACGAACAGCGCACCGGCGCGGGGGCCAGTCCGCCAACCGACGGCGCCGACCGCCGTCGACCCGACCGCCCCGGCCTCCCCGGGCAGGAGCCGCACGGCAGCGGCCAGCCCGAGGGCCACCGTCGCCGCCGCGAGCAGCAGCAGTGACGGCCGCAGCTCGGCCACCGGGCGCAGCAGGGCGGCAGCGAGCACCGGCACCAGCAGCGCGCCCGCCGCCGCCCGCAACGCCCGCCCCCCGACGAGCCAGGCCGCACCGAGCCCGGTCAGCGCGACAAGCAACAGCGGCACCCCGGCCAGCAGCGGCGAGCCCCCCGCCCGCCCACTGACCAGCGGCACCACCGCGCATCCCGCAGCGCCCACAAGCGCCGCGACATGGCCGATGCCGGCCGACACCCGGCCGACGAGCTGCGCCACCCCGTCCCGGCCGCGCAGCGTGGCCAACACGGCCAGGTTCAGCAACGCCACCCCGAGCAGGACCACCGCCCAGCCGGCCGCCCCCGGCCGGGCCTCGGCGGCGAGCAGCGGCAACACCGGCTGGGCGGCCAGCAGGGCGGCGAACCAGGGCCCCGTCAACCGACTGGACCGGCCGTACGCCACGGCGACCGCCGCGCTGGCCCCCCCGACCAGCGCGGCGTACCGGCTGCCCGGCATGCCGGCCACGCCGACCAGGTCCACCGACCAGGCCGCGACGCCGTCCAGCACCACCAGCAGCAACCCCACCGCAGCGAACGTCTCCGCCGTGCCGCGCAGCCCTCGACGGACCGCCACCAGCGGTACGCCCAGCGCCAGCGCGGTGAACGCCGCCAGGATCAACGCCCGACCACCGACCCCCACCGCCGCCCACGCCACCGCGGTGAACACCACCGCCGCAGTGCCCAGCAGGAGTCCACCGAGGACGAAGAGCAGACCCTGGACCGTCCGGGTCGACGCCTCCGCCGCACCCGGCCTCGGACCCGCCGCGACCCCGGTGCCTGGGCCGATGGACGGCACCGGCCCGACCGGAGACGCCGAGCGCGCCACGGCCGAAGCAGCCAACCCGGCACGGACGACCGACGCCAACTCGGCCCGCCGCCGCGACACGGCCGACAGGCGTCCGGCCAGCTCGGTGTACGCGTGACGGGCCCGCTCCACCTGCGGCTCAAGCTCGGCGACCTCCCGGCCCAGCCGAACCACCTCAGCGGCGATCGGGTCGGGCGCGCGTAGGCAGCCGGTGCAACCGGTGCTCAGGTCTGCCGGTGCACCGCAGGCGGGGCAGGGGTAGCGGGTGTCATCCACCCGGTCATCATCGACAGCCGACCGGGGCCCGACCCAGAGTGCGCGTACTCAGGCTCGGGTGTGCTCGAACACCCAGGTGGCGTAGTCGGGGTTGCCGCTCTCCACCCTGGACACCAGGATCTCCGGCACCTCGTACGGGTGGCTGACCCGGATCTGGTCCACCAACGCGGTGAGCCGATCCGGTGCGGTCTTGAACTGCACCGACCATTCGGTGCTCGTCTCCACTCCGGACCGCCACCAGTAGGTGCTGTCCACCTGACCACCCACCTGGGCGCAGGCGGCGAGCCTGCCTGCGACGGCCGCAGCCGCCAGCACATCGGCGACCGAACGCGCATCCACCACCGTCGTCACCACGCAGATCTCGTCCACGACCGCACCCTACGCGGCAATGTCCCGATTACTAGCGATCCACGCATCTATCTGCGCCCACCAGTCGAAGAGCCAGTCGATGCGCTGCTGCCGTCCGGTCGGCACGTCCTCCGGCGACACCGACCAGAACCGCATCACGATCCGCTTGTCCATCGGCAGCTCCCGCCACACGTCGGCGACGGTGAGCATCCGGTCCAGCCCGGTGTGGGCGACGAAGATGACCCCGGCGTCCGGGGCGGCATCCAGCGCGGCGAGCATCCCGCCGGGCTGCGGGGCGAGCACGTGGCGCATCCGCTCGGCGCGCAGGGCCATCCGTTCCAGGCCGAGGGAACGCAGCCGGGCGATGGCGCGCAGCCGTCGGTTGGGGGTGAAGTTGCCCCCCTCCGGGAAGATCACGAACGCGTCGTTGTCGTCCAGGCCGTTGGCCAGGTGCCCGACCTGGCGCACCGTCTCCTCGCCGCGCTCCGGGGTCGGCGCGATGAACCGGTTGGGCAGCCGGTTGAGCAGCACGTCGATCGCCGGATCCCACTGGAGGCTGTCCTTGAGGACGATCCGGGGCTCCCGGTGGAACCAGTTGACCAACCCGTGGATCAGGATGAACGAGTCGCCCGGCCCGGCGTGCCGGCAGAGCACCAGCTCGGGCCGGCCGGGCAGGGCGGTGTCCGGGTCGGTGCCGACCACGTCGATGCTCAACCGCAGTGTCCAGCGTGCCTGCCAGAACAGCACCCGCAGGAACCAGCCGGCCAGCATGTAGTGCGCGCGCTGAAACGCCGGAGACCGGGCTCGCCAGCCGAAGCCGGAGGCGACCCAGAGCACGAAGAGCGCGAGCAGCGCGGCCGCGTCCCAGACCAGGTAGAAGCAGCCGATCCAGAGCAGCCGCAGCGGGCGTAACCGACCCGGGACCAGCGGGGACGCGGCTGCGGCGAGCAGCGCCCAGACCGGCAACGTGGTGACCACGAGGAAGGCCAGCAGCACGACGGTGGGGGCGATCAACAGCCGGCGCAGCCACCGGGGAGGCAGCGGCATCACTGCTCCAGGTGGGTGGCGAGGTAGCGCCGGGAGGCGGTGTACGCCCGGCTGATCCGCCGTCCCACCGCCGCCATGTCCCGGTACGCCCACGGCGTGTCGTCCCGTGGGTCGAGCCCGCCGGTCGGCAGGACGTGCACCTCCACCCCCTCGGGCAGGGCCGCCATCTCCCGGAAGAAGCGGTGCCGGCGGGAGATCTCAAACGCGACCTGCGCGATCTCCCATGGCCGGCGAGGCGGGGTCAACTCCCGTTCGATCCGACCCACCTGGAGGACGTAGATCCGACGGGCGCCGACGGCCACCGCCTCGCCGATCGGGATGGAGTTGACGATCCCACCGTCCACGTAGTGCGCGCCGTTGATCTCCATTGGCGGCAGCAGACCCGGCACCGACGCCGACGCCATGACCGCCGGCACCACCGGTCCGCTGTCGAACCAGTGCTCGGCGGCCCGCTCGATGTGGGCGGCGCAGCAACGGAACGGCACCCGCAGATCGGCGAAGGTGGTCTCCACCCCCAGCTCGTTCTCCAGCAGGCGGCGCAGCGGCCGGGGTGAGTGCAGGTGGGTGCGGGCCGCGAAGCGGCGTAGCTGCCGGGCGACCGAGTCGCCGTACACCTCGCTCGCCTCCGGCGAGGCCCAGAGCCGGACCAGCCGGTCGGTCACCGCCTCCGACGGGTCGGCGGCGACCAGCGCGCCGTTCACCGCGCCGATCGAGGTGCCGAGCACCATGTCGGGTTGGATGCCGGCGCGGAACAGCGCGCGCAACATGCCGACCTCGACCGCGCCGAGCACTCCCCCGCCGCCGAGCACGAACGCCACCGGTCCCGCCGCCATGTCCTCATCCTGGCACGGGCCCGCCGCCGGTCGGCAGGACGCGGTCGACCGGCGGTCAGCGCACGGCAGGCACCGCCCGCCGCTGGCCGGTGGCGGCGACGTTGACAGGCAGGACACATTCGCGCAACCTGATACCGCTCCCACCCCTGAGGCAGGTGCGATCCGTGAAGGCAGCGCTGCATCCGGGCCGATTGTTGGCCCGCAGATACCGACTTCTGGACCAGATCGGTGCCGGTGGCATGTCGGTCATCTGGCGGGCCCGCGACGAGGTGCTGGACCGGGTCGTCGCGCTCAAGGTGCTCGCCCCGTCGCTGGCCGCCGACGCGCGATTCCGGGGCATGGTGCGCGAGGAGGCACGGGCCGCCGCCCAGTTGGTGCACCCGCACCTGACTTCTGTGCACGACTACGGCGAGACGGTCGACCCGGACGGCTCGATCACCTCGTTCGTGGTGATGGAGTTGCTCAACGGCGAGGAGCTGAAGCTGCGGCTCACCGAGGGTCCGTTGCCGTGGCCCGAGGCGGTCCAGGTAGGCGCGCAGGTCGCGGAGGCGCTGGCCGCCGCGCACCGGCTCGGCATCGTGCACCGGGACATCACCCCGGCCAACGTGATGATGACCGGCACCGGCGTCAAGGTGCTCGACTTCGGCATCGCGACCCGGATCGGCGCGCCCGACGAGGACGAGGACGGCGACACCTTTGGCACCCCGGCGTACGTGGCCCCGGAACGCCTCGACGGTGCGCCGGCCCAGCCATCCACCGACGTGTACTCGCTCGGCGTACTGCTGCACGAGGCGCTCACCGGCCGGGTCCCGTACCCGGCGGACACCTGGGAGCAGCTCAGCGCCGCGCTGGCCAGTGGGCCGCCGCCGACGCTTGCCGACCTACCCGACCTGCCCCCGACGGTGGCCCAGATCTGCCTGCGCAGCCTGGCCCGGAACCCAGCCGACCGGCCGACCGCCCGGCAGGTCGCCACGGCGCTGCGCGACCACTCGCTGCCGGCCAATCCCCCGACCGCGACCATCCGGGTGCCCACCCAGCCACTGCCACCGCAGTCACCCGCCATCGCAACGGCGAGCGTCCCGACGGCGGCCCCGGCGACGGCGGACGGCAGGACGACAGGCGACGCGTTGGCGGCCGGGTCGCTCTGGTCCCGGCGGCGGCTGGCGTTGCTGCTGGTGCTGGTGCTGGCCGTCGGGGTGACGCTGGCCGGGGTGGCCCTGCTGCCCGAACAACAGCCGACACGCCGGGCGCAGCCCTCGGTTGCTCCGGTGACGACCCCGCCGACCGACCCGCCGACCCCCACGCCGACCGACCCGCCGGCCCCCACCTCGGCCGCGCCGACCGCGGCACCGTCGAGGAAGCCGACCACCGCCGTGCCCGGATCGAACGCGGGCACGCTGAGCGAGGCCGCAAACCGGGTCGACGGGCTGATCGGCGCCGGGCTGAGCGCCGGGGAGATCCGTGACGACGTGGCCCTCGACCTGCGCAACGAGCTGCGCAACCTGACCGTGGCGGTCAGCTCCGGCCGCGAAGAGCTGGCGCCACCGGTGGCCCGGCTGCGCAACAAGGTCACCGTCCGCCTCGGTGAGGGCGGCATCAGTCCGGCGTACGCGTCACGGCTCGACGCCGCCATCGCCGAGCTGAACGCGGCCGGGGTCTGAGCCGGCGGCACCCGGACGGGCGGGGTGGGTCAGCGCACCGGCACCCGGGCCGAGGCACGGACGTCGTGCCGGCCGAGAGCGAAGCGCCGATAGACCTCCGCATAGCCGTACGCCATCCGCTCGACCGAGAAGTTCTGGGCGACGTGCGCCACGCAGTCCGCCGGGTCGAGCCGCTCCGCCGCGAACAACGCGGCGGGTATCTCCTCCGGCCGCTCGACGACGAGCCCGGTCAGCCCCGGCCGAACCAACTCCGGCACCGCACCCCGGTTGAGCGCGACCACGGGTGTCCCGGTCGCCATCGCCTCCAGCATCACCATGCCGAAGGGCTCGTCCCACTGGATCGGCATGATCAGGCAACGGGCGTCGACGAGCATCCGCAGCGTCGCCGCGCGGTCCGCGTTGAGGACGACTGTCACATCCTCGTCGATCAGCGGCGCGACCACCTGCTCGTAGTAGCGGCGCTCGGCCGGCTCGTTGCACTTGCCGGCCAGCAGCAGAGGCAAGCCGGCCGCCCGGCACGCCCGGATGGCGGTGTCCGGGCCCTTGTCCGGGCTGAACCGTGCCAGCCACAACACCGGGCCTGCACCAGGCGCGTTCTTGCGCGGGAGGCCACGGATGTCCAGCGCGTTGTGCACAGTGCCGGCCCAGGGCAGGGTCGGGTTCAGTCGACGCTGGGCGTGCGAGATCGCCACCAGGGCGACTCCCGAGTCGATGTCGCTCAGCACATCGCCGTACTCCCCGACGGGGTTTCCATGCACGGTCGCGACCGTCGGCACGGCCCGGCGGCCGGCGACCAGCGGGCCGATCGTGGTGTGGTCGTGGATCACGTCGAAGTCGGCCGCCGTGATCAGCCGATTCACCCGGGCCAGGTGAGCCAGCTCGGGCAGTGACTCACCGAGCCGCTCGTACTGGACCTCGGCGACGGTGGAGACGAAACCGTCGGCCGCCGTGCCGTGGTCACCGCCGGCCCCGAACAGGGTCACCGCGTGCCCCTGGTCGGTGAGCGCGTCCACCAGGGCGGCGACGACCTGCTCAAGGCCGCCGTAGCCGGGTGGCGGTACGGACAACCAGGGCGGAACCACCATCGCGATGCGCAGCGACCGCTCACCCGGGCGGCCCGCAGGCGAGTGGTTCACGGCCACGAGTCCTCCCCGTTGATCCCCGGTGCGGCGGCACCGCCGGTCGAGACGGTCGGCGGCGGTTTCCCAGTGACGTCCCGGGTAAACCGGACAACGCGGACGATCACCCGCCCACCAGGAGTTGGTCGTGCACCACCCGCACCCCCGGCGCGGACCAGGCCACCCGCTCGACCTGGTCGCGTTCCCACCAGGAACGGACCACCCCGGCGAGGACCAGTGTGTCGCCGTCCACCTCGACACTCACCCGCTCGCCGCCGAGGGTGCGCAGCAGCGCCCGCTGGACGTCCCGACGCAGCCGCTCGGCGACCGGTGGCGCCACGGGTCGTACCTCAATCAGGTTGGTGATCCCCCGTACGCCGTCGAGTCGGCGCACCTCGCCCTCGGCGGCCCGCCGTTGCCACCCGAACTCGACCTCACCCCGAAGCATCAGCCAGCCGTTGGCCACTGTCACGTCCAGCCGTTCGGCGGGCACGAAGCTGTCCCACTCCAAGGCGCGGGTGGCGGCGATGGCGATCTCGGCGTCGGTACGCCCCGGAGTGCCGGGCAGCCGCACCTCGATCTCGTCGGCCACCGCCCGTACGCCGCGAACCCGCTGTGCGCACCGCGTCGCGGCCCAGCCACGAGCGGCACCGTCCACGAAGCCGGTCAGGGTGACCACGCCCTGGTCGACGGCCACCCCGATCTCGTTCGGTTGCACCTGGGCGTCCCAGGCCAACTCCGCCAGGACGTCGCGTTGGATCCGCTGGTCGTCGCGGACACCCACCACCTCGGTCATGGCACCTCACCCCCGGTCATAGGCCGCCGAGACTCGTCCACCGAACCTGCCGGGCAGACGGGTGACGGCGGTTCACCCGATTCGGGTGAACCGCCGTCCGGGCGGAAAAGAAGCGGCGGGTGACGGAGCCGACCCCCTCGGCCCCGCCACCCGCCGCCAGAGGGAGGAAGCAGGTTCAGTTGGTGATCAGGACGTCTCGGCGAGCGTCACGGTCGCCGTCTTCTCGACCCCGTTGCGCTTGAACTGCACCTCGACCCGGTCGCCGACCTTGCCGGCCTGCACCGCGCCGACCAGGTCGTCCGAGTCGTTCACCGGCTTGTCGCCGAACCGGGTGACGACGTCGCCGCGCTGCAGACCGGCCTTCTCCGCCGGGCTGCCCGCGACGATCGACGCGACGAACGCACCGCCGCCCTCGGCCTGGTTGACGCCGACGCCGAGCGACGGGTGGCTGACCTTCTCGCCGCGCTGGAGCTTGCCCGCGACGTCCTTGGCCTTGTTGCTGGGGATGGCGAACCCGACGCCGATGTTGCCGGTGCTCTGCCCGGAGGTCGCGATGGCGGTGTTGACGCCGATCACCTCGCCCCGGGTGTTGACCAGCGCGCCACCGGAGTTGCCGGGGTTGATCGGCGCGTCCGTCTGGAGCAGGCCGGAGATCGAGCTGACCGGCTGGCTCTGCTGGGTCGGGTCCTGCTGCTGGCCCTCGCCGCCGGCCCGGATGGTGCGGTCCCGAGCGCTGAGGATGCCCGAGGTAACCGAACCCTGCAGGCCGAGCGGGCTGCCCAGGGCGAGCACCTGGTCACCGACCTGCATGGCGTCGCTGTCGCCGAACTTGGCCGCCTTGAGGTTGCTGACCCCGGTGGCCTGCACAACGGCCAGGTCGGTCTTCGGGTCGGTGCCGATGACCTTCCCGTTGGCCTTCTTGCCATCGGCGAAGATCACCTGCACGGCACCGCCGGTGGCGGACGCGACCACGTGGTTGTTGGTCAGCACGTACCCGTCGGCGCTGAGCACCACGCCGGAGCCCTCGCCGCTGTCGGTGGTGATCGAGACGACGCTGTCCTGCACGGACGCGGCGATCTTCGGCAGGTCCGCGCCGTTGATCACCGGGGCCGCAGTGTAGGTGCGGGTGATACCGCCGCCGTCGCCATCGAGGGCGAGCGCGAGCGCCCCACCGGCCACGCCGGAGCCGAGCATCAGGGCGAACACCGCGACGCCCGCGCCGGCGAACTTGGCAATCCGACCCGGCCGGGGTCCGCTGCCGGGCGGCGCGACCTGCGGGCCCCACGGCGGGACCGGCTGGCCCGGGTGCTGCCCGGGGTGCTGGGCGTGCTGGCCCGGGTGCTGCTGGTGCTGGCCGGGGTGCTGGGCGTGCTGACCTGGGTGCTGCTGGTGCTGGCCGTACGCCATGCCCGGCTGGCCCCCGCCGGCCCAGCCGGACTGCTGGCCCGCGTACCAGGGGGCACCGGGGTAGTGACCGGCGGCCGGCTGTGGGTAGCCGGGCTGGCCGGGCGCCGGGTAGCCGGAGACCGGGTACGGCGGCGCGGAGGGAGTGGCCTGGGTGGCCTCAGTGGCCTGGGTGGCCTCAGTGGCCTGGGTGGCGGCCGGGGGCTCGTAGCCGGTCGGCGGCTCGTACCCGGTCGGCTGGACCGATACGGGAGTGGTCGGGGAGTCGGACTGCACGCGCTCGTCGCGCGGCAGCTCGGCGGTGGGGTGCGACGGCTCGGCGTCGGTGGGGGCCGGCCGGCGCTGCGGGTCGGACTCGAACTCGGTCATGGCACTACCTTCTCCCCCCGCACTGCAACGAAGCTGGAACCGGCCTGGAAGTTGGCTGAAAGTCACTCGCCCGCGTCGACCTGTGGCAGCAGCGGCAGCCGGACCCGGAAGGTGGCCCCACCACCGGGCGTCTCGGCCACCTCGACCGAGCCGTGGTGGGCGGCGACAAGCGCCGCCACGATGGCCAGGCCGAGGCCGGTGCTGGTGTTGCCGGAGGCCCGTCGGGTACGTGCCGCGTCGGCTCGGTAGAACCGCTCGAAGACCCGTTCCGCCTGCTGAGGTGTGAGGCCCGGGCCGGTGTCGGCCACCTCCACGACGGCGAAGCCACCCGGTTCGGCACGCAACCGGACCCGGATCTCGGCCTCCGGTGGGGTGTGGGTCAGGGCGTTGGTGACCAGGTTGCCAATCACCTGACGCAGCCGCGCGTCGTCGGCGGAGACGACGAGCGGGCCCGATTCGGGCTCGATCTCCAGCTCGATCCGCCGCTCCGGTGCCATCGCGCGGGCGGCGTGCACGGCGTCGGAGGCGAGCACCGGCAGCTCCACCGGAGTCAGCGAGAGCGGCCGTTCCATGTCCAGCCGGGCGAGCAGCAGCAGGTCCTCCACCAGCAGGCCCATCCGGGCCGCCTCGTCCTCGATCCGGCGCAGCAGGCCGGCGGTCTGCTCCGGCGCACTGGCGGCACCCTGCCGGTACAGCTCGGCGAAACCACGGATGGTGGTCAGCGGCGTACGCAGCTCGTGCGAGGCATCGGCGACGAACTGCCGCATCCGCTCCTCCGAGCGGATGGCCCGCGCCTCGGACGCCTGAGCGGCGGCGGCGGCATCCCGGGCGGCGCTCTCCGCCCAACGCGCCGAGGTCTCCGAGGCGGCTCGGGCGGTGAACGCCGCCTCGATCTGGGTGAGCATCGCGTTCAGCGCACGCGACAGCCGGCCCAGCTCCGAGGTGGGGTACTCCTGGCCCTCTTCCGGGTCGGGAACACGCCTGGTCAGGTCACCGCCGGCGATGGCGGCGGCGGTGCGTTCGATCTCGACGAGCGGCTTGAGGCTGGTCCGGACGATCCCCGCGCCAACCGAGGCCAGCATGATCAGCACCGACCCACCGACCAGCAGGTCGATCCAGGCCAACCGCTTCACCGCGAGGTCGACGTCGGTCAGGTGCTCGCCGATCGCCGCCATCTGGCCGTCGGGCCGCTCTATGTAGAACATCCGCCAGCGCACCGAACTGTCCCGGGCGCGAATGGTGCGGGGCTTGCCATCCTGGGCCTTCTCCTGGGCTTCGAACCCAGCCGCGTCGCTCGGCCACGGCGGCAGATCGGCCGTCCGGAAGCGGGACGTGTCGTACGCGAAGTCCCTCACCTTGCCGGTGGTCGGGCTGGTCAGCACGACCACGTAGTCGCTGGGCAGCGAGACGCCGTTCGACGACGGCATGATGGACTGGATCCGGTCGGCCGACTCGCGCAGCTCAAGGTCGATCTGGTCGACCAGATAGTTGTGCAGGAAGTACGCGGTCGAGACGCTGATCACCACCAGCGCGACGGAGACCAGCGCGAGCACCGAGGCGACCAGCTTCACCCGCAGTGGAACGCTGCGGACCCGTCCCTTCGCCTGCTGGACCGGGTTCACGCCGCCGGCTTGCGCAGCACGTACCCGACGCCGCGGAGGGTGTGGATCAGCCGGGGTTGGGTGGTGTCGACCTTGCGCCGCAGATACGAGATGTAGGACTCGACGATGTTGTCGTCACCCCTGAAGTCGTAGTTCCAGACGTGGTCGAGGATCTGCGCCTTGGACAGCACCCGGTTGGCGTTGAGCATCAGGTAACGCAGCAGCTTGAACTCGGTCGGCGAGAGCTGCACCCGCTGGCCGGCCCGGTGCACCTCGTGGGTCTCCTCGTCCAACTCCAGGTCGGCGAAGGTGAGCCGGGACGGGGCCTGCTCGCCGGTCGTGGTGCGGCGCAGCACGGCGCGGATCCGGGCGGTCAGCTCCTCCAGGCTGAACGGCTTCGTGACGTAGTCGTCGCCGCCCAGGGTCAGCCCACGGATCTTGTCGTCGGTGGCGTCCCGGGCGGTCAGGAACACCACCGGGGTACGCGTGCCGCCCTCGCGGAGCATCCGGATGACCTCGAAGCCGTCCAGGTCGGGGAGCATCACGTCGAGCACCACCAGGTCGGGCCGGTGGTCCTTGGCGGCGTTGAGCGCCGCGCTCCCACTTGTCGCGGTGGCCACGTCGAAGCCCGCGAACCGCAGGCTCGCGGAGAGCAGTTCGAGGATGTTGGGGTCGTCCTCGACGACGAGAAGTCGCGCCTCGGTCTGGGTAGCGGGCATGGCCCCATCATCGGCGATGTCACTGCGCCCGCGCTGGACGGTTCCTGCAAAAAGGCTGTGAGTCGCCGTCGGTCAGCGCAGCAGGCGGCGCAGCCCGTCGAGCGCGCCGTCGAGCAGCCGGATCGCGGTGCGCAGCTGGACGTCGCTGAACTGTCGGGCGCGCAGCAGCCGACCCACCTCGGCGGTGAACGCGGCCAGCCGCTTGTCGAGGTCGTCGAGCAGCTCGGCCTGCGGCCCGGCGGTGGACGCCGTCCGGAGCGGCGGGGCGGGCGTCTCCCACCGGGCCCGCCGGGTCTGTCGGGTGGCCTCGCTCAGCTCCCGCTTGAGGTCGCGCACTGAGCCGCGCACCTCACTGCGGATGTCGCCGGCCAGGCTGGACAGGTCCGCCACCGAGGCCGCGATGTCCGTCTCCAGGGCGGTCAACTCACCGGCCCGCTGACGCAGCTCGGCACGGCCGGCGTCGGTGATCTCGTACGTCTTGCGGCCACCCGCTGCGGTGTGGCTGACCAGACCCTCGACCTCCAGCCGTTGCAGGCGGGGGTAGATGGTGCCGGCGCTGGGCGCGTAGAGCCCGAGGAACCGGTCTTCCAGCAGGCGGATCAGCTCGTAGCCGTGCTTCGGGCCGTCGTCGAGGAGCTTGAGCAGGTAGAGCCGGAGCCGCCCGTGGCTGAACACGGCGGTCACGGCTGCTCCTCCCCGTCGTGGTCGACCGCTCGGGCGAGCAGGGCGATGCTCCCCGAGGTCGCGGAAGCCCAGAGCTTACCTTCGCCGGCACCGAGCACCCCCTCGCCGCTGGGCAGTGGGAACGTCGAGGTGCGCAGCTGTGGAAAGCCGCTGGTGATCCGGCCGGAGGCGGTGTTCAGCCGGACGGCGAGGTCGCTGTCCTCGCGGACCCGGACGGTGATGCTGCCCGAGATGGTGGTCAACCGGATCTCGCTGCGCCGAGGATTGTCCAGATCGCAGGTGATAGCGCCCGAGACGGTCTGCGCCCGCACCCGGTCGGCGGCGCTGTCAGCGAGGATCACCTCCCCGGAGACCGTCTCCAGGCTGAGATCGCCGCGGACGCCGAGCGCCTCCACCGGGCCGGAGGTGATCTGCGCGGAGGTGTTGCCGCGCAGGCCCATCAGGGTGATCTGGCCGGCGACCACGTGGACGGCCGTCTGCTGGCGCAGGCCGGAGACGACCACCGACCCCGCGGTCAGGCTCAGCTCGGCGAGGACGTCGGCGGGCACGGCGACCGAGACGTCCACCCGCGGATAGCGGTGGATCATCCGGAACCACCGCAGGACGTCCGACCAGCCCCGGCCACGCTCCTGACGGATGCTGAGCCGACCGTCGGTGTGGTCGATCAGGACCGGCCGACGGCCGACCTGGGTCACGTCGACCCGGGTCGGCCCGTCGGTGGCGACCACGTTGAGCCGTCCACTGATCAGGCGCACGTCCAGCCGGACGACCGGCCCGTCCACGGTGAGCCGCTGCGGGCTCTCGACCGTCCATCCGGCCATGGCGTTCCCCTCTCGATGACGCGCAGACACGCGTCGAACACGAGGAGACTGTAACGCGATACATCGCGACACCACAAGACAGGTCGTGACCGGTCGCCGGCTCGGCGTTCGGCGTAGCTCCCCTCAGGCCGCCAGGTCCAGCTCCCGGCCGCTGCCCGGCGTCCGGACCGGAACAGTCGGGGTCGCCGTGGGGACCGCGCGCAGCCGGGCCCGCGTCCCGGCACCCGCCGTCGGCAATAGGTGTACGGCCGACTCGGCGGCCCGAGCCAGCAACCGCCGATCTGCGTCCCGGGCCGGGTGCAGCGCGGCGGCGATCGTCACCGAGACCACCAACTCCCGCGCCGCGACCACCCGTGCCACCGAGCGCAGCAGGGTGTCCGCACCGAGGAAGGCCGCTGCCGTGGTGGTCGACCGGGTGGCCTCACAGCGGTAGGTGAGCCGCAGCGGCACCACCGGGCTACCCGTGTCGATGGCCGCCTGGAACGTCGCCGGCCGGAAACCGCCGCCGGGGCGGCAGTCGGCGGCGCCGTCACCGGCACACCACGTCGTACCCTCCGGAAAGACCGCCACCGACCGCCCGGCGCGCAGCGTGTCGGCGACCCGGTCGACGGTGGTCCGCAGCGCCAGCGGTCGGGTGCGGTCCACGAAGACCGTGCCCGCCGCCGCGGCCAGCAGACCGACCACCGGCCAGGAGCGGATCTCCCGCTTCGCGACCATCCGGGTGGGCGCGACCGCCAGCACCGCGAGGATATCCAGCCAGGAGACGTGGTTGGCGACCAGCAGCGCCCGCCGCCGGGGCAGTCGACCCCGGATCACGAGGCGGACGCCGAAGGCGCGCGCGGTGGCCCGCGCCCAGCCGCTGACCATCGCCTGCCGTTCCCGGGTCGGGAGCACGGGCAGCAGCACCACCACTGCGATCCCGGCCAGCAGCATGCCGAGCGCGGCGACCAACCGGAGCACCCGGCGGGCCACCGGCACCGTCGGCACCTCACCGGCCGCCGGCAGGCAGTCGTCGTCGCAGCCCGAGGAGGGCCGCCACAGGTCGTGCGGCACGGCGGTCACCGCTGCACCTCCTCGCCCAGGAAGTGCCGCAGGTAACGCGGGTTCATCCGGTTCAGGTCGAAGAGCACGTAGAAGTCCGCGCACCCGAAGTCGGGGTCGTACGACGGCTCGCCGCAGATCCACGCGCCGAGCCGGAGGTAGCCCCGCAGCAGCGGCGGCACCGCGACCCGCTCGGCCGGGTCGGCGACCGGGGCGGCAGCGGCAGCCGGGTCGCTGAACCAGGGCCGCAACGGGCGGACCCGCAGCGGTGGCGGCGACAGGTGCCGGGCCTGGGCCTGGGCCCACACCTCGGCGACCGTCCGCCCACCGTCGGCCACCGGCACCGACGCGCAGCCGCCGAGCCAGCGAGAGCCACGCAGGTGCAGGTAGCGGGTGATGCCCGCCCACATCAGGTTGATCACCGCGCCGGTGCGGTGGTCCGGGTGCACACAGGACCGGCCCGCCTCGACCAGGTCATCGCGGAGCGGGTCGAGCGCGGTGAGGTCGAACTCGTCCTCGGCGTACCGCCGATCGATGCGCCCCGGAGGCAACAGCCGGTACGTGCCGACCACGTCGCCGGTGCTGTCCTCGCGGACGATCAGGTGGTCGCAGTACGCGTCGAAGGGGTCCACGTCCAGCCCGGCCTCGCCGGGGAGGAGGGTGGCGCCGAGCTCGTTGGCGAACACCTCGTGACGCAGGCGTTGCGCGGCCGCGACCTGGGTGAGGTCGTCGGCGATCAGCAGGGTGTATCCGCTGGTCGTCAAGGGGGCGCCAGCGACATGCAGAACGGCCATGGGATCTGTGTAGGTGCCCGGGTTGCCATCCACGGGGACCACTGGTGTCGTTCGGATGAACGCCGGCAGGCGAGACCGCTAGCGACGCCCGGCGCCTACCGTGCGACGCTGCCCGAGCAGCCGGCGACGACGCCGCCACGCACCCTCGGAGGTCGACGATGCGCATCGAAACCCGCTACAACGGGCCAGCCGGCTCCGGCAACGGCGGCTGGAGCGCGGGGATCTTCGCCGCCGCGGCGGGTGGCAGCGGGCCGGTCGAGGTGACGCTGCGCCGGCCACCACCATTGGCGACCGAGCTGACCCTGGTCGACGGCGAGGTCCGGGATCCGGCCGGCGAGTTGGTGGCCGAGGTGCGCCCGGCCGGATTGCTCGATGCCGTCGTACCCCCGGTCGACCTGGAGACGGCGGTGGCCGCCGCGACCCGCTACCCCGGCCTGGTCGAGCATCCGTTCCCCAACTGTTACGTCTGCGGCCCGCAGCGGGCCGACGGGCTGCGGATCTTCCCCGGCCGGCTGCCGGATGGGCGGACCGCCGCGCCGTTTCACGCGCCCGAGCAGGTCAGCGAGGCCACGGTCTGGGCGGCGCTGGACTGTCCCGGCGGGTGGGCGGTGCTCGCGCCGGGCCGCCCGTACCTGCTGGGTCGGATCGCCGCCGTGGTCACGGCGCTGCCGGGGCCGGGCGACGAGTGCGTGGTGACCGGCGCACTGATCGGCGTCGACGGCCGCAAGGCGCTCGTGCACACCAGCCTGTACGGCCCGGACGGCGCGCTGCTCGGCGCGGCCCGGGCGACCTGGATCGCCCGCTGAGCCCGGCTGTCGTCCACAAGGATGAGTCGTCTCCACCCTGCGACGGATCGAGATGTACGGACCGCGCCTGATTGACCTTGTTGCCACCGCCCGTCACGCTGTGCCACGGCGTACCTCGACGCCACACACGGGAGGAGAACGATGACTGACGGGCAGCGAAGCCCCACCAGCGACGGTCAGATCGTGGTGTCCGGTCTGACGAAGCAGTACAAGAACGTCCGGGCGGTGAACGACCTGTCCTTCACCGTGGCGCCGGGGCGGGTGACCGGCTTCCTCGGCCCGAACGGCGCCGGCAAGACCACCACGCTGCGCATGCTGCTGAACCTGGTCACGCCGACCTCCGGCACGGCCACCATCAGCGGTCACCGGTACGCCGACCTCAGCGACCCGCTGCGGCACGTCGGCGCGGTGCTGGAAGCCTCCAGCGCCCACAAGGGCCGCACCGGCATCAACCACCTCCGGGTCATCTGCGCGGCAGCCGGGCTGCCCAAGCAGCGGGCCGACGAGGTGCTGGCCCTGGTCGGGCTGTCCCCGGCGGCGAAGCGCAAGTTCAAGGGCTACTCGCTGGGCATGAAGCAGCGGCTCGGAATCGCCGCCGCGATGCTCGGCGACCCCCGCGTGCTGATCCTCGACGAGCCGGCCAACGGGCTCGACCCGGAGGGCATCCGGTGGATGCGCGGGTTCCTCAAGAACCTCGCCCACGAGGGCCGCACGGTGCTGGTCTCCAGCCACCTGCTGTCGGAGATGCAGCTGCTCGCCGACGACGTGGTGATCATCGCGGCCGGGCAGTTGGTCCGGCAGGGGCCGGTCGAGCAGGTGCTCGGATCGATGGCGCAGAGCGCCCGGGTCCGGGTCCGCACCCCGCAGGCCGAGGCGCTGACCGCCGCCCTGAAGGCACAGTCGGCGACCATCGAGACCGACGAGCAGGGCGTACTGCTGGTCGCCGGGGTGGACGCCCCGACGATCGGCCGCGCCGCCCTCGCCGCCGGGGTGGAGCTGCACGAACTGACCACCGAACGGCCCGATCTGGAACGGGTCTTCCTGGAGCTGACGGCCGGAAAGGCGGGCATCCGATGAACCTGGTCCGATCCGAGCTACTCAAGATCCGTACCACCAACACCTGGTGGATCTTCGCGCTGATCAGCCTGCCGCTGTGGGCGCTCACCCTGCTCATCAACTGGTTGCAGGCCGACGCTCTGACCAGCAACAACCTGGGTGACCTGTCGGCCGAAGAGGCCGCCCAGGTCGCGGCGGTAGCCAGCGTGGACGCGCTCTCGTCGAACCTCTTCACCACCGGGCAGTTCTTCGGCCTGCTGATCGTGATGCTGCTCGGCATCATCGTGGTGACAAGTGAGTTCTTCCACCAGACGGTCACCACCACCTTCCTCACCAACCCGCACCGCACCGCGGTGATGAGCGCCAAGCTGGTCGCGGCCGGCGTGCTAGCGCTGCTGTTCTGGCTGGTGACGACCGCGCTCAACCTGGTCGCCGGGTCGGCGGTCCTGAACGCGGTCGGGCTGGACTCGCAACTCGGCAACGACGCCGCCTGGCGGGCGATCGGGCTGAACCTGCTCGCGTACCTGCTCTGGGCGGTGTTCGGCGTCGGCATCGGCGTGCTGATCCGCAGCCAGATCGGCGCCACCGTGACCGGCATCCTGCTCTACCTGGGCGGCTCGATCGGCGCCATCTTCGTGATCGCCATCCTGGCCGAGCGCTGGGGCGACTGGATCAACAACCTGCAACTGCTGGTGCCGTCGCTCGCCTCGTCGTTGATGGTCGCCGGGGCGGACATCCCCGGCAACCCGCCCCGCTGGGCCGGCGCCGCCGTGCTCATCGGGTACGCCGTGGTGACCGGCGTGGTCGGCACCCTGCTGATGCGCCGACGCGACATCTCCTGACGGCCCCGGGGGGTGGCGGCGACGTGGCCGCCACCCCCCGGGAGCCCGTAGCAGCCGTCAACAGAACACGCAGGGGTTGCTGAACTTCTGGCATCTTCTGTGAATCCGGCCACCAGACCGAGGCGGAAATGCCTGCGGGATCCGTACGGCGTAGCCTGGGAGCGTCCTGTCCGTAGTCCTCTAACCGGGCGCGACGGACACCGCGTGACACATAAACCCGCGTGAAAGAGGCGATTACCGGCCGTGTCGACCCAGCAGACTTCGCAGGAGAACCCACTGGCGGGTTTCGGCCCGAATGAGTGGATCGTCGAGGAGATGTACCAGCGCTACCTCGCCGACCCATCGAGCGTCGATTCGGCCTGGCACGACTTCTTCGCCGACTACCGACCAGCGCCCGGTGCGGGCACCCCGCAGGGGGCCAAGTCGGCGGACAAGCCGGCCGCCGCCCCGGAGCCGGACGGCCAGCCCGAGGCGGCCGCCACGGTCGCCCAGCCGAGTGCCCCGGCCAAGCCGGCGACCGCTGCGCCCGCCGCGCAGTCGGCACCGGCCAAGCCCGCCGCCGCTCCGGCCGCGCCGAAGGCCACGCCGGAGAAGGCCGCCCCGGCCAAGCCGGCGGCCAAGGCCGCCGCGCCGAGCGTCGACGGCCCGCAGACCACCCCGTTGCGCGGCGTCGCGGCGAAGATCGTCCAGAACATGGACGCCTCGCTGAGCGTGCCCACCGCGACAAGCGTGCGCGCGGTCCCGGCCAAGCTGCTGGTCGACAACCGCATCGTGATCAACAACCACCTCGCCCGCGGGCGGGGCGGCAAGGTCAGCTTCACCCACCTGGTCGGCTACGCGCTGGTGCGCGCGCTGGTCCAGCACCCCGAGATGAACAACTCCTTCGCCGAGGCCAACGGCAAGCCGGCGATGGTCCGCCCGCCGCACGTCAACCTCGGCATCGCGATCGACCTGGCCAAGCCGGACGGCAGCCGCAACCTGGTGGTCCCCTCCATCAAGGGCTGCGAGCAGATGGACTTCCGGCAGTTCTGGCAGGCATACGAGGACGTGGTCCGACGGGCGCGGCGCAATGAGCTGACCATGGAGGACTACTCCGGCACCACGATCTCGCTGACCAACCCGGGCGGCATCGGCACCGTGCACTCGATGCCGCGGCTCATGCAGGGGCAGAGCGCGATCATTGGCGTCGGCGCGATGGAGTACCCGGCCCCCTACCAGGGCATGTCCGAGGCCACCCTGGCCGAGCTGGCCGTCAGCAAGATCATCACGCTGACCAGCACGTACGACCACCGGATCATCCAGGGTGCGCAGTCCGGCGAGTTCCTCAAGGTGATGCACGAGCTGATCCTGGGTGAGCACGGCTTCTACGACCAGATCTTCACCGCGCTGCGCATCCCGTACGAGCCGGTGCGCTGGATGCGCGACGTGGCGGTCAACTCCGAGGGTCAGATCAACAAGACCGCCCGGGTGCACGAGCTGATCCACGCGTACCGGGTGCGCGGTCACCTGATGGCCGACACCGACCCGCTGGAATTCAAGATCCGCAAGCACCCCGACCTGGACGTCCTCCAGCACGGGCTGACCCTGTGGGACCTGGACCGCGAGTTCCCGGTCAACGGCTTCGCCGGCCGGCAGCGGATGAAGCTGCGCGAGATCCTCGGCGTGCTGCGCGACTCGTACTGCCGCCGGGTCGGCATCGAGTACATGCACATCCAGGACCCGGAGGAGCGGCGCTGGGTCCAGGAACGGATCGAGCGCAAGTACGAGAAGCCGTCCGCCGACGAGCAGAAGCACGTGCTCAACCGGCTCAACGCCGCCGAGGCGTTCGAGACCTTCCTGCAGACGAAGTACGTCGGCCAGAAGCGCTTCTCGCTGGAGGGCGGCGAGTCGCTGATCCCGCTGCTCGGTGAGGTGCTGGAGTCGTCCGCCGAGAACGGGCTGGACGAGGTCGTCATCGGCATGGCCCACCGGGGTCGGCTCAACGTGCTGGCCAACATCGTCGGCAAGCCGTACGAGAAGATCTTCTCGGAGTTCGAGGGCCACCTGGACCCGCGCTCCACGCAGGGCTCCGGCGACGTGAAATACCACCTGGGCCAGAACGGCAAGTTCACCACTCCCGACGGTGAGCACGCGGTCAAGGTGTCGGTGGTGGCCAACCCGTCGCACCTGGAGGCCGTCGACCCGGTACTGGAGGGCATCGTCCGGGCCAAGCAGGACCGGATCGACCTCAAGCTGGAGGGTTACACCGTGCTGCCGCTGGCAGTGCACGGTGACGCCGCGTTCGCCGGGCAGGGTGTGGTCGCCGAAACCCTCAACCTGTCGCAGCTGCGCGGTTACCGCACCGGCGGCACCGTGCACGTGGTGGTCAACAACCAGGTCGGCTTCACCACCGCCCCGGAATACAGCCGGTCCAGCCTCTACAGCACCGACGTGGCCCGGATGATCCAGGCGCCGATCTTCCACGTGAACGGCGACGACCCGGAGGCCGTGGTCCGGGTGGCCCGGCTGGCCTTCGAATACCGGCAGACGTTCAACAAGGACGTCGTGATCGACATGGTCTGCTACCGCCGGCGCGGGCACAACGAGGGTGACGACCCGTCGATGTCCAACCCTCAGATGTACAAGATCATTGACTCGAAGCGCTCGGTCCGCAAGCTCTACACCGAGGAGCTGATCGGTCGCGGCGACATCACCGTGGAGGACGCGGAGGAGCTTCTCCGCGACTACCAGGCGCAGCTGGAGAAGGTCTTCAAGGCCACCCGCGACGCCGCCTCCGCGCCGCGCCAGCTCAACCGGCCGCGCCGCGAGGAGGAGCCGGAGCCGCAGGTCGACACCGCCACCGACGCGTCAGTGGTCAAGGCCATCGGCGAGGCGCACATCAACCTGCCGGACGGCTTCACCCCGCACAAGCGGATCCAGCAACTGCTGGACAAGCGGGCCAAGATGTCCGTCGAGGGCAACATCGACTGGGGCTTCGGCGAGATCATCGCGCTCGGGGCGCTGCTGCACGACGGGGTCACCGTCCGGCTCGCCGGGCAAGACTCGCGTCGTGGCACGTTCGTCCAGCGGCACGCCTCGGTGGTCGACTCCCGCACCGGCGAGGACTACCTGCCGCTGAAGTCACTCACCGGCGACGGCGAGCGCTCCCGGTTCTTCGTGCACGACTCGCTGCTCAGCGAGTACGCGGCGATGGGCTTCGAGTACGGCTACTCGGTGGAGAACATCAACGCCCTCGTCGCCTGGGAGGCCCAGTTCGGCGACTTCGTCAACGGCGCCCAGTCGGTGATCGACGAGTTCATCTCGTCCGGTGAGGTGAAGTGGGGCCAGCGCTCCGCCGTCACCCTGCTGCTGCCGCACGGCCACGAGGGTCAGGGCCCGGACCACACCTCCGGTCGGCCGGAGCGGTTCCTGCAGATGTGCGCCGAGGACAACATGCGGGTGTCCATCCCGACCACCCCGGCGAACTACTTCCACCTGCTGCGTCGCCAGGCCCTGTCGCCCAAGCGCAAGCCGCTTGTGGTGTTCACGCCGAAGTCGCTGCTGCGGCACAAGCTCTGCGTCTCCCCGGTGGAGGACTTCACCACCGGCACCTTCCAGCCGGTGCTGCGCGACACGGCCGCCCCGGCACCGGAGTCGGTGAAGCGGGTGCTGCTCTGCTCCGGCAAGGTCTACTACGACCTGTTCCAGGCCCGGCAGGAGCGCGGCGTCACCGACACCGCGATCCTCCGGATCGAGCAGCTGTACCCGCTGCCGGTGGAGGAGATCCGGGCCGCCCTGGCGCAGTTCCCGAACGCGGACGACTTCGCCTGGGTGCAGGAGGAGCCGGCCAACCAGGGTGCCTGGTCGTTCGTCGCGCTCAACCTGCTGGAGCACCTCACGGACGTTCGGCTGCGGCGGATCTCCCGCCCGGCGGCGGCCGCCCCGGCGGTCGGCTCGGCCAAGACCCACGAGGTCGAGCAGAACGCGCTGATCGAGGCGGCTCTCCCCCGCCCGTGACCTGACCTGAGCACGGAAGCCGGGGCAGGGCCGTTGCACACGGTCCTGCCCCGCTCCGTCGGTCCATCCGCCATCTCATCCGCCCGGCCCGCGCCGGGACGAGCACAAGGACGTACCCCATGTACTTCACCGACCGTGGCATCGAGGAGCTGGTCGAGCGCCGGGGCGAAGAGCAGGTGACCCTGGAGTGGCTCGGCGAGCGCCTGCGCGACTTCGTCGACCTCAACCCCGACTTCGAAACCCCCATCGAACGCCTAGCCACCTACCTAGCCCGCCTCGACGACCCCGACGACGAAGACGCCTGACCCCGCCCTCCGTTCCGCCCGTTCCGCCCCTGGTGATCAAGAGGTTTCGGTCACGATTGGGGCCGGACTTGACGCAAACTTCTTGATCACCGGCAGCAGGGGGGTGGGGTTGTGGCTCGCAGCGTTTATCTGACCAGCGTGGGGTCCGGTGGGGGGAAGTCGACCGTCGCGCTTGGGTTGGCGGAGTTGCTTTCTCGCCAGGTTGGGCGGATTGGGGTTTTTCGGCCGCTGGTCGCCGATGGCGGCGCGGATCCGATTCTCGCCCTGTTGAGCGAGCGTTACCGGGTCGAGGTGCCGCTCGCTGAGCTGGCCGGGGCTAGCTATTGCGAGGCTGCGGCGCTGGTCGCCGACGGCCGGCGGGAGGAGCTGATCTCCGCCATCGTCGAGCGCTACCGGGCGGTGGAGCGGCAGTGCCCGGCGGTGGTCGTGGTGGGCAGCGACTTCGACGACCCGGGCGACCCGGCCCGCCCCCGGGAGCTGGCCTTCAACGCCCGGCTGGCCACCGAGTTCGGCAGCGTGGTGGTGCCGGTGGTGGACGGCTTCGGGCAGGAGCCGGCGGCGGTCGCGTCCGCTGTGCGCGGGGCGTACCACGATCTGGCCGACCTCGGCGCGACAGTGCTCGCGGTGATCGCCAACCGGGTGCCCGGGCCGATGACGCTGCCCGACCTGCCGGTCCCCGCGTACGCCATCCCGGAGGTGCCGAGCGTCTCGGCGCCGACGGTGGCCGAGGTGGCCGCGGCGCTCGGCGCCACCCTGCTGGCCGGGGACGACGCCGCGCTCGGTCGCGACGTGCTGGATTTCGTGGTTGGCGCGGCGCATGTGCCGACCCTGCTGGGCCACCTCACCGAGGGCGCCCTGGTGATCACTCCTGGGGATCGGGCCGACCTGCTCGTCGCCGCGAGCGCCGCGCACGTGGCCGGACAGGTGTCGGTGGCCGGGCTGGTGCTCACCCTCGGCGAGCAGCCCGACCCCCGGGTCATGCGGCTGGTGGAGGGGCTGAACACCGGGCTGGCGGTGCTCTCCGTGCGCAGCGACAGCTACGACACGGTGGCCGCGTCCAGTCGCATCGAGGGCCGGCCCAGCACGGCCAATCCCCGCAAGGTCGAGGCCGCGCTCGGCGCGTTCGAGCGCTGTGTGGACACCGACGACCTGGCCCGCCGACTGCGGGTCAGTCGGTCGACGCGGGTCACCCCGCTGATGTTCGAGAACGAGCTGATCGACCGGGCCCGCTCGAAGCCCCGGCACCTGGTGCTGCCGGAGGGCGCCGACGAGCGGATCCTGCGTGCGGCGGAGATCCTGCTGCGCCGTGGAGTGGCCGAGCTGACGCTGCTCGGTCGGCCCGACGACATCGCGCGGCGCACCCGTGAGCTGGGCATCGATCTCGGCGACGCGAACCTGGTCGACCCGGGCACCAGCGGGTGGCGCGACGACTTCGCCGCCGAGTACGCCCGGCTGCGCGCCCACCGCGGCGTCACCGCCGAGTTGGCGTACGACATCGTGGCGCAGCCCAACTACTTCGGCACGCTCATGGTGGCCAGCGGCCGCGCCGACGGCATGGTCTCCGGCGCGACGCACACCACCGCCGCGACCATCCGGCCGGCGTTCGAGATCATCCGTACCCTGCCGGACGTCTCGGTGGCCTCCAGCGTCTTCTTCATGCTGCTCGCCGACCGGGTGCTGGTCTACGGCGACTGCGCGGTCAACCGCGACCCGGACGCCGCCCAGCTCGCCGACATCGCGATCTCGTCGGCCGACACCGCCGCCCGGTTCGGCATCGAACCCCGGGTGGCCATGCTGTCGTACTCCACCGGCAGCTCGGGCGCCGGCGCGGACGTGGAGAAGGTCGCGGCAGCCACCGCGCTGGTCCGGGAGCGCCGCCCCGACCTGCTGGTCGAGGGGCCGATCCAGTACGACGCGGCGATCGACCCGGCGGTGGCGGCGACGAAGCTGCCGGGCAGCCCGGTCGCCGGCCACGCCACGGTCTTCATCTTCCCGGACCTGAACACCGGCAACAACACGTACAAGGCGGTGCAGCGCTCCGCCGGGGCGGTCGCCGTCGGCCCGGTCATGCAGGGTCTGCGCCGACCGGTGAACGACCTGTCCCGAGGCGCGCTGGTGCCGGACATCGTCAACACGGTGGCGATCACCGCCATCCAGGCGGCCACCGAGGAGGCATCGTGAGTCGCGTGCTGGTGCTCAACTGCGGGTCGTCGTCGGTGAAGTGGCGCCGCTACGACGGTGACCGTGCCCTCGACCACGGCGTCGTCGAGCGGATCGGTGAGCCCGGTGGCGGCCCGGCGGACCACACCGCCGCGGTCCGGCAGATCCTGGACGGGCTGGACCTGACCGGGTTGACGGCGGTCGGGCACCGGGTGGTGCACGGCGGCCGGACGTTCAGCGCGCCGGTGTTTGTCGACGACGCGGTGCTGGCCGCGATCAAGGACCTGGTGCCGCTCGCCCCGCTGCACAACCCGGCCAACCTGGCCGGCATCGAGGTGGCCCGCGCGGCGCTGCCGGGCATCCCGCAGGTGGCCGTCTTCGACACCGCGTTCCACCACACCCTGCCGGAGGCCGCCGCGACGTACGCGATCGACCGGGACACCGCCGAGCGGTACGACATCCGCCGGTACGGCTTCCACGGCACCTCGCACGCGTACGTGTCCCGCCGCACCGCTGAGCTGCTGGGCCGCCCGTACGAGCAGCTCAACACGATCACCCTGCACCTGGGCAACGGGGCCAGCGCCTGCGCGGTGGCGAACGGTCGCAGCGTCGCCACCTCGATGGGCATGTCCCCGTTGGAGGGGCTGGTGATGGGCACCCGAAGCGGCGACGTGGACCCGACCGTCATCTTCCACCTGCGCCGGGAGGGCGGGCTGTCGGTGGACGACATCGACGACCTACTCAACCACCGCAGTGGTCTGCTCGGGCTGACCGGCGCCAACGACATGCGCGAGGTGCTCCAGCGCCGCGCGGCCGGTGACCGGGCCGCAGAGCTGGCCTTCGACGTGTACTGCCGGCGCATCACCGGCTACGTCGGGGCGTACTACGCGCTGCTCGGTCGGGTCGACGCGATCGCCTTCACCGCCGGGGTCGGCGAGCACGCCGCGCCGGTGCGGGCTGCCGCGCTGGCCGGCCTGGGCCGGCTCGGCATCACCGTGGACGATGCCCGCAACGACGGCGGCGACGGCGATCGGGTGATCTCGCCCGATGGTGCCGAGGTGAGCGTCTGCGTCATCCGCACCGACGAGGAGCGGGAGATCGCCCGGCAGACCCGGGACGTGGTCGAGAGCGTTCGAGGAACGGGCCGGTAGAGCCCTGGCTCAGAGCGCCAGCCAGGCGACAACGGCGATCAGGAGCACGACGACCACCGCCCCACCGATGATCAACGGCAGTCGGGACGGTGTCTCCACCGGCGCGACCCTCTCTGGAGCATGAATGAAGGCGCGGAACGCCTCGGTGTTGCCACTGGGGTCGGTGTAGTTCTCAGACATGCCGGAGACCCTAGCGAAGCCGGTTGCGCGGCACCTGCCCCGGCCCATGTCTTCCCAGGTTGGACCCGGCCGGCGGAGGTGACCCGACCGGGTGGCGGCCGCACCCGAGCCGGACGGCGGGGCCGCTACGCCCACCCGGGCACCTACCGTAGAACGATGGGGGCAGGCCGGCTGCTGGCCGTACTGATGACAGCGTTGCTGGCCGGCTGTGCGCCGGCCACGGCCGTGGCCGGCGAGGCCGCGGGGTCGGTGTCGGCACGTCGGGCGCCTGAGGGGTCGTACGCCGTCGGCGTGCGTACGTTCACCCTCGATCCGCACTCGGCCCGCCCCCTGCCAGTGACGATCTGGCACCCGGCGTCGGCCGATCAGGTGGCGGCCGGGCGGTTCCCGGTGGTGATCTACAGCCACGGGCTGGGCAGCCGGCCCGAGCTGCACGCCGGGCTGACCACCCGCTGGGCGGCGGCCGGGTTCGTGGTGGCGGCACCCGCTTACCCGCACACCCGACAGGGTGCCGCGCACTTCACCCGGGCCGACGTACGCCACCAGCCGGCCGACGCATGGCGGCTGATCCGGCACCTGAGCGCCCTCGACCGGACCCGCGCCGATCCCCTCGCCGGGCACCTCGACCTGACCTCGATCGCCGCCGCCGGGCACTCGGCGGGCGGCTTCACCACCTCCGGCATGTTCAGCGAGGGCCACCCCGCCCGGTTACGCGCCGGGATCGTGATCGCTGGCGGCGGGCTGCCGGGCAGCTTCGCCGGGCCGGCCGCGCCGGTGCTCTTCGTGCACGGCACCGCCGACCCGGTGGTGCCGGTGACGGTCGGCCGGGCCGCGTACGCGCGTACCCCCGGGCCGGCCGCGTTCCTCAGCCTGCTGGGCCAGGACCACGGCGCGTACCTGACGCCGGGCCACCCGGGTTTCGCCCCGGTCCTCGCCACCACCACCGACTTCCTGCGCTGGACCCTCTACGGCGACCAGGCCGCCGGGGCCCGCCTCCCCACCGACGCCCACTCCCCCGCCCTGACCCGTTACGAGTCCCGCCCGGCCCACTGACCCGGCCGCGCGTCGGTACGGTGGCCCGGTGGACGAGATCACGCGCCGGCAGTTGGCGAGCATCGCCGAGGTGGTCGCGGTGGCCGGGGCGGGCGGCATGCCGGTGTGGCTGCGCGGCGGCTGGGCGATGGACTTCCAGCTCGGCGCGGTGACCCGCCCGCACGTCGACGTCGACTGGTACTGCTGGCGCGACGACGCGGGCCGGCTCGCCGACCTGCTGCTGGCCCGGGGCTGGCGTCCCGACCCACGGATGCCGGTGGAGTTGCAGCTCGACCTGTTCGTCGGAGACGTGGAGGTCAGCCTCGCGTACCTCGGTCGGGACGCTGCCGGCCAACCGACCGTGGGCTCCGGATCGTGGGCCGGCACCCCGCTGCCGGCCGGAATGCTGGACGCCCCGCCCGGCCGGATCGGCCCGCTCACCGTGCCGACGATCTCGGTGGCGGCCCAGATCGAGTTCAAGCAGATGTACCCGGTCTGGATGCCGGAGCGTCCCCGCCGCCCGAAGGACGCCGACGACCTGGCCCGACTGCGCGAGGTCGGCCCGGCCGGGCAGCGCTGAGTGAGCGGGCGGGCACACCGCGTCGAAGTCCACCGGGCAGGTCTGCCGGGCAAGGCACAATCGGATTCATGCCGCGTCGAGTCACCCCCGCACTGGTCGCCAGCGCCGTGCTCATGGCCGGTCTGGTCGGCTGCTCAGCGGACGCCCGGAAGACCGAGGGCCAGCAGTCGCCCGTCGAACCACCCCCCGCTGCCACGCCGACACCGCAGGTCCCAGCCGGGAAGGCCCCGCAGCGCGCCTTCGCGGTCGGCGTACGCCAGCTGAAGTTGGACCGGGACGGCCGTGCGCTGCCGACGACGCTCTGGTACCCGGCGGCCGGGCAGTCCGGCGGCGCGGCCAAGCGGTCGGCGGCGGCCGCGGCGGGCCGGTTCCCGGTGGTGATGTTCAGTCACGGCCTGGGCGGGCGGCCGGACGACTATGCCACGCTGCTGACCCGGTGGGCGGCGGCGGGTTTCGTGGTGGCCGCGCCGACGTTCCCGCGCACCTCCCGGGGTAGCGACAACAACGTCCTCGACGTGCTCAACCAGCCGGCCGACGTGTCGTACGCGTTGGATCAGGTGTTGGCGTTGGACGGCAAGGCCGGTGACTCGCTGCGCGGTCGGTTGGACAGCGAGCGGGTGGCCGCGGCCGGGCACTCGGCGGGCGGGGTGACCACCATCGGCCTCTTCACCGCCTCTCGGGACGAGCGGCTGGACGCGGGCGTGGTGTTCGCGGGCACGGCGCTCGGCGTGGGCACCGCGTTCGCCGGGGCGGCAGCGCCGCAGTTGTTCGTGCACGGTGAGCTGGACAAGGTGGTCGAGTACGCGGCGGGCAAGGCGGCGTACGACAAGGTGCCCTGGCCCAAGGCGATGCTGAGCCTGCCGAAGGGCGACCACGGGCGGGCGCTGCTCAGCGATGGCGCGACGCTGCGGGTCGTCTCGGACACGTCGGTCGAGTTTCTCCGCTGGTCGCTCTACGGCGACGCCGACGCCAAGAAGCGCATCTCCACCGACGCGACGCGCGGCGACATCGCCACCTTCGACGACCACCTCTGAGCCACCCGCGCCGGCCCGCCGCGCGGCGCGCGTCAGGCCTCGTGGTCGATGACGATCTTGCCGAAGGCATCGCCGGAGTGCAGGCGGGCGAAGGCGTCCTCGACCCGACTGAACGGGATGACGCTGTCCACCACCGGGCGCACCTCGTTGTCGGCACAGAACGCCAACAGCTCGTACAGCTCACCGGGCGTGCCCATCGAGGTGCCCAGGATCTCCAACTGCATCGCGAAGACCCGGCGCAGGTTGACCGTCGGCTCGTGCCCGGCGGTCGCGCCGGAGACCACGATCCGGGCCATCGGCGCGGCCGACTTCAGCGAGTGGTCGAAGGTGGCCGCACCGACCGTCTCGATCACCACGTCGACGCGTTCCGGCAGCCGGGCACCGGGTTCCAGCGCGGTGGCGCCGAGGGCCGAGATGCGGTCGCGCTTGCCGGCGTCGCGGCTGGTCGCGTACACCCGCTTGCCCATCGCCACGGCGAGCGCGACGGCCGCGGTGGCCACGCCGCCGCCCGCGCCTTGCACCAGCACGCTGTCGGCGTCCGCGACGCGGCCCTTGGTGGTCAGCATCCGCCACGCCGTCAGCCAGGCCGTGGGCAGGCACGCCGCGTCGGTCGCCGCCATGCCGTCGGGCAGCGGGATCAGGTTCGATCGGGGTACGGCCACCCGCTCGGCGAGCGTTCCGGGGAAGTACTCGGAGAGGATGGAGACCCCGCGCGGGTCACCCGGGGTGACGACCACCGGGTACACGACCACCGGGCGCCCCTCCGGGTCCAGCCCGACCGCGTCGCAGCCGAGGATCATCGGCAGTTGGGCCTCGGTGAGACCCACCCCGCGCAGAGACCAGAGGTCGTGGTGGTTGAGCGAGGTGGCCCGCAACTGCACGGTCACCCAGTCGTCGGCCGGAGGGGTTGGCTCGGGCCGCTCGCCGACGGTGAGCGCGGCGAGCGGATCGGCGTCGTCGAAGTGGGAGGCAAAGGCAGCACGCATGATCGGCACGGTAACAAGCTGAGCGCTCGTTAAGAAGGCTCCTCCGTCTACCGGCGGGCGACGCCGTCGCGGCGGGCGGCTTCGGCGACCGCCTCGGCCACGGCCGGCGCGACGCGCGGGTCGAGCGGTGACGGAACGATCGCGTCGGCGGTCAGCGACTCGGCCACCACACCGGCGATGGCGTCCGCGGCGGCGACCTTCATCGCCTCGGTGATCCGGGTGGCGCCGGCATCCAGCGCACCACGGAACACCCCGGGGAAGGCCAGCACGTTGTTGATCTGGTTGGGGTAGTCGCTACGCCCGGTGGCGACCACCGCGACGTGCCGGGCGGCCACCTCGGGGTGCACCTCGGGGGTCGGGTTCGCCAACGCGAACACGATCCCGCCGGGCGCCATCCGAGCCACCGCCGCCTCGGGGATCTGCCCGCCGGAGACACCGATCAGCACGTCCGCGTCGCGCAGCGCCTCGGTGATGTCGCCGTGGCGGCCGTCGGCGTTGGTGCTCGCCGCCAGCTCGGCCTTGGTGCCGGTCAGCTCGGTGCGGTGTCGGCCGATGATCCCCTTGGAGTCACAGACCACCACCTGGTCCGGGTTGACGCCCCCGGCGATCAGCATCTTCGTCACGGCGACGCCGGCCGCGCCCGCGCCGCTCACCGCCACCCGCAGGTCACCGAGCTTGCGATCGAGCAGCGCCGCGGCGTTGCGCAGCGCGGCGAGCACCACGATGGCGGTGCCGTGCTGGTCGTCGTGGAAGACCGGAATGTCCAGCGCCTCGTCGAGTCGGCGCTCGATCTCGAAGCAGCGCGGCGCGCTGATGTCCTCCAGGTTGATCCCACCGAACGAGGGGGCCAGCGCCCGCACCACCGCGACGATCTCGTCCACGTCCTGGGTGTCCAGGCACACCGGCACCGCGTCCACCCCGGCGAACTGCTTGAACAGCACCGCCTTGCCCTCCATCACCGGCAGGGCGGCGCGGGGGCCGATGTTGCCCAGCCCGAGCACCGCCGAGCCGTCGGTGACCACCGCGACCGTGTGCGACACCCAGGTGTAGTCATCTACCAGGGCGGGGTCGGCGGCGATCGCCTCACACACCCGGGCCACCCCCGGGGTGTACGCCAGGGAGAGGTCCTCCCGGCTGGTGAGCGGCACGGTCGAGGTGACGGCCATCTTGCCGCCCCGGTGCAGCGCGAAGACGGGATCAGCGGGGTCCACGGTGGACGAAGACATGGTGGTGACTCCAGGATCTGTCGAGCAGATGTGGGCGGCCGGGCCTCGCCGCGAGTGGGCGGCGAGCGGTGGCGCGCGGTGCGGGGGTCACCCGGGCACGTTCCGAGCATAGTGTCGACACCACCCCTCGGATGTGAGCAGGGTCATAACCGGCGACGAGGCACCCGTCCGGGGCGTGGCCAGTAGCGGGCCACCACCCGTGCGCGCACATCGGCCACCCCGTACGCCCGGGAGTCATCGGTGATCAGGTCGTTGTCTCCCCGCAGCCACCAGCCGCCGTCCTGCGGCCGGACCGCACGCTTCACCACCAGCAGATCGGGCCGGGTCCGGAAGACCGCGACCACCACGTCGCCGGCCCGGATCGGACGGCCACCGGGGCGGACCAGCACCGCGTCGCCGTGCCGCAACGTCGGCGCCATGGATGGGCCGGTCACCAGGACGGCGGTCAGTGGCCCGCGCAACCGGGGGGCCTCAGCAGGGTGATCGGCGGCCACTGGTTTCACCTCCACCCGGTTCGGGGAGCACTCCCAGGAGTAATGTCGCCTTTGATCATCGCAAACTTCCCATGGAGGATCCCGATGCGACTTCCGCGCATCCTTGCGCCCCGCGTCACCGCGAGCGCTCACTGCGACCTGCCGTGCGGTGTCTACGACCCGGCTCAGGCCCGGATCGAGGCCGAATCGGTCAAAATGATCTGCGAGAAGTACCAGTCGAACACCGACCCGGAGTTCCGCACCCGCGCCGTCATCATCAAGGAGCAGCGCGCCGAGCTGGTCAAGCACCACCTCTGGGTGCTCTGGACCGACTACTTCAAGCCGCCGCACTTCGAGAAGTACCCGAACCTGCACAGCCTGTTCAACGAGGCCACCAAGCTCGCCGGCGCCGGTGGCGTCAAGGGCAGCCTCGACCCGGCCACCGCCGACAAGCTGCTCGCGAAGATCGATGAGATCTCGAAGATCTTCTGGGAGACCAAGAAGGCGTGACCTCCCCGGTCATTCCAACGATTCGGCCGGCACGTCCCGAGGACGTGCCGGCCGTCGTCGCCATGGTGCACGAGCTGGCCGAGTACGAACGGGCCCCGGAGCAGTGCCACCTCACCACCGAGCAGTTGACCTCAGCTCTCTTCACGACTGCTCCGGCGCTCTTCGGTCACGTCGCGGTGGACGAGCACGACGAGCCGGTCGGCTTCGCGCTGTGGTTCCTCAACTTCTCCACCTGGGCCGGTGTGCACGGCATCTATTTGGAGGACCTCTACGTCCGGCCGGCCGCCCGGGGCACCGGCGCCGGCCGACTGCTGCTCGCCACGCTGGCCGACATCTGCGTACGACGCGGCTACCAGCGGCTGGAGTGGTGGATGATCGACTGGAACCCGGCCGCCGGCTTCTACGCCTCGATCGGCGCGGAGCAGATGAGCGAGTGGGTTCCCTACCGGCTCAGCGGCGACGCGCTCGGCGAGCTGGCCGAGCACGCCACCGCCGGCACGCGTACGGACGACTGACCGGGTAGAGTCCCCGACCGGGGGGATGAGCGTGACTCAACTGACTGGCCAGCCAGCGACCGACGATGACGTGGTGCACCTCACGGTGCCTGCCGACGGCGGTTACCTCGGCGTGCTTCGCACCGCCACCGCCGGTCTCGCGGCCCGGTTGCAGTTCGCGCTCGACGAGATCGAGGATCTGCGGATCGCTGTCGACGAGGCGTGCGCCATGCTGCTCGCCATCGCCACCCGCGACGCCGAGTTGGAGTGCCGCTTCGCGGTCACCGAGGACGCGTTGACCGTCGAGGTGACCGTGCCGACCGTGCGCGGTGCCACCCTGCCCGCCGAGTCGTCCTTCGCCTGGAAGGTGCTGACCGCGCTGACCACCTCGGCGTCCGCCACGTCTGCCGACGGTCGGGCCACGATCGCGCTGCTCACCCGCCGCTCCGGCGGCTACTGACCGGCCCGGCGCACGCCGGCGGTCACTCGAAGCCGAGTGCGCGGGTAGTCGGCGGGCTGACCAGCAGCCAAGCCACGCCCAGGCCGAGCGCCATCAACGGCACGCCCAGCCACGCCATCCCAGCCTGGATCATGAACCACCCGATCGGCAGCAGCATCAGCTGAAGCACGATCGCGGGTGCGCGTGCACCCGCCTGACGGCGCAGCAGCGCACGGCCCAGCGCCCAGAGCGCGACCGCCGCCCCGATGGCGAACACGGTCACCAGCGCCGCCGCCAGCAGATCGGTGCGGGTGGCAGTGAGGTCGGCCCAGACCAGCCAGACGGCGATCAGCCCGACGGCGGCCGCCTCTGCCCACAGCAGCCGGACCGCCCAGCGGAGCGTGACGGGAAACGGCGCCGAGTCGATGGTCACGCGCGCCACGATACCCGGGCTGCCGAGAGGTACAGTGCCGCCCATGCGGGCCGTCCTGGTGGTCAATCCGAAGGCCACCACCACCAGCGAACGCAGCCGGGACGTGCTCGTCCGGGCGCTGCGCAGCGAAGTTGACCTCAGCGTGCGCTACACCCGTCGGCGCGGGCACGCCGTGGCGCTGGCCCGGGAGGCAGCCGCGGAAGGCGTCGACCTGGTCGTCACCCTGGGTGGCGACGGCACGGTGAACGAGGTGGTGAACGGCCTGATGACGGCCGAGCCGCCGACCCGCGCCGACGACGCCCCGCTGGCGCAGCGACTGCCCGCCCTGGCGACCGTGCCCGGTGGCTCGACAAACGTGTTCGCCCGCGCGGTGGGTCTGCCTCGGGAGTGGCCGGAGGCGACCAGCATGATCCTGGAAGGGCTGCGGCTGGGCCGGAGCCGGACGGTGGGGCTGGGCCGCGCCGACGACCGCTACTTCACCTTCTGCGCCGGGTTCGGCCTGGACGCCGCGGTGATCCACCGGGTGGAGCAGGCCCGGCGGAAGGGCCGGGTGTCCACGCCGTCGCTCTATCTGCGTTCGATCATGAACCAGTACTTCCTCGCCTCGGACCGGCGGCACCCGGCGATCGTCCTGGAGCGTCCGGGTGAGCCGGCGGAGGCCGAGCTGGCCACCGTCATCATCCAGAACACGGCGCCCTGGACGTACCTGGGCGACCGGGAGGTCAACCCGAACCCGGCGGCGTCGTTCGACCTGGGGCTGGATGTGCTGGCGTTGCGTCAGCTCCGGGTGGCTAGCACAACACGGACAGTGACGCAGTTCCTGTCCCGGCAAGCGAATCCGCGCGGCCGACAGGTGTTACGACTGCATGACACAGCGGAGTTCACGCTGCTCTCCAGCCGTCCGCAGGCGTTCCAGCTGGACGGGGACTATCTCGGCGAGCGGGAGAAAGTCAGATTCACCTCCGTTCCCGCCGCACTGAGAGTAATCTGCTAGGTCTCGGGTACTGCCCTAGGTCGACACGGTGGCCACAGCCGATCGACTTGGTCACCGCCACACCGAGGGGCAGGTGCCGGAAATGTCAGCAATGTCACGCGGACTGTACTATATTGATCCTCGACTGTGGCACGGCGGGTAACCAGGAAAACACTGGAACCCGGACAAATGGGTTGTGGGCTTGCTCACCGCCCGGAGTTTTTCCGAGCGTCACCCTTGACATCACGACTGATCGTGAAAGTATTCACAAGCGAACTTGAGTTACCGGGACATTGCCTGGATATGCTCGTCAGGTTGAGCTGTTCCAGCAGGTCCCCGGCGCTGGCCGCCTGCTCACGCACTGCCGAATAGACGAACGCTAACGGTCACCTCGGCACTGCGGATGCATATAGGAAAAGCACGACAAGCAATTGTTGCCACCCATCCAGAATGAGGAGTGTTGCCGCCATGGACTGGCGTCACCATGCTGTCTGCCGCGACGAGGACCCGGAGCTGTTCTTCCCGATTGGGACGTCCGGACCGGCTCTCCTGCAAGTCGAGCAGGCCAAGGCCGTCTGCAGGCGCTGCTCCGTGACCGACCAGTGCCTGCAGTGGGCACTCGAGTCTGGTCAGGACGCCGGCGTCTGGGGCGGAATGAGCGAAGAGGAGCGGCGCGCTGTCAAGCGGCGCGGCGGTCTCCGGGTGCTGCGCGCTCACTCCGCCTGATCACCAACGACACAGCTGTACGCCCCGGCGGGTTCGCCCGCCGGGGCGTTCCGCTGTCCGGCGCCGGATCAGATCAGCCCGCAGTCGCCACCGAATGCCCGTCGGGCCGGTCGTCGACCCGGCGCAGCACCAACTCGACCAACTCCGGCGCGTCGGTCAACGGCGCGGCGACCGCCACCGCGCCGGCCGCCCGAGCCGCCTCGGCCACCGCGTCATGGAACAACCCCGGTGCCAGGAAGTACGCGGACACCGCGACCCGACGCGCGCCGGATGCCCGGAGGCGGGACACCGCCACACCGGCCGCCGGTGGAGCCGCCGAGGCGTACGCCACCCGACAGGGCACCCCGAGCTGCCCGCCGAGCGCGTCGGCGACCCGGCCAACCGAGCGGCGTGCCCGCGCGTCCCGGGTGCCCGCCGCAGCCAGCACCACCGCGTCGAAGCGGCCCGGTTGCGTCTCACCCAGCCGACGGCGCAGCCCGGCCAGCAGCCCAGGATCAGGTGTGTCGTCCGTCGGGCCGAGCACATCGGTCACCCGTACCGTCAGCGGCGGCCCGTCCTGCGTCGCTGCGGCGACCGCCGCCGGAATGTCCACCCGATGGTGGTACGCGGCGGTCAGCAGCAGCGGCACCAGCACCGCCCGCCGGTGACCGGCCACGGCCAGGTCGCGCAGCACCTTGGTCGGCCCCGGCTCGGTGTGGTCCAGCCAACTCGCCCACACCGGTGTGCCCGGTCGAGCCGCCGACACCGCCCGGGCCAGTGCCCGGGTGGCCTCGGCCGCTCGTGGATCACGGCTGCCGTGCGCGACAAGCACCACCGGGGCCGCCCCGCCGGCCGCGTCGGGGCCGGTCAGGGTGGTCGCCGGGGAGGTCAGACGTGCAGCCCGCACTCGGTCTTCTCGAACATGGCCCACCGGCCGGCCCGCGCGTCCTCACCGGCCTTCGTGCGGCGGGTGCACGGCCAGCAGCCGATCGAACCGTAGCCCTGCTTGAACAGCTCGTTGACCGGCACGTTGAAGCGGGCGATGTAGGCGTCCACATCCTGCTGCGACCACGCCGCGATCGGGTTGACCTTGACCTTGCCGCGGCGCGCGTCGAAGGTCACCACCGGCGTGTTGGCCCGGCTCGGCGACTCGTCCCGCCGCAGACCGGCAGCCCAGGCGTCGTACCCGGTCAGCGCCCGCTCCAGCGGCTCCACCTTGCGTAGCTGGCAGCAGTCGTCCGGCGACTTGTTGAACAGCCGAGGACCGTACTGGCCGTCCTGCTGGCCGACGGTGAGTCGGGGCCGGATCGACCGGACGTTCACCGGCAGCGTCCGGGCGACCTCGTCGCGCACCCGTAGCGTCTCGGGGAAGTGCAGGCCGGTGTCGAGGAAGACCACGTCCACCCCCGGGGCCACCCGGGACACCAGGTGTGCCAGCACGGCGTCGGCCATCGAGCTGGTGACGCAGAACCGGTCGCCGAAGGTCTGCGCCGCCCACCGGGCGATCTCCAGCGCCGGGGCGCCCTCCAGATCCCGAGCGGCCTGCTCGGCCAGCGCCCGCAGCTCGTCCGGGCCGCGCCGGGCCGGGTCGGCCGCCGTCGGGCCGGCCGGGCCCACCAGGCGCAGGCTCGCGGCTGAGAGGAGACTCATGACGTCACCGTCCGACTGAGCAGCCCGGTGAACTTCACCGAGAAGACCCGGGTGCAGGCATGGCACTCCCAGGCGCCGTGCCCCGCCTCGTGCGGCCGCAGGTCTTCCTCGCCGCAGTACGGGCAGTACAGAGGTGCCGCTCGGTTCTCGCTGCTCACCGCAGTGCCTCCTCGTCGACTCTGATCACCCAGTTGGCGAACGTCTCGCCCTCGCTCCGACCGGCCAGGTAACGACGGGCCAGCCGTTCCACGTACTCCGGAAGCTCTTCGGCGGTGGTCTTCAGGCCGCGTAGCTTGCGGCCGAAACCGGCGGTCTGCCCCTGGGCCATGCCCAGCCCGCCGCCCAGGTGCACCTGGAAGCCCTCGACCTGCCGGCCGTCCGGGCCGACCACCAGTTGACCCTTGAGGCCGATGTCGGCCACCTGGGTACGCGCGCAGGCGTTCGGGCAGCCGTTGATGTGGATCGAGATGTCCGCATCGAAGTCGCGCAGTCGCTGCTCCAGCCGGGCCACCAACTCCTCGCCACGCGCCTTGGTCTCGACGATGGCGAGCTTGCAGTACTCGATGCCGGTGCACGCCATCGTGCCGCGCCGCCAGGCCGACGGCCGGGCCTCCAGGCCGATCCCGCGCAGCGCGTCGACAAGCGACTCCGTCCGCTCCGACGGCACGTCGAGCACCAGCAGCTTCTGGTACGGGGTGAGCCGCACCCGGTCGCTGCCGTGCGCCTCGACCACGTCGGCCAACTGGCTGAGCTGCGCGCCGGAGACCCGCCCGACCACCGGGGCGGCGCCCACGTAGTGCCGCCCGTCGGCCTGCTCGTGCACGCCCACGTGGTCGACCGGCTTCGACGGCAGGGTCGGCGCCGGGCCGTCGAGCAGCGTACGACCGAGGTAGTCCTTCTCCAGGACCTCGCGGAAGCGCTCCACGCCCCAGTCGGCCACCAGGAACTTCAACCGGGCCCGGTTGCGCAGTCGGCGGTAGCCGTAGTCGCGGAAGATCCCGACCACGCCGGCCCACACGTCCGGCACCTCGGTCAGCGGCACCCAGACGCCGAGCCGCTTGGCGAGCATCGGGTTGGTAGAGAGACCCCCACCGACCCAGACGTCGAAGCCGGGCCCGTGCTCGGGGTGGTCGACGCCGAGGAAGGCGATGTCGTTCGACTCGTACGGGGTGTCCACCAGCCAGGAGATCGACGTCTTGAACTTGCGGGGCAGGTTGGAGAACTGCTTGTCCCCGACGTAGCGGGAGACGATCTCGTCGACCGCCGGGGTCGGGTCGAGCAGCTCGTCGCGGGCCACCCCGGCGACCGGGCTGCCCAGCACGATCCGTGGGCAGTCGCCACACGCCTCGGTGGTCTGCAGGCCGACCGCCTCCAGCCGGCGCCAGATCTCCGGCATGTCCTCGACCCGGATCCAGTGGTACTGGATGTTCTGCCGGTCGGTGATGTCGGCGGTGTCCCGGGCGAACTCCCGGGAGATGTCCGCGATCACCCGCAGCTGGGCCAGGCTGAGCTGACCGCCGTCGATGCGGACCCGGAGCATGAAGAACTCGTCCTCCAGCTCGTGCGGCTCCAGCACGGCGGTGCGCCCGCCGTCGATGCCCGCCTTGCGCTGGGTGTAGAGGCCCCACCAGCGGAACCGGCCACGCAGGTCCTGCGGGTCGATCGAGGCGAAGCCGCGGTGCGCGTAGATGTTCTCGATCCGGGCCCGGACGTTGAGCGGGTCGTCGTCCTTCTTGATCCGCTCGTTGGGGTTGAGCGGCTCGCGGTGGCCGAGCGCCCACTGCCCCTCACCCCGCGGTCGGCGCGGCGTTCGGGCCGGGCGAGCCGTCGGGTCCTCGGAACGGGCCGGGATGCTGCTGACCGCCATCGCGGCGTCCTCCGTTGTCTGCTGTGCCTCTGGGTACGCGGGCGCGGCGGCCGGCCCGGCGAAGCGGGCGGGACAACGGTGTCTGAGACAGCCGGCGCGGAGCGCGCCCGAGACAGAATGGTCGGGCGTCGTCAGTTGGCCGGACAGATCGCGCTGCGCACGCGGCCGTAATCAACGTGGCGACGTGCCACGAAGCGGCGGACGACTGCGGCGGTCATGAGGCCCATGCTGCCACACCCCATGGGGACCGGCCAATGTCCGCGTGCCAGATCCCACATCACGGGCCAGGGAGCGTGGCAGGCTCGCACTGTGGGGCAATTGTCCGAGAGGTCGGCCGGGGCGGCGTGGGAGCGCCTGCGCCGCCTGCCGGTCTGGCTCCCCCCGGCGCTGTTGACCCTGGCGGTGACAGTGACCGGGCTGGGCTCAGCCCAGCTCTGGCGCGACGAGCTGGCGACGTGGAGCGCGGCCACCCGGTCGCCCGGCGACCTGGCCCGACTGGCCGGCACCATCGACGCCGCGACCGGCCCGTACTACCTGCTGATGCACGTCTGGACCAGCGTCTTCGGCGACTCCACTATCGCCCTGCGCGTACCGGCGGTGTTGGCGATGACAGTGGCCGCCGGGCTGCTCGCCGTGCTCGGCGCGCGGCTCGTCGACCGGCGCGGCGGCCTCTTCGCCGGGCTGTTGTTCGCGGTGCTCCCCGGCACCTCCCGCTACGGGCAGGAGGCTCGCCCGTACGCGCTGGCCACCATGCTCGCCGTGCTCGCCACGCTGCTGCTGGTGATCGCGCTACGTCGACCGAGTTGGGCCCGGTGGGCCGGTTACGCGGTCGCCGTCGCCGCGCTCGGGCTCATCCACCTGATCGCGCTCACTCTGCTCGCCGCGCACGCGCTTGTCGTCCTCATCGCCTGGTGGCGCGGCCCGGCCGAGGCCGGCGTCGCCAGCCGGGACCAGCACGGCGCTGCGCGGGACCGGCGGGTGTGGCGGTGGTTGGTGGCCGTGGTGCCGGTCGCGTTGTTGGCCGGCCCGCTGCTGGTCAAGGCCCGGACCCAGCAGTCCCGGCAGTTGAACTGGGTCCACCTGGCCCGGCTGGACGACCTCACCGCACTGCCCGGCGGCGTCACCCAGAGCAGCGTGGTGGGTGGCCTGCTGGTCGGGGTCGCCGCGCTGGGTGCGGCCCGACTCGGACGGCGTTCGGTGCTGCCGGTGAGCGCGGTGCTGCTGCCCGTCCTGCTGCTCTTCGCCGCCGGCACGGTCGTGCCGCTCTGGGTGCCCCGGTACCTGGTCTTCGTGGTGCCCTTCGCGTGCCTGCTGGCGGGCACCGCGCTGGCCGCCGTGGCCGCGCCGGCCGCGCTCGTCGTGGTGGTCCTGGCCGGGCTGCTCGGCCTACCCGACCAGGCCGCGCTGCGACGGACCCACGAGTGGCCGCGCAGCGCGCCGGTGGACTACGCGGGGGCGGCCCGGGTGATCGGCGACGGTCAGCGGCCGGGGGACGCGGTGGTCTACTCGCCCCGGCACAGCTGGCTCTTCCTCGACCTCGGCATCGAGTACCACCTCGACGACCCGCCCCGCGACGTGCTGGTCACCGAGGACGAGGTCCGCCGGGGCGACCTGTGGGCCGCCGAGTGCCCCCAACCGGCGCAATGCCTGGCCGGCACGACACGGGTGTGGCTGGTCGTCTCCGGCCGGCACGCCGAGCCGCTGGCCGCCGTGCCCGGCGCCAAGGGCGAGGCGCTCCGCGCGGACTTCACCGTCGCCCAGGTCTGGCAGCGCCCCGGCTTGACCGTCGCCCTGCTGACCAGCCGGCCGGACCGCTGACCCACTCACCCAACCCGCCCACCACGATGAGCATGATGACGGTAGGTCATCGTGATGACTCACCGTCATCACACTCGTTCCGATGTCCGTTCCCCGGGCGGATCGGGGCGGCGGTCAGGGTTGTGAGCGGCCGTCGTTGGCGTTGCGCGCCAGCGGGACGACAAGCACGGCCTCGGTGCCGCCGTTGGCACCGGCCCGCAGCTCGATGGTGCCGCGCAGCTCCCCGGTGACCAGGGCTCGGACGATCTGGAGACCGAGCCGGCTGCCGCGTTCGGCGTCGAAGTCCGGTGGCAGGCCGCGGCCGTTGTCGGTCACCGAGACGTGCAGCATCTTGCGGAACCGGTGCGCCGAGACCACCACCTCGGGGCGCAGCGACGGGTCGACCTCGGGGGCGGCGACCGGCACCATGCCCGAGGCGGCGGGGGTGGGGGGCTCGTCGGCCTCGTCGGCCGGCGGGAAGCCGTGCTCGACGGCGTTGAGCAGCAACTCGTTGAGGACCATCACCAGCGAGGTGGCGATCTCCGCTGGCAACACACCGAAGCTGCCCCGCCGCCGCATGCCGACGCTCACCTCGGTTGCCGCGACCTCGGTCGCCGCGCTGGCCACCCGGTCGACGATGCCGTCGAACTCGACCGCCTCGTCGCTGGACATGGAGAGCGTCTCGTGCACCAGGGCGATCGAGGCGACCCGGCGAACCGACTCCTCCAGGGCGACCCGCGCCTCCGGCATCGACACCCGGCGGGCCTGCAACCTCAGCAGCGCGGCAACGGTCTGGAGGTTGTTCTTCACCCGGTGGTGGATCTCCCGGATCGTGGCGTCCTTGGTGATCAGGGCTCGGTCCCGGCGACGGACCTCGGTGATGTCCCGGACCAGCACCAGCGCGCCGATCGGCACGCCGGCCGGCATCAGCGGCAGCGCCCGGGTGAGCATCGTGGCACCGCGGGCGTCGATCTCCCGGCGGGGCGGCGCCTCACCGCGCAGCGCGGCCAGGATGCCGTTCGATGCCTCGGTGCCGTCCAGCGGGTCACCGGCCAGCCGGCGGTGCAGCGCGGCCAGGTCCTCCCCCACCAGGTGGGAGGCGTAACCCAACCGGCGGTACGCGGACTGCGCGTTCGGGCTGGCGTAGGTGACCTTGCCGCCGGCATCGAGCCGGACCAGGCCGTCGCCGACCCGGGGCGCCGAGGTGGTCTCGCCCGGATGCCGGGGCGGCGGGAAGGTGCCGTCCGCGATCATCTGCGCCAGGTCGTCGGCAGTGGTCAGGTAGTTGAGCTCCAGCTGGCTGGGCGTACGCGCGGTGGAGAGGTTGGTGTCCCGCCCCACCACGGCGATCACCTCACCGGCCTCCCCTTCGGCGGTACGCAGCCGGACCGGGATCGCCTCGTGCCGGGCCGGCACGTCGCCGTACCAGACCGGGTCGCCCTCGCGCCAGATCCGGCCCTGGGAGTACGCCACCTGAAGGTGTGCCACCTCCGGCCCGCCGACGATCCGACCCACCTGGTCGTCCTGGTAGGCGGTCGGTGCGGTGGTCGGGCGGACCTGGGCGACGCAGAGGAACGTGCCGTCGGCGTCGACCGGCACCCAGAGCAGCAGGTCAGCGAAGGAAAGATCGGAGAGCAACTGCCAGTCGCCGGCGATCCGGTGCAGGTGGTCGATGTCGGCCGGACGGAGATGGGTGTGCTCCTCGGCGAGGTCGCGCAGCGTGGACACGGTGACCAGGGTGCCACGCCGCGCCTCACATCGTCGCGGTGACCTTCTTCAACCCGCGCGGCGCGTCCGGATCCTCACCTCGGGTGAGCGCCAGGGCCAGCGCCAACCGCTGCATCGGCAGGATGTCCAGCAGCGGGGCGTACCGCTCGTCGACCTCGGGAACGGCCAGCCGGGTGGCGCCCGGCACATCGGCGGAGCCGACCACCACGACGTCGGCGCGGCGTTCGCCGAGGCGGGGCAGCACCTCGCCCATCGACCGGCCGCCGGGGCCGGAGCCAACCACGGCGAGCACCGGCACCTCCGGGTCGGTCATCGCGAGCGGGCCGTGCAGCAGGTCGGCGCCGGAGAAGGCGAGCGCTGGCAGGTAGGAGGTCTCCATCAGCTTCAGCGCGGCCTCCCGGGCCGTCGGGTAGGCGTACCCCCGGCCGGTGGTGACGAGCTGACGGGCGAACCGGTAGCGCGGGGCGAGCTGAGCCGGGGTGTCGTCGGCCAGGGTGCGGTCGGCCAGCTCGGGCAGCGCGTCGAGCGCCTCCCGTTCGGCCGCCGGGAGCACGCCGTCACCGGCCCGGATCCCCTCCACAAGCATCAGCAGGGCGAGCAGCTCGGCGGTGTACGTCTTGGTGGCGGCCACCGCCCGCTCGTGCCCGGCGGCGATGTCGACGCTCAGCTCGGCCACGTCGACAAGCGGCGAATCGGGGGCGTTGGTCACCGCGAGGGTCAGCGCCCCGGAGGCTCGGGCGGCACGCAGCACCTCGGCGAGGTCGGGCGAGCCGCCGCTCTGGCTGACCCCGACGACAAGCGCGTCGGAGAGGTCGGGTCGGGCCCCGTACAGGGTGACGACGCTGGGCGAGGCGAGCCCGGCGGGCAGGCCGAGGCGGATCTCGGTCAGGTAGGCCCCGTAGAGCGCCGCGTGATCCGAGGTGCCCCGTGCGGTGAAGACCACGTGCCGCGGCCGACGTTCGGCGATGACCGCCGCCACTCGGGCGATCTCCGCAGCGTTGGCAGCGGAGAGCAGGCGCGCGTAGCCGGCCGGCTGCTCCTTGATGTCGGCGGCCATTCCAGCCCCTGCACGAGTCACGGTCACTCCCCTCTTGCGCGGTTGCCGCGCGATTCTTGCTCAGTCTTGCACTTTTGAGCGCGCTCAAGCAACCGAACGAGCAAGAGTGCGCAGATGATCACCGAATGATCTCAATATCAACTAAGCTTTCCCCGACGTACCCGGTCTACCCGCGCGACGAGAGGACGACGTGCCCGAGGGAACGGACGACCCCGCGCTCTCCGTGACGGAGGAGCTGGCGCTGGCCCGGCTGGCACTCGACGAGGGCGACCTGCACCACGCCGCCGGCCACCTGGCCGGCGCGTTGGCCCGGGCGCCCACCCTCCCGGAGGTGCACGAGACGCTGGCCCGGCTCGCCGCGACGAACGGCGGCGGCCTCGACCTCTTCCCGATCAACCACCACACCTTCGTCGGTGCGGTCGTCGCCCGTGCCCACCTCCTCGCCACCGCCGGCCGCCCCGCCGAAGGGCTGGAGCTGCTGGCCGCGGCGACCGCCTACGCACCCGGCACGGAGTGGGCCGGCGTGCCCTGGGTCACCGCTCCCGAGCTGGCCGAACGGCTGGACCCGGAGCACGTCGCCCGGGTCCTCATGCAGGTCTGCGCCGCACTGCCCGACCCGGTGCCCCGGGTCGGCCGGGCCCCGCTGACGCCGTACCTCACGCTCGCCCGCAACGCGGCCACCGTCCACCCCGAACACGGCCTGCTGCTCGGCGCGGCGTCCGCGCTGGCCCGGCGGCTCGGTGAGGTCGAGCTGGCGGTCCGCTGGGCCACCCGAGGAGTACGCGCACAACCGTCCAAGATGGGCGAGGTGTGGCTCGGGTACGCGTACCGCAGCTCGGGCCGGACCCGCGACGGCCTCGCGGCCCTCGGTCGGGCCGTCGAGCTGGACCCCGACGACCTGGCGATCTACGCGGACATCGCCGGAACCCTGGCGGAGATCGGCCGGCTGGACGAGGCGCTGGAGTGGACCGAGCGGGCACTGGCGCGCGATCCGTCGTTCGACTGCGCGGTGCACACCGCCCACCGCCTGCGGCACCTGCGCGACGGTGACCTCGCCCACCTGGTCGCGCTCGCCGATTTCGTGCGGGACCACCCGGACGACAGCCACGAGCACGGCGACCTGGCCCAGTGCTGCCGAGGTCGGCCCTGGCTCGGCCAACTCACGCCGGCCGGCGGGCCACTTGTCGACGCAATGCGTCAGGCGGTGGCCGACGACGACAACGGCCTCGGCAGCGCCGTACGGCTACCCGCCGCCGCTCCGCCGAGCGCGGTCGGGACGGCGATCTCCACCGCCCCGGGGCTGCGGATCGAGGTCGTGGGCACACCGGAGCCCGACCCGCGCGAGCCCCGACGGGCGACCGCTGCGCGGTTGTGGCACTACGCGGACGCCGTCCCCCAGCCCGCGCTCCCCGCGCCCTCGGCGACGGCGGTCGAGCGGATCGCGCAGATCGCCCACCCGGCGTGGGCGCACCCACCGGCGGCGTACGACGCGGCGGTGGGTCTGGCCGGCCTCGACCTGGACGATCTGCTCGGCCTGCTGGTGCACCCGCCGGCGGCGCCGGCCAACGCGGTGGGTCGCCTGCTGGCCGCCCACGACCCGTCGGTCTGGGTCCGTGGGGTGCAGGTGTGGGCCTGCCTGGGGCTGCTGCACCACCGCACCGACGAGCCGTGGGAGGGTTCCACCCGACGCCGGGTGCTGCTCGATCTGATCTGGGGCGTCGAGGACTGGGTCACCGAGGCGGCGCTGTTCGCCCTGGTCACCGCCGCCTGGGTCGACCCCTCGGTGCGCTCGGACGTGGCGCGGGTGGTGGCGGAGCGGCTGGCCGACGCGGTTGCCGTGGCACGAACCCGGCCGGTGCCGATCGCTGCTTCGCTGGCTCACCTGGCACTCGCCGCCCCGCAGTTGGACCCGGCGACCGCGGCCCTGGCCACCGAGTTGCTGGGCACACGCCCCACCCGACTCCCCCGCCCCCGCAACCCGCTGCGCCGTCTCTGGCAGCGCCTGAACAGGGGTGCGCCGCGCCGACCGTGACGGTCGACGCGGCGCGTTCGGGGTTGGTCAGGCGACCGGGGCCTTGCCGAGGGCGACCTCGGCGTCCTCCTCCGGGGTGGCCTGCGGGGGTGCCTCGTTCGCGGTGCGCAGCGGGATCTCCTTGATGAACCAGGCGAGCACCGGGATCGCGATGGTGAACAGCACGGCCCAGAGGAAGACGTGCGAGATCGAGTCGGCGAGACCGCCGAGCACCGCCTCGCGGACCGCGGGGGGCAGCGCCTTGAGTTTCGCCAGGTCCATCTCGCCGCCGGACTTGCCGCCGAAGGCGTCACCGGCGGCGGAGCTGGCCAACCGGTTGGCGAAGATCGCACCGAAGAGCGAGATGCCGAACGAGCCGCCGATCGACCGGAAGAAGGTCGCCGCGCCACTGGCCGCGCCGAGGTCCTTCTGCTCCACGCTGTTCTGCGCGATCAGCATCGACGTCTGCATGAGGAAGCCCATACCGACGCCGAGCACGATCATGTAGAGCGAGGACATCAGCTTGCTGGTGTCGGTGTCGAGCATGGACAGCAGCGCCATGCCCCCGGTCATCACCACGCCACCGATGATCGGGTACGCCCGGTACCGGCCGTTGCGGGTGATCGCCCGGCCGATGACCAGCGAGACGACAAGCATGCCGAACATCAGCGGCAGCAGCAGCAGACCGCTGTTGGTGGCCGACGCACCCTGCACGGTCTGCTGGTAGAGCGGCAGGAAGTTCATCGCGCCGAACATCGCGAAGCCGAGCAGGAAGCCGATCACGGAGATCAGCGCGAAGTTACGGTTGGCGAAGAGCGCCAACGGGAGGATCGGCTCCTGGACGCGGCGCTCCACCAGCCCGAACGCCACCAACGCGACGATGCCCAACACGGCCAGGCCGAAGATCGGCAGTGACACCCAGTCGTACTCGTTGCCGCCCCAGGTGGTGATGAGCACGATCGCGGTGATGCCGACCGAGAGCAGCCCGGCGCCGAGCCAGTCGATCCGGTGCTCGGTCCGGTACTTCGGCAGGTGCATCGTGGTGATCAGCACGAGCAGCGCGACGCCACCCAGCGGCAGGTTCACGTAGAACGCCCACCGCCAGGAGAGGTGGTCGGTGATGAAGCCGCCGGCCAGCGGGCCGGCCACCATGGCGATGGCCATGATGCCGGCGATCATGCCCTGGTAGCGCCCGCGCTCGCGGGGCGGGACCAGGTCACCGATGATCGCCATCACACCGACCATGAGGCCGCCGGCGCCGAGGCCCTGCACGGCACGGAAGGCGATGAGCTGGACCATTCCGTCCTGCGGGCCACCGAGCATGTCGGAGCCGGCCATGCCACAGAGGGCGGAGCCGACCAGGAAGACGACGACCGAGGTCAGGAAGACCGACTTGCGGCCGTAGAGGTCACCGAGCTTGCCCCAGATCGGGGTCGAGACGGTGGTGCCCAGGACGTACGCGGTGACCACCCAGGTGAAGTGGTTGAGGCCGCCAAACTCGCCCACGATCCGCGGTAACGCGGTGCTGACGATCATGTTGTCGAGCATCGCGAGCATCATCGCGATCATCAGCCCGAACAGCACGACCCTGATGTTGTTGGGTCTCGCGCCGGTCTGCGTTGCCTGAGTCATGGGTAAGCTCCCCCCGAGGATTGCCGCACTTACTTGCCGCCCGGCTAGTCACCTTACTAGCCGCACGGTAAGTTGGGTACCAAGCAACGGTCAAGCCAATTGGGGGGCGCGCGTGAGGGAGAGCACAGGCGGGACACGGGAGCGGATCAAGGCCGTCGCGCTCGAGCTCTTCACCGAGCAGGGGTACGAGAAGACCTCGCTCCGGGAGATCGCCGAGCGGCTCAACGTCACCAAGGCCGCGCTCTACTACCACTTCAAGAGCAAGGACGACATCGTCGCCAGCTTCGTCGAGGACCGGCTGGAACAGATGGACGCGCTGACCGCGTGGGCCGAGTCGCAGCCCGCGACCCTGGCCACCCGGCGCGAGCTCATCTCCCGCTACGCCGACACGATGTTCGGCGGCGAGATGCCGTCGGTGATGCGCTTCTTCGAACAGAACCAGACCGTGCTGAAGAGCCTCGCCTCCGGCCAGCAGATGCGCGGCCGGATGATGAATCTCGCCGAGGCGCTGTGCCGTGGTGACGACTCCCCCGTCGCCCAACTGCGCGCCACGCTCTCCCTGTTCGCGGTGCACGGCAGCTGGTTCGCGCTCCGAGCCCCGCACATGACCGACGACGACCGCCGCAAGATCGCCCTAGAGGTGGCCGACGAGTTGCTGGCCGTCATCGGCACGGACCCGGACCAAGGCGCGGCTACTGCCGAGATGCGCTGATCGGGTGGCGGCTCAGCCGCGCGTCAACTCCAGCCGCAGGCCGAGCAGGTCCACGCCCGGCACCGGCGTCCAGTCCTTCTCCGGCGAGCGGACGAACCCACGCCGCGCGTAGAGCCGGTGCGCCGGATCGGCCATCCCGGCCCGGACGCAGATCACCACCGCCGTGCAACCCAACTCGGTCGCCCGGTCGACACACGCCTCGACCAGCGCGGCACCGACACCCCGCCCCTGCGCGCCGGGGTCGACCGCGAGCATCCGGAACTCCGCCTCGCCCGGCCCGGACAGCTCGGCGAACGGGGTGCCCGGCAGCACGAACGTGACCGAACCGAGCACCGCCTCGGTCACCTCGTCGACCGCGACCAGCACCTCGCCGCTGGCGGCTCGGGTCGACACGTCGGCCAGCACCTCGCCGTAACCGTGCTCGCCCTTGAGCTGGCCATCCGCCTCGTACGCGGCCACGGTCAGCCGGGCCACCGCGGGGAAGTCGGCCGACTCGGCCGAACGGACCCGCAACCCGGTCAAGCGATCACCGCGATCAGGTCACCGTCCTGCACGACATCGCCCTCGTGGACGGCGAGCTGCTGGAGCACACCATCGGACTCGGCGATGACCGGGATCTCCATCTTCATCGACTCGAGGATCACCAGGGTGTCGCCCTCGGCCACCGTGTCACCAGCCGTCGCGACGACCTTCCAGACGTTGGCCACCATCTCGGCGCGGATCTCCTCGGCCATGTCCAGGCCCTCCCTCTTCGCGATGTGCCTGCCGATGTATCCAATCATGCGTCGACCGGCGGTGGGCGCGCAGCGGCACGGCGGGGATAGCAGGCCCGCCCTGGGGAAGGTGGCGGGTGTCGACCGCACTACCATCAGCGGGTCGGACCCGACGCCGGACCGCCGGTGGGTGCATCGGCGCCGAGGTCGTGCGCAGGACGGATCCGACCCATCACGAGGAGGTCAGCTATGGCGAAGAAGTCCCGTAAGAAGAAGGCCCGTAAGAAGAGCGCCGCCAACCACGGCAAGCGTCCCAACTCCTGAACGGATCGACGGGCCGGCGGCCCGTCGCCGATCAGCCCGACCCGGCCGAGGCCGGGCACACCGGTGGCCCGGGTCGACATCGACCCGGGCCACCGGTCTTGCTAGCGGTGCCGACGCTCAGTCGGCCAGCTCACGGGAGTCGCTGGTCTCGAAGACCACCAACTCGGTGAGCTTGACGCGCAGCCGCTCGCGCAGCTGGTCCGGCGCGGTCTCGTTGCCGCAGCAGCGAGCCACCAGCGCTCGTACCTCCTGCTCGAGGCCGTACTCGCGCAGGCAGGGCCCGCACTCGTCCAGGTGGTGCCGGATCAGCGAGCGGCGCTCGTCGGCGCACTCCAGATCCAGGTAGAGATACACCTCCGCGAGCACTTCGCGGCAGTCCGTCTCGTGCGGCTCCCCACAGCTCACGTCACACCTCCCGGCTGGCAGCGGCGGCGGTCGAGCCCTTCGAGGTGCGGGCCGCACTGAAGCCCCGCTCACCCGCGTAGCGCTCAAGCAGCTTGCGCAGATTACGACGGCCGCGGTGCAAACGCGACATCACGGTGCCGATCGGCGTGCCCATGATGTCCGCGACCTCCTTGTAGGAGAAGCCCTCGACATCGGTGAGGTAGACAGCCAGGCGGAACTCCTCCGGCAACTGCTGGAGGGCTTCCTTGACGTCGCTGTCCGGCAGCCGGTCCAGTGCCTCCGTCTCGGCGGAGCGCAACCCGCTGGAGGTGTGCGACTCGGCCTCGGCGAGCTGCCAGTCGGTGATCTCCTCGGTGGGCGCCTGGATCGGCTGGCGCTGCCGCTTGCGGTAGGAGTTGATGTAGGTGTTGGTCAGGATCCGGTAGAGCCAGGCCTTCAGGTTCGTGCCCTGCTCGAACTGGTGGAAGGCCGCGTAGGCCTTCAGGTAGGTCTCCTGGACCAGGTCCTCGGCATCCGCCGGGTTACGCGTCATCCGCAGCCCAGCAGCGTAGAGCTGATCGACGAATGGCATCGCGTCCCGCTCGAATCGGGCCCTGCGCTCGTCCGTCTTCTCGGTGGTCAACCGCACATCCCCTCGCGTCGGATGCTTTCCCGCCGAGGATACGCGCACGGACCTGCCCGTAGATTCACTTCCGGCTGGTGTGCCCGTGCTCACCGCACCCAACCCGCCCGAACCCGCCGTCACGGGCCACTCCGGGCCATCCAGTAGCCGCTTCAGCTGCCGGGCGTCACGTTCGTCCTGTTCCAGGCTTTGTGTCTCGGTTGGCACCGGTCACCCCCCTCGCAGAAAAGTCGTCCGGGGGTAGTAACGCGAGATGACCACTGGGGCATTCCGGCCGGCCCTCCCGTTCCTGGTCCCGGCCCCGACGGCGGCCGGCGCTGGGACCAGGAAGGGCCTGGGAGGACTGGCGTCACCGGACCGAATCGGGCCGGCGGCACCATCGGATGCAACGACCCGCGCCCAGCACCGGAAACGGTCGACCGGGCGAGCCGGCCGCGACGGATCAGTCGGCCGCCCAGCCCTGGGCGGAGAGCCAGTCCCGCACGGCGGCCGCTGTCCCGGCCGGATCCCGGCGTAGATCGTGCGTCTCACCCGGACGGCTCACCACCTGCACGGCCGGCCCCGGCTCCGGCGTCCCGAACGGGTCCCGGTCGCCGTTGACGACAAGTGTCGGCAGGCCAGTGGCCAGTTCGGCGGCCCGCGAGCGTTCCGGACGCCCGGGCGGGTGCAGCGGGAAGGCCAACGCGAGCACGCCGACCGCACCCACCGCACGGGCCGTCCGGCAGGCCACCCGGGCGCCACTGGAACGCCCGCCGACCACCACCGCCGGCACGTCGGCGTGCCGGTCACGCAGCACGGCGAGCACCGCTGCCCAGGCTTCGTCGAGGTGACCTGCCGGTGCCGGCGCGCGTCGACCGGCGACCCGGTAGGGCTGGGTCACCCGGACCACCACCAGGCCGGCCGCGACCGACGCGTCCCGGACCGCGAGCAGGTCGGGCGCGTCGACGCTGCCGCCCGCACCGTGCCCGAGGACGAGCAGGGCGACGGCCGGGCCAACCGGCAGGTCAGTGTCGATCCGCGCCGGACCGCGCGGGGTGTCGATCTCGTTGCAGGACGGCACCGACCCATTCTGCGCCGCCGGACCGGGCACGGGTGCGAACCGGGCCGCCGATCAGCTCAGCGGGACCAGGGCGAGCAGGCGATCTCGCACCGGCGGGCCGGCGTCGTCGATGGCGTCCGGGTCGGGCTCGACCTCGCCCCGCCAGGCGACCAGCATCGCCCGTCGTTCGCGCGGTGTGGTGCCGCCCCACACGCCATGGCAGTCACCGACGTCGAGAGCCCAGGCCAGGCAGGACCCCTGCACGTCACAACTGCGGCACAGCGCGACGGCGGCGTCCGCCGGCTCGTTCGGTGCTGGAAAGAATGTCTCCGGATCGACGCTCTGGCAGGTGCCTCTGGTGCGCCACGCGTCGTCCTGTCGCCGGTCCCGCACCGCCTTGAGCAGTCGCGGATCTCGCTGCGCCGCAGCCACCTCGTGCGGACGCGGCATACGTGCCCGTGTCATCCACCCACCTCCCCCGTGGGACCGGCAAAATCGGTGGACGTCGTCCGCCCCGTGCGAATCGACAGCCACTACCGGCGCTGTGTTCTATCGCACTTCACGACACGGGGACAAGGGTCTGCCGGGAACATGACTGAACAGCTAGGCGACGAATCGCGCGGAACCCTGGCAAATCGGTGCCCGACGATGCGCCGGGCTCAGAACAGGGTCAACTTCTGCGTTGTCGGCGTCGACGCCACCCGCGCGGTCAAATGCGGCCCGTCGTTGCGCACGTCGCCCACCGCCGCACCCACCGGGCGGATTTCCAACCCCGCCAACTGCTCCGCCGACGCCGGGGTGAGCAGCCGCCCCGGCTCGTCGGTCGACGCCAGCCACGACGACCACCGCTCGGGTGGCAGCAGCACCGGCATCCGGTCGTGCACCTCGGCCAGTTCGCCGAGCGCCGCGGTGGTCAGCACGCTGAAGGTGAGCCGGGCGTCGGCACCGGACTCCCAGAGCGACCAGATGCCGGCCAGCGCGAGCACCGAGCCGTCCCGGGGAGTCATGAAGTACGCCTGTCGCCCGCCGTCGGGCCGACGGACCCACTCGTACCAGCCGTCGGCCGGGACCAGGCAGCGGCGACGGGAGAAGGACCCGGCGTACGCCCGGCTGGTGGCCACCGTCTCCGCCCGCGCGTTGATCATGCGGGCGGCCCCGGAGGCGGACCGGGACCAGTGCGGCAGCAGCCCCCAGCGACCGACACAGAGGCTGCGGTGCCCCTCCGGGCTGACCCGGACCAGCGGCACCGGGTCGGTCGGCGCGACGTTGTGATCAGCGCGGACCGAGCCGTCGGAGTCGTCGGACGACTCGAACAGCGCGCTCAGCTCGCCGGAGCTCCGGGTCGTCGCGTACCTGCCGCACATGGGGCACACGCTAACGCGTCGGAGGCCCGGTCGGCTGTCCCGCCAACCGGGAGTACGAACGCCGGGCACCACCGCCCACCGGCTGACACGGCAGAATGTAACCGTGGGGAACCTGACCGCGACCCGGCCGCCACAGCCGTGGACCGCACCGACCGCATCCGACCCGGTGGCGGCGACGCTGCGCCTACCCGGTTCCAAATCGATGACCGCCCGCGCCCTGGTGCTCAGCGCGCTGGCCGCCGGCCCGTCGACACTGGCCGGGCCGTTACGCGCCCGCGACACCGAGTTGATGGCCGCCGGCCTGCGGGCGATGGGTGCGCACGTCTCGATCAGCGACGACGAGCGCTGGCTGGTCCGACCGCACCCACTTGTCGGCCCCGCGCACGTCGACGTGGGCCTGGCCGGCACCGTGATGCGGTTCGCGCCGCCGGTGGCGGGCCTGGCCGACGGGCAGGTCACCTTCGACGGTGACCCGCACGCCCGCACCCGGCCGCTCGGCCCGCTGATCGGCGCGCTGCGCTCGCTGGGCGTCCGGATCGACGTCACCGGCACCGGCAGCCTGCCGCTGACCGTGCTCGGCACCGGGCGGGTCACCGGCGGCGAGGTGGTGATCGACGCGTCCGCCTCCAGTCAGCTCGTCTCCGGGTTGCTGCTGGCCGCCCCACGCTTCGACCGGGGTGTCGTGGTGCGCCACGTCGGCCCGCCGGTGCCCTCCGCGCCGCACCTCCGGATGACGGTGCAGATGCTGCGCGCCGCTGGCGCGGCCGTCGACGACACCACCCCCGACGTGTGGACCGTCGAGCCAGGCCCGCTCACCGGCCGCGGCTGGGAGATCGAGCCGGACCTCTCCGGCGCGGTGCCGTTCTTCGCCGCCGCCCTGGTCACCGGCGGCGAGGTGACCCTGCAAGGCTGGCCGCACAGCAGCGCGCAGCCGGTCGAGCAACTCCGCTCGCTGCTGCAACAGATGGGCGGCGAGGTCACCCTCTCCACCAACGGGCTGACCGTCCGGGGCACCGGCGTGGTGCACGGTCTGACCGCCGACCTCTCCGACGTCAGTGAGTTGACCCCAGCGCTGACCGCACTGGCCATGCTGGCCGACTCACCGTCGGTCTTCACCGGCATCGGGCACATCCGTGGCCACGAGACCGACCGGCTTACCGCGCTGACGCGCGAGTTCACCGCGCTCGGGGCGGACGTCACCGAAGCACCGGACGGGCTGGAGATCCGGCCCCGACCGCTGCGCGGCGGGGTCTTCCGCACCTACCACGACCACCGGATGGCACACGCCGCAGCGGTGACGGGGCTCGCCGTGCCCGGCATCGAGGTGGACGACGTGGGGTGTACCTCCAAGACCATGCCCGAGTTCCCGGCACTATGGTCAGCGATGGTGACCGGCAAGAGCTGACGCGAGAAGAGGACAGGTCCTGGCGACCAAACGGCGGGAGTACGACGAGGACGACGTTCGGGTCCGACCCGGAAAGTCGTCGCGCCCGCGTACGCGCACCCGCCCGCAGCACGCCGACGCGGTCGACGGGTTCGTCATCGCCGTCGACCGGGGGCGCTACCAGTGCGTGCTGTCCGGGGCCGAGCGCGGCGTGGTCGGTGCCGAGCTGCCCACGGTCACCGCCATGCGGGCCCGCGAGCTGGGCCGCAAGTCGGTGGTGGTCGGCGACCGGGTCAGCCTGGTCGGTGACACGTCCGGCGCGGAGGGCGCCCTCGCCCGCATCGTCCGGATCGCCGAGCGCCGCTCGGTGCTGCGACGCACCGCCGACGACGACGAGACCACCGCCGAGGGTCGGCTGGAACGGGTGGTGGTGGCCAACGCAGACCAGTTGGTGATCGTCAGCGCGTTGTCCGACCCGCCGCCGCGCACCGGGTTCATCGACCGCTGCCTGGTGGCCGCGTACGACGCGGACGTCGAGCCACTGCTCTGCCTCACCAAGGCCGACCTGGCGGGGCCGGAGGAGGTGCTGGGCTACTACACCGAGCTGGAGCTGCCGTACGTGCTCAACCGCCCCGACTCCGACCTGGACGCGCTCCGTGCGCTGCTCAGCGGCAAGGTGTCAGTGCTGGTCGGGCACTCCGGGGTGGGCAAGTCGACGCTTGTCAACCGCCTCGTTCCGGACGCGCTGCGCGCGGTCGGCGTGGTCAGCGCGATCGGCCGGGGCCGGCACACGTCCACCAGCGCGGTGGCGCTGCGGCTGCCACCGGTGCCCGGGGTCGACACCGACCCGGGCTGGATCATCGACACCCCCGGGATCCGCAGCTTCGGGTTGGCGCACGTCTCGGCCGACAGCCTGCTGCACGGCTTCCCGGACCTGGTCGAGGGCACGGTCGACTGCCCGCCGAACTGCCCGCACACGACCGACGAGGCCGACTGCGGGCTGGACGCCTGGGTGGCCGCCGGCAAGGCCGACCCGCGCCGGCTGGCGTCGTACCGCCGGTTGCTCGCCTCCCGTGCCGGCGAGGGTGACTCGCGCGGCGACAGCGACCAGCGCGGGCCTGGCGAGGGTGACCGGCGCGGGCCCGACGAGTGAGCCGACGTGCGTGGGCTAGGTTGCCGGCATGACCGGGTACGCCGACGACCTCGCTCTCGCCCACCTGCTCGCCGACCGGGCCGACGCCATCGCCACGGCCCGGTTCCGCGCGCTCGACCTGCGCGTCGAGGCGAAGCCCGACCTGACGCCGGTCTCCGACGCGGACACCGCCGTCGAGCGGGAGATCCGCGCCGTGCTGGCCGAGCACCGACCGGCCGACGGGCTGCTCGGCGAGGAGTACGGCGCGACGCCGTCCACCGACCCGAACGGCCGCCGGTGGATCATCGACCCGATCGACGGCACCAAGAACTTCGTCCGTGGCGTGCCGATCTGGGCCACCCTGATCGCGCTCTACGACGGCGACCGGCCAGCGGTCGGCGTGGTGTCCGCACCGGCGCTCGGCCGGCGTTGGTGGGCCAGCGCGGGCGCGGGCGCGTACGCCGGGCCGGGCCCTGCGGCCGGCGAGCGGATCGGCGTGTCCGCGGTGCGTGGGATCGCGGATGCCAGCTTCTGCTACTCGTCGCTGAACGGGTGGGAGAGCGCCGGGCGGCTCGACGCGGTGCTCGACCTGATGCGGGGCAGCTGGCGCACCCGGGCGTACGGGGACTTCTACGGCTACATGCTGTTGGCCGAGGGGGCACTCGACGTGATGGCTGAGCCGGAGCTGTCCCTGTGGGACGTGGCGGCGCTGGTGCCGATCATCACGGAGGCGGGTGGCACGGTCACGGATCTGTCCGGTCGACCGGCGCCCTCCGGGTCCCCGGGCACCGACAGCAGCGTGGTGGCCACCAACGGTGTGCTGCACGCCGACATCCTCGCCCGGCTGGATCGACCAGCCGAGCGCTGACCCCCGGCAACCTCTATCCTCGCCAAGTGGTCTCCTCTGGTTGGTGCTTCCTCGCGGCGATGATCGTCGCGTATGGCTTCGCCAACCTTCTCCAGTCGGTGGCGGCGGCCCGCACCACGGTCCACCACACCTTCGACCCGGGTCTGCTGCTGCGCCTCGCCGGGCACCGGACGTACCTGGTCGGCCTCGGCTGCCAGATCGGCGGCTTCGTGCTCGCGTTCCTGGCCCGGCGGGACCTGCCGCTGTTCCTCGTGCAGGCCAGCGTGGCAGCCGGGCTCGGGGTGACCGCCATCCTCGGCGTCCTGGTGTTGAAGTGGCGGCTACCGGCGGCCGAGGTGGTGCTGCTGGGCCTGCTCTTCGGGGGGATCACCGCGCTGGTGCTCTCCGCCCGGCCGGCACCGTCGAAGCAGCTCGGCACCGCCGGCTCGATCGCCCTGCTGGTGGCGCTCGGCGTCATCGCGGTGCTCGGTTTCTTCGCCGTTCGGCTGCACGGGGCACCAGGTTCGGTGGCCCTCGGCTCACTTGCCGGGCTGGCGTTCAGCTCGGCCGCGGTCGCCGCTCGGCCGCTGGCGTCCGCACCGTCCGCCGAGGCGTTCCTCGCCGACCCGCTGTTCTACCTGCTGATCGCCCACTCGGTCGTCGGTCAGCTGCTGCTCGGGCTGGCCATGCAGCGCGGCTCGACCACCGCCGCGGTCGCCGCGATGGACGCCGCCGGTGCGGTGCCGGCCGCGATCGTCGGCCTGCTGCTGCTCAACGACAAGATCTGGCCGGGGCGGGAGTGGCTGGCCGCAGCCGGCTTCCTGGTCACCCTGGCCGCAGTGATCGGCCTGACCCGCTACGCCGAGCCGCAGCAGCAACGCTCGGTGGCACGCCGTCGAGACCGCGCCATGGTCGGCGCCGGCCGGCCCGGCTGACGAACCGCGCCGCCCGACACCTCCCTCAGGCCTCGACCGGCTTGCGGCGGCTCACCACCCGCTCGTAGAGGCGCTCCAACGCGCCAGCGGTGCGCTCCCACGTGTAGCTGCTGCGCACCCGGTCCACCGCAGCGTGCCCGTACGCGAACCGGCCGGCGTTGTCGCCGAGCAGCCGACGCAGCGAGACTCCGAGTGCCCGCACGTCACCGGGGGGCACCAGGCGGCCGGTGACCTCGTCGACGACGGCGTCCGCCAGGCCGCCCATCGCGTAGCCGATCACCGGCACTCCGCAGGCCATCGCCTCCAGCGAGACCCGCCCGGCCGAGGAGTAGTGCGGCGTGCAGGCGACCACGTCCGCCGACCGGTACCAGGTGGCCATCTGGTCGTGCGGCACCGCACCGACGAGCCGTACCTGGTCGATGACGCCGACCTGCTCGGCAAGCTCACGCAGCCGTCGCGCCTCGGCGTGGTTGACCAGTTGGTCGGCCGGCGGCCCACCGGCGATCACCAGCTCGGCGTCACCGACCAGCCGCATCGCCCGGATCAGGTCCTCCTGGCCGTGCCCTGCGGCGAGCGAGCCCACCGACAGGATGCGGGGCCGCTGTTCGCGTGGCGCGGCCTCGCCGTCGGGATGGAACTGCTCGATGTCGACCCCGGCCGGCACCAACGCGACCGAGCTGCGTTGCAGACCCATCCGGGTCAGCTCGTCGACCTCGTCGTTGGACTGGGCCACGGCGATGTCGACCGCCCGGGTCAGCGCGCGCTCCAGCGTGATCCGCTGCCCCGGCCCGTCGTAGTGGCCGCCCAGATGACGCAGCTGCTCGACCCCGAGCGAGTGGAACGTCTGCACCACCGGAATGTCGGTCTCCCGAACGGCGTGCGCGGCGGCCAGGCCACCGACCCAGTAGTGCCCGTGCACCACCTCGGGCCGCCAGGCACCCGACCACTCGTCAGCCAACCAGCGGCCGACCTCCGTGACGTACGGGATCAGCTCGGCGGTCGGTAGTGGGGTGGGCGGGCCGGCGGGCACCTGATGCACCTGGTAGCCGTCGACCTCCATCGTCGCCGGCAGCGCCGGGTCGTCCCGGCGGTCGTAGAGCCGCACGTCGTGGCCTCGACCGGCCAGCTCGGCGGCGACCCGCGCGATGTGCTGTCGGGTGCCGACCGGTGGGCCGTCGGCGTGGCGATAGGAACTGGCGTGCGCGCAGACGAGGCCGACGCGCATGGGTCACCTCCCTGCGATCTTTCCTCGGCGGTGGTCCTCCCGGTCAGAGCGTCCCATTAACCCCGCGACGCTGAGCCGAAACCTGGCAGATCAGGAAGAGTCCCCGCGAGTGCCACCGAAACTTGCGGCACAGCAAGCACAGGGGGCACACCAACCAGCGGTTCGACGATGATCGACATCCGCGCGCTGGTATGACCAGGCCCGGGCGGGGGTACCGCTGAGGAATGCCGCTGACCCGCAGTCTCGACGATTCGACCGTGGTGATCACCGGCGCGTCCAGCGGGATCGGCACGGCCACCGCGTACGCGTTGGCCCGCCGGGGTGCCGCCGTCGTGCTGGCCGCCCGCAGCGAGCCCGCCCTGCGACAGGTCGCCCAGCGCTGCCGAGAGTTGGGCGGACGGGCGCTTGTCGTACCCACCGATGTGACAGATCTGGAGTCGGTGCGGCGGCTCGCCGATCAGGCGGCGGTCGAGTTCGGCCGGATCGACGCCTGGGTCAACAACGCCGCGGTGAGCGCGGTGGGTCTGTTCGACGAGATCCCGGTCGCCGAGTTCCGCCGGGTGCTGGAGGTCAACCTGCTCGGGGCGGTGCACGGCATCAAGGCGGCCCTGCCCTACCTGGGCGCCGCCGGCGGCGGTGTACTGATCAACAACGCCTCGGTGCTGGCCGAGGTGGCCATGCCGTACCAGTCGGCGTACAACGCCACCAAGCACGGCATCCGCGGGCTGGCCGACACGGTCCGCCAGGAGCTGCGCGTCACCGGCCGTGGTCAGATCTCCGTCTGCACCGTGCTGCCGGCCACGATCGACACCCCGTTCTTCCGGCACGCGGGCAACTACAGCGGCCGGGAGTTGGTGCCGCCGCCCCCGATCTACCCGCCGGAGGTGGTCGCCGAGACCATCGTCCGGCTGCTGCGCCGGCCCCGCCGCGAGGCGTACGCCGGTGGCGCGGCCCGGCTGCTGGGCCTGCAGTGGCGGCTGGCGCCCGCGCTGGTGGAGCGCACGCTCGGCTGGTACGCCCACCGCACCCAGTTCGGGCCGGGCGCCCGGCTGGACAGCAGCGGCAACGTGTTCCACCCCGACGCCCAGGCCCGCCGGGACGGGGGCTGGCACGGTCGCCGGCGACAGTTGGTGCGGATGACCGCCGCGTTCGGTCTGGCCGCCGCCGGAACCGCTGTCGGCACCCTGGCTGCCATCAACCGCCGTTCCCGGTCGGACCGCTGATGGCCGACATCAAGCGCCCGAATGCGCTGACCGCCACCGACGCGCACAATGGGTCGATCATGTCGAGCTGCCTGGTGGAAATCGACGATTCGACGGCGGTGGTCCGGCTGACCGGCGTGCTCGACGCCACCGCGGCCGAATCGGTCCGCGGCGCGCTGCTCGCCCGCCTCTGCGACCGGCCCGGCCCGGTGGTCGCCGACGTGACCGGTCTGCGGGTCGCCGGCTCGGCCGGGCGGGATGTCTTCGCCGAGGTTCGTCGGGAGGTCGCCGACTGGCCCGCCGCGGATCTGCTGCTGTGTGACCCCACGGTCGACGGGCCCGCCCACCCGAACGCCGCATTCGCTGGCGTGCCGGCCTGGCCGACGCTCGACGGCGCGCTGGCCGCGGTCGCGGCGGCACCGCTGGCGGCGGTGCTCACCGTCGAACTGGCCCCGGCGGTGGGAGCCGCCCGGCAGGCGCGCGAGCTGGTCACCACCGGTTGCGAGCGCTGGGGCATGGCCACGCTCGCCGACCCGGCCTGCATCGCCGTCACCGAGATGGTCAACAACGTGGTGGCGCACGCCCGGACCCCGATGACGGTGCGGCTGGCTCCCCAGGAGAACACCCTGCACCTGTCGGTTCGCGACCACTCCCCGCGTCAGCCGACGTTCGCCGGGATATCCCCGCCGACCCAGGCCGGCGGCCGGGGCCTGCTGCTGATCGACACGGTGACCCGTCGTTGGGGCAGCAGCGCCGTGCCGGACGGCAAGGTCGTCTGGTGCGTGCTGCACCCGGACGACGAGGCCGCCTGACGGCGCTTTCGCCGCCGGTGCCCGGTTCCGCGCCGTACCGCCGAGCGCCGACCGGTTATGGCGGGAGGGCAGCGGGTAGTGATCAGACATGCGCGACAACGAGTACCCGACCCCCCTGTCCGACACCGAGGCGCAGGGGCTGCCCGACACCGCCGATGACGACTCGACCGCCAACGACGACGTCCTCACCGGGCGTGAGGCGGACGGCCCGGACCCGGCCCAACTGCCCGGCGACCGGACGCCGGTGGCGGTGGACCGGTTCGGGACGACCGCCGAGGAGCAACTCGACGGTGAGTCGTTGGACTACAAGCTCGACCGGGAGGTCTACGAGCGCCCGGCGGACGACCCGCTGGCCGGCACCATCGACCCGAAGATCGCCTTCGAGGCGGACAACCTGGAAGCCGCTGCGGAGGCGCAGTTGGACGCCGACGTGATGGATCCCGGGCCGACCTCGGACCCGAACTCACCCGTCTCCCTCTACGACCACGGTCAGCTCGGCACCTCGGCCGACGCCACGGTGGGCCGGCTGGTGCAACCGGACGAGGGGGCGCACACCGATCAGGAGACCGACTCGGTGGCGTACGACGCGGGGTCGGCCGGGGGCGGCGCGAGCGCCGAGGAGCTGGCCATCCACGAGACGGAGCCGCCGCGCTCGGTCTGACTCCGCTCAGTCGTCCAGGCCGCGTTCGATGGCGTACCGGGTCAGCTCGACCCGGTTGTGCAGTTGCAGCTTGCCCAGGGTGTTCTGCACGTGGTTCTGCACCGTGCGGTGCGACAGCCCGAGCCGCTGGGCGATCTGCTTGTACGACATCCCCTTCGCCACCAGCCGCAACACCTCCGTCTCCCGGTCGGTGAGCTGGGGCGTCGCCGGTTCCGCGTCGCCGGCCGGGCCGGTCCCCCGCCCCGGCCCGGCGGCCAGCCGGCGGTACTCGCCGAGAACCAGCCCAGCCAAACCGGGGGTGAAGACCGCGTCGCCGGCCGCCGTGCGGTGGACCGCGTCCAGGAACTCGGCGGGCGCTGTCGACTTGACCAGGTAACCGGTGGCACCGGCCTTGACCGCGTCCAGCACGCTCTGCTGTTCGCCGCTGGCGCTGAGCATCAGCACCCGTACGGCGGGCAGCGCCGCGCGCAGCCCCAGGATCACCTCGACGCCGGAGATGTCCGGCAGTTGCAGGTCGAGGACGACGACGTCGGGCCGGGCGGCGGCAGCCACCCGGATGGCCTGTCGCCCCTCGCCGCTGGTCGCCACCACCAGGAAACCGGCCTCGGTCAGGTCGCGGGCCACGCCCTCCCGCCACATCGGATGGTCGTCGACCACCATCACACGCGTCGGGTTCACCGCGGCGACCTCGGCACGGTCAGCTCGATCTCGGTGCCCGCCTCGGGGACGGACACGATCCGGACCGTCCCGCCCACGTCGGTCACCCGGCCCTGGATCGACTGGGTCACGCCCAGCCGGCCCTGGGCGGCCGCCTCGGCCAGCCGACCGTCCGGGATGCCCGGCCCCTCGTCGCGGATCGACACGGTCACCGTCGCCCCCTCGTCCTCGATCAGCACCCAGGCCCGCCCGCCGGCGTGCCGTCCCACGTTGTCCAGGGCCGCGCCGGTCGCGGCGGCCAACTCGCCGGCCACCCGCCGGGGCAGCGGCACCGGGGTGGCCGGGGCGGAGAGCGCCACCGCCGCCGAGGCGTACCGGCCGAGCAGGGTCCGCAGGTCCACCGCCTCCGGGCCGTCGCCAAGGCTGTCGGCGGCCGGGCTGGCACCGGCGATCAGCGCCCGCAGCGCGGCCTCCTGCTCGCCGGCCAGCCGGGCCAGCTCGCCGGCCTCGCCGGGCAGGTCAGCGCCGCGCCGCTGGACCAGCGCCAGCACCTGGAGCACCGAGTCGTGAATGTCCCGGGCCAGCCGCTCCCGCTCCCGGGTGGCGGCCTCCAACTCCACCGCTTGTTGCAGCCGCTCCTCGGCGCTCGCCGCGAGCCGGGCCACGTGCCCGACCACCACTCCGGCGAGCAGCATCAGGATCACCCCGGTGAACGAGGACTGGCCGATCCGCTCCCGGGTGGCCAGGTCCGCACCGGCGACCAGCAGCGCGGCGACCGTGCCCCGCCGCCGGCCACCGGAGACGGCCCAGGCCAGCACCGGGCCGGCCATCCAGGCCACACCCAGGGTGGGTACGCCGTGGCTGAGCGCCGCCCGTCCGACCACCCACGGGGTGGACAGCACGATGGCCATCACCACCCCGAGATCGGCCAGCAGCAGCGGCCAGCGCCGCCAGGCCGACCGGGCGTAGCCGATCGCGGTCACCCCGGTCCAGGCCATCATCAGCACGATCAGGGCGCCAACGGCGTACGGGTGGGCGTACCGGTCGGCGTCGCGCACCGCGAGCGCGCAGACGTACGCCAGCGAGGCCAGCCGGAAGACGGTGAGCGCACGCCACAGCGGCACCTCGTATCCACCCGGCGGCGACGGCATGGCGGTCAGGATGCCACAACCAGCCCGCCGCGCGGCGAGCAGCGAGTGCGGTTCGGGAAACCCTGACGTACGGTGGAAATGCCGCGAATGACTCCGAGATGCGCCGCCGGGACGGGCCCATGACGAACGCAGATCCGCACGCACCGCGTACGGTTGTGCCCATCGAACCTGCCCTCCTGATCGCCGAAGCCTTCGACCAGGCCCAGGTGACCGAGATTCGACACTCGGTCACCTCCTGTGCGCATGCCTCCGGGCTCAGTGGCCAACGGCTGGACGACTTCGTGCTCGCGATCAACGAATTGATCACCAACGCGGTGCGGCACGGCGGTGGGCGTGGCTGGCTGCGGCTCTGGCAGGAGTCGGGCCTGCTGATCTACGAGGTCGCCGACCACGGGCACGGGATCAGCCCGCAGCGGCTGGGCGACCGCACTCGGCCGACCCCGGACACCGCCGGAGGCTGGGGCCTCTGGCTGGCCCGCGAGCTGACCGACGCGATGGAGGTCGTCACCGGCACCGCCGGCACCACCGTCCGCGTCACCACCGGCCTGAACGACCGCGACCACACCCCACGCTGACCCCGTCTGCGCGCCGACCGCGCGGGTGAGCGGTCAGGCGAACAGGGCGGAGACGGATTCTCCGTTGTGGATTCGGCGCATCGCCTCGGCCAGGGCGGGGGCCACCGACAAGACCTGCAACTTGGGGACCCGCTTGGCGTCCGGAATCGGCACCGTGTTGGTGCAGACGATCTCCAGGACGCCGTCCTGGTCGCTGAGCCGCTGCAACGCGTCGCCGGAGAAGAGGCCGTGTGTGCAGGCGAGCCGGATCGACCGGACCTTCAGACCGCGTAGATGCTCCATCAGCTCGACCACCGTGCTGCCCTTGGCGATCTCGTCGTCCAGCACGATGACGTCCCGGTCGGCCACGTCGCCGATCACCGCGCTGATCTTGACCAGGTCGTCGCTGAACCGCTGCTTCGCCCCCGCCGCGACCGGCGTGCCGAGCAACCGGGCGAAGGCCGCGGCCTCCTTGGCGTTGCCCAGGTCAGGTGAGACGACAACGGTGTTGCTGAGGTCGTAGCGCCGGAAGTGGGTGGCCAACTCCCGCAGCGCGTGCAGGTGATCCACCGGGACGCTGAAGAAACCGTGCACCTGCGGCGAGTGCAGGGTCATCGCGAGCACCCGGTCCGCCCCGGCCGAGGTGAGCAGGTCAGCGACGAGCCGGGCGCCGATCGAGATCCGCGGCGCGTCCTTCTTGTCCGAACGGGCGTACGCGTAGTGCGGCAGCACCACGGTGATCCGGCCGGCGGAGGCACCCCGGGCGGCGTCGATCATCAGCAGCAGCTCGACCAGGTTCTCCTGCACCGGCGGCACCAGCGGCTGGATCAGGAAGACGTCCCGCTCTCGGCAGTTGGCCTGCAACTGGACTTCCAGGCAGTCGTTCGCGAACCGGGAGACCCGCACCGGATGCAGCGGCACCCCCAGGTGAGCGCAGATCTCGGCAGCCAGGTCGGGATGGGCGGTTCCACTGAAAACTGCGATGTCGCGCACGTTCGCACATCGTAGGCGAAGTGGATGGCCGTCGACGGCGGCGGGCCGGAACCCCACCCTGACGTGACGTCTGTCGCACCACGCCGCCCATCCGGGTACGGTGCTGCGGTGACCCCCCAGTACGTCGCCGCCATCGACCAGGGCACCACCTCCTCGCGGTGCATCGTCTTCGACCGGGCCGGGGAGATCGTCGCCGTGGCCCAGCGCGAGCACCGGCAGATCTTCCCTCGACCGGGTTGGGTGGAGCACGACGCCGAGGAGATCTGGGACAACGTCCAGCAGGTGGTCGCCGACGCGCTGCGGGCCGCGGGCACCGACGCGTCCGGGCTCGCCGCCGTCGGCATCACCAACCAGCGGGAGACCACCGTCGTCTGGGACCGGGCCACCGGCCGCCCGGTGGCGAACGCCATCGTCTGGCAGGACACCCGCACCGGGCCGCTGCTGCGCGAGCTGGCTTCGGCGTACGGCGAGGAGCCGTTGCGGGCCCGCACGGGCCTGCCGCTGGCCACCTACTTCGCCGGGCCGAAGCTGCGCTGGCTGCTCGACGAGGTCGACGGCCTGCGCGAGCGCGCCGAGCGCGGCGAGGTGCTCTTCGGCACCATGGACAGCTGGCTGATCTGGAAACTGACCGGCGAGCACGTCACCGACGTGACAAACGCCAGCCGCACCATGCTGATGGACCTCACGACCCTCGACTGGGCGCCGGAGCTGCTGGACGCGATGGGTGTGCCGGCGGCGATGCTGCCGGAGATCCGCTGCTCCGCCGAGGTCTACGGGACGGCCACCGGGGTGCTCGCCGGGGTGCCGGTGGCCAGTGCGCTCGGCGACCAGCAGGCCGCCCTGTTCGGGCAGACCTGCTTCCAGCCGGGCGAGGCGAAGTGCACCTACGGCACCGGCAGCTTCCTGCTGCTCAACACCGGCGCCAGCCCGGTCCCGTCGACGCACGGCCTGCTCACCACGGTCGCCTACCGAATCAAGGACCAACCACCGGCGTACGCCCTCGAAGGCGCGATCGCCGTCACCGGCGCACTGGTGCAGTGGCTGCGCGACAACCTCGGCTTGATCTCCACGGCCGCCGAGGTGGAGGAGTTGGCCCGCACCGTGGACGACAACGGCGGCTGTTACGTGGTGCCGGCGTTCTCGGGGCTGTTCGCCCCGCACTGGCGCAGCGACGCTCGCGGTGTGATCGCCGGCCTGACCGGCTACATCACCAAGGGGCACCTGGCACGTGCGGTGCTGGAGGCGTCGGCGTGGCAGACCCGCGAGGTGGTCGACGCGATGAACGCGGACTCGGATGTGGCGCTGCGCCGACTCCGGGTGGACGGCGGCATGACCGCCAACGGCCTGCTCATGCAGTTCCTCGCGGATGTGCTCGACGTGCCGGTGGTCCGTTCCCGGATCACCGAGACCACCTGCCTGGGCGCCGCCTACGCCGCCGGCCTGGCGGTGGGGTTCTGGCCCGACCTGGCCACCCTGCGCGCACAGTGGCGCTCCGATGCGCAGTGGGAATCCACCATGGCTGCCGAGCTGCGCGAGAGGGAGCTGCGTCAGTGGCGCAAGGCCGTGCAGCGCACGCTCGACTGGGAGGAGTGAGTCATGCCGCAGGTGGTCCTGACGATCCTGGCGGGCCTTGGCCTGGCCGGAATCGCGTACGCCCTCGTCCGGTTCCGGCGCGACCTCGGTCTGCTGCATCGGGGCGTACGGACGCCGGGTGAGGTGGTGGAGCTGCGTCCGGTCACCCGGGGTAACGGTCCCCGCACCTACTACCCCGTGGTGCGGTACCGACTGGCCGACGGTGCCGAGGTGACGGCGACCCCGGGGCGCTTCCGCCAGACCCCGCTCTCGGCCGCGCCCGGGCCGGTCACCGTGGTGTACGAACCCGAGCGGCCGAACCGGATCCTCGTCGAGTCGCCGAGCATCGTGGGAAGGTCCTCGGTGCTGGTCCCGTTCGTCTCGCTGCTCACCGTCAGCCTGACCGTGCTGGTGGTCGGCGTCGGGATCTACGTGAGCCGGAGCTGATCCGCGCTCCACAGTGGTCCCGGCTCCCGGTGGCGGGCCGCGGTGGGTACCGTCGGCCGGTCAGACCGACGACAGCGGGAGGGGCACGATGAGCGGGCCGATCGGCGGCACACCAACTCCGGACGTGATGGCGCAGTTGGCCGCGCGGATGCGGGAGCAGTTGGGCCGCGGCGAGGAACTGCGCGGCCGGTTGACCGGGTTGACCGGTCACGCGGAGAGCGAGAACGGGTTGGTCCGAGTCACCTGCACCGCCGACGACCCGGCCCGGGAACTCCACATCGACCCACGGGCCCTGCGCCTGCCCGCCGCTGAGTTGTCGGAGATCGTCGCGGGGCTCCTGCGTGCGGCGCGGGCCGACCTGGCACGGGCTACCGCCGAGGTGATGCGTGAGTTGGGTGGTCCGGCTGGCCCCGCGGCGGTGCTCCACGACCCGGCGGCGGCGCAGGCGAAGCTGGCGCAGCTAAACGACATGGTCAGCGGGCCGCTCCGGGAGAGCACGGAGATGCTGGAACGGCTGCGGCGCCAGCTGGGGGTCTGACGGGCGCCGGAGCGGGTCAGCGGCCGCGCCGCACCCGCTGCACACCCGCCCGCAGGAAGACGACGGCGAGCCCCACCATGGCGGCCAGCAGGGCCGAGCCCACCAGCAACGGGGCGATGAGCCAGGCCATCAGGCTGATGGTGGCCTGGTCGTCGTTGGCCCAGCCGTCGACCCGGTCCCCGGCGTGCGGGACGCCGCCGCCCACCGGGCCGCTGACCACCCTTCCGTCGGACATGTTCCAGGTGCCCCGGCACCGCTGGGTCCCCTTGGGACCCCCGTTGTCACAGGACTCGACCTGGATGCTCACCCGCTCGGCGCCGATCACATTGCGGCCGAGGCCGACGGGCAGCACCAGGACGACCAGGAGCAGCAGGATCGGCACCAGGACCCGTTGCCAGCGCGGCCGGCGGGCCATCCGGGACGCGTAGCTGTCGGGGGGCGTCGACGCGGAACGTCCGGCTGACATGGGTCGCAGGCTACCAGCGACGGGCACCCCCGCCCATCCATGATCCTGTTAGGCTGTCCGCGCTCCGGCACCATGAACATCGATCGCGTACACGGGGAGAATCGATGATCGAGGTTGACCCGCCGGCGATCCGTGCGCTCGGCGACACGATCGAACGCGAGGTCGGGCCGGCCCTCGACGCCTGCGCCGAGCTGCTGACTGCCGCCCGCGCCATCGAACACAGCAACTTCACCTCGGTGGTGCCGCAGCTCGCGGTCGCCTACGTCGGCGCGATCGAGTTCGTCGAGGAGCAACTGCGCACCAAGCGCGAGCATCTCACCGAGGTCCGGTCCCGGTTGGTTCGCACGGCGGACAACTGGGAGGCCGCGGAGACCGCCAGCACCATCGTCCCCCGCTGACGACGCCGGAGACCGCCATGGCAAACCCTACCTACCCCGCGGCCGCAGCGAAGATCGCAATGGCGGAGATCAGCGTGGCCGCCTCGGTCATCCCCGCCGCCTGGCCGATCGCCCAGATCGTCTACTTCAACCAGTGCGACCCCGAGACGATCATGCGCAAGGGCGGCGACTGGTTGGCCATGTACGACCAGCTCGGCGCCGCCCACGGCAACCTCGACGACGCCATCGCGACCCTGAGCCCAGCCCAGTGGAGCGGCAAGGACCGCGACGCGTTCGGGGCGCACATCAACGCCTACGGCGTCCAGGTCATCGGCACCCAGGTGCTAGCGGCCACCGTGGGCGTCACCATGCTCTGCGTTGGCGGGGTCCTGCTCGCCCTCGTCGTGGCGTACACGGTGGTATCCACGATCCTGTTCGCCTTCGCCACCTTCATCGTGGCGGCCTCGGCGACCGTCGTCGGAGCGCCCGCAGCGGCGTCGCTCGAGGCCTCGGCAGCCTCGTTCGCCGCGTCGGCGCTCAGCTTCCTGAAGGCGATCGAGAAGATGGCCGAGGCGGTCGCCACCGGCGGTGCGGCGGCCATCGCCGGCGCCGCCACGTTCGACGTCAGCACCCACCTGGGCACGGGCGACACCGACGTGCTCAAGGACCTGGTCCAGGCCACCGTCGACGGGCTCGACAACGTGGCCGTCGGGTTCCTGTCCAAGTGGGAGCGCGACTTCGTCGGCTACGGCATCCACAGCGGCGCCCGGCACGCGGTCGGCTCGCCGACCGGACCCGGCTACCTGGTCTACGGAGGCGGCACCCAGGTCGCGCCAGCCGGCACGGACGGCGACGGGGACACCGTCTATGGCACCTCGGGCGTGGTCGACAACCTGTGGTCGCGGTTGTTCGGGAACGACGCCTGGAACCACTGAGGGCCCCAGGCCGGCGCGGTCACTCCCAGCGGTTGCCGGTGAGCTTCTCGTAGACGTCGACGTAGCGAGCCCGGGTCGCCTCGACCACCTCGGCCGGCATGTCCGGGGCCGGGCCCTGCTTGTCCCAGCCGCTGCCGGTGGCCCAGTCCCGCACGTACTGCTTGTCGTAGGAGAACTGCACCCGGCCCGGCTGGTACGACTCGGCCGGCCAGAACCGCGACGAGTCGGAGGTGAGCAGCTCGTCGGCGAGAACCAGCGTGCCGTCTGGTGCCCAGCCCAGCTCGAGCTTGGTGTCGGCGACCAGGATGCCCCGGTCCGCGGCCAGCTCGGCGCCGCGCCGGTAGACGTCGAGGGTGATCTGCCGCAGTCGCTCGGCGGTCGCCGCCCCCACCTTGTCCACCACGTCGTCGTAGGTGATCGGCTCGTCGTGCTCGCCCATCGGGGCCTTGCTCGACGGCGTGAAGATCGGCTCGGGCAGGATCGACGCCTCGCCGAGCCCTCGGGGCAGCGCAATGCCGGAGACCGCCCCGGTCTGCTCGTACTCCCGCAGGCCGCCGCCGGTCAGGTAACCGCGAGCGACGCACTCGACCGGGATCATGTCCAGCCGCTGGCAGCGGATGGCCCGCCCGGCGAACTCGGCCGGCACGTCGGTGGCCGAGATGACGTGGTTCGGCACCAGGTCGGCGAGCTGCTCGAACCACCACAGCGAGAGCGCGGTGAGCAGGCGGCCCTTGTCCGGGATCGGCGTCGGCAGCGCCACGTCGTAGATCGAGATCCGGTCTGAGGCGACCAGGATCAGGTCGTCGCCATCGGCGTAGACGTCCCGGACCTTGCCCGAGTGCAGAAGTTCCACGCGCCCTAGTACACCACGTGACGTCGGACGGCCCGATTCGACCACCCACGCCGTGGGGTGACCGGACGGACGTTGACACCTTCGTGCGCTGCCTGCGTGAATGGTCCGACCGTCGCCCCTGTAGGTCCAGGAGACCCCCGTGCCCGTTGTTCGACCCCCGCTCGACCGCCTCGGCGCCGACCCGGGCCGACGCCGACTGCTCACCGCGCTGCTCGGCGCACCTCTGCTCGCGTCCGGCGGGCTGACGGGGTGCAGCGACGGTGCTGCCACCTCGACCCAGGACGGGCCGGTGGAGCTGTCAGTCTTCTGGTGGGGCGACACCAATCGGGCCGCGCTCACCGAGAAGGCGCTGCGGCTCTACTCGGATCGCAACCCCCGGGTCACCTTCCGGGTCACCTGGCAGGGCGCCGACGGCTACTACGACCGGCTGGCCACCCAGGCGGCTGGCGGCAACGTGCCAGACCTGATCCAGATCGACGACGCCATGCTGACCGAGTACACCCGCCGTCAGGTCATCCTCGACCTCACCGACCGCGTCGCCGACCACCACCTGGATCTTCGGGGCCTGCCCGAGGGTCTGATCCGCTACGGCACGGTGGAGGGCCGGACGATGGCGGTGGCCGCCGGCCAGACCCACGCCGGCGTGGTCTTCAACCGGGACCTGCTGCGGGAGCTGCAGATGCCGGAGCCACGCGCCGGGATGACCTGGCCCGACTACATCTCCTGGGCCGGGCAGGTCACCGAGGCCAGCGACCGCCGGGTGGCCGGCACCATGGACGGGTCCGGCGACTATCGGGCGCTCTGGCTCTGGCTGCGGTCGCAGGGCGGTGAGTTCTACCGGGGCCATGAGCTCGGTTTCGGCGCGGACGAGCTGATCGCGTGGTTCGAGCTGTGGCAGCGGGCCCGCAAGGGACGGGCCACACCGAGCGCGGCCCTGGTCGAGCCGGCAGACAACGGTGATCCGGCCCGGCAACTGGTGGTGACCGGGTCGACCGCCGCGTCCTTCGCCTGGTCGCACCAGCTGCCGGAGCTGCAACGACTCACCGATTCCGAGTTGGGCATCGTCGGCTTCCCCGGCCCGCCGGGGGCTCAGTGGGCGCGGGCGTCGATGTACTGGGCGGCGTTCCGGGGCACCCGTCACCCAGACGCAGTCACCGACGTGATCAACTTCTTGACCACCAATGGTGAGGTCGGCACCGTTCTCGGCCACGAGCGTGGGCTGAACGCTAGTTCCGCCGTCCGCCGCTACACCGAGGGCAGCATCACCGACCCGGCCCAGCGGCGTGCCGCCGCGTTCGGCGCCAGCATCGCCGACCTACTCGGGCCGGCGCCAGCGCCGCCGCCCCAGGGGCACGCGAAGGTACGCACCCTGCTGGTCACCGCCGCCGAGCGCATCCGCGTCAAGCGGGACGGCACCCGCGAGGCCACCGCGCGATTCCTGTCCCAGGCCATCGCGGCCCTCGCGCTCTGAGCACCGGCGGCCGGCCCGGGGCCGGCCGCTGGTGCTGTGTCGCCGCCTTCGGCCTGGTCAGCGCGGCGGGCCGTTCCGACGATTACGCATGAGGCGCAGCACCAGGAACACGACGATCGCGATCACCACCAGGCAGCAGAGCAGCGGGAGAACGCCGAAGCCGCTGCGACCTCGCCGCTTGGCGGCCTCCACCACAAGCTCGCCGGTACCCGTGGACGCCCAGGCCGCGACAGGCACGAAGACCGCCAGTACGACCGCACCGAAGACCGCGCTCAGGCGGCCCCACCACTTACCGAATGAAGACATGTGCCCATCCTCGCCGAAGGGCGCAACCTCGGCACGTCGGTCCACGCCGAATCACGGGACCGAGATCGTCCGGAAGTGCTCCGTCCAGCGCGCAATGCGTTCGCAACATCCCCGCAAACAAGATGATCTTTACATGAACTTCCTGAGGTGGTCGGATTCACTTCATGGTCAACTCTGTAGACAGCGCGTGGATCTCTCGCACCCGAAGATCTGCGGCGGCAGCGGTCGGCGTCACCCTCGTCGCCGCTCTCCTCACCCCCGCGGCAGCTCACGGGGCTCCACCGCCCCCGCCGCCTCCGAAGACACCCGCCGGGACCGGTGACGCGGACCGCACGCCCGTCACGGTCACGCTGATCACCGGCGACAAGGTGACGGTGACCCCGGGCGGCCGGGGCGCCACCCCCACGGTGGACGTCACGCGCGCGCCGGGCGCCACCGGCTCGGTGCGGATCTCCACCCAGGGCGGGGACACCTATGTGTACCCGGACGAGGCGATGCCCTACCTCGCCACCGGCCGACTCGACAAGCAGTTGTTCGACGTCACCCAGCTCATCGCGCAGGGCTACGACGACGCGCGAACGCCGGAACTCCCCCTGATCGTCACCCGTACGGCGGGTTCGGCGAAGCTCAGGACCGGCGCGGCGCTACCCGGCGCGCAGACCACGCTGGAGCTCTCGTCCGTCGATGGTGAGGCGCTCCGCACCCGCCGGTCACAGGCCACCGACTTCTGGTCGGCCCTCACCGACGGTGGACAGTCGTCAACCGGCCGCAGCGCGGCCACCCCGGCACCATCCTTCGCGGCCGGCATCGACAAGGTGTGGCTCGACGCCAAGGCGAAGGCCACCCTCGCCGACACCACCGCGCAGATCGGCGCCCCCGCAGCCTGGGCTTCGGGCGGCACCGGCAAGGGCGTCCGGGTCGCCGTTCTGGACGGAGGGGTGGACACCGAACACCCCGACTTCGCAAACCAGATCGTGGCGTCGCGGAGCTTCATCCCCGGCCAGGACGTCGTCGACCACAACGGGCACGGCACCCACACCGCCTCCACCGTCGCCGGGACAGGCGCCGCCTCCGGCGGCAAGGAGCGGGGCGTCGCCCCCGAGGCCGATCTGGTGATCGGCAAGGTCCTCGACAAGGACGGCAACGGGTCGATCTCGGGAATCGTCGCGGGCATGGAGTGGGCGGCCCGGACCGAACGCGCCAAGGTGATCAACATGAGCCTGGGTGTCAGCGCGTGGCACACCCAGAACGACCCGCTGAGCCAGGCCGTGAACAAGCTGACCGCTGAGACGGGCGCGCTCTTCGTCGTCGCCTCCGGCAACAACGGAAACGACCCGTCCACCCTTGGCGCACCGGGCACCGCGGACGCCGCGCTCACCGTCGGCGCGGTGGACGCCGACGATCACCTGGCCATCTTCTCCAGCGGCGGGCCGCGGCTGAACGACGAGGGCCTCAAGCCCGACCTGACCGCTCCTGGCGTCAACGTGTTGGCGGCCCGCTCCCAGTACGACCCCTTTGCCGAGGGTTACTACGTCGAGAACAGTGGCACCTCGATGGCGGCGCCGCACGTCGCTGGCGCGGCCGCCCTGCTGGTGCAGAAGCACCCGACCTGGACCCCGCAGCAGATCAAAGACGCGCTGATGAGCACCAGCGTCCGTACCCCCGACTACAACGCCTACCAGGCCGGCACCGGTCGGCTGGATGTAGCCGCCGCGTACCACCAGGATCAGGTCATCGCGACTGGGTCGGTCGACGCCGGGCTCGTCAAGTGGGCGTCGGGCACGACTCCCCAGCCGATCAAGCGGAAGATCACCTACACCAACACCACCGCCAAGCCGATCACCCTGGAGCTCTCGGTCGACCGCGGCGCCTACCCCGCACAGACGTTCACAGCGGGCGCCAACCGCGTCACCGTGCCCGCGCGCGGAACCTCGACGGTCGACGTCGTGGTGGACCCGAAGGGCCTTACCCAGGGCCAGCACTCCGCACAGGTCAAGGCACGCTCAGCGGCCGGTGAGGTGCACACCGCCGTCGGGGTCTCCGTCGAGCCCAAGAAGTACGGACTCTCCCTCCGTCTGAAGGACCGTGCCGGCCGACCCGCGAACGGCGAGGTCGAGATCCTCAGCGCCGATGGTGGCTTCCAGTACATGTGGACTCTGAACGGCGAGCTCAACGCCCGGCTGGTTCCCGGCACGTACAGCCTGGTCACCACGGTGGACGTGGAGGGGCGCAACGGTCCGCGCTCGCTCGGCATGGCGATGCTGAGCGCTCCCGAGGTGGAGTTGACGGCCGACCGGGTCGTCACCCTCGACGCGTCGAAGGCCCGCGAGGTGAAGGTGGCTACCGCCCAGCCAACCACGATCGCCAACAGCAGGATCGACGTCCACCGCTCCTTCACCTCGACCGAGCCGTCGCCCAGCGACTCGACCGCCCTGCTCAGCAGGACCTTCCCCAGCGCCGCCTACGACAGCCTCTGGGCGCTGCCCACCGAGAAGGTGAAGAAGGGCAGCTTCATCTTCGCTACCCGGATCCGGGCCAAGCAGACCCCGCTGGAGATCAGCTACGACGGCCGCCGCCTCAGTGAACCACTGCCCCAGCCGGGAACCTCGGCCCTGCCGGACGGCACCACGCGGCTGGACGCCGTCTTCGCCGGCGACGGCGCGAAGGGTGACTACGCCAAGCTGTCCGCACGGGGCAAGGCCGTGGTCGTCCGCAGCAACGACTCGGTGGCCCCCACGGATCAGGCTGCCGCGGCACACGCCGCCGGTGCGGCGATGCTCCTCGTGGTCAGTGCGGAGAACGGCCGCGAGAACGACTGGTACGGCAACCCTGACGTGGTGACGACCGGCCCGATCCCGGTCGCCAGCCTCCTCTCGGACGAGGGCGAGCGGCTGATTCAGAAGATCGCCGCTGCCGGTCGCAAGTCGGTACGGCTGGACGTGGAGGCCCACCCCGCGCCGCGGTACCTCTACGACCTCCTCGACCAGCACCGGGGCCGGGTGCCCAGCGACCCCTCCGCCAAGACCGACCCCCGCGACCTCGCCCGAATCGACCTGACCTTCTCCCCGCCTGCGGGGCACAAGGCAGAGGAGAAGCGGCTGGACTTCCCGCCGTACGCCTACGCGGCCGCACCCGCATTCCCGGCCGAGTTGGTCTCCCCGGGGCCACGGACCGACTGGGTAACCGCCAACAGCGACATCAAGTGGCAGCAGCGGGCCGACATCGAACTCTTGGTGGCCTCGTACACCGAGGTGATGACCTACCAGCCGGGCAGCGTCCAGAGGGATCGCTGGTTCGGGCCCGTGATGCGCCCCCGCATGCTCAAGAACGACAGCCTGGTCCGGGGTGACGTCTGGATGAGCGCCAACATCGGGGGGTACAGCGATGGGGGTGCCGCGCACGGCGGCGCGACCTCGCGGCCGGCGCAGAGCGTCCTCTACCAGGGCAACAAGGAGATCGGCCGGAACGGTGGATTCTTCCCCTGGCTAGATGCGAGCGGTCTGGCAGCGGAGACGCTGCCGTACCGACTGGTCGTCGACACGTCGGGCGTTCCGGAGCTCGGCCCGTACTCGACCGCCACGCGCACCGAGTGGAACTTCACCTCCAAGGCTGCTACTGAGATTCAGACCCTTCCGCTGGTCCAGCTGGACTACGAGACGGAGGTGGACCTCGCCGGTCAGGCGAAGCGCCACAGCGAGTTCTCCATCATGCCCATGGTGGCGGGCAGCGCCGCCGCTCGGGACGCGGTGTCCTCAGTCAAGCTGGAGGTCTCCTACGACGACGGAGCGACCTGGCAGCGGCAGGACGTGAAGGAGAAGAAGGGCGTCTGGCAGGCGTCTCTGAACGCGCCGCACCGGGCGGACTTCGCGTCCATCCGGGTCACCGCCACGCAGCGCAACGGCGGCGGCGTCACCCAGACCATCACCCGGGCCTTCGGCCTCAAGTAGCACAAGCGAGGGGGCCGGTGCCCACGCGGCACCGGCCCCCTCGTGCTCCATTGACCGGGACGGCAGCAAAAAGTCCGGCCCCCACATCGTGGGGGCCGGACTTTTTGTAACTTCAGTTGTAGCGGGGACAGGATTTGAACCTGCGACCTCTGGGTTATGAGCCCAGCGAGCTACCGAGCTGCTCCACCCCGCGTCGCCTGGTAAAGACTAACTCACCCGTTCTGGGCGATGATCACCGGGGTCAGCAACCGCTACGGGCGCCCGCACCCGGCATTGCCAGTGGGTCGAAGAATGCCGAAAGCCCGCCCCCGGAAATCCGGAGACGGGCTTTCTCTCGTAGCGGGGACAGGATTTGAACCTGCGACCTCTGGGTTATGAGCCCAGCGAGCTACCGAGCTGCTCCACCCCGCGTCGACTGGTTAACCGTAGCGTACCGACGCGGGTGACCGCAAAGCGACTCCGATACCGCTGTCGCCAACACCTCTGACCTGGGCCGTTGTCAGTCGAGCCAGTTTTCGATCGCCGCCACCGCCCGGCGACTGTCGGCGTCGACCTGAACGCGATCGGCTGCCGTGTGCTCCCAACCCTGCTCCCAGAGCACCGTCACCACGTCGCCGATCCGGACCGCCCGGACCAGCCGGACCTCGTCCGTGCCCGGTTCACCCATCCCGTCCGGGACCGGGGCTCGCATCTCGAACAGCACCGACTCGTCCCCGTACTCCCCCGAGGCCAGCAGCCGCTGCCGCCACGTCCTGCTGTCGTCGGGCAGCTTCTGGTCGGGACAGTCGCGTACGGCCGTGCGCAGCTCCCGCAACGCGTCGTCGGCTCGGCCCGCCCGGTAGATGGTGATGGTGTGCCGGTAGCTACCGTCCGGCACGTTGCCCTTCGGCGTCTCCGGCAACTTGTAGGCCAGATACCGGCCCCGGCGCTGAACCATTGCCGAGTCGCTGGCAAGACGCGTTCCGCAGAGCGTCGGCAGCGCCGGGCCCGCCCCCTGTGACTCCATCCCGGTCCGGTTCGAGGCGGCCAGCACGAAGAAGGCGCGGTCCGGGATCGAGGTGGGCGGTTGGGGTGCTGCCGGCGTACCGCTCGGGGTGGAACGCGACGGTGTCGCCGCCGGGGGTGTCGATGCCGGGGGTGTCGACGCCGGGGTCGGCGTGGGCGACGGCCGGGCAGTCGCCCCGGTCGGCGCCGGGTCGGGCGAGTCGGCGGGCGGCGGCAGCGGTGCGGAGCCGTCCGCCGGGTACGCCAGCCGGCCACCGACGGCCACCCCGCCCACGAGCAGCGCCACCGCGAGCGTCGAGCCGACGACCCGGGCTCGGGCCCGCCGGTCGGCGAACCGGCGAAGCGACTCGGGCTGCGTCAGCTCATGGCCGTCCGCGACAGTACTGAGCGACCGGTACAGGTCGGAGAGTTCAGCTGACATCGTTCGCCTCCAATTCCGCGGTGTAGAGGTCGGGCAGCAGCGCAGCCAGCCGGGACCGGCCTCGGGACAGCCAGGACTTCACGGTGCCGACCGGGACGTCGGTCTCCCGGGCGATCTCCTCGACCGACATGTCGAAGAGGTAGTGCAGGGCCAGCGCCTGCCGGTGGGCGGCGGGCAACTGCCGGAGCGCGCCGACCAGGAGCACCCCGTCCTCGCTCGGCGCAGGTGCGACCGCCGGTGGTCCGGAACGGCTCAGCACCGTCCGCCAACGGTGCAGACGCCGCCAGCGGTCGGTCGCCAGCCGGGCCACCACGAGCCGCAGCCACGCCTCCGGCGCGGGATGCGACGACAGCCGCCCCCACTGCCGCCAAGCCCGGGTGTACGCCTCCTGCACCAGGTCCTGCGCCTCCCCGTGGTCGCCAGCGACCGCGTAGCCGTACCGCACCATCCGCCGCGCGGTGCTGCGGTAGAAGTCATCGAAGCTCTGCGCGTCCCGCACGGCTGACCCCCCTCGTTCCCACCCCGTCGCAATGAGGACGGTGGAGCAGCGCCGGAGGTTGCGGAGGTAGGCGGTGCTGTCGGTGACGTGACAGATACGCACAGATCAGGACACGGCAAAGCCCCCGCCGTTCGGACCTGGTGTGGTCCGACGACGGGGGCTCGGCGAGGAACTGCCGTGCGGTGGCGGGTCAGCCGCCGGGGCTCGGGCTGACACTCGGCGCACCGGCGGCCTGCTGCGCCTGCTGGAACGCGGTGAGCGCCTCGTCCAACGCCTTCAGCGCGCGGCCGTACCGCTCGAAGTCGCCGGACGTCTGCGCGGCCCGGACCTCGGTGATCGCGGTCTGTACCCGGTCCGCGGCGGCCGCCAGGTCACCGGTCGGCGGTGGGGTGCCAGCGCTCGGGGTCGGCGTCGGCGTCGCCGTCCCCGAAGGCGTGGGCGTGGGCGTCGGCGTCGGCGTCGTCGGGTTGCCCCCGGTGGTCGGCGGCGGCGACGTGCCCTGCCCGGCCTTCTGGCCCTGCTCGACGAGCTGCTTGATGCCGTCGTTGATGTTGTCGGCGAGCGCCACGAAGGAGCCACCGTCACCGTAGGAGAGCAACACCTTCTGCAACAGCGGGTACGCGTCCTGCTGGTTGCTCTTCACGTAGACCGGCTCGACGTAGAGCATCCCGTCGGCGAAGGGCAGCGAGAGCAGGTTGCCGTACTGCACCTGCGCCTGGTTGCTGGAGAGCAGGTTGAGCTGCTGGCGGATGTTGGCGTTGTTGGTCATCTGCTGGTGCACCTGCACCGGGCCGGAGATCCGGGTCTGATCCGGCAACTCCAGCACCTCCAGCCGGGGCTTGCCGTCAACGTACGACCCGGAGATCAGCGCGGCGAGGTTCTGCCGGCCGTTCGGGGTGACCGCCGAGGTGAGCTGGAACCGGGGGCTTTCCTGCCCCGGGAACTGGGTGAACAAGTAGTACGGAGGCTGCTTCTGGCCGCTGTCCGGAGCGTCCGGCACGTTTGGCACCTGCCAGAAGTCCTGAGCGGAGTAGAAGTCGCCCGGGTTGGTCACGTGGAACTTGGTGAGCAGGTTGCGCTGTACCTTGAACATGTCCGCCGGGTAGCGCAGGTGCTCGGTCAGCTCGACCGGGATCTCCGCCTTCGGCAGCACCAGGTCACCACCGAACGCCTTGTTCCACGCCTTGAGCACCGGGTCGGTGTCGTCGTACTCGTACAGCTTCACGGTGCCGTCGTACGCGTCGACGGTGGCCTTCACCGAGTTGCGCATGTAGTTGACGTTCTCCCGGGCCAGCTGGAACGTGCCCCGGTTGGTCAACTCGTCGGTGGTCTCGGTCTGCAGGTTGACCCGCTCGGCGTACGGGTAGCTGGCCGCCGTGGTGTAACCGTCGACGATCCACTGCACCCGACCGTCGACCACCGCCGGGTACGGGTCGCCGTCCAGGGTGAGGAACGGCGCGACCTTCTCCACCCGGTCGCGCGGGTTACGCACGTAGAGCAGCTTGGAGTCCTTGTTGACCGCCTCGGAGAGCAGGAAGTTCGACTCCTGCTCCTTGATGGCGTACAGCAGCCGCCGGGTGAAGGAGCCGATCTCCACGCCGCCCTCACCGGTGTAGGTGTAGGACTCGCCGCCACCCTCACCGACCGGCCGGTCGAACTCGGCCTTCTTGTTCGGGTCGGCCTGACCGACGATGGCGTAGTCGTCGGCGGCCATCCGCTCGCCGTAGTAGATGCGCGGCTGCTTGGCCGGGATCTGCTCGGTCTGCGAGGAGCACGCCTCCTGGGTCTTCTCGCCGAGGAAGCCCGAGACGAAGAACGGCTGCCCGCCACAGACCACCTGGTTGGCCGGGGCGGCCACCAGCCCGTACCCGTGGGTGTAGACGGTGTGCCGGTTGATCCAGGTGTTCTGCTGATCGGTCAGCTCGCCGTAGTTGATCTCCCGGACGCCGACCACGTAGTCGGAGACCTTGCCGTTCACCCCGTAGCGGTCGATGTCCAGCTTGGGGCCGAAGTCGTAGAAGCCACGCACCTGCTGAAGCTGGGTGTACGTCTCGCTTACCAACTGCGGGTCGAGCAGCCGCACGTTCGACACCACCGACGTGTCGGTGGCCAGGTTCCCCGGTGGGGTGAGGTTGTTCGCCGCGTACGGGGTCGTCTCGGTGGCCCCCAACCCGAACGCCGCTCGCGTCGCGTCGATGCTGCGCTGGATGTACGGCGCTTCCTTGTCCTTGGCGCTCGGCTTTACCTCGAAGGTCTGCACCGCCCAGGGGTAGATGCCGCCGATGGCCACCGCGGACACGCCGAGCAGCGCCAGCGAGATCCCCGGCCAGACCAGGTTCCGCATCCAGGCGTTGGAGAACACGATGATCGCGATCGCCACCACGATCGAGATGTACGCCAGGATCTCCTTCGCCGGAAGCAACGCGTTGACGTCGGCGTAGCCGGCGCCGTACAGCTTGGCGCCCTCGTTGTACTCCAGCAGCATGGCCCGCCGGTCCAGCACGTACGCGATCGCCTTCAACAGGACGAAGACAGCGACCAGGCTGCTCAGGTGCGCACGGGCCGCGTTGCTCATCCGGTCCCCGACGCCCTGGAGGCGGACCCCGCCGAAGAGGTAGTGCACCGCCAACGCGCCGATCACGGCCAGCACCACAGCGGTGAAGGCGACCCCGAGCAGGTAACGCCAGAACGGCAGCTGGAAGACGTAGAAGCCGATGTCCACCCCGAACTCCGGGTCCTTGATCCCGAAGTCACCGCCGTTGCGGAAGAGCAGCCACTGGTTCCACCGGTTCTGGGCGGAGAGGCCGGCGAAGAGCCCGACCACCGCGGCGGTCAACGAGATCCAGGTGCCGAGACGCGGGCTGAGCACCATCCGGTAGCGCTCCAGCGTCGCCTGCTCCACCGAGTGTGGACGCAGCCGCGGGCGCAACCGGTAGGCCAGCCACAGGTTGCCGCCGACGATCAGCGCCATGCCGAGACCGATGGCAAGGAAGAGCACCAGCCGGGTGAGCAGGACACCGGTGAAGACCTCGGTGTAGCGGACCTCGTCGAACCAGAGCCAGTCGGTCCACGCCTGGACACCCCACCCGAGCAGGGTGAAGAGCACGAACACCCCGACCAGGACAGCGATGGTGACGCGCCCGCGCCGGCTCATCCTCGGAAGGGGGCTGCTGCTACGCATGACCACTGTTGGCTCCGCACGCTCGATATGATCGGCTCCGACCAGGCACCCAGAGTACGGGGTATTCCTGAGCGTGTCGGGGCACGGTCACACCGGTCAGCAACGCGTCGGCTGACCACCCGCGCGCAGCGTCTCCAGAGCAGTCATCGCCTCGTCCAACGAGCCCACCCGCAGCAACGGCAGATCGGGCTGCGGATTACGGACCGCCTCGGCGCAGTTGTCCGCCGGCACCAGGAAGACCTTGGCCCCGGCGCGCTTGGCGCCGACCAACTTCTGGGCGATCCCGCCGATCGGGCCAACGGCGCCCTCGTCGTCGATGGTGCCCGTGCCGGCGATGATCCGGCCGCCGGTGAGGTCGGCCGGGGTCAACTTGTCCACGATCCCCAGGGCGAACATCAGACCGGCGCTCGGCCCGCCGATGTCACCCAGGTCGATGCCGAGCGTGAACGGGTGCGGCTGCTGCTGGTCGATCTCGACACCGATGCGCGGTCGGCCGTCCTGCTCGCGACTGGTCACCGTCGCGGTGGCCGGCGCGCCGTCCCGGGTGTAGCCGATGGTCAACGCCGTGCCCGCCGGCTTCGCCCGGATCAGCTCGGTGACCCTGGCGGCCACCGGCACCGGCTGGCCGTCGACCGAGGTGATCAGATCGCCGGCCTTCAGTGCCCCGGCCGCCGGACCGTCCCCGGCCACTGTCTTGATCACCACCTGCACCGGAAAGCCCAGCTCCCGCAGCGCGGCGGTCTCCGCGCTGGTCTGCGACGCCTTGAAGTCCTCGGCGTTGCGCTGCTCGACCTGCTCCGTCGACTCACCCGGCGGGTAGACCAGCTCGCGCGGCACCACCGCCTCGTCGTCGGAGAACCAGCCCGCGATCGCCCCACGCAACCGCACCGTGGGCTGCACCCCCACCGTGGTCAACCGCAACTGCCCGGCCGAGGTCGAGGTCTCCCGTCCGGAGACCTGGATGACCTCCTTGCCGTCCTCCGTACCGAGGGTGTTGACCGTCGGGCCCGGGCCCAGCACCACGTACGGGATCGGCACCCGGAGCACCCCGATGCTCAGCAGGGCGGTGAACAGGGCACCGAGCAGGACCGTCAGGCCGCGACGTCTCATGCCGCAGAGCGTACCGACCGGGCCCGGGCCACTCGCCGGATGCGCCACGCGACTTCGCCCTCAGCGCAACGCCAGCAGCGGCGACCTGGGGCGCGGCCCGCGTACCGTAGATGTCGTGCCTGATATTCCGTTCGGTTTCGCGCTCCCGGGTGGGCAGCCACCAGACCCCAACGATCCCGCGCAGATGCAGCAGTTCATGTCGCAGTTGCAGCACCTGCTCTCCGCGCCGGGCAGCGGGCCGGTCAACTGGGACCTGGCCCGGCAGGTAGCAGCCAGCCAGCTCGCGGCCGCCGGTGACCCGGCGGTGTCGATGTACGAGCGCCACGCGGTCGAGGAGGCGCTGCGCCTGGCCGATCTGTGGCTGGAACCCGCCTCGGCGTGGCCCACCGGCATCCAGTCCCCCGTCGCGTGGAACCGCAACGAGTGGATCTTCAAGACGTTGGACGTGTGGCGCAAGCTGTGCGACCCGGTCGCCAGCCGGATGGTCGGCGCGATGGGCGACCTGGTGCCACCGGAGGCGCGCGCCCAGCTCGGGCCGATGCAGTCGATGGTGGCGTCCCTCGGTGGCGCGCTCTTCGGCGGTCAGCTGGGCCAGGCCCTCGGCTCTCTCGCCGCCGAGGTGCTCTCCGCCGGCGACATCGGGCTCCCGCTCGGCCCGGCCGGCACGGCCGCGCTGATCCCCGCCAACATCCGGGCGTACGGCGAGGGCCTGGAGCTGCCCGAGGATGAGGTACGCCTCTACGTGGCGCTGCGCGAGGCCGCCCACCAGCGGCTGTTCCAGCACGTCCCGTGGCTGCGCGGGCACGTGCTCAGCGCGGTCGAGATGTACGCCTCAGGCATCCGGGTCAACCGGGACGCGATCGAGGAGGCGATGGGCCGGGTCGACCCGACCGACCCGGAGTCGATGCAGGCGATCGCCCTGGAGGGCATCTTCACCCCGGAGGACACCCCGGCGCAGAAGGCCTCGCTGGCCCGCCTGGAGACCGCACTCGCCCTGGTCGAGGGCTGGGTGTGCCACGTCGTGGACAACGCCGCCAGCGACCGGCTGCCCAACGTCGTCCGGCTGGGCGAGGCGTTCCGCCGCCGCCGGGCCGCCGGTGGCCCCGCCGAGCAGACCTTCGCCGCGCTTGTCGGTCTGGAACTGCGTCCCCGCCGGCTGCGCGAGGCCGCGGCGCTCTGGGCCGCGCTGACTCAGCACCGTGGCATCGAGGGCCGCGACGCCGTCTGGGGCCACCCGGACCTGCTTCCGTCGGACGACGACTTCGCCGACCCGGTCGCCTTCGCGATGAACGACATGGACCTCAGCGAGCTGGACAGCTTCGACTTCTCTGCCCCCGGTGGGGTGGAGGAGAAGGCCCCCGGCCAGCCCGACGAGACCGACGGTGAGGGCGACGCCAAGTCCTGACGTCTGAGCCTGGGCGGCCTGCGCCCCCGGGTTGTCCGCATGATCGACGGCGGGCGACCCGGGCGGGCGTGCGGCAGGGCTGGCGGTTCAGGCGGGTCGGCCCGAGCCCGAGAGCAGGGCGCGGGTCGCTTCCCAGCCCTCGAAGGCCGGGTCCAGCGTGGCCAGGTCAGCCGGGCCGCGCAGTCGCCGCCAGCCGGCGGTGACCGCCACGTCACCCGGTTGCGGGGCGTTGGCGCGCGCCTGCGCCGGCGTCGCCGTGTCCAGCTCCAGCGTCGGTAGCCAGCCCGGCGCGGGCAGTCGCACCGCGACCCCGAGCAGACCTGGGCCACCACCCTCGACCGGCGCCACCGCGACCGGTCGGGTGGTGAGTGGACGCAGCAGCTTGCCGACGGTCAGCGCGGGCAGGTCAGGCACGTCACCGACCAGCACCGCCGCCTGGTCGTAGCCCTCCAAGGCGGCGAACACGGCGTTCGGCGTCGGCTCGGCCACCTCGTACACCGCTGTGCCGGGCCAGACCAGCGCGTCGGCCAGCGCCCGGTCGGCCGGGGTCACCGCGACCGCGACCTCCACCTCGTTGAGCGTGGCGAGCAGGTCGATGACATCTTCTGCGAGAGCCGCTCGCCACTGCGCCAGGTCCACGCCGGGCGGCGACCAGTGAACCGGCCCGAGCAACGCCACCACTACCCGTCGTGCCATCCCCCGACCCTAGCGCCCCACCCTGTACGGCCCGCCCCACCCCGACCCGGCCCTCACCCAGCCCCACCCGGCTCGGCTCGGCTCGGCCCGACCCAGCCCTACCCGGCCCGGCTCGGCGCGACCCGGCCCGACCCGGCGCGGCTCGGCTCGGCTCGGCCCGACCCAGCCCTACCCGGCGCGGCTCGGCGCGACCCGGCCCTACCCGGCGCGGCTCGGCTCGGCTCGGCTCGACCCGCCGCGACGCGACGCGACGCGACGGCATGATCGACTCGGCTTCCTTGAATTCGCGGTGTCCCCTAGGCCCGGATAGCGCGGTTTTCAGGAAGGCGAGTGGATCTAGGCCGATCACGCGCCTCAGCCGGCCGCCAACACTCGGCGCGGCGCTCGAAGAGGGCGGCGCGGCACCAGAAGAACCCCCACCGCACTGCGCTCGACGGCTCGGGAGGGGGTGTGGGTCAGGTGGGGAGCGGTGCGCAGGAGGCCGCGGCGACCCCTTCGAGGTAGCCGCGGGCGCGTTCCGCCTTGGGGTAGCGACCGACCAGCGCCCAGAACCTGGCGTTGTGGCTCGGCACGATGAGGTGCGTCAACTCGTGCAGCAACACGTAGTCGATCACCCATTCGGGCATCTCTTGAACGCGGTGCGAGATCCGGATGCTGCGGTCAGCCGGCGTGCAGGAGCCCCACCGGCCGTTCTGGTTGGTGACCCACCGGACGCTGGCCGGGACCGCCTTGGTGGCGTACCCGGCGAGGTAGAGCTCGATGAGCCGGTTGGCGCGGGCCAGCAGCTCGGCGTCGGAGCGGGCGAGGCGCCCCTCCCGGGCAGCGAGGCGGGCGAGCATCCGGTCGACCCACTCGCTCTCCTCGGCGCGGGAGAACTGGTCGGGGATGAGGACGACGACTCGCTCACCGTCGCGGTACGCGGACACCGTGCGTCGTCGGCGCTGGCTGCGCCGCACCTCGACGACCGGCTTGCGCGTCCCCGCCATCACTGGCCCGCGCAGCCTCGACTACGTGTCACGAAGGAAAGCTAATGCGTACTGACCAGGGGTCCGCAAGAGTCAACCGCGCGACACGCGCCCAGAAAATGGTGATTGGTCGCTAGGCGTCCCGAAAATTTCTTGACCGCATCGCCATCGCGCCATCTCGTCACCCTTCGTGAAGGCCGATGGCGCCGGCACGCGGCACGTCCCCACCGTAGGTGATCACCGTCCCGAATGCCCCCGCGGGGGCACTCGCACGGGTGGCTGTCAGGGTTTGGTCGGCGTGTCCCCGCCAAACTGACTTATCCGACCTATTTCGCCATGCACACTCTCGACGTCGACTTGCTCACAGTGTCGATGCACAGCTGACATGGAACTGCCCAGACCTGGGTAGGGTCCGCGAACCAGCGGTCACGAAGGTGGCCGTGGAGTGAGACCCAGCGCCGGCGCCCCGTGTGGCCCGCCGCCGGGCACCCCGTCGGGACGGCATTGACCGGCGGACGAGACGAGGAGGGCACCGTGGCCGACCAGGCCCAGACGACCTACAACGGTTACTGCGTCAAGTGCAAGGAGAAGCGGGACTTCGAGGGGCACGTCGAGGTCTCGAAGACCGGAATGAACATGGCCAAGGGCAAGTGTCCGGTATGCGGCACAACAGTGAACCGCATCCTGGGCAAGGCCAAGGTCTGACCCATACGGGTGGACGGGGGCGGGGTGGCCGGTGGCTGCCCCGCCCCCGTTCCCGTTCCCGTTCGGGGAAGGTCGGCGCCACCGCCGCCGGTGGCCTGTCTGTCGGGTGACTGACACCCAGGGCGGCTGGCTGTGGAAAACCCGTCGAATCCTGTGGATAGCGCTGGACAGCGGCCCGGCCGCCTGTGGACAACGATCGACCGAACGCGAAGACGTGGTCACGATTCGTGACTATGAGCCGCACCGTAATGCCCCGCCCCACACTGCTACCCGGCCTCAGTCGGCTCTGGCGGGACCGGCACACCCTCCAACTCGGCGTCGGCCCCGGGCCGGCCGTCCTGCTGGAACTGGCCAACCCTCGCGCCGCCCACCTGCTCGACCTGCTCGACGGCACCCGCAGCGAGCGCGCTGTGCTGGCCGGGGCGGCAACCGCCCGACTCAGCGCCGACGACGCGCGTACCCTGCTCGACACCCTGCGGGCGGCCGGCCTGTTGGTGCCCGCGCACAGCCTGCTCCCCCGCGACCTGGCCGGCCCGGTCCGCGCCCGGCTCGTGGCGGAGGCCGGCGCGCTGGCCCTCGCCGCCGCTCGACTGCCCGGCACCCCCGCACAGGTCCTGCGTCGGCGGCGAGCAGCCCGAGTCCTGCTCACCGGCACCGGGGCGCTCGGCGGGCCGCTGGCGGTGGCGTTGGCCCAGTCCGGCATCGGGCAGGTGATCCCCCAGCTCACCGGCCCGGTACGCCCCGTCGATCTGGTCGGCACGGGCATCCCCGCCACCGACCTGGGCCGCCCGCTGGCAGCGGCGGTGCGGGCCGCGGTCGACCGTGTCGCACCGGGCACCGGCACCCACCCGCACCGCTCCGGGCGGTTGGACCTGGTGATCCAGCTGGGCACGGATCGGCCACCCGCGCTACTCGCCGCCGGTTTCGCCCAGCGCCGGCAGCCACATCTGCTGGTCACGCTGCGCGAGGGCGTACCGGTGGTCGGGCCGCTGGTCCGCCCACCCGCCGGGCCGTGCCTGCACTGCGTCGAGCTGCACCGGGCCGATCGCGATCCGGACTGGCCCCGGCTCGCCGCCCAACTCGCCGCCGCCCACCCGGTGGCCGCCGGTGCGACCGGCACACTGCTCGCCGCCTGCGGGTACGCGCTGGCCGAGGCGCTGACCCAGCTCGACGGGGGCCAGCCGGAGACGCTGGGTGGGGCCATGGAGATCGCCGGTGCCGGCCGTTTCCGTCGTCGGGGCTGGCCGCCACACCCGGCGTGTGGCTGTTCGCGAGGCCGAGTGTCCGCACCAGCCCGGCCGCAGAGCAGCAGCGGGGCCCTTCGGTCGGTAACAATGACCGGGTGACCGACATCCCGCGCCGCGCCGTGTCCCGCACCGCCAAGCTCGCCGCCCTGCCGCTCGGCTTCGCCGGCCGGACCGTTCTCGGGATGGGAAAGCGCGTCACCGGGCTCGCCTCCGACGTGATCTCCGCGGAGATTCAGCAACGCACCGCCGAGCAGCTGTTCAGCGTGCTGGGCCAGCTCAAGGGCGGGGCGATGAAGTTCGGCCAGGCGCTGTCGGTCTTCGAGGCGGCGTTGCCGGAGGAGATCGCCGCGCCCTACCGGCAGGCGCTCACGAAGCTTCAGGAGGCGGCGCCGCCGCTGCCGGTCGCCAGCGTGCACAAGGTGCTGGCCGAGCAGCTCGGCCCCGACTGGCGGGACCTGTTCGTCGAGTTCAACGACGTCCCGGCGGCCGCCGCGAGCATCGGCCAGGTGCACCGGGCACGATGGCGCGAACCGGGGATCGACGAGTCGGGCGCGCCAAACAGCCGCGACGTGGCCGTCAAGATCCAGTATCCGGGGGCCGGCGACGCGCTGCTCGCCGACCTCAAGCAGCTCTCCCGACTGGGCGGGATGTTCCGGGCCATCCAACCCGGCCTGGACGTCAAACCACTCCTGGTCGAGTTGCGCGAACGGATCACCGAGGAATTGGACTACGAGTTGGAGGCCGAGTCGCAGCGCGCCTTCGCGACCGCGTACGCCGACGACCCGGAGATCTACATCCCGGAGGTGATCAACGCCTCGCCCCGGGTGCTGGTCACCGAGTGGGTGACGGGCACCCCGCTGGCCGACATCATCCGCGAGGGCACCGAAGAGGATCGGGACGAGGCGGGCCGGTTGATGGCCACCCTGCACCTCTCCGCGCCGCAGCGGGCTGGGTTGCTGCACGCCGACCCGCACCCGGGAAACTTCCGGCTGCTGCCCGACGGCCGGCTCGGGGTGATCGACTTCGGTGCGGTGGCGCGGATGCCCGAGGGCACACCGGAGCCGATCGGTCGCATCGCGGCGATGGCTCTGCGCGGCGATGCCGACGAGGTCGTGGCGGGGCTGCGGTCGGAGGGTTTCATCGGCTCGGCCGAGGAGATCGACGCCGAGGGGGTGCTCGACTTCATCCGACCCATGCTGGAGCCCATCGCGGCGGACGGCTTCCGATTCACCCGGGCCTGGCTGCGGGGCGAGGCGGGCCGACTGGCCAGCCCCCGCTCTCCCACCTACCAGCTGAGCAGGCAGCTCAACCTGCCACCGTCCTACCTGCTGATCCACCGGGTGACGCTCGGGTCGATCGGGGTGCTCTGCCAGTTGGAGGCGAAGGCCCCGTACCGGAGCATCCTGGAGCGCTGGCTGCCCGGCTTCGCCCCGGTCGCCTGAGGGGCGTCAAGAGACGACATGGGGAAGGGCGGGTGCCGGTCGGCACCCGCCCTTCTGCGTGGGTGGTACTAGAGAACGCCCAGGTCGCGGGCCGCCTGGTTGCGGCCGGTCAGAGCGACGGTACGGGCGGATCGGGTTGCCTCAGTGCTCGTGGTGGTACGACCGGCCTGAGGCCGACGCATTCGAGCCCGGGACAACGCTTGGTGGAGTAGTTGCAGTTCGAAAGCTCCGGACGGGACGTTCAACATCGTCTTCTCACTCACTGCCGGTGTGACACCGGCGTAGTTGGTACGGGTCGGGAACATGTCAGGCTGCCAGCCGGACCGCGCCGCGCACCTCGGACAGCCCACTGGCCGCCAAGCGCGCCTCGGCCTCGACCCGAAGCTCGGCGTCACGGGCGACGTCTTCCTTACGCGGACGGCCACGGGGCCGCTTACGCGGGACGACCGCGCCACGCTCGAAGATCTCGCCGCCCCAGACGCCCCACGGCTCCGCTCGCTCAACGGCTCCGGCCAGGCATTCGACGCGCAGCGGGCAGTCCCCGCAGAGCGACTTGGCCAGCTCGAGCTCGGTGGGCGAGTCGGAGAACCACAGGTCGGGGTCGAACTTCCGGCAGGGCAGGTTCGCCTCCATCTCGACGCTCATGTCGAGGGGGGCTAACGCCAGACTCATCTCCCGGTCACCTCTCTCTCACTTCGATCTCGTGGATCGCATTCCGACGTACTTACGGCGGGCAAAAAACTGAGGCCGCGGATCCCGGTAAGCGGGTTCCGCGGCCTCGAGGTGAGCCGGTGTCTGATGGTCAGACCGGTCTACCTCGAGGTGGAACGCCGCGGACATCCATGCGCTTCTTGGCGACCCGGATGCCATTGCCCGTGAGGCCACTGGTCCCCTCGACTCCGGTTGGCGCGACGGTCAGGATCAGCTCGGCCTGAACCTGGTGCACCTGCGGAACCGACGGTCGTGCAGCCGCGAGGGCCACCCGGACAGCCGACAGCGGAGCGTGGACAGACGGCATCGCCGCCAGACGCTCATAGGTGAAGATCTTCACGGTGCCACCTCCCTCACGTTCCTCGAATCGACTGGACCAACCCCCGTGAGCAGCCGGAATGGCGCCGCTCGCGTGGTGTGTTCTGAGGCTATTCCTCGCCCCGGGGCGAGGGCAAACGAATTTACGACTGGATTTCGAAACTTTTCTCCGGGCAGACATCGTCCACCCCGGCACCAGCCACGAGGGCCAGCACCGAATCCCCGTAGAGGCCCAACTTGCGGGGGCCGATACCGGCGATCGCGATCAACTCCTCCGACCGGCCCGGTCGCCGCTCGGCCAGCGCGATCAGCGTCGCGTCGGTGAAGACCACGTACGCCGGGACCTTCTGCGCACCGGCCACCCGCTGCCGCCACTCGCGCAGCCGTTCGTGCAGCTCATCGTCGATGTCGGACGGGCAGGTGGGGCAGCGGCCGAGCTTGCGGTCCGGGCCGGCGAGCAGGGTGGCGCCGCAGATCCGGCAGGAGACGATCTGCGTTCGCCGCCGCTCGGGACTGCGGGCCGGGCCGGTGCCGCCGGTCGCCCGTTCGGTGCCGCCGGAGCGGTCCAGCTGGGGCAGGAACCGCGACGGCCGCCGGGCCCGTCCGCCCGACGAGCGCGCGGTGGCGTACGACAGCCAGAGCCACTCCCGGGCCCGGGTGATCCCGACGTAGAGCAGCCGGCGCTCCTCCTCGACCTGCTCGACGGTCTTGGCGTACGTGGTGGGCAGGGTGCCCTCGGCCAGGCCGACCAGGAAGACCGCGTCCCATTCCAGCCCCTTGGCCGAGTGCAGCGAGGCGAGGGTCACCCCGTCCACCGTCGGCACGTGCTGCTGGGCGGCCCGGCGCGCCAACTCCTCGGTGAAGTCGGTGAGGGTGACCGGGCGTTCCACCGAGGCGGCCTCGCCGATCGGCACCACCTCGGGGGTGGCCGCGTACTCCTCGGAGAGCTGGACCAGCGCGGACAGCGCCTCCCACCGCTCGCGGGCGGCACCACCGGCCGGCGGCGCGTCCGGGGCCCAGCCGACAGCGGTGAGCGCCTCGACGACGGCGGCCGGCAGCGGCGTCTCCCCGGGGATGGACCGGGTGGCGGCACGCAGCGCGACCATCGCCTGGCGCACCTCGGTCCGCTCGAAGAACCGTTCAGCGCCCTGCACGACGTACGGCACCTCGGCCTCGGTGAGCGCCTTCTCGTACGCCTCGGACTGCGCGTTGACCCGGAACAGCACGGCGATCTCCTTCGCCGGCGTGCCCGCGTCGATTAGCGACCGGCAGCGCGCGGCCACGGCGTTCGCCTCGGCCGGCTCATCGGTGAAGATCCGCAGGTCCGGCTCGGGGCCGGGCGGGCGCTGCCCGCTCAGCTCCAGCCGCAACCGCGCCTCGGTGCCCCGGGCCTGGGAGATCACCGCGTTGGCCAGCCCGACCACCTGCGGGGTGGAGCGGTAGTCACGGACCAGCCGGACCACCGTGGCGTTCCGGTGCCGGCGGGGGAAGTCGACCAGGTACGCCGAGGTCGCGCCGGTGAATGAGTAGATCGTCTGGCTGGCGTCGCCGACCACGGTCAGGTCGTTGCGGCCGGCCAACCAGGCGTCGAGCAACCGCTGCTGGAGCGGGTTGACGTCCTGGTACTCGTCGACCACGAAGTGCCGGTACTGGCTGCGGATCTGCTCGCCGACGTCCGAGTGCTCCTCGATGCCCCACACCGCGGCACGCAGCATGTCCTCGAAGTCGATCACGCCGTTCGAGCGTTTGAGCTGCTCGTACGCGGTGAACACCTCGGCCACCTTCGCCGGCTCGTGCGGCGTGTCGCGCAGTGCCCGTGCCGCGGACACCACGTAGTCCGCCGGCTCGACCAGCGACGATTTGGCCCACTCGATCTCGCCGGCCAGGTCGCGCGCGGCGGCCCGGTCGGTACGCAGGCCGACCCGTGCGGCGGCGAGGGTCACCAGTCGTACCTTGCTGTCCAGCAGCTCGGGCATGGCACGGCCGGCCAGCAGCCGAGGCGCGAAGTACCGCACCTGGCGCAGCGCGGCGGCGTGGAACGTCCGCGCCTGCACGCCGCCCACCCCGAGGACGGTGAGCCGACTCCGCATCTCGGCGGCGGCGCGGGCGGTGAAGGTGACCGCGAGCACGTGCCGGGGGGAGATCTCCCCGGAGAGCGCCCGATGGGCGATTCGGGAGGTGATCGCCCGGGTCTTGCCGGTGCCGGCGCCAGCCAGGATGCAGACCGGGCCGGCGGGTGCGGTCACGGCGGAGCGTTGCTCGGGGTCCAGCCCGGCGAGCACCTGTTCCGACGCTGAGTGAACCGCCACAACCAGGAATCATCTCAGCTCCCCCTAACGTTGCAGCGAACAGCCTCGGCTTGATCCGCAAGCCGCGGCCGGAGGAGTTGGAGGATCCGACCATGCTGACGATGTATTCCACCCCCTGGTGCGGCTACTGCCACCGGCTGAAGTCGCAGCTCGACCGGGAGGGCATCGGGTACGAGGTGGTCGACATCGAGCAGGACCCGAAGGCCGCGGAGTTCGTGATGGGCGTCAACGGCGGCAACCAGACGGTGCCGACGCTGCGCTTCGCCGACGGCAGCGCACTGACGAACCCCTCGATCACCCAGGTCAAGCAGCACCTGGCGACCCTCGACGCCTGATCTGCCGGTTCAGTCTCGACGAGCGGCCGTCCCACCCGGGGCGGCCGCTCGCCGTGTCCGGGGACGGTCACCGTCGCGCCGGTCGGCGTCCTCGACCGGTCGCCGGGGCGCCGGGAGCGTCGGACGGGTGGGCGGCGTCGGCGGGCGGGCCGCCGACGGCGCGCTCAGGTGCCGACCCCGCCACAGGTAGCTGCCGGCGGCCAGGGTGGCCACTCCGACCAGCGCGAACAGCACCCGGTAGTGCAGGAACCCGACCAGCAGGGCACCCGTCCCGATGGAGAACGCCTGCGGCGCGCTGACCACCGCCTGGGTGGCCGCGGCGACCCGGCCGACCAGCGGGGGCGGAGTCCGGCGCTGGATCAGCGTGTGCAACCCCACCGTGGTCAGCGAGAGCGAGACGCCGGCCAGCAACACCGCCACGAAACCGAGCCACAGATCGGGGTACGCGAACGCGAGCGCGGCCGGAGAGAAGAAGGCGACCCCGGCGGCCAGCGTGCCGACCTCGCCGAGCCGGCCGACCAGCATCGGTGAGCAGATCCCGCCGAGCAGCCCTCCCACGCCCTGCACGGTGACCAGCACGCCCACGAACGCGGCATCCCGGTTCAGCCCCTGGTCGACGTAGGCGAAGATGAGCGACTCGCTGAAGCCCATCACCAGTGATCCCAGCCCGTAGCCGACCAGGGCCCGCCGCAGGGCCGGCTCGCCGGCCAGGTGCCGCAGACCGGCGCCCAGCTCGGCCGGCCACCGCAGCCGCGCGGCCGGCGGCGCCTGTTGCGGGGTGGGCAGCGCGGTTACCACCGCCGCAGCGGTCAGAAATCCGACCATGCCGATTCCGGCCAGCGCCCACCCACCGAGCGCCGCGTACAGCGCCGCGCCCACCAGCGGGCCGATCAGTCGCCTCCCTTGGCGTACGGTCTGGAGCATGCCGTTGGCCTCGGCGAGCAGCTCGACCGGCACCAACTCGCGGATGAGCCCACTGAGCGCCGCGCCGAGCGTGATGGACGACAGCCCGTACAGCGCGGCCACCAGATAGACGACCCAGACGTCGCCCGCGTCGCGGACGGTGAACAACGGGGCGAGCAGGGCTGCGGTCACCACGTTCGCGGCCACGAAGAATGGCCGGCGCGGGTAGCGGTCGACGACCCAGCCGACCAGCGGTGCCAGCGTCATCGGCGCGATGACCGCGAAGATCGTGGCACCGGCCAACCCGTTCGAGCCGGTCAGATCCTTGACCCAGATGGCGAGTGCGAGCAGCAGGATCGACTCGGCGGTCATGCTGGCCAGCAGGCCACCGAAGAGCAGGCGGAAGTCGGGTCGGCGCAGGATCGTGCGCATGGGGTCCCTCCGGCGGGATGGCGCGCCCAGGTGGGCGAGGACGACGGACCGCGACCGCGGGTCCGTCGTCATCCGGCATTCCCGTGGTCCGATTTTCGCAAGACACGCCCCCGCCGGAACCTCCGACACCGGTCGCGCCGTCCATACTGACCGTGGGGGGCGAATTTCATACAGTTACCGTCGCGTCTGCGGCGGTCGACGGGAAAGAGGACACTGTGCCTCCTGCCGCACCCAGCCCGATCCTGCGTCGTCGCCGGTTGGGCATCGAGCTGCGCCGCCTGCGTGAGGCCGCGGGCCTCACCGGCGACCAGGTCATCGAGCGCATCGGTTGGGCCTCCGCGTCCAAACTGTCCCGCCTGGAGAACGGCCGCAGCCGACCGGACCCGCAGGACGTCGGCGACCTGCTCGACCTCTACGGCGCCGACCAGGCGCTGCACGACGAGCTGCTCGGCATCACCAACGAGGCCGGCGACATGCGCGGCTGGTTGAAGAACTTCCCGGTGATGACGCAGCAGCAGCGCAGCTGGGCCGAGCTGGAGGCCGGCTGCGCGGAGATCTCCGAGTACAACCCGGTGCTGGTGCCGGGCCTGCTGCAGACCCCCGGGTACGCCCAGCTCCGGATCGTGTCGGCCGGTCAGGTGAGCGAGGGCGCGGGCGAGTCCGAGCCGGGCGACGAGCCGGGGACCGAGGTGCAGGCGCGACTGGCCCGCCAGTCGTTGCTGACTCGGGAGCCACACGCGCCCAGCTACACCGCGGTGCTGGAGGAGGCGGCCCTCGGCCGCCGGGCCGGGCCACCCGAGGTGCTGCACGAGCAACTGCTCCAACTCTGCGAGCTGGCCCTGCTGCCCAATGTGAACCTGCACGTGCTACTCCGGGACACCCAGATCGGCAATTGGTACCTTCCGCCGACCGCGTTCTCGGTCTATCGGTTCGCCGATCCCCTCGATCCGGAGACATTGGCCATCGAAGGTGGCTTCACCGACGTCATGTCGACCGAGTCAATCACGCTAAATCGCTATAAAGTGGTGTTCGAGTGGCTATGCACGGCGGCACTTGATACTTCGGACACCCTCTCTTGGCTGATCGAGGCAACGGGACGGCTGACCGAGGCGGCGCCCCCATCCACAGTGGCGTTCGGGCCGGCAACGGCGCCGACCCAGCGCCGCCGGGACTCGGGGCGGCTGACGGACCGGTGATCCACGGGGGACCTTCCGTCGGGACGTGCGGCACCACTCGTCCCATCGGATCGCGTCACATCAGGAGCAGAACCATGAACGACATCCGCAACACGCCGTCCGTCTCCGCCCACTCGTTGGCGGACGCCCCGTGGCGTACCAGCACTCGCAGCCAGACCTCCAACTGCGTGGAGGTCGCCCCGCTCGCCACCGGCCCGTCGGCGGTCGCCCTGCGCGACAGCAAGGACCGGGGCGGCCCGGTGCTGCTGTTCAACCGCGCAGGGTGGCTCGGTTTCATCTCCGGAGCAAAGAAGGGCCAGTTCGATCTGAACTGATTCGGTGACTGGCACGGGGCCGTCGGCACACTGCCGGCGGCCCCGTCGCGTTGCGCCCGGGGTAACACCACCGCAATTGCCACCCGCGACCCTGCTGAACAGCGATCCGCCGATCGGACGAGGCTCGAAAACAATAGGCGCGTTTCAGTTGCTGGGACGAACACGGGGCGTAACATGGCCCACGAGTACGTGGAACTTCCACACTGGCTCATCCGTCGCGGTTCATCCGGAGACCCTCATGCGGTTCCTGATCGTTCGCACCGACATCCGCGCCGTCGCTGACGGGGACATCGCCGCCGCCTGGGCGGACGGCCACCGACTGCGCGACGAGACGACCACGCCCGAGCCACGACGGCAGACCGTGCACGCCGAGGACCGGGACGCCGCGTTACTGCTGGCCCGCGCCCTGGCCACGGTCGGCGCGGTCCGCGCCGGCAAACAACGGGTCAAGGTCGTGCCGCTGATCGAGCCGCGGCCCGCCTTCCGACACAGACCGGGCCGCACCGGCACCTGATTCCACAGGTCGTCCGTCGTGGTCGGACCGGCTCCCCCGCCGCGTTTCTCGCACCCACCGACCACGACGGCCCGTGTTCCCGGCCCGTGACCGTCGCGGCAACGGCGGCCACGGGTCGGGACCGTGCTTACCGGTCGCCGTTCACCCAGCCGTCCAGCCAACGGTGGATGAGAAACAGCGCAATCGACGACGGTGGCGGCAGGATCAGCCGGGCCCCATCGCCCACGTCCACCGTCTGCCCGGCCAACGCCGCCCCGATCTCCCGGCGGGAGAACCACCGGGCGTACGCGATCTCGGCCGGGTCGACCCGCACCGGCTCGGTCGGGTTCGCGGTGGCCAGGAAGCCCAGCATCAGTGAGCCGGGGAACGGCCACGCCTGGCTGCCCACGTACCCGATGCGCTCGACCCCGATGCCCACCTCCTCGCGGACCTCGCGCAGCACGGCCGCCTCCGCCGACTCGCCCGGCTCCACATAGCCGGCCAGGCAGGAGTAGCGCCGACCACCCGGGGTGCCCGGCCAGCCGGCGTTGTTGCCGAGCAGGCAGCGGCCGTCCGGGCCGTCCACGCCGTCATGGACGAGCACGATCATCGCCGGGTCGGTACGCGGCCAGATCCGCCCACCGTTGCGGTCCACCCGGGACCAACCGGCCTCATCCATCGCGGTCGGCGCGCCGGTGCTCGTCGAGTAACCGTGTCGGGTGTGCCAGTTGACAAGCGCCAGCGCAGTGGTGAAGATGCCGGCCTCCCGGTCGGCGAGCAGGTGGCCCACCTCGCGGAGGTTGACCGCCCGGCTCCCCGGGATCGCCGGCAGCGGCGCGTCGACCGCGAAGACCGGCACCCCGTCCGGCTCGACACCCAGGAACATCGCCGTCGACTCGGACCCGGCGGGCACATCGGCTGCCCCGAACAGCACCAACGCCGGAGGCGACGAATCGGTGCGGGCCAGTGTCCGACCGTCGTCGGTCGAATCGAGCAGCAGCACTCGGGCTCGCAACCACGCCTCGGTCAACCACTGCGAGTCACCCCGTCGGTGCGCGGCCCGATCCAGCGTGGACCGCGCCAACGGCGGCGCCGCCTCCCCGCTCACACCAGCGCTCCGCTACGCTCCGCGCCGCCGTGAGACGGCCCGCTGCTGAACCCCATGGCTCGCTCGCTCCGCTCGCTCACACCAGCGCTCCGCTACGCTCCGCGCCGCCGTGAGACGGCCCGCTGCTGAACCCCATGGCTCGCTCGCTCACGCTCTTGGCTCGGTGTGGACCGTGGTCAGCGCGGCCAGCCCCGGGGTGACCCGCTCCGCGTCGCCGAGCACCACGATCGCCGCCCGAGCCGGGGCCAGGTACCGGGCCGCCGCCTGGGCGACCTCGTCGATGCTCGCCTTCGCCAACCTCGCCGCGTACTCGGCGAGGAAGTCCAGGCGCAGACCGTTGCCCGCGTACGCGCTGGTCAACGCCGCCAACCCGGCCTGGGTGGACATGCCGAGCTGGAGGGTGCCCAGGGCGTACTGGCGGGCCTGCTCCAGCTCCTCGGGCTTCGGCGGCAGCGACGCCAACCGACCCAGCTCGTACGTCGTCTCCAACAGTGCCGGCCCAGTGACCTCGGTGGCCACGTCGGCGGCGGCGACCAGCACCGACCCGGCGACGGAGTGCTCGATCCCCGAGTGCGGGCCGTACGTGTAGCCCTTGTCCTCACGGATGTTCTCCACCCACCGGGAGGAGAAGTAGCCGCCGAAGATCAGGTTGGCCAGTTGCAGCGGGGCGTGGTCGGGGTCGGTGCGCGACACCGCCGGCAGCGCGATCCGCAGCGACGACTGCACCGAGCCGGGCCGGTCGACAAGCAGCAGCGGCCCCGGCTCCAGCGGCGGGGTCGCCGGCAACTCGGCCAGCCGCCCGGCCCCCAACCAGCCGCTGAGCGCCCGCTCGGCCGCGTCCAGTGCCTTCTCCGGCTGCACGTCGCCGACCAGCACCAACTGCGCGCCGGTCGGATGGACCCGCTCCGCGTGCAGGGTGCGCAGCGCCGCCGGTCGGACGGCGCGGATCTGGCCGGGCTCCGGCGTCTGCGTCGCGTACGGGTGTCGGCCGTAGATCCGCTTGAGCAGCGCCTCCCGGGCCAGGTGCGCTGGCTGGCTCTGCGCCACCTGGATCCGGTCGACCAGCCGGTCCCGTTCGGTGGCCACCTCGTCGCTCGGGTAGCTCGCGCCGGTCAACACCTCGGCCAGCAGCTCCAGCATCCGGTCCAGGCCGGTGACCAGGCCCGCGCCGGAGAGCATCAGCCGGTCCGGGTCGACGCCCGCGGAGAGCCCACCGCCCACCTTCTGCAACTCGGCGGCGATCTGCACGCTTGTCATCGACTCGGTGCCGGAGAGCATGGTCTGCGAGAGCATCGCGCCGCGGGCCAGGTGCACCCGCCCGAACGGCATCCAGAGCCGCAGCTCGACCAGGGGCACGGCAGGCCGGCGTACGGCGATCACGGTGAGACCGTTGCGCAAGGTGCGCTCGGCCTGCTTGGGCACCTTGAGCTTGCGGTTCGGACCGAGCGGCGGCAGCGTACGCGGGCCCGCAGGAGCGGTGGTGACACTCATCGGGAGCCTCCGGGAATGACCTCGATCGCGGCCCGACGCTCCGGGCGCAGGGTGGACGCGGCAGCCCGGACCTGCTCCTCGGTGACCTCGCCAACCAGCCGGGGCAAGTCGTTGAGCAGACCCGGTTCGCCGCGTTGCTGCTCCAGCACGGCCATCCGCAACGCCCGACCGAGCACCGCGTCGGTGTCGCGCAGCAGGTGGGTCGCCATCCGGGCCTGGGTGCGGGCCAGCTCACCGTCGGTCAACCCGTCGGTGGCCAGCCGGTCCAGCTCCTCGTCGATGGTGCGCAGCACCTTGTCCACATCGCCCCCGGGCGGCAGGTGCGCCTGCAACAGCAGCGCGGTGGGATCGCGTACGTCGAACGGGTCGCCCATGAAACCGAGGTATCCGCCGAGGCTGGTCACCGTGCGGTCCCGCTGCACCAGGCGCTCGACCAGCCGCGACGCGTCGCCGTCGGTGAGCACCTCGGCCAGCACCACGTACGGCAGGTAGCCGGCGAAATCGGTGACCGGGTCGGGCACGCGCCAGGCGCCGGCCACCGCCGGCAGCGGTGCCAGGGCATCGGTGTACGAGGTGCGCCGCTCGGCGCTCAGGTCGGGCTCGGTGAAGTCGGGCCGTTTCGGCGCCGGACGGGCCGGCACGTCGCCGAAGTGCCGGGTGACCAGTTCGGTCGCTTCGGCCACGTCGATGTCGCCGCTGACGGCCAGCACGGCGTTGCCGCTGGCGTAGTAGCGGCGGAAGAAGTCCGCGGCGTCGGCGACGGTCGCCGACTCCAGGTCGTCGAAGGAGCCGTAGCCGTCGTGGGCGTTCGGGAAGGTGTCGAACATGACCGGTGGCAGGGTCAGCCAGGGGAAGCCGCCGTACGGCCGGTTGAGGACGTTGACCCGGATCTCCTCCTTGACCACGTCGACCTGGTTACGCAGGTTCTCCTCGGTCAGCCGGGGGCCGCGCATCCGGTCCGCCTCCAGGAACAGCGCGCGTTCCAGCGCGTTGCTCGGCAGCGTCTCGAAGTAGTCGGTGTAGTCCAGGTGGGTGGAACCGTTGAAGGTGCCACCCGCGCCCTGCACATGCCGGAAGTGGGCCAGCTTCTCCAAGTTTTCCGAGCCCTGGAACATCAGGTGCTCGAAGAGGTGGGCGAAGCCGGTACGCCCCTCCGGCTCCGAGCGGATGCCGACGTCGTAGACCACCGCCACCCCGATCACCGGGGCACTGCGATCGGGGGTGAGCACCACCCGCAGGCCGTTGTCGAGGGTGAACCGCTCGACCGGATACTTCGTCGCTGGAATTCTGGATCTCCGCGCCGCCACGGAGTCGACCCTAGCGCGTCGACACCTCCGCCACCCGCGACCTTCCCGGAGCCGCCGCCACCGGGGCTGTCACCAGGGGCAGCACCTCGGCCCCGACCCGTTCGGCCTCCTCCCGGTGCGGCCAGCCGGAGAGGATGAACTCGTCGACGCCGAGCGCCGCGTACTCGTCGATTCGGGCCGCGACCTCGGCGTAGCTGCCGACCAGCGCGGTGCCGGCGCCCTCGCGGACCAGGCCGACGCCGGCCCAGAGGTTCGGTGCGACGGTGAGCCCGTCGGTGCGGCCGGCGTTCAGCGCGGCCATCCGGGCCTGACCCACCGAGTCCATCCGGCGGAACCGGGCCTGGGCGGCGGCGATCCGTTCCGGGCTCATCCCGGCCAGCAGCCGGTCGGCCTCCGCCCACGCCTCGGCACCTGTCGGCCGGGCGATGACGTGCAGCCGGAGGCCGGTGCGCAGGGTGCGGCCCTGCTCGGCGGCGAGCGCCCGGACCCGGGCGACCCGGGCCCCGATCGACGCTGGCGGCTCACCCCACATCAGGTACACGTCGGCCTGCCGGGCGGCCACCGTCTCGGCAGCCGGGGACGCGCCGCCGAAGTAGACCGGCGGCGGCTCGGCGAGCGGGCTGGCGAGGCCGCCGCCGTCGACCCGGTAGTGCTCACCGGCGTAGTCGAACGGCCCGCCGGCCCAGGCGCGACGAAGCACCTCGACGAACTCTCCGGTACGCGCGTAGCGGTCGTCGTGCCCGAGGAAGTCGCCGTACGCGCGCTGCTCGGCCGGGTCGCCCCCGGTCACGATGTTGAGTGACAGCCGGCCACCCGAGATGGCCTGGAAGGCCTCGGCCTGCTGGGCGATCAGGGTGGGCAGCGCGAAGCCGGCCCGGACGGCGACCAGCATGCCGAGCCGCTCGGTGTGCTGGGCGACCGCCGCGCAGACGATCCACGGGTCGGGGCAGCCGGCGCCCACCGGCGTGAGAACGGCGGTGAATCCGTTCGTCTCGGCGGCCCGGCCAACCTCGGCCAGGTAGGCCACGGTCGCGGCCCGGTCGTGCCTCGCGGCCCCCGCGGTGACGGTGGCGGCACCGACCTGGTCGCCATCGCCGGAGGTGGGCAGGAACCAGTGGAAGGTCATCGCGAAGTCGCCTCTCTGCCGGTCACCGAATGCCGATTACCCTAGCAAGCTGGTAGGAAATACCGACATGGATGAGACGCGCCATCCCGCCATGTGGATGGGTCTTGACGCTGACCGCAGCCTGGCCCACTCTTCCTACCAACTAAGTAGGAATACTGCGGATTGGATGGACGATGAGACGGCTCCCCTTGCGCCGGTTGGTCACCCTGGCCACTCTCGCCGCCCTCGGCGCGGCGACCCTTGGCAGCACCGCCGCGTGCGGCGACGACAGCGAGGGCACGGGCGGCAGCTCCGGCCCGGTGACGTTGCGCCTCGGCTACTTCCCCAACATCACCCACGCGCCGGCGGTCGTCGGCGTGGAGAAGGGCATCTTCGCCGAGAAGCTCGGCACCGACGTCAAGCTGGACCCGAAGACCTTCAACGCCGGCCCGGCCGCCATCGAGGCGGTCTTCTCCGGCGCGCTGGACGCCACCTACATCGGTCCGAACCCGACCGTGAACGCCTTCTCCAAGTCCAAGGGTGAGGCCGTCCGGGTCATCTCCGGTGCGGCCTCCGGCGGTGTGGCGCTTGTGGTCAAGCCCGGCATCACCGGGGCACAGGACCTGAAGGGCAAGAAGATCGCCACCCCGCAGCTGGGCAACACCCAGGACGTGGCGATCCGTTACTGGCTCAAGCAGCAGGGCCTCACCACCACCAAGGAGGGTGGCGGCGACGTCAAGATCGTGCCGCAGGAGAACGCCCAGACGGTCGAGACGTTCAACAGCGGCACGATCGACGGGGCCTGGGTGCCCGAGCCGTTCGTCTCCCGCCTGGTCAACGCCGGCGGCAAGGTGCTCGTCGACGAGCGCGACCTGTGGCCGGACAAGAAGTTCGTCATCACCAACCTGCTGGTGAGCACGAAGTTCCTCAAGGCACACCCGGACGTGGTGCAGAAGCTGGTCGACGGCCAGGTGGCCGCCAACGAGTTCGTCAACAGCAAGCCCGACGAGGCGCAGCAGGCCATCTCCGACGCGATCGGCAAGATCACCGGCAAGCCGCTGGACCTGAAGCTGATCAAGCAGGCGTGGCCGACGTTGGAGTTCACCAACGACCCGATCTCCTCCTCCCTGAAGGCCGGGCTCGACCACGCCGTCGATGTCGGTCTGACCGAGCCGGTCGACCTCAAGGGCCTGTACGACCTGAAGTACCTCAACAACGCGCTCAAGGCGCAGGGCAAGCCCGAGGTCGTCCAGCCATGACGTCGACCACGACGACGCCGCAGAGCGCGACCACCGCGGTCGCGCTCTCCGGCGTGACCAAGGTGTACGGGCGCGGAGCGAACGCCGTCCTGGCCCTGGACGGTGTCTCGCTGGACGTCGCGCCCGGCGAGTTCGTCTGCCTGGTCGGCGCGTCCGGCTGCGGCAAGAGCACCCTGCTCAACCTGGTGGCCGGGCTGGACCGGGTCAGCGGTGGGCAGATCACCCTGGCCGGCGACGCCAACCCGGGCCTGATGTTCCAGGAGCCGGCGCTCTTTCCGTGGTTGACCGTCGACGCCAACGTGGAGGTCCCCCTCAAGCTGCGCCGACTGCCCCGGGCCCAGCGTCGCGAGCGGGTGGCCGAGCTGCTGCGGACGGTGCACCTGGCCGACTTCGGTCGCAAGCGCCCGCACGAACTCTCCGGCGGGATGCGGCAGCGGGTGGCGCTGGCCCGCACGCTGGCCCTGGACACGCCGGTGCTGCTGATGGACGAGCCGTTCGGCGCACTGGACGCGATGACCCGGGACATCCTGCACGACGAGCTGGAACGAATCTGGTCCGAGCGCAAGCTCTCGGTGCTCTTCGTGACGCACAACGTCCGCGAGGCGGCCCGGCTGGCCGACCGGATCATCCTGCTCTCCAGCCGACCCGGTCGGATCATCTACTCCACCGAGGTGAACATCCCGCGCCCTCGCCGGATCGACTCCCCCGAGGTCGCCGCCATCGCCGCCGAGGTCACCGAGCGGCTCCGTACGGAGGTGGGCCGCCATGGCCAGTGACACCCTCACCAGTTCGGCGCGTACCGACGCGGAGATCACCGGCCTCGACGCGCTGGAGATCGCCGGCCGGGACAAGGAGGTCTCTCGGGGTGCCCGAATCTGGGCGGCCACCTGGCCCAAGCTCGCCGCGCTGGTCATCGCCATCGCCGCCTGGCAGCTCGTGGTCTGGTCCGGTTGGAAGCCGCCGTACTCGCTGCCGGGCCCGCTGGAGGTCGGCCGCGAGTTGGCGGCCCAGGCCCAGGGCCCGCAGCTCTGGGACGGCCTGGTCACCACGCTGCGCCGGGCTGCCGTCGGGTACGTCTTCTCGGTCGCCGTCGGCCTGCTGCTGGGCCTCGCGGTGGCCCGGTCCACGGTGCTGCGCGCCGCCATCGGCTCGATGATCACCGCCCTGCAGACCATGCCGTCGATCGCCTGGTTCCCGCTGGCCATCCTGCTCTTCGAGCTGAGCGAGAAGGCGATCTTCTTCGTGGTGGTGCTCGGCGCGGCACCGTCCATCGCCAACGGAGTGATTTCCGGTGTGGACTACGTGCCGCCGCTACTGCTGCGCGCCGGCCGCAATCTGGGTGCCCGAGGGCTCAACCTCTACCGGTACGTCATCGCGCCGGCTGCCCTGCCGGCGATCGTCGCCGGACTCAAGCAGGGGTGGGCGTTCTCCTGGCGCAGCCTGATGGCCGGTGAGCTGCTCGTGGTCGGCATCTCGCAGACCTCGCTCGGCGCCCAACTCACCTACTCCCGAGAGCTTTCCGACGCGCCCTGGCTGCTCTCCACGATGATCGTCATCCTGGTCGTCGGCTTGGGCGTGGACGCCGCGTTCGGTGCGGCGGACAAGGCGATCCGGCGGCGCTGGGGCGTACTCGATCAGGCGGGCAACTGACCCGTGTACGTCTCCGCGCGCAGCGACTATGCGCTCCGGGCGATGCTCGCCGTCGCCGCCGGCAGTGGCGGCGACGGCGACAAGGTCGGCGAGTTGGTGAAGGCGGCCAGCCTGGCCGAGGTGCAGGACATCCCGCTCAGCTTCCTGCAGGGCATCCTGCTCGACCTGCGCCGTGCTGGTCTGCTACACAGCCATCGCGGCGCCGACGGCGGTTACGCGTTGACCCGCCCAGCCGACGAGATCACCGTCGGGGACGTGCTGCGCGCGGTCGGCGGCACGCTCACCACGGTGCGCGGCCTGCCGGCCGAGCGCGCCGGCTACCACGGAGTGGCCGCGGGGCTCACCGACGTGTGGCTGGCGGTGCACGGGGCGATCGCCACGGTGGTCGACAGCACCACCCTGGCCGACCTACTAACCCACGCCCCCACCACCTCTTGAGCAGCGGCAAAGGCGATGTGGTCGGGTCGGTGCCCCGCCGACCCGACCACACCTCGTACCGATCCTGACCGGGCCTGCCCCTCCGCCTGCACCGGTCGGCCGGTCGCTGCTCAGCCCACGTGTGCGCCCGCCGAGCCGAGGCCCGGGTCGCCAGGACTGTGCAGCTCCACCAGACCGGCGGGTGCGTTACCCGCCGGGGTGGCGTGCCAGGGTGCGAAGGCCGCGACCATGGCGAGCAACAACCCGGCGAGCGCGACCGCGACCACCAGGATCAGTTCACGCAGCGCGCCCGAGCCGGCTTCGCCCGCCATGGTCACCCCTCCCGTGCCGGGCCCCCCGCCCGGTGTCCCCCGTCGGTCAGCCTCGACCACGAGCGGGCCGGGCGCAGTCGGCCAGACGACCAAGCCGATGCTGATTACCGACTCAGACGAGTGGCCAGTGCGACGCGGCGGACTGACCGGTCGGCGCGGCGGGTGGGCCGCACGGGCAGAACATCGCGTAGACGAAACCGGCCCGCCCCGCAACAGCGGGACGGGCCGGTGAACGCGCAGAAGATCAGACGGTACGGGGGCGACGCGGACGACGGGACCGACCCGACGCGCGATGCGCCGGCCGGGCGCCACCCTCGGTGGACGCACCACCGGCGGCACGGGCCCGAACAGCGGGAGCCGGCGGCGCGACGATGGTCACCGGCACACCGGACGGCTCGCGGGCACCGGTCACCCGGGCCAGCGACCCGTCACCCGGGCGCACCTGGACCGACTCGGGCCGGATGCCGGCGGTGGCCATCAGCCGGGACACGTCCCGGCGCTGCTCCGGCAGGACCAGGGTGACCACGGAGCCGGACTCGCCAGCGCGGGCGGTACGGCCGCCCCGGTGCAGGTAGTCCTTCGCCTCGGTCGGCGGGTCCACGTTGACCACCATGTCCAGGCCGTCCACGTGGATGCCCCGAGCCGCCACGTCGGTGGCGACCAGGGCGGTCACCTGGCCGTTGCGGAACTGCTCCAGGATGCGGGTGCGCTGCGGCTGGGACTTGCCGCCGTGCAGCGCGGCCGCGCGAACGCCCTTGGAGAGCAGCTGGCGGGCCAGCCGGTCGGCGCGGTGCTTGGTGCCCATGAACAGGATGGTGCGGCCCTCACGGGCGGCGATCCGGGTCAACGCGTCCGGCTTGTCGACAGCGTCGACGTGCAGCACGTGGTGGGTCATCGCGGTGACCGTCGCGGTGCCCGGATCCACCGAGTGAGTGACCGGGTTGCTCAGGAAGCGGCGGACCAGCCGGTCCACGCCGCCGTCCAGGGTCGCGGAGAACAGCATCCGCTGCCCCTGCGGCGCGACCTGCTCCAGCAGCTTGGTGACCTGCGGCAAGAACCCCATGTCGGCCATCTGGTCGGCCTCGTCGAGCACGGTGATCTCGACCTGGTCGAGCCGGGCGTCGCCACGGTTGATCAGGTCGTGCAGCCGACCGGGGGTGGCGACGACCACCTCGGTGCCGGCGCGCAGAGCGTCCGCCTGCCGCTGCAACGACAGCCCGCCGACGATGGTGGCGCAGCGCAGCCCGACAGCGCGGGCGTACGGGGCCAGAGCGGTGGTGACCTGCTGAGCCAGCTCGCGGGTCGGCACCAGCACCAGCGCCAGCGGACGACCCGGCCGGGCCTTACGGCCGGCGGTGCGGGACAGCAGCGGAAGCCCGAAGGCGAGGGTCTTTCCGGAGCCGGTACGACCCCGGCCCAGCACATCCCGGCCAGCGAGCGAGTCGGGCAGCGTCGCCGACTGGATCGGGAACGGCTCGGTGATGCCCTGCGCGGTCAGCGCGGTGAGCAGTGCCGGTGCCAGACCGGTATGAGCGAAAGACGGAATAACTGTGGTCATGCGGAAGCCTTCCTCGACGCGGCACGTGTCGAGGGAGGGCGCCGAAGTCGGCGCTGTCACCGGCGGAAAAAGGCCGCCAGGACTCACAAGCACGAACCGAAGGGAGTACAGGCCGGCCCGCCGCCAGGCCGCTGCCTGCCGAAGCAGGCGAGGGCGGGGCGGGCCGGTCCCGTCACCGTCACACCCGGAGGGCGCGACAGGTAATGCTGACCGATCCGAAGATCAGAGCGGGCGGATGTTCTCCGCCTGCGGGCCCTTCTGACCCTGGGTCACCTCGAACTCGACCCGCTGGTTCTCGTCCAGGCTCCGGTAGCCGGAGGACTGGATCGCCGAGAAGTGGGCGAAGACGTCGGCGCCGCCGCCGTCCGGGGTGATGAAGCCGAAGCCCTTGTCAGCGTTGAACCACTTCACGGTGCCAATAGCCATGTGTTTCGTCTCCTTGACGGAACGTCGGACGCGCACTTGTTGCGTGCCCGAAGAGGAGCGCTCCGCGCGGGGATGCGCGAATCGCCTGTCGCTTCTGGTCGCCCCGCCCGGAGAACTCCGGACACAACAAAGAGCGCCTGGGGCCACAATCCCGCCAGGCGCACACAGAGTCTCTGGTAACCAAAACTGCAACCCGGTCAACCTACCATGGTTTTCCCCGCCATGGTCAATGTTGGGCGGAATCCTCGGGCAACTGGGCGATCATGGCGGTGAGCCCCGTCACATCCAGCAGGTCAGCGGGCCGGACAGTCACCCCGTGCCGGACGTAATGGAACGCCGCGCCCACCCGGTCCACCGGCACGCCGGCCAACTCTGCCCAGGCCAGCCGGTACACGGCCAGCTGCACGGCAGCCACCTCGGCCGCCGGGCCGGAGGGCTGGGCCCCGGTCTTCCAGTCGACCACGTCGAACCGCCCACCCGGCCGGGCGAAGACCGCGTCCATCCGGCCCCGCACCACCACGCCCGCGATCACCGTGGCGAACGGCACCTCCACCTCCACCGGGGCCCGATCGGCCCACTCGCTGGCCAGGAACCGCTCCTGAAGCTCGACCAGAGCCTCGTCCGGCGCGGCATCGGCGTCGGCAGCGCCCGGCAGCTCGTCCAGGTCCAGCAGGCGGTCGGCGCCGAAGCGCTGCTCCAACCAGGCGTGGAAGGCGGTGCCCCGGCGGGCGTACGGGTTGGGTTCGGCCGGCACCGGGCGACGCAGCGTGCGGGCCAGCGCCGCCGGATCGCGCCGCAACGCGACCAGCTGGGTCACGCTCAGCGCCCCGGGCAGAGCCACCTCGACCGCACCGGAGAGCCGGGTCAGCTCGGCGCGCTCGGCCAACAGCAGGTCCGCTTCGCGCTGCCAGCGCGCCACCTCCGGATCCACCACCGCTACCGGCTCAGCCTGCGACCCGACCGGCGGCACCGGCTCGGCGAGTACCGGCCCGACCGGCCCGGGGAGGGCCGCAGCCGGACCGTCGGCCATCAGGCGGCGCACCAACCCGGCTGCCTCGGCCAAGGCTGGCCGGCGACCACCCAGCGGGTCGGCCGGCCACTCCGCGCGGAGCACCACCTCGGCCGTGGGGTTCGTCGCGTCGGGAGTCGGCTCCGGTGCCCACACGTCGATCAGATGCCCCGGCCCGCCGTCCAGGCAGGCGTCGTACACCTCCCGCAGGAAGACCGACGGACCTCGCGGCCGCTTCGTGCCCTCCCCCCACCAGTAACCGGAGCAGAGCAGCAGCCGACGCGGCCGGGTGACCGCCACGTACGTCAGTCGGCGTTCCTCCCGCTCGTCGTGGGCCCGCCACGCGTCGGTGAAGTCGGTCACCGCCCGCGCCACCGCCCGCTGGTCGGCCGCCTCGTCGAGCGCCAACTCGGGCAACCCGTCGGCGTCGCCGCGCAGCGGGAACGGCAGCACGCCCAGCCCGCCCAGCCAGTGGTCGGAGTTGCGGACCGGCCCCGGCCACAGCCCACGACTGAGCCCGGCCACCGCCACCACGTCCCACTCCAGACCCTTGGCGGCGTGCGCGGTGACCACCTGCACCGCGCCTTCCACCACCTCGACCTCGCCCGGCGCCAGGCCACGCTCCTCGTCCTCGGCGGCGGCCAGGTAGGACAGGAAGCCGGACAGGGTCGCGCCGGGCGTCTCCCCGCTGAACCGGGCCGCCACGTCGCCGAGCGCGTCCAGGTGACCCCGGGCCAGGCCCGCGTCGCCAGCGCCGTCCCGCCCGGCCCGCACGGCGACCTCCACGTCCAGGCCGATGGTCCGCTCGATGTCCGCGATCAGGTCCGGCAACGCCTGGTCCAGGCGGTAGCGCAGCAGCGCCAACTCCCGGCCGTACGCACGCATCCGCGCGAACCCCTCCGCCGAGTACGCCTGCGCCGGCCCGAGGTCGGCCAGCGCCTCCACAAGCGTCGCCTCGTCCAGCAGGTCGGGGCTGATCTCGGCGGCCTCGTCGGCGGCCACCTGTCGCCGGGCGTTCGCGATGGCCCGAGCCCGTCGGTGCAACGCCACCAGGTCACGCGGCCCGATCCGCCAACGGGCGCCGGTGAGCAGCCGCAGCAACGCGGCGCCATCGGTCGGGTCGGCCAGCACCCGCAGCGTGCAGACCACGTCGCGTACCTCGGGGGTGTCCAGCAGACCACCCAGCCCGACCACCTCGACCGGAAGACCGCGCTCGCGCAGCGCCGACTCGATCGCCGGGATCTGACTGCGGACCCGGACCAGCACGGCGGTCGTCGGACGCTGCGCCACCGGGATGTGCTCCGGGGCCGCGCCCGGCATCCGGGCCGCCCCACGCCAGGCGGCGAGCACGCTGTCCGCGATCCACCCGGCCTCGTCGGCGTACGTGGGCAGCATCGCGCAGTGCACCGTGCCGCCGGCCGTGCCCCCCGGGCTGCGGTGCGGGATCGGGTCCCGGACGGTCAGCGCGGAGCGCAGCTCCGGCACCCGGGCACCCGCCGCGCGCAGCGGGGTGGAGAGCGCGTTCGCCACCCGGAGGATCTCCGGACGGTTGCGCCAACTCGTGGTGAGCCCCAACGCCGGGGCCGGCTCACCGTCGGCGCGGGCGAACTCGGTGGGGAACCGGTCCAGCGTGCCGGCGCTGGCCCCTCGCCAGCCGTAGATCGACTGGCACGGGTCGCCCACCGCGGTCACCGGGTGCCCGCCACCGAACAGCGCGTTGAGCAGCACCACCTGGGCGTGGCTGGTGTCCTGGTACTCGTCGAGCAGCACCGCCCGGAAGCGGCCTCGCTCGATCTCGCCGACCCCCGGGTGATCCCGGGCCACCCGGGCCGCCCGGGCGAGCTGGTCGGCGAAGTCCATCGCCTCGAAGTCCAGCTTGCGCCGGGCGTACGCCCGCACCAGCGGCAGCAGACGCAACCGGGTCTGCTGGAGGGTGAGCGCCTTGCGCACGTCGGCGTAGACCCGACCCGGCCGAGACTGCACCTCGGCGAAGAACCGACCGGTCCAGGCCGCCAGGTCGTCCGGCGCGACCAGATGCTCGTCCAACTCCCCGGCGAGAGCCAGCACCGCGTCGGTGATGGTGCTCGGCATCCGGTCCACCTCGGACATGTCGCCGTCGTAGTTGCGCACCAGCAGGTCGACCAACTGCCAACGGGACGCCTCGGTGAGCAGCCGGGTGGATGGCTCGTAGCCAGCCCGCAGCCCGTGCTCGGTGACGATCCGCCCCGCGTACGAGTGGTAGGTGGAGACGGTGGGCTCACCCGCGAGCGGATCGTCCAGCGGGTCGCGTCCCTGCCGGCCGAGGCGGCGGATCAACTGGTCGAGCCGGGTCCGTACCCGATGGGCCAGCTCGCCGGCCGCCTTGCGGGTGAAGGTCAGCCCGAGGATCTGCTCCGGCCGCACGTACGAGTTGGCCACCAGCCAGACCACCCGCGCGGCCATCGTCTCGGTCTTGCCCGACCCGGCGCCCGCGACCACCAGCAGCGGCTCCACCGGGGCGGCGATGATCGCCGCCTGCTCCCGGGTGGGTGCCGGCAACCGCAGCAGCTTGGCCAGCTCCACCGGCGTGTACCGAGGGCCGGAGTCCGCGAGCCGGGGCGTCGGCGCGGGACCCGCGCCGAACAGGGTGGGCTGGGTCACTGTGTCATCTCAGTTCGGGACTGCGGGGCTCGCAACATCGGCTCACTCCTCGCCCTCACCGTGTCATCTCAGTTCGGGACTGCGGGGCTCGCAACATCGGCTCACTCCTCGCCCTCACGGATTCTCCGAAGGACGGACGGTTGGCGGCTCGACCACCTGACGCCCCTGCCCGGAGACTGGGCAACTGGTGCGCACCGGGCAGACCCGGCACTTGGAGTTGGCCACCGCGGCGAACGTGGCGGCTGCCATCGTATCGGCGGTCCGCCGGACCAGCGCGGTCGCCCAACCGGCCGCCGGCCCCTCGCTGGCCGCCGGCTGGTTCTGCTCCCGGGCGTCCTTGGCGGAGGTCCCGAGCTGCACCAGCGCGGCTCCCCCGGACTCGTCACCGAACTCGGCGAACGCCCCGGCCTCCACCGCCGCCTGGTAGGCGCCGAGCTGTGGGTGCTCCGCCAACTCGCTGCCGGTGACAGCTGTGGACTTGCCGGTCTTCAGGTCGATCACCACGAGCCGCCCGGCCTCGTCGACCTCCAGCCGGTCGACCCGACCGGTCAGGTCGACGGGCCGGTTCGGGTCGTCCAGGCGGACCGCGAACTCGTGCTCGATGGCGAGCAGCCGACGCGGGTTGGTGGCCAGCCAGCGCAGCAGCTTGTCGACCATCGCCTCGGCGCGCTCCCGCTCCGGCCCGGCCATCCACCGTGCCGCCAGCTCGATGGCGTCGAACCGGGCGGCCACATAGTCGAGCAGCGCACCCCGGTCGGCGCTGGCGTCCTCGGCGAGCATCGCGGCGGCGTGCACCAGGTTGCCGACCCCCTGGGCCGTGCTGGTCGGGCCGCTGCCGCCGTGCCGTTCCAGCAACCACCGCAGGCTGCACCGCAGCGCGCTCTCCATGGCCGACGGGGTGACCCGCACCGGGTCTCCGTCGTCGACGAGCGGCCGGTCGTCGGAGAGCACGCGCAACCCCCACCAGTCGTCGGGGTGCGCGCCGGGCACCCCGGCGGCGGCGAGCCGGGCCAGCTCGGCCGCCGCGGCGCGCCGCCGGGCGGCCGGGGCGGCCGGGTCGGTGATGGCGGTACGCAGCTCCGCGACCAGCGCCGGCAGGGTGAGCGCCCGGGGCGGACGGGTCACCGGCAGCGCCCCGGGACGATCCGGCTCGTCGTCGCCGGTCGTGCCGTTGGTTGCGGCGCCGTCGGAAGGAGTGGCATTCGGTGGACTGACGGCGGGGCCGCCGGCCTGCGGGCCGGTGCGCGGGCCCGGCGGTGTCGACGGGTCGGCCGGCCCACCACCGCTCGGCGGGCCAGAAGGCGTGGGCGGGCCGGGCGGCGTGGGCGGGCTGGGCGGCGGTGGGCCGGGCGGCGGCGTGCTCGGGCCTAGCTCGTGCAGGAACCGGCTGGGCTGCTCCTCATGGTCGTCACCGCCGACGGCGGCCGAGGCCACGGCGCTGACCAGCAGTCGGTGCCGGGCCCGGCTGATGGCGACGTGGAAGAGCCGGCGCTCCTCGTCCAGCAACGCCGACGTCTGACCCACCACGTTCGCCGCGGTCGCGCCGTCGACCGAGCGGCCGGTCAGCACGTCGACCAGCCGCTCGGAGCCGAGCAGGCTGCCGCGCAGCCGCAGGTCCGGCCAGATGCCCTCCTGTACGCCGGCCACCGCGACCAGGTCCCATTCCAGGCCCTTCGCGGCGTGCGCGGTGAGCAGGCGTACCGCCGCACCCCGGTCGGCGGTCGGGGCGATGGTGTCGGCCGGCAGGTCCTGGGCGAGCACGTGGTCGAGGAAGACCTCGGTCCGGGCACCGGGCAGCCGGTCGGTGAACCGGGCCGCCGCGTCGAAGAGCACCAGCACGGCGTCCAGGTCGCGGTCGGCCGCCTCGGCCCGCCGTCGCCGAGCCAGGTCGCCCTCGCCGGCCTCCGGGCGCCCCTGGTTGATCGCGCCGGCCCACCGCTCGGCGAGACCACTGGCGTGCCAGACGGCCCAGAGCACGTCCTCGGCGGTCGAGCCCGGCCGGGCGGCGGCCTCGCGTGCGATGGCCAGCAGCCCGGCCACCGCCTGAGCTGGCTCCGCCCAGTGCCGGTCGATGCTGGCCAGCTCCTCCGGATCGCGCAACGCCTCGACGATCAGCTCCCCGGAGGGGCGTCGGTCACCGCCGGCCAGCGCGAGCGCGCGCAGGCCCTGGCGCAGCCGCCGCTCGGCCAGCGGGTCGGCGCCGCCCAGCGACGAGTGCAGCAGAGTGACCGCCGCCTCCTCGTCGAGGCGTTCCGGCTCCAGCGCGCAGCGCAGCAGGAGCAGCAGCGGCGCGACCGCTGGTTGCAGGTGCAGGGGCAGATCCTCGCCGTGCACCACGGTGGGCACCCCAGCGGCGTGCAGCGCCCGTCGCAGGGTGGGCAGCTGCAACGCGGTGGACCGCACCAGCACCGCCATCCGGGACCAGGGCACGCCGTCGAGCAGGTGCGCCGAGCGCAGCGCGTGGGCCAGCCAGGCGGCCTCGCTGGTCGCCGAGCGGAACGTGTGCACCTCGACCGCGCCGGGCGGCGCGTCCGGCAGTGGGTGCAGCCGGCGGTGCGCGGCCGGGCCACGCAGCCGACGACCCAGCCGGGCGATCGCCGCGAGCAGACCGGGCCCGGCCCGGTACGACGTGCTCAGCAGCACCTGCGCGGCCGGCGCACCGGAAGCGGTGCGGAATCGGTGCGGGAAGGTCGCCACCCCGGCCGGATCGGCACCCCGGAAGGCGTACGTAGAGGAGTCCGGGTCGGCGAACGCGACAAGCGACTTGCCGCCACCCGCGATCACCGAGAGCAGCTCCAACTGGGCGGGGTCGGTGTCGGCCAGCTCGTCGAGGTAGACGTGGGCGAGCCGACGGCGCTCGGCGGCCAACAGTTCCTCGTCGTCGCGCAGCAGCCCGGTGGCCGCCCGGACCAGCTCCGCCGGGTCGTACGCGATGGAGCCCCGGTTGCTGACGTCGCGCAGCGCGAGCACTGCGACGTACTCCCGGAGGAAGCGCGCGGCGGCCGGCCAGTCGGCGCGGCCGAGCTTCTCGCCCAGCCGGGCCAGGTCGACCGGGCCGACGCCGCGCTCGGCGGCGCGCATCAGCAGGTCGCGCAGCTGGCCGGCGAACGCCCGGGTACGCAGGGCGGGGCGCAGGTCCGTCGGCCAGCCGACCGGGTCGTCTTCGGGCTCCTCCCCCACCACGTCCAGCAGCTCACGGATGATCAAATCCTGCTCGGGGCCGGTGAGCAGTCGGGGCGAAGGCTCGCCGCGCTCGGCGGCGGCCCGGCGCAGCAACCCGAAGGCGTACGCCGGGAAGGTGCGCACCAGCGGCTCGCGCAGCACCCGGTGGCCGTCCTGCGCGATCCGGGCCTCGATGCGTTGACGCAGCGCGGTGGCGCCTCGACGGCTGAAGGTCAGCACCAGGATCCGTTCGGGGTCGACCCCCTCGGCCACCCGGGCAGCGACCGCCTCGACCAGCGTGCTGGTCTTGCCGGTGCCGGGGCCGCCGAGCACGAGCATCGGACCGCCGGTGTGCCCGACCACCTCGGCCTGCACCGGATCGGCCCGCCAACCGTTGCCGCCGACCGTCAGCTCGGGCCCGGGTGCGCTGCCAGGCGCCGCGCCGTCCCCCCGCGCCGGCCCTCCGGGCCGCCGCACCAACCGGTACGCCTGCATCAGCTCATCCCATCAGACCCCTACGACACCCACCAAACCCCCAACCCCACCCCACCACCTCCGTTGATCATGAAGTTAGCGACGCGACACGCCGACAGCGACGTCGCTAACTTCATGATCAACGCAAATCAGGGCAGGGGCTTGGTCAGGTTAGGCGGGATTCCAGAGCGTTTAGGGCTTCGGGGACGGTTTTGGTCACCGTTAGGAGGTCGCGGCCGGCGGGCTTCAGGAATGTCTGATCGGCCAGCTTGTCCAGCCAGTCCAGCAGGGGGCGGTAGAAGCCGTCGGTGTCGATCAGCACCATCGGCTTGGTGTGCAGGGCGAGGGTGGCGGTGGTCCAGACCTCGAACAGCTCGTCCAGGGTGCCCAGCCCGCCGGGCAGGGTGAGGAAGGCGTCCGACTTCTCGATCATCAGAGTCTTGCGGCTGGCCATCGACTCGGTCACCAGCAACTCGTCCGAGGCCAGGTCGGCGACCTCCAGGTCGACGAGCGACTGCGGGATCACACCCACGGTGCGCCCACCGGCGGATCGGGCGCCGTCCGCCAGCGCGCCCATCATGCCGACGCAGCCGCCACCGCTGACCAGCGTGTGCCCGCGCCGGGCCAGCTCCGCACCGGTCTCGGCGGCCAGGTCCAACCAACGCTGATCGAGGGTACGAGAGGAGGCGCAGAAGACGCAGATCGCCGCCATCAGTCGTGGTCCCGAGCCTGCTCGGCGGCGGCCTGCTGATCCGCGCCGGTACGGGCGACGGCCTCCTCGCGGACCGCCTCCTGCTCGGCGGAGAGCGCGGCCTCCGCCGCGACGATGTGCCGGACCGCCTCGTTGACGTCGTCGGTGAGACAGATCAGGTCCAGGTCGACCGGTCCGATCTTGCCGGTGGCGGCCATCGTGTCGCGGAGCCAGTCGAGTAGGCCCTGCCAGTAGGCGACCCCCATGAGCACCACCGGAAACCGGGTGACCTTGCCGGTCTGCACCAGGGTGAGGGCCTCGAACAACTCGTCCATGGTGCCGAACCCGCCGGGCAACACGACGAACGCCTGGGCGTACTTCACGAACATCGTCTTGCGGGCGAAGAAGTAGCGGAAGTCGATGGCCAGGTCGACCCAGTCGTTGATGCCCTGCTCGAACGGGAGCTCGATGCCGAGCCCCACGGAGAGCCCACCGGCCTCGCTGGCGCCCCGGTTGGCGGCCTCCATCACTCCGGGCCCACCTCCGGTGATCACCGCGTAGCCGGCTCGGGCCAGCGCGCCGCCCAACCGCTCGGCCAACTGACACTCGGCGCTGTCCGGCCCGCTGCGCGCGGAGCCGAAGACGCTGACCGCCGACGGCACGTCGGCGAGGGTGTCGAAACCCTCGACGAACTCGGCGAGGATGCGCAGCGCGCGCCAGGCGTCCTTGGTCTTCCAGTCACCCCGCCCGCGGGAATCCAGCAATCGCTGGTCCGCCGTGCTGCTCGGGATCGACCCTCTGCGCAGCGTGACCGCACCGCGATGCCGCTCCTGCCCAGGACCGCGACCCGCCTCCCGCCCGTTGCTCTGGCTCATGGGGCAACCGTAGTGGAGCAGCACCGGCCGGGTGCGCGGGGAGCGAACGCAGAGAAATAGTTCGGGATCATGGGCAACTATTCGGCTCTCCCGTACGTCTTACTATTCACATACCGGGTATGCCCCGGCGCGCGCCTTCGGGGGAGGAGACAGCGTGATCAGCAACAGCGAGATGCTTCGGATCCGTCGCCAGATGCAGCGACGGATCCGCGACGTGGTGGCCGAACGCCGCCGCACCCGAGACCTGAACCCCGCACCCCTCCTACCCCCGACCCCCGCAGCAACCGGAGCTGATCAAGAGGTTTGCGTCGCCGACAACGGGCCAGGCTGACGCAAACCTCTTGATCACCGGCGTACGGCCGGGGGCGGTTGGGCCGACGGTTAGGCCGGGGCTAGCCAGCGGTGCAGGGTTGCCGCACCGTCACGGATCTTGCTGATCTCGACGTGCTCGTTCTTGTGGTGGGCCAGGTTGGGGTCGCCCGGGCCGAAGTTCAGCGCGGGGATGCCCATGGCCGCGAATCGGGCCACGTCCGTCCAGCCCAGCTTGCCGATGGGCGCCGCGCCCACGGCCGCCAGGAACTCCTTCGCCGGAGCCGCCTCCAGCCCGGGGGCCGCACCGGCCGCCGCATCGGTCACCGCCACCTCGAAGCCGGCGAAGACCTCCCGCAGATGCGCCTCCGCCGCCGCCGGGTCGCGATCCGGCGCGTACCGGTAGTTGACCTCGATCTCGCAGTAGTCGGGGATCACGTTGCCAGCGACCCCGCCGTTGATCCGTACCGCGTTCATGCCCTCGCGGAAGTCACACCCCTCGATCGTGACCCGGCGTGCCTCGTACGTCTGGAGACGCCGCAGCACCTCACCGGCCGCGTGGATGGCGTTCACACCGTGCCAGGAACGCGCCGCGTGCGCCCGCTCACCCGTCGTCGTCACGATGGCCCGCATGGTGCCCTGGCAGCCCGCCTCGACGATGCCGTACGTCGGCTCCAGCAGCACCGCGAAGTCCGCCTCCAGCCACTCCGGGAACGCCTGGGCGACGAGGTTGAGCCCGTTGTACTTCGACTCGATCTCCTCGGCCTCGTAGAAGAAGTACGTCACGTCGTAGCGCGGGTCAGGCAGCGTCACCGCCAGGTGCAGCGCATACGCGGTGCCGGACTTCATGTCGGAGGTGCCACAGCCGTACATCAGGTCGCCGCGCATCGTCGACGGAAAGTTGTTGTTCAGGGGCACCGTGTCGAGGTGCCCGGCCAGCACGACACGCTGCGACCGACCGAGGTCGGTGCGCGCCATCACGGTGTTGCCGTGCCGGTGGGTGGTCAGATGCGGTACGCCCCGCAGCACCTCTTCGACACAGTCGGCGATCGCCTTCTCGTTGAGGGACACGGACTCTATGTCGACCAGAGCGCGGGTCAGCTGCACCGGATCGGCGAGGACCTCGGGGGTCAGCGGGTTCTCCATGGTTCGCACGGTACCTTCAGGTCTGACAGCGCGAGGAGCGAGCCGAGGTCAGCCCGGCCGCGACCGAGAGGTGTAACAGTGACGTCCGCAGATTCCGCCTGGGGCATCGGCCTGGCCACGGTCACCGCAGACGAGCAGGTGCTCGATACCTGGTACCCGACCGGCAAGCTGGGCCTGGGTGAGCTGCCGCTGGTCTCCGGCGAGGACGAGGCGGACGTGCTCGACCTGCCGCCGGCCGCGCTCGGTGACCGGCCGCTGCCCGGTCTGCGTACCGTGCAGGTGGTCACCGTGATCGGCTCGCTGGACGACCCGATCAAGGACGCCTCGGACGCGTACCTCCGGTTGCACCTGCTCTCGCACCGCCTGGTCCGGCCCAACCAGCTCAACCTGGACGGCATCTTCGGCAAGTTGGCCAACGTGGCCTGGACGTCCGCCGGGCCGTGCCCCCCGGAGCGGGTGGACGAGCTGCGGGTGATCGAGCGGGCCGCCGGCCGGCACCTGGCGGTGTACGGGGTCGACAAGTTCCCCCGGATGACCGACTACGTGGTGCCCTCGGGTGTGCGGATCGCCGACGCCGACCGGGTCCGCCTCGGCGCGCACCTGGCCGCCGGCACCACCGTGATGCACGAGGGCTTCTGCAACTTCAACGCCGGCACGCTCGGCACCTCGATGGTCGAGGGGCGGATCGTGCAGGGCGTGGTGGTCGGCGACGGCTCCGACGTGGGCGCCGGGGCGTCGATCATGGGCACCCTCTCCGGCGGCGGCACCGACAAGGTCCGCATCGGTGAGCGGAGCCTGGTCGGCGCGAACGCCGGCATCGGCATCTCGTTGGGCGACGACTGCGTGGTCGAGGCCGGGTGCTACGTCACGGCTGGCTCGAAGGTCACCCTGCCGGACGGCCGCGTGGTCAAGGCCCGGGAGCTGTCCGGCGTCGACGGCCTGCTGTTCTGGCGCAACTCGGTGACCGGCGCGCTGGAGGCCCGGCCGCGCACCGGCCGGGGCATCGAGCTGAACGCCGCCCTGCACGCCAACGACTGACGGCCCCGCCGGGTCCGCGGCGCTCGGCCGCGGACCCGACAGGGGTACGCCTCAGCGCAACCGGTACGCCTGGATGATCCGCTGGGTCACCGTGTTGCCGGCGGCGTCCCGGGCGGTGGCCCGCAGGGACGCGTAACCGGACCCGGCGGGGTGCCGGACGGTGGCCGTCCAGCCGTGCCCACCGTGCCGCACCTTGGCGGGGTGCCAGCTGCGGCCTCCGTCGTAGGAGACGTCCACGGTCAGCTTGGTCACCCGTGACCCGGCCGCCCCAGGTTGCCGCTGCACCTGCACGGGGATGACCAGACTCCGGCCAGCGGCGGCGGAGTTGTCCCCGTTCAGCGGCGGTGTGAACCGGATGGCCGACACCGGCAGCGGCCGGTAGTCATCGCCGCCGACGTGCCGGGACCGGAACGTCCACGCCGTGCCGACCTCGGTGCTGAGGTCGGTGAAGCTGCGCTTCGCGGACACCTCCAGCCGATAGTTGGCGTTGCCGGGCGGCACCGTGAACTGCCCGAATCCCGGTTCCGGCGACTCGTCGACAAGCTTGCCGTCGCGGTAGAGGGCGGTCCGGGCGGCGTCGACGATCGAAGCACCGGCGTGCCCCGCGGCGTCACCGTAGAGGGGCACGTCCACCTGGATGTCGTCGCCGACCCGGGTCACGCCCTGGCCGGGCCAGCGCGGCGCCGGGAACGACGGACCGTACGGCGCGCTGTTCCAGCTCTCCCGGGTGTGCCGGCCGGCCCGGTACGCCTTCGGTTCGCCGATCAGCACCGCCTTGCCGTCGAGCCACCCCTCCTCGGTCAGGACGCCGAACATCAGCTCCGAGGACCACCGCACTCCGCGGGTGTTGTAGTGCTCGACCCGCTGGCCGGGCACCGTGGTGGGCACATTGACCGCCCAGCCACCCAGGTCGGGTTCGAGGTGCGGGAAGACCACCCGATCCGAGACCAGGCCGGGGTAGCCGCCCCGGAACTGGTGTGTGACGCTCGCCAACTCCCTGCTGCGGTACGTCTTGTCGAAGCCGGTCGGCATCCGGCCGGGGAAGGTCTCGGCCAGCGCGTACAGGTAGGGGCTGTTGGTCACCTCCGGATGCGTCCACTGACTGGCGACCGTCCCGACGAACTGGTCGGCAGACACCGCCTGGCCGAGCTGCCCGATGGCCAACCCGGTGAAGTCGAACGCGAGGATGCCGAACCCGTAGGAGCTACCGTCGGCGCCGAGAAAGAGCGCGCTGATGTCGACAAGTGCCGGCACGGCCGAGCGCTCCGGAACGGCCATCCGCACCGGCCGGGCCTTGCGGGCGTCGACGGTGACCGCCGTGTTGGCGTCGACGACCAGCTCCGGTTGGGCCAGCTGGGCGAGCCCGTCCTCGCTGAAGACAATGCTGACGAGCCCGTAGCGGCCCTTCGGCACCCGGATGTCGTCGGTGCCGTCCTGGTCGTACAGGTCGAAGGTGCTGTAGGTATCCAGGTTGACCAGCGCCGTGATGTGGTCGGCGGCGGGTGCTCCCGTTTCGTCCAGGTGGCGCACCGTGACCTGGTAGCTCTCCACCTCCCGGTTGACCGCCACCGGGGTGACCGCAACTGTCGTCCCGGAGCGGGCCACGATCCGTCCGGTCCAGTAGCCGTCGGTGCCGAGTCGGGTGTCTGCGGTGACCGTGGTGCCGGCGCTGCCGCCAGCGGGCACGGTGACCTGGGACGCCGCCAGGGTGAACAGGCCGGCGGGCGCTGGCTGGCCGTCCGGACCTGTCACGTCGAGGGTGAGCTCCAGGGTGATCGGGTCCGGCCCATCGTTACGCCAGCCGACCTTGTGGGTGATCGGGGTGTCGTCGTCGTGCGGCCAGGCCGGCTGCCCGAAGGCGATGCTGACCGGGTCGCTGACCACTCGCTGGGTGATCGCCCGGGCCACGTCCACCCGGCCGGCGCCCTGCTGGAAGGACGTCTGCTGCGGGTGCGGCTTCGCCGAGGCCATCAGGGTCGCCTTGAGCTGGTTCGCCGTCCAACCGGCGTGCTGCTGGGCGATCAGCGCCACCGCGCCGGTGACGTGCGGCGCGGCCATCGAGGTACCGGAGAGGGCGACGTACTTCTCCCCCACCGGGTCACCGAGCAGGGTGCCGTCCCCGCGGGCGGCCACGATCTCCACTCCCGGCGCGGTGATGTCCGGCTTCAGCCCACCGTCGCCCACCCGAGGACCACGGCTGGAGAAGTCGGCCAACGCGTCGTCGCGGTCCACAGCGCCCACCGACAGCGCGGCCTCTGCCGTGCTCGGTGAGCTGACCGAACCGTCGGCTCCATAGTTGCCGGAGGAGATCACGAAGAGCGCGCCGGTCTGCGCGGTAAGCGACTCGACGGCCGCCTCCAGCGGGTCGACCTCGGGCGTGTCGGCACCACCCAGACTCATGTTGACCACATCGGCGTGCTGGTCGACGGCTGCCCACTGCATGCCGGCCAGGATCGCCGATTCCGAGCAACCCTGGTCCTCGCAGACCTTGCCGTTGAGCAGTGTGGCGTCGGGGGCGACGCCTCGGTACTTGCCACCTGAGGCAGCGCCACTGCCGGCGATGATCGAGGCGACGTGGGTGCCGTGGCCGACCGTGTCGCCGGCGTTGGTGGCCTCGCTGAAGTTGTGCGACTCGGCGACCCTGCCCGCCAGGTCGGGGTGGTCTGCGTCGATGCCGGTGTCCAGCACCGCGACGCGTACGCCCTGGCCGGTGAAGCCCGCCTGGTGCGCGGCCGGCGCGCCAATCTGCGGCACGCTGTGGTCCAGAGTGACCTGTCGGCGACCGTCGAGCCAGATCCGGTCGGCACCCCCCGCCGTGCCGACCCGGGCGCTGGTTGCGGTGAGCGCCGCCCAGACCGCCGTGGCCTGCTTCTTATCCGCCGTTGCGGCGACCCCGCCGATCACGGGCAGTTGCGCGGTGACGGTCAGCCCCGAGGGCGTGGCGGCGCGCTGACGTGTGCCCGCTTCGCCGGCGATCAGCACCGGCAGGTTGTCCCGGCGGGCGTCGTCGTAACCGGCGGCGATCAGCCCGGTCACGTTGAACAGTCGCCGGTCGACCCGTCCGGAGCGGACCAGCGGCACGGCATCCTGCGGCAGCACGGTGAGCTGGCCACTGTCGCGGGTGGTGACGAAGCGCAGATCGCTACGACCGGGGCCGGGCCGAACCGCAGCGGCCCCGGTCGCGGTGACGGTGACCCGGTCACCGGTGAGCAGAGTCACCGTCTTCGTGGTGGCGCTGGCTGCTGCGCTCGGGGTGGCATCGGGAGCGGTGGTTGTGGGTGGGCTGGCCTGGGCGATCGTCGGCGTGCCCAGGACGAGGGCTGCCACGGCCGTGACGGCGGTGATTGTTCTGCGGTGTCGATGCAACGGATCCTCCTCGGTGGAGCGTCGATACCTACGAGAGGTGCATAGACCGCCGTCAGTATTGCATACTGAGTATGCAAAAATGGGGACGAAAATATGACGGACCTGCCAACCCTCGGCGGGATCGGCGGGCATCATCGAGCGCGTGACCTCCATGAAGGACCGGATGCTCGCCGGTGAGCCGTACCTCGCCGACGATCCCGAGATCATCGCTGACCTGGACCGGGCCGCCCAGCTGATGGAACGCGTCAACACCAGTGCCGCGGCCGACCCGCAGGCCCGCCTCGCGGCACTACGCGACCTTCTCGGCGAGCTGGGTGAGGGCACCTGGATCCGCCCACCGTTCTACTGCGACTACGGCTGGCAGATCCGCATCGGGCCACGCAGCTTCATCAACTACCACGCCGTCTTCCTCGATGTCGCGCCCATCACCATCGGCGCCGACGTCCAGGTCGGACCGAACGTGCAGCTACTCACGCCGACCCATCCGGTGGAGCCCGGCCCGCGCCGCGACAAGTGGGAGGCGGCCAAACCGATCACCCTCGGCGACAACGTCTGGCTCGGCGGCGGCGCGATCGTGCTGGCCGGCGTGACGATCGGCACGAACACCGTCGTCGGCGCAGGCGCGGTGGTCACCCGCGACCTGCCCGCCAACGTGGTGGCGGTCGGCAATCCGGCCCGGCCGATTCGCGAACTCGACTAGCGCGCCGGGGGCTCCGACAGTCGGACCACCAGGTCCGCGCGATCGGCGGTGGGGGTGATCAGAGCGGCATTCGACTCGTCACTGCCCAGCGCCCACGCCCGCGCCTGCTCCGGCGACCGACCGAACGCCTCGTGCCGGGCGGTCAGCCGGCGCTGCCGCACCTCGGCGTCCAGGTCGAGAAACCACGCCTCGTGCAGCAGCGGTCGGATCTCCTGCCAGGGGAAATCCGGCAACAGCAGATAGTTGCCCTCGGTCACCACCAGCCGGACCGATGGCGGCACCTCGATCGCCCCGGCCACCGGCTCCTCCAGCTCCCGGCGAAACTCCGGCGCGTAGACCGACGTCGGCTCCAACCGATGCAACCGGCGCAGCAATGAGGCGTACCCATTGGCGTCGAAGGTGTCCACCGCGCCCTTGCGGTCGGCCCGGCCCAGGCGGACCAGCTGCGACTGCGCCAGGTGGAAGCCGTCCATCGGCACCAGGCAGGCGACGGGACCGACCTCGGCCACGATCCGCTCCGCCAGGGTGGACTTCCCGGCACCCGGCGCACCGGCGATGCCGAGCAGTTGTCGCGGGCCGGACTCGGCAAGCACCAACGCCCGCTCCACCAACTCGTCGACGGACAGCACCCGGGCCGGCGGCATCAGCCCAGAACCGGGTCGCTGATGGTGAACCGCGCCTGCACCGCCGCCTGCACGGTCTGCGGCTGCGGATCCAGCTCAAGCTCCGGCGGACCACCGCCCGCGCCGCCACTGCCGGCGAACGCCGCACGGGCGAACATCGGCCGGTCGGCAGGCCCCGCATCGGCCAACTCGATCAACGAGGTGACCCGGGCGCCAAGCGCCTCCGCGTACTCCCGGGCCCGCAACAGCGCGTCGCTGATCGCGGCGTGCCGGGCCGCGCGATGGGCAGGGCTGTCCGGGCGAAGCTCCCACCACGGGCCCGCCACCTCGACCTGATCCTGGTCGGCCAGCCGCAGCATCAGCTCACCAAGCGCGGTGAAGTCGGTGACGGTGACTGTGGTGGTGACGCTGCCGTGCCAGGCGACCACCCGCTCCCCCGAGCGCCGGGTCTCCGGCCGCACCCGCAGGTCGCCGGTCTCCCGCCGCGCCACCGCCGGCCCGGAGCCGTCCAGCAGCACCCGGATTGCGGCGGCCCGCTCGGCCAACCGGGTCAGCGTCGCCTCCCGGTCCCGGTCGCGGGCTGTCGCGGTGACCGCGAACCGAGCCAACTCGGGCGGCACCTCCCGGTACGCCTCGCCGCGCACCTGCACCACCGGACTGTCCACCGCCATGCCCCTCAGCCTAGTCAGCCACGGGAAGCCACGCGGCGTAGGAAACCGCCTCCGGGTCGACCTGACACCCCGTCAGGTGCCCACCGGCGGCGCCCAACTCGCGCAGCCAGGCCACCTCGGCGTCATGATCACCATCGGCCGCGAACCGTCGGGACTCACCGGCGAATTGCCGGTCCAGCAGCGCCGACCGGGCCGCCCTGGCCTCCGCGTACCGCGCGATCAGCGCCTGCGCGTCGTCGGCCCGCAGAGCGGCGGCCAGCCCATCCAGGAACGCGCCGACCTCGGCCAACTCGTGCAGCACCCGATCACGGTTGCCGAGCAGCATGTTCGCGGTCCGCTCCGCCGGGGTGCCCGCGACCCGCGTACCGTCGGAGAAGCTCCCCGCGGCCAGCGCCAACACCGCGTCCCGCAGCGGCGCCCGCTGCGTCGCCCCGGCCAGCGCGCCGGCCAGCAGGTGCGGCACGTGCGAGGCGAGCGCGGCCACCGAATCGTGTGCCGGCGCGGACATCGGCACGACCCGGGCACCGAACAGCTCCACCAGCAGCCCGGTCAGCCAGCGAAAGGCGCCCGTCGCGACGCCGGGCGCCGGGCAGAGCACCCAGGCGGCACCAGCCAGCAGGGTCGGCGCGGCGGCGGTCAGGCCGGCGGACTCCGCGCCCGCCATCGGGTGGCCGGGCACGAACCGGTCGGCGAGCCCGAGCCGATCAGCCGCCTCGGTCACCCCCACCTTGGTGCTGCCGACATCGGTGAGCACGCAGCCGGGCCCGGTCAGCTCGGCCATCTGGGCCAGAGTGTGCGGCAGAGTGGGCAGCGGGCCGCAGAGGAAGACCACGTCCCGGTCGGCCACGGCCTGCTCGATCGTCGCTGGGGTGACCACACCCCGGCGCTGGGCGCGCTCCCGAGTCGTCGGGTCCGGATCCCAACCGACCACGTCCAGGCCGGCATCGGCCAGGCGCAGCAGCACCGAGCCGCCGATCAGCCCGGTGCCGATCACCGCCACCCGCACCCTGCCGTACCGCCCGGTCACGCCGTCGGTCATCGCCGGGCCGCCCGGGGTCAGGCCCGGAGCCGGCCGGCGACCGCCGCGACGTGCTCGTCGGACTCGGTCAACGCAACCCGGACGTGCTGCTCGGCTGCGGGACCGTAGAAGACGCCCGCGGCGACCAGGATGCCGCGTCGGGCCAACCAGTCGACGGTCTGCCAGCAGTCCTCACCCCTGGTCAGCCAGAGGTAGAGACCCGCCTCGGAGTGCTCGACGGTGAACCCGGCAGCGGTGAAGGCTGCCCTCAGCACCTCCCGCCGGGCACGGTAACGCTCGCGCTGCTCCTCGGCGTGTCGCTCGTCCTCCAGTGCGGCCACCATGGCTGCCTGCACCGGCGCGGGCACGATCATGCCCGCGTGCTTGCGGACCTTGAGCAGCTCGGCGACGAGCGCCGGGTCACCGGCGACGAACCCGGCCCGGTAGCCGGCGAGGTTGGACCGCTTGGAGAGCGAGTGCACGGCGAGCACCCCGGCGTAGCTGCCGCCGCTGACCTGCGGAGACAGCACCGAAACCGGATCGGCCGACCAGCCCAGCGGCAGGTAGCACTCGTCGCTCGCGACCACCGCGCCACGTTCCCGGGCCCAGTCGACCACCTTCTTCAGGTGCGCCGCGGGCAACACCCGGCCGGTCGGGTTGCCGGGCGAGTTGACCCAGACCAACCGGACCCGCGAGGTCGGCCCGACCGACGTGAGCGAGTCGGTACGGACGACGGTGGCGCCGGCCAGCCGGGCACCGTCCTCGTAGGTGGGGTACGCGATCGACGGCACCACCACCACGTCACCCGGGCCGATGCCGAGCAGGGTGGGCAGCCAAGCCACCAGCTCCTTCGAGCCGATGGTCGGCAGCACACCGAGACCGTCGACGCCAGCGCCACAGGCTCGGGACACCCACGCCGCGATCGCCGCCCGCAACGCCGGGGTGCCGGCGGTCAGCGGGTAACCGGGAGCATCGGACGCGTCAGCCAACGCCCGGCGGATCACCTCGGGCACCGGGTCGACCGGCGTACCCATGGAGAGGTTGATCATGCCCTCCGGGTGCGCCGCGGCCAGCGTGGCCGCGGCGTCCAGGATGTCCCAGGTGAACTCGGGCAGCCGCGACGAGACCGGCGCGGGCCGGTTCAGTGGCCCTCGCCGCGCGGCGGCTGCGCGGCGACGAAGGTGGCGTCCTTCTCTACCTTGCCGACCTTCGAGGCGCCACCGGGCGAGCCCAGATCCTCGAAGAACTCGTAGTTGGCGCCGGTGTAGTCCTTCCACTGCTCGGGGACGTCATCCTCGTAGAAGATCGCCTCCACCGGGCAGACGGGCTCACAGGCACCACAGTCGACGCACTCGTCGGGGTGGATGTAGAGCATCCGGTTGCCCTCGTAAATGCAGTCGACCGGGCACTCCTCGATGCATGCCTTGTCGAGCACATCCACGCACGGCTCGGCGATGATGTAGGTCACCGGTCTTCTCCTCCGCAAGACACGCCGCGATCTCCCGCGACGGTAAGAGCCTAGTATCTCGCCGGGGAGGGGGTCGATCGTGCTCCGACAGCAGGATGTGGGACACCGAATTGTGGTCCGCCGGATTGTGGGGATTCGCGAAGGCCGCCCACTCTTCTCCGATGCCCTCGGCGAGCTGGTTGAGCTGAGCGAGACTCATCTCACGCTGGCCACCGCGAAGGGACAGCTACGGGTTCCGGTGGCGCAGGTCCACCGCGCCAAGCGCGTACCGCCGACCCGTCGGCCCACCGCGACCGCGGTCGTGGCGCTGGAGCGGGCCGCCGACGAGGCCTGGCCGGCACCGACCCGGGGCCGGCTCGGTGACTGGCTGCTCCGGTCGGCCGACGGCTGGACCGGACGGGCCAACTCGGCGCTGCCGATCGGCGACCCGGACCGACCGCTGCCCGCCGCGGTCGACGCGGTCGAGCGCTGGTACGCCGAGCTGGGCCAACCCGCGTTGATCAACACCCCGCTGCCCCTCGCCGCGCCGGTCGGCGCCGAACTGGACGCCCGCGGCTGGGCCGCCCGCCCGCCGACACTGGTGCAGACCACGCCGCTGCCCTCGCTCGCGTCGGCCCCCGCCGAAGCCCCACTCGCCGATCTCCGCGCCACGGCCAGCGACGCCGCTGGCGCGCAGGCCGGCGGGTGGAGCAGCGCGGTCGTCGAGTTGGCCAGCGCGCCCAGCGAGGAGTGGCTGGCCATCGCTGCCGGCCGCAAGGGTGGCCTACCGGAGGCCGCCCGGCACGTGCTCACCGCCGTGGACCAGGTCCGCTTCGCCCACGTGTACGCCGACGACGCTCTGGTGGCGATCGGTCGAGGCGCGGTGACCGGCCAGGGGCGGTGGCTGGGCCTCAGCCTGATCGAGGTGCTGCCCTCGGCCCGCCGACAAGGGTTGGCCCGCCGGGTGATCCACGAACTGGCGAGCTGGGGTCTGGCCGGCGGCGCGACACACGCCTTCCTCCAGGTCGAGCAACGGAACACCGCGGCGATCGCGCTCTACCAGCGGCTCGGCTTCACCACCCACCACACCTATCTGACGCGGGTGGCCCCGCACCGAGCCTGACCACCCGGGCCCGCCTGGCGCTCGTGCCATGGCGTGATCCACTCGCGTTGCAGGAAACCGGGGCATCGGAGACGCCCTGACCCCACGACTTCCTGGAAGCCGAGTCGATCATCGCCGCAGCGCGCGGTAGGGGCAGGCGGGCCGGCGCGCACGCGGGGCGGCGCGTCCAGGCCGGCGCGCACGCGGGGCGGCGCGAGCGGGGCGGGTCAGCGGCGGACGACTCGGCGGGGCTTCGCGGCCCTGACCTCGGCGTACCGCTTGAGCTGCTGCGAGCGGAAGTCACGCCCGAGCGCGGTGAGCACCAGGTAGCCGATCAGCACCCCGGCGCCCGTGGCGAGCAGGTAGAAGCAGATCCGGAGGAGGAACGTCGCCGCACCCCCGTCGAACGGGTTGTAACCGACCAGCAGGGGCCCGACCAGCAGGGTCAGCAGCAGCGCCACCGGCACCACGAGAGCCATGTCGGCCGCCCAGCCCGCCAGCGGCCGGCGACTACCCCAACGGAAGGCGACCACGGCGAGGATCAGCCCGATCACCGTGAACATCCCCAGCGACACCCGGTCGGCGGCGGTGTCGTCGCCCTCGAAGCCGAACCGGATGATCAGTCGGGCGACCACGTTGACCGCGAACAGTGCTGCTACGAGCACCCCGATGTCACGCCACCGCTTGTCCATCGCCGGACCCTCCTGCCATACGCCCCCGCACGGGGCCTGAATCCCTGGCAGGAATATCTACCACCCTTACCTGGGTAACGTCATCAGCCGCCGAGGGTGAGCGGCGGCGGGGCGAGGATCTGCCGGAAGCCCATCACCGCGAAGGTCATCGCGCCGGCCACGATCATGGCCAGCCCAACCCAGTTGTCGCCGGCCAGCAACAGGTCGCCCTCGTTGGTCCGGATGGCGGCGACCACCATCAGCGCGAACCACGGCACCGCCGGCAGCGCCACCGCCCATCGGCGGCCCACCGCCTCGTGCGCGAACCAGCTCAACGCGATGTTGGCGCCGATGACGAGCAGCACCGACACGCCGATCAGTTGCCCGCCGACGCGGACCGTGGCGAGCAGCAGCTCCAGCACGCCGGTCAGCACTCCGGCGACGACCACGACGATCGCACCGGCCACTCGCACGCCCAGGTCCAGCAGGCGCGGCGGTGGCCCCGCCGGGGGCGGGGTGTCCTGGGCATCCTCGACCGTCATCGGCGTGGCGGGCAGGGTCACCGGAGACCCGCCGCCGCGACCGGGGACCGGTCCGGGGCGGTCTCCGCGGGCAGGCCGGCGAAGAGGTCGTCCTCCCAGCCGTACGGCCCGGAGCCCGGGCCCTTCGCCCCGACCGCGAGGGTGAAGTACTCCACACCCATGAACTCGCCACCGAAGTTGCCGGCGATCGAGTAGAGCCAGGAGTTGGCCGGGATCTGGGTGGCGTGCGCCCGCATCGCGGCCTCCTTGGCCGTGTGCTGGTCGGTGCCGTCGATCCGGGCCGCGATCTGGGCGTCCGGGGTGCCGAAGGGCAGGTCGGCGATGTCCTCGATGCCGCCGAACGGGTTGTCGGAGGACTCGGCGAAGTGCGTCATGCCGGCCTCCAGGACACTGAGCGGCATGGCCGTCCAGTAGACCTTGAGCGGGGCGCAGCCCTCGGCCGTGGCCAGCTCGACGGCGCGCATGGCAACCCGGTGCGCCTGGATGTGGTCGGGGTGGCCGTAGAAGCCGTTCGGGTCGTACGTGATCAGCACCTGCGGGCGTACCTCCCGCATGATCTCCACGAGATGCCCGGCGGCCTCGTCGAGGTCGGCCTGCCAGAAGGCCCGGGGGTTGTCGTTGGTCGCGAGACCCATCATCCCGGAGTCCCGGTAGCGGCCGGCGCCACCGAGGAAGCGGTGGTCGCCGACGCCGAGCGCGGCGCACGCGGCGGCCAGCTCGGCGACGCGGTACCCACCGAGCTGGTCGGCCTCGGCGGCGGCGAGCTGGGCCAGCGCGGGCACGTGGATCTCGCCCTCCTCGCCGAGCGTGCAGGTCACCAGCGTGACGTGCGCGCCTTCGGCGGCGTAGTGGGCCATCGTCGAGCCGGTGCCGATCGACTCGTCGTCGGGGTGCGCGTGGACCAGCAGCAGGCGGCGGTCGGGCAGCATCGTCACGACGGTCACTCTAACCGGCGGTTCTCCCCCGGCCGACGCTGACGCGTCCGCCCAGGTCGGCCACATCACCCCCGGTACCGCTCTACGATTTGGCGTGTGGACTTTCCAGAGCTGGCCGCCCGCACCCGCCGGTTCAGTCATGGCGCTCCACGCGCTGTCTCGGTGGCTGAGGACGGCTCCCGGGTGATCTTCCTGCGCTCCGCCGGCCCCGAGGACCCGGCGGACGCGCTCTGGCTGTTGGACGTGGCCACCGCCGAGGAGCGGCTGGTCGCCGATCCGGCGACCCTGCTGGGCGAGGGCGGGGATGTCCGGTCCCTCTCCCCCGGTGAACGCGCGCTGCGCGAGCGGCTGCGGCTCAGCGCCGCCGGCATCGGCTCGTACGCGTTGGACGCGGCCGGTCGGGTTGCGGTGTTCGCGCTGGCCGGGCGGCTGTTCCGGGCCGATCTGGTGCATGGCGACGTGGTCGAGGTGGCCGCCGTCGGCCCGGTGCTGGACCCTCGTCCGGACCCGACCGGGCAGCGACTGGCGTACGTGACCGACGCGGCCGAGGGTGTGCGCCGGGGCGAGCTGCGGGTGATCGACCCGGACGGCACCGACACCCTGCTGGCCGGCGAGGACGCCGGGGTGAGTTGGGGCTTGGCCGAGCACATCGCGTCGGAGGAGTTCGGCCGGTACCGGGGGTACTGGTGGGCGCCGGACGGCCGCTCGGTGCTCGCCGCCCGGGTCGACGAGTCCCGCCTGGAGCGCTGGCACCTGCACGACCCGGCCGAGCCGGCCAGCCCGCCGACGGCCGTCGCGTACCCCCGGGCTGGTGGGCCGAACGCGGAGGTCAGCCTGCACCTGCTGGACCTGGACGACGGCTGGGTCGACGTGCACTGGGACCGGGAGACGTACCCGTACCTGTGCGGGGTCAGTTGGGGTGAGGGCAGCCCGTTGATCACCGTGCTGCGCCGCTCGCAGCAGCACGGGCTGGTGCTGGCGGTGGACCCCCGAACGGGTGAGACGCAGGTGCACGCCGAGCTGGCCGACCCGCGCTGGGTCGAGCCGATCGCCGGCACACCGGCGCACCTTCCGGACGGTCGGGTGCTGGTCGGTGGGGAGTTGGCCCACGATGGGTACGACGCGCGGTGCCTGTTCGCCGACGGCACCCTGCTCACCCCGCCGTCGCTGTACGTACGGCGGGTGGTGGGTCGGCTGCCGGCCGCCTCCGGCCCGGCGGATCTGCTGGTGGAGGCGAGCGACGGCGAGCCGAGCGAACGGCACCTGTTCCGGGTCCGCACCACCATCGGCGGCGGGGTGGACGCGCGCCGGCTCACCACCGACTCCGGTTGGTACACCGCCGCGGTGGGCGGGGACGTGCTGGCGGTCGGCGTCGCGTCGCTGGACCACGCCGGGGTGCGCTGGACGGTGCGCCGCGGCGATCAGGAGATCGCCGAGCTGCGGTCGTTCGCCGCCACCCCGCCGTATTCGCCCCTGCCGCTGCTGGAACGGGTGACCGATCGGCGGCTGCCGGCGGCGGTGCTCTACCCGGACAACCACGTGACGGGCCGGCGGCTGCCGGTGCTGCTGGACATCTACGGCGGCCCGGGGCACCAGGAGGTCGTGGCGGCGCGGGCCGCGTGGTTGGAACGGCAGTGGTGGGCCGACGCCGGGTTCGCGGTGGTCACCATCGACAACCGGGGTACGCCGGGCGTGGCGCCGTCGTTCGAGAAGGCGATCCACCGGCGGGTGGCGGACGTGATCCTGACCGACCAGATCGACGCGCTCACCGCGCTCGCCGGTAAGCACCCCGACCTGGACCTGGATCGGGTGGGGATCCGCGGCTGGTCGTTCGGGGGGTGGCTGGCCGGGTTGGCGGTGTTGCGCCACCCGGAGCTGTTCCGGTGCGGCATCGCGGGTGCTCCGGTGACCGACTGGGCGCTCTACGACACCGCGTACACCGAGCGTTATCTGGGGTTGCCGGAGGACGGCCTGGACGTCTACGCGCACCATTCGCTCGTCGAGTTGGCCGCCGAGCCGGTCACCGGGCCGGGCCAGGCCCGCCCGTTGCTGCTGGTGCACGGGATGGCCGACGACAACGTGGTGGCCGCGCACACGCTGCGGCTCTCCGCGGCCCTGCTGAGCACCGGCCGGCCGCACGCCGTGCTGCCACTGACCGGTGCCACGCACATGGCCGCGAACGGCACCGCCGAGCGGCTACTCCCCCTGGAGCTGGACTTCCTCCGTACCCATCTGTTGTAGGCGCTCGGGCCAGCGCTGGCCCGCGCTCTCAAGATCGCACTCGATCCTGGATCGAGTGGTATCCCGGCGCCGAATAGCCACTCGATCCAGGATCGAGCGTGACCATGGGACGCCGTCGGGTTGCGACGTCAGTCGAGGACTGCGCCTTCGCGGTCAGACGGCGAATGGTCCGCGTACCGTCACTCCGCCGTCGACTACGAGACTCTGCCCGGTCACATAGGACGAGAGCGGCGATGCCAGGTAGACGGCTGCCGCGGCGGCATCGCGGGGTGCTCCGAGCCGGCCCATCGGGATCTCGGGCACGTCGCCGTCGACAGGCGCGGAGTTCGCTACGGCCGTCGCGATGGCACCGCAGGCCACCACGTTCATGCGAATCGCGTCGGCGGCGTACTCCGCAGCTACCGTTCTGGCGAGGCTGGCCAGGCCGGCTTTGGCAGCACCATATCCGGCCTGCATGGGCGCGGCCATCACCCCGGCCACCGAACCCACACTGACGATGGATCCGCCGCCACCTTGAGCCAGGAAGACGCGGATTGCGGCGCGGGCTGCCCGTACGACGTAGCGAAGATTCATCTCGTACGCGAGGTCCCAGTCATCGTCGCTCATCTCGTGCAACCGCACCGCCGGGACGAACGCGACCTGGCCGCCGACGACAGTGACGAGCGTGTCGAGCCGTCCGAAGGCGGCGACGGTCTGGCTGACGAACCCGTCGATCGCGGACGGAGAACGCACATCACCGGCGAGCGCGACGGCCCGGACGCCAGACTTCGCCAACTCATCGGCGGCTTCGTTGGAACGCTCCGGATCGAGGTCGGCGACGGCGACCGCCGCACCGGCTGCGGCGAAAGCTCGTGAGATCGCGCGTCCGATTCCGTCGCCCCCGCCGCCAATGATCAACGCGTTCATGCCGTCGAGCGGCCTGGTGAAGTCGATCATGGACGGATCTTTCCACAGATTTGGCGACCGGCGGTGGCCCCGGCCACGATTCGCCTGCGACGTCTAGGGTTGCCCCCGATGACCACGCCCGGCACGCGACCCGACGTCCCCTCCGACGAGGCCCGAGTCAAAGAGGCTCTGCGGCTGCTCTCCGGCGCGCCGATCGAGCTCGATGTCGCCGTCAAGCGGCTCAGCCGTGGCGGCGGTGTCTACGCCTGGTGGGCTTGTCCTTCGACCCTTCCCGACCTCCCCGGGCCGGCGAATGGAACGGATCCGTCGCTACGGCTGCTGTACCTCGGACGGGCAACCAGTCTGCGGGGCCGGATCCTGCGCAACCATCTGCGACGTTCGGGCAGCTCGACTCTGCGCCGTACGTTGGCCGGGCTTCTGGTCTCCGAGGGATACCGAACGACGTGGACCGGTCGGGTCGTCCTGCTTCCTGAGGATGAGACACGGCTGACCGCGTGGATGCACGAGCACCTGCGCTTGACCTGGGCCGAGGACGCGGAGCCAGCGATCATCGAGGCCCAACTCGTCCGGCGTCTGCACCCGCCGCTCAACGTGCGGGGCGTCGACCCCGAGCACCTTCAGGCGGCCGTGGTCGCCGCCAAGAACTCATACAACGCCAGCAGTGGCCCGGTCGAGCCCCCGAGCAGCAGTAACCATTAACCCTGCCATCGTTCGGCACAACGTAGAGCGCCCGCCCCCATACCGGGACGGGCGCTTCCGTACGTCTGGCGTTCTACGACCGAGATGCCGAGCGCGGAGAGCGATCAGCCCTTGGGGCTGGCGCCGAACCGGTTCGGGCCGTATGTGCCGTCCGATACGTAAAACACGAACAGAACGATGCCGCCCACGAGCGGCACCAGCCCGATCAGCAACCACCACCCCGTCCGTCCGGTGTCGTGCAGGCGTCGCACCGTGAGCGCCAGCGCCGGCAGCAGCAGCACCAGGTAGGCGATGAGACGGATGAGGCCGATCGAGGAGTCCTCCCCGAAGTTCAATCCCAGGACGCCGTCCAGAATGGCAGCGACAACATTGACCAGGGCGCCGAACAGGGCGAACCACCAGAACTCAGACCGACGGGCCCGACCTCTGAAGCCGATGTACTGGGTGAAGGCCGACTTGACGGCGGCGTTGAAGGACATAGCTATAGCCGATCTTTTGAGGGGGTTTGCAAGATCATCTCGGACGCAGCCAAGCAGGTCGACGCAGCGGGGTCAACCGCCAGACAGTCGAGAAGCAGAAACCGCATCGCCCGCAAAACGATCATGCAAGAGCTGGTGAACGCCTGCCACAGGGCGCACCACCGCCAGGCGAACAGAAGGTGTTTGCGCCGCGGTGCGCTACCCGATCCCCAGTGCGACAGCGAGCCGGTGGATCGTCGGCGGGGCGTCCGGATCGCGGACGACTTGGGCCACCACGTCGCGTGCCGCTGGCCGGTGCCGGATCTCGGCCGGCGCGATGCGGTCGGCTCGCAACAGGACCCGAGCCGCGTTGGTGGGATCGTTCGTCTGCAGATAGGCGCGCGCCACGTCGATCAGGTGTGCGGCCCGGTGCTCGACCGGCAGCCACCGCCACCCGTCCCGCCCGATCACCTCCTCGTGCCACCTGATCGCCTGCGGCCCGTCGCCCAGCTCAACGGCGGCGGCGACCCGGCCCAGCTCAACGGCGGCCGGCCCGAAGGCCGTGCGGTAATGGTCGTGCCCGTCGCCCACCCGAGCGGCCAGTCCCGCAGCCTCATCCAGCAGCTCAGCGACCACCCGGTCATCACCCGCCCGGGCCGCGATCAGGGCCGCCTGCACCAGCAATGAGCCGCGCAGCGACAGCTCCCCCGGTGATCGCTTGGCGTCGTCTGGGCCGAGCTGGTGGGCGGCGGCGAGCATCACCGACTTCGCCCGCGCTGACGCCGGCAGGACCTGACCCAACTGGATCGCCGCGCAGGCCAGGAGTACCCGGTCATCATCGGCGGCGGAGACCGCCCGGTCAGCGGCCAACCAGGCGAGACTCCCCTCCCCCAGCTTCACCAACAGCGCCGCCGTCACTCGATACGCCTCCACCACTGCCGCCGGGTCGCGTAGGTGGGCGCGATGAACCCTGGTCACCAACGTGGGCAGCAACTCGATCAGACGCGGGTACCGGGCGTGCTGGTAGGTCATCCACGCGTGCCGCACCTCCCGAGCCAACCGATCCGGCGACATCGCCTCCCGGTCCGCCGGGCATCCAAGAACCATTGGGTACGCCGACAGCGCCGCCCGAATCCGCGCAACGCCTTCGCGATGCGCGGCTGCCGCAACAGGTTGGGCATCACGACCAAGCAGGGCTGCCGGATCGACTCGCAACACCGCCGCGATCTCCCGAATCGTTGACACCCGATCCAGGGAACGGACTCCACGCTCGATCTTGTCCACCCAGCTCTTCGACTTTCCCAACCGATCCGCGAACGACTGCTGCGACAGCCTCCGCCGCACCCGCAGATACGCCACCCGCCGACCAATCGGCACCGGATCACGGCTCACCACGCCACCGCCGATCCGGCACTGCCCGAGTCGTCTCTTGCGCCGGTATCCGCTCCACCTCGGCCTGCGCGAGCAACCGGCGCTTGACTTCCTCCCGTTCGGCGGCGTCGATCTGCTCGCCCCGGCTGACCGGCTCATCGTCAGAACTGGGCATTATCACCTCCGCTACGGGGGCGCTTCGGCAGGCTCAGCCGACTCGTGAGGTCCACAATGCCGCCGATCTGTCGCCAGGCGCGACGGCACAGAGTGCGACATGACGGGCACATACAAGGCGACATTAAGGCGACACAGGGCTATTGTGGCGAACATGAATGCCCCGAACACCGCCCTACGCGCGGTCCGCACCGGGATGCGCATGAGCCAGGACGACTTCGCCCGCGCGCTTCAAGCCGCCGGCCTCCGAGTCGGCGAGCCCAACGACGCCAACAAGAGACTCGTCCAACGCTGGGAGTCCGGCGCGATCGCCGCACCACGGCCCGTGTACGCCCGCGTCCTGGAGGTCGTCACCGGCCTGCCGATCTCGCTGCTCGGCTTCGCCGCGATACCCGATGGCCAAGCCGTCGACGACCAGCGCGGCGGCCACGACCTGACCTCGCCCATGTCCAGCCTGGCCACGCCAACGCCCAAGCCCCTTGCAGTTCACGGATCGCACGAGGGCATCTGGCTCAGCCGCTACCAATACCACTCCAGCGGCCGGGGAGACTCCTTCGCCGGGCAGCACTTCGTGGTCGTACTCCAGCACGGCGACCGGCTTACCGTGCGCAGCCTGCCCGGCTCGGCGGCATCGTCACTGTCGCTGGATCTCACCGTGGACGGTGCCGTGGTCACCGGTACCTGGGTGGAGCAGACCGATCCCGCCGGCTACTACCGGGGAGCCCGGTACCACGGCGCAATTCAGCTACTGGTGGAGCCCACCGGCCGACGGATGGCCGGGAAATGGGTCGGGTTCGGCAAGGACATGGACGTCAACACCGGCCCATGGGAGCTGACCTTCCGTGATGCCTCCACGTCCAAGGCGACGCTCGGCCAGTACAACAGGCCGCCCGAATAGGACGGATCGCCGATGCCATCGGTCAAGAGGGTATCGCTCTATGTCATCACGGTTGGAGGCACCCGCATCTGGGCGGCGTACCTGCTCAGTCGCCGTCGGAGTGGGCTGGCCGTCCGGCCCTTTCGTTCCGATCAGCTCGTCATAGGGCCATCGAGATAGCCGACGTCCGCGGAGCCCGACGCGACGCGGACGCGATACCCCCAGTGCCGTAGGACCTGCGCAATCTTCGCGGCTCCGCCTGGGTTGGCGGAGTGGACGTTGATGACGCCAACATCGAAGGGCCGCTTCTCGAACGCGGCTTGTTCCAGGATCTCCACGACCGGCCAGATTGTGTCGTCGCCACCCAAGTCGTGGTCCAGCCACAGCTCGTCCAGGAACCTGTCCCGGTACCGACGGAGAAGCCTGACTCCGGCAGCGCTGGTCCGAGCCACCTCGGCGCCCCGGCCGTCCACAAACGAACGGAGATCATCGATCAGCACGATCGTTCGGCGGACATCCACGAGATAATGATGGTCTGCGGCCTCATGCAGCAACCGCGCGTCACCGATCGCCCATCCTCAACGCCGCCGCTGGGACGCAGCGCGCTCCTCTGCCGCGAACGGCGATCAGCCGCATTCGGCTGGCTTCGGCGGCGAGCGCGCTGTCTCGCCGAGGTTGGATGAGGGGCTTGCATCTCAAGCCGCTTGAGATCGCATAGTGGGCGTCGTGGAGATGCACGAGCTGTACGCCATCGGAGATGTCGCCCGGCGGACCGGCCTGAGCGTCAGCGCCGTCCGGTACTACGCGGACGCCGGTGTCGTCACGCCGGCCGCCAGCACCCCGGCTGGTCACCGCCTGTACGACGTGTCGGCCATCGCCCGGCTGGAACTGGTCCGGACGCTACGGGAACTCGACGCCGGCCTGGACGAGATCCGGCGGGTGCTGGCCGGCGAGGCGACGCTGCGCGAGCTGGCCACCACCCACCTGGCTCTGCTGGCCCGGCAGGAGGCACGGCTGCGCAGCCGACGCGCGGTGCTGTCGGCCATCCTGCGGCAGGACTCCACGGCCGAGCAGGTCACGCTTATGCACAAGCTGGTTGGCATGCCGGACGAGGAACGCGACCGACTGATCGACGAGTTCTGGACCGAGGTCTCCACCGGCTGGGAGCCGCCGGAGCGGATGGTCGAGTGGTGGCGGGCGGCCCGACCGGAGCTACCCGAACATCCCACCGCAGCCCAACTGGAGGCGTGGATCGAGCTGGCCGAGCTGGTCCGGGACACCGAGGTCCGGCAGGCTGTACGCCGTGAGCTGCACGAGGCGTGCACCACCGGGGCCGGGCCACTGATGACCTCGTCGCCCATGCTGGACGCCCTGGAAGCGGGCGCCGCGATCGGCCAGCCGGTGATGGACGCGGCGCGCGAGCAGGTGCCACCGGACTCGCCCAGGGGGCGGGAGATCGCCGACCAGTGGATCGCCTGGTTGACCAGCATCTTCGCGACACCGGACAACCCCGCGATGCCGGACACGCCCGAGTTCCGGATCCAGGCCGCCGACCACATGCTGAGGGGCGCCGAATGGGATCGCACACCGCCCGAGCCGGAAGGACCGTTCGACAGGTACATGGAGCTGGTCGCCACCGTGAACAACGCGCCGCCGGAGCAGTTCCCGTACGAGTGGCTGGCCGCGGCACTGCGCGCGTCCGCCGCGCCGGCTTCCTGACGGGCAACTAGCGGCTCGGCCGGTGTGGCAAGATCGCCGGATGCTGCGACTCACCGATTTCATCATCGACTGCCCGGACACGATGAAGCTGGCGGCCTTTTACTCCGAGGTGACGGGTCGCCCAGTCAAGGCGGGCAGCCACGAGAACTGGGCCGGCATCCTTTTTGGCGAGATCGAGCTGGCCTTCATCCGGGTGGAGGACTACCGCACCCCGCAGTGGCCCGACAGCGAGCACCCGAAGCAGTTCCACCTCGACTTCGAAGTCGACGACATCGAGGCCGAACAGGCCCGCGTCTTGGCGCTCGGCGCGACCCTGCAGCAGGACTCCATCGGCCCCGAGGGCTACGGCTGGCGCGTGTATACCGACCCTGTCGGCCATCCCTTCTGCCTCTGCCGCAACAAGGGTGCCACCTGGACCGACCAGGGCCTCACCTGGTCCAGAAACGACGAGTAGGTGCACGAAGTCGGTGGCTTCTGCCGCTCGTGACCTGCAGGATGGCCGCGACCACGGCGGCCACCACCGAGAGAAGTGTGAGCAGCAACGCCGGCGCGACGACACCTGTGACGTCTTCGCCGGTGCCGCGCGCCAGGAGCATGACCGTGGCGACCCCCGCCACCATCAGGCCACCGGTGGCCAGCGCGAGCCACTTGACGATCCTGAAGACAGCGGTTGCATTCCTGGCCATAGTCAACCTCGCAAGGTCTGACGCGCGCTCCCGGATGATGCCCACGAACGTTTCGGTGAAGATCCAGAGGATGAAGGCCGCAGTTCCACGGCCCTCGGTTCCGGCCCGTTCACGGCAGAGGTCGGCGAAGGTCTGCTCCATGCTGTCGGCGAAGCGTTCGCGGTACGGCCTCGGATAGAGACCGAGCAGCCTCCGGTACCAGCGCCGATATCGTGTCTGTCCGCCCATGGTCAGGCACCCATTGCCCTGGGTATGAGGGATCGCTCATGGGCGACCGCGACGACCTGACGGTATCGCTGCAACTCTGCAGCGAGGGTCTGTTGACCGAGCGCGGTGATGCCGTAGTAGACGCGGCGCTCATCGTCCAAGTTCGGGTCGATCTTCTTGTCACTCTCGCGGATCAAGCCCGCTTCGGTCATCCGTCGAACCGAGCCATATAGCGTTCCTGGCCCCATCTTGACTCTCCCCTGGGAGTCGGCCTCGACCTGTTTCATGATCCCGTAGCCATGGCGGTCCTGGGTCGAGAGCACGAGCAGGATGTGAAGCACCGCAGGGGTGAGGGGCCCGCCGGTTCTGGTGCTCGCCATGAACCGAAACTATATCCGCGACGGATATACGTCAAGCCATCCGCTCAGGCGCCCTGTTCCCCGAGGACGGTTTCGCGGAAGGACGCCACCACGGGCCGAAGGTCGACCCGGTGCCAGGCCGCCCACAGCCGCACGGACCCCCCGTACCAGGAAAGTTCCCGCACCACGATGCCCTGGGTCGTGCCACGCACCATGCTGCGCGGGACGAGCGCGAGGCCCAGGCCGGAGGCGACCAGGCCCAGCGCGGTAAGCGGATCGGCCGCGTTGAGGCGGATGTCTGGCGTAAAGCCGGCGGCCACGCACGACGCGACGAACGTGTCACGCCAGGCCGGGTCCTGTGAGTCGCCCACCGCGATCCATGGCTGCCCGTTCAGGTCATCGGGCGTCAACCCCTCCTGCGCAGCGAGGGGATGAGTCGCCGGCAGCGCCAGCAGCAGCGGATCCTGGAGCAGCGGAGCCGCCAACAGATCCGGGTCGCCCTCGGGCGGCGGCGTGCGGACCAGCGCGATGTCCAGGCTACGCTGACGCAGACCTTCGAACTGCTCGGCAGACTCCTGGTCGTAGAGCGCGACGTGGATCCCGGGGCGCTCCTCACGTAAGGCGCGAAGGGCAGTGGGCAGGACGCCGGTGTGCATGGCGTTGGCCACGTACCCGATGCAGAGGCCACCCTCCTCGCCGCGGCCGAGCCGCCGGCCGAGGTTCTCCAGCCTGGCCGCGTGGCGCAGCAGTGCGCGGGCCTCGGTCAGGAAGACGCGACCATCGGAGGTCAGCCGGATTCGCTGCTGGCTGCGCTCGAAGAGGGTGAGACCCAGGTTCTTTTCGAGCTGGGCGATCTGCCGACTGAGCGGCGACTGGGAGATGTGCAGCTGATCAGCGGCCCGCCCGACGTGTTCGGCCTCGGCGACGGCCACGAAGTACCGGAGTTGTCGGAGGTCAAGCACGTCGGACCCGGGAGGACTCAAGTGAGTCCAAGTAAGTCTTGGACAGTCTCATGCATGGATCCTAACCTTGAACTCGCAAGGCCGGTCAATCACACATTCGTTCATATTTCCGGCTACATCGACATTAAGAGGTTTATTCCGTGACTATCAAGTCTCTCCTTCCCGGCGCGCTCGGGTTCGGCACCGCACCGCTGGGCAACATGTTCCGCGACATCCCCGACGAGGAGGCGGCGGCCACCGTCCAGGCCGCATGGGACCAGGGCATCCGCTACTTCGACACCGCACCCTTCTACGGCGCGGGTCTCTCCGAGATCCGGCTCGGCGACGTGCTGTCACAGCACCCGCGCGACGAATACGTCCTCAGCACCAAGGTCGGCCGCGTCATCCTCGACGAGATCGAAGACACCACCGCCCGCGACCTCGGCGAGAAGGGTGGCCTCTTCGAGCACGGCCGCCCGAACAAGATGGTCAACGACTACACCGCCGACGCCACCCTGCGCTCGATCGAGGACAGCCTCAAGCGCCTCAAGACCGACCGCCTCGACATCGTGTGGGTGCACGACGTGGCACAGGACTTCTACGGTGACGAGTGGCTGGCCGCCTACGAGACGGCCCGCACGGGCGCCTTCCGCGTCCTGCAGAAGCTGCGCGACGAGGGCGTCATCAAGGCCTGGGGCCTGGGCGTCAACCGCGTGGAGCCGCTGGAGCTCACCCTCGACCTCGACGAGCCGAAGCCCGACGCCTTCCTCCTCGCCGGCCGCTACACGCTGCTCGACCACGACCGGGCCCTGCAGCGCCTGCTGCCGGCAGCCTCGGAGCAGAACGTGGACATCGTCGTCGGTGGCCCGTACAGCTCGGGGATCCTCGCCGGCGGCACGCACTTCGAGTACCAGAAGGCACCCGCGGCCATCATCGACAAGGTGGAGCGGATCAAGGCAATCGCCGGGCGACACGGAGTCAGTGTCAAGGCCGCGGCCCTGCAGTTCTCCCTCGCCCACCCGGCCACGGCCGCCGCGATCCCCGGCGCCACGAAGCCCAGCCGCATCGCGGAGGACGTGGCCGCCCTCGGCGAAACGGTGCCGGCCGCCTTCTGGACGGCCCTGCGCGAGGAGAAGCTGATCGCCGACTCCGCGCCGGTACCCGCAGCCTGACCCTTCATCCCTAACTCAGTAGGAGAATCCAGTGGTCACCGCCACCGAGTTCATTGACATTCCCGCTTCGCCCGAGCGCATCTGGCAGCTCATCGGCGGCTTCGACTCGCTTCCCGACTGGCTGCCCTACATCCCCAGCAGCGCACTCAGCGAGGGAGGACGCGTCCGCACCCTCAACAGCGAGGACGGCGGCGTCATCGTCGAGCGTCTCGAAGCCTTCGACAACGAGGCACGCAGCTACAGCTACTCCATCCTCCAGGCACCTTTCCCCATCACCGACTACCTCTCCACCATCACCGTGCACGAGGTGCCCGGACAGGACGGGGCCCGCGTGCAGTGGTCAGGCACCTTCACGCCGGTCGGCGTCAGCGACGAAGAGGCCACCGCCCTGTTCCGCGGCATCTACCGAGATGGCCTGGCGGCACTGCACCAGACACTCACCACGACTGCCGCCTGAGGGGCCAGGGATCTCGTCGAGATGCCGCGCATGCGGCTCCTTCCAACCGAGGTGCGTGCGTCAGCTTCGGACGGTGACTGGACTCGGGCATCGACGGCTGCCCACCCTGCCACTGCGCGAGATACATATCGCTGCGCGCCAGGCTGACCACGCACCTCCATGCGCTACCGACACGTAACAGCGACCGTGCGCTCCGTCTCGGTGAAGCCCAAACTTCAGGCAGGGACAAACCACCAACGGCACGGGCAATGTTGGTCTTGACGGAAGCCTTTATCCGCGAAGGGCAGGGATGTACGTTGATATGATGCGGTCCTGGCGGAAATCGATGGCGGTCGCCATCGGCGTGTCGGCCGTCATGATTTCCGCGTGGTCATGGCTGTCCCATGACGATTCCCTGAGTGCCACCGACTCCATCTGGAGCATTATCGCTGGCGCAATAGCCCTCACTCTCGCATTACTCACATGGCTTCGAAACAAGAGCGGGCCGGGCAACATCGAACAGAACCGGCCGGCTGTCGACTGCCTAGCCGAATCGGTACGCACACAATGGCGTGAAGAGGCCGAGATGCGGGGCGTCTTCCGTCCGGCGCTGCTGCCGCTGCGATGGACCGCCCAGCATGGCGACTCCCGGGCGGACGAGATCTTCGGTACAAGCGAGGAGATCTGGCGAACCTACGCGGGGATCGACAGCGGGCGCATGCTCGTGGTCGGACGACCGGGTGCCGGCAAAACCGTATTCACACTGCTGCTGGTGCTAGAGATCCTCAATCGGCGGTCACCCGGCGATCCGGTTCCAGTGCTGCTGCCAGCCTCTCTGTGGAACCCGCAGCGACAACACATCCGCACGTGGATGGCGGAACGATTAGAGGAGGGTTACGAGTGGACCCGGTCTCCGGGGCCGGTCGACAGCACCATGACCATTGCGCAATGGCTTGTGCAGACCGGACAGGTCATTCCGGTCCTCGACGGGCTCGACGAGATGTCTCAGGAGCTACTGCCCCGGGCGATTGAGTCGCTGAACCGGGTCCTGATCCCGGCGGCCCAGTTCGGCCCGGATCCCGTCATTCTCACCTGCCGGGAGTCGGAGTTCCTCGCCGCCGCCCCCGCCGAATACTCATCGGGCGTCGAAAGCGCGGTTCTCTGGGAAGCCACGACGGTCAAGGTGAAGCCCTACACCGCGGAAGACATTGGGGCTTGTCTCGTCGCCGGTGTCCCGGCCAGCCAGGTGGCAAGGTGGGCCCACCTAGCGACCGCCGTGCGGGAGGCACCGGAGGGACCGCTGGCAACCGCGCTTGTCACTCCATTTATGATCTCCCTGACGCGCTCCGTCTTGGGCGGAGAAGGCCGCGATCCGGCGGAACTCGTGGGACGTGCGTGGCCGAACGGACGTGACGTTGAGCTTTCCCTGTTGCACGATCTAGTTCCGTCACTTTATGACCATCCGCTACCCGGCCCGGCGACCGTCGCCCTCTCCAGCGAAAAGGCACAGCGCTATCTGGTCAGTCTCGCACGGACACTGTCCGCCACGGGAACTCACGAGATGGCCTGGTGGAAGCTCGGTGACTCGCTGCCAATCCGGGTGCATTGGCTCCTGTTCGGACTGGCGAACGGCATCGCCGCCGCAGTTATGTTCCGACTGCTCACTGGCCCCCTCCAGGCGTTGATCGTCGGCGGCGCAGTGGCCCTGGCTGCGCAGGCGGTCGGACCGGTCGCGGGCGTCGGCACACCGCTGTTACTAAACATCCGCCTGTCCACCGGCATCGCCCGCCTGACCACAGGATTCCTGCTTAGCCTTCTGGTTGGGCTGGCCGTGGCGTTTACGCTTGGCCTGCAAGGAGCGGTAGCGCTCTCTGCCGGAGCGGCGGTTGGGGTATTCGGCGGTGTCGCTGCGGGACTCGAGTTCGTACTCGAACAACCACCAGCCGAGAGCAGCCAGGCGGCGACGCCCCGCAGCGTACTCCGGGCAGATCGCCAAGCGTTGCTGCTCCGGACGTTCGTCGTCGCCCCCATCGGCGGTTGCGCGGTTGGGCTCGCTGTCGGTCTTTACGCCGACCTCGGTTTGCCACCCGGAGAGCGCACCGGTGTCGTCATCGGGCTTGCTCTAGCCTTGGGTGCATCGGTGGTCGTGGGCCTTCGGCACGGACTGCTGCCCGGCCTCCTCACCGGAATCGGGCTGGGGACCTTCAGTGGAACGCTTACGGCCGTGCTGCTCACCTCGGCCGGGCCGCTTGAGGGACCGTACCCGGTGGTCATCGGAATAGGCCTATGGGCGCAGATTGCCCTGGCGCTCTGGTTTACCAGCTCATACGGCAGATACACCCTCGGTCGTACGGCGTCTGCCCTCCGCGGAAATCTGCCTTTCCGGCTGTTCGGCTTCCTCGAGGATGCACGCGATCGGGGAGTGCTACGCCAAGCTGGCCCACGATTCGAGTTCCGGCATGCCATGCTGCAAGACTTCCTCGCCTCCGACGGTCACGCCGTGATTGCCGCCCCGCAGTCGCGCCGGACGGCCGGCAAGCAATAACGACAATCGATGGATGACGGTGTCGCCGAGCGACTAGAAGTTTCGATGCGTGCGGTACGTCGCCATGCCCGCATCGACAATATCGGCGCCGCCAACTCAACCGTCGAGGCAGTCCGGCGGTACTACCGGTGGAACCATCCGTTCTACCGTCTTCTCCACTCTCGCGACGGTGCCATGCATCTAAGCCTCTCCGGCGAATTTGCGGCCCACGCCGAGTTCATCAGCAAGTACGTCAGCCACATCGGCGCACCGCGGGTCCTGGAACTCGCCTGCGGCACCGGATACAACCTCGGCGAGCTCGCCACCCGCCGCCCGTCGGCCGACCTCCACGGGATCGACCTGTCCCGGCTCCATGTCATGAGCGCGCGCTTGGGCATGTCGCGTGCTGCGAACGTCCGGGTTCGGGTCGGCGACTACCACCGACTGCCCTACGCCGACGGATCGTTCGACGTCGTGTTCGTCATCGAGGGAATCTGCCACGCTCGCGATCTTCATGCATCCCTCGCCGAGGCGCGCCGGGTTCTCGCACCGGACGGTGTCCTGCTGGTATTCGACCTGTTCCATACTGATGATGCAGATCGGCTCGATCCCCGAGTACGACAGTCGGCCATGATCGTCGAGCGCGCTCTCCTGATATCCAGCATCCTGTGCGAACGGCGCTGGCTGGACGTGGCACTGGCTGCTGGCTTGGAGCATCTGCACACCCAGGACCTTTCCGCAGAGGTGACGCCTCAGCTGCGCGTGCTCAACACTTTGGCCTGGCGGTTCGTGCGGGGCCGCCGGGCCGGGCCCTGGGCCCGCCGGTTCCTGCCGGCAACAATTCGGCAGAACGCCGCGGCTGGACTTCTGCTCCATCTGACGGTCGAGGCCGGAGCGCACGCCTATCTGATGATCGCCCTGCGCCCCGCCGCTGCGCCTTGACCCGGAACAGCTGACCAGCATCGACCCCACCCGGCGTGCAACCCCTGAGACGGACGGAACGTATGCGACTTATCGAGCCATCTGAATTCGACCAGGTCCGGGGGCGGGAGATTCCCGCCCACGTCGCGCTGATCATGGACGGCAACGGCCGCTGGGCCTCCTACAAAGGCCTTGACCGCACGGACGGCCACCTCGCCGCCCGAGAGCCGATGATGAACTGCATCGACGCCGCACTCGAACTTGGCACCAGTTGGCTGACCTTTTTCGCGTTCTCGACCGAGAACTGGACACGGCCGCCGGTCGAGGTGCAGATCCTCATGGACTTCGCCACCTGGTTCTTCACGCCCGAGACCGTTTCCTCGCTGGTAGACCGAGGGGTGCGCATCCACTTCATTGGCGACACGAGCGATGCTCGCATCAAGTCGTCGGTGCGCCTTCGATTTCATCACCTGAAGACGATCACTAGCGAAAACTCCCGACTCGAACTCGTCATTGCCTTCAACTACGGCGGCCAGCAGGAGATTCTCGACGCGGTGAAGCGGGCCGCGCTGGCCGGCGCCAACCTCGGCGAGGTGGACGAATCCATCCTGAGAAGATTCTTCTACCTGCCCACGATGCCGCCGGTGGATCTACTAGTTCGCACCAGCGGCGAGCAACGACTCTCAAATTTCCTGCTCTGGCACCTCGCCTATACCGAGATGCTGTTTCTCGACACGTTGTGGCCGGAGTTTTCAAAGGGTCACTTCTACACAGCTGTCGCCGATTATCAGCGGCGACAACGGCGATTCGGCGGCATCCCTCGGCCGACGGAGTCGCGTCCGGTCGACACGCCGATCCAGGGATGGGCCTTGTAGACCGAGCCAGCAGCTCAGGGAAACAGAAGGGTCCCCTCCCGACGACGTTGTCGGTTGGGGACCCTTCTGGCTTGCGGTGTGCCTTACGGCTTGACGTGCGCGTTCACGAAGGACGGGTACCCGAAGACGCTGGAGATGAAGATCCCGCCGGCCTTGGACCCGTGCACGTTGTAGGCCACGTCGACGAAGAGCGGCACGACCGGCGCGTGCTCCTTCATGATCCGCTCGTCGAGCTTGGCCCACTCCGGGCCCTGGTCCGCCGGGGCGAGCGCCAGGATGCGGTCCATCTCGGCGTTGATCGCCGGGTCGTTGAAGTACGCCTGGTTGCTGTTGCCCTCGGCCTTGATGGTGCGGCCGTCGTAGAGCACCGGCAGGATCGACGCCCCGCTCGGCCAGTCCGCCGCCCAGTTACCGAGGTACAGGTCCCAGGGGTTGTTCTTCTTCTTGATCTCGTCGAGCTTGGCGTCGTCGGAGATGTTCCGCAGCGTGATCTTGAAGCCGGCCCGCTCCAGGTTGGACTTGAGCTGGGCACCCTGCTGCTGCTCGGTGGAGTTGTCGGAGACGCCGAGCACCAGCTCCGGCGTCTTCCCGCCCAGCAACTCCTTAGCCTTGTCGACGTTGCCGTTGGGGCCCGCCGGGTACGCCTCGTACGCCTTGTAGCCGATCGTGGCCGACGGCATCAGCGTGGTCAGGGGTACGGCGACGTTCTGGCCGCCGAGCGCCTTGATCATCCCCTCCCGGTCGATGGCGTAGTTGAGCGCCTGACGGACCTTGAGATCGGTGACCCGCTGGTTGTTGATGACCAGTTGGTTGGCGCTCGGGGTCGGCGAGAGGATGCTGCGCGACTTGAGCGCGGCGTCCCCGGCCACCTTGGCCACCAGCGAGGCGGGCACGAAGTTGAAGGCGAGCGCGCTCTGGTCGGCGCCGTTGTCGGCGATCACCCGGTTGTTGGCGGCGTCCGCGGTCGGGCCGAAGCTCCAGACGAACTGGTCCGGGTACTGGTGGCGAACCGCGTCGGTGGCCGGGTCCCAGTTCGGGTTGCGGTCCAGGGTGAGCTGCACGCCGACCTGATTCTTGGCGACCTTGTACGGGCCGGACGAGAACGGCTGCTTGTCCAGGTCGACGCCGGTGTCCTTGTCCGCGGGCAGTGGCGCGGTGGTCGGCAACGAGGCGGCGAACGGCAGGTCACAGCGGGGCTTGGCGAACTCGAAGCGCAGCGTCTTCTCGTCCGGCGTGCTCAGGCCGGGCGGCAGCGACGTCTTGTTCTTCTTGAAGTCCCACTTGGTGTCGAACTGCGCGGTGTCGGCCAGCCACTCCTGGATGTAGGTCGGGCCGCCGGAGAGGTCCGGGTCGAAGGAGCGAGCGATGCCGTACGCGATCTCCTTGGCGGTGATCGGCCGGCCGTCCTCGAACTTCACCCCGCTCTTGATCTTGAATTCCCAGACCTTGCAGTCGTTGTTGACGTTGGTGCCCGGCGTCTCGGCCAGGTCGCCCACCAGGACCAGGCCGCCCTTGCCGTCGTCCTTCCAGGTGGTCAGGTAGCGCGACCAGAGCGGGTTGGCCATCAGGCCGGCGAACGAGTACGTCCGCTGCGGGTCGAGGTGGGAGATCGGCGACTCCCGGATGACGCTGAAGGTGCCACCCTTCTGCGCTCCACTCACCTCGGCCGCCGGCCCCTGCGAGTCCTTGGGGTCGGTCGCGATGACCCCGGTCTGCTTCCGGTCGGTGTCCACAGTGGTGCCCTCGCCCGTGTTCTTCGAGCACGCACCCAATGCCACAACCAGAGCGATCGCGCCGCCTGCGGCAACCGCCACGCGTGGTCGCATGAAGTACCTCCTTCAGCCATGTGCCGTGCGGTCTCGTCGGGGCGAGAACCGCCGACGTCCCGAGGATCGTAAGGAAGAAAACCTACGAGTTGTGTAACAGTTGTCGATAAATTTCGCCACCAGACCAGCCGCCGGTCAGGCGCGGGCCGCCGATCGGCTCAGCGCAGCCGCACCCGGGGGTCGATGGCCGCGTAGAGCAGGTCCACCAGCACGTTCGCCAGCACCACGAAGACCGCCGCGATCAGCACGGTGGCCATGATGGTGGGCAGATCGCCCGAGCGCACCGCGTCCACCGCCGTACGCCCCAACCCCTGGATGCCGAAGGTCGTCTCGGTGATCACCGTGCCGCCCAGCGCCCCGCCCACGTCCAGCCCCGCAATCGTCACCACCGGGGTGATCGCCGCGCGCAGCGCGTGTCGCCCGTACACCTTGGGTTTGGCCAGGCCCTTGGCCCGCGCGGTCCGGACGAAGTCCTCCGACAGGGTCTCCAACATCTGCGCCCGCGACAGCCGCGCGTAGATGGCCGAGAAGAGGAAGGCCAGCGCCACCCAGGCGAGCACCAGCCCACTGGCCCACTTCGCAGGGTTGTCCAAGAGCGAGGTGTAGCTGGGCACCGGCAGCCACCGCAGGTTGTAGACGAAGACCAGCAGCAGCACCGCACCCACGAAGTAGAGCTGCAACGAGGCGCCGGTCAGCGAGAACCCGATCGCGGCTCGGTCCAGCCAGGTGCCGCGACGCAGCGCGGAGACCATGCCGAGCCCCACCCCGAGCAGCAACCAGAGGATGGCCGCCGGGATCACGATGCTCAGCGTCACCGGCAGCACCCGGGCGATGGTGTCCGAGACGGCCTCGTTGGTGACGTACGACCAGCCCAGGCACGGCGCGTCGCAGCGGCCACCCTGGGCGCTGCCCAGGTCCCGACCGGTGACGATGCCCTTCATGTAACCGGCGTACTGGCTGATCAGCGGGTCGTTTAGGCCCAGGTCGTCGCGGACCCGCTCCAGCCGCTCCGGGTTGCAGTTCTTGGAGCAGATGCTGCTCACCGGGTCGCGCGGCAGGGCGAAGAACATCAGGAAGGTCAGCACGCTCACCGCGAAGAGGGTCAGCGTGGCAGAGAAGATTCGCTTGAGCAGAAATCGCGCCATGATTTGACCCCTACCGGGACGACTTCGGGTCGAGCGCGTCCCGCAACGCGTCGCCGAAGAGGTTGAAGGCGAACACCAGCGCGAAGATCGTGATGCCCGGGAAGAACACGTACGCCGGGTCGGTCTGGAGGAAGTCCAGACTGCGGTAGATCATTCGGCCGAAGCTCGGCGTCTCGTCGCTGAGGCCGACGCCGATGAACGACAGCGCGGCCTCGCTGGTGATGAACTGCGGCACCGCCAGGGAGAACGACACCAGGATCGGCGCCCAGATGTTCGGCAGCAGTTGCCGGAAGAGCATGTGCCCCAGCCCGGCCCCGCTGGCCCGGGCGGCCTCCACGAACTCCCGCTCGCGCAGCGCGATCACCTGCCCGCGTACCAGCCGGGCCGTGCTGGCCCAGCCGAAGATGGCGAAGACGGCGATCAGCACGCCCACCCCGAAGGCCGACGACACCTGCCCCCGCTCACCATAGAAGCGCAGCGTGATGGTGGGGGTGAGCGCCAGCGCGATGATCAGGAAGGGCATGGCCAGGGTCAGGTCGGTGATCCAGTTGATCACCGCGTCGAGCCAGCCGCCGAGGTAGCCGGCGAGCGCACCCAACACGACCCCGATCGCCGCAGTGATCAGGGCCGCCGCGAACGCGATGAACAGCGACGTCCGCAGCCCGTAGATCAGCCGGATGAAGATGTCCCGGCCCAACCCCGGCTCCAGGCCGAACCAGTGCTCGCCGGTGACACCGCCGGCGTAGCCCAGCGGCATCCCGAAGCCGTCCAGCAGGTTCTGGAACTGCTCGCGCGGACCGATCCCGTAGACCATCTCGATAAGCGGGGCGGCCAACCCCAACAGCAGGAAGAAGACCAGGAGTACGCCGCTGACCACCGCCGTCCGATCGCGGCGCAGCCGCAGCCAGGCGAGCTGACCGGGCGAGCGGCCGACGACGCCCTTCGCGGCGGCCCCGCCCTCGTCACCGCCGGCTTCGATCTCGGCCAGCGCCACGCCCTCCACCGGTGACAGGCTCACGACGACACCTCCTCGATGTTCGCTGCGACGCCGCGACCAGTTCCGGCGGTGGCCACGCCCGGACCGGCGGCGGCCGGCTCGGGGCTCGTGCTGGCCGCATCCCCTCCGGGGCTCGTGCTGGCCGCTTCCCCTTCGGGGCTCGTGCTGACTGGTTCCCCTTCGGGGAAGTGACACGCGGTGGCCTGCCGGCCGCCGTCGCGCGGGATCAGCGCCGGCTCCTCGGTGGCGCAGATGTCCTGCGCCTTCCAGCACCGGGTGCGGAACCGGCAACCCGACGGCGGGTCCAGCGGGGTGGGCACGTCACCGCTCAGCCGGATCCGACCCGCCGGGCCGAGCTGGGTGACGTCCGGGATCGCCGAGAGCAACGCCCGGGTGTACGGGTGCTGCGGCCGCTCGTAGATGTCCGCTCGGTCGCCGATCTCCACGATCCGGCCCAGGTACATCACCGCGACCCGCTGGCAGAAGTGCCGGACCACGGCCAAGTCGTGCGCGATGAACACGAAGGCCAGGCCCAGCTCCCGTTGCAGGTCACGCAGCAGGTTGACGACCTGCGCCTGGATCGAGACGTCCAGCGCGCTCACCGGCTCGTCGGCGACGATCAGCTTCGGCCGCAGGGCCAGCGCGCGGGCGATGCCGATGCGCTGACGCTGCCCGCCGGAGAACTCATGCGGGTACCTGTTGTAGTGCTCCGGGTTCAGCCCGACCAGCTCCAGCAACTCCTGCACCCGGGCCTTGATCCCACCCGGCGGCTTGATCCCGTTGACCTGCAACGGCATCGCCACGATCCGGCCCACGGTGTGCCGCGGGTTCAGCGAGGCGTACGGGTCCTGGAAGATGATCTGGAGTTCCTGACGCAGCGGGCGCAACTCCCGGCGACCGGCGTGCGTGATGTCCCGCCCGTCGAACTCGATGCTGCCGCTGGTTGGCTCCAGCAGCCGCACCAGCATCCGGCCGGTGGTGGTCTTGCCGCAGCCCGACTCCCCCACCAGGCCGAGCGTCTCGCCCGGGCGCACGTCGAAGTCGAGCCCGTCCACCGCCCGCACCAGACCTGTGGTGCGCAGCCCCAGACGTACCGGGAAGTGCTTGCTCAGGCCGCGTACCCGCAGCAATGGCTCATCGGTCATCGGGCCACCCCCACTCGTGCGACGTCCTCGGCGTAGAAAGTGGCGCGCTCCTCGGCGCTGAGATGGCAGGCGACCAGGTGGCCGTCGGCCCCGGCTGGGCGCAGTTCGGGCACCTCGGAGCGGGACCGGCTGCCGGCGCGGTCCGCGTACCGGCAGCGGGGGTGGAACGCGCAGCCCGACGGCAGGTTGATCAGGCTGGGCGGGTTGCCGGGGATGGGCAGCAGGTCCGCGTCCGCGTCGCCGTGCAGCGACGGCACGCTGGAGAGCAACCCCCAGGTGTACGGATGCTGCGGCGCGCGGAGCACCTGCTCGACGCTGCCCTGCTCGACGGCACGCCCGCCGTACATGACCAGCACGTCGTCGGCGACCTGGCCGACCACGCCGAGGTCGTGGGTGATCAGGATGATCGCGGAGTGGAACTCGGCCTGGAGGTCGGCGAGCAGGTCCAGGATCTGCGCCTGCACGGTCACGTCCAGCGCGGTGGTCGGCTCGTCGGCGATCAGCAGCGCCGGGTCGTTGACCAGGGACATCGCGATCATCGCCCGCTGACGCATGCCGCCGGAGAACTCGTGCGGGTACTGGTCGAAGCGACGCGCCGGCTGCGGGATCCCGACCCGGTTCAACATGTCGATCGCCCGCTGGCGGGCCGCGCGCCGGTTGACCTTCGGGTGGTGCACCCGGTACGCCTCGGCGATCTGCCGACCCACCGTGTAGTACGGGTGCAGCGCCGACAGTGGATCCTGGAAGATCATTGCCATGTCCCGGCCGCGCAGCCGGCGTACCTCGTCCTCTGCGAGGCCGATCACCTGCCGGCCACCCACCGAGATCTCCCCGGTGATGGTGGTCCGTCTGGGGTCGTGCAGGCCGAGGATGGCCAACGAGGTGACGCTCTTGCCGGAGCCGGACTCACCCACGATGCCGAGGGTGCGGCCCCGCTCGACGGCGAACGACACCCCGTCGACCGCGCGCACCACGCCATCGGAGGTGTCGAACCGCACCCGAAGGTCACGCACCCGCAGGTAGGCGTCCTCGTTGCCGCGCTGCGTCGGCACGGTGGGATGGTCGTCCGGTTCGCCGGACGGCAACGGTTCCGAGCTGTCCACGGCCACCTCCCTCAGTGACGAAGAGAACTTACAGGAAAGTCCCGAGGGTGAAAATAAGCTACATAGCCGGCACGTGTCAGCGGGCCCGAGCGTAACGAGTCGGCATCGGCCCCGCACCCCCGTCACCTCGCCATCCACACCCGTTCATGGCCCTTGACGCACGTCAAGTGCGATCATTGGATCCGCAACCAGCAGAGGATGCCCCTGGCACGAGGTGGAGGTGACGATGACTGCCGCGGTGTTCAATCATGAAGGCCCGTGGACCGAAGAGGAGTACCTCGCCCTCGGCGAGACGCAGCAACGCGTCGAACTCTTCGACGGGAGCCTTCACGTGACCCCAGCCCCCACCCCTCGGCACCAAAACATCTCGGGCGAATTACGCGCGGTGCTACGGGCCCCGGTTCGCGAAGCGGGCCTGCACGTCTTGGAAGCGGTAAACGTTCGGCTCAGGCCGGGACGAATTCCGATTCCCGATCTCGTCATCACCAGCCCGATCGACTTCGACGAACCCAACGTCGAGGCGAGTGATGTGCGGCTGGTATGCGAAATCATCTCACCGAGCAACGCGTCCACCGACAAAGTCCTCAAGATGCACTACTACGCCGCTGCCGGCATCGAGTGGTATCTCCTGGTGGAACAGGACAGCGGCACCATGCATCTGTACCGGCGGCGAGGCGGTCACTACACCGAACAGTCCGTGACGAGACCGGGCGAGGTGCTGGTGCTGACTGAGCCGGTGAAGGCCACCATTCGGCCTGAAGAACTGCTCCCCTGACGGGTGTCGGTCGGCTGGCCTAGGGTCGGTCCATGACCGAGTTCGACGCGGCCACCGCCGCCGTCCAAGCCGCCCTCGACGCGGGGGCTCGGTACGCCGACGCCCGGGTGATGCACCGCCGCTACGAGTCGATGACCGCGCGCAACGGTGACGTGGAGGAGCTGACCCAGGACGAGAGCGTCGGGCTGGGCGTCCGAGCGCTGGTCGGGGCGAGCTGGGGCTTCCACGCCGTACCCGATCTGTCTGACGCCGCCGCCTGCGACGCCGGCCGGCGCGCGACGCGGACCGCCATGGCGAGCGCGCGGGTGCCGGGCCCGCCGGTCGACCTGGTGCCGGTCCAGGCGGTCACCGCGAGCTGGGCCTCCGGCTGCCAGATCGACCCGCTCGGGGTGCCCCTGTCGGACAAGGGCGACCTGCTTGTCGACGCGACCCGCACGATGGCGCGGCACGGCGCGGACCTGGCCGAGGGCCTGTACCAGATCTGGGACACCGCGAAGTGGTTCGTCTCCAGCGAGGGTCACCGCATCGACCAGCGGATTCGCGAGTGCGGCGGCGGCATCTCGGCCACCTCGATCGGCGACGGCGAGACGCAGCGCCGGTCCTGGCCGAGCTACCGGGGGCAGTACGGCACCACGGGGTGGGAGCTGGTCGAGTCGCTCGACCTGGCCGCGCACGCCGCGCAGATCGCCGAGGAGTCCCGAGCGCTGCTCACCGCGCCGCCCTGCCCGGCCGGCGAGACGGACCTGATCCTCGGCGGCGAGCAGTTGGCCCTACAGATCCACGAGTCGGTCGGGCACGCCATCGAACTGGACCGGATCCTCGGCTGGGAGGCGGCGTTCGCCGGCACGTCCTGGCTGGACCTGGCCCAGCTCGGCTCGCTGCGCTACGGCTCCGAGCTGATGAACATCACCATCGACCCGACCATCCCGGGTGCGCTGGGCAGCTTCGGTTTCGACGACGAGGGCTCCCCGGCGGTCAAGCGGGACGCGGTCCGGGACGGTCGCTGGGTGGGTGTGCTCGCCGGGCGGGACTCCGCCGCCATGGCCAGCCTCGATTACGGCGGCAGCGTACGGGCAGACGGGTGGGCCCGGCTGCCGATGGTGCGGATGACAAACGTCGGCCTGGAACCCGGCCCGCACACGCTGGAGGAGATCATCGCCGCCACCGACGACGGTGTGCTGATGGACCTCAACCGGTCCTGGTCGATCGACGACAAGCGGCTCAACTTCCAGTTCGGCTGCGAGGTCGGCTGGGAGATCAAGAAGGGGCGGCGGGGGCGGATGCTGCGCAACCCCACGTACACCGGGATCGGCCCACTGTTCTGGCGCTCGATGGACATGCTCTCCGGCGAGACGGTCGCCTGGGGGACGCCCAACTGCGGCAAGGGCCAGCCCGGCCAGATCGGGCACACCGGCCACCCGGCCGCGCCGGCCCGGTTCAAAAACGTCCGGGTAGGAGTCTCGGCATGAGTGGGCAGACGGAGTCGGAGCTGGCGGGGCAGGTTGTGGAGCTGGTTCGCCGTCTCGGCGGGCCGGCCGCGCAGGCCGAGACGGTGGTAACACGGGCGGACCTGGCGCTGACCCGGTTCGCCAACTCGGCCATCCACCAGAACGTCTCCGAGTCGACCGTCGGGGTCCGGCTGCGGGTGCACGTCGACGGTCGGACGGCCGCCGGCAGCGGCAGCGTGGTCACCGCCGACGGGCTGAGCGCCCTGGTGGAGCGCACCCTGGCCGCGGCACGACTCTGCCCACCCGACCCGGGCTGGCCGGGGCTGGCCCCGCCCGCGTCCACGCCGGACGCGCCACCCGTCGACGAGGCCACCGCACACGCCGAGCCGGATCAGCGGGCCGACCGGGTGGGGGCGTTCGTGGCCGCCGCCGGGAACCTAAGCACCGCCGGTTACTGCCGCACTGCGCACCGCTCGTCGGCGTTCGCCAACTCGGCCGGGCAGTCGGCGTACGGCCGCTCGGTAGAGGCCGCGATGGACGGCATCGCCCGCCGCGATGGGGCCGACGGGGTGGCCCGGCGCTGCGCCGACCGGCTGTCCGACCTCGACGGCGCCGAGTTGGGCGCGCAGGCGGCCGCGAAGGCGCAGGCGGCGGCCGACCCGGTCGAGCTGCCGCCGGGGCACTACGAGGTGGTGTTCGAGCCGGCCGCCGTGGCGGACCTCCTGCAGAACCTGTCCTGGTACGGCTTCAACGGCAAGCGGTACGCCGAGCGGCAGTCGTTCGCCGAGCCGGGCACGGCCCAGTTCGACCGGGCAGTGACACTGGTGGACGACCCGCTGAGCGCATCCGGGCTGCCGTTCGACGCGGAGGGCACGCCTCGACGGGCGCTGACGCTTGTCGAGGCGGGCACCACCCTGGCGGTGGCGCACGACCGGCGGACCGCCGCCGAGGCGGGTGCGGAGTCCACCGGGCACGCGGTCGCCGGGGGCACCACCTGGGGCCCGATGGCCCGCAACCTGCGGCTGACCGGCGCAGCGGTAGGCCCGGCCAGTGCGACGGGCCGGAGCACGACCGGCGCGGCGGCCGGAGCGGTCGTCGACACGGACACTGCCGCGTTGGTCGCCGGCGTACGCCGAGGGCTGCTGGTCACCGACCTCTGGTACACCCGGGTGCTGGACCCGAAGAGCCTCGTCGTCACCGGGCTGACCCGCAACGGCGTCTGGCTGATCGAGGACGGCGTGGTCGTCCGGGCCGTCCGTGACCTGCGGTTCACTGAGTCGTACCCGCGGGCGCTCGGGCCGGGGGCCGTGCTCGGGCTGGGCGCTCGGGCGGTGCGCCAACCGGATCGGGTGGACGGCGTTTGGTGGGCGGCACCTTCGCTGCGGCTGGCGTCCTGGCACTTCACCGGAGGTGCCTCCGGCTGACCGCAGTGACGTTCCTCGACGACGCGCATCGACCGTCTTTTTCGCAGGCCAGACACACGGGACACTCCCTTGCGCGGACGGCTCGCAGAGATCGGCGTAACGTGTGTCACTTAGCTGCGTCGGTCGATCCGGCGTGGTCGTTGGTGTGCGCATGACGTGGCAGCGGGTGCGGGTTCGCCGGTCCGCGTGCCGACCGGAGAGAGACCAGCCCGCCCGTACGGGCCCGTCGAGGAGACGACTCGAATGACTTCAACGGCAACGAGGCCGCGGGGAGCGCGGGCGCGCGCCGCCATCGCGGCGAAGACGTTGCGTACCGACCGATGGTGGTTCGCCCCGCTGATCACCGTGATCGGGCTCAGCGCCTGGGTCGCGTACGCGACGGTCCGGGTCTTCATGCACAAGTGGTACTGGGTGGACCAGTTCCACTACCTGACCCCGTTCTACTCCCCGTGTGTGACCGACCGGTGTGTCGAGCAAGCCTCGCACTTTGGCCGGTTCCTGCCCGGCTGGTGGATCATCCCGGACGCGGCGCTGACCCTGCCGTTCCTGCTGCTGTTCCGGCTCACCTGCTACTACTACCGCAAGGCGTACTACCGGTCGTTCTGGCTGTCGCCGCCGGCCTGCGCCGTCCCGGACGGGCACAAGGAGTACGGCGGGGAGACCCGTTTCCCGCTGCTCGGTCAGAACCTGCACCGCTACTTCTTCTACGCCGCCGCGATCATCTCGTTGATCAACACCTGGGACGCGATCCTCGCCTTCCACTCGCCCAAGGGCTTCGGCTTCGGGCTGGGCAACATCATCCTGCTGCTCAACGTGGTGATGCTCTGGGCGTACACGATCTCCTGCCACTCCTGCCGGCACATCATCGGCGGTCGGCTCAAGCACTTCTCCAAGCACCCGGTGCGGTACAAGGCCTGGACGTTCGTCTCGGCGTTGAACGTCCGGCACATGCAGCTCGCCTGGATCACCCTCGGCACCCTGGCGCTGGCCGACTTCTACATCATGGCGCTCGCGGCCGGCTGGTTCTCCGACCTGCGGTTCATCAACTAAAGGGCCCCTGACATGACCACTACCACTCGCATCGAGCGACACCACTACGATGTCGTCGTCATCGGGGCCGGCGGCGCCGGTCTGCGCGCGGCGATCGAGGCCCGGCTGGCCGGCAAGAAGACCGCGATCATCTCCAAGTCGCTGTTCGGCAAGGCGCACACGGTGATGGCCGAGGGCGGCGCGGCCGCCGCAATGGGCAACGTGAACAGCCGGGACAACTGGCAGGTGCACTTCCGCGACACCATGCGCGGCGGCAAGTTCCTGAACAACTTCCGGATGGCCGAGCTGCACGCGAAGGAGTCGCCGCAGCGGATCTGGGAGCTGGAGACGTACGGTGCGCTCTTCGACCGCACCAAGGACGGCAAGATCTCGCAGCGCAACTTCGGCGGTCACGAGTATCCGCGCCTGGCGCACGTGGGCGACCGGACCGGCCTGGAGCTGATCCGCACCCTCCAGCAGAAGATCGTCTCGCTCCAGCAGGAGGACCACCGGGAGTTCGGCTCGTACGACGCCCGGATCAAGGTCTTCTCCGAGACCACCATCACCGAGCTGCTGCTCGACGGTGACCGGGTGGCCGGCGCGTTCGGCTACTACCGCGAGTCGGGCGAGTTCATCCTCTTCGAGGCGCCGGCGGTCGTGCTGGCCACCGGCGGTGTCGGGCGCTCCTACAAGGTCACCTCGAACTCCTGGGAGTACACCGGGGACGGGCACGCGCTGGCGCTGCGCGCCGGGGCGACGCTGATCAACATGGAGTTCCTCCAGTTCCACCCGACCGGCATGGTCTGGCCGCCCTCGGTGAAGGGCATCCTGGTCACCGAATCGGTGCGCGGCGACGGTGGCGTGCTGAAGAACTCCGACGGCAAGCGGTTCATGTTCGACTACGTCCCCGACGTCTTCCGCAAGCAGTACGCGGAGACCGAGGAGGAGGCGGACCGCTGGTACACCGACCCGGACAACAACCGGCGTCCACCGGAGCTGCTGCCCCGCGACGAGGTGGCCCGCGCGATCAACAGCGAGGTCAAGGCCGGCCGGGGCTCCCCCGCCGGCGGTGTCTTCCTGGACATCGCGAGCCGGCGTTCGGCCGACGAGATCCGCCGCCGGCTGCCGTCGATGTACCACCAGTTCAAGGAGCTGGCCGACGTCGACATCACGGCCGAGCCGATGGAGGTCGGGCCGACCTGCCACTACGTGATGGGCGGCGTCGAGGTGGACCCGGATTCGGGCGCCGCCTTCGGCCACGTACGCGGGCTGTTCGCCGCCGGTGAGGTCTCCGGCGGTATGCACGGCTCCAACCGACTCGGCGGCAACTCCCTGTCCGACCTGCTGGTCTTCGGCAAGCGGGCGGGCGGGCACGCGGCCAGTTACGCCGACGGGCTCGCCGCCCGACCCAAGGTGGCCGTGGACGCGGTCGAGGCCGCCGTGGAGACCGCGCTCGCACCGCTACAGCGCGACACCGGCGAGAACCCGTACACCCTTCAGCAGGACCTCCAGGCGGTCATGGGGGACCTGGTGGGGATCATCCGCCGGGAAGGCGAACTGGCCGACGCGCTGGTCCGGCTCGCGGAGCTGCGCGAGCGGGTCGCCAAGGTGAGCGCGTTCGGCGGCCGGCGCTACAACCCGGGCTGGCACCTCGCCCTGGACCTGCGCAACATGCTGGTGGTCTCGGAGTGCACCGCGAAGGCGGCGCTGGAGCGGCAGGAGTCGCGCGGTGGGCACACCCGGGAGGACTTCCCGGCGATGGAGCCGAAGTGGCGGCAGGTCAACCTGGTCTGCGCGCTGGACGGCGACACGGTGCAGCTGACCCGGAAGCCGCTGCCGAAGATGCGGCCGGAGCTGATCGGCCTCTTCGACCGGGCCGAGCTGGCCAAGTACCTCACCGACGAGGAGATCGCCGACTTCGACGCCCTCGTTGCCGACGCTGGAGAGGCGGACAACCGATGAGCGCGAAGCGTCAGTTCCGGATCTGGCGGGGCGACGAGACCGGCGGCGACCTCCAGGACTACATGGTGGAGGTGAACGAGGGCGAGGTCGTCCTCGACGTCATCCACCGTCTCCAGGCCACCGACGCGCCCGACCTGGCCTGCCGGTGGAACTGCAAGGCCGGCAAGTGCGGCTCCTGCTCGATGGAGATCAACGGCAAGCCGCGGTTGGGCTGCATGACCCGGATGTCGACCTTCGGCGACGACGAGACCGTCACGGTCACCCCGCTGCGCACCTTCCCGATCATCCGGGACCTGGTCACCGACGTCTCGTTCAACTACGAGAAGGCTCGGGAGACCCCGGCGTTCGCCCCTCCGGCGGACGTGGCCCCGGGCGACTACCGGATGCAGCAGGTCGACGTCGAGCGCTCGCAGGAGTTCCGCAAGTGCATCGAGTGCTTCCTGTGCCAGACGGTCTGCCACGTGATCCGTGATCACGACGAGAACAAGCAGGCGTTCTCCGGCCCCCGGTACTTCATCCGGGCGGCCGAGCTGGACATGCACCCGCTGGACGCGCGGACCGACCGCAAGGAGTACGCACAGGCCGAACAGGGCCTCGGCTTCTGCAACATCACCAAGTGCTGCACCGAGGTCTGCCCCGAGCACATCAAGATTACCGACAACGGGATCATCCCCATGAAGGAACGGGTCGTCGACCGCAGGTACGATCCCCTTGTGTGGCTTGGTAGCAAGATCTTCCGTCGGGGCGAGACTCCCCAGACCAGCGTGACCACCGCCCGTCAGGGCTCGGCGACGCCGGGCTCCGCCCGGGGTGGGGCACACTCGCACGCGGGTGGCTCCCACGACTCGCGGGCCGAGGCGCAGGCACAGAGCGGCGTCAACTGGGACCGGGAGGTGCCTCACCCGACCGCCCCGGCGGTCGACGAGCGGGGCAAGCTGCCGCTTACCGAACTCACCTTCGACCGGGCCGCCGCGCCGTCGCCGTTCGGCGACGACGTGACCTTCCCGCTGCCTCCGGAGCACCTCAACTTCGCCCACCCGGAGCAAGACAAGAAGCACTAATCACCCAAACAACAACGGGGGCCGTGGCTATTGCCACGGCCCCCGTCTCTCTCCCCCGGCTCCCGAACCCACCCCACCCCACCCCACCCCACGCCCGGGGTGATCAAGAGGTTTCGGTCATCAGAAGGCGTGATCCTGACCGAAACCTCTTGATCACCCGGAGATGGGCGGGAGGGGCGGGCCGGGAG
>NZ_JOAN01000018.1 GCF_000718555.1 Micromonospora chokoriensis
GGCGGCAGGGGGCAAAGCCGGCCGGGCGGTGGAGGCTTGACTTTCTGCGGGTGGGGTGGCGGGGTTGCGTCATGGCGTAAGTGCGTCTCGGTGGGGTGGGGGCGAGGGGTGGGTGTGGCATCGATGCTGTGCTGCGTACCGCTTCTCGACACAAAGAGGTCATCTTGGCTCTGTCTTCCAGGCGTCGCCGATCCGGGCTTATCGCCCTCGGCGCCGCCCTCACCCTGGCGGCCGGGTTCACCCCACCCGCCGCAGGGGCGGCCGCCGCCCCGCCGAACACCCCCGACCGCCCGGTGGGCCAACCCCCGGCCGCCGCCGGACGCGCGTCCACCGTCACCCTGATCACCGGTGACACGGTCACGGTCACCACCGCGGCGGACGGCAGCACGGTGTCGACCGTGCGCCGGCCGGACGGCAGCACCCCGAGCTTCCACCGCACCGTGCGCGACGGCGACACCTACGTCTACCCGGACGCCGCGCTGTCCTATGTCACAAGCGGTGTGCTGGACCGGCGACTGTTCAACGTCACCGACCTCATCGCCGACGGCTACGACGACGCGCACACCGACGCGCTTCCGCTGATCGTCACGATGACCGACGCCGCGGCCCGCAACCGCACCCGCCCCGCCGTGGACGGCGCCGAGCTGGTCCGCCCGCTGGAGAGCGTGCAGGGTGCGGCGTTGACCCGCCAGCGCGCCGCCGCCGACCGGTTCTGGACCGCGCTCACCGCCGGCTCGACCCGTCGTACGGGCGATGCCCCGATGCTGGCCAACGGCATCGCGAAGGTCTGGTTGGACGGCCGGGTGCACGCCGACCTGGCCGAGTCGACCGCGCAGATCGGTGCGCCGAAGCTGTGGGCCGAGGGCAACACCGCTGCCGGTGTCGACGTCGCGGTGCTCGACTCGGGGGCGGACGCCGAACACCCCGACCTCGTCGGCCAGATCGCAGAGTCCAGCAGCTTCGTGCCCGAGGAGCCCGACATCCTCGACTACAAGGGGCACGGCACGCACGTCGCCTCGACGATCGCCGGCACCGGCGCCGCGTCCGGTGGCGCGGAGCGGGGCGTCGCCCCCGGCGCGCGTCTGCACGTCGGCAAGGTGCTCAACAGCGAGGGCAGCGGGCACGACTCGTGGATCATCGCCGGCATGGAGTGGGCGGCCCGCGAGCAGAAGGCCCGGGTGGTCAGCATGAGCCTGGGTGGTGCGGCCACCGACGGCAGTGACCCGATGAGCCAGGCGGTCGAGCGACTCAGCGCCGAGACCGGCGCCCTCTTCGTGATCGCCGCCGGCAACAGCGGCCCGGCCACCATCGGCAGCCCGGGCGCCGCCGACTCCGCGCTCACCGTGGGCGCCGTCGACGCCGCCGACCACCTCGCCGAGTTCTCCAGCCAGGGCCCCCGCGCCGGTGACGGCGGGCTCAAGCCCGAGATCACCGCCCCCGGGGTGGACATCCTGGCGGCCCGATCCCACTACGTGCGCGGTGGCTCCGGGGACTACACGCTGATGAGCGGCACGTCGATGGCCACCCCGCACGTGGCCGGCACGGCCGCGTTGGTCGCCGCCGCGCACCCGGACTGGACCGGTCAGCGCATCAAGGAGGCGCTGGTCAGCACGGTCAAGGCCACCCCCGAGTACAACCCGTACCAGGCGGGTGCCGGTCGGGTCGACGCGGTCGCCGCCGCGCACGCCACCGTCTTCGCCACCCCGAGCGCCTACTCCGGTTTCCAGGCGTGGCCGCAGCAGCCGAACATGACCGTCGACCGGACGGTCACCTACACCAACGTCGGTAGCGCGCCGGTCGCACTGAAGCTGGCCCTCGACGCGGCCACCGCGCCGGCCGGCCTCTTCGCGCTCTCCGCCGACCGGGTCACCGTGCCGGCGGGCGGCACCGCCACCGTGACGGTGACCGCCGCGTACGACAAGCTGCCGGTGGAGAGGCAGGTCAGCGGCATGATCGTCGCCACCGACGACGCCGGTACGGTACGTGGCCGCACCCTGATCGGCGCCGGCAAGGAAGGCCAGCGGCAGAACCTGACGCTTGTCGCCAAGGACCGGGACGGCACACCGCTCGCCGGCAAGGTCATCCTCACCACCGACACTCTGTTCACCGCCGTGGACCTGCCCGAGACCGGCACCGCGACGCTGCGGCTGCCGGTGGCGAGCTGGACCGGTTGGCTCTCCACCGACGTGCGTGGCGTGCACGGGCCGCACTCCAAGGGCATGGCGATGCTCAGCTTCACCGATGTGAACCTGGACCGCGACCGCACCGTCACCCTGGACGCGCGCGCCGCCCGGCAGGTGCAGGCGAAGGTGCCACAGGAGGCAACCGCCACCTCGCTGCGGATGGACATCCACCGGTCCACGAAGAACGGTCTCACCGAGAGTCAGGTGCTGCCCAACGACTCGTACGACAGCCTGTGGGCGTTGCCGACGAGCCGCCCGGTCACCGACGGCGAGTTCGAGTTCGGCGCCCGGTGGCGGCTGGAGCAGCCAGCCCTGAGCATCTCGGCGGGCGGTCGCTCGTACGACGATCTGTTGGTGAAGCGGTCGACCCCGGAGTTGCCGGCCGGTCGTCGTCAGCTGGACGCGGTCTATGTCGCCGACGCGTCGGCGACGGGGCTGGCCAAGCGGCCGGTCCGGGACCGGGCCGTGGTGGTGCGCCGCAGCGACAGCGTGGACATCGCCACCCAGGCGCAGGCCGCCGCGGCGGCCGGGGCGAAGTTGCTGCTCGTGGTCAACGACGGCGTCGGCCGGCTTGAGCCCTGGGACGAGGCGCCGTGGAGCGCGGAGAGCCCGGCCCCGGTGACCGTGGCAACCCTCGGCGCCGACCAGGGTGGGCAGCTCATCGCCGCGCTGGAGCACGGCGCGGTGCGGCTCACCGTCGAGTCGCACCCGGAGACCACCTACCTGTACGACGTGGCGCACCACTGGAGCGGCGCGGTGCCGGCCGATCCCACCTACCGGCCCACGAAGCGGGAGTTGGCCCGGGTTGACGTGGAGTTCCGCAACTACCGGCAGGGCAAGGCGCTGGAGTTCCGCACCGACATCTGGCGCGGCTGGGCGTCGAGCAACCAGGAGACCGCCCCGGCGCAGGGCCGACGCACCGACTGGGTGAGTGCCGACCAGCGGTGGGTCGACGACGCGTTCATCGCCGGCGAGACCGGTCAGCACCTGCAGGCGGTGACGACGTACCCGGCCGGCAAGTCGAGTAGCGTCCACTGGTTCGGGCCGATCCAGCGACCCCGGATGGGCGGGAGCTACGTGCCGGTCCGGTACCTGGACACCGTCTACCTGCCCGCACCCGGCTGGGGCGACGGGGGTGGTCACATCGGGGAGGCGTACGCCAACTTCGACATGGTCAACCGGACCACCCTCTACCAGGGTGACAAGGAGCTGAACTGGGGTAACGCCGAGTACCTCCAGGTCTCCGGGCTGGCGTCTGAGCGACTGCCGTACCGGCTGGTGGTGGAGAACGACCGGGCGGCCTGGACCAACCCGTACTCCCGGCAGACCCGCACCGAGTGGAGCTTCCGCTCGGCGGCCACCGGGGAGGAGGCGACCGAGGTGCTGCCGATGATCCAGCTGGACTACCAGGTGGCCATCGACTCCACCGGCAGGGCATCGCGGCGGGCGCCGCTGACCGTGGTCGCCTCCCACCTGCCCGGCGTCACGGGCACGATCGGCGCGGTGACCGTCGAGGTGTCCTACGACGACGGGGCGACCTGGCAGAAGCAGCGACTGACCCGGCACGGCGACGGCTGGCGTAGCGCGTTGGCGGCACCAGCGAAGGCCGGTTTCGTGAGCCTGCGGAGCACCGCGCGGGACACCGCCGGCAACACCGTGAGTCAGAGCATCACCAGGGCGTTCGGCCTGCGCTGACGCCACGGTGACCGGCCGCCGGTCGGGGTGCCTCGCGCATCCTGGCCGGCGGCCGGCCCCGTCTCAGCCGGTGGTCGCCGGTCGGTCGAGGAAGAGGAGGCGGGCGTGCTTCTCCGGCAGGTCGATCAGCGGCCCGGGCCGGAACCCGGTGCGCAGCAACCGGTTGACGGCCCGGTCGTTGCGGGCGTCGGGTTCCATCACGACCCGTAGCCGGCGCGGATCGGCGAGGACGAAGTCGAGGATCGCCCCGAACAGCGCGCCGGTGAACCCGCGCTCGGCTGCCACCGGTGGCCCGATGAGCAGGTGGACGCCGATGTCGCCGGGGCGTACGTCGTAGCACTCGCCCACCGGGTCGGCTTCGGGCTGGTAGGTCTGGGCCAGCGCGGCCGGGACGCCGTCGCGGTGCACCAGGTACGCGTGATGGGTGCTCAGCGAGTCCAGGTACGCGTAGATCTCGTGCACCCGTTCGCGGCTCGCCTCCCGCATCCCCCAGAAGCGGGCCCGGTCCTGGGTGACCCACCCGTGCAGCAGGTCGACGTCGTGGTCCGGCCGCACGGCACGGATGGTGACCACCCCGAACCCGGTGACGTCGCTGCGGTAGTGCTGCTGATCAGTGTTCATCTGGCTCCTCAACGAGGCGGTCCCAGTCCGTCACGACCGGCAGCAACTCCCCGGCCAGCCAGGCAGGGCTCTGGTCGTCGTGGTGCGGGTCGCCAGGCACGCCGCAGGCACCGTGGGGGACCACCCAGCGGCTGTCCGCGCGCCGGGCTAGGTCCCACACGAAGCGCGCCGCCGGCCCCCGGAAGCACCAGTGGGTGACCCCCGGCACGCTGGAGGTGGCCAACACACAGTCGTGGTCGCCGTCGAGTCGAGGGCCGGGGCCGGTGTCCGGGCCGGGCAGGGCCCGCCACGGCGCCAGCCGGTGCAGGTCCCCCCAGGGCGCCGTCGCGGCCGTCGCGTCGCCGACCTCCTCGGCCGCCGCGCGGACCAGCGCGGTGATGTCCACACCGGACAGCGGGGCCGCGCCGAGCAGGTGCTCCAGCGCGTAACCGACGCGCGGCGTCAGCGCCAGCCAGGGCGCGAACACCTCGGGGTACGCGGGCAGCTCGCTCAGCGCGGCCAGCGCCGGGTCAGCGGCGATCCGGCGTACGAGCGCCGCCCGCAGGATGGCGTACGCCGCCGCGTCCGTGCTGTCGGCGGCCATCCGGCGGTCCCAGCGCAGCAACCGATCGCGCAGCGCGGCGGCGGCCGGGCCGAGGCCGGTCAGCCGTTGCAGGACTGCCAGCAGCGGCCCGGCCGCGCCCAGGTACGTGTCGGTGTGCACGGTGGCCAACTCGTCGGCCGTCCAGGCCGAACCGGCGTCGAGCAGCTCGGCGATGCGGTGCGCCCGGTGCGGTGGGGCGAACTCCACCCCGAGCGGCGCCGCCAGCCCACGCTCGTTGGCCATCACCGCCCGACCGCGCACCTCGGCCGAGGGCATCGGCGCGTACCAGCCCTGCCAGGCGTGCGCGGCGTCCCACCCGGGGACCACCCGCCGGCCGTTTTCCGGGTGCCGCAGCGGCACCGCCCCGGCGACCCGGTGCAGCAGCCCTCCGGCGGTGTCCGCTGCCTGTACCACGTTTACCGGCTCCACCCAGTGCCGCAGGGCGTGGTCCACATCGGTTACCGTGCGGGCCCGTAGCAGCTCCGGCAGCGTCGCGAAGCCGAGGTCACCACGGACCCGGGGCGGGTAGCGCAGGCTGAGCGCCGTCTCGTCGTCCGGCCCACCGGCGATCACCGGACCCCGGTCGGTCTCCACCACCTCGACCTCGACCGGGTCGGCCCCGGCCACCTCGATCGTCTCGACGTGGCGGTACGCCGGTCGCCAGCCGTCCGGGCCGAGCGCCTGCACCCGGGGGCCGTCGCGGCGCAGCCGCTCGGCGTACACGTCCTGGTAGTCGGCCATCGCGTTGGTGATCGCCCAGGCCACTGCACCGGTGTGCCCGAAGTGCGCGATGCCCGGCACGCCCGGCACCGCGAGCCCCACCACGTCGTACTCTGGGCAGGCCAGCCGGATCTGCTGGTAGACGCCCGGATCCTCGATGAACCGGTGCGGGTCGCCGGCGAGCAGCGCGGCCCCGGTGCCGGTGCGCTCGGCGGCGAGCAGCCACCCGTTGCTGCCGGCGACGGCCGGCCCGTCGGTGGCGAACGCGTCGACCGCGTCCGGCCCGAGCCGCTGCGCCACATGCTCGCGCCACAGCTTGCCGGGGAACCCCGCGAACAGGATGTGGTGGCCCAGCCAGACGGCGAGCGGTGTCCACGGCTCCCACCGGCCGGGGTGCAGCCCGGTGGCGGCGAACTCCGGCGACCGGGCCGCCCCGGCGGCGAGACCGGCGTTGACGCCGTCCACGTAGGCGCCGACCCATTCGGCGGTCGCCTCATCGAGCGCCGCGTGGCAGCGGCGTGCGGTGTCGTCGAGCCGGACCTGCCGGACGAACCGGTCCCAGCCGAGCGCGTCAGGGCCGAGAAACGCCGCGCTGGTGCCCCGGGCCCGGTGCCGTTCCACCTCGATCTGCCAGGCCCGGTCGTACGCGGTCACCCGGCCCTGCGCCGCCGCCAGCGCGAGCGGGTCGTCGGCCCGCAGGTGCGGTACCCCCCACGGGTCACGGAAACGCTGCGCGCTCATGCCGGCGTGGTGGCGCGGCGTCGGGCCGCGGGGACGACGAGCGGGGTGCCGGTCTCCGGGTCGTCGATGACCCGGCAGGGCAGCCCGAACACCTCCGCCACCAGGTCGGCGGTGACCACCGACGCCGGCTCCCCGGCGGCCACCACGCGTCCGTCGCGCATGGCGATCAGGTGGGTGGCGTAGCGGGCCGCGTGGTTCAGGTCGTGCAGCACCGCGACGAGCGTGCGGCCCTGCTCCTCGTGCAGCCGGGCGCAGAGGTCCAGGATCTCGATCTGGTGGGCGATGTCGAGGTACGTGGTCGGCTCGTCGAGCAGCAGCAGGGGCGTCTGCTGGGCCAGCGCCATGGCGATCCAGACCCGCTGCCGCTGCCCGCCGGACAGCTCGTCCACCGGCCGGTCGGCGAGGTCGTCGACCCCGGTCGCGGCCATCGACTCGTCGACCACTCGCTCGTCCTCGCGCGACCACTGCCGCAGCAGCCCCTGATGGGGGTAGCGGCCCCGGGCGACCAACTCGGCGACGCTGATGCCGTCCGGTGCGATGGACGACTGCGGCAGCAGGCCGAGCGTACGGGCCACCTTGCGGGCCGGCAGGTCGTGAATGTCCCGTCCGTCCAGCAGGACCGCACCGGCGCTCGGGCGCAGCATCCGGGACAGCGCGCGCAGCAGCGTCGACTTGCCGCACGCGTTCGGGCCGATGATCACCGTGAAGGACTTGTCGGGCACCGCCACGGTCAGGTCCTCGGCGATGGTGCGCTGGTCGTAGGCGAGGGTCAGCGAGGTGCCGCCGAGCCGGGAATCGCCGGGTCGCATGGGTGCTCCTTCGAGGGCGTCACGGGTGTTCACAGCCGGCCCGCCCGGCGTTCCACGGCCAGCAGCCAGACGAGGTAGCCGCCGCCGATCACGCCGGTCACCACGCCGACCGGCAGTTGGTGCCCGGCGAACGCGCGTTGGGCCAGCAGGTCGGCGCCGACCAGCAGCGCCGCGCCGACGGTCATCGACGGCACCAGGTTCGGGCCCGGTGCCCGGGTCAGCCGTTTCGCCAGGTGTGGGGCGACGAGCGCCACGAAGGACACCGGACCGGCGGCGGCTGCCGCGAACGAGACCAGCAGCACGGCCGCGGCGAGCAGCACCAGGCGCAGCCGGCGTACCGGCACGCCCAGGGCACTGGCCGCGTCGTCGCCCAACTCCATCATCCGCAGCGCCGGGGCACAGCCGACGAGCACCAGCGGCGCCAACACCACGAGGATGGCCAGTAGCGGCCCGGCGTTGGCCCAGCCCCGCCCGTCCAGGCTGCCGGTGAGCCAGAGCACCGCGCGGGCGGCGTCCATCAGCGGTGCCCGGGTCAGCAGGTAGCCGTTGACGCCGGTCAGGATCGCGGCCACGCCGATGCCGACCAGGATGAGCCGGTAGCCGTGCACTCCGCGCCGCCAGGCGAGCGCGTAGATCGCCAGGCCGGTGCCGAGCCCACCGACGACCGCTGCGCCCGCGAGGGCCAGGCTGCTGCCGCCGAGGACGACCACCACCAGCGCGCCGGTCGACGCGCCCTGAGTGAAGCCCAGGATGTCCGGGCTGCCCAGCGGGTTGCGGACCAGCGACTGGAACACCGTGCCGGCCAGAGCCAGCGCCGCACCGACCAGCAGGGCGGTGACCAGCCGGGGCAGCCGTAGCTCGTGCACGATGAACTGCTCCGCCGGGGTGCCACCGCCGATCAGCGTGCGCAGCACGTCGGCCGGCCCCATCGGATAGTCGCCACTGCCCAGGGCCACCAGGCCGAACCCGGCCGCGAGCAGCGCCGCGCCGGCTCCGACGCCCAACGCGCGGGGCCGGAACCGCAACGACAACCCCCCAGGAGTACGCAGAACGCTCACGCCATCGCTCCGCTTCGCTGCGCGATGACGCGAGGCGTCACGCTGCTGAGCCTGCTGGTTCGCTCGCTCACGGTTGGGCCACCCGTCGGCGGGTGACCAGCCACAGGAAGAGCGGGCCGCCCAGCACGGCGGTCACCATGCCGACCTGGAGTTCGCCGGGCCGACCCAGCACCCGGCCGAGCACGTCGGCGCCGAGCAGCAGCGCTGGCGCGAGCACCGCGCAGTACGGCAGCAGCCAGCGCAGGTCCGGGCCGGTCAGGGCCCGCACCAGGTGCGGCACCAGCAGCCCGACGAAGACGATCGGGCCGCACGCGGCGGTCGCCGCGCCGCAGAGCAGGGTGACCGCGACGATCACGGCGACGCGGATCAGCGCGGGTCGAGCGCCGAGGGCTCGCGCCGCGTCATCGCCGAGCGCGAGCGCGTTCAGCGGACGGGCGGCGCCGAGCGCGACCAGCAGCCCGACCAGGATGAACGGCAGCACCCGGGTCACGGTTGCGGAGTCCGCGCTGGCCAGCGAGCCGACCGTCCAGAAGCGCAGCCGCTCCAGCGAGGCGGTGTCCAGCAGCATCACCGCGCTGACGTACGAGTAGAGGGTGGCGTTGAGCGCCGCGCCGGCCAGCGCGAGTCGGGCCGGAGTGGCGCCCCGTCCGCCGCCGACGGCGTAGACGAGCGCGGTCACCACCGCCGCGCCGAGCAGCGCGAACCAGACGTACCCGCCGACGGCGGTGACGCCCAGGAACGCGGCAGCGGTGGCGACGGCCGCGGACGCGCCGGCGTTGATGCCGAGCAGCCCGGGGTCGGCCAGGGGGTTGCGGGTGAGGGCCTGCATGACCGCGCCGGCCACGCCGAGCGCGGTGCCGGCGAGCAGCCCGAGCAGGGTGCGGGGCAGGCGCATCCGGTGCACCACCGCGTACTCGGTGGCGTCGCGGTGCAGCAGGCCGGACCAGACGTCGGCGAGCGGCATGGCCTTCGCGCCGACCGCGATGCTGAGCACCACGATCACCGCGAGCAGTGCCACGGCGGTGACCAGGCCGGCGGCGCGGGCCGCACGACGACCACGCCGGCTCGGGGGTACGGCCGGTTCCCTGGCCGGCACGGGCGGTGCCGGTCGGGTGACGGTGGGTGTGGCGTCCAGTGTGGGCTCCGGGGTGGTGGCGACTCGGCGAACCGCTGTTGACAATGACCGAGGTTAGGCTAACCTAACCCCGCTGCCTTGGTCGACCCCGGCCAACCCCTGATCGAAAGACAACACCATGCCCGATGCCCTGTCCGCTCGTCGTCTCACCCGCCGTGGCCTGCTGGCCGCCGGCGGCGCCGCCACGCTGGCCACCCTGCTCGCCGCCTGTGGCCAGGACGACGCCGCGAAGCCCGCTACCGGCACCGGAAGTGGCCCCTGGTCGTTCACCGACGACCGCAGCACGAAGGTCGAGGCGGCGGCCCGCCCGACCCGCGTGGTGGCCTTCACCGGCGTGGCGGCGGCGCTGATCGATTTCGGTCTCGACAAGCAGCTCGTAGGTGTGTTCGGTGAGACCAAGCGCGCCGACGGCACGGCCGACCCGCAAGCCGGCGACCTGAACATCGAGGCCGTCGAGATCCTCGGCAACGTGTGGGGCGAGTTCAGCCTGGAGAAGTACGCGGCCCTGCGCCCCGAACTGCTGGTCACCCACATGTACGACCCGGACGCCCTCTGGTACGTGCCGGACGAGAGCAAGGCCAAGATCCTCCCGCTCGCGCCCAGCGTGGCGATCACCACCGCCCGGGTGCCCATGACCAAGCCCATCGAGCGGTACGCCGCGCTGGCCGAATCGCTCGGCGCGGACCTCTCCGCGAAGAAGGTCACCGACGCGAAGACCCGCTTCGACGCCGCCGCCGACGCGGTCCGGCAGGCGGTCAAGGCCAACCCCGGAATCAAGGTGATGGCCTGCTCCGGCAGCCCCGACCTCTTCTACGTCTCCAACCCGAAGGTCAGCACCGACCTGATGTACTTCGCCGAGTTGGGCGTCGACATCGTGGTCCCCACCAAGCTTGAAGCCGGCGACTACTTCGAGGCGCTGAGCTGGGAGAGCGCCGGCAAGTTCCCGGCCGACCTGATCCTGCTGGACAACCGCAGCACCGCGCTGCAGGCCAAGGACCTCACCGCCAAGCCGACCTGGCAGCAACTGCCGGCGGTCAAGGCCAACCAGGTGAGCCCGTGGGACGCGGTGCCCCGCTTCTCGTACGCCGGCTCCGCGCCGCTGCTGGAGAACCTCGCCACCGCCATCCGGAACGCGAAGAAGGTCAGCTGACCGAGACCACCCCCGAGGCGCATCGCCGCGCCTGGGGTGGGTTCCGGCTGCCCCTCATCGAGAACGTGGAAGGACATTCCGTGACCGTGCCGACGTACCCCGCCGTCGAGAGCACCGCGCCGCCATCGGCGTCGACCGCCGCGCGAGCCCAGCTGCTGCATGGCGGCTCGGTCGAGCAGTACCGTCAGGCCATCGCCGACGGCGTCGACCGGGTCGCCCGCCGGGTGGCTACCGTGGACCGTCCGGTCACCGGGATCACCCCGGCCGAGCTGGCCCCCCTGGTCGACCGGGTGGACCTGGACCGGCCGCTGGGCGACGCCGGCGCCGCACTGGACGAGCTGGACAACGTCTACCTGCGCGACGCCGTCTGGTTCCACCACCCCCGCTACCTGGCGCACCTCAACTGCCCGGTCGCCATCCCGGCGCTGCTCGGCGAGGCGGTGCTCACCGCCGTGAACTCCTCGCTGGACACCTGGGACCAGAGCTCCGGGGCCACCCTCATCGAACGGCGGCTGATCGACTGGACCGCCGAACGGATCGGCCTCGGCCCCCGCGCCGACGGCATCTTCACCAGCGGTGGCAGCCAGTCCAATCTCCAGGCGCTGCTGCTGGCCCGGGAGGAGGCGTGTGTCGACGCGGTCGGCCCGGCGGCCCGCGCCGAGCTGCTGCCCCGGCTGCGCGTGCTCACCTCCGCCGCCGGTCACTTCAGCGTGCAGAAGTCGGCCAAGCTGCTCGGCCTCGCCCCGGACGCGGTCATCGCGGTGGCCACCGACACTCGGCGACGGATCTCCGCGGCGGCCGTCCGCGAGGAGATCGAGCGGTGCCGCGAGGCTGGTCTGGTGGTGATGGCCGTCGTCGGCACCGCCGGCACCACCGACTTCGGCTCGATCGATCCGCTCACCGAGCTGGCCGCGATCTGCGCGGCGGCCGGCGTCTGGCTGCACGTCGACGCCGCGTACGGCTGCGGTCTGCTCGTCTCACCGACGCGCCGGCACCTGCTCGACGGCATCGAGCGGGCCGACTCGGTGACCGTCGACTTCCACAAGTCGTTCTTCCAGCCGGTCAGCTCCAGCGCGCTGCTGGTCCGCGACCAGCGGGTGCTGCGGCACGCCACCTACCACGCCGACTACCTCAACCCGGCTCGGATGGTGCAGCAGCGCATCCCCAACCAGGTCGACAAGAGCCTGCAGACCACCCGCCGCTTCGACGCGCTGAAGCTCTGGCTCACCCTGCGGGTGATGGGCCCGGACGCGCTCGGCGCGCTCTTCGACGACGTCGTCGACCGGGCCGCCGACGCCTGGCAACTGGTCAGCGAGGACCCCCGCTTCGAGGTGGTGACCCGCTCCGAGCTGAGCACGGTGGTCTTCCGCTACCTGCCCACCGGCCCCGGCCGGGAGCTGGCCGACGCCGCCAACCTGCACGCCCGGGAGGCCCTCGCGGCGTCCGGTCTCGCCGTGGTCGCCGGAACCCGGGTGGACGGCCGGCACTTCCTGAAGTTCACCCTGCTCAACCCGGCCACCACCGTCGACGACGTCGGCTATGTGCTGGACCTGATCGCCACCCACGCCGGCCGGTACGTGCACGACCACGTCGACGCCGACGCCGACCTGACCTGCCCTGTCGGCTGACGCCGGTGACCACGAACCCGCGCCTGGAGACACCGATGTCCACCCACGACTTCATCGCCATCGGGTTGGGCCCGTACAACCTGGGTCTGGCCTGCCTCACCGCGCCGATCGACGAGCTGGACGGGGTGTTCCTGGAGGCCCGGCCGAGCCTCGCCTGGCACCCCGGCATGCTGCTGGAGTCGGCCCGGTTGCAGACCCCGTTCATCGCCGACCTGGTCAGCCTCGCCGACCCGACGTCGCCGTACTCCTTCCTCAACTACCTCAAGGAGATCGGCCGGCTCTACCCGTTCTACATCCGGGAGAGCTTCTACCCGCTGCGCAGCGAGTACGACGCGTACTGCCGGTGGGCGGCGGCGAAGCTGCCGAACCTGCGCTTCGGTCAGACCGTGACCAACGTGGAGTTCGATTCCACCGACGAGCGGTACGTGGTGCGGGCCAGCACCGGCGCGGGGGAGACCGTCGAATACCGGGCCCGGCACCTGGTGCTCGGCACCGGCACCCCGCCGCACCTGCCCCCGGCCGTCGCCGAGCTGCCCGGCGACGCCGTGCACAACTCCCACTACCTGGAGCACCGGGCGGCGCTGCGCACCAAGCGCAGCATCACAGTGGTGGGCAGCGGGCAGAGCGCCGCCGAGATCTACCACGACCTGCTCGGTGACATCGACAGGTACGGCTACCAGCTCAACTGGGTGACCCGGTCACCGCGGTTCTTCCCGCTCGAATACACCAAGCTGACGCTGGAGATGACCTCACCGGACTACGTGGACTACTTCCACGCGCTGCCCGAGGCGACCCGCTACCGGCTGGAGTCCGAGCAGAAGGGCCTGTTCAAGGGAATCAACGCCGACCTGATCAACGACATCTTCGACCTGCTCTACGCGCACAGCGTCGACGGACCGGTGAACACCCGCCTGCTCACCAACACCGAACTGGTCAGCGCCGACTACCAGGACGGGGAGTACACGCTGGGGCTGCGCCAGGCGGAGCAGGAGCGCGACTTCGCCCTGCGTACCGAGGGCCTCGTCCTGGCTACCGGCTACCACTACCGGGTGCCGGAGTTCCTCACGCCGGTGCGCGACCGGATCCGCTGGGACGCGCACGGGCGCTTCGACGTGGCCCGCAACTACAGCATCGACCACAGCGGGCGGGGCATCTTCCTGCAGAACGCCGGCACCCACACGCACAGCATCACCTCACCGGACCTGGGCATGGGCGCCTACCGCAACTCCTGGATCATCCGTGAGCTGCTCGGCCGGGAGCACTACCCGATCGAGAAGAGCATCACCTTCCAGGAGTTCGGGGTGACGTCGTGACCACCGTCTTCACCCGCGTCGACGACCGGCTCGGTGAGTTCGCACTGCGGCCGCTCGATCCGGACGCCGACGCGGCGCTGCTGCACTCCTGGGTGACCCACCCGAAGGCGGCGTTCTGGCTGATGCAGGACGCCGATCAGGCCCAGGTGACCGAGGAGTACCGGCGGATCGCCGAGCACCCGCACCACGACGCGTACCTCGGGCTGTGGCGGGGGAGGCCCGCTTTCCTCGCGGAGCGCTACGACCCGGCCCACGTCGAGCTGGTCGGCCGCTACGATCACCAGCCCGGTGACGTGGGCATGCACTTCCTCTGCGCGCCGGTCGACACGCCCGTGCACGGCTTCACCCGGGCGGTGATCGGCACCGTCATGGCGTGGCTCTTCGCCGACCCGACGACCCGGCGGGTGGTGGTCGAGCCGGACGTACGCAACACCGCCGTGCACGCGCTGAACGCCGCCGTCGGCTTCGCGGTCGTCGGCCCGATCGCCAAGCCCGAGAAGGACGCGTTGCTCAGCGTCTGCACCCGAGCCCAGTTCCAGGCCGCCGCCGACCGTGCCGCCGCCGACCGCGCCGCCGCCACCCGAATCGAAGGAGCCCCGGCGTGACCACCACCGCCGTCCCCACCCAACCGTCCTCCTACGCCGAGCACGCCGTGCCCGGCGACCCGGTCGGACATCTCACCCCGCAGCGCTGGGCCCGGGCCAACCGGTTGCTGGTCCGCAAGGCGTTCGCCGAGTTCACCCACGAGCGGCTGCTCACCCCGCAAGCCGTGCCCGGCCCCGACGACCGGCAGTGGTACGAGGTCCGCAGCGACGACGGCACGGTCACCTACCGGTTCGCGGCGCGGGTGCTCGCCCTGGCGCACTGGCAGATCGACGCGGACAGCATCACCCGGCACCGCGACGGCGAGTCGCTGGCACCGGACGCGGTGGACCTCATCGTCGAACTGCGCGCCACCCTCGGGCTCTCCGCGCGGGTGCTCCCGGTCTACCTGGAGGAGATCACCTCGACGCTGGCAGGTACGGCGTACAAGCTGGCCCAGGCCGCGCCGAGCGCCGCTGAGCTGGCCGAGGCGGACTTCCAGACCATCGAGACCTCGATGACCGAGGGACACCCCTGCTTCGTGGCCAACAACGGCCGGCTCGGCTTCGGCGTCGACGAGTACCACAGGTACGCCCCAGAGGCCGCAGCGCCGGTGCGGCTGGAGTGGCTGGCCGCGCACCGGGACCACTCGACGTTCAGCAGCGCCGCCGACCTCGACTACGACACGCTCATTGAGGGCGAGCTGGACGCCGAGACCCGGGCCCGGTTCGCGGCCACGATGGCCGATCTCGGGCTGGACCTCGCCGACTACCACCTGATCCCGGCGCACCCGTGGCAGTGGTGGAACAAGCTGGCGGTCACCTTCGCCGGGGAGTTGGCCGAGCGCCGGCTGGTGCACCTCGGCCCCGGCCCGGACGTGTACCTCGCCCAGCAGTCCATCCGCACCTTCTTCAACGTCAGCGAGCCGGGTCGGCACTACGTCAAGACCGCGCTGTCGGTGCTGAACATGGGCTTCATGCGAGGATTGTCGGCCGCGTACATGGCGGCCACCCCGGCGATCAACGACTGGCTGGCCGACCTGATCGCCTCCGACGAGGTGCTGACCGGCACCGGCCTGACCGTCATCCGGGAGCGGGCCGCGGTGGGTTACCGGCACCGGCAGTACGAGGCGGCGACCGAGCGCACCTCCCCGTACCGCAAGATGCTGGCCGCCCTGTGGCGGGAGAGCCCGGTGCCCGACCTGGCGCCGGGGCAGCGACTGTCCACCATGGCCGCGCTGCTGCACGTCGACGACGACGGCGGCTCGCTGGCGGCGGCGCTGATCGCCCGGTCCGGCCGGACGCCCGAGGCGTGGCTGCGCCGCTACCTGGACGCCTACCTGACCCCGCTGCTGCACAGCTTCTACGCCCACGACCTGGCCTTCATGCCGCACGGCGAGAACGTCATCCTGGTCCTCGACGAGCAGGACACGGTCCAGCGGGTGATCTTCAAGGACATCGCCGAGGAGATCGCGGTGATGAGCGGCGACGTCGAGCTGCCCGAAGCGGTGGAGCGGATCCGCGTCGAGGTGCCCGACGACACCAAGCTGCTGACCATCTTCACCGACGTGGTGGACTGTTTCCTGCGGCACCTCAACGCGGTCCTGGTCGAGGCTGGTGTGCTCGCCGAGGACGATTTCTGGCGTACGGTCGCGGCGTGCGCCGCCGACTACTTCGACCGGGTTCCGCACCTGGCCGAGCGGGTACGCCACTACGACCTGTTCGCCCCGGAGTTCACGCTCTCCTGCCTCAACCGGCTGCAGTTGCGCAACAACCAGCAGATGATCGACCTGGCCGACCCGTCGGCGGCTCTCCAGTTCGTCGGCACCCTCACCAACCCGCTCGCCGCCCACGCTCCGGCCCGGTGACCGACGTCGGCTCAGCCGGTCGTCTCTGACGTGCCGGCCCGCTGGAACGCGCGGGCCAGCACGTCGAGGTCGAAGCCCGCGAAGTGCTGGAGGAACCGGCGGCGTACGGCCGCCAGGTGGCTGGGCCAGGACTCCTCCAGGCGGGCGAAGCCCGCGTCGGTGAGGACGGCGTTCCAGCCGCGCGCGTCCTCCTCGCACCGTTCCCGCCGGACCAGGCCCTGCGTCTCCAGCCGGATGATCGTGCGGGTCATGCCACTGAGCGAGAGGTGGCAGAGCGCGGCCAGCTCGTTCATGCGCATCCGCCGGCCCGGTGTCTCGGAGAGGTTCATCAGCGCGGTGTACTCGGTGAGCGGTAGCTGACGGTCACCGACCATGTCGGCGTCGATCGCGCGGGGCAGGACGTGCATCACCTGGCCCAGGGCGCGGACCAGGGACTCCTCATCGGGGGTCAGGGGCTGCGGAGTCTCTGGGGAGGCGTTGGGCATCCTCTTATCATACTTGCTTGACTCAGCAAGTGCTCACTCTCCGTGTGACCACGCCCATAGCCCAGATATTTGCTTGACCGAGCAAGCAATGGCTAGCGTTCCGGCCGTCAGGCAAGGACCTCTGAAAGGCGCCACACATGACCAGGATCGGGATCATCCTCGGAAGCACCCGCCCGGGGCGTAACGGCGAGGCCGTCGCCCGCTGGGTGCTCGAGATCGCCAAGCAGCGCTCCGACGCGGAGTACGAGCTGATCGACCTGCTCGACTACCAGCTGCCGCACCTCGACGAGGCGTACCCGCCCTCGATGGGCCAGTACACCCAGCCGCACACCAAGCGGTGGGCCGAGACGATCGCGTCGTTCGACGGGTTCGTCATGGTCACCCCCGAGTACAACCACTCGACCTCGGGTGCCCTGAAGAACGCGATCGACTTCCTCTACGCCGAGTGGAACAACAAGGCCGTCGGCTTCGTCAGCTACGGCTCGGTCGGCGGGACGCGCGCCGTGGAGCACCTGCGTCTGATCTCCGGCGAGCTGCAGATGGCCGACGTGCGCTCGCAGGTCGCGCTGTCGCTCTTCACCGACTTCGAGAACTTCAGCGTCTTCAAGCCCAACCAGTTCCACCAGGACTCGCTGGCCGCCACGCTCGACCAGGTGGTCGCCTGGAGCACGGCACTCGCGCCGCTGCGCAAGGGCTGAGCGTTTCGTGCTTCCCGGAAACGGCCGCGGGGGACCCCGCCGGCCGTTTCCGGGTGTTCAGGCACTCTCGGCACCGGTGAGCAGGTCCAGCGAGAGCTGCCACAGTCGCGCCGCCGCCGCGGGGTCGATCGCGTGGTCGGCGACGCCTCGCAGCGGCGTCTCCGGGCGGTGACGCACCGCCTGCTCGCAGTCCTCGAAGTACCGGCCGCCGATGCCCTCCAGCTGCGGCGCGGCGGCGAGCAGCACTGAGGTCGCGGCCCCCTGCTGCGGGGTCTTGAAGTCGAACGCCGGAAGGTTCGCGTAGTCCTCCTCGGTGAGGTGCCGTCCGAGGTTGGTGGCGACCGCGCCGGGGTTGGCCACGTTGACGGTGATGCCGTCGCCGGCCCAGCGCCGGTTCGCCTCGACCGCGAACAGCGCGGTGGCGGTCTTCGACTCCCCGTACGCCAGGAGACGGTCATAGGGGCGTGCCCGGAAGTTGACGTCCTCGAAGACCATCGGGGCGGAAACGTGGGCGATGGAACTCAGTGACACCACGCGGGCCCGACCGGCCCCGGCGAGCGCCCGGTGCAGCCCGTTGGCGAGTGCGAAGTGGCCGAGGTGGTTGGTGGCGAACTGCAACTCCCAGCCCTGCGCGGTCCGCATCTCGGGCGTCGCCGACACCCCGGCGTTGTTGACCAGGATGTGCAGGGGGCCAGCCCAGGCGGCCACGAAAGCGGCGACCGAGCGCTGGTCGGACAGGTCCAACGGGGCGACCCGGATCAAGCGGGTCGCGGCCCCGGTGCCGATCTCCCGCGCGGTCCGTTCTCCGGCCCGCACATCCCGTACCGCCAGGGTCACCTCGGCGCCCGCCTCGGCGAGCGCCCGAGCGGTCTCCACCCCAATGCCCGACGAGGCGCCGGTGACGATGGCGCGCTGCCCGGTCAGATCGATACCGGCCACGACGTCGGCGGCGGTGGAACGGCCGTTGAACGGCGTGGTGACGCGTGTTTCAGCCATGATTGACTTCTTTCGGTGGTTGTCTCACGTGGCCGCGCCGGCTCGCCGTACAGGCGTACGGTGTGCCGGCACCGCCCTCCGCAACGATCGTGCGCGGAGGTCTGCGCGGACCGCCAACACGCTCTTCCTGGCGTGGCTACAGTCTGTGCCTGTGGCCATGCCTGAGCTGCGACAACTGCGCTACTTCCTGGTCCTCGCGGAGGAGCTGAGCTTCACCCGGGCCGCCGCCCGCCTGATGATCGCCCAGCAGTCGCTGTCGCAGCAGATCACCGCCCTGGAACGCGCCCTCGGGGTAAAGCTGTTCGACCGCGACAGCCGCGGCACCACCCTCACCGACATCGGCACCCTGTTCGTGCCCGAGGCGCGCGCCGTGACGGACCGCGCCGAGCAGGCCGCCGCCGTCGTAGGACGAGCCCTGCGGGGCGAGGTCGGCACCCTCCGGCTCGCATTCCTGACCACCGTCGCCAACCACCTCCTACCCCCGGTGGTCCGGGCGGTGCGCCACCACCTCCCCGACCTGCACCTGGCTACCGAGTCCACAAGCATCGCGCCGCTGGTCCAGGGCGTCCTCGGCGGGCAGTTCGACGTCGCCTTCACCCGGACCCCGCTGGTTGGCGGCCTGGAGTCCAGGAGACTGACGACCGAACCGGTCTGCGCGGTGCTGCCCGAGGGCCACCCGCTCGCCGGGCGCGACGAGTTGACGCTCGCCGATCTGGCGAACGAACCGTGGGTCATGACGCCGCGCAGCTCCTGGGAACCCTGGCACCGCGCCTACGAGGACCAGTTCCGGGAAGCGGGCTTCGCACCGACCATCGTTCAGGAGGAGGCCGGCGTGCAGAGCCTCCTCGGCCTGGTCGCCGCCGGGCTCGGCGTCACCCGGCTCGCCTGCTCGGCGGCCAGCCTTCGGCGCAGCGGCGTGGTGTTCGTCCCGCTGACTGGCGCCTACGCGCACACCGAGATGGTGTGGTTGGCGGGCAACACGGCACCCGCGCTGCACCGGCTCCTGGACGTGGTCACGGAACTCGCGGCGACGACCGACCTCACCAGCACCGGCTGACGGCGACGTGGTGGATGCTGATCCAGCCACGGCCAGCGTCGGACGGCCGCGTTCACTACCCTTGGCGCGATGAGCCGATCTGCCGCCACCGGTCGGGCTCCGCTCTGGCGGGACCGCACCTTCGGCACGTACTGGATTGCCCAGTCGCTTTCGGCGGCCGGCGACTCGTTCGCCTACCTGGCGGTGCCGCTGCTGGTGCTCCAGGCGACCGGGTCGGTGGCACAGATGGGCCTGCTCACCGCCGTCGCGGGTGCGGCATCCGTCGTCGCCGGTGTCTTCGGCGGGGTGCTGGTCGACCGGTACGACCGTCGCACGCTGATGATCGTGGCGGACCTGACCCGGCTGGTGCTCTACAGCCTGGTGCCACTGGCGTGGCTCGCCGGCGCGCAGGTCTGGTTGCTCTTCGTCGTGCTGCCGATCTGTGAGGCGGCCGGCATGGTGTTCCAGGTCGCCGCCGTGACCGCGGTCCGCAACCTCGTCGACCGTGACCGGATCACCGAGGCCAACGGCCGGTTGCAGGCGACGTACGCGGCGGCGGCCGTCCTCGGGCCGCTGCTCGCCGGTGTGGTGGCGGCCCGCTTCGGCCCGGCGACCGCCATCGCCGTCAACGCGGGAAGCTTCGCGCTCTCCGCGGCCGGCCTGTGGCTGATCAGACTGCGTCCCGTCCAGGTCGATCTCGACGCCGTTACCCCCCGGCAACGCCCGCTGGCCGAATTCCTGGCCGGGGCACGGTTCCTGTGGCGACAGCCTGTGCTGCGCGCGCTGACCGTCCTGCTGTCGGTCTTCATCTTTCTCACCTACGGCTTCATCGACGTGCTGATCTACCACGTCACGCACGACCTCGGCGGCTCCGAGGGCACCGTCGGCACGGTGCTCGGCCTGGCGGCGTTGGGCACGGTCGCCGGAGCGTTGCTGGTGGCACCGCTGCGTCGCCGTCGCGGCTTCGGCGCGACCTGGATCGGCGCGCACGCGATCTGCGGTTTCGCGGTGGCGGGCGTCGGCATCGCCACGACCGTGCCGGCGGTCACCGCGCTGACCGCGGTATACCTCTGCTGTCTCAGCGTCGGTGGGATCTGTTCGATGTCGCTACGCCAGGAGATCACTCCCGATCACCTGCTGGGCCGGGTCACCTCGGCGTTCTGGAGCACGCACTACGCCCTCGGCCCGGCCGGCGCTGTCGTGCTGACCTGGGCCGCCGGCCGGCACGGCACGTCGGTGGTGACGCTTGCGGCGGGCGCTGGCTGCCTGCTGGTCGCGATCGGGGGTCTGTTCACCCCGGTCCGCCGCGCTGGTGCGGAGCCAGCCGCTGCACAGCCCGGAATGCGTGCGGCCCCGGCCGGCGGCACCGTTGGTGGTTGAGACGCAATGGAGCTGATGTCGTAGACGATTCAGGCGGTGGGAATGCCATGGCATCCTGCCCCGGGCGGATCGGCTCGGTCAGAACTCCAGGTACATGACGTGCAGGCCGACCCGGCCGAGGGTGGGGTGCTGGAACGCGCCCGGCACGGTGCCGACCATCGTGAAGCCCTCCCGCAGGTACAACTCCACCGCCGACCGGTTGCCTTCCGCCACGGCGTTGAACTGCATGCCGGCGTACCCCTGCTGGCGGGCCCAGGTCAGCGCGTCGCGGCACAGCGCGGTGCCCACGCCCCGGCCCCGGGCGTCGGCGGCGACCATGAAGCTCGCGGTGGAGATGTGCGCGCCTGGCCCGGGCCGGTTGGGGCCCATCTTCGCGGTGCCGAGCACCCGCTCGCCGTCGACCGCCACGACGGTCCGCCCCGGCGCCGCCTCGACCCACATGCCGTACGACTGCTCGGCGGTCATCGCCGGGTCGTAGACGAACGTCTCCTGTGCCCGGATCACCTCCTCGATGATCGGCCACACCTGCGACCAGTCCTGGTCGACGAACTCCCGAATCAGCACTGGGGGAGGTTAAGCCCCGGACGAGCCCCGGACAATGCGTTATCCGCGGGAGCCGAGCGTGGTGAGCTCCTCGTCGAGTAGGGCCGCCAGCCGGGCGTGCCGCCCAGGATGTGTCTGTGCGGTCATGCCGCGGCTGGGCATCTCCACCGTCATCAGCAGGTACAGGTGCAACCGGTAGAGGGCGAGCCGGCGGCGTGCCGAAGCGTCCAGCACCAGCGGATCGACGGTGGCGGCCCGGTAGCCGCGCAGCAGCGGGTGCTCCGGCTCGTCCTCGACACGCCGGAAGAGCAGCGGCGAGACCAGGTCCAGTAGCGGGTCGCCGTAGAGGAACCGTTCGCCGTCCACCAGGCCACAGAGCCGCAGCCGGCCGTCCGCGTCGGGAGCGGCCAGCACGTTGCCGTCCCAGCAGTCGAAGTGCAGCAGCGCCGGGCGGCGTACCTCGTCGAGCACGTCGGCGTGCCGCCGCACCAGCGCGCGCAGGTGCTCCGGGGTGACCGGCAGCCGGACGTTCCAGTCGGCGGCGTCGGCGAGGAGCGCGTCGAGCATCGCCGTGAACGCCGCCCGCCAGGTCGCCCCGGCGGCCCGCTCGCCGTCGTACCCGAACCGGTCACCGGTCACCCGGTGCAACGCGGCGAGAGCCACCCCGAGGTCGTAGCGCACCGGGCCGTCGTCGACCGCGACACCGGCCTCGGCCAGGTCGGACAGCGACCGGCCGGGCAGCATCGCGGTGACCAACCACTCGCCGTACGCCGGGTCGGTGCCGTGTCGCAGCACCGGCGGGACGGGCACCTGCGGTGCCCGCTGGGCGACGAGCCGGAAGTACCGCTCCTCGGCGGCGCAGAGCCCTTGCTCGTAGCGCAGCAGCGGCGTTCCGGCCGGCGGGGCCAGCTTCAGCACCACCCGGCGGTCGTCGTCGAGAAGCGCCCACCAGACCGTCGCGTAACCGCCACCGGCCAGCGGACCGGCGTCCCGGACCCGGGTCTGCGGCCCGAACGACGCACCGACCAGGTACGCCACCTCGGCGCTGGTGAGGGGCCGTTGGGTCGGGCTGGCGCCGGTCACGACGCGGCGTCACCTCGCCGTGCGCGTGGCGCGGAACCGACGGTGGCGCGGGTGGACCGTGGGACGGGACCGGCGGTGTCGCGGCGGACCAGCTCGGCCGGGAGCACCTCGACCCGGGGCGTCGGGGCCCCGACGCCGAGCACCAGGGACATCGCCCGCACACCCATGTCGACAAGGGGCAGTCGCACGGTGGTCAGCGCCGGGGTCACGTCCCGGGCGATCGGCATGTCGTCGAAGCCCAGCACCGAGATCTGCTGCGGCACGGCCAGCCCTCTCGTGCGCAGGGTAGCGAGCGCGCCGATGGCCATCGAGTCGTTGAGCGCCACGATCGCGGTCAGGTCCGGGTCCGCGTCGAGCAGTCGGGCGGTGGCCTCGGCGCCGCCGTCGCGGTCGAACTCCGCGTACCGGATGCGCCGTTCGGGCAGCTCGCGGCCCTGCTCGGCGAGGGCCTGCCGGAGGCCGGCCAGCCGGTCGGTCGTGGTGGTCAGGATGCGCGGGCCGGCGACCACGCCGATCGCCCGGTGCCCCAGAGCGCACAGCTCCCGCCCGGCGAGGTAGCCCCCGGTCCGATTGTCCGGCATCACCGCGTCGCCGGAGTGCTCGTGCCGGCCGATCACCGCCACCCGCCCGCCGGTGGCCTCGTACGCGGTGAGCTTCTCGTTGAGCTGCCGGGTGAACGCCTCGTCGTGGTAGCCCGAGCCGGCGAGGATCAGCGCCGCCACCTGGTGGCCGCGCAGCAGCTCCACGTACTCCAACTCGCGGTCCGGGTCCCGGTAGCTGTTGCAGATCATCAGCAGTCGGCCCTGGTCGGTGGCGACGCGTTGCAGGCCACGAGTGATCTCGGCGAAGTACGGGTCGGAGACGTCGTGCACGATCACGCCGACCGCGCTGCGGTGCGAGCGGGCCAGTAGTTGGGCGTGGGCGTTCGGCACGTACTGCAACTCGGCGACGGCGGCGAGCACCCGCTCGCGCAGCTCGTCGGTGACCGGCTTGCTGCTGCCGTTGATGACGCGGGAGGCGGTGGCGGGTGAGACGCCCGCCCGGCGGGCCACATCGGACAGGGTCGCCATGGCCCGCCCCCTCGATCTGTTGACGACGTTTCGTCGTGCCGGCTAGCGTCACCGTACCGCAGAGAAAGCCCTTTCCCGCAGGGAGGCCCGGCCGTGTCCGACCGCTTCGCCGCACCGCTGCCCGGCGGGATCGGGGTGTCCCGACTACGCGTCTACGACACCGTCGCCTCGGACGGCCTGGTCGGCGGCACCCCGCACGTGCACCTGTGCTGCACCGAGGGGTACGTGGTGACCGACGGCGAGGGCACGGTGCAGACCCTGACCACCGCCGGCTTCCGGGAGACGCCGCTGCGGCCGGGCGTGGTGGTCTGGTTCGAGCCGGGCACCGTGCACCGCCTGGTCAACGCCGGTGGGCTGAGCATCGTGGTGCTCATGCAGAACAGCGGCCTGCCCGAGGCCGGTGACGCCGTGCTGACCTTTCCGCCCGAGGTGCTGGCCGACCCGGCCGCGTACGCCGCCGCGGCGGCGCTGCCCGACGGGGGAGCGCCGGGCGCTGACGTGCACGCCGCGTACCGCAGGCGGGATCTGGCGGTGAGCGGCTTCCAGGCGCTGCGAGCCGGCGGGCCTTCGGCGCTGGCCGATTTCCACGCCGCCGCGATCGCGCTGCGCCAGCCGTTGCTGGCCCGGTGGCGGCAGCGGTGGGAGGCCGGCGCGGGCCGTGCCGCCGCCGACACCGCCGCGCAGCTCGACGCCCTGCAGCGGGGAGATCCGGGGCACCTGGGCGACGCCGGGGTGTACGCGGTCGCCGGGCCGGTCGAGCGTGGCCGGTTGGGCATGTGCGGCCTGCTCGACACCTACCCGGCCGCCGGCTGAGCGCGAATACATCGAGGAAAGCCCTTGCCCAGGGCGAAAGTGCCCCCTACGGTGCAAGGAAAGCGTTTGCCTGATCCGCCGACCGGCCCGGTCCACGGGTGCCGTGCCGGGCCCCGAGGAGGTTCCGCGTGACCGAGAACTCTCTGGACACGGCGGGTCGGCAGGCCACCGCCGACGCGCAGAGCGGTGCCGATTCCTCGGCCGCGCCGGCTCGCGTCGACAGTTCGCCTCCGTCCACGATGGTCGGCTCGGCACCCGGCGGCGGTGGCCGTTCACCACGACCGACGCTCGGTCGCCGGGCGGTGGCCTTCGCCGACTCGCTCTGGCGCCCGGGGTTGGTGCTCGCGGTCTTCTTCGCCGCCTGGTGGTTCGTGGCAGCCCGGGGGTACGTCCCGAACTACCTGGTGCCCACACCCGCCCAGGTCTGGGAGACGATGACCGAGCAGTGGTCCGAGCTGGCCCGGCATACCCTGGTCACCCTCTACGAGACGGTGCTCGGCTTCGTGCTGGCCGCCGCGCTGGGCCTCGCCACCGCGGTCGCCATCGCCTACTCCCGCACCCTGGACAAGGCGCTCTACCCGATCGTCCTGTTCGCACAGGTCATCCCGAAGATCGCCATCGCGCCGCTGCTGGTGGTCTGGTTCGGCCTCGGCCTCACCCCGAAGATCATCCTGGCAGTGCTCATCGCGTTCTTCCCGGTGGTCATCTCCGGGGTGGCCGGGCTGCGCTCCACCGACCCGGAGCTGCTCGACCTCGCCGCCACGATGGGGGCCGGGCCGTGGCGCACCTTCCGCAAGATCCGTTTTCCGAACGCGTTGCCGCACCTGATGGCCGGCCTGAAGGTGGCCGTCACCCTCGCGGTGGTCGGTGCCGTGGTCGGCGAGTTCGTCGGCGCCAGCGAAGGGCTCGGCTACGTCCTGTTGCTGGCCAACGGCAACCTCGACGCCCCGCTGCTCTTCGCCGACCTGATCCTGATGTCCGCCATCGGCATCGTCCTGTTCGTCCTGGTCGAGATCGCCGAGGCACTGCTCATCCCGTGGCACGCCAGCCGCCGGGCCGGCGTGTCCCTCACCACCTCCTGACCGACCCATCACGGAGGCACCGATGAAACGCACCGCCACCACCATCCTGGCCACCGCCGCCCTGCTCCTGGCCACCACCGGCTGCGGTGGGGACGACCCCGCCGGCAGCACCAACGCCGACGGCAGCAAGCAGGTAACCCTCACCCTCAACTGGGTGCCCTACGGCGAGCACGCCCCCTTCTACTACGGCCTGCAGAAGGGCTACTACTCCGCCGAGGGCATCGAGCTGAAGATCCTGCCCGGCAACGGCTCGGGCAACACGGTCAAGCAGGTCGCCCAGAAACAGACCGACTTCGGTTGGGCCGACAGCCCGGTGCTGCTCAAGTCGGTGGCCAGCGGGATGCCGGTCCGCAGCCTCGGGGCGTACCTGGAGAAGGGGCCCTCCTCGGTGGAGTTCTTCACCGAGAAGAACATCAAGACACCGGCCGACCTCAAGGGCAAGACCGTCGGCGGCACCCCCGGCGACGCCCTCTACGCGACCTTCCCGGCCTGGTTGGAGAAGAACGGTCTCAAGAAGGACGACGTCAAGGTGGTCAACGTGGACGCCGCCGGCAAGATCGCCGCCCTGACCGAGGGCAGGGTCGACGCCATCATGGGCTTCTTCCACGACCAGGCGCCCACCATCGAGAGCAAGACCGGCAAGAAGGTCGACGTGCTGCTCTTCGCCGACTACGGGATGAACCTGCTCGGCACCGGCCTGATCGCCAACACCCAGACCCTGCAGAAGGACCCGGAGCTGGTCCGCAAGTTCGTCCGGGCGACCCAGAAGTCCTGGGCCGACGCCGCCCGCGACCCGGCCGGCGCGGTGAGCGCCATGGTGGCCCTGGCCGAGAACGAGCCAGCGCCCGAGGTGCTCACCAAGCAGCTCACGCTCAACATGCCGCTGATCGGCGCGGAAGGCCCGCCCGGGGTGAACACCGAGGCCCAGTGGACCGAGACCATCGACCTGATGTCCCGCTACGCGGAGCTGAAGGACCCGGGGGCGCCCAGCGCGTACTGGGACTCCTCGTACGCGGCGCAGGGGTGACCCGGTGAGCACCGCGCCGGCAGCCACCGGCACCGCCATCGGGATGTCCGGGCTGACCGTCCGGTTCACCACCCGTCGGTCGCAGACCACCGCGCTGGACGACGTGTCGCTGGACATCGAGCCCGGGGAGTTCGTCACGATTGTCGGCCCGTCCGGCTGTGGCAAGTCCACTCTGCTGAAGATCGTCGCCGGGTTGGTCACGCCGACCAGCGGCGCGGTGTCGCTGCTGGAGCGGCCGGTGCGCGGCCCACAGAAGGAGATCGGCTTCGTCTTCCAGAAGGCCGCGCTGCTCGAGTGGCGCGGCGCTCGGGCCAACATTTTGCTCCAGGCCGAGATGCGTGGCATGGACCGGGCGAAGGCGGCCCGCCGCGCGGACGAGCTGATCGAGATGACCGGCCTGACCGGCTTCGAGAAGGCGCTGCCACACGAGCTGTCCGGCGGCATGCAGCAGCGGGTGGCGCTCTGCCGCGCGCTGCTGCACTCCCCACCGGTGCTGCTCATGGACGAGCCGTTCGGCGCCCTGGACGCGCTGACCCGGGAGCAGATGAACGCCGAGCTGCACCGGATCTGGCGGGAGACCGGCACCACCGTGGTGCTGGTCACCCACTCCATCGCCGAGGCGGTCTTCCTCGGCACCCGGGTCGTGGTGATGAGTCCCCGGCCCGGCCGGATCATCCGCACCTTCCCGGTCGAGCTGCCGGCGCACCGCGACTACGCGTCTGTGATGTCGGATCCCCGCTTCGACCGGCTCGCCACCGATCTGCGTGGGTTGCTCGGCAGCGCGGCCGCCAACCACTGAGCACGGATCGGCACGACCAGCACGACGGAAGGAACACCCATGACCCGCAGGTCGATCGGCATCATCGTCAACGGCGTGACCGGACGGATGGGCTACCGGCAGCACCTCGTCCGCTCGCTGCTGGCCATCCGCGAATCCGGTGGGGTGGCCTTGGCCGACGGCACGACCATCTGGCCGGAACCGGTCCTGGTCGGGCGTAGCGAGACGAAACTCCGGGAGATCGCCGAGCGGCACGGGCTGACCGACTGGACCACCGACCTGACCTCGGCGCTGGCCCGCGACGACGTCGAGATCTACTTCGACGCGCAGGTCACCCAGCAGCGGGAGAAGGCGATCCGGCAGGCCATCGAGGCCGGCAAGCACATCTACACGGAGAAGCCCCTGGCCGAGGAGACCGCGGCGGCGCTCGACCTGGCCCGGGCGGCGGACGCGGCCGGGGTACGCACCGGCGTCGTGCAGGACAAGCTCTTCCTGCCCGGTCTGCGCAAGCTCAAGCGGCTCATCGACGGCGGCTTCTTCGGCCGGATCATCTCGGTGCGCGGCGAGTTCGGCTACTGGGTCTTCGAGGGCGACTGGCAGCCCGCTCAACGGCCGTCGTGGAACTACCGGGTCGAGGACGGCGGCGGCATTGTGGTCGACATGTTCCCGCACTGGCACTACGTGCTGGAGGAGCTGTTCGGTCGGGTCACGGCCGTCTCCTGCGTGATCGCCACCCACATGCCCGAGCGGGTCGACGAGGCCGGTCACCCGTACGCGGCCACGGCCGACGACGCCGCGTACGCCGTCTTCGAACTCGACGGCGGGGTGATCGCGCAGATCAACTCGTCCTGGACCGTGCGGGTGTACCGCGATGAGCTGGTGGAGTTCCAGGTCGACGGCGTCGAGGGCAGCGCCATCGCCGGCCTGCGTAACTGCCGAGTGCAGCACCGGGCGGTCACTCCGAAGCCGGTGTGGAACCCCGACCTGCCGGTCACCGAGGACTTCCGCGCCCAGTGGGCCGAGGTGCCCGACAACGAGGAGTTCGACAACGGCTTCAAGGTGCAGTGGGAGGCGTACCTGCGGCACGTGGTGGCCGGCGAGCCGTTCCGGTGGGACTTCCTGGCCGGCGCGCGCGGGGTGCAGCTCGCCGAGTTGGGCCTGCGCTCGGCCCGCGAGGGCAGCCGTGTCGAGGTGCCGGAGCTGAACTCATGACCGTCGAGGTGGTGCTGCCCGGCGGTCGGCGATACCGGCTCGCCGGGGGTGGCACCTTCGCCCGGCCGGACGCGCCGGCGACCAGCCGGATCGCGTACGCCGCCGCGCACGTGGTCGCCGATCCACGCGCGGAGAACGTGCCGGGTGCCCCGGCGGCGGTGGACTGGGACACCACCCTGGCCTTCCGACGGCACCTCTGGTCGTACGGGCTGGGGGTCGCCGAGGCGATGGACACCGCCCAGCGGGGGATGGGGCTGGACTACCCGGCCACCCGGGAGCTGATCCGGCGCAGCGCCGCCGAGGCCCGCGCGATGGGCGGGCGGATCGTCGCCGGGGTCGGCACCGACCAGCTGCCGGCCGGTCCGGCCACCCTGACAGCGGTCACCGCCGCGTACGCCCAGCAGCTCGACGACGTGCGCGCGGCCGGCGCCCGGCCGGTGCTGATGTGCAGCCGGCACCTGGCGGCCGCCGCCCGTGGCCCGGAGGACTACCTGCGGGTGTACGACGAGCTGCTCAGCGCCGCCGACGAGCCGGTGGTGCTGCACTGGCTGGGGTCGATGTTCGACCCGGCGTTGACCGGCTACTGGGGTGCCGTCGACCTGGACCTCGCGGCCGACACGGTCATCGAGCTGATCAAGGCGCACCAGTCCCGAGTGGATGGCATCAAGGTGTCGTTACTGGACGCCGGTCGAGAGATCGCGTTGCGCCGCCGCCTACCGGCCGGGGTACGCCTCTACACCGGTGACGACTTCCACTACCCGGAGCTGATTCGGGGTGACGAGGTGGGCCACTCCGACGCGCTGCTCGGGGTGTTCGCGGCCATCGCGCCGGCCGCCGCCGCCGCGCTGGCCGCCCTGGACCAGGGAGACCAGACGACGTACGACGCGATCTTCGCGCCGACCGTGCCGCTGGCCCGGCACCTGTTCGCGGCCCCGACCTGGCACTACAAGACGGGGATCGTGTTCCTGGCCTGGCTGGCCGGGCACCAGGACCACTTCACGATGGTCGGCGGCGCGCAGTCCGGCCGGTCCCCGGCGCACCTGGCCACCCTGCTCACCCTGGCCGACACGGCGGGGCTGCTGCCCGACGCCGACCTGGCCGCCGCCCGTGCCCGAGCCTTCTTCACCGTGGCCGGGGTGGCGCAATGAGCCTCGCGCGCTTTTCGTTCAACCAGGCCACCGCCCAGCGCTGGCCGCTGCCCGACGTGGTGGCCGGGTGCGTGGCGGCCGGTGTGCCGGGCATCGGGTTGTGGCGCGAGCCGGTGGCCGAGTACGGGTTGGCCCGCGCGGCGAAGCTGGTCCGCGACGCCGGCCTCACCGTCACGTCGTTGTGCCGCGGCGGGTTCTTCTCCGCCGACGACTGGCGGGTAGCGAACCTGCGGGCCATCGAGGAGGCCGCCGCCCTCGGGGCCCCGGAGTTGGTGCTGGTCTCCGGTGGGCTGCCGGCCGGCAACCGGGACATCGACGGCGCCCGGCGTCGGGTCGCCGACGCGATCGGCGAGCTGGCCCTGCACGCCGAGGCCGCCGGGGTACGACTGGCCATCGAGCCGCTGCACCCGATGTTCGCCGCCGACCGGTGCGTGATCGCCACCCTTGGCCAGGCGCTGGACATCGCCGAGCGGTTCGACGCAGGAGTGGTAGGCGTGGTCGTGGACGCGTATCACGTGTGGTGGGACGACACGGTGTACGCGCAGATCGCGCGTGCCGCCGCCCGGATCGCCGCGTTCCAGGTCTGCGACTGGGTGACCCCGCTGCCGGAGGGGGTGCTGCTGGGCCGCGCGCTGCCCGGCGACGGGTGCATCGAGCTGCGCCGGCTACGCGAGGCGGTCGACGCGGCGGGCTACGTCGGCCCGATCGAGGTGGAGGTCTTCAACGCCGAGGTGTGGGCGCGGCCGGGCGTGGAGGTGCTCGACGCGGCGATCGCCGGCTACCTACGCCACGTTGTCTGAGCTGCCCGAACGGCGCTGGCCGTCTGCGGTCGGCGCCTGGCTTGGCATCGGTACGGCACCCGCCACGCTGGTACTCGGCGCGGCGATGGCCGCCCGGCACGGCGGCGCGGTGCCGGTGGCCGGGCTGCTGGTCGGCGGCGCGCTGATGGCGGCCCTGCTCTGGGGGCAGGGCCGGATCGGTCTGCGCCGGCCGCTCGGCGACGGCGGGACGCTGACCGCGGTGCTGCCCGCGTACCTGGGGGACACCTCGCGGCTGCTGCTGGCGGCGGTGCTGGCCGTGTCGATGGTCGGTTGGAACGGCTTCAACGTCGGGCTCGGCGGGGCCTCCCTGGCCGCGCTGACCCACCTGCCGGGCTGGGCCGGGCCGGTGCTGCTGGAGGTGGCGGTCCTCGCCGTCTCCTGGGCCCCGGCCCGACTCGGCAACCGGGTCGCGGTGGTCACCACGCTCAGCGCGGTGGTGCTGGTCGGCTGGTGCCTGATGGTGCTGCCACCGCCCGGCGCGCCGGTCCGCCTGGTCGGCGGCGGGCTCGCCGACGCCGCTGCCCTGATCGGGTACGCGGCCGTGTTCGCGCTGCGCGCACCGGACTTCAGCGTCGGCCTGGCCCGACGGCGGGACCTGGCCTGGTGCGTGGGGCTGCTGGTCGGCCCGGCGCTGCTCGGGGTGCTCGCCGGGGCCGGCCTGTGGCTGCGTACCGGGTCGGCCGACGTGGTCGCACTGCTCGCCGCCGGCTCGGGGCTGGCCGCGTACGCGAATCTGTTCGTCGCGGTGGCGGTCTTCGCGGCGGCGCTGACCACCACGTACTCCGGCTCCTTGGCGCTGCGTGGCTTGACCCCCCGGGTGCCGGCGCGGGCGGCGATGCTTCTCGTCGCGGTGCTCGGCGGGCTGCTGGCGGTGGCGCGGTTCGACCGTCTGGTGCTGCCCTGGCTGACCCTGCTGGCCGCCGCGTTGCCGGTGCTGGTGGTGCCGATGGCCGTGGAGGCGGCGGCCCGTCGGCGCGGTCGTGTGCCGCGTACCGTGCCCGCCTGGTGTTGGATGCCGCCAGCGCTGCTCGCGGTGGCCTGCACGCTCGCCGGGGTGGGCGTCGCCCCGCTGCTCGGGTTGGCCCTCGCCGGGGCGTGCACCGTGCTCTGGCGGCGTGGTGCCGGATCAGGTAGGCGCGGGGGCGGGGAACACACCTCTATCTGTGGTTCATCGGCGACTGACCACGCCTGAATGGCTGCCACCTCGCGGATCCGGCGATGGTCGGGGTGTGGGTGCTGCTCGATCCTGTCTCGCCGAGGTCGGCGTCGTGCCGCTGCTCGGCCTGGCCTGACCGGAGCGTTCACCCTGCTCTCGTGGCATCGGGAAAACTTGATCTAGGCGTGGCCGGCAGAACGTGATCTTATACGCACCGGCGATCCGTAACACAGTGCGAACCATCGATTAACCATCGGCGGCTTAGGTGGGGGAGCGCTCCCATGAGCGGGTCGCGATCGATGAAGAGCTCCACAAGGGAGCAACTGAGAGGAGTCTCGTGGCTACAGGCACGAGCGGGAACAGACTGCGAAGACTAGCGATACCGACGCTGGTCTTCGCCCTGGTCACCGGCACCACCGGTGTGGCGGGAACGGCGTCGGCGGCACCCGCAGGGTCAGCGGGTAACGGCAGCGGCGCCGGTTACTTCACCGCCGGGTCCGAGGAGAAGGTCACCCTGACCGACGGGGCCGACCGCCGGCCCGGCGGCCACCGCGCGGCCACCCCGAAGACCGCAGTGGACGAGAACGGTTCCGGCGTGTACGTCGTCGAACTGGCCGAAGACCCGCTGACCACGTACACCGGTGGGGTGTCCGGTCTGGCCCGGACCCGCCCGGCGGCGGGCAACCGGCTCGACGTGACCTCGGCGTCGTCGCAGGCGTACCGTCGGCACCTCGACGCGCAGCGGACCGCTGTCGCCGCGGCGGCCGGGGTCAAAGTCAACGCGGTCTACACCACCGCGTTCAACGGTTTCTCGGCGAAACTGACCGCCCAACAGGCGACCACCCTGCGGGCGGACAAGCGGGTCCGCGCCGTCACCGCGTCGCAGGCGCTCGGCACGCCCACTACGCCGCCCGCCGCGACCACGGTGCCCGCCACCCAGACGCCCGCCGCCCCCGCCGGGGCGGACCAGTCGGCGTCGACGGACCGCACCGGCCGGCCGACCAAGCCCAGCCCCAGCACCGGCGCTGGCATGGTGATCGGCGTCCTGGACACCGGCATCTGGCCGGAGAGCGCGTCGTTCGACAAGAAGATGCCCGCTCCCGCGACCTGGCACGGCACCTGCCAGACCGGGGTGGCCTTCGTGGCCGAGCACTGCAACGGCAAGATCGTCGGAGCCCGGTACTTCGCCGACTCGTGGCTCGCCGGCGGTGGCTCGGTGCCGGAGGGTGAGTTCCTGTCCCCCCGCGACGCGGCCGGGCACGGCACCCACACCGCCTCCACGGCGGCCGGCTTGCCGATCTCGAACGTCACAATCGACGGTCGCCGCTTCGGTCCCGTCTCCGGCGTGGCGCCGGATGCTCAGATCGCCGTCTACAAGGTGCTCTGGGGTGGCATGGGTTACGACGCCGACATCATCGCCGGCATCGACTCGGCCGTCGCTGACGGCGTGCAGGTGATCAACTTCTCGATCGGTTCGCAGCTCGGCGACTGGGAGGCGAACACGCCCATCGGCATCGCCTTCCTCAACGCCACCCTGTCCGGGGTGTTCGTGGCGGCGTCAGCCGGCAACACCGGCATCGTGAGCGGAGCGATCAGCAACGCGGCGCCCTGGGTCACCACGGTCGGCGCGGCGGTGACGAACCTCGACGAGGCGACCATCAAGCTCGGTGACGGCACGAAGCTTGTCGGCGGCTCACTGGACGCGTTGCCCGGCGGCGACGCACGGCCGATGGTCTTCGGCGACCAGGCCGGATCGCCGGACCTGGGCGCGGTGTACTGCGAGCCGGGCAGCCTCGACCCCGCCAAGATCAAGGGCAAGGTGGTTGCCTGCGCGCTGTCCGACACCTTCGCTTCTGCCAGCGAGGTGAAGGAGAAGGGTGGGGCGGCCATGGTGCTGTTCGACCCGGTCGGCAACTACCGGGTCAACTCCATCTACAACTTCCCGGTGGTCTACTTGCCGACCGAGAAGCAGGCCGGCCAGCTATTCAACTACCTGATGCGCCACCGGACCGACGCGACGGCGTCCGTGCGCACCGGCGGTGACGGTTCCAGCGTCCCGGGCGTACCCAGCGTCGCCGACTTCTCCTCCACCGGCCCGGACAAGGTGACCTTCGGCGTCTTCAAGCCGGACCTGGTCGCTCCGGGGTCGGACATCATCGCCGCGGTTTCACCGGCTGGTAACTTCGGACGGCAGTACGACGCGTACTCGGGCACCTCGATGGCGTCGCCGTACGTGGCCGGCGCGGCAGCGATCCTGCATGCCACGCATCCGGACTGGTCGCCGGGCAGGATCGCCTCGGCGCTGCGGACGACCGCCACCGACACCGTTGGCACCAGCAGTCCCCTGGACCAGGGCAGCGGCTTCATCAACCTGGCCGGGGCCACCGACCCGGGACTGGTCATCGAGCCGACCGCGGCGGAACTGGTCGCCTTCAGCGAGGCGGCCGAGCCCGACGGCAAGGAACTCAACCTGCCGGCCATCTCACTGCGGGAGTACGACGGCACCCGCCCGGTGACCCTCACCCGCACCCTGACCAACGTGGGCAATGCGCGGGAAACCTACCGTTCGTCGGTCTTCGGCCTGCCCGGCATGAAGGTCACCGTGTCGCCAGCGTCGGTGACGCTGGCACCCGGCAAGTCCGCGACGGTGACCATCACCGTGCGTCGGGGCAGCGCCCCCTGGGACCGGTACGTGACCGGATCGATCAGCTGGCACGGCAGGACCCACACCGCCCGGATCCCGGTCGCCGCCCGTCCGTGGGGGATCACCGCCCGGCCGTACGGTGACGACGGGGAGGAGTTCGGCCGGATGGCCAACGGTGCCTTCGGTCTGGTCCAACCGGGCTTCACCGGGCCGCTCACCGGCCGCAGCACCGGTTACACGCCGATGCAGCGGGAGTCGTACTCGATCCCGGCCGGCGTCTACGGCGGGGTGTTCGACCCGAAGGCATCCGGCGTGAAGAAGGTTGACTTCACCGTGCCGGCGGACACCGCCGGCATCGTCGTCGAAGCCAACACCGACGACCCGAACACGAACCTCGACCTTTACCTGTACAAGGGCGACACCCTCGTCTACAGCAGTGACAGGTTCTGGACCAGTTCGGAGCAGGCGTACAAGTTCCTGCCCGAGCCGGGGCGCTATACCGCCTACGTGTTCGCTCAGATGCCCGGTGGTCCGGTCGTCGACTTCGAACTGCGTCACGCCATCATCGGTCGCAATGCCAAGTACTCGGGTGCGACCCTGACGCTGCCCGCCACCTCGGAGCGCGGTCAGGGCTTCAACTTCACGTTGAAGCCGAAGAAGCCGCTGGCCGAGGGCGAATTCTGGGCGTACACCGAGTACCGCACCAACGGCACGGTGGTCCCCGGCAACCTCGTCTACACCCAACAGAGTTCCTGGCAGTAACCGTTCAACCGGGTGTGGGGCGGTGCCGATGTGCACCGCCCCACACCCGGAACCACCGCTCAGGTGGTCACGCGGCCCGGTCATGGCACCGTTGCGCCGAGCCAGCTCTCGATGAGTGGCATCGCATCGCCGAGGGTCTTGGTGATGTGGTGTGCGCCGGTGAGCTGGGCTGCGGAATGGGTGGTGGTCAGTGCGATCACTGTCATCCGCGCCGCGCGAGCTGCTTCAATTCCGGCCGGGGCGTCCTCGATGACCAGGCAACGCTCTGGCGGGGTTCGCAGCAGGTCGGCCGCACGGAGGTAGCCCTCCGGGTCTGGTTTTCCGAGGGCGACCTGCGTGCTGTCCACAAGGACCGGGGGATCAGGTAGGCCGCCTGCTCGCAGTCGTTGCCGCACGGTAGGGGCTCGGCCGGAGGTCACCACACCCCATCGCCGGTTCCGGATGACCTTCAGCACGCTCGGGGCGTCGGGGTACACCGGGAAGGCGTCGCCTTCGTCCGCCATGAAGTCGCGTACCAGTCGGTATTCGGCTTCAGGGTCGAGTTGTGGAGCGACGACCGCGATGGTGTCGATCGGGCGGCGGCCGTGGGTGTGAGTCCAGACGAGCGCCGGGTCCAGGCTGTGGTGAAGCGCCCAGCGGTCCCAGATACGGCGATATGCGGCGTAGGAGTCGACCAGAACGCCGTCGACGTCGAACAGCACGGCAGCGCCGCAGTCGGCGTCTCCGTTGATCCGAGCGAGGGAAGTCATGGCTACGGAGCCCCGCCTGCCGTCTCAGTCGTGCGGCTCATCTGCTCGATGACGTTCACGGTCTGCGCCGTGAGTTCGTGGATGAGCCGGCCTGCTGGTCGGACTTCCCGGACGAGCTCGACCGATTGGCCGGCGTAGAGGGCCATGTCCGCCAAGTCGCCGGTCATGCCGGGTAAGGGCATCAGATCCTCGTACCGGTAATGGGCCTGGCCTGCGCTGTCGATGGCTACGACGTCGCCTTCGTCCGGGCGCCCTGGCGCTGGAGGTGAACCGGCTAGTTCCCAACGTTGCAGGGTCGGATTCCGCAATGCGCGGTGCGCGGCGTCGGGCCATCCGCCATCGAAGCAGTGGGTGTGGACGGTGTCCTCCGCGGTGGCAGCGACGAGGCGCTGCCGATACAGCTGGTGGGTGAAAGCTTCAGCGGTCGCCAGGAAACGCGTGCCGAGCCACGCGCCCTGTGCGCCCAGAGCCAGAACGGCGGCGAGGCCGCGGCCGTCGCTGATGCCGCCGGCGGCCATGACCGGAATCGGGCCCACGGCGTCGACGACGGCTGGCACCAGAACCATGGTGGCGGTCGTGCCGCGAACATGGCCGCCGGCCTCCCAGCCCTGCGCCACGATGACGTCGACGCCGCAGCCGGCGGCGTGCACAGCCTCCCGCACGCTGCCGACGGTGTGCATATGCAGCGCACCGGCAGCACGGATCCGGTGGCTGACGGGTCTTGGATCACCCCAGAAAGTGGAGATGACCGGTACGGCCTCGTCCAGGCACACCGCCAGGGTGTCAATGACGGGAAAGTCCAGCACCAGATTCACCCCGAACGGCCGCGAAGTCCGCTGCCGAACGTGGCGGATGCCGAGGCGCGCGCGTTCGGGACTCTGCCAGGTCGACGCCAGCATGCCGAGCCCACCGGCTTCGGCTACCGCCGCAGCCAGCTCGGGCGCCGCCGCGGAGCCGATCGGCGCCTGCACCACCGGCACGTCGATACCCAGCCGCTCGCACAGTGCGTTGCGCAACTTGGACGTCATCTAAGCCCGACCCCCTGCGCTTCGGAAACCGAATCACTGGCGAGGAGGTAGCGTATCGGAAAAAGAAGCACCAGGAGAAGTGGGACGAGCCGATGGCAGTGCCGAGACCGGGAAGCCCGGTTCGCGGGTCGAACACCGGGCGCCCCTTGATGGCCGCACTCGACCTGTTCGGACGTCGATGGAGCCTGCGCATCGTCTGGGAGTTACAGCGCGGCGCACTCGGCTTTCGCGCACTGCAGCAACACTGCGACAACATGTCGTCCAGCGTCCTGCGGCAGAGACTGACCGAGCTGATAGAGGCACGCCTCGTCGCGCAGCAACCGGACGCCGCCTATGCCCTCACCCAACTCGGACAGGGCGCCTACCGAGCCCTGCGCCCCCTCGTGCGGTGGTCGGACGGGTGGGCAAGCGCCCTCGCCGACGGCGACCCGGCCACCGAGGAGGAAGCCCAGACATGACCGGGACCAACGGCGACGACGTGACGATCGTCGACGCCTGCACTCGCCGCCGGGAAGGTGGCAGCCCGACCGCCGTGCTGATCGATGACATCACGCTCAGCGACAGCACTCGGCGCGCGATCGTCCGGCGCGCCGGCACCTCGCACGCGGCGTTCGTCGACGACGCGGGAACCACGCCCACGGTGCGGTTCTTCACCGCACACGGTGAGCTCACCAACTGCGGGCACGGCACAATCGCCGCCCAGGCGGTCCTGTTACACCGTCGCCGGATCAGAGAACATCGCTTGCGTCAGCGGACCGGTGGCCGCACCTTCGACACAACGGCGATCCAGCGCGACGACGGCATCGAGGTCTGGTTCGACCAGGGCCCGGTGGAGCTTCAGGACTGCACCGCCGCAGGACGAGACAGCATCCTCGCCGCCCTCAACATCAGGTCGAACGACATGGCCACCGACGACGCCCCGTGTGTCGCCTCACCGGGAACACCACGCCTGCTCGTACCGGTCAGAACGCTGCCGACCCTGCTCTCGATACGGCCTGACCTACGTCGACTCGCAGCCGAATGCCGTCGTCTCGGCTTTCTCGGCTGCTTCGTCTACACGCTCTCCCCGACCCGCGACGCAGCAGCCGCGCGCATGTTCGCTCCGGCGATCGGAGTCGGCGAGGACGTCGTCAACGCCAACAGCACAGGATGCCTCGCGGCACACCTGTTCGCGACCCACGGCCACAGCAGCATCGAAGTCGAGCAAGGGCAGACTGCAGGCCGCCCCTCGTTGGTCTTCGCCACCGCAACCGCCACCACGAAAGGCATTTCCGCCAGGGTCGGCGGAATGGCCACTATCCGATCGGGTCCCAACGGCAGGGCAAACGGGGAAGCACCGTAGGTCGCCATCACCGCGCCAGCTGTTCGACAAGATCACCAAATCGCTCGAGGAGCGGGCGGGGTGGTCCCCCGCCCGCCACCGCTCGACGGTCAGTTGACTGTGATGGTCAGGTTGAGCGAGCGGGTCTCCCCGCTGGTGTAGGTGGTCGTCACCCGGGCGGTGAAGGTCCCCTTGCGGGGGTAGCTGTGGGCGGTCGACCGCAGTGTCGCCCCGTGCGTGATGGCGCTGTTGTCGCCGAAGTCCCACGCGTAGTCGGTGATGCTCTGCCCGGACGGCGCTGTCGCCGTGGCGGTCAGCGTGGTGGTCAGGGGTGCGGTGCCACCGGTCGGGTTGGCCGCGATGGTGAGCGTCCCGCCTGGTTCCTGCTTGACCCCGGCACCGTTGAACCGCAGCCAGTCCAGGGCGAGCAGGTCTGGGGTGCCACCGACCTGGGCGGCGTTGACGAACTTCGCGTACAGGGTGGTGGTGCCGGTGGGTTTGTTGGTCAGCGTGACGGTGGGGGACACCAGGTTGTCCCACCCGCCGGTGGAGCCGATGGTGGCCGTGCCGATCAGGGTGCCGGTGGGCGAGCCGGTCCGTAGCTCGATGGTGCCGCCGAGCCCGCCGTTGGTCACCCCGAGCGTCACCGAGCCGATGTTGCGCAGGTCCGCGGGACCGTACGCCACCCAGTCGTTGTGGTCGACGTCGCCGAGCCGCTTGCCGGCGCGGGCGGTGGCCCGGTCGTTGACCCCGACGCCCGACTGGGCGCTGAAGTGCTCGGCCTCCTTGCTCTTGGGCTGCAACTGGACGCGGGTCGATCCGGTCAGTGCCGGTACGCCGCCGGCCGCGCCGCCGTCGGTGTACTGCGCGGTGATCAGGGTGTAGAGGTTCTGCCCCGGCCCGTGCCCGTCACCGGCATCGGCCTCGGTGGCGAGCAACCCCGAACAGCCGGTGTAGACGTCCAGCGGGTGGGCGTGCGAGTCGTGGCCGAGCTGGGTCTGCACGGTGACCTTCGCGCAGTCGATGGTGGTGTCCTCCGGGTCGGTGACCGTCACCGTGTACGGGATCTTGTCGCCGAAGTCGAAGAACCCACCGTCGGGCACGTTGATGGTCACCGTGGGTCGCGTGTTGCCGACCACCACGTCGGTGACCGCGCTGGCGGTCAACCCGTTGCCGCTGTTGCGGACGGTCAGCCGGGCGGTGTGCTTGCCAGCCGTCGCGTAGGTGTAGCTCGGGTTGGCCGCGGTGGAGTCGGTGCTGCCGTCGTTGGTGAAGTCCCAGGCGTAGCTGAGCGCCGAGCCGTCACCGGCGGTGGATCCGGCCGAGGAGAACGACACCGCGAGCGGTGTGCGTCCGCTGTCCGGGGTGGCGGCGATCTTCGCGGTCGGCGGTCGGCCGTTGGCCACGTAGTCGATCCGGTAGATGCCGGCGCCGGCGTTGCTGCCGCCGCGACCGCTGCCGGTGCCCTCGCCGAAGTCGATGACGTAGAGCGAGCCGTCCGGGCCGAACTCCGCCTCGAAGGGCTGGATCCAGCTCATGTTGTCGAAGATCCCGTTGATCGACTGGAGGTCACCGACGGCGGTCGGGCCGAAGCGCGCGTTGCTGAAGGTCTGGGCCGTCTTGTGGATCGAGAGCGTCTTGAACCACTTTCGGGTGAACTCGTAGGTGATCCACTTGCCCTCGAAGTACTCCGGGAACTTCGTCGTGCGGGTGTTGGCCGGGTCGAAGTCGTAGACCGGCCCGCTCATCGGCCCACCACCGCCGGTGCCCAGCTCCGGGAACTGGGTGGAGGCGGAGTACGCGTACCAGACCAGCGCCGTTTTCGCCGCCGGCAGGGTGGTGAGGCCGGTGTTGTTTGGCGAGTTGTTGACAGGTGCGGCGCAGTTGAACTTCGCCCCCGAGGTGTTGGTGGCGAAGTTGTAGTCGTTGAACGCGATGTTGTTGCCCACGCAGTACGGCCAACCGAAGTTGCCGGCGCTGGTGATCCGGTTGAACTCGACAGTTCCCTCCGGACCACGGTTGGCGTCCGCGGCGCGGGCGTCCGGGCCGTAGTCGCCGACCAGCACCGCGTTGGTTCCCGGCTCGATGGTGATCCGGAACGGGTTGCGCATGCCCATCGCGTAAATCTCCGGCCGGGTCTTCGCGGTGCCCGCCGCGAAGAGGTTGCCGCTCGGCACGGTGTACGTACCGTCGGCCTGTGGGGTGATCCGCAGGATCTTGCCGCGCAGGTCGTTGGTGTTGCCGGCGGTGCCCTGGGCGTCCCAGGCCGCGCGGCCGGCGCGCTCGTCGACCGGGGTGAAGCCGCTGGAGCCGAACGGGTCGGTGTTGTCGCCGATCGCCGCGTAGAGCCGCCCGGCCGCATCCATGGCCAGCGACCCACCCATGTGCGAGTTGGCCCGGCCTTCACCCCGGTAGGTGGGGACGGCCAGCAGGCGTTTCTCCGAGGAGAGCGCGACGCTGTTGTTGGCGACGGTGAACCGGGACAGGTTGAGCTGTTTGAGGGTCTTGTCCGACCAGAGCAGGTAGACCCAGCCGTTGCTGGCGAAGTTACGGTCCAGGGTCATCCCGAGCAGCCCGTCGGACTGGTCGGTCATCGCCGAGGTGTACGCGAAGTCCAGCAGCGTGGTGACCTGGAGGGTGTCGGAGTTGACCACCTTCAGCGCGCCGGTGCGCTGGATGTAGTAGACCTTCCGGTCCGGGGCGACGGCCAGCTCGAAGGGGTCGGCCAGGTTCTCGGTGACCAGCCCCACCCGCTCGAAGTTGCTGGTCTCGGTGGCCGAGCAGTCACCGGCGACCGCGCCGGCCGCCCACTCGATGCCGTAGCGCAGGTGCTCCAGGAACGTTGGCGTGCTGAACTGGGAGCTGGCGTGCCCGCCGGCGGTGAACCAGGACCGGCCGCCGTCGTAGCGCTGACACCAGGAGTACGCGTGGTCGACGCCCTCGTCCAGGCCGTTGATCCCGTCGCGCACCTTGATCTGCGCGAGGGTGTGCACGTTGCCGGTCGGGTTGGTCCGCCAGTTGTACCACTCCTCGCTCTGCTCCCAGAGCTCCGGCAGGTTGCGCGTCGACGGGTGCGCCCGGTCGAGCACCTTGACCCGGCCGGGGAAGGTGCCGCCGGTGGACGAGAAGTCGGGGTGGTAGTCGAAGATCGTGCCGACCAGGCCCTCGTACCACGGCCAGTCGCGTTCGCTGGCCGAGGCGGCGTGTAGGCCGGCCCAACCGCCGCCGTTGCGGATGAACGTCTGCAGCGCCGCCCGCTGGCTGGCGTTGAGCAGGTCACCCGAGGTCGGCAGCGAGTTGGTGTTGTTGAAGACGAGGGCGTCGAAGGTGGCGAGGTTGGCATCGGTGAAGGCGGTCGCGTCGGTGGTGGCGACGACCTCGAAGTTGTGCGTGGCGCCGAGTTGCTGGATCGCGGCGATGCCGGCCGGGATCGAGTCGTGGTAGAAGTTGGTGATCTTGGAGAAGACCAGCACCCGGAAGCGCGGGGCAGCCTCGGCGGGCAGGGCGGTGGTGGTGCTCACCACGGTGGCGATGGTGAGCAGGATCAGGCAGATCGCGCGGAGGTGTCGGGGCATGGGGGCGCTCCCTGTCGGACGGTGAGGGTCGGAAAGCGCTTTCTCGCTGCCCGCATCACGGTACTGACAGCCAGTGACGACCGTCAATAGCCCTCTGGTAAGCGGTTTCCCGTCCTGGCGGCGGCCCGCGCTGCGGCGGGCATCTACGGCGCGGTGGCCCGCGAGCCCTGACCCCACGATGCTGGTGTCCGCTCCGTTAGCATCGCTTGTGGCAGATCTTCACGTACTACGGGTGTTCTGCGGCCCCGACGGTAGGTACGGAAACGAGCTCGGCGTTGTCCTCGACGGCCCTGCCGTGCCCACTGGGCCCAGCCGCCAGGCCGTGGCCGCGCGGCTGGGCTTCAGTGAGACCGTCTTCGTCGATGATGCCGGCACGGGGGTCGTCGACATCTACACGCCGAGCGTGCGGCTGCCGTTTGCCGGGCACCCCCTGGTGGGCACCTCCTGGTTGCTGGGTCACCTCAGGTCCAGGCCGGCGCAGCTTCACCCGCCGGCGGGCTCGGTGCCAACCTGGCGCGATGGCGAGTTCACCTGGATCAGGGGTCGCGCGCAGTGGGCGCCCGACAGACATGTGCAGCAGTACGCCTCAGCCGAGGAGGTCGGCGCGCTGCCGTGCCCGCCGCCAGGTGACGGGTGGCTGTACGCGTGGGCATGGCAAGACCGGGCAGCTGGCCGGGTGCGTACCAGGGGATTTCCCCGCCGGGGCGACGCCATCGTCGAGGATGAAGCCACCGGAGCGTCCGCGATCGTGCTCACCGCCGAGCTGCGCCAGGCGTTGGACATCACCCAGGGCAAGGGATCGCAGATCCTGACTCGACCCGGTCCAGACGACACCGTCGAGGTCGGCGGTCGGGTGATCCTGGAGGAGACCCGCTCCCTCTAACGAGCCTTGAGCCAGACGCCGACAAGAGTCGATATGGCAGCCGGTCGCCCACTCGTCGTTGTCCTCCTGGCATCATGCTGATCCATGGATCAGCAGGGGCGGTTTCGCCGTGCAGCGCTTGAGTTGGGCATCCCGGACGAGGAGATCAGCGCGTTCACCCGGCACCTACGTTTGTCGATCTGGTTGAGCGGGGGTGCCGAAGGTGCCCGGGCGGCCGGGCAGTTCGGTGGGTTGCCCCGGTTGCCGGTGGGCATGGCCTGGCCGACCGCCGGGGCCAGCCTGCTGCCGTTCATCTTCTCGGTCGACTGTGCGGCGCTGCCGAGGGTCGACGGCTTCGACCTGCCGGCGGACGGCTCGCTGCTCTTCTTCCTGGACCACGAGGAGGATCACCTGGCCGGCGCCAGCGGGGAGCGGGGGTACGCACGGGTCGTGTATGTGCCGGCCGGCACCAAGACCGAGGTCGCGGAGAAGCCGACCAACGGCGGCATCGTCGGCGAGCAGTACGACGTCGAAGCCACGCTCGGCGTGGAGCTGCCCGATTGGTTCGAGACCGACGAGGATGAGGATGAGGACGACCTATCGCCTTTCCAGCAGCAGTTGGCCGGTGACCTGGAGCGTGACCTGCCGCACCTGGACGAGCTCTGTGCGCTGGCCTACGACCTCTGGCCGCCCCATGAAGGGCTCGCCAGCGCCTGTATCGGCGGGTATGCCGACGGTGAGGTGATCAGGAGTATCGCCGAGCAGACCCTCGCGGGGCGTGAGAAGGCCGGCGAGATCGTCATCCCGGTGGCTAAGTGGTATTCGCATGTGGAGAGGGAGCAGCATCGGCTGGCGAGCGAGTGGGTGTCGCTCGCCCGCTTCTCCCTGGCCGACGAGTTCTACTACGGGAGCTTCGTGATCCGCCACGACGACCTAGCTGCCGGTCGGTTGGACAAGGCGTTCTCCGTGACCGAATTCAGCGAGTAGGACACCGCCGGCCTTCATGGAACGACTGTCGCCGTGCGTGTCGACAGCGCTAGATGTCAGTCTGCGCGTGCCGGTTCCGTCGGCCGGCTAAAGAACCGGACGATGTCTTCCGCCGCGGTCGGGGACAGCATCATCGCCTGGACTCGTGCGGACATTTCGGCGATCGGCTGAATCCTTGCGAACATCGACTCTTCGTACGTCCGGATCGCCGAATTCGGGTCCGCCGGGTTGGCGGCGAGTTGGCCAGCGAGTTCCGCGGCGTCGAGCATGGCCTGGTTGGCGCCCTCGCCGACCGGTGGCATGAGGTGCGCGGCATCGCCGATGAGGGTGACGCCCGGCCGGCTGGCCCAGCGCGTACCGATGGGCATCGCCTCGACCAGCCGTGGCGTCGGCGCGCTGTCGGCGGCCGTGATGAGTGCGGTGAGGCGGGGGTCCCAGCCAGCGAACAAGTCCAGCAGGGCGTGCTTACTACGGTATGCGTCGAGGGGCTGGCCCGGCGCGCGCAGCGAGATCCCGACACGGAGGCTGCCGTCGCCGAGGCGCTGCGCTGCGAGGATCTGGTTCACGCCGACACACCACAGGTTCCCGGGGCCGACCAGCTCGGCGAGATCGGGATGACGCCAGTCGACGTTCTCGACGGTCAGCTCCACGAGCGTTGCCACATAGGACAGCTCGACGTCGGCCAGCAGCGATCTGACGACTGAGCGGGCGCCGTCCGCGCCGATGAGGATGTCGCAGCTGCTTCGGTGGTTGTCGTGAAACGTCAGATCCCAGCCCTCGTCGGGTCGCGGGGTCGCCGCGACAAGCCGGTGCCGCCAGACAACCGTGTCGCCGGGGAGGGAGTCGAGCAGAAGATCACGCAGTACGCCCCGGTCGATCTCGGGACGTTCGGAGAGTGAGCCAGGTTGTGGCTCGTGGTGCACCAGGGTGCGTCCGGTCGGGTCGAGGATGCGATGTTCCTCGCCCTCGGGCCGCGCCTCCGACTGGAACTGGCCGGCGAGACCCGCCTCGGTCAGGGCCAGTTGCCCGGACTCCGGGTGCAGATCGAGGGCACCGCCCTGGGGCCGTGCGGATCGGCTCGCCTCCCGGTCGTACACCACCGCATCGATGCCGTGCCGGTGCAGGATCCGTGCCAGCGTCAACCCGCCGAGACCGCCACCGGCGATCGCAATTCGTGTTCTCACGGCGCTACCGTACACTGTATCTGTGGATACACCGTACGCTAGTGAGTCGCTGCCCGTTTGGGAACGGCCCGAACCTCAGCCGAGGGCGGTGCCGGTGCCGTTGAGCCGCGAGAAGATCGCCGCAACGGCGATCCGGCTTGCCGACGCGCACGGCCTCGACGGGCTGTCCTTGCGCAAGATCGCCAAAGAGCTCGGCGTCGGTCCGATGCGGCTCTACGACTACGTGGGCAACAAGTCCGAACTGCTCGATCTGATGGTCGACGTCGTCTATGCCCGGATCGCCGAGGTCGGCCAGCGCGATGGGTGGCGCGCCACGGTGCTGGCCATCGCCCACGCGACCCGCGAGGCCGCCCTCGATCATGAGTGGTTCTCCGACCTGCTCGGCGGACGGCCACACCTGGGACCACACGCGCTCGCCGTGGGCGAGGCGACCGCAGCGGGGCTCAGCGCGGCCCCCGGCGTGCGTGACATCGACGATCTCCAGCGAGCCGTGGGCGCCCTCAACGCCTTCATCATCGGAGCGGTCCGCAGGGAGGTCACCGAGCGGCGCACCACCCGCTCCACCGGCACCGATGAAGCCGCCTTCCAGGCCAGCCTCGGCCCCTACCTCACGCGCATGTTGAAAACCGGCAGATACCCCACCGTGGCCCGGCTCGTCATCGACGGCGCCCACCTCAATGCGGAGGAGACCTTCAAGCACAACCTGACCACCGTCCTGGACGGCATCACCAGCCAATCCCGAACCTGACCCACTGCTCGACGGGTGGGGTTCCTCGGCGCGACAGGAGACCACGAGTGCACGTCAGCCTGGCGACGAGCGCCGGCAGGGCCGATCGGCCGAACGAGGACTTCGTCGGCGCGGTCCCCGGTGCTGTCGTCCTGCTCGACGGCGCCGGCATTCCGGGCGCCGAGTCGGTCTGCTTGCACGGCGTCGCCTGGTACACGCACCGCCTCGGCGGCACGCTGCTCGGGTACCTGTCACGCGGCGACGGGCGAGACCTCGCCGCTATCCTCGCCACCGCCATCGGTGAGATTGCTGGCGAGCACGGCGACACCTGCGACATCGCAGACCCCAGCAGCCCGCAGGCCACCGTCGCGGTGGTCCGCGCCGACCACGATCGCCTGGAGTGGCTCCTGCTCGCGGATTCCTTCCTCGTCCTCGACCAGGCCGATGGCGGCCCGCAGGTGGTCACCGACGAGCGCGAGACGACCGCCCGGCGCGACTGCTCGGCGCCGCTGGCGGGCCTTGTTCAGGGAACGCCGGAGTACGACCGGGTACGAGCCTCCTGCGTGACCGCGCTGCGTGCCTGCCGCAACAAGCCGGGCGGCTACTGGATCGCCAAGGATGACCCGCGCGCGGCGCGGGAGGCGGTGACCGGCCGCCGGGCCCTCGCCGACCTGAACGGTGTCGCGCTGCTCAGCAATGGCGCCAGCCGCATCGTCAGCCCGTACGGCCGCACCGATTGGCCTGGCGTGCTGGACCTGCTCCGCGCCGGCGGGCCGGCCGGCGTCATCGCCCAGGTCCGGCAGGCCGAAGTGCAGGGTGCTGAAGTACAGGGTGCCGATGCGCAGGGCCCGGATGACGCCACCGTGGCCCACTGCACGCACCTGTCGCGTTGAGCGTCGGCTCGCAGAGTGTCGATGACCCGGAAAGGCACCTCGATCGACGGAAGTTCCCCTGACCGAACAACGCTAGGGTTCGGGACGCCCAGGAGTGCCCTGCTCGCGGCCCGCCAGCAGTTCCAGACGCCGAATCCGATCGGTTGGGACAAGGGTCGCGAGCGATCCGACATCGACCTGGCCCATGCCAAGTTCCAGTCCGCCGTCGACCTGTCCGTCGACTCGTTCCGCGAGATCGTGCTCGGCTTCCTTGGTGAGACGGGGGACCTACGACAGAGGCTCGGCAGTTCGACCAACTGAGGCCGGATGGCGCACCCGTACCCTGGGTCGGCTGTGCCCCGGGCGACGCACCTGTGCGAGCCTGCTCCCGTCGTTGGAAGCGCACCTTTGCTGGAGGCCCGGTGTTTGCCCTGCTACTGACCGAGGATGTCGAGCTGCGCCCGTTGGACCCGTGGCGGGCCGAGGAGTTCCTCGCCCACCTCGACCGGGCCCGCGAGCACATCCAGCCCTGGGTGTCACCGTCCTTCGTCGCCACCGACCTGCCGTCGGCCCGTGCGGTGTTGCAGCGATACGCCGACCGTTGGGCCAGCGACAGCGGCGGCATCTGGGGGCTGTGGTGGGGCGGCACGCTCGTCGGTGGGGTCTTGTTCGTGTCGTTCGACGCCACCCTGGGCGTCTGCGAGGTCGGTTGCTGGGTGGAGCCGGCGGCGCAGGGCAGGGGCCTGGTCGCCCCGGCCGTCCGCCGGATCGTCGACTGGGCGGTCCGCGAGCGCGGCATCCAGCGGGTGGAATGGCGTACCAACGCCGACAACATGCGCAGCAAGGCCCTCGCCAGCCGGCTCGGGCTGCGCCTCGACGGCACGCTGCGCCAGGTCAGCCCGGGTCCGCACGGCCGCGTCGACCTTGAGGTCTGGTCGGTGCTGGCCGACGAGTGGCGCGACGGACCACTCACCGTCCACTGACGACGGCGAAGAGTTGTCGTACCCGCCCGGCACCATGCATCCATGGCCGTCCCCGCGCTCACCCCGCAACCCGACCCGCCGCGTTCCGTGCCGCTGCGTGAGGCGCGCACCCGGTTCAGCCAGCTCGTCGCGCTGGCCGAGCTGACCGACGCGGTCACCGTCGTCACCCGCGACGGCGATCCCCGCCCGGTCGCCGCGATCGTCCCCGCGGCAGCCGCCCGCAGCGGCGCGCAGGCCCGCGCCGACGCCGACCGGCTCGCCACGGTCACCGCCGGCTGGGCCCGTCGCCTCGACGAGCAGCACCGACGCAGCAGCCAGCGGCACGCCGCCGAGCTGGGCGCGGTCCGCGCGGCGCTGGCCGAGGCGTGGGCCGAGCTGGATCGCCGGGTCGTCCCGGGCAGCGACCCGACGCTCGCCCGGCTGCGCGCCGCACACGCCGACCTGCTCGCCGGCTGACTCGCGTCCGCTCGGCTGACGGCGTCCCACGGCGTCCGTGGGGCTCGGGGTCAGCCAGTGGCTGGGTATGCGTGGGTCTCGGTCGCCTTGACCGCCACCCAGACCCGCTGGCCGGGGATCAGCTGCAACTGGGCGGCGGCGGCCGGCGTGACGTCGGCGGCCACCCCGATCGGCCCGTCCAGTTGCACCCGCACGTTGTCGCCGTGCCGCTGGACGCCGGCCACCGTGCCAGCCCAGGTGTTGCGAGGGCTGCCCTCCGGTCGGGTCGGGTGCAGGGCCACCGCCGCCGGGCGGAAGGCCACGAAGGCTTCGCCGTCCAAGCGGTCGGCGACGGTCAGGGTCAACTCCGGCGCGACCCGTACCGTGTGCCCGTCGGCGCGGCCCCGGTAGAGGTTCAAGCCGACCAGCCGGGCGACGTAGTCGGTGCGCGGGCGAGCGGTGACGCTCGGCCCGTCGCCCTCCTGCACCACCCGGCCACCCTCGACGATGACCAATCGGTCGGCCAGTGCCAGCGCGTCCAGCGGGTCGTGGGTGACCAGCACCGTCACGCCCGGGTGGGCGGACAGGTGCCGGTGCAGCTCGGCGCGGGTGTCCAACCGGGTACGGGCGTCCAGCGCGGCGAGCGGCTCGTCCAGCAGCAGCAGCGACGGTGCCACGGCCAGCGCGCGGGCCAGCGCCACCCGCTGCGCCTGCCCGCCGGAGAGCTGCCGGGGCCGGCGCTGCGCCTGCGCGTCAAGCCCCACCCGACCGAGCCACTCACGGGCCGTGGCGCGGGCGGCCCGCCGGTCGACGCCGTGCCGGCGCGGCCCGAAGGCCACATTGTCCAATGCGCTGAGGTGCGGAAAGAGCAGGTAGTCCTGGAAGACCACGCCGATCGACCGGCGTTCGGTGGGCACCCAGCCCTCGGTCGCCGGGCGGTCCAGGTCGACGCCGTCGAGGGTGACGTGCCCGTCGGTGAGGGGATGCAGCCCGGCCAGCGCGCGCAGCGCGGTGGTCTTGCCGGCGCCGTTCGGGCCGAGCAGCGCCACCACCTCGCCCGGCGCGACCCGCAGCGGCACGTCGAGCCGGAAGGTGCCCCGGTCGACGACGAGCCGGGCGTCGAGGAGCCGATCGCTCATGCGTTGGTCATCCAGCGGTCCCGTAATGCGACGAGGATGCCCACCGACACGACGAGCAGCACCAGGCTGAGCACGATCGCGGACTCCAGGTCGGTCTCCAACGCCAGGTAGACGGCGAGCGGCATGGTCTGCGTCCGGCCGGGGTAGTTGCCGGCGAAGGTGATGGTGGCACCGAACTCGCCGAGCGCCCGCGCCCAGCAGAGCACCGCCCCGGCGGCCAGACCGGGTGCCACCAGCGGCAGCGTGACGTGGGTGAAGGTGGTCCACCGGCTGGCGCCCAGCGTCGCCGCGGCCTCCTCGTAGCGGTGGTCGGCGGCGCGTAACGCACCCTCCACGGCGATGACCAGGAACGGCATGGCGACGAACGACTCGGCCAGCACGACACCCGCGGTGGTGAAGGGCAGGGTGAGGCCGAACGTGGCGTCGAGCCAGCCACCGAGCAGCCCACGCCGGCCGAAGACCAGCAACAGCGCCACCCCACCGACCACCGGCGGCAGCACGAGCGGCACGGTGACCAGCGCGCGTACCAGCCGACGGCCGGGAAACTCGACCCGGGCCAGCACCCAGGCGAGCGGCACCCCGAGCAGCAGGCAGAGCGCGGTGGCCAGGGTCGCGGTCTGCACCGACAGCCGCAGCGCGGTCAGCGCCCCTGGCTCGGTGAGCCGCTGCGGCAGGGTCGTCCACGGCGCCCGGATCAGCAGGCCGGCCAACGGCAGGACGAGGAACAGCAGCCCCAGCCCAGCGGGGATCAGCAGCGCCGCCGGCACCCGCCCGCGCCGTCGGGGCATGGCGTGCTGCCTGCGTACCGTCGGCCTTTGGGGTGCCTTGTCGTCGCGGACCTGGCTCACGGAGCCTGGAACCCCGCCTCGGCGAGGACCGCCTGCGCCGGCGCCGAGCGGACGTACGCGACAAAGGCCCGTGCGCCGGTCGGGTTCGGTGCGTCCTTCAGCGCGACGATCGGGTAGTCGTTGACCGCCCTCGCCGACTCGGGAAACTCCACGCCGGTCACCTCGGCGCTCGCTGCCCGCGCGTCCGTGCGGTAGACCAACGCCGCATCGACCTCGCCGAGCTTCACCTTGGCGAGCGCACCCTTGACATCCTGCTCAAGGGTGACCGGCGTCAACGCGACACCGGCCGCGTCCAGGGCGGTGCGGGCCGCCGCGCCACAGGGCACCTGACTGGCGCAGAGCGCCACCTTCACACCCGGGCCGGTCAGGTCGGTCAGGCTGGCCACCCCCTTCGGGTTGCCCCGGGGCACCGCGATCACCAGCTGGTTGCGGGCGAAGGTGCTCGGTGTGCCATCGGCGTTGCCGGCCTCGGTGACCGTGGTCATGTTCGCCGGAGCGGCCGAGGCGAACACGTCCGCCGGCGCACCCTGGGTGATCTGGTTGGCCAGGGCGGAACTGCCGGCGAAGTTGAAGGTGACGCTGCTGCCGGGATTGGCGGCCTCGAAGTCCTTCCCGATGCGGGTGAACGACTCGGTCAGCGAGGCGGCCGCGAACACCGTGACCCGGCCGCCTTCGGTGCCGCCGGTTGCCTGGTCATCGCCCGCGCCGCACCCGGCCAACGCCAAGCCGGCTGCCACCATGCCAGCCGCCACCAGTACGGCCACCGCCGTGCGCATGCTCCGCGCGCTCATCCGCCCGACCTGCCGCGCGCCGGGGCGGGTGCGGCCCGCTCCACCACCACCGTGGTCGACTTGATCACCGCGACGGCCACCGAACCGACCCGCAGGTCGAGCTCGTCGACGGCCTCTCGGCTCATCAGCGACACGACCCGAAACGGGCCCGCCTGGATGTCGACCTGGGCCATCACCGTGTCCTTGCGAACGTCGACGACGATGCCGCGCAGCCGGTTGCGGGCCGAGGAGAACTCAGCGCCCGCGTCCGGGTCGGCGGCCTGGGCGCGCGCGAACGCCGCCAGGTCGACCCCGTCAACGACCCGATGGCCATGCTCGTCGCGCTCGGCCCTCAGGCGCCCGGCGTCCACCCAGCGGCGAATGGTGTCGGCGCTGACGCCGAGCAGGTCGGCGGCCTCCCCGATCCGGTACGTCGTCACCCGTTCACCCTAACGCCCGCAACTGCAAGGGCGAAAGCCCGAAACAGCCAGCACCCGCCCGGACAACCGGGTGCTAGAACCAGCAAGTGCCTGCCACCCCTGCCGGCCGCCCGCGCCGCCCGTGCCGTCCGTGCCGTCCGCATGATCGGGCTCGAACCAGGAAGTAGTGGTGTCGGCGTATCGGTGAGGCCACTACATCCTGGTTCGAGCGCGTCTGGCGTCTGGCGTGGGGCGGGCTCGCGCGAGCCCGCCCGCCGCGCGGTCAGCAGTTGCGGAGTACGGGGGACTGGTTGAGCAGTTGGCCACGGGTCGACACGAAGCGGCGGTAGCGCTCACTGTCAACGGCCGACGGGCGGAACGCGGCGACGCGGTGGCAGTTCTGGAACGCCAGGCGTACGCCGAAGTGCCGCTCCAGGCCGGCGCGGATCGCGTCGCTCGCCAGTGCGCGGAGCAGTTGTCCTCGGTCGGCTTCGGTGGGCGGCGGGACGGCGTTGTCGGCCAGGTCGGCGTCGCCGGCCTCCAACTCGGCGACCACTCGGCTGACGGTGGCCCAGGCGTACGGGAGCGAGTCACGGACGCAGGCGATGAACGCCTCGTCGTCGACGGGGCCGTGTTCGGCGGCTTCGAGCAGGGCGGGCGGGACAGTGAGCGACATAGTTCTCCTCCGCTTCAGCTAACGATTACCGTTTTCAGTAACGGCGTCGACTGAGCAGACCACGTCGGCCGGACGACGTCAACGACGTCCCGGCGCGGCGCGCCGCGAAAGCCCGCGCGGAGGACACGCGCGAAAGCCCACGCTGAGGACACGCGCGGAAGGCGCGCGCGGAAGGGCACGCGTGCGAGAGACGCCCGCGAACGGCGGACGTGTGGGCGTCAGGGCCTGCGGGGGTGGCCCTTGAGGTGTCGGCCCAGCTCGCGAGCGATCTCCCGGTTGGCGTCGCGCTCGGCCAGGGTCTGCCGCTTGTCGTACGAGCGCTTGCCCTTGGCCAGGGCCAGCTCGACCTTGGCGTAGCCGTTCTCGAAGTACATCGACAGCGGGACCAGGGTCACTCCGCCCTCGCGGACCTTGTCGAGGATCCGGTCGATCTCGGCCCGGTGCAGCAGCAGTTTGCGGTTGCGGCGCGGGGCGTGGTTGGTCCAGGTGCCGTAGGCGTACTCGGCGATGTGCAGGCCGTACAGCACGATTTCGCCGTCGCGCTCGTGCGCGAACGCGTCCACCAGTGAGGCCCGCCCCTCACGCAGTGACTTCACCTCGGTGCCGACCAGCACGATGCCCGCCTCGTACGTGCGCAGCACGGTGTACTCGTGCTGGGCCTTCTTGTTCGAGGCGATCAACCGGCGTGCGGGCTGCTTGGACGGAGTCACCAGGCGACGATATAAGGCCGCCACCTCAGTCGCGCGCGGGGCGTAGTCGCGCGGTCAGGTCCCGCACCGCCTCCGCGAACGCGTCCTGCGACTCACATGGCCAGTGTCCCAGGATCGGTGGGGGGACGCTGTCGCTGGGCGCCGGCACGACGTCGTGTGGGTCGGTCTGCCGCCGGTCCACCGACGCCGCCGGCCCGGTCAGCGTCTCGGCCTCCCCGGGCCGGTGGGGGGCGAAGATCCAGCCGCCGATCGGGTCGGTGTCGCGCCACAGGTTGATCCAGCGCCAGCCGACCCGTTCGCCGATCTCCCGCAGCGCCGGCTCGTCGGCGTACGCCGGGAACAGCCGGGAGTACAGCCGGCTCAGCGGCGATCCGTAGGTCAGCAGGGCGACCCGGTCGGTGATCCGGGTGGGCAGTTGCAGGACGGTGGCGGCGAGCAGCACCGAGCCGTGGCTGTGCCCGGCGAGCAGCACTCCCTGCCCCTGATCCACCAGGTAGGAGATCCGCTTGGCCAGCTCCGGCACGGCCCGCTCGGCGTAGCAGGGTGGTGCGAACGGGTGCGCGGCCCGGGGCCAGAACGTGCCCAGATCCCAGAGCACGCCCACGTACCGACGGAACTGCGGTGTCCGGTACGCGAATACGCCACCCACCACCAGGCCGAGCAGGATCGCGGCGATCACGTAGCTGCCCGACCCGATCAGAAAGTTGACCATGCTCTCCGGCACTCCGAGGTAGCGCTGCGTCACGTCACCCGGTTGGAGTTGCAACAGGCCGAGCACGCTGGTGGCCAGGCCGAGCGCGGCCAGGCCGGCGTACACCACGGAGAGTGGTTCGAGTCGTTCGGTGAAACGGGCTCGGGCCACGGCCTGCTCGACCCGCCGTAGCCGGTCCGCCGCCGATGGCGGCGCGTGCGGGAAGTCGGCGGCCACGATCGCCCGCGCGGCCCGCCGCCGCCCGCGCCGCGTCACCCTGGTGACCAGGCCAGCTACCAGCAGCGCGGTCACCACCGCCAGGAAGAACCCGAAGATCGCCCACTTGTACGCCAGGGGAGGGCTGGTCTCCAAGCCGTCCGCGGTGGTCCCCTCGCGGTCGAGCAGGTCCGACACCCGGTACACCAGCTCGGCGGAGAATGCCACGGCGAGCCCGGCCGAGATCGTCATGAAGACCGGCGCTCCTAACGCGCGCAGCGGTGACCTGCGCTGCCCGCCACCCCGCTGCCAGAGCACCAGCGCGGCGAGGACGGCCACCAGCACGGTCTGGCTGACGAACAGCCAGGCCACGATCGCGCCGTAACCGGGCAGCACACCACCTTGCGGCCACGGCGCTGGGCTGATGACGATGTGCACGATCACCAGCATCGTCAGGCCGCAGGCGATCGTGCGCAGCCCGCGGCAGACGGCGTCCACCCGGGGCGACGGGTCGGTCCGGTCGATGCTCGGCACCACGGTGACCAGGACCAGGCAGGCCAGCAGCACCGCCACGGTAACCGTCAGCAGTATCACCATCACCCACGAGGCGTGCTGGCTGGCCCGCGCGGCCAGCAGGCTGCCGTCCAGGGTGGCGAACGCCGCCGCGACGTGGACCGAGCGCAGCCGACCCACCAGCGGCTCGCCGTCCCACTGGCCGACGGCGCTCAACTGGTGTTTCGACGCATGCGTCGCTGGCGTCCGGAACGCGTCGAACGAATGGCTGGGGCGTGCGCCCAGCCGCCAGACGAGCCCGATGGCGGCGACCGGCACGAGCGCCAGCACACCCAGGCGCAGCCCGGTCGGGCGCCCGCCCAGCCAGGACAGCCAGCTCCGGCCGGCCAGGCACGACGGGGTGTCCATGCAGCGCCACGCGATCAGGTCCACCGCCACCCCGACGATGGAGAGCACGTAGAGCATGGTGAGAGTGAGGGCGAGCACCCGGCACAGCGCCATGAAGGCGCGCTTCGACGCGGGCGTCGCCGGGCGCATCCAGAGCGCCACGTTGCAGAGCATGAACGGCAGCAGGAAGACCAGCGACAACGTCCGCACGGCCGTGCCGGACGGCAGGTCACTCCAGCGGTACGCCTCCAGCGTCACCCCGTCCGTCCCAGTGGAGTCCGGATAGCCGGGACGCGGTCGGTAGAACCCTCCGCTGCGGTCCCCGGCGACCTGGTGCACGTACGGCCGGTCCAACACCTGGTCCGCCCCCGCGCCGGAGACACCGTGCACCCGCAGCTCCACGATCCCGCCCGAGGTCGTCGGTTCGGTCGGTGTCGCGTCCGCCATGGGCCCCCCGAGTGTGCGCAGCCGGGAGGGTCGTCGATGTGCGGCCACCCGCGCGGCTCCCCGGCTTACCCATCCCCGCCGCGATCAACCGCGGCCCGCGCTTTGGCCATGGTGCGGTCGAGCCTCGGGAGGTGGTTTCATGGCGCCATGGCGAACCCGGTGATCCTGACCGTCGACGACGATCCCGTGGTGTCCCGGGCGGTGGCCCGGGACATCCGGCGTCGCTACGGCGACCGCTACCGGGTGTTGCGCGCCTCCTCCGGGCCGGAGGCGCTGGAGGCGCTACGGGAGGTCAAGCTGCGCGGCGAACAGGTGGCGCTGCTGCTGGCCGACCACCGAATGCCGGAGATGACCGGCGTCGAGTTCCTCGAGGCGGCCATGGACATCTTCCCGGCTGCCCGCCGGGTGCTGCTCACCGCGTACGCGGACACCGACGCCGCGATCGAGGCCATCAACGTGGTCGACCTGGACCACTACCTGCTCAAGCCCTGGCACCCGCCGGAGGAGAAGCTGTACCCGGTGGTCGACGGGCTGCTGGAGGCGTGGGCGGCCACCCCGGACGCGGCCAGCGCGGAGATCCGGGTCGTCGGGCACCGCTGGTCGGCGCCGTCGTTCAAGGTCCGCGACTTCCTGGCCCGCAACCTGGTGCCGTACCGGTGGTTGTTGACCGACGACCCGGAGGGCGCCCGGCTGCTCGACGCGGCCGGGGCCACCGAGGCGGACGTGCCGCTGGTGGTGACCTCCGAGGGCAAGGCGCTGGTCGCTCCGAGCGAGGCCGAGTTGGCCGCGCTGGCTGGGCTGACCGTGGTGCCGGCGTGTGACTTCTACGACCTGGTGGTGATCGGCGGTGGCCCCGCTGGCCTCGGCTCGGCGGTGTACGGCGCGTCGGAGGGGTTGCGCACCGTGCTCGTGGAGCGGCGGGCGACCGGCGGTCAGGCCGGGCAGAGCAGCCGGATCGAGAACTACCTGGGCTTCCCGGACGGTGTCTCCGGTGCGCAGTTGACCGATCGGGCCCGACGGCAGGCGGTCAAGTTCGGTGCTGAGTTGCTCAGCGCCCGGGAGGTGGTCGGTCTCAGCGAGGCCGGCGGCGCCCGGCTGTTGCGCTTCGGTGACGGCACCGAGATCGCCGCGCACACCGTGGTGCTGGCCACCGGCGTGTCGTACCGGGTGCTCGACGCCCCGGGGCTCGCCGACTTCACCGGCCGGGGGGTGTTCTACGGCGCTGCCGCCACCGAGGCGCCAAGCTGCGTCGAACAGGATGTCTACATCGTCGGCGGGGCCAACTCCGCCGGCCAGGCGGCGGTGCACTTCTCCCGGTACGCGTCGAGGGTGCACCTGCTCATCCGTGGCGCGGACCTGACCGCCTCGATGTCGCGGTACCTGATCGACCAGCTGGAACGGATCGACCGGATCACCGTGCATCCGCACACCGCAGTGGTCGGCGCGGCGGGGGAGGACCACCTGGAGCGGCTCACCCTCTGCGACACCCGCACCGGCCAGGCCCGCTCGGTCGACGCGTCCTGGCTGTTCATCTTCATCGGCGCGGAGCCGCGCACCGACTGGCTGGACGGGGTGCTGGTCCGCGACGGGCGTGGGTTCATCGTGACCGGCCCCGATCTGCTCACCGGGGGGCGACGCCCGGCCGGTTGGTCGTTGTCGCGCGATCCGTACCACCTGGAGACCAGCGTGCCGGGGGTGTTCGCCGCCGGGGACGTGCGGGCCGAGTCGGTCAAGCGGGTCGCCTCGGCCGTCGGCGAGGGCGCGATGGCCGTGTCGCTGGTGCACCGTTACCTGGAGGCCCAGTGAGCGCGAGGAGTGAGCCGGTTTTGCGAGCCCCGCAGTCGCGAACAAAGGAAGCTCAATGAGCATGGAAGCTGATCGGCTGACACCGGCGCAGTTGCGCACTCTCTTCCTGTTCGAGGCGCTCGACGAGGGGCAGCTCGACTGGCTGGCCGAGCACGGCCGGGTGGAGCAGCGCGCCGGCGGCACCCTAGTGTACGGCGAGGGCGAGCCCGCGACCTGCTTCTTCGTGCTGGTGCGCGGGGCGGTGGCGTTGAGTCGCCAGGTGCGCGGCGACGACGTCGAGGTCAGCCGGACCGATCAGCGCGGCGTGTACGGCGGGGCCACTCAGGCGTACCTGGGTGACCAGGTCGACCAGATCTACCGCAACAGTCTGCGGGCGGTGACCGACGCGGAGTTCTTCGTGTTGCCGGCGGAGGACTTCGCGTACGCCCTGCGGTCCTGGTTTCCGATGCCCATGCACCTGTTGGAGGGGCTGTTCTTCGGGATGCGGGACTCCCAGGCCATCGTCGGTGAACGGGAGCGGCTGCTCGCTCTCGGTTCGCTCTCGGCGGGGTTGACCCACGAGCTGAACAATCCGGCGGCGGCGGCGGTGCGGGCCACGTCGGTGCTGCGTGACCGGGTCGCCGGGATGCGGCACAAGCTCGCCATGATCGCCGACGGTCGGCTCGACGGCAGCGCCCTGCACGGCCTGGTCGCGTTGCAGGAGGAGGCGGTCGCCCGGGTGGCCACCGCGCCGAAGTTGACCCCGATGGCCACCGCCGACGCCGAGGACACCCTCACCGACTGGCTGGAGGAGCACGGGGTCGGCGGGGCGTGGGACCTGGCGCCGATCCTGGTCGGCGGTGGGCTCGACGCGGCTTGGTTGGCGCAGGTGAAGGCGGCGGTCGGCGCGGCGGACCTGGAGGCGGCGGTGCGGTGGCTCACCTACACCGTCGACACCGAGCTGCTGATGCGCGAGATCGGCGACGCGGTCACCCGGATTTCCGGGCTGGTGGGCGCCGCCAAGCAGTACTCGCAGCTGGACCGTGCTCCGCACCGGGTGGTGGACGTGCACGACCTGCTCGACGCCACGCTTGTGATGTTCAAGGGCAAGATCCCCGCCGGGGTCAAGCTGGTCCGCGAGTACGACCGGAGTCTTCCGCCGATCCCGGCGTACGCGGCTGAGCTGAACCAGGTGTGGACCAACCTGATCGACAACGCGTTGGGCGCGATGGGGGAGAAGGGGGTGCTGACCGTCCGCACCGGACTGGTCGGCGACCTGCTGGCGGTGGAGGTCACCGACACCGGGCCGGGCATCGCGCCGCAGGTGCGTCCGCGCATCTTCGAGCCGTTCTTCACCACGAAGCCGGTCGGCGCGGGCACCGGCCTGGGGCTGGACATCTCCTACCGGATCGTGGTGCACAAACACCACGGCGACATCCGGGTGGAGACCGAGCCCGGCCGAACCACCTTCCGGGTCCTGCTGCCCAGCACCGAGGAGCCACGCGACGCGCCAACTACTTAGAGAAACCGGGTGGCCGGCGGTGTCGCGGTCAAACGTGCGAGCCCTCGCGCTGCACCCCACCGCAAGATCGTGCTCGATCTGGGAAGTAGTGGCCTCGACTAGTTCTTGATGCCACTACAACAAGGTTCGAGCACGATCTTGCGGGTCAGGCGGTGCGAGCAGCGGTGAGGAAGTCGGCGAGGACCCGGGTGTGGGTGGAGAACGCCAGCTCGACCGGGTCGGTGAGCACCAGCCACTCAGTCGCCTCCTCGGTCGGCGCCGACGGTGGCAGATCCTCGGCCGCCTGCTCGGGCAGCACTCCGAAGACCATCATCGTGCCGCCGGCCGGTGCGCCGTGCACCGCGAACAGCCGGGCGTCCTCGGCCGCCGCGATCAGGCCGGTCTCCTCCCGCAGCTCACGGACGAGTGCGTCGGACCACTCCTCGCCGTACTCGATGAAGCCGCCGGGCAACGCGAGCAGGCCGCGGGCCGGCTCGATGTCCCGGCGGACCACCACCACGCCCAGGCCCTCGGCCGTGCGGACCGGCAGCACCGCGACCGCCACCGGCGTCGGGTTGCGCCAGACGGTCTCGCCGCAGACCGCGCAGACTCGCGGCCAACCCGCGGCCGCCGGGTAGGCAGCGCCGCAGTAGGAGCAGTGCGAGTACGGCGTGCCAGTCATGCCGCAGCACGTTACTCCGACCGATTACCACCCAGGACGCTGCGCCGCCGCCTCGTTCCGCGCTCAGGCTGCGGGGGTGCCCGTGTAGAAGGCGGTGGTGCGTTCGGCGGCGGCCTTCGCCTCGTCGGCGTCGGTGCCGGCGGCGATGCTCGCCTCACCCCACAGGTGACTGCTCAACTCCATGGCCCGTCGCCCCTCCTCGGAGGCGGTCCACTCGGCGCCCTGCTCCGGGGTGATGCCGCTGCCGTCGCCGGCCAGGTGCGAGGCGAGGCCGAGCAGCCCGAGGTCCCAGCCGACGCCGACCGCGCCTGGCCCGAACTGGGCCCACCGGTCCTGGTCGACGTGCGCGATGTGGTCCAGGTCGAAGCGGGTCCGCTCGTCGTCGACCGGGGTGAGGCGCACCTCGATCCAGCTCACCTCGCCGCCCATCTCCCAGGTGGCGGTGAAGCGGTGCGGCGGCTCGCAGCTCTCGATGGTGCCGCCGGCGTTGCCCTGGAGTTGGTACGTGCCGCCCAGCCGCAGATCGCCGGAGATCGGCAGGAACCAGCGCGGGATGCGCTCGGCGCTGGTGCAGGCGTCCCACAGATCCTCGACCGTCGCCTGGTAGGTCTGGCTGATCGTGGTCACCCGCGCCTCGCCGGCTTCCAGGGTGCGGCTGCCGACCTTCCGCTGGACGGCGTTGATCTGCTCGGTGGCGTCGAACATCAGGTGTTCCTCTCGTCGGGTGGGTCGGCGGGCCCGCGCAGTCGACGCTCGCGTCGGCCCCGGGCCAGCTCGGTGGCGAGTGCCGCCAGGGGTGGGGTCCAGAACCGGCGGAAGTGCTCCAGCCAGCCGTCGACCTCGCGCAGTGGGCGGGGGTCGACCGCGTAGAGCCGGCGGGTGCCCTCCGGTCGCACGGTGGCGAAGCCGTTGTCGCGCAGCACCTTGAGGTGCTGGGACACGGCGGGTTGGGAGATGCCGAACTCGTCGCGGATGACCGCGCTGACCGCGCCGGCGGTCTGCTCGCCACCGGCGAGCAGCTCCAGGATGCGGCGCCGGACCGGATCGCCCAGCACGTCGAAGGCGTGCACGGCGATAGTTATATCAGCATCGCCTTATTTAAGCCAAGGCTGATAGTCCGATGAGCTTGTCGAGTCGGATCGGCAGGTCCCGGATCCGTACGCCGGTCGCGTGGTGCACCGCGTTGGCGACCGCCGCCGCGGCGCCGACGATGCCGATCTCGCCGATGCCCTTCACGCCGGCCGGGTTCAGCTCGTCGTCGCGCTCGTCCAGCCAGTACGCCTCGATGGACTCCACGTCCGCGCAGCCGGTGATGTGGTAGGTGGCCAGGTCGTGGTTGACCCAGTCGCCGTACCGCTCGTCGAGCAGGCCCTCCTCGTGCAGCGCCATCGACAGCCCCATCGTCATCCCGCCGATGAGCTGGCTGCGTGCCGTCGTCGGGTTCACCACCCGCCCCGCCGCGAACACCCCGAGCATCCGGTTGAGCCGCACCTCGCCGGTGTCCGCGTCGACCCGCACCTCGACGAACTGCGCCCCGTACGCGTACCGGGGCCGGGTGGGCTGCCCGCCCACCTCGTCGGCGGTGTCCGCCTCGGCGGTCACCTCGACATCCGGCGGTACGCCCTCGCGCAGTTTCCCGCGCAGCGCCCCAGCGGCGCGGATCACCGCCCAGCTCCAGCTGGCGGTGCCCATCGAGCCGCCGGCCAGCGAAGCCGTCGGCAGGTCGGTGTCCCCGATCCGGATCTCCACCCGCTCGGGTGGCACCCCGAGCGCGTCGGCGGCCACCTGCCACACCGCCGTCCGGGCGCCGGTGCCGATGTCGGTGGCGTTGATCCGGACCAGGAAGCTGCCGTCGGGCCGGGCGGTGGCCGTGGCCGACGACGGCCGGGCGCGGGCCGGATAGCTCGACCCGGCCACCCCCGTGCCGATCAGCCAGCGCCCGTCGCGCCGAGCCCGGGGCGTCGGGTCCCGGCCCGCCCAGCCGAACCGCCGCGCGCCCTCGCGCAGGCAGGCCACCAGGTTTCGGCTGGTGAACGGGCGTCCCAGGTCGGGGTCGACAGCCGTGTCGTTGCGGATCCGCAGCTCCACCGGGTCGATACCGACGGCGATGGCCAGCTCGTCCAGCGCGGACTCCAGGGCGTACGAGCCGGGGCACTCACCCGGCGCGCGCATCCAGGCCGGGGTGGGCACGTCGAGGCGGACCAGTCGGTGCGTGGTGCGTCGGTGGGGTGCGGCGTACATGCTGCGGGTGTAGACGGCGGTCTGCTCGGCGAACTCGCGGGTGGTCGAGGTCTGGCTGATCGCGTCGTGGCAGATCGCGGTGAGTCGCCCGTCGGCGTCGGCGGCGAGGCGGACCCGTTGGATGGTGGGAGTGCGGTAGGCGACCGGCCCGAACAGTTGCTGGCGGGTCAGCGCCAGCTTGACCGGTCGGTCCACGTGCCGGGCGGCGAGGGCCGCCAGCACCACCGACGCCTTGGCGAAACCCTTGGCGCCGAAGCCACCGCCGACGTGCTCGGTGATCACCCGGACCGACTCCGGGGGCAGCGCGAACAGCTCGGCCAGCGTGGCGCGTACCGGTGAGCCGCCCTGGGTGGAGTCGTGCACCAGCAGCTGCCCGTCGCGCCACTGCGCCGTGGTGGCGTGTGGTTCCATCGGGTTGTTGTGGTACGCCGGCGTTCGATAGGTGGCGTCCATCCGCACCGGGGCGGCGGCGTACCCGGCGTCGAAGTCGCCCTCGGCGGTGTCCGTCGGGTAGCTGGGGTTGACGTGGTCCGGCTTGTACAGGCCGGGGTGGTCGTCGGTGAGCACGGTGCTGTGCGGCCCGGCGTCGTAGTCGATCCGGACCAGGCGGGCGCCCTCGCGGGCCGCCTCCAGGCTGGTCGCCACCACCACCGCGACGAACTGCCCCCGGAAGTGCACCGACGGCTCCTGCAACAGCCGCAGGTCCAGGTCCGGGCCGGGCACGAGCCGAGGCGCGTTGCCGTGGTGCAGCACCGCCAGCACGCCGGACGACGCCAGCGCCTGCGTCGTGTCGATCCGGGTGATCCGGCCCCGCACCACAGTCGACGGCACCGCCCAGCCGTAGGTGACCCCGTCCACCGGGTACTCGACGGCGTACCGGGCCGTGCCGGTGACCTTCTCGCGGCCCTCCAACCGGGGGTACGCCCGGCCGACCGCGTCGGTGCTCACGCCGACGCCAGCTCGCTGAGCGCCCGCACGGTGATGGCCCGGGTCAGCGGCAGCTTGAAGCCGTTGTGCCGCAGTGGGCGGGCCTCGGCCAGCTCCGCGTCGGCGGCCCGTGCCGCCAGCTCCGGGCTGAACGGACGACCACGCAGCTCCTGCTCGGCCCGGTACGCCCGCCACGGCCGGTGCGCCACCGCCCCGTACGCCAGCCGCACGTCGCGGACCACGTCACCGTCGAGGTCCAGCACCGCGGCCACCGAGCCGGCGGCGAAGGCGAACGAGGCCCGGTCACGCACCTTGAGGTACGTCGAGCGGCGCGCGGCCGGCAGTGGTGGCAGCCGGACGGCGGTGATCAGCGTGCCCCGGGCCAGCGTGGTCTCCCGTTCCGGGTGGGTGCCGGGGGAGCGGTACAGGTCGGCGATCGGGACGTCGCGGGGGCCGTCGGTGTCGTGCACCTGCACCACGGTGTCGAGGGCGGCCAGCGCGACGGCCAGGTCGGACGGGTGGGTGGCCACGCACTGCTCGGACCAGTCCAGCACCGCCAGGTCGCGGTTCTGGCCATGCAAGGCGGCGCAACCACTGCCCGGCTCCCGTTTGTTGCACGCCTTTGTGGTGTCCTGGAAGTAGACGCAGCGGGTGCGCTGCAACAGGTTGCCGCCGGTGGTGGCCATGTTGCGCAGCTGCCCGGACGCGGCGGCGAGCAGAGCGCGGGCCAGCACCGGGTAGTCGCGGCGCACCACCGGGTGGGCGGCGAGGTCGCTGTTGCGCACTGTCGCGCCGATCCGCAGCCCACCGTCGGGCAACTCCTCGACGGTGTCCAGCGGGAGCCGGACCACGTCCACCAGCACCTCGGGGCGCTGCACCCCGAGCTTCATCAGGTCCACCAGGTTCGTCCCACCGCCCAGGTACGCGGCGCGCGGCTCGGCCGCCAGCACGGCGACGGCGTCGGCCACGTCGGCGGGCCGGTGGTAGCGGAACGCTCTCACGCCGCTGCCGTCTCGCGGACGGCCGCGACGATGTGCGGGTACGCGGCACAGCGGCACAGGTTGCCGGCCATCCGCTCGCGGATCTCCACGTCGGTCAGCTCGGCGGGCGCGTTCAGATCGTCGGTCAACGCGCTGGGCCAACCCATGGAGACCTCGTCGAGCATGCCGCGGGCGGAGCAGAGTTGCCCGGGGGTGCAGTAGCCGCATTGGAACGCGTCGTGCGCGATGAACGCGGCCTGCAACGGGGACAGCTCGCCGGGCCCGGCGAGTCCCTCGACGGTGAGCACCGACTGGCCGTCCACCGTGACCGCGAAGACCAGGCAGCTCTTCACCCGGCGACCGTCCAGCAGCACGGTGCAGGAGCCGCACTGGCCGTGGTCGCAGCCCTTCTTCGCCCCGGTCAGGTCGAGGTGCTCGCGCAGCGCGTCGAGCAGGGTGGTGCGGTTGTCCAGGGTCACTTCACGCGACGCGCCGTTGACCTCAAACGCCACCCGGGACGAGTAAGGCTCATCGGTCGTCGTCGCGTTCTCCGGTCCGCCCTGCACCGGCCCAGACTAGCTTTGTCGGTATATCTCAGGGCGAATAACGCAAAGCCGTTCGTACGGGAGGTGATGCGGTGACCGCCGGTCTGCTGCTGGCCGCCGGCGCCGGGCGGCGCTACGGCCGGCCGAAGGCGCTTGTCGAGTTGGACGGAGAGCCGCTGGTGCGGCGCGGGATCCGGCTGCTGCGCGACGGCGGATGCGCACCCGTGCACGTGGTGCTCGGCGCGGGCGCCGACGAGGTGCCCGCCCTGTCCGGCGCGGTGCCGATCCTTCACGACCGCTGGCCCGATGGGCTGGGCTCGTCGCTGCTGCGTGGCCTGGCTTCGCTGCCGGCCGCCGTGCCGGCCGCCGTCGTGGTCCTCGTCGACCAGCCGTTGCTCAGCCCGGTCGCGGTGCGGCGGGTGCGCACGGCGTACGCCGACGGCGCGGTCGTCGCCGTCGCCACCTACGCCGGCCGGCGGGGGCACCCGATCCTGCTGGGCCGGCAGACCTGGGCGCTGCTGACCGGGTACGCCGTCGGCGACCGAGGCGCTCGTGACCTGCTGCGTGACCGGCCGGACCTGGTGGTCGAGGTGTCCTGTGACGACGTCGGCTCCCCGGTCGACGTGGACACCCCGGCCGACCTGCTTCGACTGCGTCCGGTCAGCGACGGGTGAGCCACCGGGGCAGCCCCTCGCTGGTCACCGCGTGATAGGTGATCATGACGATGACGCCGATCAGGCCCAGCAGCGGATTGACGAACCAGCCGAGCAGGCCGCTGAGCCCGTACAGGATCAAGCCGGTGACCGGTCGCAGCCGCTGCGTCCGCACGTACTCGGGACTGACCCCGCGCCGAAGCAGCGCCGGGTGTCGGTGCAGGTAGCCGAAGAACACCAGCCAGGGTGCCGACATCAACGCCGCGGCCAGCGCGTACAGGGCGACGGCGGCGCGTTGGTCGTCGGTGTCGCCATGGGTGAACGCCGACGCCAGCACCGCGGTGGGAAAGGGGATGATCACCGCGCCGAAGAGGACGCCGAGGTTGATCCAACTCAGCGCGAGCGTGGTGCCGCGGATCAGCCGCAGCAGCGCGTGATGGTTGAGCCAGAGCACCCCGACATAGACGAAGGACACCACGAAGGCGAGGTACGAGGCGCCCTCGTCGAGCAGGCCGGTCAGCAACTCGCCCTCGTGGCCCTCCGGCACCCGCAGGTCGATGACCAGCAACGTGATGACGATGGCGAAGACGCCGTCGCTGAAGGCCGTCATCCGGTCGGTGCCGGACACCCGCCCCCGGGGATCGGTCTGCTCGACCTCGTCGGGTGCTGCGGCCATTGCCGCAGGCTAGCCACTCGGCAACACCGTCGGTGGCGGTTTCGCCCGATCGGGACGGGAACGGCCGCCCGGGGTCGACACCCCGGGCGGCCGCTCGCACCGCAGGTGTTCAGGCCACCGGCGTCGCGGTGCCGGTCGTGCGGGCGATCCGCTGGTGGGCCCGGATCAACTCGGCGTAGCGCAGACCGCTCGCCTTCACCGTCCGGCGCTGGGTGGCGTAGTCGACGTGCACCAGCCCGAAGCGCTTGTCGTAGCCGTACGCCCACTCGAAGTTGTCCAGCAGAGACCAGACGAAGTAGCCGTCCAGGGGAACCCCCCGGGCCACCGCCGACGCGCACGCGGCCAGGTGCTGCTCCAGATGGTCGGTGCGCTCCTTGTCCTGCACCGTGCCGTCCGGGGTGACCTCGTCCGGCCATGCCGAGCCGCTCTCGGTGACGATGATCCGGCCCGGCCGGTACTCCTCGTGCACGTCGACGAGTAGCCGCTCCAGGCCCGCCGGGTACATCTCCCAGCCCATCGCGGTCTCCACCGAGCCGGGCACCGGCACCTGCCGGGCGTACGGGGCCGCGCCGGTCGGGTCGTCGACCACGAGCTGACGGAAGTAGTAGTTCACCCCGAGGAAGTCCGTCGGCGTGGCGATCACCGTCAGGTCGTCGCCGCGTACCGGCGGCTCGACCCCGTAGGTGGCGATCATGTCGGCGGGGTAGCCACGCCCGTGGATCGGGTCCAGCCACCACCTGTTGACGTGCCCGTCCGCCCGGCGGGCCGCCGCGACATCCTCGGGTCGGTCGGTCGCCGCCTCGATCGGACTGAGGTTGACCACCAGCCCCACCGAGGCCGGCCGGGCGGCGTTGGCGCGGATCGCCTGGGTGGCCAGGCCGTGCCCGAGCAGCACGTGGTGCGAGGCGTGCACCGCGCGGGTCAGGTCGCGCTCGCCGGGGGCCATGTTCCCCTCCAGGTGCCCGATCCAGCACACGCAGAGCGGCTCGTTGACGGTGCACCAGTCGGCGACCCGGTCACCGAGGCGGGCGGCCACCACCGCCGCGTACTCGGCGAACGCCTCGGCGGTGGCGCGCTGCGGCCAGCCGCCGGAGTCCTGCAGGGCCTGCGGCAGATCCCAGTGGTAGAGCGTCACGAACGGCCGGATCCCGTCGGTGAGCAACGTGTCGACGAGCCGATCGTAGAAGTCCAGCCCGGCGGCGTTGACCCGCCCGACGCCGTCGGGCATGACCCGGGGCCAGGCCACCGAGAAACGGTACGCGTCCACGCCGAGTCGGCGCAGCAGCGCCAGGTCCTCCGGCCACCGGTGGTAGTGGTCGCACGCCACCGCGCCGGTGTCGCCGTTGTCGACGTTGCCGGGGGTCGCCGAGAAGGTGTCCCAGATGGACGGCGCCCGGCCGTCGACGTCGACGGCCCCCTCGATCTGGTACGCCGCGGTGGCGACACCCCAGAGGAAGTCGGGTGGCAGCTTGGACAGGTCGGGCACGGGACGGTTCTCCTCTGGGGTTGGATGACTCACTTGACCGCGCCGGCGGTGAGGCCGGCGACGAAGTAGCGCTGCAGGGCCAGGAACCCGACGACGACCGGGATGCTGACCACCAGCGAGGCGGCCATGATCTGGTTCCAGTAGACGTTGAACTGGGTGGAGTAGCCCTGCAGGCCGACGGCCAGGGTGCGGCTGCCCTCGTCGGTCATCACCGACGCGAAGAGGACCTCACCCCAGGCGGTCATGAACGCGTACACGGTGACCGCTACGACACCGGGCACGGCGGCCGGCAGGATGACCTGGAACAGGGTGCGCAGCGGCCCGGCGCCGTCGACCTGCGCCGCCTCGTCCAACCCTCGCGGGATCGAGTCGAAGTAGCCGACCAACATCCAGATCGAGAACGGCAACGAGAAGGTCAGGTACGTGATGATCAGGCCGGTACGGCTGGCGTACAGCTCGATGCCGGTGGCGTTGCCCAGGTTGACGTAGATGAGGAACAGCGGCAGCAGGAAAAGGATGCCGGGGAACATCTGCGTGGACAGCACCGTCACCGAGAAGACACCCCGACCGCGGAAGCGGTACCGGCTGACCGCGAACGCGGCGAAGATGGCCACCGCCACCGAGCAGATCGCCGCGATGCTGGACACCACGAGGCTGTTCACCAGGTACCGGGCCAGCGGCACGGTGCTCCACATGTCGATGAACGGTTGCAGGGTGGGTCGGCTGGGCCACCAGGTGAAGCCGTTCTGCACGTCCTGCAACGGCTTCGCCGCCGAGGTGACCATCACGTAGAGCGGGACGACGACGAAGAGGGTGAGCAGGGTCAGCACGATGCGCCGGCCCCAGCGTTCACCGGCGGTCTCACGCATGGTCGTCCCTCCGACGGTTGGTGATCAGCAGGTACGCGGCCGAGACGACAAGCAGGAACAGCAGTAGCGCCACCGACATCGCCGACCCGGAGCCGAAGTCCCAGGTCTTGAAGGAGCTGCGGTAGATGTGGATGGAGATGAGGTCGGCCTGCTCCGGCGCGGAGCCGCCGAAGAGCACGAACGGGGTGTTGAAGTCGTTGAACGTCCACAGGAACAGCACCAGCAGCAGCACCAGGTTGACCGGCCGCAGCATCGGCAGGGTGACCGAGCGCAGCCGGCGCCAGAACCCGGCGCCGTCGATCGCGGCGGCCTCGTACAGCTCGCCGGGCACGTTCTGCAGCCCGGCCATCAGGCAGAGGAACGCGAACGGCCAGTTGCGCCACACGGACACCACCAGCAGCGACCAGAAGCTGTTGTCGCCGATCAACCAGAACGGCCGATCGTTCAGCAGCCCGAGCTGGTCGACGAGCACGTGGTTGACCAGGCCGGTGTCGCGTTGCAGCAGGAAACTCCAGGTGATCACCGCGGCGTAGACGGGCAGGGCGTACGGGGTGAGGAACAGCGCCCGCAGGATCGCTCGTCCTCGAAACGGCTTCTGCAACACGACCGCCGCCGAGATGCCGAGCAGCCAGGCGAATCCGACCGAGAGCAGGCTGTAGGCCAGGGTGACCCAGAACGAGTGCAGCAGTTCCTTGCCGGCGGCGCTGTTCAGATCCAGCGTCGCCCGATAGTTCTCCAGCCCGATGAAGGGCGCGGTGGACCAGTCGCGGATGTGGAACTGGGTCAGCTCCAGCAGGCTCATCCAGACCCCGACCACCATGGGGATCACGTGGATGGCGAGTTCCAGCACGACGGCCGGTGCGAGCAGCAGATACGGCAGGAGTGAGCGGCGTGGGCCGCGGGGCCGGCGGACCGGCCCCCGGGCCGGCGACCCGGCCCGGGGTTCGCGCCGGTCGGCGTCCGGCGCGGTGGTGCTGGTTGCCATCGGGGTCCTCTCGGAGGCGGTGGCCGTGGCCGGGCTCAGCACCCGACCACGGCCACCGGTGACGCCTGGGTCAGCGCATCTTCTGCTGCGCGTCGGTCAGCTTGGCCTTCACCGACTCCTCGGTGACCGGCTTGCCGCTGGCCGCGTCGGCGAACAACTCCTTCATCGCGGTGCCGACCAGGGTCTCGAAGGTGCTCTCCTCCGGCACCTGTGGCAGCGGGGCCGCGGTGGTGACCAGGGTCTCCTGGATGGTCTTCTGCTCGGTGGCGCTGAACGCCGGGTCGGAGGCCGCGGTCTTCACCGCCGGCAGCGAGCCGTACGTCTTGTTGAGGATCGTCTGCTCCTCGTCGCTGGTCATGAACTTCACGAAGCTCAGCGCGCCGTCCTTGTTCTTGGTGTGCTTGAAGACCGCCATGTTGATCCCGGCGACCATGCTGTTGACCTTCTTGCCGCCGGCCGGCGGGCTGGCCAGGAACGGCACCGGGGCCACCCCGTACGCGTCGGCGGGCATGTTCTGCGTCTTCAGGTTCGAGCCGGCGGACTGCCAGAGCAGCATGGCGGCCTTGCCGTTGGCGAAGTCGGAGACCGACTGGTTCTGCGCGTACTCGGCGTTGCTCGGGTTGGTGATCTTGTCGGCGGCCATGAAGTCGATGTACCGCTTGATCGCCGAGACGTTCTGCGGGGTGTCGAAGGTCGGCTTGCCGGCCGAGTCGAACCACTCGCCGCCGTACTGCTGGCTGAAGGTGAAGGCGTGGTGGGCGTTCTCCGACGGGTTGGCCCCCTCGATCGCCAGGCCCCACTTGCCGCCGGTGCTCAGCTTCTTGCCGTACTCGGCGAGCTGCTCCCAGGTGGTCGGCGGCGCGGTGATGCCGGCGTCGGCGAACGACTTCTTGTTGTAGTACAGGCTGTACGCCATGCTGTAGAGCGGCACGGCGGCGGGCGGCTTGCCGGGGGCGCCGGCGGCGGCGAGCGCGGCGGGCACGATCCGGTCCTTGCCACCGACGGCCTGCAGAGCGGCATCGTCGAACTCGACGAGCGCGCCGGTGGCCTGCAACGACGCCGACCAGGTGTTGCCGATGTTGACCACGTCTGGGCCCTTGCCGGAGGCGGCGGCCGCGAGCAGCCGGTTGAGCAGGTCCGACCAGGGGACCACCTCGACGCTGACCTTGATCCCGGTCTGCTTCTCGAACTTGTCCAGCTCGGGCTGGAGGATGGTCTTGTCGGCCTCCAGGCTGGGGCCCTGGTTGCTGGCCCAGTAGGTGAGCGTCTTGGGTGCGGAGGCGGAGTCGTCGCCGGAGCCGCCACAGGCGGTCAACGAGGCGGCGGCCAGTACGGCGGCGGTGAATATCCCGAGGTGTCGTCTCGACACGGTCAGCCCTTCCGGTGCGTGGTGGGGGTCCGCCGACCTCCGTCGCCGATAGGGGTTGAAGGCGACGGGCGGCCGGCTGCGGACAGGGATCGGGGGTGCGCCGTCGGGGTCCGTCGGCGTTTCCCGGGAGTTACATCACGGCTTAATTTATGTCGTCATTAAAGTTGCTGGCCGGTGGGTCGTCAAGCACGAGGCGGTTACAGTCGCCTCGAACGGCCGACAGGAACGAGGTGACGAGTGGAGCTGGCGCGTGCCACCAACCGCAGCGTGCGGCTGCGCAACCGGTCCGCCCTGCTGACCAAGCTCTTCCTGGACGGCCCGCTCACCCGGCAGGACCTGGTGCGCAGCACCGGGCTGAGCCAGCCCGCGGTCAGCAACGTGGTGGCCGACATGATCGACGAGGGGCTGGTCGCCGAGGCCGGGGCCGCCGAGTCCGACGGCGGCCGACCCAGCATGCTGCTGCGGATCGCGCACCGCTTCGCCTTCGTGATCGGTGTGGACGTCGGCGAGACCCGGGTCCGGGTGGAGCTGTTCGACTTCGCGATGACCCTGCTGGCCAGCGGCGAGTACCCGCTCGACCCGGCCCGAACCGAGCCCGACCTGGTGGCCGGGCACGTGCTGGCCGGCATCGACGCGGTCACCGGGTCGGCCGGGGTGGCCCCCGCCGACGTGCTCGGCGTCGGCATCGGCGTCTCCGGCGTGGTCGAGCAGGGCGCCGAGGCCGTCGTGCACGCCCAGGCCCTCGGCTGGGACCGGGTGCCGCTGGAGCGCCTGATCGGCGCCGGCACCGACCTGCCGCTGCATATCGACAACGGCGCGAAGACCCTCGGCCAGGCCGAGATGTGGTTCGGCGCTGGTCGAGGCGCCCGGCACGCCGTCTTCGCGCTTGTCGGCTCGGGGGTCGGCGCGTCGGTGGTCACCAACGGCGCCACCTACCGGGGCGCGTCCAGCAGCGCGGGGGAGTGGGGGCACACCACCCTGGTGTACGGCGGGCGGGCGTGCCGGTGCGGCGCGCGCGGCTGCCTCGAGGCGTACGTGGGGGCGGAGGCGATCATCGACCGCTACCGGGAGGCCCGCCGGGGTCGACCGGTGCCGGGCGAGGACGAGGAGTCCCAGATCGCCGCGCTGGTCGCCGCCGCCGAGACCTCGACCACCGCCCGCCGCGTGCTCGACGACACCGCCGGCTACCTCGGCGCCGGGGTGGCCAACCTGATCAACCTGTTCAACCCGGAGCGCGTGGTGCTCGGCGGCTGGGCGGCGATGGCCCTGGGTGACCTGCTGCCGGCCGTCCGGGAGGCCGCCGGCCGGCAGGCGCTGCGCCAGCCGTACGAGCAGGCGTCGATCGAGCTGTGCCGCCTCGGCGTGGACGCGGTGGCGCTGGGCGCGGCCACTCTCCCGATCGCCCGCTTCCTCACCGAAGGCGGCCTCCGCCGCTAGTCCCTCTTTGTTGATCAAGAGGTTTGCGTCAGGAATCGCGCTCGTCGTGACGCAAACCTCTTGATCATCGCGGGTGGGCGCGACCGGCGGCGGCTGCGGCGAATTACACAAAAAGAATTCTCGGGATAAATAACGAAGTTATAGATCGATGTCTTGACGCCGCCGCAATCTCGCCGCAACACTCCTACGAGAGCGCTCTCCGGCCCGCGGCGTCGCATCGGCGGCACCACCCACGGCACCACGGGGCGAGCCCGATCCCACCCCTCGCGGCATCCGTAACCCCCTATCGACAGGCGATGTCATGACATCTCGTGCAACATCCGTACGCCCGCGTCCCCGACGGGTCGTCCGGCACCTGCTCGTCGGGCTCACCGTGGCCCTGGTCGCGGCGCTCACCCCGACCGGCGCCATCACGCCCGCGCAGGCCGCGCCCACCCTGCTGTCCCAGGGCCGCCCCGCCACCGCCTCGTCCACCGAGAACGCCGGCACGCCGGCCTCCGCCGCCGTCGACGGCAACACCGGCACCCGCTGGGCCAGCGCGTTCAGCGACCCACAGTGGCTCCAGGTCGACCTGGGCGCCCGCGCCACCATCAGCCAGGTCAACCTGCTCTGGGAGGGCGCCTACGGCCGGGCCTTCCAGCTGCAGACCTCCGACGACGGTGCCACCTGGACGACGATCTACTCGACCACCACCGGCACCGGCGGCACCCAGAACCTCACCGTCACCGGCGCTGGCCGCTACGTACGGATGAACGGCACCGCCCGGGGCACCGGCTACGGCTACTCGCTATGGGAGTTCCAGGTCTACGGCGAGACCGGCGGCACCACGCCGACCTGCGGCAGCACCAACGTCGCGCAGGGCAGCCCGGCGACCGCCTCGTCCACCCAGGACGCCGGCCTCGCGGCGTCCGCCGCCGTCGACGGCAACCCGGGCACCCGCTGGGCCAGCGCCGCCAGCGACCCGCAGTGGCTGCGCGTCGACCTCGGCAGCACCCGCACCATCTGCCGGGTGGTGCTCACCTGGGAGGCCGCGTACGCCCGGGCCTTCCAGCTCCAGACCTCGGCCGACGGATCCACCTGGACCACGATCTACTCCACCACCACGGCCACCGGCGGCACGCAGTCCCTCACCGTCACCGGCAGCGGTCGCTACCTGCGGGTCTACGGCACCGTCCGGGGCACCGCCTACGGCTACTCGCTCTGGGAGTTGGCGGTGAACACCACCGGCGGCACCAGCGAGCCTCCAGTGACGCCGACCGACCCGTACAACCCCAACCTGGGGTCGAACACGTTCGTCTTCGACCCGAGCACGCCGACGTCGACCATCCAGAGTCGACTGAACACCCTCTTCACCCAGCAGGAGACCAACCAGTTCGGCCCGCAGCGCTACGCGGTGCTGTTCAAGCCCGGCACCTACACCGCCGACGTCAACCTCGGCTTCTTCACCCAGGTCGCCGGGCTCGGCATGAGCCCGGACGACGTCAACCTCAACGGCCATGTCCGCACCGAGGCGTTCTGGTTCGGCGGCAACGCCACCCAGAACTTCTGGCGGGCCGCCGAGAACCTCTCGGTCACCCTGCCCGCCGGTCAGACCGTGGAGCGCTGGGCGGTGTCCCAGGCCGCGCCGTACCGGCGGATGCACCTGCGCGGCGCGCAGAACCAGATCCAGCTCTGGAACGGCGGCGACGGCTGGTCCAGTGGCGGCCTGATGGCCGACACCCGCGTCGACGGCCTGGTCGTCTCCGGCTCGCAGCAGCAGTGGTACTCCCGCAACAGCGAGTTCGGCAACGGCTGGACCGGCTCGGTGTGGAACATGGTCTTCCAGGGCGTCAACGGCGCACCCGCGCCGAGCTTCCCCAACCCGTCGCACACCGTCATCGCGCAGACCCCGCAGGTACGCGAGAAGCCGTTCCTCTACGTCGACGGCACCGGTGAGTACCGGGTCTTCGTGCCGGCGCTGCGCACCAACTCCACCGGCACCAGCTGGTACAACAAGACCCCGGCCGGGTCGTCCATCTCGCTGTCGCAGTTCTTCGTCGTCCAGCCCGGCACCAGCGCCGCCACCATCAACGCGGCCCTGGCCCAGGGGCGGCACCTGCTCTTCACCCCGGGCGTGCACCACGTCACCGAGCCGATCCAGGTCAACCGGGCCGACACCGTCGTCCTCGGCCTCGGCCTGGCCACCATCCAGGCCGACAACGGCGCGGTGGGGATGCGCGTCGCCGACGTGGACGGCGTGAAGGTGGCCGGCATCATGTTCGAGGCCGGCACGACGAACTCGCCGGTGCTCATGGAGGTCGGGCCGTCCGGCTCGTCCGCGAGCCACGCCACCAACCCGACCTCGCTGCACGACGTGTTCTTCCGCATCGGCGGGCCGCACGTCGGCAAGGCCACCAACACGCTGACCGTCAACAGCGACAACGTGATCGGCGACCACATGTGGCTGTGGCGGGCCGACCACGCGGCGGAGGGCGTGCCGACCGGGTGGACGCTGAACACCGCCGACACCGGGCTCACCGTCAACGGCGACAACGTCACCATGTACGGCCTCTTCGTCGAGCACTACCAGAAGTACCAGACCATCTGGAACGGCAACGGCGGGCGCACGTACTTCTACCAGAACGAACTGCCCTACGACGTACCGAACCAGGCGGCCTGGATGAACGGGTCGACCCGGGGGTACGCCGCGTACAAGGTCGCCGACTCGGTGACCACTCACCAGGCGTGGGGGCTGGGCAGCTACAGCTACTTCAACGTCAACCCCGCAGTGGTCGAGGAGCGCTCCTTCGAGGTGCCCACCAACCCGAACGTGCGCTTCACGAACATGGTCACCGTCTCGCTCGGTGGCGTCGGCACCATCAATCGGGTGATCAACAACGCCGGTGGCACCGCGAACGCGGCCAACCAGACGGTGTACCTGACCACCTACCCCTGACCGGGGCGCCCGCGCCGGCCCGGTCGTAGCACCGACCGGATTGGCGCGGGCCGCCACCGTGGGCCGAGCCGGCCCGGTCCCGCCGAGACCGGGCCGGCCTCGGTCGCGTGCCGTCTCAACCGGCCAGCACCTCGGCCGCCGCCCGCTCACCGGCGCGCACCGCGCCTTCCAGATAGCCACTCCAGCGGGTGGCCGTCTCGGTGCCCGCCCAGTGCACCCGCCCCACCGGTGCCCGTAGGTGCGGACCGTACGTCCGCCAGGTGCCCGGAGTGAGCGCACCGGAGAAACAGCCCCGGGCCCACTCCTCGGCCGACCAGTCGTACTCGACGAGGTCCACCGGGTCTTCGGCGCGCGGCCCGACCACGTTGGCGAACGCCTCCAGCAGGCATCGCCGACGCTGTGCGGGGGACATGCCGCGCAGCGCGGCGGCGTCCGCGGCGTAGCTGAATCCGGTCAGGACCCCGAGCGGGGAGGTCGGGGTGGAGTTGTCGACCGTCTCGGTGAGCGGACCGGCGTTGCAGGTGGCGACGCCGGAGTGCCCGTCGGCACGCCAGAACGGCTCCGGGTAGACGGCGTGCACCTTCAGCGCCGAGCCCATCGGCATTCGTTGGGTGAGCCCGTCGCGCAGCGGTGGCAGCGGTGGGTCGTACCGGATCCGGCCGGCCAGTGCCGGGGCCAGCGCGACCACCACGGCGTCGCCATCGACGCGCCCGGTGTCGGTCCACGCCGTCACGCCGTCGACCCTCTGTTCGATGGCCCGCACCGGCGTGGCCAGCGTCAGCGTCCCCGGCGGCAGCGCGGAGGCCATCCGCTCGGCGAGCGCCGCGGGGCCGCCCACGATCCGGTCCTGCTGCGCGCCGCCGGCCATCCGCAGCAACGGCCCGGTCCCGCCGCCGCTGCGCAGGTAGAACAGCAGGTGCAACAGGGACAGCTCATCCGCGCCGGTGGCCAGCAGCCCTCCGGCGAGCAGTCGTCCCAGGTAGTCGGCGGTGTCGTCGTCCCCAGCCGTGGTGGCGAGCCAGCCGCCGAGGGTCGTCCGGTCCCAGCGCGCGGCCTGCGGCATCTGCCAGGGGGCGGCCGGGTCCAGTTGTGCGGCGTACTCGTCGAGCAGGCCGAGCACCCGGCCGACCTGGGCTGGTGGCTCGGCCCGGCGCTGACCGGCCCAGAGCAGGGTGGGCGTGCCGACCGATGCCGAGGCGAAGGTGCCCAGTCCGTGCTCGGCGACCAGCGCGTACATCCGGTCCTGGGTCGGGCCGATCCACTGCGCGCCCAGGTCGAGTTGGGTGAGTTCGGGCAGCCACCGGGTCAGCACCCGGCCGCCCACCCGGTCGCGGGCCTCCAACAACCGCACCCGAGCACCGGCACGGGTGAGCGCCTGCGCGGCGGCCAGGCCGGAAAAGCCGGCGCCGACCACGACCACCCGGATGCCGTCGGTCACGGCGCCGCTTACCCGCAACCGCCGAGCGCATGACTCCCGGTGTGACCGGGCCTGCGGCGCGTGGATCGTGCGTTTGCGGTGGGTCTGGCGGGGAACCCGGGACGCCCGGCCGGGGTCCACCTGCGGCCGTAGCAGCGGATGGAGGCGGCCATGGCGTACCGTCCGGCGATCGTCGACACCGTGCCCGACCTGACCACGCTCACGCTCGGTGTGGAGGAGGAGTTCCTGCTGCTCGACCCGGACAGCGGCCGGAACCTGCCAGTGGCCGACCAGGTGCTGGGCGCGCTGCGCGGCCCCGCCCGGGAGCAGAGCCGCCAGGAGTTCCGGCACAGCATGGTGGAGATGGTCACCCCGGTCTGCGCCGACCTCACCGAACTGCGCGCGCACCTGGTGACACTGCGCCGCAGCGCCATCAACGCCGCCACGGCGGCCGGGGCACGGCTGGTGGCGGTCGGCGCCACGCCGGTGGCCGAGCCGCACCGGACGGTGCCCGACGAACCGCGCTACCACGCCATGTCCCGCCGGTACGGGCCGGTCGCGCACGACCCGGCGGTGTGCGGCTGTCACGTGCACGTCGGGCTGCCCGACCGGGAGCTGGCCGTGCAGGTCTGCAACCACCTGCGGGTGTGGCTGCCGGTGGTGCAGGCGATCACCACCAACTCGCCGCTGCACGACGGGTACGACACCGGGCACGCCAGTTGGCGCTCGATGCAGTTGGAACGCTGGCCCAGCATCGGCCCGACTCCGTACTTCGGCTCCGCCGCCGACTACGACCGCACGGTCGACGAGCTGATCGCCGCCGGCATCATGCTCGACGCCGCGATGGTCTACTGGTACGCACGGCCGTCGTCGGCGTACCCGACGGTGGAGGTGCGCGTCGGTGACGTCTGCACCGAGGTGGACGACGCCGTGCTGGTCGCCGCGCTTGTCCGGTCGTTGGTGGCCACCCTCGCCGACGACGTACGCGCCGGGGTGACCGCACCGAACGTCCGGGACTGCCTGGTCGCGGCGGCGCACTGGCGGGCCGCCCACGACGGTCTCGACGGCGAGCTGATCGACCTGCGTGCCGGTGGCACCCGGCCCGCCTGGGTGCTCGTCGACGAGCTGATGGCGGTGATCGCCCCGGCTCTGCTGCGCCACGGCGACCTGGGGTACGTGTTGGCGCAGCTCGCCCGGCTGCGCCGCGACGGCACCGGCGCCACCCGGCAGCGGCGGGTGCTGGAGCGCGCCGGGGACCTGCGCGCGGTCCTCGACGACCTGATCGTCCGTACGGCCGCAGCCTGAGCGACGCCCGCCCCGGTGGGCGGTTCAGCGGATGTCGTGCGTCTGCAGCCACAGCTCCAGCAGGCCGAGCTGCCAGAGCTTGTTGCTACCGGCCGCGGCCTGCGCCCGGTCCGGCTCGGCGAGCAGCTCTGCCACGTACTCCGGACGGAACAGCCCCCGCTCGCGCGCGGCTGGCGCCTGCAACGCCTCGGCGACCAGCTCGCGCACCGGGCCGTCCACGTTGCGCAGCGCCGGCACCGGGAAGTAGCCCTTGGGACGGTCGACCACCTCGGCGGGCAGCACGCCCCGGGCGACCTCCTTGAGCACTCCCTTGCCGCCCTGGGCGACCTTGTGCTCCGGTGGGCAGTGCGCGGCCAGGGTGACCAGGTCCTGGTCGAGGAAGGGCGTGCGCACCTCCAGACCCCACGCCATGCTCATGCTGTCCACCCGCTTGACCGGGTCGTCGGGGAGCATCAGGTGGGTGTCCAGGCGCAGTACGGCGTCCAGCGCGGTCTGCGCCCCGGGCGCGGCGAGGTGCCCGGTGAGCAGGTCCCGGCTGGCGTCGTGCTCCAGCGCGTACGCCGGGCCGACGACGCGGCGCAGCTCGTCGTGGTCGCGGTCGAAGAACGCGGCGGCGAACGTCTCGGCAGCGCTGTGCCGGGGCGCCTCGGTGAGCGGCTGGTGGTAGCCGTAGCCGGCGAACACCTCGTCGGCGCCCTGCCCCGACTGGGCCACCTTCACGTGTTGCGCCACCTGCTCGGAGAGCAGGTGGAAGGCGACCACGTCGTGGCTGCCCATCGGCTCGGTCATCGCCAGCACGGCCCGGCGTACGGCGGGCACCAGGTCGTCGTTGGCCAGTCGGATCCGGTGGTGGTCGGTGTCGTACACGCGGGCCACCAGGTCGGAGTAGTGGAACTCGTCGCCGGATTCGCCGTCGCGGCTGTCGAAGCCGATGCTGAACGTGCGCAGGTGTTGCTGGCCGGCCTCGGCGAGCAACGCCACGATGAGGCTGGAGTCCAGGCCGCCGGAGAGCAGCACCCCCACCGGCACGTCGGCGACCAGCCGTCGGCGTACCGCCGCGCGCAGCGCGTCGCCGATCGCGGCCCGCCAGTCGGCGGCGTCCATCCTCGCGTCGGCGGGCTCCCGCACGTAGTCGGGTCGCCAGTAGACCTCCTCGCGGCTGCGTCCGTCCGCCTCGATCACCCGCAGGGTGGCCGGCGGCAGCTTGCGCACACCGCGCAGTACCGTCCGCGGCGCGGGCACGATGGAGTGCCAGGACAGGTAGTGGTGCAGCGCCACCGGGTCGATGCCGGTGTCGACGTCGCCAGCCCGCAACAGCGCGGGCAGTGTGGAGGCGAACCGGAGCCGCCCCGGTGTCTCGGCGAGGTAGAGCGGTTTGATGCCGAGCCGGTCGCGGGCCAGGATCAGTCGCCGCCGGGCCCGGTCGACCAGCCCAATCGCGAACATGCCGACCAGGTGGTCGACGAAACGTTCACCCCAGTGGGCGTACGCCACCAGGATCACCTCGGTGTCGCTTGTGGAGTGGAAGACGTACCCGGCGTGGCGCAGCTCCTCGCGCAGCTGCGGGTAGTTGTAGATGCAGCCGTTGAAGACCAGCGCCAGGCCCAGGTCGTCGCGGACCATCGGTTGCCCGCCCGCCTCGGACAGGTCGATGATGGTCAGCCGGCGGTGCCCGAGGGCCACCCAGCCGTCGGCGAGCAGGCCCTCGGCGTCCGGGCCGCGTGAGCGCATCGCCTCGGTCATCCGGTTGACCGCCGCCACGTCGGGCGCGCGGCCGTCGAATCGCGCCTCCCCGCTGATCCCGCACATCAGCCGGGCCTCCTGTCGCCTCGCCCCGGCCGGTGTCGGCCGGTCCCGTCGACCGGACGGGGGCCGCTGGCTACCCGCGCGGGCGGCGGGCAAACCCGTCAGGCGCGCAGGGTACGCAGGATGCGGGCCAGCTCGGCGCGGTCGGCGTCGTTGAGGTGGCCGAAGAAGCGGTCCGCCTCGGCCCGCCGGGCGGCCCGGATGGCGGTGCTGACGCGGCCGCCCTCCTCGGTGAGCGCGACCAGGGTCGCCCGTCGGTCGGCCGGGTCGGGTCGGCGCTCGACCAGCCCACGGCTCTGGAGGTCGTCGACGACCTCGGTCGCCGAGCGGGGGGCGATGCGCAGGTGCTCGGCGAGGGTGCCGGGGCGTACCTCGCCGTGGCGGGCCAGCACGCCGAGGGCCCGGGACTGGCTGGGGGTGATGTCCCAGGGCGCCAGCGAATCCCGTGCCTGCCGGCGCAGACGGGACGCGACAGCCCAGAACGTCTCCGCCAGGCTCTCGTCGTCAGCACTGTCGGCGGTGTGCTCGATCACCGGAATACGGTAGCAGGCGATGCGGTTGTTCCCTCATGATGAGGTAACCTCAGCATTGCTCCCAACGAAAGGTAGTGCCTCCTTGGAACCCACCCCCATGGGCCGCGACCGCGGCCACCGCACCCTCACCGCCGAAGAGAAGACCCAGGCCCGGCAGGTGTCGCTGCGCCGCATCGGCCGCCTCTTCACCCCGCACCGGCCCGCGCTGGCCGCCGTCACCGCGATCATTGTGATCTCCTCGATCGTCGCGATGGCCACCCCGTTCCTGCTGCGTACCGTGATCGACCGGGCCCTGCCGCAGGGCGACGTGACGCTGCTGGTCTGGCTGGTCCTCGGCATGGTCGCCGTCGCGGCGGTGACCTCCGCCCTCGGCGTCGTGCAGACCTGGATCTCCACCCAGGTCGGCCAGCGGGTCATGCACCGGCTGCGCACCGACGTCTTCAGTCACCTCCAGCGTCAGTCGCTCGGCTTCTTCACCCGCACCCGCACCGGCGAGGTGCAGTCCCGGATCACCAACGACATCGGCGGCATGCAGTCGGTGGTCACCTCCACCGCCACCGCCGTCGCGGCCAACCTCACCACAGTGGTCGCCACCGCGGTCGCCATGGTCGCACTCTCCTGGCAGCTCTCCCTGGTCTCGCTCGTGGTGCTGCCGCCGGCCATCTGGCTGACCCGACGGGTCGCCCGGATGCGCCGCGAGATCACCGCCCAGCGGCAGCGCGAACTCGCCGACCTCAACGTCACCGTCGAGGAGGGGCTCTCGATCAGCGGCGTACAGCTGGCCAAGACCCTCGGCACCGGCCCCGCGCTGATCGACAGGTTCACCGCCTCCTCGGAGCGCCTGGTCGACCTGGAGCTGCGCAGCGAGCTAGCCGGGCGCTGGCGGATGGCCTCGATGAGCATCATCTTCGCCGCCGTACCGGCGGTCATCTACCTCGCCGCCGGGCTGCCGGGCACCGCCGGCACGCTGAGCATCGGCACCCTGGTCGCCTTCACGGCCCTGCAGGGTGGCCTGTTCCGGCCGCTGATGGGGCTGCTCAACGTGGGTGTCTCGCTCACCGCGTCGCTGGCGCTCTTCGCCCGGATCTTCGAATACCTCGACCTGCCGGTCGACGTGGCCGACCCCACCGAGCCGATCAACCTCGACCCCACCCGGGTACGCGGGCACCTGCGCCTGGAGGACGTCACCTTCGGCTACCCGGGCAGCGACACCGCCGCCCTCGCCGGGATCACCCTCGACGTGCCCGCCGGCACCAGCCTCGCCCTGGTCGGCGAGACCGGCTCCGGCAAGAGCACCCTCGCCGGGCTGGTCAGCAGACTGCACGACCCGACCGCCGGCCGGATCACCGTCGACGGCGTCGACCTGCGCGACCTGCGCCTGGCCGACCTGGCCACGATCGTCGGCGTGGTCAGCCAGGAGACGTACCTGCTGCACACCACCGTCCGGGAGAACCTGCGCTACGCCCGGCCGGAGGCCACCGACACCGAGATCGAGGACGCCGCCCGCGCCGCCCAGATCCACGACCTCATCGCCGGGCTGCCCGACGGCTACGACACCATGGTCGGCTCGCGCGGCCACCGCTTCTCCGGCGGGGAGAAGCAGCGCCTCGCCATCGCCCGTACGCTGCTGCGCGACCCGCGCATCCTGGTCCTCGACGAGGCCACCAGCGCACTGGACACCGAGACCGAACGGGCCGTGCAGCGCGCGTTTGACGTGCTCGCCGAGGGGCGAACCACGATCACCATCGCGCACCGGCTCTCCACGGTCCGCGACGCCGACCAGATCGCGGTGCTCGACCACGGCCGCATCGTCGAGGCCGGCACCCACGACAGCCTGCTGAACCGCAACGGCCGCTACGCCACGCTGGCGGCCTGAACTCCGGCTCACAACCGTCTCGAAACAGTCTTATAACTGTCTCGTTATGCTGTCGTCAGGTGGCGGTAGACGGTGGCCCGCGACACCCCCAGCGCGGCGGCGATCGCGTCCACCGAGTGGGTGCCCGCCGCGTGCATCCGCCGGGCCGCCTCGACCTGCTCCCGGCCCAGCGCGGGCGGCCGTCCCGGCCGTCGACGCCGGCTCGCAATCCCCGCCCCGCCGGCCACGTCCGGTGGCGTCGTCGGGCTCGTGCCCGCCGCGGCCGCACCCCTCGCGGTCGCGTGCGTCGGGGTTCCGCGCGCCGGCCGGATCGTCGTGCCCGGCTCGACCACGGCGTCCCGGTGCGCCGCGACTGCGGCGTCCGCAGGCGGGCTGGTCTCGACATTCGTGGGCAGCGGGGCCAGCAGTCGGCGTACGCCGTCGAGCATGTCGGCGCGCAGCACCTCGTCGGACACGTCGGTGAAGAAGACGATCGGGTCGCTGCACGCGGCCACCGCCTGCACCGCGAGCACCCGCTCGCGGCGGCCGGCATCCGGCCCGGCGATGAGGTCGTTGGCCCGCATCGCCACCTCCATGAGGCGGTGGTACGTGTCGCCCCGGCCGACCAGCGCGATGTCGTGGAAGAGCATGCCGAGCGGCCGGCGGTGGGCGAGCATGATGTCCACCCAGCCCTCCAGCACCGTCCACCGGGCCAACTCGGTGGGCTGCGTCCGGGCCGAGTCGAGCAGTGCCTCCAGGTCCGCCACCAGGGGCTCGACCAGGGCGGCGAGCAGATGCTCCTTGGCCGGGAAGTGGTACAGGATCGCGGTCTTGGTCAGCCGCAGCCGTTCGCCGATCTGACGCAGCGAGGTGCGCTGGTAGCCGTGTTCGGCGAACAGGTCGAGCGCGGCGCGCAGGATCCGGGTGCGGGTGTCGTCCGCGGGATCGGCGGTCATGTCGGCAAGCCTAGCCACGTCCTGACCGGTGGGCACGATCACCGTTGATTTGCCTGACCGCCGGTCAGTACAGTGGGGACGGTCGACGCACCCAACGCAGGAGGGGCCATGCCCGTCATCTCGATCACCAACCTGGTCAAGAAGTTCGGCGTCATCCGGGCACTCGACGGGTTGGATCTGCACGTCGAGCAGGGGGAGGTGCACGGCTTCCTCGGGCCCAACGGCTCCGGAAAGTCCACCACCATCCGGATCCTGCTCGGGCTGCTCCGCCGCGACTCCGGCGACGCCCAGGTGCTCGGCGCCGACCCGTGGCGCGACGCGGTCCGCCTGCACCGCAGGCTGGCGTACGTGCCGGGCGACGTCAGTCTCTGGCCCAACCTCACCGGCGGGCAAGCCATCGACCTGCTCGGTCAGTTGCGTGGCGGCCTCGACCGGCGTCGCCGCGACGAGCTGCTGCACCGCTTCGACCTCGACCCGACCCGCCGCTGCCGCACCTACTCCAAGGGCAACCGGCAGAAGGTCGCCATCGTCGCCGCCTTCTCCTCCCCGGTGGAGCTCTACGTGCTCGACGAGCCGACCTCCGGCCTCGACCCCCTGATGGAGGCGGTGTTCCAGGACGAGGTGCGGCGGATCAAGGAGGCCGGCTCCACAGTGCTGCTCTCCAGCCACGTGCTCGCCGAGGTCGAGGCGCTCTGCGACCGGGTCAGCATCATCCGGGAGGGCCGCACCGTCGAGTCCGGCACCCTGGCCGAGCTGCGCCACCTCACCCGTACGGCGGTGACCGTCGAGACGGCCCGTCCGGTCAGCGGCCTGGACGCGCTGCCCGGCGTGCACAACCTGCACGAGGCCGACGGTCGTATCCACCTGGAGGTCGACCCCGCTCACCTCGACGAGCTGCTCGGCCAGCTCATCCGCTTCGGCGTCCGCGCGCTGACCAGCACACCACCCACCCTGGAACAGCTCTTCCTGCGCCACTACGGCGGCGACCCCGCCGCCGCTACCACGGGCGCTGACGCTCCCGCCGCCAGCGTCCCGGCCGCCGATGCGCAGGCCCTGCAGGGCGGTGCGCGGTGAGCGCACTGACCGGCACGACCCTGCTGGCCCGGCTCGTGCTGCGCCGCGACCAGATCCGCCTCGCCGTCTGGATCGTCGGCACACCGCTGCTCGGCTACGCCCTCGCCGGCAGCGTCGCCGGCGTCTACCCGGTCCAGGAGGCCCGGCTGGGCTACGCCACCACCTCGGCGTCCAGCCTGGTGGCCCGCGCCTTCAACGGCCCCATCCACGGGACCGACCTCGGCGCCGTGGTGGTCGCCGAGACGTACGTGACGCTGGCTCTGATCGTCGCCCTGCTGAGCACCTTCGCGGTGACCCGGCACACCCGGCAGAACGAGGAGACCGGCCGGGCCGAACTGCTCGGCGCCTCCGTGGTCGGCCGGTACGCGCCGCTGACCGCCGCGCTGCTCGTCACCGTCGCGGCGAACGCCCTGGCCGCCGTGCTGCTCGCGGTCGCGCTTGTCGGCGCCGGCCTGCCGCTCGCCGGCTCCGTCGCGGCCGCCGCCGCGATCGGCGGCGTCGGCGTCGCCTTCACCGCCATCGCCGCGGTCACCGCCCAACTCTCCGTCACCTCGCGCGGCGCCAACTCCCTCGCCGCCGCCGCCGTCGGACTCTCCTTCGTGCTGCGCGCCGCCGGCGACGTCTTCGGCTCCCAGAGCGCCGACGGTACCCAGGTGCGGAGCGCCTGGCCGTCATGGATCTCCCCGCTCGGCTGGGGCAACCAGGTACGAGCCTTCGACGGTGAACGCTGGTGGGTGCTCGCCCTGCCCGCCGCGCTGCTGCTCGCCGGGGTGGCGCTGGCGTACACCCTCGCCGAGCGACGCGACCAGGGGGCCGGGCTGATCGCCCCCCGACGCGGCCCGGCCACCGGCGCGCGACAACTGCTCAGCCCCGCCGGGCTGGCCTGGCGGATGCAGCGCGGCGCGCTGCTCGGCTGGGCGGTGGGGGTGGCCGTGCTCGGCTTCTCCATGGGCGTCGCCGCCGACGAGTTCAACGACATGATCGACGCGAATCCGGCCGCCGCCGAGGCGATAAACGCGATGGGTGGCGGCGCCGGCCTGGTCAAGTCGTACCTGGCCGCGATGCTCGCCCTCTTCGCCCTGACCATCGGCGCGTACGTCGTGCAGGCCCTGCTGCGCGTACGCGCCGACGAAGCCGACGGGGTGCTGGAAGCCGCCCTCGCCACAGCGGTCAGCCGCACCCGTTGGCTCGGCACCCAGGTGCTCGCCGCGGTGCTCGGCGCCGTCGCCCTGCTGCTGCTCGCCGGCGTGACCACCGGCCTCGGCTACGGCGTCGTCACCGGCGACCCGCTCGGGCAGGCCGTCGAGCTGGGCGGTGCTGCGCTGCTGCGGCTGCCCGCCCTGCTCGTGGTGGCCGGGGTGGTGACCGCGATCTTCGGGCTGCTGCCCCGCTGGTCGGTGGTGCTGTCCTGGACGACGCTACTGGTCTTCCTGCTCCTCGGGCAGCTCGGCGCGGTGCTGGAGCTGCCCCAGGCCGCGCTCAACGTCTCCCCGTACACCCACGTGCCGGCCGTGCCCGCGGTCGACCCGGCGGCGCTTCCCCTGGTGGTGCTGGCGGCGGTGGCCGCGGCCCTGCTCGCCGTCGGCGTGGCCGCCTTCCGCCACCGCGACGTCCCGTCCTGACCAACGGCTCGGGCGTCCCGATGATCGCTGGCAGCTCAGCGACTCGGCACGCCGACGTCAGCCCTGCTGAGCTGCCACCGATCACCTGACTAACACACGTGGGGTCCGACCGGGCGTTGTACACAGGTCGGTGGCTGTCCACAGAGGGCCGGCAGGTGCGGTTGCGGTGGGCTTGGGTAAGGCTTCACGGTTCCGTGCGTGAACTCGGTGCTTCGGGAACTCGTGGAGCTTGGCGGTGGGCTGGTGACGCTCGGGACGGCCGGGCAGGTGGTGCCGTCGTGGACGCTTCAGCAGGCTTGCCGTAACGGCGAGTTGGTGCGGGTTCTGCCTGAGGTATTCGTGGCGGCGCACCTCGTCGGTGGGCGACCCGGCGTTCCGGTTCTGAGTCGACTCGACCCTGCCCTGAGCCGGCGGGCGGCTCTCGCCTGGGCCGGCGCCTACGGCGCGCTCAGTCATCTCAGCGCGCTCGCCGTGTGGGGACTGCGCCCCGAGGTGGTTGGTGACCCCGTGCACCTGAGTGCGTCGGCGAGCGCGAGCCTGCGCACCCGACCCGGAGTGATCGTGCATCGACGCCGCGGGCTGACCATCGAGCCGCCGCAGGTGATACTTCGGCGGGGCCTGATGGTCACCCGCCTCGAACAGGCCCTCGTCGACTCGTGGCCGACGATGCCGCCCACCGACCGGCGGGCGTTGGTGATCCGAGCGGTCAACGACTGGCTGACCACACCCGAACGGCTGTCGGCGGCCCTGGAGCGGGTGCCGAAGCTGATCGACCGGGCGGCGCTCCGGCATCTGCTTGCGAAGCTTGCCGACGGGTGCCGCAGCCCGCTCGAAATCTGGGGTCAGGAGCACGTATTCACCGGTCCGGGGATGCCGACGTTCCGCCGGCAGGTGTCGGTCCGTGTCGGGGGCCGCTTGGTGTACCTCGACATGTTCGCCGAGCGGGAACGGGTCAACATCGAACTCGACGGGGCCACCACCCACGGCAGCCCTTGGCAGCGCGAGATCGACCTGCGCCGTGATGCCCTACTGGCGGCCGTTGGGATCCTGGTCGTCCGCTTCGCCCACCGCCGCCTCGTGCACGAGGCCGAAGCGGTACGCCGGGAGACCCTGGCCATCCTGGCCATCCTGGCGGCCCGCCGGAACTGATGCGGGTGTTGTTCGGAGACTGATAGACCATCATGGGTCTTGCCGAGCAGGACTTAGCGCAGGTGCGAACCTCGCACGACAAGCGCGGCATCAATTGGTGCTCGCGGTCCACGTCCGATCGCTGTCGTCCAGGTGGCCGACACGCTGAAGCTGTGCCACATCGTGAACGATGATTTGGCGATAGCCCGTCTGAATGACTCCCGCCTGCCGGAGTTCACGGAGGGCCTTCTCCACCGTCGGCTCTGCGGCACCGCAGAGTGACGCCAGCTCGGGCTGAGTCAGCGTCACTCCGACGGTACGACCGGCACCGGTGATCTCGCCGTGTGTCGTCGAAAGTTCGGCCAGAACCCGGGCCAAGCGGATCTTTGCCGGGTAGGCGGTGAAGTCGACTCGGCGTTGGTTCGCCCACCGGAAGCGGGCCGCAGTGGTTCGTGCCAGGGCGAGCGCGGCGTCTGGCTGATCGAGGAGGAAGGGATGCCAGTCTCGCTTGTGGATGACGCTGATCAGGCCCACGCCGCATGTTGTAACCGTCGCTGTCCGTGGCGTGTCATTGAGTGCGGAGATTTCGCCGACCACGTCGCCTGAGACGCGGATGGCCAGGAGCGCTTGACGGCCATCTGTCATGTTGACGGTCACCTTCGTAATGGCTTCTCGGAGAAGTATCAGGTGGCTCCCGGTGTCTCCCTCCCGCAAGATGTGGTCGCCAGGCCTAACCGAGACAGTCGTTCCCAACGCAAGGAGGCTGGCTCTGGCCTTCGAACTCAGGCAGCCAAGCAGGGTGCCGGGAGGCCAGGAAAGACTCACCGACGGCTGGTCGTGGTTGCGTCGCATCTCAGTACCCCGTTCGTCGGCAGGCGCCCCTGCTCGTGGCGGATGCACAGGGGCAGCCATTGGACGCATTGTTTCTGATGCGAAGTGCCCGCAGAAGCTCCCCGCTGCCTCTATCAATTACCCATTACGGCGATGGTCAGCCAAACTAGGCCAGTGCAGCTGGCAGCCGCGCTCCAGGGCATCGCAGATCGCACCCGTTGGTGCTTCGTGAGCGCGATATCGGCGAGGACTGTCGCTAGGAGCCATGCTTCGGCGGGCTCCCCACCTGCGTCAAGTTGTGGCGGCGCGACGCGGACGGCACGTAGCGCCGGGAACCCGAACCTGTTGGGTGAGGGAGGCCCGGACGTCTGAGGCCGAAAGCCGATTGCGAGATGTCGCGTCGCGATCAGGAGAGTGGTCAGGAAGAACAGACCGATGCAGTACACGACCATGGCGACGTGGCGACCCGCAGCAACGTGTAGGACCACGGGTGCCTGGCTGATGATGAGGGTCACCACGGAACCATGGAAGGCGAACATCCTAGCGATCTTGGTGTCGGCATGCCGGATGGAGTCCTGGTGTAGGTGGATCGCAGCGAGCGCCCGCTCAACGTCCGTGTCGGGCCGCGCGTACCTCAGCCGATGGCGCGTTGGAATGGTCATGGGTCCAGGGAAGATGAGGAGCGGCGGCGGTACCCCCTCTCAGTACGGGTTTCCGCCTTTCCGACAGGTGTTCATCTGCTTCCTGACAACCCGTACTTCGACGGGTTTCCCACCGTCCGCCATCGCTATAAGTGAGATGACCACAACCTGCGGGGCGTGAGGGGACGAGATGTCAACGTTGCAGCCGGACCGTCGACTGATGATGTTCGTGGACATGGAGAGCTACAGCCGGCACGACGACGCCGGCCAGGTCAACGCCCAAACGAGCTTTCGCCTGCTCATGCAGAGAGCGGCTGAGCAATGCGGGCTTGAGCGGGAGGGTTGGGAGATCCAGCCCACCGGCGACGGGGAGCTTGCGCTCTTCCCGCTCGGTACGCCTGAACCCCGGGTCGTTGCCGACCTCGTGCCCGCCATGGACAGGATTCTCCGCGACCACAACCGTCATGCCGGTCAGCACGCGCAGGTTCGGATGCGGGTTGCTTTCCACCAGGGACTGGTGACGAAGACGGAGAACGGTTACGCCGGCTCTGCGGTCGTGACCGCGGCTCGCCTGGTAGAGGCACCCCCGTTGAAGGACGCGTTGGCATCATTCCCCGAGGCGGCGGTGGCGATGATCGTCTCCTCCACCCTTTATCGAGAGGTGGTGAGCCAGTCGTACAGCGGGATACGGAAGGAGCGTTACGGTCGGGTCAGTGTCCACGTAAAATCATTCGGCGAGGAGGCGTGGATCTTCGTTCCCGACGAGAACATCAATTCGGCGAGAGTCGTACCTCTCGGTGCGACTACGCCGGCACCCCGGCCTGACGCAGGCGGCGCAGGCAGGGTGCAGGCAGAACTGGCAGGTGGGAGCCGGTTCGATTTCGGCAGTGTGGTCAACCACGGTCCGGCCGTCTTCGGCGATCAGGGTCAAGCGTGGGGTGCGGCGGCCAGGCGGACTGACGGGGACGGGCGACAGTGAACTCCGACCCGGCGGTCCGCCCGGCGCCTGAGGGTACGCCTGCGGCCGAGTCCGCCGCTGAGCCGGCTGCACCATCCGCCCCCGCCGGCTCAGATTCGGCAGATGGGTCCTCTGGTTCGCAACAGGGGCTGCATCCTGAGGCAAGCCTGGATGGCAGCGACCAGCGAGATCCCGAGGACCTGACAGACGCAATCGACGAGCGCAACGATGATCGTGACTCGCTCGGCGACTTCATCCGTTCCAATCCCACCCTTCGCTCCTTCGTGTCACGCAATGGCAGCGGATATCGGATCGAGGATCTGACCAACGCAGGTCCCAGTGCGTTCGGCGATCGGGCAACGGTCATCGGGAGCATGTTCGTTGGGTCGGATAGTCCGAAGGCAAGACTCTTCGCCGATCGGATTGCCGACCTGACCACTAGGCGACGAACTTTCGTCCGGCCACGTCACTTTGCTGAGTTGCAGGACCGGTTGCGGCGTCATCGAGTGGTGGGACTTGCTGGTGCTGTCGGCAGCGGCCGATCGACAGTCGCCTGCGTCGCCCTCGCAGAACATCGCGGCCACGACAGGGTCATGGAGATAGTGCTGCACCCCGGACTGGACGATGTTCGGGTGATCCGGGAACAGCCCGACCTTCTGAAGCAGGGGTTCGGCTATGTCGTCAAGGTCGGTGGCCGGCAGGTCCGAGGCACCCTTCGGTCCGTCGAGGCAGTGTTCGAGGAGAGGGACTGCAGCGGTGTCATCATTCGGGACCTCGATGACCCCGAGGCATCCATCCACCGGGCGGAGGTGTTCCATCACTCGGCCTCGCCCGCAGACGTCTTCCACCAGCATCTCCTGCAATACCTCGGCGACAAGTGCGTCGGAAGCTGCGCCGACTGCGATCGCAGTTGCGGGAGTGCGTACGCCTCCAGGATGCTCACGCCGGAGGTACGTCGATTGCTCGACCTGCTCTCCAGGCCTAGCGAGTGCGTCCTGCATGCGGAAAGGATCGCGCGCGAGGTCCCCGCAGACGCTGCTGGCGTCGCCGCTCTGTTGCCATCGGAGGACAAGTGGCATCGCGATCGAGCAAGGCAGATCCTCCTGCTGCCCGACGACAAGGAGATGGTCTTTCAGAACAGGCCCGTTCAGCATCGACGAGCACTCAGGATCGCCTACGCCGCATTTGCCGGACAATCAATGGCCAGGGTCTCGGAAGGGGCTGGGCTGCTGCTCGGCAAGCTTGACCGACTCTTCACCGAGCCGGCCATCGGCCGACCTGCCCTGCTCAACGACATCCCCGCGTTGCTGGGTCAGGAACTCGGGGCGGGCTGGCACGACAGGGTCACGGAGAGGGCGTCCTTACATACGACCACCAGGGTCGCCCAGGCTGCCCCCGAGCTGGTGAGAGCCATCCTCGATGTTGCCTGGAACGATTTCGACAATACCCGCCCAGCCCTCATCGAGTGGGTCGACGAACTCGCCGCCCACCCGGCCCGCGGGTTCAGCAGTTGTGCCGCTGTCGCCGCGGCCATCTTCGCCACTCACGACTTCGATCAGGTCTACGAGGAGGTGATCGGGCGTTGGGCCAGGGACCGGAAGCGGAGGCTACGGAAGGCGGCTGCAGCTGCGATGGCCTCAGCCGCGAACCTGGACGGTGCGGTAGCGCTCGGTTTCACGGTGAGCCCGCGAGTCAGAGCCGATGTCGGTAGAAAGCTGGAGTGGCTGGCCCACTCCAACTCGGCGATGGAACGCGACACAGCAGCGATGGTGTGGGGGATGGGTTACATACCACGTCATCCGGTCCAGACAGCAAGGGCCCTCACTGCAGTGGCGGCCAACGCCAACGCGTCATCCGGTTGGACCGTCTCGGACGCGATCGAGAAACTGTCCGGAAGATACGGCAGTGCATGGACGATCGATGTTCTCGCCTGGTGGCTCGACAGCGACAACGATGCGCTCCGTGCGGGTGCTACTCGTGCCTTTCTGAACTGGTTGGACGAGCCGCGCACCGGAGGCGCTGATCAGCTCGTGGCTCTTCTGGATGCCGAGCCCTCGATGGTCGACCGGGTAGCCACGCTCTGGCGAGTCGTGCTCATCGATCCCGAATACTCGGTCTCCGCATGGCGCCACCTCGCCGTTTGGATGCGCAGGGGTTCCCGCGACGCGCGTCTCAACGAACCCATCCGGGCACTCGCAAGGCAGCTGGCCGCTGAACATGCGATCCGTTCCCGTCTGCGCTACTGGCTCTCTCGCGCCTCAATGACGCCCCCATCCGCCGCCTGATCCAGGAGCCGCCATGACAGCCGAGAATCAAGGTTCCCCGGCGTTTGGGCTGCACCATGCCCGGGCCGGCATCCGCCTCCTGCTGAGCCGCGTCCGAGCTGCGTTCGCCTATCGCGAGCGGCCGCCGGCACCGGACCTCACCCAGCGCCGCCGCCACCCGAGACCGGTCGTCGTGCCGGCTCGCGGCTACGTCTTCACCTTCGAAATACACCTGGTCCTCACCTGGTACTCGGAAGGCTTGAGGGAGGACCAGCTCGGAGCGTGGTCGCTGCAGTTCGCCGACCTCGCCCGTAGAGACGTGGAACACCAGGCAGCGAATCTCGCTCGGCATTTCCATCCTCACCAGGCGGGTGCCCTGGAGATCCAGCTCAACCGTGAGCTTTCGCGAACTCGTCGGCGTTACGAGCGCCAAGGGATTGTGTTGCACTGCAGGCCGGAGGTGCGGGTGAAGCTCGACGAGGAGGTAAAAGCGGAACTCCGACATGCCCACCTGCAACGGCTGAGGGAGGAGAGCGAGCACGAGCTGCGGCTCCGACGGATCCAGTTGACCGACCAACTGACCCAACGCTGGATCGCACTGATCGATCGTCTACGCCAAAGCCCTCTGGCGCACGCCGCCCTCCGTCTCAGCGATCGGGATCTCGCCGACATCCTGGACGAATTCGTTCTGAAGGAGGAGCGGTCGAACGTCGAGCAGCTGGCTTTTCGTTTAGAGGAAGCCCTGCGCCGTAGCGGCCGGGTCGGGCAGCCCTTGGAAGAGCACGAGGCGACGGAGATCATCAAGCTGCTGGATGACATCCTCAGGGAGGAGGAGACTGCCCCTACTCCTGCCGCTTCCCGGATGAACGGGAATGGGCGACACACGGCGCCGCCCGCGGGCCGTTCATGACAGGCGGTGAAACAAGAACACCCAGAAGCGGGCGGCGGGCCGCCGTCTATCGGCCGCCTCACCCTAGGATCTCTGGAATGCAGGAGGGCCGTTGGACGACGATCACGCCGTCGCAGTTCGCGCACGAGCGGGAGGCGCTGGCGCACGTCCAAGCGCTGCTGCCGGACAGTGAGCCCTACCGCGCCTGGTCGAACTTCACCTTCACCGCCCAGACCGGGCACCCCTACGAGGTCGACCTGTTGGTCGCCGCGCCCGGCGGCCTCTACCTCATCGAGATCAAGAGCCTGAACGGCCGCCTACGGTCCAGCGGCTCTAACTGGATCCTCCAGGGCCCGAACGGCACCCGCACCTTTGACAACCCGCTGCATCTGGCCGACGCCAAGGCCAAGAAACTCAAGTCGCTGCTCCAAGTGGCTGCCTCGCGACGCAAGGGTCAGCAGGTCAGGATCCCGTTCGTGCAGGCGGCGGTGTTCCTCTCCAAGTCTGGCCTGCGGGTAGAGCTGTCGGACCATCATCTGCACGGCATCTTCGGTCCGGAGCCGGCCCCGGGTCACGAACCGGGGCCGTTGCCGACGATCACCTCGCTGCTGCAGCGTCCACCGCAGGACGAACGGCAGCGGGTCACCAAGGAAATGTCGGCCGCTTTGCCCGACCTCCTCGACGCCGTGGGCATCGCCCGTAGCCGCCGGCACTACCAGATCGGCGCGTGGGAGTTGGAAACCCGCCCGTTCGACATCGGCCCCACCTGGCAGGACCACCAGGCGCGGCACCGCGACCTGGAGCGCGAACGTCGCCGGGTGAGGATCTACCTGGTCGAGCGCAACGCCGTGCAGACCGAACGGGCCAGCATCGAACGTGCCGCCAAGCGCGAGATGCTGGCCCTGCACGGCATCAACCACCCGGGCATCGTGCAGGTCGACGCGATGGAGTCGCACGAGGCCGGCCCGGCGCTGATCTTCCGGTATGACCCGCGGTCGGTGCGTCTCGACCACTACATCGCCCAGTACGGCGACCGTCTCGACGCGCTGAGCCGACTCGCGATGATCCGACAACTCGCCGAGACGGTGGCGTACGCACACGGTCGACGGCTGCACCACCGTGCACTCTCTGCCCGTAGCGTGTTGGTGAACCCTGGCCGGACGCGGCGTGGTGGCATTGACGACGAAGCGTGGCTGACACCTCAACTACAGATAAGTGACTGGCAAGCGGCGACCCGAAGCGCGGACAGTGCTGGTGGCAGCAGTGGCCAGCCAGTGACTCTCTCCTCGCACGCGACAGCTCATATCGAGCGCTCCGCCGAGGCGTACCTCGCGCCGGAGTTGACCGCGCCGACGCCGGACGCGGTGGCGATGGATGTCTTCGGCTTGGGCGCACTGGCGTACCTGATCCTGACCGGTCAACCACCGGCCACGAAGCGCCCCGAACTGCTGGCCCGATTGGCCCGGGACAACGGTCTGCGGGCCACCGCTGTTGCCGACGGCATCAGCGAGTTCGCCGACGAGTTGATCCAGGCTGCCACCGCACCGGTTCCGGCCCAGCGGCTCACTACGGTCGCCGACTTCGTCGAGATGCTGCAGCTCGTCGAGGACGAGTTGACCAGTCCGCCACCGGGCTCGGCGCACCCGGAGGAGCCGGCGCACGAGCAGCCCGACCCGCTCGAGGCGCGTGGGGGCGACCGAGTCGGCGAGTGGAAGATCGTCCGCCGCCTCGGCACCGGCTCGACCTGTCGGGCGTTCCTCGGCTTCAACGAGCGCACCCGGCGGGAAGAGGTCCTGAAGGTCGGGCTCTCCGACGAAAAGGGTGCCCGGCTGGCGCACGAGGCCCGGGTGCTCGGCCCGCTCACCGACTCCCGGGTGATCCGGCTGGCCCGGCCGGAGCCGTTGCAACTGGGCAACCGCACTGTCGTAGTGCTCGAACACGCTGGCGACCACACGCTGGCGCGCAAGCTGCGCGACGACGGCCGGCTCACTGTCGACGAGTTGGAGACGTACAGCGACTACCTCTTCGGCGCCCTCGACTACCTGGAGGGTGAGGGCGTCTACCACCGCGACATCAAGCCGGACAACATCGCCATCCGGATCCGGCCCAACCGCACCCGGCAGCTGGTGCTCTTTGACTTCTCCCTGGCCGGAGTCTCGGTCAAGGAGATCACCGCTGGCACTCCTCGCTACCTGGACCCGTTCCTCGGCACCGCCAACCGTCAGGTCTACGACAAGCACGCCGAGTGGTACGCGCTCGCGGTCACCCTGCACGAGATGGCGTCCGGAGAGCTGCCGGTCTGGGGCGACGGCGGCACCGAACCGCAACTCACCGACGGTCCGCCGGTGCTGGCCGCCGAGGCGTTCGACCCGGCGATCCGCGACGGCCTTGTGGAGTTCTTCCAGCGAGCACTGCACCGGGACCACCGTCGACGCCACGCGTCGCTGAAGGACCTGCGCGACGCCTGGCAGGACGTGTTCCGCCGCTCGGACGCGAGCACCCCGGTCGGCACCGATCACCCAGACGTCGACGAGCCGGACGAGCAGGTCGCCGCGGTGGCCCGCGACGAGGCCGTTGGCAAGGCGACCCGGGCCACCACGCTGGAGGCCGCCGGTCTCACCCCACGCGCCGTCTCGGCCGCACACCGCCTGGATGCCACCACCGTCGGTGAGCTGCTCGCGGTCGCGAACAAGCTCGCGCACCTGCCCGGTCTCGGGGCGAAGACCCGCCAGGAGCTGCAACGCCGGGTCAAGGAGTGGCGACAGCGCCTGGGGGAGCGGGAAACGCTGCCCACCACGCCCGCCGCCCGCAAGGCGGCAAGCGAAGAAGCGGCCACCGAGACCTCTTCCGGTCACGGCGACACCGATCTGGTACGCGTCGGTCTGGACGCCATCGCCACACTGCTCGTCCCGGCGAAGAACGGCCGCAACGCCACGGAGATCGAGGGCACCCGGCTGCTGCTGCACCTACCCGACGAGTCAGGTGCGCTGCCGGCGTTGCAGCTCTGGCCGCAGCAGCCGCAGGTGGCCACCGCGCTGGGCGTCACCGCCGGTCGGGTCGCGCAGATCCTCGGCAAGCAGCGCAAACGCTGGCACGAGATCCCGGTAGTCGGCAGCGTGCGTACCCAGATCATCGAGCTGTTGCACGACGGCGGCCGGGTGATGGGCGTCGCCGAACTGGCCGCGGCGCTGCTCAGTAGCCGCGGCTCGGTGCGCACCGGCGACGCGCTGCGTCTCGCGGTGGCCGTCGCGGCGGTACGCGCCGCCGTGGAGGTCGACGCGCTCGCCGACGAGCCACGCCTGCTGCTGCGCCGGCACGCCCGCGCCGACATCGACGGCAAGCCGCACCCGCGCGGCGACCGGCTTCTAGTGGCGCTGGAGGTCAGTGATGACGACGCGCCGGACACCCCGGCCGCGCCGGCGCTGCTCGACTACGCCGACGCGCTCGGCAAGGCCGCCGACAAGCTCGCCGCGAGTGAGGTGCTGCCCAGCCCCGCAACAGTGCTGCGTACCCTCGCGGCGGTGACCGCACCCGGCGGCGCGGCTGAGGCGTTCGACGAACGGCGACGGGTGGTGCTCGCCGCGGTGGCCTCCGAGCGGGCCGCCGCCACCGCGCGGCTGGAGCTCTACCCGCGCGACCTGGACCCGGTGCGGGCGCTACGGCTGGCCCAGGCCGGCGTGGTGCCGCCGACGAGCGCGTCTGATGGTCGGAAGGGGCTGACTCCAACGCACGTCGCGGACCGGGTCACCGCGCGCTTCCCGGAGCTGGACCCGCTGCCGGGTCACCCTAAACTGGATCGGCTGCTGGCCGAGGCGGGCTTCGAGCTTCGCTGGGACCGCGACCGGTACGTCTCGCCACCGCCCCGCGCGGCCTCGTCCTCGGTGTCGATCATCCAACGGCGCCCGTCGGTCACCGCCGCACCGAGCCGGTGGACGGCGGACTCTCCGGAGTTGGCGGCGGCGATGCGCGCCGAGGAGCGGCTGGCCGGCGCGCGGTCCGCGGGCGGGTTCCGGGCGCTGACGGTACGCCTCGACCGCTACCACCTGGCCCGGGAGGAGTTGGCGCGGCGCTTCGACGCCCGGCCGGTCAACGTGGCGTCCCGCTTCCTGAATCACCTGCACGCCCTGGTCGACGCCCGCCCGAAGCCGACGTGGGAGACCGTGCTCAGCGCGGACATCGCCCAGGAGGGGTCGCGGCCGGCGATCAAACTGGGGGAGTACGTCGAGCAGGCGTGGCAGCTGACCGTGCCATCGCTACACGCCTCGCTGTCTGCTGCGGAGGGGCCGGTGCTGCTGCACGACGCGGCGGTGCTGGCGCGGTACCGGGCGATGGAGCGGCTGCACGAGGTGGCTGACGCGGCGCGCGGTGGGGCGGGAGACGTCTGGCTGCTCTGCCCGATGGAGGATCCGGCGCTGCTGCCCAAGCTGGACGGTGCGGTAGTGCGGGTGGGTGACAACGAGTGGATCGCGCTACCGGACGCCTGGGTCGTCAACGCCCACCGGAGTTCTGCCTCGGCCTAGTGCGCTCAGTGAGGCTGGAGCTCCAAACCACGCGCTCTGGTCATTGGGCGGTGCTGCTCACGTAACGGGCAACCGTGTTGCGTGCGACCGATCGCGCATCCGCATGAGCCGTCTGCTTTGAAATTCTTCCCGTTGCCCAGGCACGGGCTATTTTGGCGAGCGCGTCAGCACCTTCATTGAGGGGATGACCGGTGTGGCCTCGGACCTTCTCCACGCTGATTCGATCCGCGTTCTCTGCTACGAGATGCGCCAGTTGCAGGATCGTTGATTTACGCCCGCCCGCCCGGTCCAGCGTGTAACCCGGCGGCATCTGCTCGCTACCGTAACGCCACAGGCTAATCAGATCGAGCGCGTCCTGGGAGTCACTAAGAATGCGGACCGGGTGGTGCCTGATGAGACGCCGAAGCGACCACCACATCGCCCGCAACTCGGTCTGCAGCACGCGAGCACCAATTATTCGGTGCGGCATCCGTGCCGCCCCAAGGCCATAAATGCCGTTCTCCCCAACGTAGCCCCAGCAGATGGGTCGCTGCCGGATGTCCATACCCTCCACGTGACGGTAGGAGCCATCAGTTCCAAGAAGAACACGCACCTGTGCTTCAAGGGCGAACTCCTCGATCTCGGACTGATGTGAGAAGTCGTCTTTACGGACGTCCGTACCCCAGCCCGCCCGCACTTCACGTGGCTTAGCTAGACGGCCCGGGTCGGGCAACTCGCACTGATACCTGGGGAACCTGTCGATCACCCAGGCCGGGTGCGCCCACTGGGCGTCCTCGCGTACAACGATGTATCGACAGTTCGTGCAGAGCCTTACCTCAGGTTCCTGCTGTCCTGTTGCCACCGGTTGCCTCCTTACCGCACAAGTGGACAACTCTAGGACGCGGTCATCCGCCGGGTGGCGTCCCGTCGGCATGCCGACATTGCGGTGGCGGGTTGCGCGAGGCCGCCCTTCTGGCCGAAGTTGGGCGGTGTGGTGGTGCGGGGGAAAGCGAGTGGATCTCTTACCGGACGTATGGATCGTCCACGCCCAAAGCAGCGGAGTCATCGCTTGACGGACGAGTATCTGCCGCGGTCTCGGCGCTTCGCGCGACATCGTTGCCGGGAACCTGAAACGTTGTGCCCGCGTACGCGGGTGCCTCGTGTGCGAGGGCCTCCATGTTTTCGGGCGCGCGGGCGACGGCGAGGGCCGGGGAACCGTGCAGATCCCACAAGCCTGCCTCAACCCAGCAGAGCTGGCGGTACTTCTCCGGGGCCATGGCCTGCGAGCCGAAGTCCCAGCCGACTGCTGACACAGGCTTGCCAGCGAACTGCCGTCGGGCTCGCTCGCGGTAGGCGTCCCTGGTAACTGTCGCGGGATGCAGGAAAGACAGGTCGAACCCATTCTCGGCGAGCCCAAACGCGGCCAGGCCGAAAAGCATGGTGCACTCGATCCCGCTGCTGGCGCAATAGTCGGCGATGCGGGCTGCGCCGTGCAGGGCACCGGCGTATGACAGCACGTACAGTCGGCGGACTGGGTGGAACCGTCGGTACTCCCGTAGCGCTGCCACGATCGTGGCACCGGAGGCGACCGTGTCGCCGATCAGTAGCGTCGAACCACCAGCGTCGAACCGCGCGTAGGACACTTCGACGGTCGCGTCGTCGGAGGCGACGGCCACCCTGCTCGTGCAGACCAGATTCGCCGGCAGGTTCCGGCCCGCATCGAGGGCGACCGCCTCCGCGAGCTGGTATACCAGGCCCTTGCTCAGGATGATCAGCTCGGTGAGGTCGGCACCGTCGAGTTCGTCCCGGATGTGCCGGACGAACTCTCGGCTGCTAGCGAGGCAGGCCTGTCGGAACGGGAGGTCCGTCAGATTGCGGTCGAACAAGAGCGCTTCCAGGTGCCGGTTGTGCACCAGGTGGAGACCTGTCACTCCCGTTCTGCTGCCAATCGACTCTATGACGCTGGACCCTGTGTCCTCGATCATGCCGTCGTGCTGGGCACTCGCGACGCGCCGGCCCTGATCTTCTGAAGCGCAACGAGCATCGGTGTGTCGATGTTGAGCACGTTGTTCTCGTATTCGTTCAGTGCGGCGGACAACCAAGCGGGGCGAGGTTGAGACGCCTTGGGTCGGTGGGCCAGTGACACGAGGGCGCGGCCGGCGGCCGCGAAGTCGTCAACCACATGGGTGGCCAGTGCCGCCACGTGCGGGTGCACGTAGTCGGTCACCCGCACACCTCGGTATTCCAGCACGTCGCTGCGGTACTGCGAGTTGCGAGGAGCAACCACGACCACGGGCGTCCCCAGCGTGACCGCCGCCGCCATCTCGACACCGATGCCGATTCCGCGGCGCACCCGCGCGTCGACGATGACCGCCGTCGCAATCATCACCTGGTACATGTCCCGGCCGAACTGGCCCAACGTGTTGCCCGCATCCGGTATCGGATCGTCTGGATTGAGAAAGACGACCTCGCATGAGGCCGCGCCGCCCGCGACCTCCTTTCGTTCCACATCCGTCCAGCAAAGACGATGTTGGTCGCCCCCACCTTTGATGATCGATCCCGAACAGTAAACGGATACCAGCATCATCGTGCCCTTCGATCGGAGTCTGTCGGGTTCAACGTGACATCGAGCTTGTTGGCGACGACGGCCACCACGGTCAGAGCCTGCTGGATGGTTTCTGCATCCTGGCACCTGACGCGCTTCCGCCCCCGGATCACCGCCTCGCGGAGCCGGGCGCGGAGCACCGGATGCTGCGTGGCGATGGCCACGGTGCCGAACTCGGGAGTCGAGCGCAGGGTGAGCAGCTCGGGCCAGCGGGCGGTGCGGTGGACGAAATCGTGGATACCCAGCCATCGCAGGCCGAGGTCGAACGAGCGGGCGGACAGCACGCGGTCGGCGAGGTATGCCCGCATCTGGCGGATGCCACAGGAGAAGTCGCCGAAGTCGAAGTCGGCGACGATGGCGGCGTCGAGGTCACGGAGGTAGCTGGCGAGATATTCGCGGGACAGGAACATCTCGATCCTGGCCCGTTCCTCGGCTCCCAGAGTCACTGGCACCGTGGCGCGGACGAACCGGCCGATGAACGCCTGCCCGTCGAGCCGTTCGGGCACCTCATGCAGGCGCGTCTCGACGTCGCCGGCTCCCGTGGGCCAGCGACGGGCGATGCTCACGAGCGTCGTGGCCAACTCGCCGTCCGGCTGTAGCGCGGTGCCCCAGCTCTGGCCGATATCGGCGGCGGTGTTCTGCGCGTAGCGGGGCCGCCAGACAAGGCCGTCGGTGAGGCTGCGGTGCGGGGTCAGCTCGTAGGGATTGCGGCTGTCGCCGCGGTATTCGGCGGCTTTGTGCTCCACGTAGGAGTCGAGGTGGGCAATGTGTGAGGAATAGTGGATCACGCCGCGAACCACGAGTGACCTGATCCGGGTGAGGAAGACCGACAGGCTGGGCACCTCGAACAGGTACGACGCGGGAAGGATCAGCTCCTCGTCGGTGGCGAGCACGGCCAACCGCGTCGCATGCAGCGCCTGAGCCAGATCTGTCTCGGTGAAGGGGGCCGTCGGTGAGCGGCCGTAACAGGACCGGATCTCCGGATTCAGGTACTGCACGAAGATTGGCCGTGCCCGATCGTAGGTCAGCGGCGTCGCGAAGCGTTCCTCTGAATAGAGGCTGAGCTGCTGCCCCGCCACGTGCAGGTGCAGGTCGCGGCCTGCGACATAGCCGTCGCGCCGTGCGCTGACGTCCTGCTGGGGGACGGTCACGAGTCACTCATGTGCTCGTTCGGGGCGTCCCACGGTGAGATCACGGCCCGCGGTGTAGGAATCCCGTCCGGCGGTCACGTTCTGCTGAATTGTTGTCGATTGATCGACGCCTTCACCGGAAGCCCGCGCCATAGTGATCAGGTCACGTATCGAGACGGCGATTCCGGGGTCCTCCTCAAGCCGGGCCTGCAAGCGGCCTTCCCACCTAGCCACCTCCAATGCGGACGTCTCATCCCTGCGCTCTGGCGAGGCGGCCAACACCCGGTCGCGCGCATCCTCCAGGACCCCGTCCAGGTTGGCCACGGACCCAGCTTCGTCGCGACCGAGAATGCGTGCCGCGTGGTCCTTCACGTTGAGCCACACGTCCGAGGCCATGGCCTGGATCAAGGCCGCGCTCGCTGCGGCGGCCAGGCCTGCTGCCGACAGGTCGTCCATGGATCACCGCATCTGTTGTAATGGCGCGCATTGGGGGAGCGGGCATCGCCCAGTATGCCAACGCCCTCATGCCTGTCAAGGACAGGCTCGGCCGTGACGTATTGATGCGGCACCGAGAATCGTCGTCCCAACAGAAAGCGGTTTATCCGGGCGTCCAATTCGTCGCGAGCCCGCAGCAATGCCGCCAACCGGTGCAACTTCCCGGTCACAAGGTTGATTCTTCGCGGCGTGCACTGGGTTGATCAGTGAGGCATCGCTAACTTCTCGTCATGACGACCTCCGATCGGCAGCGCGTCGCGGCGTTCTGGGATGCTTACGTCGAGTCCTGGCTCGGCGGAGAAGATCAAATGCCGGGAGAGCTTGAGTCCTGGTTCGCCTCCTATGTCGGGGCAGGCCCCGGCGAAGTGACGCGCGAGGGCTTTCCAGAGCCTTACCACGGTGACCTCCTCGGTCTGGAGCACACGCCACGGATGGTGGTGCTCGGCCTGAACCCCGGCGAGTTCCGTCCTCGCTTCCAGGCGCGCGATGGCATCTTCGCCAAGGAGATCGAGGAGCACGGCTCGTACAGCAGGTGGGCTACGACCTGCCCATACAACCGGCCGCCGTGGACACTGCCGCAGGAGATGGGCAGGAACAGGTACTACCAGGCCCGGCTTTCGTTCACCCGTCGGTGGCTCCAGGACCCGAGCGCGGACCATCGTGATCTGTTGATCTTCGAGTGCTACCCGTGGCACTCGAAGTCCATCACGGCTCCACTGCGGCCGCCGTCCGAGGTCATTGATGAGTACGTCTGGCCGCCGATCGCAGAGCTGCCCGTGCGGGACGTGTTCGCCTTCGGTCGCCCATGGGACGGCATCGCACAGGCGCTCGGCCTGCGGCAGACGCGCAAGTTGGGGTTCGGTGGCACGGACTACGGGTCGAAGGTGTCCGGTCGGACGGTGCGAACGTACGGGCTTCCATCAGGACAGCGGTTGGTGGTGGAGTGGCATCCAGGCTCAGCCGGACCGCCGAGCGCCAAGGAGACGGCCCTACTCCGGGAAGCGCTCATCGACGCTGGGAGTGACGGCACCTGGATCACACCCAGTCCCAGGGCGGAAGCCTCCGTCGACCAGGCCCCTGCTTCGACGCCCCTCGGACCGTCATCATGACCCGTGCCAGCGACGCCGTCCTCACAGTCGGCCGAATCGAGCAGCTCGATCAGTACATGGGTCAGTACGTCCTGGCTCCGTCTGGAACGTGTGTCTGCCGCAGGCTGGAGAGCTGCCGTGGAAGCGCCCTGGGTGGACGCCGATCGGTGTCCCGACCGGAGGCGGCCTTTGCCGCAGGGCAACTCTCGCACGTCGGTCATCACTACGACCTGGTCCTCGACGGGGTGCCGGCGCGGACCTTGGTTATCGCCATGGAGACCGGGAGAGCCCGAGGAGGTGTCACGCTCAAACAGCGTTATGCCGAGGTGATGCAGTCCGCTGGCCTGGCGTTCACCGCCCGCAACCCGCACATGCGTGGAGTCACGAGCGCGCTGCGGCTCGCCGCTGGGCGCGAACCAGGGCCGGACAGGGCCGGTGAGCTGCTCAACTTGGACAACGTCTCGTCGCCGGTGCACCTTTTCGACGCCTATGCCATGGCCAATATGCGGCTCTGCTCGGCGATGGTCAGCGGCACGACCAAGTCGCTCGGTAACCCGACCATGAGCCGGAACTGCGCCCCCCACATGTCGGCGACGATCGAGATCCTTCAACCGACCCTCTGCATTGTTCAGGGAGTCGAGGTCTACAAGTCGCTCACCACGATGATGAGTGACCGTCGTCAGATCACCCCACACCTCGTCCGGGCGAGGATTGCCGGCGTCGAAACCCTAGTCGCCGCCTTCAACCACCCGTCTGCCATGCGGTTGACCGACCACTGGGGCCGCCTGACCAAAGTGCCGTACCTATTCGAGACCGTCGCCCCGACGTTGAGGGCCGCGCAACAACTGATGACTCCCATGGATGTGCACGACAGCAAGCCGGTCGGACCGCAACGGCGCCCGCAGGATGTGAATCTCTACCCGCCGAGGTAGCTGTGCCTCGCATCGTCGCTGTTGTTCACCCGCCGCGCCGCGTCGGCTTGAGCAAGCCCGAGGGCGTTGCTTGCCCCGTCGAGCAGCTGCTTGTAGGTGATGACCTCGATCCGGGCAAGGTGGCTGCTGTAGGTCCGTAATACCTCGTTCACCTCCGCCTCGTCGAGGTCAGGCTGGAAGCGTGGATGGCCGATCACCACCGTCGCACCCGCCCGGCGCACATCCACGCCGTGCCGGTCGAGGATGCGCGAGCGGTCTTCGTCGAGGGCAAGCAGGTAGTTCATCACCTGCCCCACTGCACGGTGCACCTCAGCGTTAGGGATCAGGCCATTGCGCTGATGGGTCATGATGCGCACGTTGGCACGCTTCAGCTCCACGACGTGGAGCGAACCGTCGGGGCGGAGCAGGGGGATGTCCAGCTCGCTCCCCACGACGAGCCGGCGACGGCCGAGGTCCGGAAGGTAGGACCCACCAAAAATCCAGAGGTTCCTTTGGATTTCGTGTTGAAGGTCGGCCTCGCTGCTGTGCGGATTGTGAACCGCAGCAGTCAGTCGTTGCAGGGCGTCCGATCGGATCCTGAGCTGGGCGAGATGAGCCAGCTCTTCCATGCTCATCACTTCAGCCATCGTGAGTCGGCCAGCGTCTGCACCAGCTCCCACCGGCCGCTCTTCGAGAGTCAGGCGGTTCGTCAAGACCTCGTGTAGCCAAGCGGATGACTCCCGTTGGCCGCGAAGCACATAGTGCCCAGGCTGCTCCTCGTCATCAGAGATCGCGGACGCGGACTCGAACACACCAACGAGATGACTCTGGAGATCGGCGGCCGTAGCCGACGGGTTGTTGGTGAGGAAGGTACGCGCAGACGACAGAACGACATCGCCGAAGGCTTCCATGGTTCGACGTATGAGTGTGAGCAGGTTGAGTCGAGATCCAGGGAAGAGTTGATACTTGATCTCAACGTCAGGGCGAAGCATCGTGTTCATCGCGTACGCCAGCGCATCCTCGATGCGCTCACTCGCGAGTCGGTCCTCCTCTTCCCGCGCGGCACCCTCCGCGTAGCGGAGTAGGGAGAGCAACTCCCTACCACCTCGGTAAGGGCTCTGGCCGCCCATGTGCCTCAGCGCGTCCTCAAGGAAGCCGCGGACATGCTCCGAGACGCCGAGCTTCACGATCTTCTCGATCAGGAGCCGAAGGGTGTAGTCAGACCGCGTTCGCATTGCCCCTCACGCCTCACGCTTGTCGGGAATCAGGAACCGATCGTGCAGCGTCCCACCGACGCTTCGTCTCGTGCTACTGCTATCTGTGCCAGGGACAGCCCTCAGCGCGATCGGAGGCGTCAGGAATCTCCGCCGCCCGCTTCGATCGTCCGGGCGCACGGATGGGCAGCGGTAAGCCACTCAGACTCTGCTGGAGACCCGGCGGAGGCCGGCGAGTTGGACGACGACCTCGCGTTTGGCAGCGCCCGTTTGATCCGGTCGTTCTCCTGGCTGAGCAGCCGTACCGGCTCGTTGAGCATGGCCAGATCGTCGGCCATCCGGACCTGCAGATCGTCTCGACCGCGTCCATCAGAAATCCGACAGCATCAATAGGTGCAGGCGAGACGCGCACCAGTCTGGCAGCCAGGCAATCTCGCTGGAGCGGCAAATGCCTGATCTTCAGCGACAGGCCCTGATTGGCAGCGCCCAGTCAGGCACTTAGGGTTATCGGTGCTTCACCCCAGGCGACGGCGAGCCGATTGGCGGACTGCGGATGGCTGTGAGCACGCATCGGGCGAATTGCGCGAATGCTCAAAATCCGGGCTGCAAGTGCTCCGGCTGTGGTGGCTCGCTGCATGGCTGGGATGGCTGGGCGACGCTCGCCGTCGAGCGCCCGGCCGTACGCGACGAGCGGCGACGCGCGTTCAACGGCGACATCCAGAAGGGCCGCGTCGGGGAACTGAGGTCCAACGCCAAAAACCGACAGCTCTCCCTCGATCTTGCCCGGCTGGGCATCGCTGAGCACCTGTGGGCCACGGATCCGCGTCCCAGGACCGAGGGCAGGCTTGAACGTGACTTCGAGGTCGGCGACCGGACGGCGGTGGAGTTCGACAACGGGCGGATGAACCTCCTCGCCGATGCGATCATGGTGGACCCCTGGGGCGAGATATCGCGCGACATCGACAACCTCGTTCAGAACGAGCCAACCGCTCGGGAGATCAAGAAGGGTCTCGCCAGTCACGGCTGGTGCAGCCTCCTGGTGGCGCTGATCCAGTTGATCGAAAGGATCAACAAGGTCATCGGCCTTTTCACCGATGCGGCCAAGCAGGCCGTCAAGAACGCGTTGTCGAATCACTTCACGTCCCGCATCTCCGAGTTGGTGAAGGACGCTGTCGTCGACATCGTCGTCGACAAGGTGTGGGCGGCACTGACGCGGCTGCTCGAAGCTCACTTCCCTCTCCTAGGCGCTGACACCGTGCGCGTCCTGCGGATGCTTGCCGTGTTCGCCTGCCCGTCGGTCGAACGGCACCGGGATGTCTACCAGCACGCCGTCGTGCCGCTCATGGGTGATGCCCAAGGGTTCGTCGCGGAGGACGTCAAAGCGCAGGTGATCACTCTCTTCACGGCGTGGTGGCAGCGCAAGGGCCACGAACCTGCCCTGTGACGCCGTCCGGCGCCATCAGGGTGAGCAGTCGGGGCCGCATGAATCAGTGAGCCGCCGGAAGACAGGAGCGAATTGGCCCTGTCGGGCGAGAGAAGTCAGTCAAGACCCTTGATGCCAACTGTGGGACTCCGTACGGTGAGTTTCCACTCACCTCAAGGTGAACGTGAGTATCGACCCAGCGTAAATCGACAGGGGTTTCCCCGTGTCCTCTCGGTCGCCACGGATGGCCTGCAGGCGAGGGGAATGTGTCGATGGATGAAGCGCGGATCCCGGCGGGGGCGCCTGCGTCGTGCAGCGTAGGCGCACGGTGCCGGATGGATATGTGGAAGGACGAGAGTGGATCAGCAGGCAGAAGTGCGGATCGCAGGTTCGCTCCCGCTCGCCGTGGTGATGGACGCGTTGCGGGCCGCGCGGACCGTCTTCCATTCGGAGGCGGACTTCCAGCACGCCTTCGCCTGGGCTGTTCACTGCCTGGACAACGAGGTCCAGGTGAGGTTGGAAGTGCGGCAGGAGGAGAAGGCGTACCTGGACCTGCTCTGCTTCGGTCCGAAAGGCCGGACGGCGATCGAGTTCAAGTACTTCACCGCGCGCTGGGACGGCGTCGACCCTCGCACCGGCGAACAGTTCCGGCTGCGCCACCACGGCGCCCCAGACCTCGCCCGGCTCGGCTTCGTGGTCGACATCGCCAGGCTGGAACGGTTCTGCCAATCCGGCCCCGCCGCGATGAACGGTCTGGCCGTCCTGCTCACCAACGACCGCGGGATGTGGAGCCCACCGACCGGATACCGGTTGACCCGGGACGGAGAGTTCCGCCTGCACGAGGGACGCAGGCTTCGCGGCATGCTTCGCTGGGGGACCGAGGGCAGCTACTTCTTGGCGAATCAGAGGGACCTGCTCGGTGACTATCCACTGACGTGGCGAGACTTCGCCCGCCTGAACGGCGGCAATGGCGAGTTTCGCTGGCTGGCAGTGCAGGTCGACCAGGCGAAGCCCACGCCGGCGGACGTGGTGGGTGCCTGATGCCGCATCGCAACAGGTTCACGGCCGCCTGCCGCGCCATTGCGTTTCCCGCCGGGCTGATCTCACCAAACGCGGTTCTGGAGTTCACTACGGACGATCTCGCCCATGCCATTTTCGCCACCGGCAGGGCGCCGGGCGACGAGGTACGCCACGGGTGGGCATCCGTGTGGGAGTTCGTCCACCGCGCCTCGCTCATTCCGGCGTACGTGCGCAGGACCCGCGGCGGCGCGTTGGTGAAGTCGGCCCTTGCCATGGAGTTGGACCGCTCGGAGAAGGTGACGCTGTCGTACTCGCTCGGGCAGGCGTTGACCGGGATTTTCTGTGAGCGAAAACTGGGGGTGACGCACCTGCTGCACATTGACCGCTACGCAAGCAGGTGGGGGGTCGTCTTCGCCGCCACCAAGAAGCGGGCAGATCTCTTCGGTCTGTCACCGGCCGGCTGGGTGGTCGCCGAGGCCAAGGGACGCTCGAACGGCATAGAACCGGATCTACTGAACACCATCATCGCTCAGAAGCGCTCGGTGAAGTCCATTTCTGGCAGGCGCCCCTGGCTCGCCCTGGGCTGCGTCGCCGCCTTTCCGCCGCATCGGCGCGAGCTGTCCATCACCGCGGTGGACCCGGACGAGGAAGGACCCGAACCGGTCGACGTCGACCTGGACCTGGACCGGTACATGCTGGCGTACTATGAACCGTTCCTCGCCGCCATCGCCGCAGGAACTCCGCAGGTGCGGGACCAGCGTTACCTCACCTCCCGTCTCGGCCTGCTCGACCTTCGAGTTGGCCTGCGTAGGGACATCGCCGTCAGGGTTCAGCAGGCAAGCCAGGGGGAGCTGTCAGGTCTGCACGACTCGGTGGTCGAGCTTCTCGACTCCGGCATTGAGCTGGACGAGGCAGCCACCGCCTTTCCCGATGGGACGCTGGTCGGATCTAACTGGACGAATGCCATCTCCCTCAACGACTGGCGCTTCTGACCCTGACTTGACCGGGCGACCTTCCCCGACCCGGCGTTGCACTCCGCTCGTTTACCGGCTTGGGCGCGGGGTGGAGGCCGGCGAGTTGGACGAAGACCTCGCGTTTGGCGGTTGCGTCACCTCGGCGGTTGAGGACGTAGCCGGTCAACCAGATCCAGTCCTGGTACGTCGGCCGGTCGCAGACTGAGACGACGCGGAAGGTCAGGGCACGACCCCCAGCGAACTGCACCGAGGCCCGGCCGTCGATGACGAGCAGGTCGCCGGGGGAGGGACGCGCGGTCACCAGTGACCGGAGTTGCGGTGATGCTCCTGCGGCGGCGGGCACTCCCGCGCGTGCATGGTCTGCCAGTCACGCAGTGCCCGCTTGATCCGGTCGTTCTCCTGGCTGAGCAGCCGAACCGTCTCGTTGAGCATGGCCAGCTCGTCGGCCACCCGGGCCTGGAACTCGCGTACCTCATCGGGGTCGACGCCGCGCCGGCACGCGGCGAACGCGCGGGTCCGCACCTCGTGCGGCGTCAACCTGCCTGGGTGGCCGGCGGGGTAGGGCTGGCCACCTCGATACACCTGAGCCACGACGATCCTTTCTGAGGACAGGCGGGAGCGCCAAAGGTCCTTGTGGTGGGTCTGGAAGGGCGGGCCGTCCGCTCGGGGGCCGCGGGCGACCCGCCCGCTCCGCCGCCGCAGCCTTATTCAGCGGTACGACAGCAGAGCAGTCCGGAGGGTCGGGACGGGCACACGCACCCGCCCCGACCAGGGGATGAGCCGAACTCGTTGCCACGCGAGGAGCGGCCCGGAATCAACATAGCTAGACATGTCAGATGAGTCAACGCTGCTTGTTAGGCGCGTCGCGGTGTGATCAAATCGGGTTGCCACGCGAGGAGTGCCATGCGAGAAGTGCCGGATTACTGGCGCATCGCCGACGATGTGATCGCCGACGTCAGGTCGAAGAAGTTGAAGCCCGGGGACAAGCTGCCCTCCATCGCTGAACTGCGTGCTCGCTACGACGTCAGTCACGGGACCGTGCAGATGGCCTACGCCCGATTGGAGGCGCTGCGGGTGATTCGGCGGCAGCAGGGCAAGGGTGTCTTCGTGACCGACCCGAAGACCTGGATGCGGGAGCCGTAGGTAGCGGGCTGGCTACCTACACGAGCCTTTTGGGTACCCCCGTCCCGTCCACGGGACGACTAGAGTCGGCGCGTGATCGACCGGAAACTGCTCTTGTCCGACCTGCAGAAGCAGGTCAAGAACCTGGAAAAGGACCTGCGAGAGCAGGCCGAGTCGGTCGAGGAGGTGCGCCTCCGCCTGCGTGGCGAGTACGACCACGCCTTCAAGGTCGGGCGCACCGCCGCCACCTGGACAGCCTGGCGGGACGAGCGCGTCACCCAGGCAGCCGTCGCCTGGGTGCTCGGTACCGTCTTCGTACGCTTCTGCGAGGACAACGGCCTGCTGCCGGACCCCTATCTGGCTGGCCCGGGGGACCGCCTGGTCCTCGCCGAGGAAGCCGAGGCGCAGTTCTTCCGCGACCAGCCCGACAAAACCCTCCGCGACTGGCTGCACCAGGGCTACAACGCCATCGCCAGCACCCAGGCCGGCAAGTCGCTCTTCGACAAGCGCCACAACCCGCTGTACCAGATCCCGTTGTCCCACGACGAGGCCAAGAACCTGATCGCCTTCTGGCGTCGCCGCAGCGAGACGGGCGGCCTGGCGCACGACTTTACGGACCCGGAGTGGGACACCCGTTTCCTCGGTGACCTCTACCAGGATCTCTCCGAGGCGGCCCGCAAGACCTACGCCCTGCTCCAGACCCCGGAGTTCGTTGAGGAGTTCATCCTCGACCTGACCCTCACGCCGGCGATCGCTGAGTTCGGCCACGACGTGGTCAAGATGATTGACCCCACCTGCGGCTCAGGCCACTTCGTCCTCGGTGCCTTCCACCGCCTCCTCAAGGAGTGGGAGCAACACGCCCCCAACCGCGACCCCCACGAGCGGGTACGCCTGGCCCTCGACGCCGTCCACGGCGTCGACATCAACCCCTTCGCGGTAGCCATCGCCCGCTTCCGCCTCCTGGTTTCCGCCCTCCGCGCCAGCGATGTCAAGACCCTGACCGACTCGGCCGGCTACACCTTCCCGATGCACCTAGCAGTGGGCGACTCCCTCATCAAGGCCCGTCAACTCGACCTTTTTAGCACCACGGATGCTGTAGCAGACTTCAGTTATGCCACCGAGAACATCCATCAGCACCCCGGCATTCTCCGGGAGGGCCGCTACCACGTTGTTGTGGGGAACCCGCCGTACATTACGGTGAAGGATAAGCGGCTTAACGATCTTTACCGAGAAATCTACAGCGCCTGCCACATGCAGTACGCGCTCTCGGTGCCCTTCGCGCAGCGCTTCTTCGCCTTGGCCCAACAGGGAGGCAATGATAATGCCCGGCCTGGCTACGTCGGTCAAATTACTGCTAACTCTTTCATGAAGCGTGAGTTTGGCAAACAGCTGATCGAGAGATTCTTTGCGCAAGAGGTTGATCTCACCTACATAATCGACGCTTCCGGTGCTTACATTCCAGGCCACGGTACGCCGACGGTCATTCTAGTGGGACGGAATCGCAACTATAATCGTTCCGCGGAAGTGCGCGCCATTCTTGGAATCCGTGGGGAGCCAAACGCTCCGGAAAATCCCGGCCAGGGCCTCGTATGGACTGCGATCATGAATCAATTGCATGAGCCAGGCACGGATTCGGACTGGGTGAGTTCTGTCGATTTGCCGCGAGCGGTGCTTCATAGGTTCCCGATGAGCCTTACGGGTGGCGGGGCGTCCCATGTTATGGATGCGCTGGCAGCGGCGGGAAAGACCACAGTCGGTGACCTCGTAAAGGCCATGGGCCGTGTGACTCACACGGGAGCCGACGAGAGCTACTTTGCGCCGATCGGCACATTGACTCGCTTCGGGGCTGCTGATGGTTCGGTGGTGGAACTGGTAGAGGGCGATACCGTTCGTGACTGGCAGGTAACGCCTGTCACGGAGGCCATGTTCCCCTACGATCGCAACCTAAAAGCATCGCTCCACGACCCAGTGCTTCACCGAAGGCTTTGGCTGACCCGAAGCCTGCTCGCCCTCCGGCGGGAGCCAGGGGGGACCCACGAGCAGATTGGACTGACCTGGTTCGAGTGGAGCCGTTGGCATCCGGAACGCTTCGCAGTGCCTCTCGGTATCGCGCTTGGCGAGGTCACAACCCACAATCACTTTGTGTTCGATCGAGGTGGGAAGGTCTTCAACCGTACCGCTCCCGTGATTAAGTTGTCGGAGAAGTCTACTGAGGCGGATCATCTGCAACTGCTGGGGATACTCAACAGTTCGGTCGCCTGCTTTTGGTTGAAGCAGATGTGTTTCGACAAGGGTAACGGGGGAATAGGAGGCGGGATCTCCGACGAGTTCTGGGAACATCGGTTCGCCTTTAATGGCTCGAAAGTGCAGGAGTTTCCGCTGCCGCCTGCGTACCCCCTTGAACTGAGCAGCGAGATCGACGGCCTGGCGCAGCGGCTTGCCACGGTGAGTCCGGCGGCGGCCGCGGGTTCTGGGGTGCCCACCCGCGAGCGTTTGAACGCTGCCGCGTACGAGTGGCACGGCATACGGGGCCAAATGATCTCCTTGCAGGAGGAGTTGGACTGGCAGGTCTACTCGCTCTACGGGCTGCTGGACGAGGATCTGACCGCGCCGGAGAGGGTCCGGCCGCCGATGCTCAGTCTCGGAGAGCGGGCGTTCGAGATCGTGCTCGCTCGCAAGGTGGCCGCCGGTGAGGCCGAGACGCAGTGGTTCGCTCGGCACAAGTCGACGCCGATCACGGAGCTGCCGCCGCACTGGTCGGACGAGTACCGCGCGGTCGTGGAGCGGCGGATCGCGATCATCGAGGGCAACCGCAACATCGGGTTGATCGAGCGGCCGGAGTGCAAGCGGCGCTGGGCCACCGAGGGCTGGGACGTCATGCAGCAGAAGGCGCTGCGCGACTGGCTGCTCGACCGGTGCGAGGCGCGGGAGCTGTGGTACCAGCACGTCGACGGCCTCGAACAGCCGCGCCCGCTGACCACCGCCCAGCTGGCCGACGAGCTGCGCCGCGACGCCGATGTGCTCACCGTCGCCAACCTCTACGCACCTGGTCAGGATCTCGGCAAGGTGATCGCCGGCCTGGTCGCCGACGATCATGTGCCGCACCTGGCCGCGCTGCGCTACAAGGACACCGGCCTGGCCAAGCGCGCCGACTGGGAGCAGGTGTGGGACCTGCAGCGGCAGGAGGACGCGCTGCCCGACGAGGCGGCGAAGCGGGAGTTCCGCAAGGGCATTCCGGTGCCGCCGAAGTACACCTCAGCGGACTTCCTCAAGAGCAGCTTCTGGAAGCACCGAGGCAAGCTCGACGTACCCAAGGAGCGGTTCGTCTCCTACCCCGGTGCCAACCGCGACGGTGACCCGTCGCTGCTGGTCGGTTGGGCCGGCTGGGACCACCGCGAGCAGGCCCAGGCCCTGGCCACCCTGATCGTGGCCCGCGAGCAGGAGGACGGCTGGGCCGACGACCGGCTGTTGCCGCTGGTCGCGGGGCTGCGCGAGATCCTTCCCTGGGTACGCCAGTGGCACGGCGAGTTCGACCCGGAGTGGGGCGCTTCGCCGGCGGACATCTACGACGGCTTCCTCGCCGAGACCACCAACCGCCTGCACCTCACTGATGAGGCGCTCACGTCGTGGCGCCCGGCGAAAGCCACCCGCGGCCGCAAGGCCAAGGCGTGACGACCGAGTCGGTGCCGGCCGGTTTGTGGTCGACGGATGACGTCGAGGAGCTGACCGGGATCCTGGCAGCCCGCCGTTCCCGCCTGTGGCAGCTCACCGAGCCGGCCGACCTCGCGGCGTGGGTGTTCGCCGACCCGGCGCCGGCGCCGCTCGACCCACCGCCGGCCGCCTTCGACGGTGACTGGGCCGACGGGCTGGACGAGCCACAGCGCGCCGCCTGGGCCCTCGCCGGATGGGTGGCCCGGATGGCGGTGCCCGAGGCGGCACCGACCGCCGGCACGCACTGGCTGCTGTCGCGGGTGAGCGACGGCCACGGGCCGCTACTGCGGCTGACCGTCGGAGTGCTGGAAACCCTCGGCGTGTACGAGTCGGGCGAGGAAGTGTGGCTGCGGGTGTCTGCGGTACCGATCGGCCTGGCCATGGACGCCGGTATCGCGGACCTGGAGGAGTGGGTACGGCGCGGCGTCGACGTGGGGGAGGACCGGACGAAGACCCTCGCCGAGGACAAGTTGCTCTTCACCTGCCCCGACATCGAGACGGCGCTGTGGCTGCTCCGGCAGCCACCCGTGATGGCCGCCGCCCGGATGCTCAACGCCTGGGTGGCGGCCGGCCCGTTTTCGTTCGAGAGCCGGTACCGGCCCGAGGTGGCCGGCCGCGCCTGGCGGGCCGCCGAGGCCCTGATCTCCGATAAGGCGTCCGCCCAGACCGGCGGGGAGCGGGGCTTCGACCGGGAGTACGCCGGGTCGTCTGCGCCAGCCGACCTACCGGTGCAGCGGTCGTTTGACGCGAACGCCTACCGGGCCGGGGTCAGTGAGCACGATCGGCTGTGCCGGGCGTTGATCGACCACCTCGACGCCGAGGGCATACGGGCTGGCGCGGGACTGCACGACGTACTGGTGGATCTGGCGTGGCTTGATGCCGATGGGCGGCAGTTCATCGCCGAGGTGAAGAGCGTGGTCGGGGGCAACGAGGTGGAGCAGCTGCGGCTGGGCCTCGGTCAGGTCCTTGAATACCGCCACCGCCTGGCGACGCGGGGAGTCGCTGCGACGCCCGTGCTGGTCGTGTCGAGATACACGGACCAGGCCTGGTTCGACATCTGCGCTGAGAACCAGGTCGTCCTGGTCCAGGGCGAGGGCATAGCGGGTTGGACGACCGGTCTGCGATCCGCGCCCTGAGGATTCTGTTGGTGTCGCCACCGCGGCGATGGTGCTGTCAGTTTGGGGAGGGAACAAGACGTGACCACTGTTGACACGGCGCAGGTGCCGGTGTGGACGCTCGCCACGGAGCCGGTGAGTGTGCCCGACGTGCTCGGTGCCGATGGCATGACGCCGGCCCGGCTCGGCGAGCTGAGAACGGCCCTGGCGACACTCGCAGGCGCCCCCATCGCCACGCTGGAAGCGCACCCGATATCGGCCAGACGTGACCGGGCCAGCGGGATTCCGCTGCACGCGACCAGCCCGCTCGCTCAGCAGCTGTCGCACCTCGTCACTCAGACCGCGAGTTCAGCGCCCCGGACGTTGAATGTCGCCACCTCAGGTGAGGTGCTTTACCGAATGGTGGTGCCGGCGAAGGTCGCCGCGCAGGTCGGTAAGGGACTCGTCCGACCCATGGCATCAAGGGCATCTGCGGGAGGCATCCACAGCGCACTGGTCAACTCTACCGGCATCGCAGCCCAGGCCACATTCGTGCCCGTGGCCGGCAAGACCGCTGTTGCCGGGGCGGCGACCGGCTCAGCCGCCACTGCGGGTGTGGCTGCGGCCGGTGCCGGAGCGTTGACGGTGGCCGCGCCACTGGTGTTGATGGCCGTCGCGGTCGGCGTCAGCGCCTACGCCGATCACCAACGTCAGCAAGCTATCGAGCGAATCACCGACCTCCTGGAGCAGTTACACGAAGACAGCCTGGAGAGGGAACGCAACGCGTTGGACGGTTGCCGTGACGCCATCGACAAGGCGACGTCGGTCCTCCTGGACCAAGGCCGCGTCGGCCTGTCGTTAGGGCTGGATTCCTCGTCGTACGCGATCAACACAGCGATCGAGGGAACCAAGCGTCGGCTCTCGAAGTGGCAGCAGGCGCTTGCGGTGCTGCCCGATGGCCCGACGGAACTCGGCGTGTTGACGAAGGCGTTCCCCGGCATCAATGAAGAAGGCGGTGCGTTCCGCGCCCACGTGGAACTGGCGCGACTCGCCATCGCGCTCAAACGCCGGGTGCTCGTGCTCCAAGCGGTGGAGCACGCCCAGCTGGCGGGTGCGGACAACCCATTCAAGAGCTTTGTCGTAAGCCTGCAGGAGGATGAGCGTCGCATCGACGAGTTGGAGTCAGGCATCAACTCGGTTCTGCTTCGGCTGTCGTCGATGGAGCTGAAGCGTCACAGCGGCATCCGAAACATCATGTTCACGCAGGGCGAGGTCGACGAGCTGCTCAAGGCGGCGTACCGCCTGCGAGCCTGGGGCGATGGGCTCGCCGTGGGGAGCCAACAGGCTGACGTCGCGATTGAGATCGAACGAGGCAGCGACGGATCGCTCGTGGTGTTCCCTGCAGTCGCTGCCTGACCCGGGTGGCCGGCGCGGATTGATCAGCTCAGTCGGCGTCTGCCCCTCTCATGCGGCTCAGGGTCGAGCAGACTTTCACAACCGAGTCCGGCGGCTGCGGGAGGCTTGATGGCATCGAAAAAGAAGTCTCCCCGCTTCCGCATCACGCGGGTCTACCCGGCTCGGGGGGAGTTGCAGCGGTTCCTCCTCGACCAGCCGATTACCCTGCAGTGTTCCGAGTGCCAGCAGACGAGCATGTCCAGCTCGGTGGTGACGGTGTCCGGAGACTGGGGAAAGCTGCTCTGTATCCGGTGCTACAGCCCTGCGAGAGCTGATGCGGTCGCTGTGAGCGGGCTTAAACCTGAAGCCATACCCGCCGCCGCACCACCGCGTCCGCAGCCGGTCGCCAGTCCGATGCCTCGGGACATGATGTGGTTGGCGTCGCTGCATCGCACTATCGCCGAGGGCGGCAAGCTTGCGCCGGCGGAACAGACGATTCTCGAGGCAGGGGCTGGTAGCTCGGCCTCGATCGCCGCCATGCGCTACGCGGAGCTGCTGGTCGACAGCGAGGCGCGGGTCGCCGACGTGTCCGGCGACGCCCAACTAGCTCGAAAGTTGACCGGTGTTCGGGACGTTCTCGCGAAGTCGTGCCAGGCAGCAAGCTTGACCTTCAAGGACGAGTACCAGCGAGAGCGGGCTGCTCTGGATGCGGAGCCCGCTATACCGGAGCCGCTGGAGACGGCGGTTGTCCGTGCCGTGACAGGTGACCGCTTCACCGCAGCGTTGGCCCAGGCCCTCAAGCGGCGCTCTCTCCGAGAGCGAGCGCTCGAGCGACCGGCCACAGACGTTTGGCGGTGGCTCGATGAACACGAAGGTTCGCAGTGGCGGTCACTGTCGTCTGGAGTGCGCCGGATGTGCAGACTGGACCCCTCAGCATTCACCCGCAAGGCGTTTATCGACGTCAACGGGTTGGATTGCGATCCGAACCTTGCGCACGAGGCCGTCGCAGAGCAGTGGGTGAGCTGTGCCAACGAGATCGTGTCCGCGCTGATGCGGGTACGGGATTCGGTGGAGTCGGATTTGCGTAGCGCGCTTCCGCCCGCCAGGGCCGCGTTGAGGGCCCAACTTGAGCACAGCGGGGAGGCTTACGCCAGAGGAAGCGCCAGGTGCCTTGAGGCTCGTTTGATCGTCGGCCACCTCCACCTTCGCGCTGTCCGGAAGTACCGGACTCAAGGGATGCGGAAGCTGCGCGCCGATTGTCTCGCCGAAGCGACCAAAGCGGTGATCGAGGCGGACTCCGGACTCGGCGCGGTCGTGGCGGAAGCGTGCAGGGAGCATCGGGTCGCGTGCCCTGCGGCTTATGCCGCTCACCCCTTCGAAGGCTGCCCGGCTTCGGTGGCGGACGTGGTGCGTGAGCGCATGAGCCAGGCCCCGGTAGTCGAGGTGCCGCGACAGCCCGCGAAACGCGAGCCCCAGCAGCCGCCGGAGAGGGAAAAGACCGAACAGCCCTCCGACGGGCTCTTCGCTTGTGAAGAGCTGCTGAAGAACTTCGCTGACCAAAAGAAGCTGAGCCTCGTCATCGTGGAATGCCAGACCGGGCCGGACGACGGCACCTTCGGCTATGCGTGGCTGGCGAGGGACGGTAGTCACGGGCAGGGAGCGGGTGCCGCGCTCAACGACGTGGATCAGATGGTGCACGCCCTCTGCAACACGGCCCTCCTGATCCGCGAGACGGCCTCGAGCGTGCGCCTCGTCAGTCGCCACCTGAGGGCAGTGAACATCGTCCACCTGACGCTGCGATCGGGCGATATCTACACCCCTGTGGACACCCCGCTGTCCGAAGGGACACTAGAATCGCTTCGGCAGGTGGCCGAGCGTCCGCATGGCATCGCTGTCTCGATCGACACCTGCGAGCAGCGCCACCAGGGCTCTCTGCGGGCAGAGGAATTGGCGCGGCTCGCGGCGCTGGGCACCGATGGCCGAGCGGACGGACGTCAGGACGAGTCGCTCCTCGGTTCCGACGTGGCGACCCGCGCGCTCCTGCCTTCGGCCCCAGGCCGGCTTGTCGGGCCCGATGACGAAGCCGGCGCAGCCCGATGGCTTACCGCCAACGGTGGCCAGGGCGTGGAGATGTCATGGCGGGTCGCCCTGCACCGCGTCCACCTCGACAACAGGTGGTGTCCTCTGCCCGATGGCCGGATGCCTGATCGCGAGGACGGACGGCACCTCCGCCTGTACCTTAACCACGACTCTGAGGACACGTCGCATAAGCCGGTGCAACGCGTCGCTCTACGGCGGCGTGGGGGCCAGTGGGAACTCGCCGGGGTCACCTGGCCGGCGGGTCTGGCACCAGGAACGCTGATTACTCTCACCTGGCGCCTCACGCAGGGCTTCGTCACCGGCGACACCACCCCGCTAGCAATGCCTGAGCGAATCGACGGTGTCTACTTCACCCACGAGTACGACCCGCACGTAGTGACCAGACAGCACGCGCCTGGTGCCGACCAGTACGACCGTGTTCCGGACCTCACCGACACGGGCTGGGCACTGCACACTCTACGAAAGCTGGGCTATCTGACCGAAGACGGCGAAGCGATCCTCGCCGAGGATGCGCTGGTGGACAACTGCCTGAGACTGGGTTTGCCCGCCCGTCGCGCCGCCGGTATCCCAGACGCCGTTCGGCGACTCCTGCGCGCTCGTACCCTCGATCGGGTCACCGGTAGTCAAGACAGCTTCGGTCATCCCTGGTACCCGCCGCTGGCGAGGCAACCTTGGGTTCCGCTCCTGCGCTACCGGCCGCGAGTCGAGGTGGTGACCATGACAAACGACCCAGGGGTCGAAGGGCCCTTAGAGCGACGCCCGCACGAGGTGGCCGGATTCCTCCGGCGATTGCCGCCGGGCGCGAAGGCATCCCCAGAGCAGGAAGACGCGTACCGCGAGGCGGTGCGGGAGGCGCGAATCGTGGACCGAGGGCTCCCCGACGGCCTCACCTACGTCAAGCCGCACCAGCGGGCCCGGTAACAGGACAAGCCTTGGGGTAGGAATTGGACGCCCTATTGGAAACGTGTGTGGCAGTTACGCCGGCGGGGACTGGCGAAGGTCCACCTGGAACACCATGGGCTCGGCCGCGAGGACCGCCGTCTCCGCGTCGAAGAATTGCAACTCGGGTGCGACGAGGGCTTTGGTCACGACGGCCAGCCGCCACCCCTGGTCCTCCCTGGCGGAACGAAGCTCGTTCCGGGTGAGGAGAATGCGCGGGGCCGAGCCGCTGACACCCTTGACCTCCACCCGATCCACGGTCCCAGAAGGCGATGTGCAGGTGATGTCCCAGCCGTAGCAGCGCTTACTGTCGTCCTGCACCTGCCAACCCAACGCCTCGTAATGGGCGCGGACGGCGTCCACCGCGGCCGCCTCCACAAGGCCGTTGGTGACCGGGTTGCCGAAGCCCGCGCCGGACGAGCTGACCGTGATGTTCTGCGGTTGCGGCGGCACGAGGGCGTCAATAACGCTGAACTCCTCATTACTGACGAACAACGGGTTGCCCATCTGGGGCTGGCGGAAGACCTCCATGCCGGCCAGCCGCGGGTCGTCCTTCAATGCCCGCCGGGGGATCGGCCGTTCGAAGAGGCGAATGTCCACCGGCGCGAAGTGTTGAGTACGCCAACGTTGTTCTTGGTCAAGCCAGAGGCCTGGGTCCGTACCAGCCACCTCCTGTTGCCAGATCGGACCGAGCACGGTGCCGATACCCCACAGACCGGGCTCCGGGTACGTCCCGTCGCGGCCAGTCACCCAGAACAGGACCCGCTGCCCGTCCGCCATCATCCTGGCCCGGTAGTTCGGTACCACCGACCAGCTGGTGATCACCTCCTCTCCGCTGGCGAGGAAGGAGGTGAGGTCCCACTTGTCGGGGTTGCACTTGACCATCCACGCACCGAGACTCTCGAGGGTCACGCTTCGCTCGCCAGGAAGGTTCTGCGGCCGGGTGTTCTCGGCGCGTAGCTGACGGAGTTCGGTGTGCCAGATCTCCTGATTGCCGCCCCGACGCTGGAACGGCGTTCTGCGAGCGAGCCGGTAGAAGCCGCTGGACGGCTGCGACGGCTGGCCGTTCTTCCCCTGCCGCACGACCAGCGCGGAGATCATCCCTCGTCCTGAGCTATGTTCCCGAAGGGAGGCTTCCTCAAGGATGTGTGGCATCGGCCCCTGGTAATAGGGGACGTGCAAACCCTGCTCGGCCAGCTGATCGCTTAACTGGCGGTAGGTGACCAGCGCATCCTCTTCGGTACGCGACTGTCTCGCGACCTCGCGCAACAGTCCTATCGTCGCTTCGACAGCTGCGTCGAATTCCGCGTCTCCGGCTCGCATCGATCCATCCTCCTGCGACCGCGATCCGCGCTCATCCTCGGAACGGTCAGGATGCCGCGACTGACGACCATCCAGACGACAAGGAGCTTCATTTGGCGCTCGTGATCGAGCAGATGCATCCTGGCTGGCGCCGTGACGCGGACGGTTAGGCCCTCACGGGACAGCTGAGCAACGATCATTTTCGGTAGGGTGGGTTTTCCGTGTCGGCACGAGGCACGGCATGCACGAGGCTCACGGCGAGGACGAGCAGCGGTGATGGATGCGGACGCGGCTGAGAACTGGGTGCGTTCATGGTCGGCCTCGGTAAGCGAACGTGCTGCCCAGGCGCAGGAGATGTCGAGACTTGTGGCGGCGTTGTCCGCCTCCGCAACCAGCGCCGACGGCGCGGTCAGGGTCACCGTCGCCGCTACCGGGGTGGTCACCGAGCTGCGGTTGAGCGATCGGGTGCAGGGCTGGGCCGCTGCGCGGATCGCCGCGGAGGTCATGACCACCATGCGGCGGGCGCAGGCCCAGCTCGCCGAGGCTGTGGCTGACGTGGCAGCCCGGACGGTTGGCGAGGGCTCGGAGACAGGCCGCGCTGTGGCGGCCAGCTACACCGAGCGGTTCCCCGAGCCACCGGAGAGTTCAGACGATGATCGCTCCCGGCGGCGACAGGATGGCTGGTGACCGGCGCCTTCGAAGTCGACGCTCAGTCGCTGCGAGTCCACGCCAGCACCGTCGACGACACCGCCGACGCGGTCGACGAGTGCCGTCGCGCTGCGTCCTCGGTGGCGTTGGGCCGCGATGCGTACGGTCGGTTGTGCCAGCTGATACCCAGCCTGCTTCACCCAACGCAAGAGGCTGCCATCGACAGCTTCGGCGAGACGGTTCGGGCGTTGCAGGAGGCGGCGGACGGGTTGCGTACGGTCGCCCACCGGTACGAGCGGGGTGACGAACGCTCAGCCGTCCGGTTCGACGGAGTCACGTGGTGAACCAACCATCCCCGTTGATCGCCGCCCGCCAGGACAGCACGACCGCGTTCAGTGGTGTCTTCATCGCGGAGGACATCGACGCGCTGATGGCGGGCTACGCCTCCGGCGGCTGGATTGACGTCGCGATCGGCGGTGTGGCGACCTCCATGGATGCCCTCGCCTTCGTCACGGATCCGCTCGGGCAACTGGTCGCGTGGGGTGTGGGCTGGCTGATCGAGCACGTCAAACCTTTGTCCGACGCGCTGGACGAGTTGGCCGGCGACCCAGATCAGATCACCGCGTACGCACAGACCTGGCGCAACGTGGCCAAGGCCGCAGCCGAGGCGGGCACCAGCTTCAGTGCGATGGTCGGCAGCCAGATACCGGCTTGGAGCGGTGCCGCCTCCGACGCGTACCGCAGGAACAGTGACCGCCAACTCGCCGCAATGAACGCGCTCACCAAGGCTGCGGATGCCATGGCGGAAATCACCACCGGAGCCGGGTTGCTCGTCGCCATGGTCCGTGGGCTGGTCCGTGACCTCATCGCGGAGTTCGTGTCAGTGCTGGCGGTGCGCCTCTGGGAGTGGCTGGCCGAGGCGGGGCTGACACTGGGCCTGGCAACCCCCTGGGTGATCACGCAGGTGACCGCTCTCGCCGGCAAGTGGGTAGCCCGGATCGCCCGACTGCTCCACGGGCTGATCGAGAGCCTGCGCCGGCTGGCGCCCATCCTGCGCCGTCTCGAACAGCTCATCGCGGATCTAAAGGCCCTTGTCCGCGGTACCGCGCCGGGGGGAGCTGCGCGGCCAGACGCGCTCGATCGTGGCACCCATCTGTTTCACGCCGACGCCGATCCGCTTCGTAAGTGGGGCCCGGCGCGACAGACCCACCCCGAGGAGTGGGAGGCTGCGATCCAAGAGGCCCGGACCCTGGATGTCGAGATCACCTTCCGCCCGGGTGCGCTGGCCTACGGTCCCGCCCCCGGGCCGGGCCACCCCGGCCAACTCGTCCTCGATCCGGACGCATCGTATGGTGCGCTGTTGCACGAGATGCAGCACCTGCGCGACGACCAGGCTGCCGGCTGGGCAGGCATGAGAGGCTGGTTCGAAGACCCGGTCGTGCGGTATGAGAATGAGGTACGGGCGTACCAGAAGGAGATCGACTACGCCACGTCGATCGGTGACCACGAGTCGGTCGAGCGCCTGAACCAGGCAGTCCGCGAAGAGTATTCGAGAATCTTCGGAGTTGATCCGTGACCGCACCGCCCCCGCCGAATCTCCCGGTCCCACCGGTGCGGCAAATGACCACCGCAGACTTGGCGCACCTGGCTGCGAGCGGTGGCCCTTACCGGGGCAAAGCGGTGTTCGAGTTGGTCGACCGGGCGCGCTCCGACGACGATGCCGCCACCCGGCTCGATCAGCTGAGCCGGCTACCGGCCCTGCGCGAAGACCGTGCATTTCACCTGGCCTCTCTCGCCTGGGCGGCGATCATTGGCCTGCTGGCTGCGGAGACCGCACATGCACGGGCGAGGGCGTACGCCGCGTTCGAGGCCCTGGATCGTGCCGAGCAGGTGGACTTCCTCGCGTACGTAGGAGCGGAACGGGTTGAGGACGCTCATCCTCGAATCTGATGTACAACAAGGGCTCGGGTTCTATGCCTCAGAGAGCCTCTTACGACACGTAGTTTGGGGTCAGGTCCGCGGCTCGAAGTGGACCCGCTGACGGGCGATATCCGGGTGAGCAGAGAACCCAGCATCGTTCCACGACCTGGACTGCGAGTGGGTCCTGTCCTCGTTCGACCACCAGGCCGAATAGCGGTGGGCCGAACTGGGCAAGCCACCCGGAACCAGGCCCGAGACCTCCTCGAAGCTCATCTCGACATCCCCGGAACGTTGTCGGAGGTGTTCGTGTAGACCGTCGTACTTGGCCATGGGCTCACCCCGCGCCGGGTTCGGGCGTGTTGAGGACGTCCAGCATCGCGGCGGCCAACTGCTCGATGTAGTCGATCGTCCGCGTGGTGCTAGGCCCGTCGATGGGGCGCTTCCGGCTGGTGTCGTCGGGATCCTCGTCGTACTCGTGGGCAATCTTGTGGCGGCGTTGCACGGCTTGCCGGAGTTGTTCCTGGATGTCTTTGCCGGTGAAGGTGACCCCGTCTCCGCTCTGCTCCGTGAGTACCCGCGCTACCCGATCCCAGAGGCCCTTGACGTCATGGACGAGAGCAAAGCCCTCGCGAATCTTGTCCGGATTCTGGTAAACGAGGTGGCCCTGATCGCGTAGCTGCTGATCTAGGGCTTCGACGAGCGTCTTCGTGCCGAGCTGGACCTGCTCGACCAAGCCGAGCGAAATCTGAAAGGCGGCGAAGGCTTTGGGCTTCTGCGCCGTGGGCTGCGCGACCAACCTGAGCATCCGGCTCCGGATCTCCTGTCGGACCCAGTGGTCCAATGCGGCGACGCTCTGGACCCAGGCAGCTCGGAACACGTCCGAGACCTCGAACGACCCCACCTTGAGCTGATCCAGGTGCTGGCCAGCGGTGGCCAGACTACGTGCGTAGTTCAGGTTCCGCTGCAGGTTCGTGAACGGACTGGAGCCGTCGTCCTGAGCAGGTGGACCAGAGGTGACGGGCTCCTCGGGAGGCGCCGTCGGCGGGTTGTGACCGAGGAGCCGCTCGAGTCGGGTAAGGCTGTCCGCCTGGTTGATCCGGTAGACGGTGGTCAGCGACGGGAGGGCGAGCACTTCCCGCTCCACGGACGCCCGAGGGATGTCGGTGCGGGACCAGTGCACGGGCCGTACGTGGCGGATGTCCGAGGGTAGATCAGTCCGGTACTCGTAGGGACCGGTAACGCGGCCAACGGCAACGTCGGGGCTGGTTCGCTGGAGGTACAGCACAATATCGCCTTCGGACATCCGCGACCGGAACGCGAGCAACTGGATCGCGTAGTTCTCCACCGTACGGCGTTCGACCTCCCGGTAGGCGGCTTGGACTCGCTCGTGGATGTCGGCGTGGGTCGTGGTCTTCGTCAGGTCTCCCGCGCTGGACCAGCCGACCGCGATCAGATTCTTGTCAAGGGCGAGCGCGTCGTAGCTGTCATCGCGGCCAGCCCGCACGATCCATGCCTTCGTCATCGGATCTCCTTCGAAGGGGTGTGGGTGTGCCGGTCAGTCCGTGCTGGTGATCGGGAACTTGATGGGTTCGCCGTCCCACTGCTTCGCCTCGATTCCGGGGAGCGCGGAGAGTGGCTGGGAGGTGTCGAGTTCCCGGTCGAAGACGCCGCGCCACTCCTCTGGAGTGCCGGTGACAAGAAACGGCCCTATGTGAACCTGCAACGAATCCTCGATCATTTCGACCGGGGTGGACTCACCAGCGATCGTCACGTCGCTGTCAATGCCCGCGACCCGCGCTGACTCGATGGCGCTGTCCAGTTCGGCCATGCTGGCCGAGCCCACCCAGGAGATGCCGTCGCCGGACGCCGTGAAGACAATCCGGCCACCGTCGCGGATGCTGCCGTAGAGGGCCAGATCAAGCGAGAGCCCGGCGCTTGGATCGGCGTTCTCAACGGGTACCTCATCGAGGAATGGCGGCCGGAATCGGTCCAGGAGCCCGTTCATGGCCTCTGCGAGGAGCGCACGCCGGGCATTGAGGAACCGCTGGTAGCCATTCGGATCCCTCAGCGACTCGTCGAGTGGCACCAGGTGTGCCCGCAGTTCGTGCTCGTCCAAGCTCGGGAAGTACTCGATCGGGCTCTGGCCGTTGATCTTCTTGTTGGCCTGGGCGGAGATGAACACCAGGTTCGCGAGATCGTTGACCATGCCCTTGTCGAAGCGGCGATCGTCGAGGGTCGACAGCGGATGGACGTGGTGGTGCTCGAGCCTCGGTGCCATCTCCGTGTCAGGAAGGATGTCGGAGCCGTACCACCAGTCACGGGCACCTCCGGCCATGGACACGAGTAAACTGAGGAAGAAGTAGGGGCTTTCCTTCGTCCGACCCCGCAGCGCTCGCTCGGTCACCTCAGCTCGAGAGTTGTCGACGTTGAGGCCCTCAAGCAGCGCCCGGACCGGATCTGGCTGCCGAGCGGCCCGGATGTCCTGGCTCAATCGGGTGTCGGTGGAGCCGCTGTAGCGGGTCCGGATGGTGGCGAGCAGAAGCCAGTAGATGATCCCGTTCGAGGTTTCCTCGTCGACTGTGTCGTCAGTGCGCTCACCGAGGAGCACGACCAGTGGAATCAGCACGATCATCGAGGGCAGCGGGTCCGACCGGGTCAGCTTGAGGTGTGTCTGCAGCAGCGGAACCAGCCGCCGGAGGCCGCGCTTGACCACTTCCCAGCCCTGCTCAAGCTCCGTGTCGCCGGTCTGCCGCAGCTTGCTGTGGGACCACACCGACAGACCACGTCCGAGGACGACACCTGCCAGCGCCCGGGAAAGAAAGTTGACGTCGATGTGCCCGTAGCCGTGGTGGAGCCAGTGCTCCGACTCGCGCTGCAGTCTGGTCAACACCCCCGTCCACCTCGTGGAAAGGGTCGCCATTGCCAGGTCGAGGGTGCCGAGACGGCGGCCGCCGCTGTTGACCCGAACGAAGATCTCCGCGACCTCCTCGTACGGAAAGCCCTTGAGGACCTCCATGAAGAACCGCCGGTTGCGCAGCTCCTTGATCTTGCCGAGTCGATCCTCGATCTCGTGATCCTCAAGAGTGGACCCCGCGTCGAGTAGCCGCTGGGTCAGGCGCAACATGCTCGCCTTCGGGTCGAGCACGTCCGCCACCTTCACCCATTTCGGGTCGCGCTGGGTGGCCGCGCTCTGGTTCTGGAATTTCTGGTTCTCCACATGAAAAACGACCTGTGCCTCGGGGTGGTCACTGAACACCCGGTGCAGGGACGTCAGGCGTTGTTGGCCGTCGAGAAGGAAGAGCGGCGGCTTCGACGGCGCCCGTTCAGGTCCGCTGACGAACATCTCCCGGGTCTCCGGGACGTCGTCGGTCTCCCAGAACAGCAGCGAGCCGAAGGGGTAGCCCCGGTAGATGGAGTCCATCAGCTTGGCGACCTGTGTCGGCTTCCAGACATATTCGCGCTGGATCTCAGGAAGCAGGATCTCGGCACTCGAGATCTCGTCGATCAGTTTGCCGATGGACCGCTCAATCCTGTCGACGTGCATCAGTCAACCTCTTCATCCCCGCGAAGGTTATGGAATACCGAGCCGGGCGTCGACTCAGCGGAGCAGCGATTCCGACCCGCACTCGGGCCGCGGCACGCCGACAGGCAGCGGGACGCGCTGAGCGATTGGCCCGACTGAAGTCCTACCGTGCATGGGTACGCCTGTCCACCCCATGATCGGCCGTCCGATTCCTGCACGGTGACTGCCGCGTGGAGGATTTGGCTGACGTGCGTCAGCCAGAAAGCCAATCCTGCCCAGTCGCGAACGCGCCTGTACCGAACGGGCGGGCGCTGGTCGGTACGGTATGCACCATGTCTTCGCCCAGCCCCGCGCCGCTGCTTCGGGAGTTCATCCACATCCCGGAGCGCACGAGCCAGAGCGACTTCGTGCTCAAACTCGCCGACAGCATCGCCGACGCCGATGCCACTCTGCGCGACTATGTCGTTACGGAGCGGCTGCTCGCTAACTTCGATGAGGCGCTCGGGTTGATCCGCTCCGCCGTCGAGGGGCACGCCTCCAAGGCCGCCTACCTGCACGGCTCCTTCGGTTCCGGTAAGTCGCACTTCATGGCCGTGCTGCACGCGCTACTGCGCGGCGAATCCGCTGCCCGCGGCCGCGACGAGCTGGCCCCGCTGGTGGCAAAGCACAGCGTCTGGCTGGACGGGCGCAAGTTCCTGCTTATCCCGTACCACCTGCTCGATGCGCGTTCGTTGGAGCAGCGGGTGCTCGGCGGCTACGTCGACCGGGTCCGGGCGCTGCACCCCGAGGCGCCCATTCCGGCGGTCCACCGCACCGACGCGCTGCTGGAGCAGGCCGCCTCGCTGCGGGAGAAAATTGGCGACAAGCAGTTCATCGACGGCCTGCCCGGCGGGGATGCCGAAGACGAGTGGGGCGACAGCGAGACGTTCTGGACGCCGGAGCGCCTGGATGAGGCGTTCGGCGGCGCGTACTCCGACGAGCTGCGCCGCAAGCTGGTCAACGACCTGCTGACCAGCTGGAACGTCGGCTTCTTCAGCAACGCTCGGGAGGATGCCGAAGCGTTCGTCTCGCTCGACCGGGGCCTGACCGAGATCAGTCGGCACGCGAAGGAGCTTGGCTACCACGGGTTGATCCTCTTCCTCGACGAGCTGATCCTCTGGTTGGCCAATTCGATCGGCGACCAGCAGTTCGTCTCCCGCGAAATCCAGAAGATCACCAACTTCGTCGAGGGCGGCGACACCCGCCGGCCGATTCCGGTGGTCAGCTTCATCGCCCGGCAGCGCGACCTGCGCGAGCTGGTCGGCGAAGAGGTCACCGGCGCCAATGAGCTGAGCTACCAGGACACCCTCAATCTGGCCAGCGGCCGGTTCGACGTGATCAAACTCGAGGACCGCAACCTCCCAGAAATCGCTCGCCGCCGGCTGCTCAAGGCGCGCGACGACCGACCCGGGGCGGGCGAGGCAATCTCCCGGGCCTTCGACGCCACCGCCAAGGTACGGCGAGAGGTCTTCGACACCCTTCTCGGCACCGACTCCGGCAGCGGCGCCGACATTGACGCCTTCCGGTCGACGTACCCGTTCAGCCCGGCATTCCTCTCCACCTTGGTGCACGTCTCCAGCGCGTTGCAGCGCTCCCGGACTGCGCTGAAGCTGATGCGTCAGCTATTGGTCGACCGCCGCGACACCCTGCGCCTCGGCCAACTGGTGCCTCTCGGGGACCTCTACGACGTCATCAGCACCGGCGGCGACCAGCCCTTCACCGAGAAGCTCAAGGCCGAGTTCGAGATGGCCCAGAAGCTCTACGACCTGAAACTGCGGCCCTACCTACTCAGCCAGTACGACCTCACGGACGACGACCTGGACGCGGCACGCCGGGGTGACACCCAGCCGGCTGAGACGGTCGGACGGGTTCGCGCCTTCACCGGCGACGACCGGCTGATCAAGACGCTGCTATTGGCCGCGCTGGCGCCCAGCGTCCCCGCGCTGCGCAACCTCACCGCCCGACGGCTCTCGGCGCTCAACCACGGCAGCATCACCAGCCCAATACCGGGAGGCGAGGTCGCCCAGGTCAACCGAAAGCTGACCGACTGGGCCGGCCGGTTCGCCGAGATCCGCATCGGCGAGGGCGACGACCCGATCGTGTCGCTGGAGTTGGTCGGCGTCGACGTCGACAGCGTGCTCGCCACCGCCAAGCACTACGACAACGAGGGGGCCCGCAAGCACCTCGTGCAGCGGCTGCTCTGGAAACAGCTCGGCGTGCCGTGGAGCGACTCGTTCTTCGCCGAGGCCGGGCTGACCTGGCGGGGGAGTCGCCGCACGATCGAGCTGGTGTACGGCAACGTCCGCGACCCGTACGACATTAGGGATGAGGCATTCCCCCCGAACGACCCGACCGGCTGGCGTTTGATCGTCGACTATCCGTTCGACGACGGTAGTCACGGTCCGGCCGATGACCGGCAGCGGGTCCAAGAGCTGAGCGGCCGGATGAGCCCTCGCACGGTCTGCTGGATTCCGGCGGCGTTGACCATTGAGCGCCGCACCGAGCTGGGCAAGCTCGCCATCATCGACAAGTTGCTGGAGGGGCAGCGCTTCGACAGCCACGCCGAGCACCTCAACCCCGACGACCGTCGGCGGGCACACGCGGCGCTGACCAACCAGCGCAGCGCGCTGCTGAACAAGATGCAGGCGGTACTGCGCCAGGCGTACGGGCTGGCGGGCAAGCAGCCCTCGGATGTGCAGCTCGGCTTCGATGACCACCTGCAGTCGCTCACCCGCGCGTTGGAGCCGAAACTGCCGATGGGCGCCACGTTCGCCGACGCGCTGCGCAGCCTCGGCGATCAGATGCTCAGCCAGCAGTTCCCCGCCCACCCTGACTTCGACCCCGACCGCAAGGGCGAGCCTGTGCGTCTGCCCGACGTGAAGGTAGTGCTTGACCACGTCCGGCGAGCGGTCGAGTCGCCGGAGGGCCGCGTCGAGGTCGAGCGAGCGCATCGCCAGACCATGCGCCGGATCGCCAATCCGCTCGGGCTCGGCACGATGCACGAGGCGGCCTTCGTCGTCGAGGGCCAGTGGGCGCAGCATTTCCACCACAGGGCGGCCGCCGAGGGCGTCAGCGGTGAGCTGCGCGTCGCCGACATCTTGGGCTGGATCGACGAACCCAGCCCACGCGGTCTCGACCCGATCGTGGCGCAGCTCGTTGTCGCCACCTTCGCCGAGCAGACCGACCGTGCCTTCCACCTGCACGGAAGCCCGGTCACACCCGCTCCTGAACCAGGCAAGATCACGACCGACCATGCGCTGCGTGAGGAGCGTCTGCCCAGCGAGGACGATTGGGTAGAGTCTCGGGCCCGAGCCGGGGCGATTTTCGGTGTGCACAACCTGAACTTGCGGCGGGGCCGGCTGGTGGCGATGTTTGGTCGCGACATCAGCAACGAAGGCGCGCGGTATCGAGAAGCGGCGCACGGCCTGACCGCCCGGCTCGAGCAGCACGACAAATGGCTGGGTATCGACCAGGCGTCGCCGTCAGGACGGCTCGCCACCGCTCGCGCGGCGGCTGACCTGCTGGAGCGGCTGGCGACCGGGCGTACGGCCGTGGAGACCATCGAGCGGTTGGCTCGGGCGGAGCTCGCCGGACCGGCCGACAGGGTCGGAAAGAGCATCAAGAGCGCGGCCCAGGTGTCCGCCGAGCTGGCCCACGCGGCGTGGGAGAACTTCGAGATCATTGCCGGCCTCGGCGAGCCATACGCCGGGGAGGCGACTGCGATCCTCGCCGAGCTGCGCCGCGTCGGCCAGGCCGACGAGCTGACCGCGCCGCTGAGCCCGGCTCTCCGGCGCGCGCAATCTGAGGCGGTGGCACTCATCCGGCGCGCCACCAAGAAGCCGTCGCCGCCGCTGCCTCCGCTGCCGCCGCCTCCGCCGCCCCCGCCCGTCGGGGGTAAGGCGGTCGTTTCGGCCGGGCTCTCCGAGGATGCGGTGAACGAACTTCGCCAGTACGTAGCCGCCCACCCGGATGCGACCATCGAGGTGACCTGGAGAATCGTTTCGTGACTCAGGCACCTGCACCGGCTCAGGCACTGCGGATCAGCCCTGTGGCTCTGCGGCAGAAGGTGGCGCAGCAGCTCGAACGGCACCGTAACGGCGACGCGTACCCGGTGATGGTGATCCGGGCGGAGCCGACCTGGCCGCACGACCCGACGCTGCTGTTGCCGGACGGACGCCCGGTCCGAGTAGTGCCGTGCGTCTCTCCGCTGGCCGTGTGGGAGCACCTTGTCGCCGACCGCGACGAGGAGGTCCTCGTCCTGCTGACCGATGTCCCAGAGTCGGTGCTGCACCACGGCGTGCGTAGTCGAGTTTTCCGTCAGCGCGTCATCATCGTGGAACCCTGGGACCTGGTCGTCGACGCGTTCGGCGCCCACCTGCCGGACACCGCGCTGGAACGCGAGGCCTGGGCCGGCGAGGCGTTGCTCGACGCCATGCCGCCGGGCGGCTGGCCGGGGCTGGCCACGTCGGTGTTGACCCGCGACATGGCGCTGCGGCATCTCGCGGCGGTCCGGCTCGGTCTCGACCGGCAGGGCATCGGCCCGGACGACCTGGACGTGACGGCGCTGTTGCGGTGGAGCGCCGAGCCGGGTGCCGTCGAGGCCTACGGACTGCTACGGGAGGCCGAGCGAAACGGGCTCGCACGCTGGCTGCTGGAACAGTTCGGCCGGCCGGCGAAGGCACTCTTTGCGCTGGTCGATGCCGGGCACGGCACCGAGGCGTTGCCACTGGGCCTGGTCTGCGATGCGCTCTGGAGCACCGAGAGCGCTGACTCCGTGCGCGCCCAGGGGCGCATCGACCAGTACTTCGGCAACCTTAATGACGATGCCACCGTGCGTAGCTTCGCCGCGGCGACCGTGCAAGTGGTGACCACGCTGTTGAGCGCGCCGCGCGCGGCGGTTCGCCGGGACGGACACGCCATCCTCGACCGAGCGGAACAGCTACTCATCCAGTTCTCTGCTGCCAGCAGCGCGGGTCACAGTCCGATCCTACGGACGGGCTTCGCTAACCGCCTCGGTGTCGTGGCGGGGGCGCTGCTCGCCGGGCTGCGGAACCCCGCGAACCCGGAACTCGATCTGGCGGTCGAACACCTCGCCGGGCATCGACTCGCCGAGGCCGAGGCCGAGGCAGAACGGGTACGTCGAGCCCAGATGGCCCAGCGGTTGGTGCGCTGGCTCGGCACGACGGTGGTGCCTCCGCAGAGCGTCGCGGACGGCGTGGATCGCCATATCGCCGAGTGGGGGTGGGTGGATCAGGCGCTCAACCATGTCTGGGCCGGCGAGGAGACCCATCCGCAGCTGCAGCGGGTGTACCGGGAGATTCATGAGCTGGCGCAGCAGCGGCGGCGTGAACTCGACGGGGCGTTCGCCGGCCGGCTCGCGGCGTGGGCCACCGCTGGGCCGGGAAGCGACGGCGACCTGCTCACCGTCGAGAATCTCCTGCCGCGCGTGGTCGATCCGCTGATCCGTGCCGGCCGCCCAGTGCTACTCGCTGTGCTCGACGGAATGAGCGCCGCAGTCGCGGTGCAGCTCGCGGACGAGTTGGCCCCGCACTGGGTTGAGTACGACCCGCTGGCAGGATCGGGGGCGGCCCGGCGTCGGGGAATCGTTGCCGCGCTGCCCACCCTCACGGCGGTTTCCCGCACGTCGCTCTTTGCCGGCGCACTACGTGCCGGAAATCAGGACCTGGAGCGGAGGCTTTTCGCCGAGGGGCGATGGGGCCGGGACTCCCGAATCTTCCACAAGGGTCCGGCGCGCGGCGGAGCGGGCGAGGTCATCGCCGCCGAGTTGACCGATGCCGTCGCGAGTTCTGCTCCCGTGGTGGCCGTAGTGATCAATACGGTCGATGACGCGTTGGCCCACGGTCGGGAGGGCGATGAAGCCGGATGGCAACTCAACGATCTCGGCTTCCTGCGCAGCCTGCTCGACCAGGCTCGTCGCACCGGCCGGGCCGTCATCATCACCAGTGACCACGGGCACATTCTTGAGCGTGGGGGTCAGCACCTCAAGACACCGGACGCGGCATCCGCCCGGCACCGGATCGGGGCTGGCCCGGCCGGCCCTGGTGAGGTGGAACTGACCGGTCCGAGGGTTATCTCGGATGACAATCGCATCATCGCGCTCTGGGATCCGCTGCTGCGCCACCGTCCGAGCCGGGCGGGCTACCACGGCGGTGCGTCGCTGGCCGAGGTGACCATCCCGCTGCTGGCCTACCTGCTGCCCAACGTAACCGAGCCACCGTCGGGCTGGGCGCCCGTCGAGGAGCGCACACCGGAGTGGTGGCAGACGGGGGCTGCCGCATCGGGGCCGAGCGCTCCGGCGCGGCCGTCGACTGCGCCGAAGCCACGCCGTAAGGCACCTGCCGTCGCTGCGGACGCGCTCTTCGACGTACCGGACGTGGCGGCCGAACCGCAGGCAGCATCGCCCGTCGGCGACGGTGACCTGGTTGCGGCGCTGCTATCCACCGAACTGTTCGAGGCGCAGCACAGCCTGACGCCGCGGCGGGTCGAGCTGAAGAAGATCCAGGCGGCGCTACGAGCACTTGTCGACGCCAAGGGCGTACTGCCCGTTGCGGTCCTGGCGCAGCGGTCCGGCGAGACACCGGTTCGGGCGGTCGGCTTCGCCACCACCCTGCAACGGATCTTCAACGTGGACAACTATCCGGTGTTGTCGCTCACCGATAACGGTCGGACCATCCGGCTGGACCTCCAACTACTTCAGGAGCAGTTCCGCCTGCGAGGAGGGGCAGAGTGACGACGGTCAGCCCGGCGCGGCGCCGCGAGGTGATCGACGCGCTGCGGCGCGGCGCCGTGCCATCGGCCGGGCTGGACCTCTTCGCGGTGGGGTTGGATCGCTTCGCCGGGGCCATCGGCGATGAGATGGACAGCGTCGCCTCCGGCAGTTCCGTCTTCAAGGCGGTTCGCGGCGAGTACGGCTCCGGTAAGACGTTCTTCGCCCGGTGGATCGCCGAGCGGGCCAAACAGGCGAACCTCGCCGTCGCCGAGGTGCAGATCTCCGAAAACGAAACGCCCTTACACAAGCTGGAAACCGTCTACCGCCGGCTCAGCGAGCGCCTCACCACTTCAACGTTCCCGCCCAGCGCACTCCGTCCGATCGTCGACGGCTGGTTCTATGCGCTGGAGGAGGATGTCTTGGCCGCAGGGCAGATCGCCGCGGATGACGCCGACGCTCTCGACGGCGCGGTCGACACTCTGCTCGACCAACGGCTGGCCCTGGTGAGCCGGAGCGCTCCCGCTTTCGCTGCCGCGCTGCGCGGCTACCGGGCTGCTGCCGCGCGGGGAGACGCGGCAACGGCAGACGCCGTGCTCGCCTGGCTCGGTGGGCAGCCGCACGTCGCGGCTGCCGCCCGTCGGGCAGCCGGTGTACGGGGCGATCTCGACCACTTCGCGGCGCTCAGCTTCCTGCAAGGGCTGCTGGCCGTGCTCCGCGACAGTGGGCATCCCGGTCTGCTGCTGGTGCTCGACGAGGTGGAAACGCTACAACGGGTCAGGTCGGATGCCCGGGACAAGGCGCTCAACGCCCTTCGGCAACTCATCGACGAGGTGCACTCCGGACGGTTTCCTGGTCTCTATCTGGTCATTACCGGCACGCCGGCTTTTTACGAAGGCCCGCAGGGCGTCCAACGGCTCGCGCCATTGGCGCAGCGCCTCGCCGTGGATTTCAGCACTGATCCACGTTTCGACAATCCCCGTGCAGTGCAGATCCGGCTGCCGGGCTTCACCGTCGACTCCCTCGTGGAACTCGGCGGTCGGGTGCGAAACCTCTACGCCGACGGATCTGCCTCGCCGGAGCGGGTGGCCACGCTGGTCGACGATCGGTACCTCGGTGAGCTGTCACGAGCAGTCGCCGGTGGTCTCGGCGGCAAGGTCGGGGTGGCACCGCGGCTGTTTCTCAAGAAACTTGTGGGGGAGGTGCTCGACCGGGTGGACCAGTTCCCCGAGTTCGACCCTCGGCAACACTACGCACTCACCCTGTCCACGGCTGAAATGACAGAGGTGGAGCGAAACGCCATGAGCGCCGACGAGATCTTGCTCGAGCTCTGAAGGACGTCGAGGTCATGACGAGCGATGCCGAACTGCTGCACCCAGTCGTACTGCATCACATTGTCAACTCGTTGCAGTGGCCGGCACTAAGGCCGATGCAACAAGCTGCCGTGCAACCACTGCTGGCCGGCGAGGACGCACTTCTGCTGGCGCCCACCGCCGGCGGTAAGACCGAGGCGGCGGTTTTCCCGCTGCTCTCCCGAATGGCGCAGGAGAACTGGTCGGGCACCTCCGTCCTCTACGTCTGCCCGCTGAAGGCGCTGCTCAACAACCTCCTGCCCCGGCTGGAGAGCTACACGGCATGGCTCGGGCGTCGGGCGGCGCTCTGGCACGGCGATGTGCCGATGGGTCGGCGCCGCGCGATCCTCCGCGAGAGGCCCGACATTCTGCTGACCACTCCGGAGTCCCTGGAGTCAATGCTGGTCAGCAGCGCTGTCGATCACAACGCGTTCTTCGGCCAACTTCAGGCCGTTGTGGTCGACGAGGTGCACGCATTCGCAGGCGATGATCGTGGTTGGCACCTGCTGGCCGTGTTGGAACGCCTCAGCCGGGTGGCAGGACGACCGGTGCAGCGAATCGGACTTTCGGCAACGGTTGGCAACCCGGACGAGTTGTTGGCCTGGTTGCAGGGCTCGGGTCGCGGCCAGCGGCCCGCGCGAGCGGTGGTGCCCGATCGTCATTCGGCGACGCCGGTGCCGCATCCAGCAGGTGAGATCGAGCTGGACTACGTCGGCTCCGTGCACAACGCGGCCAAGGTCATCGCCGCCCTTCATCACGGGCAGAAGCGCCTGGTCTTCTGCGATTCCCGGGCGCTGGTCGAGGACCTTGGCCAACGACTGCGTGCGCTCAACGTGACGACATTCCTCTCCCACGCGTCGCTCTCCGTCGACGAGCGGCGGCGAGCCGAGGAGGCCTTCGCGCAGGAACGGAACTGCGTCATCGTCGCCACCAGCACCCTGGAGCTCGGCATCGACGTGGGTGACCTTGACCGTGTCATCCAGATCAACGCCCCACGCAGCGTCGCGGCATTCCTGCAGCGGATCGGCCGGACGGGTCGGCGCCCCGGCAGCAGCCGCAACTGCCTTTTCCTCGCCTTGGATGGAGAAGGACTGCTGCATGCCGCTGGGTTGCTGAATCTGTGGGCACAAGGTTGGGTCGAAGCAGTCGCACCACCGCCTGAACCGCGGCACATAGTGGCCCAGCAGATGCTGGCGCTCGCGCTTCAACAACACCGGATCGGTGACAGTCTCTGGCCGCAGCAGTGGAACGGCCTGACGCCCTTCGACAAGAGTGCCGACGTGATCGTTCGTCACCTCGTCAAGTGTGGTTTCCTCGATGTCGACTCCGGGATGCTCTTCATCGGGCCAGAAGCTGAACTGCGCTTCGGGCGTCGGCACTTCATGGACATGCTAGCGGTGTTCACCGCTCCACCGCAGTTCACCGTGCTGGCTGGCCGCAGCGAGATCGGCCGGACCGATCCCGCACTGTTGACGGCCAAGGTGCTCGGTCCCCGGCTGCTGCTACTCGCTGGCCGAAGCTGGCGCGTCACCTATATCGACTGGAAGCGCCAACGCTGCTTCGTCGAGCCAGCCGAGGGCGGTGGAAAGGCGCTCTGGATGACCGGCGGATCGCCGCAGGGATTGTCGTACCGGATGGTCCGGGCAATGCGTGATGTGCTGCTTGGTGTCGACCCACCGGTCACTCTCACCGGCCGAGCGAGGAGCAGACTGGCTGCTCTACGGGACGATGCGACCTCTGTGGTCCATCCCGCTGGTCCGGTGCTGGTCAGGGGCGACGACGATGAGGTGCGTTTGTGGACCTGGGCTGGCTTTCGGGCCAATGCCACTCTGATCGCTACCCTGAGCGAATTTGCCGATCCGGCTCAGCGGTACGACGACGCCTCCGTTCGGCTGCGGCCAGATGTGGACCGCGCCGTGGTGCAGCAGGCCATGGCAGACGCGGCCGATCGAATCTGCCTGCCCGACGTGTCCGACAAGGCGCTTGCCGGTCTCAAGTTCAGTGCCGCTCTACCGGAGCGGCTCGCCGTCGCCACTCTGGCCTCCCGACTGGCGGACATTCCGGCAGCCCAGGCAGTTCTCGCCGAACCTGTGCAGATGACCTACCTTTCCCAGCCTGATCGGTCCTGACTGCGTACTCGGCCGTGACGGGGTTTTCCGTCCCGGATGGCATCGCCGGGCTCGACGAGGGCGTCTGCTACCACAACCGCAATGGCATTGGGCTGCCGTCCACAGGTGCATCCATTGTCCACAGCAGCCACCCGTGGGCAGTGCTCGACGGCACGCAGGGGCAGGGTGGGGGCGGTGGACCCGAGGTTACATGCGCTGCTCGTGCTCGGCGACGGACTGGTCACCCGGCGGGACATGCTGCGGGTGGCACCGGCCTGGACGATCCAGACCGCTTGGCGGGCCGATCGGCTGGTACGGCTGCTGCCCGGGGTGTACGGCGACGCTGCCCTGATCCGTCACGCAAAGGCCGATCTGCCGATGCTGGCCCGCGTCGAGCGGGACGTCGCCCGACGCGCTGCGCTGGCATACGCCGACGGGCGTGGTGCGCTGAGTCGCCTGACTGCGCTCGACGTGTGGGGCCTGCGCCGCCAGCAACCGGGGGAGCCGGTGTATCTCGACCTGCCGCAGGGGTCAGGTCTGCGTCATCGGCCGTATCTCGTCGTAGTCCATCGTTCCGGCTTCGCGGTCGCGCCGCCGCAGGTGGTGATACGGGGAGGGTTACCGGTCACCCGCCTCGACCGGACCCTGGTGGACTGTTGGCCGCTGTTGCCGCCGGTCGACCGATCGAGCCTGCTCATCCGTGCGGTCAATGATCGGCTGACCACGCCGCAGCGCCTGGTCGCCGCTCTTATCGAGGTGCCCCGGATGCCCGACCGCGGAGCATTAAGCGATTTACTGGACCGGCTCGGCGCTGGTTGCCGCAGCCCGTTGGAGGTCTGGGGCCACGACCATGTCTTCACTGGCCCGGGTATGCCGACGTTCACCCGGCAGGCGCGGGTGCGGTTCGGCGCTCGGACGATCTATCTCGACATGTTCGCCGAGGTGGAACGGGTCAACATTGAGTTGGACGGCGCGACCAGCCACGCCGACCCGGCCGAACGCGAGATCGACCTCCGCCGTGACGCACTGCTGGCCACCGTCGGAATCCTGGTCGTCCGCTTCAGTCACCGCCGCCTCACCGCCGACCCGGCCCAGGTCCGCCAGGAGACGCTGGCCATCCTCGCCAGCCGTTCCCGACCACGATGATCAAGTGATGAAAAGTAGGTCCAAGGGATCGCTCAGACCTACTTTTCATCACTTGATCATGAGTTGAGGTGGGGAGGGGCGGGGGCGGTGGGGGTG
>NZ_JOAN01000019.1 GCF_000718555.1 Micromonospora chokoriensis
ACTCCTCGCGACCTGGACCGGCGCCTGCATCACCTGCCACCAACCCGTGAAACCGTTACACCGCAACAAACGCCACAGAACCTAACAAAGCACTACTAGTCGTCGGCGACGGCCACCGGTTCCGAGCCGATGCAGCGCACCTTCAACTCGTACGCCCGGGTCGCACCCTGGAACGTGACCTCGACGTCGTCGTCCGGGCCCCGGTCCACGTCGCGGACCCGGTAACCCTGCGCGGGCGCCCAGGAGACGAGGTGTACGCCGCCAGGGCCGCACTCGGCGACGGCCGTGCCGCCGTCGGTGGCGAACCCTCGGCGGGCCCCGGAGTTGGCGCTCGGTGCGGTGCCCGTCGTGCCCGGCGTGGCCGAGGCGGTGCCCGTCGTGCCCGGCGTGGCCGAGGCGGTGCTCGTGGTGGGCGCGGGCTCCGGGGCGGCGAGCGCCCGCTCGATCTCGGCCTCGCTGCGCACCCCACCCGGGGTGCCGGTGAGGCTCTCGCCTACCAACCGGATCGCGCCCAGGCCGATCAGGGTGGCGATGGCGGCGGTGGCCACCCACCCGGTGGCGACGAGAATCGAACGACGGCCCATCGCCTGACTATCCCCGATCCACGGTTGTCGCCGGCACATCCGGACCCTAAGGCACGGTTAACGCCCGCTTGGGTGGCGGGCCCTGTCGTCGAGGTCCGGAGACCCCACCGGGGCGTGGACGCCTGCCACCGTCGCGAGGCGGATCTTGGTCTCGTCGTCGGTGCCCGGGGCCGCGGTGAGGATCACGATCTTCAGTTCGGCGTCGCCGTCGGTCAGGACATCGCAGTCGACCCGAACGGTGCCGACCGACGGATGTTCGACGATCTTGCGGTCTTCCCGGTGGGCGGTGACCGTCCCGGCCGCCCACAGGTCGGCGAACTGCTCGTTGCCCTCCGTGAGATCACGGATGAGCTTCGCCAGGCGTCGATCACGGGGAAACCGGCCGGTGGCCCGCCGGAGGTCGGAGACGACGGCGGCGCTCGTGGCAGCGGCGTCCAGTGAGATCACCGGCCAGCGTGACATCCCCGGCCCGTCGGAGTTCACCGGGAAGGTGTCGCGGGCGAAGTTGCGACGAACCGGCGGGGACGCTGACGGGTCGCCCAGCAGAGCCGCCCAACTCTGGTTCCACCAGATCACCTGCCAATCTGCGGCGAACACGGCGACGGCGGCGTCACCGAGGCGGCCCACCACCCGCTGTACCCCAGGCGGAATGTGATCGGAGATCTGGCCGTCCGTCGGTGCGGCTAGGTTCGCCAGCCGGAAGAGATGGTCGCGTTCGGCGGACGTCAGCTGTAGGGCACGAGCGAGCGCGGAGGTCACCTGCGCCGACGGGGTGGTCGCCCGCCCCTGTTCCAGGCGCACGATGTAGTCGACCGATACCCCGGCAAGCTCGGCCAACTCCTCCCGTCGCAGCCCGGCGGCTCGGCGTCGATGGCCGGCGGGCAGCCCGCTGGACGCCGGCGACAGGCGGTCGCGCCACGCACGAATCGTCGCCCCCAGTCCCGCGGCCCGCGTCATCACGCCCCCGATTGTTTCGCAAACCACCACGAGGAGGGTGGTATTGCTTGTCCTACCGTCGCGACGTCTCTGGTACAGGCCTCGACGGCGACAAACGATGGGCGCATGACGATCACCTTCATCACCGGAGCCAACAAGGGGCTCGGTCGCGAGACCGCCCGTCGCCTCATCGAGCTGGGTCACACCGTTCTCGTCGGCGCTCGTGATCCCGAGTTGGGCGCTGCGGCGGCAGACACCCTCGGAGCCCGTTTCGTGCAGATCGATGTCACCGACGACGACTCGGTCGCGGCCGCGGCCGCCGAGGTCGAGGAGCACGAGGGTCGCATCGACGTGCTTATCAACAACGCGGGCATCCACGGCCCGTTCGGGGACCCGAGCGAACTGACCAGCGGCGACCTGCTCGCAGTCCTCGATGTCAATCTCCTCGGCGTGGTGCGGACGACGACCGCGTTTCTGCCCCTGCTGCGCCGTTCACCCGACCCAGTGATCATCAACGTGAGCAGCGCGATGGGTTCGCTCGCAGCCACCCATGACCGTTCGCGAGCCGAATCGGGAGTCATCGCCCCCGTCTACACGTCCTCCAAGGCGGCGCTCACCATGCTGACCACCCAGTACGCGAAGGCGCTGACGGACATCCGGATCAACGCCGCCGACCCCGGTTACACCGCCACGGACCTCAACGGAAACAGCGGTCCGCAGACCGTCACCCAGGGCACCGACGCCATCGTCACTCTCGCGACGGAAGGTCCGGGACACGGCTCGGGCCGCTTCGTCGACCGCCACGGCGAGATCGCGTGGTCCTAGGCGGTGAGCCGCTAGCCTGCCAGGTGTGCCGCGCCTACTGCTCATCGAGGACGACCTGACGATCCGTACCCCGCTGATCCGAGCCTTGCGGGAACGTGGGCACGCGGTGGCTGCGGCCTCGACCGCGATGGCCGGGCTCCGCGACGCGCTGGAAGACCGGCCTGACCTCGTCGTGCTCGACTTGGGCCTGCCCGACCTGGACGGACGCGAGCTGCTGCGGATGCTGCGCGCGGTCAGCGCGGTGCCGGTCATCGTGGCCACCGCGCGCGACGACGAGACCGAGATCGTCCGGGTGCTCGACGCGGGCGCCGACGACTACGTGGTCAAGCCGTTCACCGCAGCACAGCTCGACGCCCGCGTCCGGGCGGTGCTGCGACGAGGCCCCTCCGGCGCCGACGGGCAGGACCCGACGCTCGTCGTCGGCGGGCTCCGCGTCGACCCCCGGGCCCGGCAGGTCACCCTCGACGGGGCTGCGGTCGAGCTGACGCCCCGCGAGTTCGACCTGCTGCACCACCTCGCCGGCCGACCGGGCCAGGTGGTCACCAAACGTGAGCTGCTCACGGAGGTGTGGCAGATCCCGTACGGCGGTGCCGACAAGACCGTCGACGTGCACCTGTCCTGGTTGCGTCGCAAGTTGGGGGAGAACGCCCAGCAGCCTCGCTACCTGCACACCGTGCGGGGTGTCGGGGTGCGACTCGAAGCCCCGGCGGCGCAGCCGTGAGGGCCCGGCTCGCGCTGTTGGTCGGCGCAGTCAGCGTCCTCACCCTCATCGCGTTCCTGGTGCCGTTGGCGCTGCTGGTCCGCACCGTCGCCGAGGACCGGGCCACCGTTCGGGCCACCGCCGACGCGCAGAGCCTGGTGCCGGTGGTCGGCACCGCCGACGCGGCGACGATCCGGCTCACCGTCGAGCAACTCGCCGCGGAGTCCGGGCGACCGGTGAGCGTGTTCCTGCCCGACGGCACGGTGCTGGGTGCCCAGACACCCCGTACGCCCGCGGTGGCCCTCGCCGCACGCGGACAGAGCCTCACCGGCGAGTCGGCGGCCGGCCGGGAGGTGGTCATCGCCGTGCAGGGTCGGGCGGACGGCACCGGGGTGATCCGGATCGCGGTGCCGCAGCACGAGCTGACCGCCGGGGTCACCCGGGCCTGGCTGGTGCTGGCGCTGCTCGGCGCGATCCTCGTGCTGATCGGGCTGCTGGTCGCCGACCGGCTGGCGCGCACTCTGGTCCGGCCGATCAGCGACCTCTCGGCCGTCTCACACCGGCTGGCCAACGCCGAGTTGGACGCCCGGGTCACCCCGGCCGGCCCCGCCGAGCTGCGCGAGGTGGCCGGCGCGCTCAACCATCTCGCCGGCCGGATCCAGGTGCTCCTGGTGCAGGAGCGCGAACACGTCGCCGACCTGTCGCACCAGCTGCGTACGCCGCTGACGGCGTTGCGGCTGGAGGCGGAGTCGTTGCGGGACCCGGACGACGCCGCCCGGATCACCGCCGCCGCCGACGGGCTCGAACGCGCGGTCACCGGGCTGATCCGGCAGGCCCGGTGGCGGCACGCACCGACGGGGCAGCCGGCCGCCTCGGACGCGGCGGCGATCGTCGCCGACCGGGTCGCGTTCTGGTCGGTGCTGGCCGAGGACACCGGGCGGGCGGTCACCCTCGACCTGGCACCCGGCCCGCTCCCCGTCGGTGTGGCCGCCGACAACCTGACGGCAGCCGTGGACGCCCTGCTCGGCAACGTCTTCGCGCACACCCCCGACGGCACGCCGTTCGCGGTGCGGCTGGCCCGCGAGGTCGGCGAGGTCGTCCTCACGGTCGCCGACGAGGGCCCGGGCATGCCGGCCGGGGCGGTCCGGCGGGGCGCCAGCGCGGCCGGGTCCACCGGTCTCGGCCTGGACATCGCCCGGCGTGCCGCGCAGGCCGCCGGCGGTCGGCTGGAGTTGCGGGCCGCCCCGGGAGGCGGTGCGCAGGTGCTGCTCCGGCTCGGGCCTCCGGCGTCGCCACGGGACGCATAGGCGCTGCGGTGCCGGGTAGCTGCCAGGTCATGGCGCGGTATACGAAACCCGAGCTCAGAGAGCAGATCAAGGAAGAGATCAAGGCTTCCGACAAGGGCGGCAAGCCGGGGCAGTGGTCGGCGCGCAAGTCACAGCTGGTCACTCAGGAGTACAAGAAGCGCGGCGGCGGATTCCTGGGCGAAAAGGACGAGCGGCAGAAGTCCCTCCAGCGCTGGGGCAACGAGAAATGGCAGACGAAAGAGGGCGACACCCACGCGCGCAAGGGCGGCACAACGAGTCGCTACCTGCCCAAGAAGGCTTGGGACGAGATGTCGGAGAGCCAGAAGCGCGCGACCGACACGAAGAAGCGCGAGGCGTCCCGGTCCGGCAAGCAGTACGTCGCCAACACCGGGCCGGCCAAACGCGCGCGCCGGGATGCCACAACGGCCGGTCGGATGTCGGAGATGTCGGTCGCCGAGGCGGCCAAGCTGGTCCGTGGACTCGACACGCGACAGCTCAAGACCGCGCTGCGCAACGAGCACGCCGGCAAGGACCGCAAGACGCTCGTCCAGCGGCTGGAGGCGGAACTCAACCGGCGCGGCTAGCCGTGTCGATACGGCTGATGTTGGACGTACGAATGGTGGTGACCGGAGAATCCCACCATGAACCCGAGCACGCTGACCGTCACGTCCATGACGACCGCTGAGGAGGCCGAGGCCTTCCGGGCGCTGAACGAAGAATGGATCTCCCATTTCTTCACCATCGAGGAGTCCGACCGCAAGACGCTCAACGACCCGTTCGGGGCCATCGTCGACCCGGGCGGCGACGTGCTGATCGTCCGCGACGGCCGGGAGATCGTTGGCTGTGTCGCCCTGGTTCGCAGCTCGGACGACGTCTTCGAACTGTCGAAGATGGCGCTGACTCCGGCGGTGCGGGGCAAGGGCCTCGGCCGTCAGCTCATTGAGGCGGCGATCGAGCGCGCCCGCGGGCTCGGCGCGGCCACCCTGTTCCTGGGCAGCAGCACCAAGCTTCCGAACGCTGTGCACCTCTACGAAACTGCCGGTTTCCAGCATGTCGGTCCGGAACAGGTCCCGCTTCCGCCGTACGCCCGCGCCAACGTCTTCATGCGGATGGCGCTCTGACCGGTTCAGCCCGACGCACAGTCCCGAAGGGGCGGCGCAGGATCGTCGGCTTAACCCGGCCTTAGCGTTCGGACAGCGCGGTGCTATCCCGCTCTGACCGATCCTCGGAGTCGACAACCGAGGAAAGGTGGACACCACGATGAAGCGCACCAATCTGCTTCTGGCGTCGGTCGGCGGGTCGGCGGTGCTGGCGGTGGCCGGGGTCGCGCTCGGCGTCAACGCCGCGAACGACTCGCGGACCGGCGGCACGGCGCTGGCCGCGGCAACTGTCGCGCCGACGGCCACGGACGCGCCGCTGGTCCCTGTCACGCCCGGGGCCAGCGGTTCGCCGTCGGCCGACACCCCATCGGGTACGCCGTCGAGCGGCACGCCGTCCGGTACGTCATCGGCCGACAACGCGCCGGCGGGCAGCGCGGTCGACGAGAAGCGCGCCGGTGAGATCGCGCTCGCCAAGGCCGGCGGCGGTCAGATCGTTGAGGTCGAAGCCGAGCAGGAGAACGGCCGCCCGGTGTGGAGCGTCGAGATCGTCGCGGGCGACACCGAGCACGAGGTGGACGTCGACCGGGACAACGGCTCGGTGGTCAAGGCCGAGCAGGAGCCGGTCGACGCCGATGACAACGACGCCGATGACGCCGACGACAGCGATGACGACAGCGACGACAAGGACGACGACGACTGACCGGATGCCGCCGCCCACCCCGGGTGCTTCACCGGTGGGCAGCGGCGCGCTGTGACGCGGTGGTCGGACCGTCCTTCGTGGGCGGGCCGACCGCCGCGTGCGTCGTGAGGTGCCCGTGAACCGTCAGATGGCGACGCGTTGCTCCTGGACCGTCGGCTGGTCCTGGGCGAACTGGGTGCGGTACAACTCGTGGTAGCGGCCACCGGCCGCGAGCAGGTCACTGTGTCGCCCGCGTTCGACGATGCGGCCGGCTTCGACGACGAGGATCTGATCGGCCGCCCGGATGGTGGAGAGCCGGTGCGCGATGACGACGCTCGTGCGACCCGTCAGGGCTTCGGCGAGGGCGTCCTGAACCGCCGCCTCCGAGGTGGAGTCGAGATGCGCGGTGGCTTCGTCGAGGATGACCACGCGCGGACGGGCCAGCAGCAGCCGTGCGATGGTGAGCCGTTGCCGTTCCCCACCGGACAGGCGGTATCCGCGTTCGCCGACTACCGTGTCGAGCCCGTCCGGAAGTGAACGGATGAGGTCGTCGAGCCGGGCCCGCCGGAGCACCTCCCACATCTCGTCCTCGGTCGCGTCCGGCTGAGCGAAGGCCAGGTTGGCGCGGATGCTCTCGTGGAAGAGGTGCCCGTCCTGGGTCACCACGCCCAAAGCCGTCCGAATCGACTCGGCGGACAGATCGCGTACGTCGACGTCGCCGAGCTTCACGGTGCCGTCCTCGACGTCGTACAGGCGAGGCACGAGCTGCGCGATCGTCGACTTGCCCGCCCCGGAGGAGCCGACGAGGGCGACCATCTGCCCCGCCTCGGCGCGGAACGAGACGCCGTGCAGCACCTCCTCGCCGCCGCGCGTATCGAGCTTCGCCACGTCCTCCAGGGACGCGAGCGACACCTTGTCCGCCGAGGGGTAGCCGAACCGCACCCCCTCGAACTCGACCGCGACCGGCCCTTCCGGGAGGGGTCGGGCGTCGGCGGAGTCGAGGATCAGCGGCTTGAGGTCGAGAACCTCGAACACCCGCTCGAAGCTCACCAGTGCGCTCATCACCTCGACCCGAGCACTGGCCAGCGAGGTCAGCGGTGCGTAGAGACGCGACAGCAGCAGCGCGAGGGCGACCACCGTCCCGGCGTCGAGGCTGCCCCGTAGGGCGTAGAGACCGCCCAGCCCGTAGACCAGGGCCAACGCCAGCGAGCCGACGACGGTGAGGGCGGTGATGAAGACCCATTGGAGCATCGCGGCGCGGATGCCGATGTCCCGTACCCGACGTGCCCGCGCCGCGAACTCGGCGGACTCCTCGGCCGGTCGCCCGTACAGCTTGACCAGGGTGGCACCGGGTGCCGAGAACCGTTCTGTCATCCGGGTGCTCATGGCGGCGTTGTGCTCGGCCGCTTCCCGCTGCAACTGCGCGAGCCTCGAACCCATCCGGCGAGCCGGGAGAACGAAGATGGGCAGCAGGACGAGCGCCAGCAGCGTGATCTGCCAGGAGAAGGTGAGCATCACGGCCAACGTCAGCATCAACGTGACGGCGTTGCCGACCACACTCGACAGGGTGTCGCTGAAGGCCCGCTGCGCACCGATCACGTCATTGTTCAGGCGGCTGACCAGCGCACCCGTGCGGGTACGCGTGAAGAACGCCACCGGCATGCGCTGAACGTGATCGAAGACCGCCGTCCGCAGTTGGACGATCAACCCCTCACCGATGCTGGCGGAGAGAAACCGCGTCACCAGGCCCAGCCCGGCCTCGGCGAGAGCGATCACGGCGATCAGTACGGCCAACCGGATCACCACGCCGCTGTCGGCGCCGTCGACGATCGCATCGACCACCCGGCCGGCGAGGACGGGCGCCGCCACCGTGAGAACCGCCGTCACCACACTCAGCAGCAGGAACCTGATGATCAAGGTGCGGTGTGGTCGTGCGAACTGCGCGATCCGCTTCAATGTGGCGCGGGACAGCGGTCGCTCATCCTGCGCGTTCATGGCGTGGTGCAGGGACATCCACGCGGTAACTTCCATGCTCATGCGTAACCTCCGATACCGGAGGCTAGGACCTCACCCGAGCTTGAGGTCAAGTCGCCACGCGATACTGTCGACGTGGACTTGGGCGTGCGCGACGACGACTGCCGCCTGTGGGCGGAGCAGGCCGGAGCCGGGCCGCCGCTGGTGCTCTGCCACGGGGGTCCGGGTCTGTGGGACTATTTCGCCCCGGTGGCCCGGCTGCTCGAAAGGCATGCCCGCACCATCCGATGGGATCAGCGCGGCTGTGGTCGCTCGCAGCGGCGCGGACCGTATGGCATCTCCCGCTTCGTGGCCGATCTCGACGCGGTACGTGACCAGTTGGCCGGTCCGCGAACGGCCCTGCTGGGCCATTCGTGGGGTGCACACCTGGCGTTGCGGTACGCCATCGAACACCCCGAACGGGTCAGCCATCTGATCTACGTGTCCGGGACCGGCATTGATCCCGATCGCGGCTGGCACCCGCACTACAAGCGGAATCTGAGGCTGCGGCTCGGGCCTCATCTGGACCGGTGGGAGGCCCTCAGCGCGCGCGTCCGCACGCCTGCGGAGGAACGTGAATGGGCGGTGCTGCAATGGTCGGCCGACTTTGCCGACCATGGCACGGCGCTGCGCCACGCCGATCGGATGGCCACGCCATGGCTGGGCATCAACCACGACTGCGGCCAGGCTGTGAACGCCGAGGTCAAGCAGGAGCTAAGTAACTCCGGCCTGGCCGTGCAGTGCCGAGCACTCGACCTGCCCGTGCTGATCATCGACGGCACCGAGGACATCCGGCCCCGCTGGGCCGTTGACTCGCTGCATCGCGCGCTGGCCAACAGCCAGCGGGTGAGCCTCGCCGGGGCCGGCCACCTTCCGTGGGTCGAGAATCCGCACGGCTTCCGTCGGGCGGTGACCACCTTCCTGAGGCAATAAGGCGCACAGATCTCCAGGCGGATCTACCGTGACCTCCGGGTGCGCGATACCGCCGGCTGCCCATCGGGTTGTCTCCGATAGACCGGTTCGCCGACCCGTAAGGGTGCTGTTCTTCTGCTGGCTGCTCCTATGTTCGTCGGTGGTAGTGGTTGCGGCGGGGGAGTTGTTCGGGGTCCAGCCAGGCGGGTGGGGTGAATTGGGGGTGGCCGTCGCCCCCGAGGTGGACGGTCCAGTCGCTGTGGTGCAGGTGTCGGTGGTGGTGGCCGCAGAGTAGGACGGCGTTGTCGAGGCTGGTGGTGCCGCCGTCGGCCCAGTGGTGGATGTGGTGGGCGTGGCACCAGCGGGGTGGTCGGTCGCAGCCGGGGAACGCGCAGCCGCGGTCGCGCAGGACGAGGGCGCGGCGCAGCGGCCCGGTGATGAGGCGGCGTTGTCGCCCGACGTCGAGGATCTGGCCGGCGCTGCCGAGGACGGCGGGCAGCAGGGTGGCGTCGCAGGCCAGCCGGCGCACCGTGTCTGGCGTGAGGCTGAGGCCGGTATCGAGGGTGCCGGCGCCGAGCTTTGCCGTGAGCGCGTCATAGACGGTGGTGACGACGATCTGCGCGGAATCGCCGCCGCTGTCGGGCAGTTGGCCGGTCCGGAGGGTGAGTCGGCAGAGGTCGGCGAGGGCGTCGTGGTGTCGTTGCCCGGGGGACCGGGAGTCGTCCGGTCCGGATGGGGCGGTCAGTGGGTCGATGGCGGCGCGGAAGAGGCCGGCGGTTTCGGCGTCGAGGGTGCCGGTGAGCCGGAGTCGACCGTCGGTCTGCTCGGACAACGTGAGATGCCGATCGCGGGTGGCTCGGGCGGCTTCGGCCTCGAGGGCGGCTCGGGCGGCGGCGTCGGCGATGTCGGGGGCGACGTGGTCGAGGATGCGGGTGCCGAGTTTGCGCAGGTGAGTGGGGTCGAACTGTGCGGCCCAGCCGACGAGCACACCGACTGCTTTGTCGGCGGTCTCGGCGTCGGCCGACCTGTTCACGGTGGCGACGGTGTCGGCGATGACCCGGGCTTGGTCCTGACTGATGGCGCCGTCAGCCAGCGCTTGTCGGATGCCGGGGTTGCCGGTGTCCAGGGCCGTGGCGAGGTCGATCAGGCGGCGGGTGGCTGGGATGGTGAGTCGCAGGTGTTCGCGCAGCCACACCGCGGTGGAGGAGGCACCTTGCGTGCGGGCGGTCCCGCGGCCGTCGATCTCGCGGATGAGGATGAGAGTGACGGCGGCGAGGCGTTGCTGAAGGCGGTGCGCGGCGTCGAGCGCGCCGATCAGGTCGTGTTCCGGCAGGGCCCAGGCGGCGGCGTCGACGCAGGCGGCGACCGCGTCGTCTGCCTGCGCCAACTCCTCGACCATGACCCGAGACTAGAACAGGTGTACGACGCGTTCAGTCGCCATGATCGATTCGCTTAGCCACTCGCCGGCGGGTTCGTCGATGCCGAACTCCTCTCCGGTGGCGACCAGGATGGGCCTGCTGCCCGACAGCACTGGCTGATGCTTGGCCTGAGCGAGGGGGCTGGGTGTTGACCGCGTCGCCTGGTCCCGGTACGAGCGAGCGCTGGATGTCGACGGCGCTTCCTGGTGCCCGGGGTACGAGCGAGGGCTGGGGCGTCGCTAGCTGTTCGCCAACGGACGCTGAAGAGCCTTGGCCCAGGCCATGACGTGATCGATGGAGCTGCGGGTGAGGCCGATCGTCGGGTCGGCAGTGATCAACAGGGTGGGGCTGCTGCGTGCTGCGGCCCAGATGTGGGCCTGCGGTGTGTGCAGGTCGTCGATCCATGCCGCGGGTCGTTGCTGGGCATAGGCGGCGATGATCGGAATCTTGTCGCTGGGATGGAACGGCGCGGGTGGCATGGTGATCACGGGCAGGGGGGTGATGCGCAGAAGCGGAGCAAGGAGTTGATTGGCTTCGTCGTTCCAGCTCGTGGCCCAGGCGATGTCGAGGACGGCGCTCGCTTCGCTGATCCAGGCGCCGTGGGTGGGGTTGACGCGGACGGGATCCTCACCGGGGAACAGGTGGTGCTCGGCGTAACCGGCGGGTGGTTGAGAAGTCCCGTAGGGGTTGAGGACACCGTCGACGTCGAGCAGGAGCAGGGGTCGGTCCACCCAGAGGATCCTGCCGTAAACGGTCCGCCGGTGGTGACCGCGAACCAGGTCGCCGGCGAAGTCCCGCCGGCCAGGACCGGCCGGACAGGCACCAGACGGCGGGGCAGGGGCAGAGCGGCGGGTCGTCGGCGAACGGAAACTGCGTGCCGGCGACCCCGCCCACCGGCCTAGCCGATGCGGAACTGGTCGCCGTAGACGGCGAACACCAACGGCGTGTTCAGGTTGAAGTTGCCGTTGTTGAGGAACACCCGCTGGGCCGTGTCGACGCGGGAGGTGTCCGAGTGGGCCTCCTCCTTCTTCATCTCGATGACCCGCTCGTCGAGGAAGGCGTTGAGCCAGGTCCGCTCGTCGCCGCCCTGTGCTGGCGGCTTGGCCCGGTTCAGGGCGCGGCTGCGGATCTGGCGCATGCCCTCGTACCCGTGCATGACCGCCGCGTCGTAGTAGGCGAACTGACCGAGGGCCCGGACCTGGTCGTTCTTGCCGTCGCGTACCGACGGGTTGAAGTAGACCCGGTCGCGTTCGGCCTCCTGGGCCGCCTGGAACACCGAGTCGGTGGCCGCCGTGCGCCAGTCGCGGGGGAAGTTGGGGTCGAGGCCGGAGTGCGACGGCGTGCCGTTGACGGCGCGCAGCGCCGGCAGGTAGCCGGCCAGCACGTTGCCGGGCTTGGTGCGGGTGTACGCCTCGACGAGTTCGAGCATGTCGCCGGTGCCGGAACAGAAGCCGATGATGCCGGCGGTGTAGCCGCGTCCGTCACCGATGTCCTCGATGTAGGAGAACTGCGCCCGCCAGTCGAGCGAGGAGTTCTCCGCAGCCGAGACGAGTTGCATGGCGACGTCCTTCTTCGCCGGGTCGTCGAGGTTGGTCCCGCTCGGGGTGGTGGGTGTGGGCGTGGGGGTGCCGCCTCCCGGCAGGGTCCACCGCTGGTTGGTGGTGCCGCCGCAGGTCCAGATCTGCAACCGGGCGCCGTTCGCGGTGCTCCGGTCGGTGACGTCGAGGCACTTGCCGGAGGCGGTGTTGACCAACGCGCCGTTGCTGGCGGTCCACTTCTGCGCGCCGGTGTTGTTGCAGTCGTACAGCTGCACCTTGGCGCCGTTGGCGGTCGACGCGGCGGTGACGTCGAGGCACTTGCCGAGTGCGCGGATCGAGTTGTCGGTGTTGCCGACGGTCCACGTCTGGGCCGCGCTGCCGTTGCAGTCGTAGAGCTGGACGGGCGTGCCGTTGGCCGAGTTGGCGCCGGCGACGTCGACGCACTTACCGCCGAGGCCGGTGATCGGGCCGGCGGTCGCGGCGCTCGCCGACGGCAGGCCGTAGCCGGCGGCGGCGACGCCGATCAGCAGGGTGCCCACGACGTACGCGGCTGTTCTCTTGTGAACCATGGTGTTCCTCGGGGAAGGGGCGGCGTGCCGCCGGCCGGTCGGTGGCCCGGCGCGGCGGTTCGCGCCCCGGCGGGCACCGCGAGCATCAGGAAACTGTATTAACAGATACCAGTCGGTCGATTCCTCGTCAATCGACGACCGCGAGGCGTGACGGGTTCCGTTCATCCCGTTGTTGGCGAAACGTACGTGCCGGTGGCTATCGTCGGGCCGTAACGGATCAACGGGCCGGTCCATCGGGAACCAGCACCGCCCGACGGACAGAAGATGGTCATGGAGTCGAGTCTGCGCGCTCGGGTGCGAGCCGGTGATTCCGGCGCGTTCGCCGAGCTGTTCGACAAGTACGCGCGCTCGGTGTACAACCACGCGTTCCGGCTCACCGCCGACTGGGCCACGGCCGAGGACGTGATGGCCGCCACATACCTGCAGGCCTGGCGGTCCCGGGAGCGGGTCACCGAGGAGGGCGGGTCGCTGCGTCCCTGGCTGCTCGGCATCGCCACCAACGAGGCCCGCAACCACACCCGCAGCAACCGCCGTTACCGCCGTACGGCCGCCGCGCTGCTCGCCTCCGACTTCACCCTGCCCGATCACGCCGACGAGGTCGCCGGCCGGCTCGACGACAGCCGCCGCATCGCCGCCGCGATCGACGCGCTGGCCCGGCTGCGTCGGCCCGAGCGCGAGGTGCTGACCCTGTGCCTGTGGGAGGGCCTCGACTACGAGTCCGCGGCGGACGCGCTGGGCGTTCCGGTCGGCACGGTCCGATCCCGGCTGTCGCGTGCCCGCGCCCGACTCCGAACCCTCGTCGACGCCGCGCCGCGCTCATCGCGGCCGCCGGTCGTGGACGCCTCGCTCGCACGGGAGGTCAGCCAGTGAGCGCACCGGACCCGGCCGAGTGGGCGGATATCGCCCCCCATCCCGGTGATCACGACCTGCCGGCGGGTCGGCACGAGCTGCACCGCAGGCAGTTGCTGACGGCGATCGCGCAGCAGCCGCGTACCCGAAGAAGGGCCTTCGTGTCGCTGCGGCCCGCGCTCGCGGCGGCCGCGTTGGTCCTGGTGGCAGCGGGGGTCGGTGGAGGGCTCGCCGCCCGGTCCGGCGACGCGCCTCCGGCGGCGCTCCCGTCGGCCGAGGCGAGCCGCCCGGCCGTCCCGCCAGGCCCGGTCGCCAAGATCCGGGCGTACGGCACGGTGCGCCAACTCACCGACACGGCCGACCTGGTGGTCCGTGGCGAGGTGGTGTCGGTGGCGGACGGGCAGGCGCTCTACCGGGTGACCGAGGTGCTCTACCGCGCACCGGACGTCCCGGTGTCCACCGAGATCACGTTGGGAACGGACTCGGCCGGTGTGTCCGGTCAGTCGACCGTCCTCTACCTGGCCCGCAGCGGCCCGCAGGGGCCCGTCTACACCCCACTCAGCGGCGACTTCGGGATCTTCGACGTCGTTGGGGAGGCGGCCACCAGCCGGTCGCCGGCGATGTCGGTGACCGGGCTGCGCGCCGAGGACGCCACCGGGGCGGGCCGCGCGTTCGTCACCACGCTGGCCGAGCTTCGCCAGCTCGCGCGCGAACGGGGCTGAGCGCGGCCCGTGCTGAGCCCCGGAAAAAAGAATGGAACTCGGAGCCCGGGGCGCACAGATAGAGGGTGTAAGCAGTGCCGCGTTCCGAGCGAGACGACCCGGGACGGCACCGAGACGCAAGGAGCGTTCCATGGCAGTCGACCTCCGCCGTACCCGGCCTCTGTGGGCCACGGCCGCCGCCGTGCTCGCCGCGGCGGCGTTGTCCGCCTGCGGCAGCGCCGGCGCCGACAAGGCCGCCGCACCCGCCCCGAGCAGCGCCGCCCCGAGCAGCGCCGCCCCGCCGACCAACGCCGCGCCGCCGATCAAGGGCAAGCTGCGCGGGTACGGCACCGTGCAGCAGCTCAGCGAGACCGCGGACCTGGTGGTACGCGGTGAGGTCGAGGCGGCCGGATTCCGGGTCGACGAGGTGCTGCGCGCGGCGACCGGATCGACCGTGCAGGCTGGCACGCGGATCACGCTCGGCAGCATGCCCGCTGGTGTGCCCGACATGGCGAACATGTCCAAGCTCGAGGCGGGTCAGGTCGTGGTGCTCTACCTGGCCAAGGACCAGGCGGCCCCGACGACGTTCCGGACCCTCAGCGGCGACTTCGGCGTGTTCGACCTGAGCGGAACCGGCACGGAGGCCGTCGCCGCGACCCGCTCCCAGAGCATGGCCGTCAGCGGCCTGCTCGCCGAGGACCCGGCCGCGTCCGGGCACGGCTTCCGCACCACGCTCGGCCAGCTGCGCACCGTCGCCGCCCAGGTCAAGTAGCACGAGCTGAAACGCGGGCGGCACCCGACCGGGTGCCGCCCGCGTGCGTCACTGCTCCCGGTAGGTGGCCAGGTCGAAGTCGGCGTACACGCCGTCGCCGCCCAGGTCCTGCACCCACAGGCCGAGGAACGCCCCGGTGAAGCCCCACGCCGCCGGCTCACCGTCGATGATCAGCGCGGCGTGTTCGTCGGACAGGATAGTCGCGTCCAACTCGACCGGGACCCGCTGCCAACCTGCGCCGAGGTCGTACTCGAAGCGCACCACCGGCCCGTCGAAGACGGCCCGCAGACCCACCCGGGTTACGCCGTCGACGTCGACGGTCAGTTCGGGGTACGCGGTGCGCCGCCCGTTGTCGGAGCTGAGTAGCTCCAGCACCGTCCGCCCGTCGTCGGCGCGGGTCAGGTAGAGGTGGTGCCAGTTGAGGGTGTTGTAGTAGGCGGTGATCCCGGCGAGCTGACGGTGGTCGACCGGTTGGAACTCCACCACGGTCTCCAGTGAGCAGTGCATCGCGCCGACGCGTCGCGCGACCAGGCTGGGGGCCTGTCGACCGACCGGCGACTGCCCGCCGTGGACCCGCAGGTACGACGGGCGGGTGTGCAGGTCGACCCAGTCCGCGGTCGCCGGCCGACGCAGCGTCGACCAGAACCGGCCCAGCTCCGAGCCCTCGAAGTGGTCGGTCTCGGGCTCCGCCGGCCACGGGTGCGCGGGCAGGTCGGGTGCGACGACCTCGTCGGCGGGCACCCCTCCGGGGATCTCCGGCCAGCCGCCGGACGGCCACTCGACCCGCTGGATCGCGGTCTCCCGACCCAGTACGCAGCTGCCCAGCGGGGTGTACGGGCGGCCAACCAGGTGGGCGAGGTACCACTCGCCGTCCTGCGTACGGACCAGGCTGCCGTGACCCGCCTTCTGCAAGCGCAGGTCGGGTCGGTCCACCGAGGTGAGCAGCGGCCCGTCCGGGTCCACCTCGTACGGGCCGAACAGCTCCCGGGACCGTGCCACGGTGACCTGGTGTTCCCAACTGGTGCCGCCCTCGGCGGTGATCAGCCAGTACCAGCCGTCGTGGCGGTACACGTGCGGGCCCTCGGTGACCCCGACCGGGGTGCCGGTGAACAGGATGCGAGGGCTGCCGACCAGGCGGCGCGCGGCCCGGTCGTACTGCTGGATCTCGATGCCGCCGAAGCGGTCGCGGCCGGGTCGCCAGTCCGCGCTCATGCTCAGCAGCCAACTGGTGCCGTCGTCGTCGTGGAACAGCGACGCGTCGAACCCGCGACCGTGCAGCTTTACCGGGTCTGACCAGGGGCCGGCGATGTCGTCGGCGGTGATCAGGAAGTTCTGCGGATCCCAGTAGCCGCTGGCGAAGCTGGCCACGTCGCTGTAGACGAGGTGGAACTGACCGTCGTGGTACGTCAGGTCGGGCGCCCACACCCCGTTGGAGTCACCGCAACCGCGCAGATCGAGCAGACGCCGGTCGGTGATGATCCCGCCCAGGCTGCGCCAGTTCACGAGATCACGCGAATGGTGCACGAGCACGCCTGGATACCACTCGAAGGTCGAGGTGGCCAGGTAGTAGTCATCGCCGACGCGCAGGATCGACGGGTCCGGGTGGAAGCCGGCGAGGATGGGATTGCGGATCGACCGGGTAGCGGTCGCCACGTTAGCGATGTCGGTCGACACGAGGCTCCTCTGGACGGACTGTCTGGAACTTCCGGAAACTTGCGGTCCCGGATCGCTGGAAGTCCTGCCTACGCTAGCCGGTCTTTTCGCAATAGGACAGAGGCCTTGACCGTTGCCGAAACAGCTCGTAGCGTGCCGGCCATCGACCGGTAATACCGGCGAAGCAATGAAAGTTCCGGAGATCCATAGGTCCCACCCCGCCGGCTCGGCCGGCGTCCGAGCACCCCGTGAGTCCCCGAAGGGATGGATCATGACTATGCACGTTTCCCGCCGAACGCTGCTCGGCCTCGCCGGTGCCGGCGCTGGCGCATACCTGCTGAGTGCCTGTAGCGGCGACGGTGAGTCCAGCGACCCGACCGCACCGCAGACCATCAACTGGTGGCACATCCAGAACACCGAACCGATGCTGCCGGTCTGGGCCGCGATGGCCAACGAGTACAAGACCGCACACAGCAACGTCACGATCACCATCCAGCCGCTGGAGAACGAGGCGTTCAAGGCCAAGCTCACCACCGCCACCCAGGCCGGCGACCCGCCGGACCTGTTCCAGTCCTGGGGTGGCGGCGTGCTCAAGCAGCAGGTCGACGCGGGTCTGGTCAAGGACCTCACCGACGACCTGAAGGATCTGGTCGCCGGCATCCTGCCCGCCGCGATGCAGCCGTACACCATCGACGGCAAGATCTACGGCATTCCGTTCGACATCGGCATGGTCGGGTTCTGGTACAACAAGGACCTCTTCACCCGCGCCGGCATCACCGAGACCCCCAGCACCTGGGCTGCCCTGCTCGACGCGGTCCGCAAGCTCAAGACCGCCGGCATCACCCCGGTCGCCCTGGCCGGCAAGGACAAGTGGCCGGCCCACTTCTACTGGTCCTACCTCGCGATGCGCATCGGTGGGGTGGGTGCGCTGCAGAAGGCCGTCGACGACAAGAACTTCGACACTCCCGACCTCGTCGCCGCCGGTGAGCGGCTCAAGGAGCTCGTCGACCTGCAGCCCTTCCAGAAGGGTTTCCTCGGCGCCGAGTACGGCTCGCCGGACGGCCAGGCCGCCACCATGGGCAACGGCGGCGCCGCCATGGAGCTGATGGGGCAGTGGGCACCGGCGGTGCAGGGGTCCAGCTCCACCAGCAAGAAGGGCATCGGCGACAAGCTCGGCTTCTTCCCGTTCCCCGCGGTGGACGGCGGCAAGGGCTCCGTGACCGAGGTCTTCGGCGGCGGTAACGGCTTCGCCGTCGGTAAGGACGCCCCTGCGGCCACCATCGAATTCCTGAAGTTCCTGCTCACCGCCGAGAACCAGAAGCGTTCCGCCCAGACCGGGGCGGTGCTGCCGACCGTCAAGGACGCCACCTCGGCCATTCCCGACGCCAACGGCAAGGCCGTGGCGGAGACCCTGGCCAAGAACACCGGCTTCCAGCTCTACCTCGACCAGGCGTACGCCCCCGCGCTCGGGCAGCAGATCAACGACAGCGTCGCGGAGATCATCGCCGGCAAGAAGCAGCCGGCGGCGATCCTCAAGGACATCACGCAGGTGGCGAAGACCGCCTGACCGTGAACCATCACCCATCCGTAGCCGGCCGTAGAACCCGAGTGGAGCAGGAATGACCAGGCCATCGACCGTGTCGGAGATGAGGCGCGGCGACCCGGCAACGGATCCGCCGGCAACGGGGCCGGGCACCGCGCGACTGCGCGGCCGCCAGCCCCGGCCGGGCCGGGGTCGCGTCCTTGCCGTGTTCCTGGCGCCAGCCCTGGCGCTTTTCGTGCTGCTGGTCCTCGCCCCGATCGTGGTGGCCGGCTACGCCAGCCTCTACAAGTGGAACGGCTTCGGGCTGCCAGAGAACTTCATCGGGCTGGACAACTACACCCGGGCGTTCGCCGACCCGACCTTCCGCGGCGACCTGCGGCGCGGCCTCGTGCTGGTGGTGCTGTCCCTGGTCGTGCAGCTGCCCGCCGCGCTGGCCCTGGCCATGCTCCTCAACCAGCCCCTTCGCGGCCGGGCCGTCTATCGGCTGATCTTCTTCGCTCCGTACGTGCTCTCCGAGGTCACCACGGCCGTGCTGTTCACCCTGGTGTTCTCACCCAACCGAGGGCTGGGTGAGGGGGTCGCCAAGTGGCTGGGCGCCGACGCGGGGACGATCTTCGCCGACCCGGACACCGTGCTGTTCGCGGTCTTCCTGGTGGTGTCCTGGAAGTACTTCGGCCTCTACATGATGCTCTTCCTGGCCGCCCGCCAGGGGATCCCCAAGGAGTTGTCCGAGGCCGCCGTCACCGACGGTGCCACCGCCTGGCAGGCGTTCCGACACGTCACCCTGCCCCTGCTCGGCCCGACGATCCGGATCAGCGTGTTCCTGTCGGTCATCGGCACCATCCAGCTCTTCGACATGGTGTGGGTGCTCACCGGCGGTGGCCCGATCCACTCCTCCGAGACCCTGGCCGTGACGATGTACCAGTACGGCTTCCGGCGCTTCGAGGTCGGCTACGCGAGTGCGATCAGCATCATCATGTTCCTGCTGAGCCTCGTCTTCGCCCTGCTCTACCAACGCGTCGTCCTGCGTCGTGACACCGCGGGCGCGATCACCACTCAGGGAGGCCAGCGATGACCGCCACGGCGAGTCGCGCCAAGCGGACCCGCAGCGTCCTGCTGCACCTCGTCTGCATCGCCGTCGGGGCGCTCATCGTCGTGCCGGTGTGGTTCGGCGTCCTCGGCGGCTTCAAGGACAACGGCCAGTTGTCCACCAACCCGCTGGGCTGGCCCGACCCCTGGGTGCCGAACTACCTGGAGATCCTGGGCAACGGGGTGTTCTGGCGGCAGCTCGGCAACAGTCTCCTCATCGCCGTGAGCAGCACCTTCATCGTCGTCGCCGCGGCGGCGATGGCGGCGTTCGTCTTCGCGCGGTACGCCTTCCGGGGCCGCGAGTTCCTGGTGACCCTGTTCGCGATCGGCCTGATGTTCCCGTTCGCGGTGGCCATCCTGCCGCTGTTCGTCCTGCTCCGCGGCATGGGTCTGCTGGACAACCCGCTCGGGGTGATCCTGCCGCAGGCCGCCTTCGGGCTGCCGATCACCATCATCATCCTGCGTCAGTTCTTCCGGACCATCCCGGCCGAGGTCGAGGAGGCCGCCATCCTCGACGGCTGCGGCTACTTCGGGTTCTTCTGGAAAGTCCTGCTGCCGATGGCCCGCCCCGCCCTGGCCACCGTGTCGGTGCTGGCCGTCGTGACCAGTTGGAACAACTTCATGCTCCCGCTGGTCGTCTTCAGCGACCAGAGCTGGTGGACCCTGCCGGTCGGAGTCCAGGCGTTCCAGGGCCAGTACGCCGACGACACCGCCCGGGTGCTCGCCTACGTCGTGCTGTCCATGCTGCCAGCCCTCGGCTTCTACGCCGTGGCCGAACGGCAACTGATCGGCGGCCTGACCGGCAGCGTCAAGGGATGACATCGCAGCACCGCGAGCAGACCTGAGGCTTCCAGCAGGACGAAGGGGGGACCGTGGGCACGGAGAACGGCCGAAACGTCACCATCGCCATGATCGCGCGGTTGGCCGGTGTCTCCGTACCCACGGTCTCCCGGGTCATCAACGGCCGCTCCGACGTCGCCCCCGACACCCGCGAACGCGTCGAGGCGCTGCTCAACCGGCACGGCTACCGCCGCCGGTCACCGGCCCGGCGTACCGATGCGGCCCTCATCGATCTGGTCTTCAACGACCTGGACAGCCCGTGGGCCGTGGAGATCATCCGCGGGGTGGAGGACGTCGGCCAGACCAGCGGCGTCGGCACCGTCGTCTCGGCCATCCACTGGCGCATCTCCTCGGCCAAGCAGTGGCTCGACAACATGCGGACGCGCTCCACCGAGGGCGTCATCTTCGTGACCTCGATGGTGAACCCGCCGTTGCAGGCCGAGTTGCGCCGGCTCCACCTGCCGGTCGTCATCATCGACCCGGCCGGGGTGGACCCGCAGGAGTCACCCACTATCGGCGCCACCAACTGGGCGGGCAGTCTCAGCGCCAACCAGTACCTGATCAGCCTCGGCCACCGCCGCATCGGCTTCATCGCCGGCCCGCCACACCTGATGTGCAGCCGGGCCCGGATGGACGGCTACCGGGCTGCCCTCGGCGCCGCCGACATCCCCATCGACGACGCCCTGATCCGTCCCGGCAACTTCTACCACGAGGCCGGCTTCACCGCCGGTACGCAACTGCTGGCCCTGCCCGACCCGCCCACCGCCATCTTCGCCTCCAGCGACCAGATGGCACTCGGCGTCTACGAGGCGGTCCGCAAACGCGGCCTGCGGGTGCCCGACGACATCAGCGTGGTCGGCTTCGACGACCTGCCGGAGGTCCGGTGGTGCTCCCCGCCGCTGACCACCGTTCGTCAGCCCCTGGCCGAGATGGGCATGTTGGCCGCACGGACGCTGCTGCGCCTGGCCAGCGGCGAGAGGACCGAGAGCCCTCGGGTCGAACTCGCCACCGAACTCATCGTCCGCGACAGCGCCGGCCCGCCCCGCTGAGCGGCGCGGTCGGCGATCGCGTAACGGACCCGTCAATGAAGAACGACGCCCGCCTGGCCGAGTTCGTCGAGTAGCTCCTCTCTCTCGCTTCGGCCCCTTGAGATCTTCGGGCCGACAATGCCACTGTTATCCGTCGACTAGAAGCCCGCGTTCAGTCGTCCCGCAGGGCGTCGTCGACGCCCGTCTCCCGCCGACCGAGGTGCGCCGGATCCCGGCCGGAGAGCAGATCCAGCACGGCCTTCAGGCAGGCGCCGTTCTCCCGCGATGAGCTGACCCGCCACGTCTGGGCGTAACGCCGCGCGGTCTCGTCGCCCACCCCACTGGCGTCGATGCCAAGGTCCCTGCACAGGGCCACCGCGCGGGGGAGGTGGAAGGACTGGGTCACGACCGTCGCACGTCGCACCCCGAAGATGCGCTCGGCCCGCGCGCACGAGTCGTACGTGTCGAAACCGGCGAAGTCGAGCACCACCTTCCGCGCCGGCACTCCCCGGTCGACCAGCCAGCCCAGCATTGCGGCGGGTTCGTTGTAGTCGGCGTTCATGTTGTCGCCGGACACCAGGATCGCCCGTACCTTGCCGGCGTCGAACAATCGGCGCGCGATCTCCAACCGAGCCGCCAGGAACGGCGACGGGCTGCCGTCCGCGTCTACCTTGGTGCCCAGCACGAGGGCGACCGGCGCGTCCGGCACAGCCGCCTCGCTGTAGATGTGACCGTCGGCCGCGTCGCGAATCCACGTCACGCTGGCCACTGTGCCGCCGGTCAGCAGCACCGCGCCGACCACCATCGCGAGAAGGGTGCGGCGAACAAGCCGTCGGCGTTTCCCGTACCACCGTCTGAGCGCACCGAATCGTCCCCGCATGTCCGCGAGACTATTCCTGCTGTGCATGCGACGACCGAGCCGGTGGGGGAACTGACGATGAGGCACGTCGAGTTTGGCCGTAATCAGTACGGTGCGCCAAGCATGACGAGCGGCGAGCGGCACTTCCTCGACCTCGCCTCTCAACTCGCCAGCGATATCCAGAGCTACGCCCCGGACTGCCTAGAACTGCTGCAGTGCATCGACGACGTGGCGTCCGGGCGTTGCGCGTACGAGGAGTTCGAGGGCAACTCATCCGTCGTGCGCTGCACTCCGGCTGGCGTCACGGTGCAGAGCCTTGGACCGGTCCCGTCCGGGACGACATACACCGTCGACGAAGCCCGCGCGGTCATCCTCAATTACTTCAACTTCCTGGCCCCGTCTGTCGAGGACAGGAAGCGGCACCTGGGGACGTGGGAGCAGGAGCACGGCGGGCCGTTCTCTGGCCGACACCTGCTGCGCCTCAACGAATAAGGGCGCCATGGTGGCGGCCACGACTGGACCGGTGGCTCGGCTCGGGAGGGATCCCGAGCCGAGCCACACGCCGCACGAGCAACCGACGGGGTACGCCGACGTCGGTCACCGCGTCAGCTTCGGGTCCACCGCTGGCTGTTCGTGCCGTTGCAGCTCGACAGGACCACCTGGGTGCCGTTGGCGGTTCCGTTGGCGTTCGGCGTGAGGCACAGGCCGGACTGCACGCCGGTGACCGTGCCATCGGTGTTGAGGTTCCACTGCTGGTTGGTGCCGCCGTTGCAGTCCCAGATGATTACTCGGGTGCCCGGCGAGGTCCCGGCGCCCTCGGCGTCCAGGCACTTCGTGCCGTACACCTGCAGTTGCTTTGTGGCGGTCGGCGTCCACTGCTGGTTGGTGCCGGCGTTGCAGTCCCACAACGCCAGCTGGGTGCCGTTCGTCTGCGACCGGGACGGGACGTCCAGGCAGCGGTTGGCGCCGGTGTTGCGCAGCGGCCCCGCCGTGCCGCCGGGTGGCGGCGTGGTGGGGCTCGTGGTGTCGAAGCCGAGGAACCGGACGGCCTGGGCGGCGTCGAACGGGATGGAGTGGCCGTACCCCTGAAAGCTGATCGCTTCGACGGGCGCCGTGCCGCCGGTGCCCCCGTACCGGGTACGGGTGGCGCTGGTCTGCGGGGAGTCGGTGTAGCTGGGGGTCTGCGACACGCCCTGCACGTTGGTCCACTGCTTGATCTGCTCGCCGAAGTTGACGTAGCTCAGCGTGGTGTCCGTGGTGCCGTGCCAGATCTGGAACCGGGGACGCTTGCCCGAGTAGCCGGGGTAGGCGTTGCGGACCAGGTCACCCCACTGCTGCGGGGTCTTGACGATCCGCCCGCCGGAGCACTCGCTGTTCCACTCCGCGCCGTTGGTGGTGGCGAAGCACCCGAACGGAACCCCGGAGGAGCTGAACCCGGCGTGGAACAGGTCCGGGTAGAGGCCGACCATGACGTTCGTCATCATGGCGCCGGAGGAGAACCCACCCACCCCGATCCGGTTGGCATCGACCGGGTAGCGGCTGCGGACGTAGTCGACCATGGACTTGAGGCCCACCGGGTCGCTGCCGCCGTCGCGCCGGAGGGCCTGCGGGGAGGAGACGTCCCAACACTTGCTGCTCCGGGTCACCGACGGATAGATCACGATGAAGCCGTAGCGGTCGGCGAGGGTGCTGAGGCCGAAGCCGGTGTGCACCGCCGGGCCACTGCCGGTGCAGTAGTGCAGGGCGAGGAGCAGGGCCGGTTGGGCCGCGACCCGGTCCGGCACGTACAGGTGCATCTGGAGGTTCGTGGGGTTGGTGCCGAAGTTGGTGACCTGGGTGAGCGTCGCGGCCGACGCCGGGGTGGCGACCGTGACCACGGCCGTCATCGTCGCCAGGGCGGTCGCCAGCGCGGCGGCCAGCAGTGCGATCCTTGATCTCATCGGCGGTTCCTCTTGTCGTGAGTCGGGAGCTCGGCGGCAGCACGGCGGTCCCGAGGCGCGCGACGTCCGCCGCGCGTCACCCGCAGCTGCTGAGCAAGCCCTGATGCGACGTCCGCATGCCCTGGGACGTCCTGACCACAGAGGTCCGACCAGCGAGGACCCTCCCGGTAGGCCACGGACGCTGATCGCCTCGCATCGACTGTGAGCGATAACATGCCGTTCGTCAAGCTGTAACGTATGACGTCTGTCGATCCCCGTGACGTAGGCGACGCCTGACGCGCCTTGAGATCTGCCAACCGGCAATGCCATTGTGGTACGTCGATGAAGAGCCCGCGCGGGGCTGACGTCCGTCCACTGGGCAGCCGGGATCCAGTTGTGATCCTCGGCGGACGGTCGCACAAGCGATGGACCAACGAGAGTCACCCGTCCACGAGTTCGCCCGCCCCCGCGCCGCACCCTGACCGGCCGGGCGGCTCGTCTGCGCGAAGGAACCCGCCCATGCGTAAACCGAAGACCCGCGCAACACTCCTGGCGGGCCTGCTGCTCGCCGCGAGCGCGCTCGCGGGCGTCAACCCACAGACCGCCAGCGCGGCGGACGACCCGGTCACCGTGACCGTCAACGCCCGCGCAGGTCTGGCGACCGTGCCCGACACCGCTCTCGGCGTCAACCACGCCATCTGGGACGCGAACCTCGGCACCACCGAGACGTCGGACCTGCTGCGCGAGGCCGGCGTGCAGATGATGCGCTACCCCGGTGGCTCGTACGCCGACATCTACCACTTCAAGGACCACACCGCACCGGGCGGCTACGTCGCGCCGGGAACCGACTTCGACACCTTCATGGCGGCGGTCCGGCGGGCTGGCGCGCAACCGATGATCATCGCGAACTACGGCACCGGCACGCCCGCCGAAGCCGCCGACTGGGTGCGCTACGCCAACGTGACCAAGGGCTACGGCGCGCGGTACTGGACCATCGGCAACGAGAACTACGGCAACGGTCACTACGGGTCCGCGTGGGAGGCCGACGACCACCCGGACAAGAGCGCCACCCAGTACGCGAGGCTGGTCGTCGGTTACGCCGACGCGATGAAGGCGGTCGACCCGAGCATCAAGGTCGGGGCGGTGCTGACGATGCCGGGCAACTGGCCGGACGGGATCACCGCGGGCAGCGACCCGGGCCCGTGGAACCAGACGGTGCTCTCCCTCGCCGGGCCGAAGATCGACTTCGTGGACGTGCACTGGTACCCGGGCGGCACCGCCGCCGAGTCACTGGCCCGCGTCAACCACCTCCCCGACGCCACCTACCTGCTGCGGCAGCAACTCGCCCGGTACGCCGGCGCGAACGCCGACCGCATCGGCATCAGCTTCACCGAGCTGAACGTCGACGCCGGCCGGAACACCCAGCCGGCCGCGCTCTTCCTGGCCGACGTCTACAGCGGTCTGCTGGAGAACGGCGTCTTCACCGCCCACTGGTGGAACGTGCACAACGGCATGGGCACCGTGACGCAGGTGGCCGGCCAGACCGACTACGGCGACTTCGGCATGCTCTCCAGCGGCGCTTGCACCGAGGACGGCTCGGTCTGCCAACCGCCGCTGAACACACCGTTCGCGCCGTACCACGGGCTGAGCATGATGAAGCTCTTCGCGAAGACCGGCGACCAGTTCGTTCGCGCCGGCACCGACGAGTCCCTGGTCACCGCGCACGCCGTCCGCCGGGGAAACGGTGAGCTCGCCGTGCTGCTGGTCAACAAGGACCCGGACCACGCCCACCCGGTCACCATCGACTACGCCGGGTTCACGCCGTCGACCGTCGCGCCGACGGTGTCCACCCTCACCAACGGCGCTACCGGCATCGCCACCAGCCAGTCCGGCTCGGCGACCAGCCGGACGCTGCCGGCGTACTCGCTGACCACGCTCGTGCTGCGCTCGGCCGACGCGACCGCCGGACGGCCGACCGCGCCGGGTCAGCCCACCGCGAACGGCGTCACCGACCGCGCCGCGACGATCACCTGGCCGCCGGCCACCCCGGGCGGCAGCCCGATCGCCAAGTACGAGGTGCACCGGCAGAACGGCGCGGTCAGCGAGCAGCTCGGTGAGACGACGTCCACCTCGTTCACTGTCGGCAACCTCGTGCCGGGCAGCAGGTACACCGTCAACGTGCTGGCTCGCGACACCGCCGGACGGGTCTCCTGGGCCTCACCGCCGCTCACCTTCGCCACCGGCAGCCCCGCCGCCAGCGCGTGCACCGTCCGCTTCACCACCAGCAACGACTGGGGCAACGGCTACATCGGCGGCGTCGAGATCATCAACAACGGGACCAGCCCGATCAACGGCTGGACGCTCACCTGGACCTGGCCCACCGGCTGGCAACAGGTGAGCAGCGGGTGGAGCGCCACCTGGGAGCAGGTCGGCACCGCCGTACGGGTCACGCCCACCAACGACAACCGGCAGATCGCCGCCGGCGGCACCGTGAGCGCTGGCTTCGTCGGCGCGTACGGCGGGCCGAACGTGCTCCCCACGGCGTTCACGCTCAACGGCACGGTCTGCGCCACCGGCTGACCCCAGCTCCGGCTGGCCCCGTTCGCGCGGGCCAGCCGGAGATCCAGGCCAGCCAGAGATCGAGGCCAGCCGGAGTCTCGGGCCAGCCGCAGACCGATGTCTCAGTCGACCAGGCGGAGAGTGACCGTCGCCGACCCGGTCTCGTCCGCCCACGGGTCGAGCACGAGCGCGTACGTTCCGTCCTTGGGTAGCGGGCCCGCCTCGAACCGTCCCATGCCACCGATGACGCAGCCACTGCCCAGTTGGTCGCCGTCCGGGCCGGTCACGATCAGGATCGCGCACCGATCGGGAAGGTTGGCACCGGTCACCTCGACGGTGAGGCGTCGGCCGGCGTCGGCGGCGAACCGCAGCCGGCTCACCCCGCCGGGCCGGCTGACGGTAAGCGTGGTGGCCCGTCCATCGGCGACGGCGTCGCGTTGCTCGTCGCTGGCGTCACGCAGCCGCACATCCGCCGAGCCGGTGTCGGTGGCGGTTCCGTCGACCTCCAGCACGTACCGACCGCTGGCCGGCAGGACGACCCCGTCGACGAAGCCTTGGCCGCCGATCACGCAGCCGGTGGCCACCTCAATGCCGGCCGGATCGCGCAGTCGCAGCAGGCCACAGCGGTCCGGCAGGGTGGCGTCGGTGACCTGGAGGAAGACCTTCTGACCAGCGCGTCCGTCGAAGGCCAGCCGGCTGATCGCACCCGGCTGAGCGAGCGTTGCCCGGACCGCCGGCCCGTCCACCGTGAGCGTCCGGTCCTCGTCGGTCACCGTGACGACCCGTACCGTCGCACGTCCGAGGTCGGCATCCCACGGGTCGAGCACCACCTGATGGTCGCCGGTGGCGGTCAACGTGGTCGTGTCGATGAAGCCGACACCGGCGATGACGCAGCCGGTCGCCACCTGACGGCCCTGCGGGTCGAGCAGCAGCAACACGCCGCAGCGATCCGGCACGGTGGCCGCGGGCACCGCCACGAAGATCTTCTGACCGGCCCGGCCCGGCACCTTCAACGCGGCAGTGGCACCGGCCCGGGTCACCTCCAGGGCGGCATCACCGGCAGCGGGTGCTTCGCGTTGCGCGCGGGCGGCATCCTCGGCGAACGCCAGCTGCCCGGTGAGGCCGACGTCGAGCACGCAGCCGGCGAGGATCTGCGGATCGGTGACGCCGGCCCGCCGGCAGACCAACTCGGCGGTGGCCCGGTTGGGCAGGTCGCCGACGGTGACCTGGCGGTCCGGGAAACGCCTGTCGGTGAACGTCGCGGTGTCCTGCCCCGGCTCGTAGTCGAACAGCGACCGTTGCGCCTCGACGCGCCAACTGTCGGCGAAGCCGGGGTACAGCGCCTCGAACGTGGGCGGCTGCGGCAACCCCTTCCCGCCGCGCACAGTCAGGTCGTCGCCGGGGTCACCATCATGATCGCCGAGCAGGCCCTGAAGCGTCCCGGCCCGCCCGGTCGGCGCGCTGACGCTCACGCTCAACCCCCAGACCCCGATCGGCTGGGCGGTCAGCCGGGCGCCGTCCGGGCACTGGACGGTCACCGTGCCGTCTCCCCAGGTGGTGACGGTGCCGCCGCGCGGCAGCTTCACCCCGTCGGGCGTGGACACCGGCGCGGCGCCGTTCACGCGGACCGCCGGGCCGTCGGGGGTGACGTACACGCCGACCCGGTCGCCGGCCACCCGAGCCGCGACGGCGGAGTTGACGGCCACCACCGAGCTGGCCGGGAACATCGTCTGTCGTACCTGGACCTCGAAGTCGTCTGCCGTCGAACGGGTCAGCACGAACTCCCCGGCGGCCTGGAAGTCGTAGCGGAGACCGTCGTAGGTGAGCAGGTGCGGGTCACCGTTGCTGTTCGCGCAGCGGTAACCCTTGCCGATCACCGAGATCGAACAACCACCACCGCCGGGCGGTCGCGGCTTGGGCTGGTCGCAGTCCTTGCCGTTCGACGGCAGCTTCATTCCACCGTACGACGGGCGAAGCGGCACCCCGACCGCCTTCCGGTACGCGTTCTCCGCCAACACCGCGTGCACCTCGGCGGGGTCCACGGTGCTCGCCTGCTGGCCGCCCTGCGTGCAGAACTGGCCCCGGTCGGTGTCATTCACCTCGTCGAGGGCATGGTTCATCTCGTGGATAAGGGTGGCGCACTGGTCCTCGGTGAAGCCGGCACCCTCGTCGTCCAGCTTTCGTCCGTCGTTCTCCGGTACCCAGTTGATCTGCACGTCGCTGCCCGGGACGTACGTCGTGGTGCTGCTCTCTGAGCCGAGGATGGGCCTACGAACCTTGATCTTCTTTCCGGAGCGTTCCAGCTCGTCGAGCACCGCGCCGTTGCCGGAGCTGCGAATCTGCCCGACACAGCCCGCGTACTCCGTCTGTAGGTCGTCATTGACGGTGACCACGGCGGACGCCGCCGATGGCGCGAGCAGCACCAGTAGGCCCGCCAGCACGAGACCGAGCCGCGTTCGGCGTCGCATCGTGGTCATCCGCCCCTCACCTCGAACGCGACAGTGCCCTGCTCGGCCGTCGCGGCGCAGGCATCCGCCGGCACACCGCGCAGCGGCGCCCGCAGGTAGCTCAGCACCAGCCGGTACGCCCCCGGTTGGTCGACCGGCCACCAGGTGACGGTGGCCCCGCCCCGCCCGTCCGGCGTGGAGGTCGTCAGCGCCGCGCCGACCGGGCTCTGCGGGTCGCTGCCCAGGGCCAGCTCCACCGACCCGCGCGGCGGCACCTTCACCAGGTTCTCGACCAGGTACGCGGTGAAGTCCCGGTAGTAGGCCGCGCCGCCGATCGCGGGTGCCACCGCCGTGCCGTCACGGGTCAGCGACATGACCGTCACCGCCCCGTCCGGCACCCGACTGAGTTGGCATTCGGCGTCGCGGTTGTTGACCAGCTTCAGCCGCAGGTCGACCTGCTCACCCACCCGGTACGAGGGCTGTGCGGTGCGGACGGTCAGGCCGACCGTCGCCGTGCCGCTGGTCGGGGCCGAAGACGGGCGGGACCGTCTGCACCCGACCGTGCTGGTCATCAACAACAGGGCGAGGCAGCCGGCGAGCGCCGCCCGACCCGCCGTCCCTGCCTGGGGTACGCCCATGGGTCGCGTGCCTCCTGAAGGTGCCGACGGTCGTCGTCGGAGATCCCGGACAGCCTGCGCCGCAGGATGCGGTGAGCGCTGTCGTGATCCGGCCCGGTGGATGTCCGCTAACCGACCCACGGCGCCGGCGGCCATTCACGGTGAACGTTATGCTGCGGGGCCGAACGGGGGAGAGGTGGTCGATGATGACGCAGTCGCAGCCCGAGGTGGCCCTGCAACCGGACAAGCCGAACGCGGCGAGGATGTTCGACTACTACCTCGGCGGCAAGGACAACTTCGCCGCTGATCGGGCCGCGGCCGAGATGGTGTTGCAGGTGGCGCCGTGGATGCCCGAGGCCGCCCGGCAGGGCCGTGACCTGATCGCCCGGACGGTCCAGCACCTCGTGCAGGAGCGGGGCATCCGGCAGATCATCGACCTCGGCTCCGGGCTGCCGACCCGGGACAACGTCCACGAGATCGCGCACCGCATCGACCCGGACGTGCGGGTCGTCTACATCGACAATGATCCGGTGGTCTGCGCGCACGGCCGCGCGCTGCTCGCCGACTCGACGTCGGTGTCGGTGGTGCAGGCCGACCTGCGCGACCCCGAGCAGGTCCTCAGTCACCCGGAGATCAGCGCCGCGATCGACCTCGACAGCCCGGTCGCGGTGCTGATGATGTTCGTGCTGCACCTGGTGCCCGACGAGCAGGATCCGCAGCGGATCGTGGCCACCTACCGCGACGCGCTCGCCCCCGGCAGCTACCTGGCGCTGTCGCACGCCAGCACCGATGTGCACCCCGACCTGATGGCCCGGATCTCCGCGATCTACGAGCGCGCCAACAGCCCGTTCGTGCCGCGTAGCCACGCGGACATCTCCGGGTTCTTCGGCGACTTCACTCTTGAGCCGCCGGGGCTGGTCAACATGTGGCCGCACGCCGAGCCGCCAGCCACCGAGGATCCGCAGGTTGCCCGTACCGGCTACAGCGGCGTCGCCAGCAAGCCGTAACGGCCTGGTGCCGCTCGGCCGAACACAATCCGGTGATGTGGATACCCTCGTGTCGAGGTGGGAGATGGTTCGCAGCGAGGCGCTGCCCCGCCGCCAGTCACTCGATCTGATGAAGGAAGTGGAGACGTCATGGACCTGATCGACGCTGTCTGGCGTAAATCCACCCGCAGTGGCTCCGGCGGCGGCAACTGTGTCGAGGTCGCGGACAACCTGCCGGGCGTCGTCGGCGTGCGGGACTCGAAGGACCCCGAAGGGCCGGCGCTGGTCTTCGAGCCGATGGTCTGGCGGGCGTTCGTCACCGAGATCGCCCGGCGGTCATAGCCGCTAGCACGCACGGAAGCGCCCGTCCCCAGTCGAGGGGGACGGGCGCTTCGCTGTGCACGGGTCGGTCAGCCCACCACCGACCGCAGCGGCACCTTGGCGGCGTTCAGCGCGCGTACCAGATCGCTGGCGAACGGGTGTTCGTCCACCTGGAGTCCCTGCGGGTTCGGGATCACGACGTACGCCGAGCTGTTCTTCGCGGACGTCTTCGCGTCGGTGGTGAAGCGTTCGACGATGGCCCGCGTGCGCGGCAGGTCGCCGGCCGCCACCTCGATGGTGATCGGCCGCCACCCGCCGCCCAGGTCCGGCGTCACCGGCGCGGCGGCGGCGCTGGCGCGCGCCGCGTCGACGCCGGACGGGCGTCGCGCGTCCGGCGTGGCGGTCGCCGGGTAGAGCAGCGCGTTGGCGACCAGGTGCAGACCATTTTCGTTGTACGCCCGGAAGAGCGGATTGAACGCGAACAGCACCGCCCGACCGGCGCCGGTCGGCTCGTCGACGACGGCCGCCGTGCCCTTCAGCGTGTCCGCGCCGACGGTGTAGCCGTTGGCCCAGAACGTGTCACCCGTCGGGTAGCTGAGCACGTTCGTCCCGGTGGTGCTCGGGTTGAGGATCGGGTCGCTGTTGTTGAACTCGAAGTCCTCCGCCGGGCGACCCAGGGCGACCGGGTTGTCCTTGTCGACGTCGACGCGCAGGTGCGAGCCGATCACCAGGTAGTCCGCCGGCTTGGTCTTCTCGGTGGTCGAGGTGAGCCCGGCGGCGCGGGCCAGCCGGGTGCCCTCGTTGCGCAGCCCGACGTAGGTGTGGCCCTGGCTGATCCAGTCGCGCAGGTTGGCCTGCCCGGCGGCGGTCAGGCCGCCGGTCGCGCTGCTGCCGTCCGGCACCAACAGCACGGTACGCCCGGTGAACGCCTCGGTGTTGTCGTTGATGTCAGCCGTGGTGACCGGTGTGAGGTCGAGCCCCCACCGCTTGCCGAGCACGTAGCGGGCCTCGCCGTGCGAGCCGGAGGTGGTGGAGATGCCGGTGCCCTGGAACAACCCGACGTCGGGCAGGTCGAGGCGGGTGCCGGCGGGCCGACCGCCCGGGGTGAGGGTGACCCCGAGGGATTCGGCCAGCTCGTCGACCGTCCGGCTCAGTTTGGTCGCTCCGATGGCGACCCGGCTGGTCGTGAGGTCGCGCACCAGGGGGACGCCCTGGCCGAGCAGAGTGAAGGTCAGCTCTGCGGCGGCGGCCGAGTCGAGCGGGTACGTGTACGACCCCCAGGGCCACGCCGCACCGGTGCGTCCACCGGAGACCTTGCGGACCAGCTCGGCCCTCGGCCGGACGGTGTCTGCGGTGTAGATGGTGTTGATGCCCATCAGTAGCGGGTTGCTCCAGGACGACACGTCGTAGAAGTACGGGAACGGGACGTACGGGTCCTCGCCCATGACAGCCTGGATCCAGTGCTTCTGTGGTTGGTCCATCGGGATCCAGTACGCGCCCTTGGGCACCGTCACGTTCGTGGCGCTGCGCCCGCCGAAGACCCGTGCGGTGGGCACCCGGGTTGCCTTCTGCACCTCGTACACCTCGACGTCCATCCGGCGTAGCCGTTCGACGAGTTGGCGGACGTCGGCGAGCTGCCGGTCGGGCAGCAGGAAGTACGAGCGGATGGTGAGGTCCGGCACCGGGAACTGGACCTCGTTGGTGGGCTGCACCACCTCGTTCGGTTCGAGGGTGCCCGCCCTGCCCTGGGCGAGCGCGTCGGTCCAGATGTCGAAGTAGCCGTCCAGCACCTCCCGCTTGTTCGCGGCGGCCCAGCCGAGCGTCGACCACTGGGTGTGGAACTGCTGCTGGACCCGGTCGGCCACGGCCGACGCGCTGCCCTTCTCGTAGGTCATGCCGGCCGCGCCGAAGCCGGTGGTCGGCACCGTGTCGCCGTAGCCCATGAAGAACATGTCGTACGTGTCGTAGTTGAAGTAGCACTCGGTGGTGACTGTCTCGTCGCAGGCCCCGTTGAAACCGAAGCCGGCCTTGTTGGCCTCACCGATGCGGTTGATCCAGTCCACCGCCTCGCCGGCGATCTCGTGGTGGATCGGGTCGGCGTTGGGCGGGAAGAAGTACTGCCGGCCACCCATCTCGTGCGCGTCGATGAAGACCTGCGGCGGGTAGCGGCGCAGCAGTTCGAGTTTGCCGTCGGTCTCCTGCTGGGTGCGGGCGAACCAGTCCCGGTTCAGGTCGAAACCGAACTCGTTCTGCCGGCGGGTCGCGTCGCGGCCGTCCGGGTTCTGGGTGGGGACGATGACGGTGACCAGGTTGTCGTTGCGCTGGGCGACCGCGCAGGACAGGCCCGACGCCAACTCGTACAACGTCTTGAGCGCCGCGTCGGCGCCGCTCTTCTCGCCGCCGTGCACGTTCGCGGTGACCCAGACGATGGCCGGGCTGTCCTTCGCCGTCCGGGCGGCCGTCCGCGCGCTGGTCCGACAGGGGTCGCGCAGATCCCGGACGTCGTCGGCGATCTCGCGTAGCGCGGCGGGCCGCACGTGGCGCTCGTTCGACACCACCGCGTACGGCAGTGGCTGACCGAGCACACTTGTGGTCAGCACGCCGGTGGTGACCCGGTCCGAGGCGCGGTCGACGGCCCCGAGGTAGGTCCGGATCTCGTCGTTGGTGACGACCCGCTCCTGCCCCGCGCCGAGCGGAAAGCCGAGCACGGTCTCCGGGCTGGGCACGGTGCTCAGTCGGGCGCTCGGGTCGCTGCTGCAGGGGGTCGGCCGGGCGGCGCTCGCGGCTGCCGGGCCGGTGAGCAGGGGAACCATGCCGAGCAGGAACGCGATCGTGGCGGCACTCGCCAGCCGCTTCGCCGGGCGGGTCCAGAACGGATGCGACGGTGGGGCCATGTCTCGGGTTCCCTTCTCGGGGGAAAGCCTCGCAGTGGCCGGAGCCTATGGACGGGCGGATGGAGCGGTCAAGCTCTGATCGACTTCGGCGACTGCGTGGGATGCCGCGGCCGGCGCCGGCTGGCAGGATGACGGGGTGGGGTTGGCCTTCGCCGGAAGGAGAAGACGTTGCCCGCGTCTCAGCAGACGATCACGCTCTCGGTCTATCCGGATCTTCCCTCTGCCGATGCTCGACGTTCGCTGGGCTCCTGGCTTCGTGCCGAGGACCGGCTCCGGGCAAAGGTGACCGCCGGGGCCGCCGCAGGCTCCACGGCCCCTCCCGACGAGATCTCCGCGGGTGCCACGGACGTGTTGCTGGTCGCCGTTGACAGCGGTGGCACCGTCATGGTGCTGGTGCAGGCCATTGCCGGCTGGCTGACCCACCGCCGCGACGACGTGACGGTGCGGCTCAGCCGGCGGCTCGACGGCTGGTCGGCCGAGTTGGATGTGCACCGGGCTCGCGACATGGACCAGGTCACCGCGCTCATCGAAGCCGCCGTGCGCGCGGTGACCCCCGTGGAGGAACCAACGCTCCGACCTCGATCAAGTGATGAAAAGTAGGTTTCAGGAGCGGCCCTGACCTACTTTTCATCACTTGATCACCGCACACCACATCAACGCCGGGTACGGCTACCAGGTGGTCAGGCCCAGGCCGATCGTCTTGGTCAGGGTGGCGTTGTCGTCGTCGCCGTCGAGCGACCAGATCATCGCGCCAGCCAGGCCGGCCCGTCGGATGTAGAGCGTCTTCTGCAACACGACCGCCGGATCGTCGTAGGTCCACAACGTCGTACCGTCGAACAGCCAGGCGTGCCCGGCGCGTAGGTCGCGGTGCACGGTGTAGCCGTTGCCGGCCAGGGTCTTGAGTTTTTTGTAGTCCTCGTACCCGGCCTCGAAGGTGGCCGGCGCGGGCCCGGTGGCCGGTTGGAACAGGCCGTTGCCGCCGCCGGTGATGCCGGTCCAGCCGCGGCCGTAGTAGGGGATGCCGAGCACGAGCTTGTCGCGCGGCGCGCCACGGGCGATCCACCCGTCGATGGCCACCTCGACGGAGAAGTCCGGATTGTCCGGGGCGCCTTGCGGAACGCGCAGCGCGGACTGCTGGTTGGCCCGTGCGTCCCACCCGCCGTGGAAGTCGTACCCCTGCACGGTGGCGAAGTCCAGGTACTTGAAGATCTTGCGGCCCTCGTAGCCGGCGTCCATGGTGGCCGGGCTGGCCGGCAGGAACGCGGTCAGCGGGTGGTGCGCGCGGGTCGTGCGCCCGTATGCGTCGAGTTGCCGGCGAAACTCGGCGAGCAGCTTGGTGAAGTTTTCCCGGTCCTCCGGGCGGATGACGTTGCCGGGCTCACCCTCCCAGTTGGGCCACTCCCAGTCGAGGTCGATGCCGTCGAAGACGCCGGCCGCGGCACCGGGGGAGCCCGGCAGGTCGCCCTTGAGGTAGAGGTCGATGCAGGACGTGACGAACGCCTTGCGGGAGGCGTCGGTGCGGGCTGCGTTCGAGAAGTACGTCGACCAGGTCCAGCCGCCCAGTGAGATCAGCACCTTCAGTTTGGGGTGCTTGGCCTTGAGCTTGGCGAGCTGGCCGAAGTTGCCGTTGAGCGCCTGGCCGGGGGCGTCGGCGATGCCGTCGACGCTCTCCTCGGCGGGGACGGGTCGCTGGTAGTCGGCCCAGGCGTCGCCCTCGCCCGGCCCGCCGTCCACGTAGCAGCGTCCGTCCTCACTGACGTTGCCGAAGGCGTAGTTGATGTGGGTGAGGCGGCTCGCCGCCCCGGAGGTGTCGAGTTTCTTGACCGGGAAGGCCCGGCCGTAGATGCCCCACTGGGTGAAGTAGCCGACCCGGTGGTAACCGTCGCGGCGTTGGTGCTTGTCACCGGCGCTGGCGGCGGTGGGTGCGGCGGTGGTGACCAGCAGGGTCGCCAGGGCGACGACGGCGGTGAGACGGCGGTGGCGGAATGGTCGCATCGGCACACTCCCACGAGACATCAAACAGAATTAGTAAAGAGAGTTGTCTGATTGATGAAGTTAAGCCGATCACGGTCTGCGGTCAAGAGCGGCCAGCCACATGGGGGATTGTGACGGCGTTACCGGGTGGTAACGATGTTGTGCCATGGACTCCGCCGTGACTCTGATCGGACTGCCCGTCGCCCTCGGCATCATCATGCTCGGTCTGGGTCTGGGACTGACCATCGAGGACTTCCGCCGGGTGGCCCAGCATCCGCGAGCCGCCGTTCTCGCGCTGGCGTGCCAAGTGTTGGTCTTGCCGGCGCTCTGCTTCTGCCTCGTCCTCGCGTTCGACCTCGCGCCCGAGCTGGCCGTCGGCATGATGCTGCTGGCCGCGTCGCCGGGCGGCACCACGGCCAACCTCTACAGCCACCTGTTCGGCGGGCACGTGGCCCTGAACATCACGCTGACCGCCATCAACTCGGTGCTCGCCGTGTTCACCCTGCCTATCCTGGTCAACCTGTCGGCGGCGTACTTCCTGCCCGAGGGCAGGAGCATCGGCCTGCAGTTCGACAAGGTGCTCCAGGTCTTCGCCATCGTGCTCGTCCCGGTCGCGATCGGCATGCTGATCCGGGCGCGGGCACCGCGCGTGGCCGAGCGGCTGAACCGCCCGGTCCGGATCCTCTCCGTGGTCGTGCTCGTCGCGGTGATCGCCGGCGCGGTGCTCGGTGAACGGGAGAACATCGCCGACTACTTCGTGTCGGTCGGCCTGGCCGTGCTCGCCTTCAACCTGCTGAGTCTCGCCATCGGGTACGGGGTGCCGCGGCTCGCCGGTGTCGACCGGAGCGCCGCGACGGCCGCCGGCTTCGAGATCGGCATCCACAACAGCACCCTGGCCATCACGATCGCGCTCAGCCCGGCCCTGCTCGACAGCACCCAGATGGCGATCCCGGGGGCCGTCTACGGCATCGTCATGTTCTTCACCGCTGCGGCCTTCGGCCTTCTGGTGACCCGGGTCGGCGCCCGGTCCGCCACCCCTCTGACGCGCTGACGGCTGGCCGGTCGTCAGCGACGACCGGCCAGTCCCGACATGTCAGCTCACTCTTCGATGCTGCGGGCCAGCAGCTCGGTCAGGATCTTCTTGTCGACGAGCGAACCGTCCCAGGCGGTGGTCAGCCGGGTGATCCGGCCGGAGGCGTCGAGTTCGAGCGCCGTGCCGCCGTGGGTGGCCGGGTTGCGCCGGTTGACCCACTCGTAGCCGCCGCCGACGGCGCTACCCACCACGTGCCGCACGACGCTGCCCGGCCCGTACGGGAGCAGGTTGAGCGCGCGACCCAGGTAGGCCTGGATGTGCTGGCGACCCACGACTGTCGCGTGCAGGGTCCGGTCCTCGAAGACCGCGTCGTACGCGAAGACCCGCGCGGCGGCCTCCGCGTTCTTGGCCGCGAACGCCGTCTGCAGGGCCTCGGCGGTGCGCCGCATGGCCGGTGCCGCCTGCTCGCCGACCGTCGGCTCCTTGAAGTCGTGCGGGAACTTGTCGGCCGGGGTGCGCTGCGCGACGATGTCGGCCATCGTGAAGTCGCGGCCGTCCCAGTAGTCGATCCAGCGCACGATCTTGCCGTGCTCGAAGTTGACGAAGCCGAGCGGGCGGATCTCGTGGCCGAACAGCTCGGGCGTGTCCGTGAAGATCACGACGGCGCTCTTGGAGTCGCCCAGGATCCGGGTCGGGTACGACTTGGCGGTGGCCGGCCAGGTCGGCATGTACTGGGCGAACAGCGCCTTCAGCTCGTTCCAGTTGTACCACGGCCAGCCCAGGGTGGCGTCGACGTAGGTGATCTTGGAGCGGGAGAAGTACGACATCGTCGCGTCGACGTCGGCCCGGCTCTTGTCCTGGAAGTACCTGACGAACAGCTTCGCCACCTCCGGGGTGGCGTGGCTCGTGTCGAGGTCGGCGTTGGCCGGCTGCGGCGCGGAGCCGTGGTGGTGGCCCTTGGCGCTGGCGGCGGCCGCGCCCGCCGGAACGAGGGTCGACGCGGCGGCGGCAGCGCCGGCCAGCGCGACGTTGCGCAGCAGGCTGCGTCGCGCGGTCCCTGCGGATCCGTTGCTCAGGGTCGCATCATCGTGACTCATGTTGGCCCTACCTCACTTCTGACTCGCCAAAACGGAACTTGTCCCTCCGCTTGAAGGTAACACGCACGACGAAAGAAGCGGAGTTATGTGCTCCGCTTAACAGGTGGGGTGCGACGGCTACGCGCTGTCGGCGCGGCGGCGTGTCTTCACGGCGGGCCGCTGCATCGCCCGGAGCAGGCGCTCCGACGAGGGCGCCGACGGCAGTGGGCTGGGCCGATCGGTGCGCAAGGCGTCGAGAGTGAGAGCGAGGAAGCGGGGGGAGGTCTCCGGGACCTCGTCGCCGACGGCGCGGACGATCGCGGAGTTGGCGACCAGGAGCACGACCACGTCCTCCGGGGTGAAGTCCGGTCGGAGACCGCCGGAGCGCTTCGCCGCGCGGATCAGCCGGTTCTGCGTCGCGTACAGCCGCTTGCGGAGCTCTTGCAGGGTCGGTGAGGTCGGCAGGGTGAGGGTCAACACGTCCGTGACCAGCCGATCCTCCGCCTGCATGGCGCAGAGCCGCTCCAGGTAGCTCCGGAAGCCCTGCCACGCGTCCTCGTGCCGCAGCGACTCGTTCGCGGCATCGAGATACCGCTGGGCACGTTCGAGGAATACCGCCTCGACCAGTTCGGTGCGATCCGGGAAGCGCCGGTACAGCGTCCCCATGCCCACGCCCGCCCGCTTCGCGATCTCCTCCACCGGGGCGTGCGCACCCTGCTCCGCGAAGACCGCACGGGCCGCGTCGATGATCCGCTGCCGGTTTCGTTCGGCGTCCTTGCGCAGGGGAGTGCCGGAAGCGGGCGGAGCGGGGCGAGACGTGGCCATCGCCGAAGCGTACCGAAACGGAATCTGAAGTTCCGTTGCTCGATCCGCGTCAGCCGACCTGGTTGTTGTCCTTCTGTGCGCCCCAGCCGTGCCAGCGGTCGATCTCGATCAGGGCACTGACCCGACCACGCTCCCGCCGGGGGTACGCGTTGCCCGTGTAGTGCCGCGACAGCCGGTCGATGTCCGCGAGGCCCTCGTCGGCGCGCAGCTCGACGACGTGCCCGATGATGCTGACGTGGGTGTACCACCCGGCCTCGTCGAGCACGGTGAGGGACACCCGGGGGTCGTTGCGGACGTGCTCCAGCCGGCGGCGACTCTCGTCCATGTTCACCAGGATCCGACCGTCTTCCCACAGATACCAGGTGGCGGCGGAGACCGGCTGACCACCGTTGCGCAGCGTGGTCATGACGGCGGGGTTTGGCTTCTGAAGCATGGCGACCGCGGCCTCGGGAAGCGGTGGCTTGGACATGAAGTCTCCTCGTAGCGACAACGTTTTACCTCTGCACGTTACGCACCTACCCGCCCTCTCGCCTGCGGATGCGCATCGTGGCGGGGTGGGACCACGTCGACCAGCCGTGGGTCAGCGCGCGGCCTGGTAGGCGCGGCCGACGGCGGTCGCCGTGCCACCGGCACTGAAGAGCCCGGTCTGGTCCCTGTCCGTGGCGGGCAGGCCGAACCACGCGTACCGCTGCAGCCAGGACAGGCCGCCCAGCATCCGGGTCGCTGCGGTGAGGAACGCGGCCTGCTGAGCCTGGGTGGGGAAGCGGACGCCGTTGGCGAAGTCGATCAGGGCGAACTCGGTGAGCCAGATCGGTAGCTGGTAGCGGTCGTGCACGGCTTGCAGATACGACTTGAGCTGGTTGACCGCGTTGGCGGTGGTGAAGTCGCCGCCGTACCAGTGCAGGGCGATGAAGTCGACGCGGTAGCCGCGCTGCTTCGCCCCGGCCATGAACCGGTCGAGCCACTCGCCCGGTCGGTCGCCGCCCCAGGCCACCGCCGGGCTGCCCAGCGGAAGGCCGGTGGCCTGCAACTGCGGCCACAGCTCCAACGCCTGCTCGACGGTCATCTCTGCCTGACCCTTCATGTCCGGCTCGTTGAACCCGAGCAGGTAGCGGCCGTTGGTCTTGGCCTGCTGCAGGTTGGTGGCGGTGACGCTCTTCGCCCCCCAGATCATCGGGACGAACTCGGTGCCCCTGGGGCTGGTGACGCCCCGGTGGGCCACGTCCCAGGTGTAGTACCAACTCGCCCCGGAGCTGGCCAGCGCCGGGTTGACGCCGTCGAAGGTCCAGACCCCGACACCCTTGCGCTTCGAGGTCACCGTCGGCACCACCGGGGTGACCGAACGCCCGGTCGTCGGCTTCACCGTCGGGGTCGGCGTGGCCGTCGGCGTGACCCCGGTCGGGCTCGTCGTGGCGGTGGGCGTGGTCGCGGTCGTGGTGGGTGCGCCGGGCTCCAGGCTCGAAGGTGGCGGCGCGTCGAGCGCCTGTGTCGCGGCGGGGGCGGGCGTCGGCCCGGTCGGTTGCACCACGACGATCACACCCGTCACCAGTACGGCGACGACGGCGGCCACCGCCAGCGGCCACAGCAGGCGCTTCACGCCGAGCGGTAGACGGCCGAGCAACCCGCGTCGAGGATCCGCGTGGACACCGCGTGCCCCCCTCACGGTGTCCGCTTCACCCTGGCCGGTTGCGCGCATCGTTTCGACTCCTTCACGTGGTCGCATCGCTACTCGATGCGGCGTTTGACGGAAGTCCCGCCAAGCGCCTCCCATCAGGAGACTCGCCAGCCGTACCCGAATAACATTTTCGTGGACATCGCCGCGCGGATGCGGCGACGGACGCGCACCGACCACCCGTCAGTGACGAAGTGTCGCCGACGGTGACGTGCCGAATCGCGCCCGGTAGTCGGTCGCGAACCGACCGAGGTGCATGAAGCCGTGTTGCAGGGCAACCGTCGTCACGGACGCCCCCGGCTCGGCCGAGCGGAGCGCGCGGTGGGCCGCGTCGAGGCGGCAGGCCCGCAGGTACGCGGTAGGGGTGGTCTGCAACTCACGGCGGAAGCAGTCCTGCAGCGTTCGTACGCTCACCCGCAGCGCCTCGGCGACGTCACCGACGGTCAGCGCCTCGCCGTGGTGCTCGGAGATCAGCGAGCAGGCCCGCCGGACGAGGCGCCCGGGCTGGGCGTGCTGGCTCGGCTGGGCGAGCAGGTGGGAGTGGCTGTGCTGGTGGGCCAGCAACAGCTTGCCGATGAGCGCCTGTTCGAAACGGGCGGTGACCTGGGGGTGGTCGAACAGGGACGCGTCCGCCGGCTGCGACAACTCGTCGGCGAGGAACGCCACCCCGCGTGCCCACGCCCGCGCCGTCGCCGTTGTCATGAGCATGCCGACGTCGAGGCGGACCGGATCGTCCACCGGGTGACCCAGGAGGCGGGAGAGTTCCTCCTCGACCGCGCGCCGGTCGGCGTAGAAGATTCGGTGTGGCGAACCCTCGGACCACTGCATGTCCGAGGAGTCGTACGGGGACAGGACCGAGGCGACGTCGGAGGTCGAGGTCACGGTCTGACCGGCATGCCGGACCACCGTGCTGCCGGCGCTGGGGATCTGGACGAGGTAGAAGGTCTCCAGCGCGGGCGGTTGGATGCGCACCGCCTGCCCGTAGTCGAGGTCGATGACACCCACCCCGCCCGCCCGGCGTGCCGCCATCCGCAGCTGCACGCTGCGCACGCCCGCCTGCGGGGTGAGCCGGTGTGGACAGAAGACCCGGCCCACCTCGGCGCGGGCCTGGTCGACGTCGTCCGTCCGGACCGTCACCGCATCCATCCGACACCTCCCGGGCGTCCCGTCGCGCTGACCGTACGGCGTGACCGGGTCGGACCAGGCCCGAAAGCCGCCGACCCGACAGGAAAAGGGTCCGGCTGCGTACTGCGGATAGCGCCCGCGTCGCGCGGATAGCGACCATCGCGGTCTGCTCGCTAGCGTGCGACCACCGCTGGCGGTCGGCGTTGGCGCGGTTCCCGGCAGGGCGTACTTCGGAGGAGACCATGAGGATTGCCGTCGTCGGCGCCGGATTCGGCGGTGTCAGCGCAGCGAAGGTGCTGCGGCAGAGCGGATTCGACGTCACCGTGTTCGAGCGGGCGCCCGACGTCGGTGGCGTGTGGAGTCGTACCCGGCGTTACCCCGGTCTGCACACCCAGAACGACAAGGGCACCTACCACCTCTCCGACCTGCCGATGCCCGCCCACTACCCGCAGTGGCCCTCGGGTGAGCAGGTCCAGCAGTACCTGGAGAGCTACGTGGAGAAGTTCGGGCTGGCCAGCTCCCTGCGCCTGTCCACCGAGGTCGCCTCCGCCGAACTCGTTCACGACGAGACCGGGTGGCTGGTCACGTCGCGGCCGGCGGGCGCCCAGGACCCGCTGACGGTCCAGCGGTACGACCACCTGATCGTCGCCAACGGCATCTTCTCCGACCCGCACGTCCCGTCCTACGCCGGGCAGGCGAGCTTCGTCGCCGCCGGAGGGCGCGTCCTGGCGACGGGGGAGTTCCACGACATCGAGGCGGCCCGAGGCAAGAACGTCCTCGTCGTCGGGTACGGCAAGTCGTCGTGCGACGTCGCGGTCCCGGTGAGCGAGGTCGCCGCCCAGACCCACGTCGTGGCACGCGAACTGCTCTGGAAGATGCCTCGGAAGCTCGGCGGTGCGCTCAACTACAAGTACCTGCTGCTCACCCGGATGGGTGAGGCGCTGTTCCGCTACCTCAACCTCAAGGGCTTCGAGCGGTTCCTGCACGGCCCGGGCAACGGTCTACGCCAGCGGATGGTCGACAGCGTCGGCTCGGTCGCCACCCGGCAGTTCAAACTGCGCGGGCTGGGTCTCGTCCCGAACGGCAGCTTCGAGGACATCGCCCGCAGTACGGTCAGCCTCGCCACCGAGGGCTTCTTCGAGCGCGTCACCGACGGACGCATCGCCGTGCACCGGGACCAGGTGATCACGGAGTTGCTGGCCGACGGTGGCCGGCCCGCCGCTCGCCTGGCCGACGGCACGGTGCTCGCCGCCGACCTGGTGATCTGTGGCACCGGCTTCCGCCAGCACGTGCCGTTCTTCGACGACGCGTTGCACGCCCGGCTCCAGGACGAGGCCGGCAACTTCATGCTCTACCGCCAGATCCTGCCGATCGGCGTGCCGCGGCTGACGTTCGCCGGCTACAACTCGTCGTTCTTCAGCCCACTGAGCGCGGAGATGGCGGCGGTCTGGACGGCCGCGTACCTGCGGGGCGGGATCACCCTGCCGCCCGAGGGCCGGATGCGCGACGAGGTGCGGGCCCGGCTGACCTGGATGACGGCGCGCACCAACGGACGGCACGCTCGGGGCACGAACATCATCCCGTTCTCGATGCACAACATCGACGAGGTGCTCGACGAACTCGGGCTCAACCTCGGCCCGCTGACCCGGGCCCGGCAGTGGCTGTTCCCCGTCGACCCAGGCTCGTACCGCAGGGTGACGGCAGCCATGATCCGGCGTACCGCCGTTGGGGGCGCGGCGGACCAGGTCGAACCGACCCGGCCCGCCCGCGCGACGCGGTGAGAGCGACAGGGCTACGGGCGGACGCACCCCGGTTGCCGGGGACGCTCGGGCGCTGCCTGGGCCGCTCCGACCGTCCACGCGCCACGGCCGGGCTCGCACCTGCCCGCCGGGTTGCGCCGCTTGGACCTCGCCACCATCGTCCTTCTCACCTCCCTCGGGGTGGTCCTTCACCCCGACGTCGTCCAGCAGATCCCATCTGACCAGCCCCGGACAAGGATCTTCACGCGTCCTGCACGGCGGACGCGGGTGTCTTCACGGCGTCGATACGCGCCAAGCGTCGGCGGCGTCGACCGGGTATCCGCTATACCCGCCAGGAACGTCATATAGGTAGATAAAATGGGCCTGTCATGGTGAGTCGGGGCGGACCGGCGAGAGGGCTCGGGTCGATGGCAGCGGGGCAGGTCACCGAGCACCGATACGAGGTCGCCGCGCTCCGTCCGTGCTGACGCGTACCGGGATTCGTGGGCTCGGGGACAGCAGGAGCCCACGCTCGGCGACCGTCCTGGAGCTGCTGTTCGACATCGTCTACGTCTTCGCGCTCGCCCGCCTCGCCGGGCGGGTCGCGGACGACCTGACCATCGTCCGGCACACGCTGCTGTCCGAGGCGGGCCAGACGGTCCTGTTCTTCACCGCGATGTGGATGATCTGGTCGCTAAACGCCCTGCTGGCCAGCACCTACGACCCTCAGCGCCCCGATCTCCAGGCCGTCCTGCTGGCGACGATGTTCGGCACGCTGGTGCTGGCCGTCACGTTGCCGGAGGCGTTCGGCAAGCGCGGTGTCGTGTTCGCCTGCACCTACGTGCTCATCCAGGTCGGCCGACCGCTCTTCCTGGTGGTCGCCCTGCGGGGTCATCCGGGTCACGCGTTCGCGATCCGGGTGCTTACCTGGCACGCGTCGTCCAGCGTGCTCTGGATCGGGGGCGGCATCAGCGGCGGCCTCGGTCGAGGCGTCTTCTGGACCCTCGCTCTCGCCATCGAGCTGGTCGGCGCCGCCAGCACCTACCCCCTTCCCCGAATGAGCGGGCGACAGCTGACCACGCTGGGGGTCTCTGTCTCGCAGGAGCATCTCGCCGAGCGGTACAACCAGTTCTTCATGATTGCTCTCGCCGAAGTGGTGCTCGAAGCCGGCGCTGCGGTCAGCTTCCCGGGTTTCACCCTGGAGGGGACCATCACCCTCGTCGCCGCGTTCCTGGCAACTGTCTCGTTCTGGCGGATCTACTTCTACCACGTCGCGTCCGGCCCTGCCTCGACCTCGAGCGGGGAGGGGATTCGGCTGTCGCAATGGGCGAGCTACAGCCTGCTGCTGATCGTCGGCGGCATCATCTGCACCGCTGTCGGCTTCGGGCAGGTCATCGAGGACCCGGACCCGCCGATCGACTGGGCGCTGGTGGCCATCATCTTCGGCGGCCCGGTGTTGTTCCTGATTGGGCGGAGCTTCCTGGAGCGCGAGAGTCACACCGCGCCGCGCTGTCGGGCGCTGTACTTCGGCGCGCTCGCTCTGGTCGTGGCGGCACCGGTGATGGTGCTGCTCCCGCCGGTCGCCGTGGCGGCCGCCGCAGGGGTGATCGTGGCTGGCATCGCCGTGCTCGACCAGCGAGCCCACCGGCGTGGGTCGCAGACCAACCCGACGCTCTGAAAACCTATTGCGGGCCGGTGACCGGTCCGCGTACGGTCGTCGGGCACGCCGTCGAGCTGGAAGGAGGTCAGAACAATGTCCGATGTTCTGCGCCCCCTCCGCGCTCCGGCGTCCGCGCGGATCTGACCCGGGGCGCTCGCTTCCCGGAGGACCCAGCCATGACTGATCTCGTCATTCGTCCGCTCGTCGCGGGCGAGGAAGACCTGTTCGACTCCATGCCCGATCCGCTGCCCCAACTGCGTCAGGTCGCGTACGCCGACGGGATCGCCGGTGGCGGCTACCGGCCCGAGAACACCTGGGTCGCCCTGCGCGCCGGTCGGGTGGTCGGTCGGGCCGCCTGGCTCCTCCCACCGGGTGCCGTCGGCGCCCCCTGGCTGGAGCGGTTCGATCTGGACGCCGAGCCGGAGGTGGGTGCCGAGCTGCTGCGCGCCGCCCACGAGGCGCTGGGTGGTCCCGGTCTGTACTACGCCGCACTGCCGGCGCACTGGCGGCGTCGACCCGAGGTGCTGGCCGTGGTGCGGGCGCCGATGGAAGCCGCCCGGCTCGCCGGGCTGGTCGAGCGGGGCGAGCGGCTCCGATGCTCCTGGACGGGCACACCCCTGCCGGCGTCCTCGGAACGGTACGACTTCCGTTCGCCCGTCGACGCGGCGGAGATCAACGCGCTGGTCGCCAGGATCGCCGAGCCGGACGTGCTGACCGGCGCGGAGACCGCGCGGTTGGTCGGCGGCGTCGACCTCGCCACCGATCCCCTGGCCTGGCTCGGCGACGCGGTGGCAGGGTGGCGCATCGCGGTGGAGGCCGGCGAGCCGGTCGGGCTGGTCGGCACGGCCGGAGACGCCTGCTACCCCCTGTTCGCCTATCTCGGCCTGCTCGACGAGGCCGCCCGGCCCGAGCTGGTGGCCGAGGCGGTCCGGGTGCTGGCAGCCGGTGGGGCCCGCGAGGTCATCGCCGACGTGGACGCCCACCGGGTGACGGTGCTGGCGGAGTTGGAGCGGACCGGCTTTCGGCAGTTGCGCTCCCGGGTCGCCTTCGCGCCGCCGAATGCGGAGTAGCTGACCGGGTGCGCCCGGTCAACCGGGCGCACCCCTCAGCCAGCGCCACCTTTGGCCAAGATCGCGCTCGATCCTGGCGGTAGTGGTCTCCGCGCGTTCGGACCCCACTGTTTCCATGATCGAGCGCGATCTTGCTCAGCGACGCGGTCTTGCTCGGCGCGAGGTCCTACTTCGAGGGCGAGGTGGCGCCGTTGAACACCGGCGGGGCGTAGCCGGCGGGCTTGTCGCCGATGCCGAGGCCGGGGCTCACCACCCAGGACTGGTACTGCGGGGTGAACATGGAGTACAGCAGCCCGACCTTCGGGGCGCTCGCCTCGTCGAGCCGGCGACGGGCATCGGCCGGGATCTCGAAGTCGAGCGCCTCGAAGTTGCTGGCGAGTTGTTCGGGGCTGCTCGCCCCGATGACCACCGAGGCGATGGCGGGCTGGGTCGCCGTCCAGTTGATCGCCACCTGGGCCATGCTGCGCCCGAGATCGGCGGCCACGCTCTCCAACGCCTCGATCACCTGCCAGTCGCCGGGGCTGATCTCCCGGCCCGCGGCGGCCGGGTTGGTCAATCGCCCGGTCCCGCTCACGCCGTCGCCGGTCCGTCGGTACTTGCCGCTGAGCAGACCCCCGCCGATCGGGCTCCACGCGGTGAGCCCCATGCCCAGCGACTGGGCCATCGTCACGAACTCCGCCTCGATGTCCCGGGTCACCAGGGAGTACGGCAGCTGCAGGTTGATCATCGGGGCCAGCCCGTGCGCCTCGGCGTAGCTCTGTGCCCGAGCCGCGTACCAGGCCGGTACGTCGGAGAGCCCGGCGTAGCGGATCTTGCCCGAGCGCACCAGGTCGTCGAAGGTGTGCACGACCTCCTCGACCGGGGTGATCCGGTCCCAGGTGTGCAGCAGGTACAGGTCGATGTAGTCGGTGCCGAGCCGGCGCAGCGACGCCTCCACCGCCCGCATGATGTGCTTGCGACCGTTGCCGCTGGCGTTCGGGTCGGACGGGTCGACGGTGTTGGTGGCCTTGCTGGTGAGCACGAGCCGTTCGCGGACGCCGGCCCGGTCGATCAGGCGGCCGAGGATCTTCTCGCTCTCCCCGGCGGTGTAGAAGTCCGCCGTGTCGATGAAGTTCCCGCCCGCCTCCAGGTACTGCCGGAAGATCGGCTCGGCCTCCTCCTCGGTCTTGCCGTACGCGGCGTGGAACCCGTCCACGCCGAAGTTCATGGTGCCCAGCGCCAGCCGGCTCACCCGCAGACCGGACCGCCCGAGCAGGTAGTAGTGGTTCATCGTGGTGCCCTCCCGATCGTGGTGCCGGCCCGCTGCGGACCGCGCGTCCCAGACCTTTGCTCGACAAATTTGGACCTGCAAGTCCAGAAACCGAGCTAGGGTTGGACCCGCAGGTCCAGAGCGGGAGGTGTCATGACACGGGCGTTGACCCGCAAGGGCGAGGCGACCCGGGCGCGGATCGTCGCCGGCGCGGCGGCCGAGATCCGTGAGCGCGGCGTCGACGAGGTACGCCTCGAGGATGTGATGGCCCACACCGGCACCAGCAAGGGTCAGCTCTTCCACTACTTCCCCGACGGGAAGGAGGAGTTGCTGCTCGCGGTCGCCGAGCACGAGGCCGATCAGGTGCTCATCGACCAGGAGCCGATGCTCAGCAACCTGACGTCCTGGCCGGCCTGGCTGGCGTGGCGCGACCGACTGATCGAGCGCTACCTCGCACAGGGTGTGAAATGCCCCCTCAACGGGCTGCTCGGCCAGACGGGCAGACGGGCGCCCGGCGCGCAGGCGATCGTGACCGGGCTCATGGTGCGCTGGCAGAAAGCGATCGCCGAGGGCATCCGGCACATGCAGTCGACCGACGACATCGCCTCGGACCTCGACGCCGACCGCGCTGCGGCGGCGTTGCTCGCCGGCATCCAGGGCGGTGTGCTGCTGCTGCTCTCCACCGGAAAGATCGACCACCTCGAAGCCGTCCTCGACCTCACCATCGACTCGCTACGCGCAGGTGCCCGAACGGCCTGAGGACCCCCAACCCCACCACCGCCCCGGTGATCAAGAGGTTCGCGTCACGACACGCCGGGCGGGATGACGTAGACCTCTTGATCACCGAGGGTGGGCCTGCGCGGGTGGGCGGCGGGTGTGAGCTCGTCCAGCCGGGTGAGGTCGGCGGTGCCGTTGCGGACCACGGCTGTCGCCAGCGCGACGGTGGTCGGCTGGGCGCCGCTCTGCCGCTCCGCGGCGGCGACCCGGACCGACTGCGCCAGGTACGCCCGCAGGTGCGCGGCGAGCAGCCGGTGAAACGGCTCCCCGGTAGCCGACCGCAGCGCGGTCATCTCCTGCGCGGTGACCATGCCTGGCATGTCGTGCCCCTCGTGCGGATTGGTCGTCGGGGCGGCGGCCTCGGCCAGTAGTCGGTGGGCGCGGTCCAGATCAGCGCGCTGGGTGGCCCCGATCTGGGCGGCGGTCCGCCGCCAGGCCGGGTCGGTGGTCCGCGCCGACACCAGATCGAGTACGGGCAGCAGGCGCTCGATCATGGCCACGGTCAGTTGCAGCCAGGCGACGTCGGTGGGGTTGAACGCCGTACCCGTGGGTGTCGGCGCGGTCGCGGGTGGTGTGGTGGTGCTGGCCGCGTCCCGTGGCCCAGCGCCGCAGCCGGCGACGAGTAGCACGGCGATGAGCAGGGTGGACGCCGTGAGCCGGCGCATCCAATCTCCCTTCCCACCCAGGGCGGCGGGCCCGGGTGACCGGACCCGCCGCCGCGGTGTGGACCTGTCGCTCAGATCGGACGACCGTCGTGACCGCACTTGATGACGGGACGGATGCAGTCCTGGACCCGACGGGCCAACTCCGCCACCGGCCAGGCGTTGAAGAAGTCGCCGTGCATCGTGTAGCCCGGCCCGGAGGCCAGCCGGAATCGTGACGGGTCGCCGGTGACCGGGTACCGCAGCACCTGCCGCAGCTTCGGCACGTGCACGGGGTGGGTGCTCGGGCAGGCCTGGTTCACCGGGTACGCCAGGTGGCTCTTGTGATCCGGCGAGTCGAGGTCACGGCCGTTCCAGCACTGCGGGAAGTCCAGGTACGACTCCAGCATCGTGCCCGACGGGCAGTTGACGAAGTCCTTCGACGGCGGCACGTGCCCGGCGTGCAGGCAGGACCAGCGGGCGATGCTGTCGTTCGGCCCGGTGGCCTTCGCGTTGCCGGCGACGAGGCGCAGCCCCAGCGGGAACGGTTGGGTGTTCGCGACGACGTCGGCGCGTACGCCCTCGCCGAGGTAGTAGAACGTGGCGATGGCCGGCTCCACCGCGACGTTGTCCCGGTAGAGAGTCGGCACCCAGTACGACGAGACGTCCACCCGCGGGTTGCAGGTGGTGGGCGAGTTGACCAGGTCGGGGAGGGTGGTGTTGGCGTTCGTCACGGTGCTGCCGAAGAAGCTGTGCATGTGCGAGGCCCCGGGCAGGCCGGGGAAGATGATCGGGTCGTCCGGCAGCCGGTGGCTGTAGGTGCAGTCGGCGGGGAACTCGGCGACCCGGATGACGTTGACGCCGAAGTCGGCGTCGGCTTGGCCGGCGGCGTTGGCGACCGGGGCGGCGTCGGCCCGGTCGGTGGCGGACACCAGGTACGTGCCGAGTAGCACCAGCAGAGCGCCGATCGCCGTGGCGAGGCGCAGTCGGCGGGGGATGCCGGAGAGGGGTGCGGCCCTGTCCATCTCATGACTCCTGTCGGGGGACGGGTCAGGGGGCAGCTCCGGCGCCGCCGCCGAAGACGTCGGAGATTGCCCCTGGCCAGACTGGTGGTGGCTGATTACGCCAGGTGCGAGAGAGCGCTCTCAGCGGCCTAAGCGTCACCCGGAAGTCGAAACTTGTCAATACGTGCCGCAGTTGGTGGAAAACGAGCACCGGGCCGGCATGATCAAGCACGATCGTGCGGGTGGGGCAGCCCGAACGCGTCGAACTGCCCCACCTCAAGCGCACGGACGGGTCAGAACCCGAGGACGCTCCGGCCGCCGACGACCGGCAGTCGCAGCTCGCTGTCGCTCGGCGCGACCCGCAGCTCGGTGCCGCCCAGCGGCAGCAGGGTGTACTCCTGGTCGCTGGAGAAGACCACCACGCCGATCCGGTGCCCCGCCGGGAAGATGTAGTCCTTCGGCTCCATGGTCCACTTGTAGTCGTACAGCTTGCCCTGCTTGACCGGCTCGGTGCGGGCGGCGCTCTTGCGGTTCTGCGGGTCCATCCAGCCTCGCGTCACCACGGTCGGCGCGGCGGTCGACCCGGCCGGGCCGTAGTCGACCAGGTACGCGGTGAGGTTCGCGTCCGGCTTGTTGTCGATCGCCATTCGCAGCCGCATCTCCGGGCGTCCGGAGATGCGCACGCTCTGCGTCAGCTCGGGGGAGCGGTAGGCGAGTCGGTTGGCGCTGGCGGTGTCCGGGTTGGACACCAGGGTGTCCGGGTGGATGGTCCGGCCCTGGTCGACGAAGCTCTGCTCGACCTTCGCCTTCGACGGCTTGCCCGTGGTGAGCGTGCCCGGCGCGCTGGCGTCGGTGGCCGCGAAGCGCAGGCCGACCTCCCGTGCGGCCGGGTCGGGCCAGTTGGCGTAGGTGGTGTAGGCGCGGTCCTCGCGCTGGAGCACCGCCGTCGGCTCGTCCATGATGCCGTTGCGCACGTTCCACAGCCAGAAGTCGAACCAGCGGTTCTCGGTCTGCTTGTACGTCCACGTCTGCCCGCTGGGCAGGGTCACCGACGCGCTGCTGCCCGGGCCGCCGTGCCCGCCCTGGTGCAGCCAGATCTTGCGCGGCACATCGCGCTTGGCGAGCTGGTCCCACCAGCCGGCGAAGTGCTCGGTCTTGACGTTCCAGTCGTTGAGGCCGTGTACGACGAAGACGCTGGCCTTGACGTCGTGGGCGTCGAGGTAGTCGCGGTCGCGCCAGAAGTTCGAGTAGTCGCCGGTGACCCGGTCCTGCTTCGCGGTGATCGTCGCGAGCTCGTCGACGCAGGACCCCTCGGCCCGTGCCTGCCCGGCGGTGAACTGGGCCAGGATGTCGAGGTCCTCGCCCTGGAACGTCCCCGGCGCGACTACCAGGCCGTTGGCCCGGTAGTAGTCGTACCAGCTGCTGATCGCGGAGACCGGCACGATGGTCTTGAGGCCCTTGACGCCGGTGGTGGCCACCTGGTTGGGCAGCGTCCCGTTGTAGGAGACGCCGGTCATGCCGACCGCGCCGGTGGTCCAGCCGGCGGTGATCGGGGCGCCGTTCGCGTCGTACCCCTTCGCCCGGCCGTTGAGCCAGTCGATGACCGCCTTGGTGCCCAGCGTCTCGGCCTGGTCGCCGCTGGTCGGGCAGCCGTCCGAGTCGCCGGTGCCGACGCTCTGGCCGAGCACCACCGCGTACCCCCGGGGCACGTAGTAGTCGTCGAGCGAGCCGGGCAGGTTGGCCTTCGCCTGGGCCCGCTGCGCGCCGACGTCGAGCGCGCGTTGCCCGGCGCGGTTGGTCAGCCCGTTCTGCGGTAGGTCGTCAACCAGGACGCTCGGGTACGGCACGTCATCCCAGGTGCCCTTGCGGTATGGGCTGTGCTCGAAGATGACCGGCACCTTGAAGCCCTGCGTGGCGGTCTCCCGGGGGCGGGAGATGTCGATCGCCACCCGGTCGAGTCGGCCGTCGTGGTCGGTGTCCACCGGGGTCTGGACGAACACCCGCTCCTCGATGGCGTCGGCGAGTGAGAAGACCGGTTGGGTCATGCCGTCGCTGACCACGATGCCGGTGGGCGTGGTTGCGGTGGGCGGGGCAGCCGTTGCTGTGGGGGCTGCGCTGAGCACCAGAGCGCCGGACACACCGATGCTCAGGAGTGCCAGATGACGGGGTCGACGCATGCGCGTCTCCCTTCGGTTGGGCTGGTTGCCGGGGGTCGGCAGGGGCCAATCTCGAAGATCCATTCGTCGACATGCTAGGACCGGGCCGGCGATCCGTCGATCCCCTCGGATGTCCACCGTGGTCGGTCAGGGGGTCGGCGGCGTCACCGCGATGATCAGGTGGGCGTGCTGGTCGCTGGCGTTGCGGTAGAGGTGCGCCAGGCGCGAGTCGAAGGTGACCGACTCGCCGGCGGTGAGGGCGTACGACTCACCGCCGATCTCGGCGACGACCTCGCCGGTGACGACGATCGCGCACTCGGTCGACGGGTGCGCCCACGGCTCCGCCGAGCTGGCGTCGCCGGGTGCGAGGTGGGCCTGGAGCACCTCCAGGTCGCCCCGGCCGGGGGTGAGTCGTTCGTAGCTGATCTGCCCGGGTGGCGCGGCCAGCCGGGTCCGGGCGCCGACGCGGCTGACGTGCACCGGCGGCGCCTCGGGCTCGGAGAACAGCTCCGCGATCGAGGTGTCGAAGACCTGGGCGAGCTTTCGCAGGGTAGACAGGCTGGGGTCGGTAGCGCCGTTCTCGATCTGGCTGAGCAGCGCGGGGGACACGTCGGCGGCTGTGGCGAGCTGACGCAGCGTGAGGGAGTGCTGCTGACGCAGGTCGCGGAGACGGTCACCGAGCATGTGTCCTCGTTCCAAAATACAGTGTGGCTGAATCTTGATTGACCAAACTATACGGCCATGTTTAGGATCACTAAACATCAGGCGGCAATGTTCGACCCAAGTGAACAAGCTGCATCGAGGCGCGAACCGGACGCCTGGCCGTCCGGTCTACATCCAACCCCGAGACGACGCCCCCGAGAAGCCCGCGACGCCGTCATTCCATCGGCCCGGCCGATGCGTGGTGTCGCCCGCCGGGCGTCGACGCCCCGCGGTTCCCGCTCGGCGGGCCGCGCGATAACGAAGGTAGGAACAGCATGTCGGTGTCCCCCCGCCGGCTCCTCGCCGGAGCGTCCGCTCTGGCGACGCTGGCCGTCCTCTCCGTCAGCGCCTGTAGCGCTGGCGGCAGCGGTGGAAACGCGAACGGTACGGCCAAGACCCTCACCGTGAACACCTCGTTCGTGCTCAAGACCCTCGACCCCGGCCGGGTCTACGAGGCGACCGGTCTGACCGCCGTGCACGCCCTCTACGACACCCTGCTCACCTTCAAGGGCTCGGATGTGAGCAAGCCGGTCCCCGCGCTGGCCGAGTCGTACCAGGCGTCGCCGGACGCCAAGACGTTCACCTTCAAGCTCCGGCAGGGCGTCACGTTCGCCGACGGCAGCCCGCTCACCGCCGACGACGTGGTCTTCTCGCTCAACCGCCTGAAGAACATCAAGGCCAGCCCCGCAGTGACCGTCAGCGGTCTGACCGTGACCAAGACCGACGACAGCACCGTCGTGGTCGCCTCGGCCACCCCCGATCCGAACATCCCGGTGGTGCTGTCGATGCCGTCGACCGCGGTGCTCAACTCCAAGGCCGCCAAGGAGCACGGCGCCCGCGACGGCGCGGACGCCGCCCAGGGCGACACCGCGCAGCAGTACCTGGACACCAACTCCCTCGGCAGCGGCCCGTACGTGCTGAAGTCCTACGACCCCTCGTCGCAGGTGGTGCTGGAGGCCAACCCGAAGTACTGGGGCACGAAGCCGCAGTTCTCCCGGGTGGTGCTGCGCAACATGGACGTGCAGACCCAGAAGCTGACCATGCAGCGTGCCGAGGCCGCCGAGATCTCCCTGGACATCTCCGGCAAGCTCCTCGACGGGCTGTCGGGCAGCCTGCAGACCTCCGGCGTGCAGGACACCGTCTACTTCCTCTTCCTCAACGCCGACCCGGGCGTCTCGGCGGTCACCTCGAACCCGAAGTTCAACCAGGCCCTGCGCGCCGCCATCGACTACCAGGGCATCGCCGCCCTGTACGGCAAGGGCGCCGCCCCCGGCGCCGGGCTGGTCGCGCCCGCCTTCCCCGGCGCGCTGCCGGCTGGCGAGGAGTCCAAGCGGGACGTGGCCAAGGCCAAGGCGCTGCTCGCCGAGGCCGGGCTGAGCAACCCCACGGTGAAGTTCACCTACCCGGCCATCACCTACAAGGGCGTGGACCTCGGCACGGTCGCCACCAAGGTGCAGGGTGACGCCGCCGAGGCCGGCATCAAGCTGGAGCTCAACCCGCAGCCACTGACCACCTTCCTCGACGAGATGCGCGGCGGGAAGTCACCCCTCGGGTTCACCCCGCAGAGCCTGAACTACCCGGTCGCCGACTCACTGATCAACAACATGGCACCCGGGCAGGCCACCGCCCTGCGCTCGGGTTGGTCGGTCGAGCGGGCCGATCCGGCGATCGTTGCCGCCGGCAAGAAGGTCACCGCGACCCTCGACCTGGCCGGCCGGGCCACCGCCATGCAGGAGTGGCAGCGGCTGATGAACGCGTCCTCGCCGTACCTCGTGCTGGCCAGCAACTCCTCCATCGTCGTGGCGACCACGGACCTGACCGGGGCGGACTACACCGCCGCCGGTTGGCAGGTGGACGTCGCCGCGGTCGGCCGTAAGTAGTCCCGACGACATGACGACAGTCCACGACGGTGAGCCGGGCGCGGTCGCCACGACCGCGTCCCGGCCCCGGGGTGCCCACCCGCTGTTGACCTTCCTGGCCAAGCGGGTGGCGGTCACCGCCGGTCTGCTGCTGGGCGTCACCGTGGTGACGTTCGGTCTGGTCAACGTGGTGCCCGGTGACCCGGTCACCGCGAACCTCTCCGACCAGGCGCTCAACGACCCCGCCGCGGTGGCCGCCTTCCGCGAGAAGTGGGGTCTGGACCAGCCGCTCTGGGCCCAGTACCTGCACTACCTGGGCAACCTGTTGCACGGCGACCTGGGCCACTCCCAGCAGACCGGCCGGGCCGTCCTGGACGACCTGCTGCACTACGTGCCGGCGACCCTGGAGCTGGCCCTGCCGAGCATGGTGCTGGCGCTGCTCATCGGCACCGGAATCGGCATGCTCGCGGCGGTCCGCAACGGCCGGCTCACCGACCAACTCGTCCGGGTCGGCGCCCTGCTGGGGCTCTCCACCCCGCCGTTCTGGCTGTCCCTCGTCGTGCTCTACGTCTTCTTCTACCAGCTCGGTCTGGCGCCCAGCGGCGGGCGACTCTCCACCGACTTCAGCCCGCCGCCCACCGTCACCGGCATGTACACCATCGACGCGGCGCTCGCCGGGCAGTGGGACGTCGCCTGGGACGCCGCCCAGCACCTGTCCCTGCCGGTGCTCGTGCTGACCTCGCTGACGGTGGCGATGCTGGTGCGCTTCGTCCGCTCCGCGATGCTCGAGGTGCTCCAGCAGGACTACATCCGGGCCGCGTACGCCAAGGGTCTACCGACCCGGGTGGTGCTGCGCCGGCACCTGCTGCGGGCCGGCCTCGTCCCGGTGGTCACCGTCTCCGGCCTGGCGTTCGCCTCGCTGCTCTCCGGGACGGTGCTTGTCGAGAGCATCTTCGGCTGGCCCGGCGTCGGCCAGTACGCCTACCGCAGCGCCACGGCGCTGGACCTGCCCGCGATCCTCGGCGTCAGCCTGTTCGTGGCACTTGTCTACACGCTCGTCAACCTGACGGTCGACCTGCTGTACGGGCTCATCGATCCGAGGATCCGGTTGTCATGACGACACTTGCAGACCCGAAGGCGGAGCGGGCGCTGGGTCGACGCCGCTGGCTCGGCCGACTGCGCGGCGGTGCGACCAGCCGGCCGGTCTGGCGGCAACCGATCACCGTGGTGGCTCTGACCATCCTCGGTGGATGGTTGCTGCTGGCGTTGCTCGCCGACGTCCTCGCACCGTTCGACCCGCTGGCGCAGAGCCCCGACGCGTACGCCCCACCGTCCGGGACGCACTGGTTCGGCACCGACTCGCTCGGCCGGGACATCCTCAGCCGGGTCGTCCACGGCGCCCGACTGTCCATCCCGTTGGCCCTGGCCATCGTCTCGCTCGCCCTGCTCGTCGGCGGGCTGCTCGGGTTGGTCGCCGGATACGTCGGCCGGTTCGTCGACGAGGCGCTGATGCGCCTGACCGACCTGGTGTTCGCGTTCCCGCAGATCATCCTGGCCATGGCGGTCACGGCGGCGTTCGGCCCGAACACCCGCAACGCCGTGCTTGCCCTGGTCATCGTCTCCTGGCCGGTCTACGCCCGGGTCATCCGCAGCGCCGTGTTGAGCATGCGTGGCGACGACTACCTCAACGCCGCCCGGCTGCTCGGCGTCGGGCCGATCCGCGCGTTGCGCCGCGACGTGCTGCCCAACAGCATCGGCCCGGCGATCGTGCTGGCCACCCTGGAGCTGGGCAACGCGGTGCTGCTGCTCGCCGCCCTGTCGTTCCTCGGCCTGGGCCCCCGCCCACCGGCCGCCGAGTGGGGCTCGATGGTGGCCCTCGGCGCGCAGGACCTGTCGATGTGGTGGGTCAGCGTCTTCCCCGGCCTCGCCATCCTGACCGTCGTCATGGCGTTCAACGTGCTCGGCGACGCGCTGCGCGACCGGCTCGACCCCCGCTACTCGAAGGGACGCTGAGGTGGCACCGCTGCTCGACGTCGACTCCCTGGCCGTCACCCTGCCCTCGCCGCGTGGCCCACTGCCGATCCTGCACGACGTGTCGCTGACCGTCGACGAGGGCGAGTTGGTCGGCATCGCGGGGGAGAGCGGCTGCGGCAAGAGCCTCACCGCGCAGACCCTGCTCGGGTTGCTGCCCCCGGGGGCAGCGGTAAGCGGCTCGGCCCGGTACGCCGGCACCGAACTGCTCGGCCTCGACACCAAGGGCTGGCAGCGGGTCCGTGGCGCCGGCATCGCCATGGTGTTCCAGGACCCGAGCGCTGCGCTGCACCCGATGCTCACCGTCGGAAGGCAGCTCACCGAGCACATGCGGGTGCACCTGCGGATGGACCGCCGCGCCGCCAGCCGCCGCGCGGTGGAGCTGCTCGACCAGGTCCGCATCCCGGACCCGGAGCGGGCGCTGCGCGCGTACCCGCACCAGTTCTCCGGCGGCATGCGGCAGCGGGTGGCCATCGCCATCGCCCTGGCCGCCCAACCCCGCCTGCTGATCGCCGACGAACCGACGACCGCCCTCGACGTCACCGTGCAGGCCGGCATCCTCGCCCTGCTGGAACGGCTGCGCGCCGAGACCGGGCTGGCCGTCGCGTTCATCACCCACGACCTCGGGGTGCTCAGCGCCCTCACCACCAGGGGATACATCTTCTACGCCGGGCGGGTCGTCGAGACCGGCCCGACGGGTGCGCTGCTCACCGCCCCCACGCACCCGTACACGGCCGCGTTGCTCGGCGCCCGACCGCACGGCACCCAGACCGGCGGGACGTTGCGGCCGATCCCGGGCGCGCCGCCGGCGCCCGGCGAGGCGCCGCCGGGTTGCCCGTTCCAACCCCGATGCGGGTACGCCGAACCGTCCTGCGGCGACGCCCCGCCCCCGCTCACCCCCGCCGGTGCCGACCGGTCGGTGGCCTGCGTGGTCCGTCCGCGCCTGGAGGTGGCCGCGTGAACGCCCCAGCCCGACTGTCCTTCACCGATGTCGAGGTCGAGTACCGCTCCCGAGGGCGGGGGCGGGTCCGGGCCGTCGCCGGGGTCAGCCTGGAGGTGTCGCCCGGCCAGATCGTCGGCCTGGTCGGCGAATCCGGGTGCGGCAAGTCCTCCCTGGCCCGCGTCGCGGTCGGGCTCAGCGCACCGAGCGCCGGCACCGTCCGGTACGCCGACCGACCGGTCACCCCGCTGGGCTGGCGACCCCGCTCGGGTGCCGAGGTCGGCCTGCAGATGGTCTTCCAGAACCCGTACGCCTCGCTGAACCCCCGGCGCACCATCGGCTCCCAGCTCCTCGACGGCGTCCCGGCGGCGGTCACCGGGGCGGCCCGCCGGGCCCGGGTGCACGAGCTGCTCGAACGGGTGGCCATGCCGACAAGCGCCGCCCAACGGTATCCGCACCAGTTCTCCGGCGGTCAGCGGCAGCGCCTGGCGATCGCCCGCGCGCTCGCCCCGGAACCTCGCATGATCATCGCGGACGAGCCGGTCACCGCGCTGGACGCCTCGTCCCAGGCCCAGGTGGTCAACCTGCTCGTCGGGCTGGTCCGCGACCTCGACATGGGCATGCTGTTCATCTCCCACGACCTGGCGCTGGTGCACGAGATCGCCGACGTGACCGCCGTGATGTACCTGGGCCGGATCGTCGAGGCCGCACCCACCCGCGAGCTGTGGCGCGAGCCCCGACACCCGTATACCCGGGCGCTGATCGACGCGGTGCCGCAGATCGGGCCCACCCCGCGGCTGCCCGCCATCCTCGCCGGGGAGGTGCCCGACCCGGCCAACGCCCCCACCGGGTGCCGTTTCCGGCCGCGCTGCCCGCACGCGTTCGCGCCCTGCGGGGAGCAGCCACCCACCGTCGACCTGGGCGACCGCAGCGTCGCCTGCTGGCTCACCGACTCCGCTGCGGCATCGACCGTCGCGCGCTCACTCTGAGGACGCCCCACATGCGCATGCCCACCGAACAGGTCCTGGTCAACCTCGCCCTCTACGACGGTGTCGAGGATGCCCTCCAACCGGATCGCGGCATCTGGATCGACGCCGACGGGCTGATCCGTGCCGTCGGTCAGGTCGACGACGTCCTCGCCGAGGCCGGCGACGCCCGGGTGGTCGACCTCGGCGGCGACCACGTCATGCCGGGCCTGACCAACATGCACGTGCACCTCTCGTTGGGGCTGCCCGGCCACCTCGCCGACACCGTGCACAGCGCCAACCTGGCTGAGCTGGTACTGCTGATGGCCGACTCGGCCCGGCGCACCCTGCACTCCGGTGTCACCACCGCCCGTCTCGTCGGGGAGAGCCGCTACGCGGACTTCGCCCTGCGCAAGGGGATCGAGGCCGGCGCGGTCGACGGCCCGCGCATCTTCACCGCCGGGCATGCGCTCTGCTGCACCGGCGGGCACGGCTGGGAGGCCGACGCCCTGGAGGCCGACGGCGCGGACGGGTTCCGCCGGGCCACCCGCGAACAGCTCCGCGCCGGCGCAGACCTGATCAAGGTCTGCATCTCCGGTGGGATCGCCGGGCAGCACGAGGCGATCGACACCCCGCAGCTGCTCGACGACGAGATGGCCGCGGTCATCCGCGTCGCGCACGACTGGGGGCGCAAGGTGACCGCGCACGCCGGCCCGGCCGACTCGGTCCGGCGGGCCGTGGAGCTGGGCCTCGACTGCGTCGAGCACGGCTACGAGCTGACCGACGACGTGACGCGGCTGATGGCCGAGCGCAGTGTCTGGTACGTGCCGACGATCGTGGTGAGCCGGTGCGAGCAGTTCTTCCGCGACTCCGGGGTGCCGGGCTGGTTGATGGACCGGGCGCTCGCCGCCGGCCCTCGACACTGGGAGAGCCTCCAGCACGCCATCCGTAACGGGGTGCCGATCGCGCTGGGCAGCGACATGCCCCCGCACGCCGGCTACGACGAGACCACGGCGACCATCCGTGAGCTGGAGTTCATGGTGGACGCGGGGATGCCCGTCGCGGACGCGCTCAAGGCCGCCACCATCCGCCCCGCGCAGTGGCTGGATCGGGCCGACACCCTCGGCAGCGTCGAGGCCGGCAAGCACGCCGACCTGCTGGTGCTGCGCGACGACCCGACCCGCTCGGTCTCCGCGTTGCGCACCCTGCACGCGGTGCTCAAGGGCGGGGTGGCGTACCGCGACGACCACGGCCGGCTCGGCGTACCGCGATGACAAGCATCACCGGGGTCGCCGACGGGTACCTCGACGCGCTCGCCGAGCTGGACCCACAGGCGGCCGAGGCGGTGGGGCGTACCCCTGGGTCGCACGTCCCGGATCTCTCACCGGACGGGTTCGACGCCCGCGCGGAGCTGGCCCGACGCACCGCGACGGCCGCCGCCACCGCGACCACCCACGGCCCCGGCGAGCTGGTCCTGGCCGACGCCCTGCTCGACCGGCTGGCTAGCGAGGTCGACCTGTACGACGCGGGCTTCACCACCCGACTGCTCGCCCCGCTGGCCACCCCGGTGCACCTGCTCCGGCAGATCTTCGACAACCTGCCCCGGGACACCGAGGACGACTGGGCGGTCCTCGCCGTCCACCTGCGCCAGGTGCCCGAGGCCCTCGCCCGGTACGCCGCGACGCTGCGCCGGTCGGCGCAGCGCGGACAGCTGGTCGCCCGCCGACAGGTGCTCGTGGTCGCCAACCAGTGCACGGCCTGGACCCGCGCGGACTTCTACGGGCGGCTGGTGGACGGCTACCCCGGCGGGCCACTCGCCGCGCAGCTGCACCTGGGCGCCCGGCTGGCCACCGCCGCCACCACGGGTTTCGCCGCGTTCCTCCGCGCCGACCTGGCACCCGTAGCGTCCGAGGTGGACGGTGTTGGTGGCGACCTCTACCGAGTCACCGCCCGCAGCTTCCTCGGTGCCACAGTCGACCTCGACGAGGTGTACGCGTACGGCTGGGCGGAGTTGGACCGCACCGCCACCGAGCTGCGTACCGTCGCGGGCGAGCTGGGCCACCCGACGGTGGCGGCCGCGCGGGCGGCGTTGGACGCCGACCCGGCCGGCCGGGTGTCGGCCGGCCCGGCTCTGGAGGAGTGGCTGCGCCAGCGCACCGAGCGGTTGACCGACGCGCTCGACGGCACCCACTTCGACATCCCGGCGGCGACCCGCCAGGTGGTGTGCCGGATCAGCCCCGCCACCTCCGGAGTCATGTACTACACGCCACCCGACCCGGCGTTGACGCGTCCCGGCGCGATCTGGTGGTCGGTGCCCTCGGGCGAGTCGACAGTGCCGGTGTGGCGGCACGTCGGCACGCTCTGCCACGAAGGGCTGCCCGGCCACCACCTCCAGCACGCCGTCACCCTCACCACCGCCGCCCTGCACCCGTGGCAGCGCACCCTCTGCCAGGTGCACGGGTACGCCGAGGGGTGGGCGCACTACGCCGAACGCCTCGCCGACGAGATTGGCCTCTACGCCGGCCCGGCCGAGCGGCTCGGCATGCTCGACGGTCAGATGTGGCGGGCCGCCCGCGTGGTCATCGACCTGGGCCTGCACCTGCGGCTGCCGATCCCGGCCGGCAACGGGTTCACCGAGGAGCGGCGCTGGACGCCCGCGCTCGCGGTGGACGTGCTCACCCGCGTCGCCGGCCTGGACGCCGAGACCGCCCGTTTCGAGGTCGACAGGTACCTCGGCTGGCCGGCGCAGGCCCTGGCCTTCAAGGTCGGCGCGCGGCTGTGGCAGCAGGCCCGTCGGGAGGCCGAGCGGCGTGAGGGTTCGGCGTTCGACCGCAAACGCTTCCACCACACGGCGTTGGCGCTCGGACCCATGGGGCTGGACCCGCTCCGTGCCCGCCTGGCCGACCTGCCCTGACCACCCGCACCGCCGTACCCCCTGATCGGAAGTGACAACCGATGAGCGATGAGCTCTTGACCACCATCACCGACCTGTACCGGTCCCTCGGTGACCGGCCCGCCTTCGACGCGTACCTGCACCCCGACCTGACGTTCTGGGAGTCCGACGCCGCCGGGCTACTGACCGGCCTGCGCGCACTTGACGACCTGCGGGACCGCCGGGCGACCCGGGCCGCCGGCTCGCCACCACTCTCGGTGGTGCCGGAAGACCTACGCGCCGACGCCTGGGGCGACACCGGTCTGGTCCGCTACCTGCTGCGGGCCCGCTTCGGCGACACCCGGCCGGACGAGTGTTTCCGGGTGACCGACGTCCTGCGCCGCGAGGATGGCTCCTGGCGCATCGTGCACCACCACGCGGAGGCCGTGCGATGAGCGCCGAGGAACCCACCACCGACCTGTACGACCTGCGGATCGTGGTGGAGCGGATCGAGGGCCGTTCGGTGTGTGGCCTGAAGCCGGGCGACCACATCGACCTGACCGGCTCCAACCGGCTCACCATCCCCGCCGGCGGGCACTTCTGCCTCTACGCCCTGGCCGCGTGTCTGCCGCTGCTGCCGGCGAAGCAGCGGGAGCTGGCCGAGGGCGACTGGCTGGCCCGGGACAGCCACGTCGCCTGCCCGGACCCGGACGAGCGGTTGATCATGCGGATCGAGCGGACCGGCCTACAGCGCATCCCCACCGAGGAGTTGACGTGAGCGCTGGGCTGGTCGGCATCGGCCTGCAGTCCGACAAGTCCGCCGACGAGTACGCGGAGCTGGCCCAGCTGACCGAGCGGCACGGCTTCGACGTGCTCTCGGTCTTCGGGGACCTGATGTACCAGCCGCCGATCTTCCCGCTGCTGGTGGCGGCCCGGCACACCCGGCGGATCCGGTTGGGTGCCGCCTGTGTCAACCCGTTCACCATGCACCCGGTGGAGGTCGCCGGCCAGGTGGCCGCACTGGACCTGGCCTCGCAGGGCCGGGCCTACCTGGGGCTGGCCCGGGGCACCTGGCTCAACGAGATCGGGGTGCCGCAGGTCCGTCCCATCCGACGCATCGTCGAGACCGTCGACGTGGTGCGGCTGCTACTCGCCGGCGACGACAGCGGCTACCAGGGCACCGAGTTCACCGTGGCACCAGGCACGTCGCTGCGCTACACCCCGGCCCGCGCCGACGTGCCGGTCCTGGTCGGCACCTGGGGGCGGCAGACCGCGCGGGCCGCGGCCGGGTTCGCCAGCGAGGTCAAGGTGGGCGGCTCGGCGAACCCGGCGATGGCCCGGATGATGCGGGCCTGGCTGGACGACACGGCGGCCCCGCACCGGGACGGCACCGGCGTGGTGCTCGGTGCGGTCACCGTGGTCGACGAGGACGGTGCGTTGGCCCGCCGGGTGGCCCGCCGGGAGGTGGCCATGTACCTGGCGGTGGTCGCCGCCCTCGACCCGACGATCGAGCTGGACCCGGAGTTGCTGGCCCGGATCCAGCAGCACGTCGGCCGCCGGGAGGACGACCTGGCCGGTGCGCTGATCGGCGACGACCTGCTCGACCTGTTCGCCTTCTCCGGCACCCCCGAGCAGGTCGCGGGGCAGGCGGCGGCGGTGTTCGACGCCGGGGCGAGCCGGGTGGAGTTCGGCACTCCGCACGGTGCGACGCCGCACGGCGGGATCGACCTGCTCGGCCGACGGGTGCTCCCGCTGCTCAAGGTGTGAGAAACCGCAGCCCAGGATGCCCGCGAAGATCGTTTTCGTGTTTATGATCTTGCGTTAGCCGTCCGTTGGCGGCGTATTCGTCCACATAAGACGAGGGGCAACATGCTCAGGAAAACACGGTGGCTGATGGCGCTCGCCGTCACCGCCACGACGCTGACCGCCCTACCGGGCGGCTCGGCAATAGCGGGATCCAGCAACATCGGCCAGACCGGCGCCCCGGCAGCCTCGGTCGACGGAAAGACCCACACAGTCACCCTGCTCACCGGCGACGTGGTGACCGTACGGGAGACCGGATCGGGCTGCCCGGATGCCACGGTGCGGCCGGCGGACGAGACCGCCATCATCCGCCAGAGCTGTGGGCCCGACGGCCACCTGCACGTCATCCCCGCCCGCGTCGCGTCCAAGATCGGCTCGGTCCTCGACCCCGACCTCTTCGACGTCACCACGCTGATCGCGGACGGCTACGACGACGAGAACGCCACCGAGCTGCCGCTCATCGTGCAGCCCGCCACCGCGTCCGCCCGGGTCGCCGCGCTCGGTGACGTGCTGGCGCTGCCGAGCATCGGCGCGGTCGCCGGCCGGGTACCCAAGAAGAGCCCGGCCACCGCGAAGCTGGCGACCAACTCGCTGCTCGCCGGCGCGAAGAAGGTCTGGCTCGACCGCAAGGTCCACGCCACCGCCCTGACCGGCGGCGCAAAGCACGACGACCTGGACCGCAACCTCGCCCAGATCGACGCGCCAGATGCCTGGAAGGCCGGCTACACCGGCAAGGGCGTCCGGGTCGCGGTGCTCGACACCGGTGCCGACTTCACCCACCCGGACCTGGTCGGCCGGGTCGCCGACCGGGCCGACTTCACCGCCGAGGGCGGTGACGCCGTCGACCACAACGGCCACGGTACGCACGTCGCCGCGACCATCGCGGGCACCGGCGCGGCCGCACACGGTCAGCGCCGTGGCGTGGCGCCAGAGGCCAAGCTGGTGATCGGCAAGGTCCTCGGGGACAACGGCTCCGGCGACGACTCCGGCATCATCGCCGCCATGGAGTGGGCCGCCGCCCGGGCCGACATCATCAACATGAGCCTCGGCGGCGGATCGCCGGACGACGGCAACGACCCGCTCTCGCTCGCCGTCGACGGCCTCAGCAAGTCCACCGGCGTGCTCTTCGTCGTCGCCGCCGGCAACAGCGGTGCCGCGATCTCGTCACCCGGATCGGCCGCCAGCGCGCTGACCGTCGGCGCGGTCGACCGTAACGACAAGCTCGCCGGCTTCTCCAGCCGCGGACCGTTGATGGGCAGCCATGCGGCCAAGCCGGAGCTGGTCGCCCCCGGCGTCGACATCGTCGCCGCCCGGGCCGCCGGCACCAACCTGCAGGACCCGATCGACAAGTACTACGAGGGCATCAGCGGCACCTCGATGGCCAGCCCGCACGTGGCCGGCGCCGCCGCGCTGCTCGCCCAGCGCCACCCCGACTGGACCGGGGCGCGGCTCAAGGCCGCCCTCGTCGGCGCCTCCGACCCGCTCACCGGCATCGACCCGTACGCCGTCGGCGCCGGTCGGCTCAACGCCGCCCGGGCCCTCGGCGGATCCACCAGCGACCAGCCGGTGGTCAACCTCGGCACCTTCGCCTACCCGCAGGCGGGGACCAGCGAGACGAAGCTGAGCTGGACCGGCCCGGCGACCTCGGCGACGACCGTCCTCGACCTCGACGTGTCGATCGTCAACCACGACGGTCAGTCGGTGCCGCGCGGCGCGGCGTCGCTGTCCGCGAGCCGGCTGACTGTCAAGCGTGGCGCCACCGCCGCGACGAACCTGCGGATCAACCGCGCGGCGCTGGCCGCTCGGCCGGGCTTCTACCTGGCCACCGTCACCGCCCGGACCGCCGGCCACAAGCTGGTGGCGACGACCCCGGTGGCCTTCTACGTCGAGCCGCCCAGCTACGACCTGACGGTCCGGTCGAAGCCGGTACCCGGTCTCAAGGAGGGCGCGGACACCTGGCTGGACGTCCTGGTCACCAACCTCGCCGACCCGATGCTCTACTACGACGGGCTGTCGGCAGCCACGCCTGGTGACACCTTCACGCTGCGGGTTCCCGCCGGCCGGTACGCGGTGTTGGGCACCACGATGGTCGCCCAACACACTGACCTTGACAGCAACGACGAACTGGAGACGGCGCTCACCGGTGAGGCCGACCTGGACGTACGCGGCGATCGGACCGTGATGCTCGATCCGGCGCAGGCCCGGCCGGTGACCGTGACCGTCGACGGGGTGCCCACCGCGAACACCAGACTTGACCTCAACAACATCCAGACCGCGCCGAACGGACTGTCCTGGCGGCACAGGTTCAGCGCGTTCGGGCCCAAGGCGACGATCCGCACCGTCGCACTTGCCAAGCCGACAGTCGGCTCCCGGCGTGACGTGCTGGCCGCGCACCTGTCCTCGCCGGCCGGCACCGCCAAGCCGTACCGCTACGCCCTGATCCACGAGTACGAGGGCGCCCTGCCGCCCGGGCTCTCCTACCGGGTGACCAAGGCGGAGCAGGCGAAGCTCGCCCAGATCGATGAGCGGTTCCACCAGGTGGACAGTGAGGGGATGCTCACCCAACTGAAGCGCTACGGCTTCACGCCGGACGGGTTCGGGGTGACCGACCTCTACGAGGAGAGCCCGCCGCCGTACCGCACCGACTACCTCTCGCCCGGTTACCTCTGGGCGGACCATGGCCGTTACGGTGGCCTGCGGGCCGTGGAGGCTGCCCGCAGCTACGAGCCGGCAAGTCGGCAGAGCAAGGTCTGGGCGCGGCAGCCGCTGCACTCCGGCTTCTACGACGAGCCGGCCGGCTTCGGCGAGAGCTGTGTCACCGCGCCGTCGCGGACTCGGGGCAACATGCACATCGTCCTGGTGTCGCTGACCGATCAGCACCAGCGGGGCGACTGCACGCAGGGCCACCTTCTCGGCATGGACCGCACGCTTTCGCTGCACCGCAACGGGAAGCTGGTCGGGGAGCGCGACGTTCCGTTCGCCGAATTCGCCGTGCCGCAGGAGAAGGCCGACTACCGGCTCACCCTGGACGTCGACAACAGTTTGATCCTGCCGTTCTCGACCAAGGTCAACACGTCGTGGACGTTCCGCTCCGCTGGGCCGGACGGGACCGAGAGTGCGCCGCTGCCGCTGCTCGCGCTGGACTACGCGCTGCCGATGGACACCAACAACCACACCACCGGTGGAACGGCCGAGCTGTTCGTCCGGCAGGCGCGCGGGGTCAAGACGCAGAAGGTGACGTCGTTCGAGGTCTGGACGTCGACCGACGACGGCGCCACCTGGAAGTCGGCTCGGGTCACCGCCAGCGGCGACAGCTACCGGTTCACGGCGCCGACTGTCGCCACCGGAAAGTCCGTGTCACTGCGGGTGAAGGCCGCCGCCGACGGCGGTAGCGGAATCGAGCAGACCATCATCCGGGCCTACCGCGCCGGCTGATCGTCGACTCGGTGGTGCGGCCCAGCTCCGGCTGGGCCGCACCACTTTTTTCGTACGCCGTCACTGGCCCTCCCAGACCGCCTTCGCGCCGGAGTCGCCGGTGCGGAACACGTAGTAGATGGCGACGCCGGCGGCCACCACCGACAACACCTGCAACGCCAGGGTCAGCGGCCGACCGGGCCGCCCGTCCGCGCTGGCGTCGGCGCCCCTCGGCGCGACGAAGCGGACGAGTGCCAGCGCCACGATCGCCAACCCGATGGTGGCCCAGAGCGTGATGTCGCCGAACTCCTGATGCGTCTCCAGCTTCGGGAGGAACTCCGGGGTGACCCGGTTGGCCGCCTGCATCCGCTCCAGGAAGGCATCGCCGGAGAGCTTCGTCACCAGGGCGGCGAGGGGTGCGCCCACCGCGAGCAGCCCCAGCACCCAGCGCGTGTGCGGTCGGATCGGCGCGACGAGCGCGTAACCGATCGTCAGCAGGGCGAGCAGCGGCACGAACACGACAGCGGCGTGCAGCAGCAGCGGGTGGGCGGGGATGCCCATGAACTCCTCGAACATCGGCGTCTCCTCCTGGCATCGACCGAACGTCGATCGTCCGGGTGGGTGGACGCTATCGGTACCGCGAGGCCGTGTCAGCCCCCAAGATTGCCCGCGACGCGCGTCCGGCAGCTCAGCACATCGAGATCGACAGCCTCCGCTATCGCCTGCATGCCCCGGTCGTTCGGGTGGACGTGATCTCCGCTGTCGTACAACGGCAGCAGCGCTTGCGGGTCGGCCGGATCGCGGGTGACCCGGTCGAAGTCGACAACGGCGTCGAACACGCCGCTGTGCCTGATCCAGTCGTTGACGCTCTGGCGCACGGCCTCACCCGCGTCGTCGTACTCCGGCCAGCCTTTGTACGCCATCACCGTGGCGCCGACGATGCGCTTGCCCGCCGCGCGCGCTCGGTCGGCCAACTGCCGATAACCCGTGGTCAGGTCGTCCACCGTCACGCCGGTGTGGGCCTTGATGTCGTTGATGCCCTCGTACACGAAGACCGTGCTCACCCCGGGCAGGGAGAGCACGTCACGGTCGAACCGGCGCAGCGCGGCCTCCCCGGCGTCGCTGCCGAGCACCTTGTTGCCGGAGATGCCGGCGTTGGCCACGCCCTTGACCATGCTCTCCGGCGCGGCCTGCAGCCGCCGGGAGAGGTAGTCGGGCCAGCGCCGGTTCAGGTCCGTGCTGGAGGCCCACCCGTCGGTGATGGAGTCGCCGAGGAGCACCACCGAGCTGATCGCCGTGGAGGTTCGCACGCTGACGGCGTCGAGCCAGTACCAGGACGTCATCGACTCGGTCCAGTTGGTCGCCGCCTCCTCGGCGGCGTGATCACCCGCGGCCGCGTACGACGTCTGCATGGCCATGCCGTGCCCGCTCGTCGGGCCCTGCGCGCCGGTGACGTGGAGGCTGACCACGAGGTCGCTCTGGGCGGCCCACTCGCCGGGCAGGGGGTCGCTGAGGATCACCTCGCCGGCCGGCACGGTGACCGAGGGCTGCCCGTCGAAGGTCAGCCGCCGGTTGCTGCCCGCGACCAGCTCGGCGCCGTGGCGCTGCAACCCGGCGAAGGCGCTGTCGAAGGTCACCGGGTGCTCACCGAAGGCGTTGGTCAGGCGGATCCGCAGGGCGTCCCCGCCGACGCTGGTCCGCACGACCAGCCGGTAGCTGCGTTCGGCTGGCCCGGCGTCCTGTCGGTCGGCGCTGGCGGCCCAGGTGACCGCGAAGTGCCGGCCGTCACTGACCGCTGATCCGTTGTCCTGCCACCCGTCGGCGTCGATGTTCACGAAATCGATCTTAGTGTCGCCGCTTCGGCCACTTCGGACCGCGGGCTCGTCGCCGGTCGTCCGGTCGGTCACCGTGGTGACCGACCGGACGTCAGCGCTGCTCAGGCGTACGGCGTCAGGAAGTCCTTCGGACGCAGCGCCTTGGCGGTGACCCGGACATCGCCGATCCACCCGTAGAAGCCCTGCTCGTACTTGAGGTCGAACGACGTCGCGCCGATCACGAACGGGAGCCCGAGGGTGGCGATGCCGGTCGACGGCTGGGTGGGGTTGCGGGCGATCTTCGACCCGTCGACGTAGACAACGGTCTTCTGACCGTCGTTGACGACCGCGAGGTGGGTCCAGCGCCCGATCGGCAGGGCGTGGCTCCACGAGGTCGGGTCGGCGTCCTGCTTGTCGGCGTAGACGACGTACTGCAGGAACCGCTCGGAGGAGACGTTGAGGCTGCAGGTGGACTCCAGTGGAGACCAGCCGGTCGTCTTGCCGGCGTCGCCGCTGCGCCCCTCCCAGCTCAGGATGCCCATCCAGGCGTGGTCGCCCTCGAACGGGTCGGGGAGCTTGATGAACGCCTCGATGGTGTACCCGCTTGTGAACTTCATGCTGTTGATCGAGGCGCCAGGGCTGGCCCGGAGAATGGCGCCGCGATCCGGGCCCTTGCCGCCGTCGAAGCGGAGGCTGGCGTGTGCCGGCTGACCGGGGTGGTGCTCGGTGGAGTAGGTAAGCGCCTCGGATCCGCCGGCCCCGATCCGCTGCACGGTGAGGTTGTTGCCGTTCCCGCTCAGGTCCCGCACCACAGTGCCGTCCGCGACCGGCTTACCGGCCGCGCCCGCCGGCAAGCCGTACGAGTCGAACCGCCAGTAGCCGACCGTGGCGCGCGGCAGCACCGCGACCGGGGGACGGGGAGCAGGCGGCGTCACCGGCGCGAACCCGTGGAACCGGGAGTCGAAGTCGATCTCCATGCTGAACCGGTCGACCGGGCCGGTCAGCTCGATCGTCTCGGCCTCCAACGGCGTGCGCTTCTCCGGGTCCCGGGCCAGGAACCAGGGCGAGAACGTCTCGACGTCGATGACGTTGCGCGCCAGGTCGAAGTGGTACAGGCGGATCATCGCCGCGCCGCCGTAGTAGCGGTCCTGGTAGTTGGTGATGTGCACCTGGACGTCGTTGCCGGCGGCGTTCTTCAGGGTGGTCCGGCCGGGCGGCCAGTAGTGTCCGTTGAGGGTGAGGAAGATCTGGTCGTTGTTGCGGATCAGCCGGTCCCAGAGGCGCTGGCCGTTGTCCGAGAGCTGCGCCGTGCCCGCGTCGTCGGCCCAGGCCAGGTCGTGGGTGGTGAGGATGACCGGCAGGGTGGAGTGCTCGTCGATCACGCCCTGTGCCCAGGCCAGACCCTTGTCCGAGATGCGCCAGTCCAGCGCGAGCACCAGCCAGTCGCGCCCTGCGGCGCGCAGCACGTGGTAGCTGTTGTAGCCGTCCGGCGACGCGCCGCCGAAGGTGGGCATCGAGGCGAACCGCTGCGGGCCGAAAGCGCGCAGGTAGACGCTGTCGCCGCGCTGGTCGTCGCCGCCGCGGATGTCGTGGTTGCCGGCCAGGACGCTGTACGGCAGCTTGCCGTCGAGGGTGCGGAACGTCTCGGCGGCCAGCGCGATCTCATGCTCACTGCCGTGCTCGGTCACGTCACCGAGGTGCGTCATGAACACGATGTTCGCGTCCTTGCGCTCCTGGTTGAGGTAGCGGAAGGTGGCCTTCAACGGCTCCGGGTCGGCGCTGTCCTCGTCGAAGAGGTATTGCGTGTCGGGCAGCACCGCGAGCGCGAAGCGGGGGCTCTGCGCGTCGAACGCCGCTGTCGTTGTCGCGGTTGCGGCCGAGGCGGCGGTGCCACCGAGCACCGACACGGCGGCGCCCGCGGCGGGTGCGGCGAGCATCGCCTGGAGCAGGGTCCGCCGCTCTACGTTTCGTTGATCGCCGCTGGCGGCCATCTGTTCTCCCTGGTGGGTGAGGTGCTGGGACGCCGAGCACTCTCCCGAGGGGCGATGAGCGTTCCCCGACGACTGGCTGAACAGCACCCGGCAGACAGTCGAAGATCATCTTCGTGGTTCACGCTGCTCAAAGGGGCTGGTTGCCGCCGGTCGTCGAGAGGTTGCAAAACCATCCAACTATGGCCATCTGGTGTCAACCCACCGTCGGTAGCGTCCGGTCGCCCGTTTCCCGAGCAGAGCACATGATGGGGGAGTAATGAGCACGGTGGACCGCCGTACGTTCCTGAAGGCGATGGGAGTTCCCGCGATCGGCGCGGCGCTCCCGTTGGACCTCGACAAGGCGCTCGCCATCCCGGCGAACAACCGGACCGGCTCGATCAAGGACGTCGAGCACGTCATCATCCTGATGCAGGAGAACCGCTCCTTCGACCACTACTTCGGCACCATGCGCGGCGTACGCGGTTTCGGTGACCCACATCCGGCCACACTGCCGTCCGGCAAGGACGTGTGGCACCAGCCCAACGGCGCCGACGAGCTGCTGCCCTTCCGTCCTGAGGTGAAGGACCTCGGCCAGACCTTCCTGCCGGACCCGCCGCACGGCTGGAACGACGGGCACGCCGCCTGGAACGACGGCCGGTTCGACAAGTGGGTGCCGAACAAGGGCGTCACGGCGATGACCTACCACACCCGCCAGGACCTGCCGTACCACTACGCGCTGGCCGACGCCTTCACCGTCTGCGACAGCTACCACTGCTCGCTGATGGGGCCGACCGACCCGAACCGCTACCACATGTGGAGTGGCTGGGTTGGCAACGACGGCAAGGGCGGCGGCCCGGTCATCACCAACGCGGAGGCCGGCTACGACTGGTCCACGTACCCCGAGCGCCTGGAGCGCAACGGCATCTCCTGGAAGATCTACCAGGACGTCGGCACTGGCCTCAACGCCACCGGCTCCTGGGGTTGGACGAACGACCCGTACATCGGCAACTACGGCGACAACTCGCTGCTCTACTTCCACCAGTACCAGAACGCGCAGCCCGGAACGCCGCTGGCCGACAAGGCCAAGACCGGCACCGAGATCAGGACCCAGGGCCGCGACCCGGAGGCGCTGCTGGCCGACTTCCGCGCCGACGTCGAGGCGGGACGTCTGCCCGAGGTCTCCTGGATCACCGCGCCTGAGGCGTACACCGAGCACCCGAACTGGGGGCCGGCGTTCGGGGCCTGGTACATCTCGCAGGTCATCGACATCCTCGCGTCGAACCCCGAGGTGTGGAGCAAGATGGCGCTGTTCATCACGTACGACGAGGAGGGCGGCTTCTTCGACCACATGGTCCCGCCGACGCCCCCGCAGACCCGCGAACACGGGCAGTCGACCGTACCGACCACCAACGAGATCTTCCCCGGCGACGCTGACCACCCGGCCGGGCCGTACGGCCTCGGCATCCGGGTGCCGATGGTCATCGTCTCCCCGTGGACGCGTGGCGGCTACGTGAACTCGCAGGTCTTCGACCACACCTCGCTGATCAAGTTCCTGGAGGCGCGGTTCGCCGACGGTCGGCCGGACCTGATCGAGAAGAACATCACCCCGTGGCGACGCGCCGTCGTCGGCGACCTGACCAGCGCCTTCGACTTCCGGCACCCGAACCGCTCGCGCGCTGCCCGGTTGCCCGACACCGACGACTTCAAGCCCGAGGAGCTGGTCCGGCACCCCGACGAGGTGCCGGTCCCGCCGGCGCACCAGCGGCTGCCGAAGCAGGAGCACGGGGTACGCCCGGCGCGGGCCATCCCGTACACGCTGCACGCCGACGGTCGTCGCAGCGACGGCTCGTTCCGGATCGACTTCCGCAACACCGGCGGGGTCGCCGCGGTCTTCCAGGTCCGTCAGGCCGGCAGCGCGGACGCCCCGCGCAGCTTCACCGTCGAGCCGGGCAAGCACCTGAGCGACACCTGGCAGGTCACCTCCGGGTACGAACTGTCGGTGCACGGGCCGAACGGGTTCTTCCGCCGGTTCACCGACAGCGAGGCGGGCCGGCACGCCACGGACCTCGACATCACCCCCTCGTACGACGAGCGCGACTACAAGGTCGTGCTCACGCTCAAGAACCGTGGGTCGAAGCGGATCGAGGTGGCCGTCAAGGACGGGTACAACTCTCGTCCGGTCAAGCTGTCGCTGCGCCCCGGCGACACCGAGCGCGCGCACTGGCAGCTTTCCCGTACCCACGGTTGGTACGACCTGACCGTCAGCGTCGCCGGTGACACCGATTTCGCGTACCGCTGCGCGGGGCACGTCGAGAACGGCAAGGAGAGCATCAGCGACCCGTCCCTCGGCGGGCTCGTCTAAGCGCTGTCGCGTGTCACCCGGGCCGTCCTGGCCCGGGTGACACGACGCGCTCATCGGCAGCCTGACCTTCGCCCGGCGCCCGGCACCCGCTCGCTCGGACAACACGCCGCATGGATTATGCATCCACGGACATCACTGCATAAATTCCGGTGAGGCTTCCCGGACTCGTGATGCGAAATTGCGGTCAGGGCTTCTCGAGTCGGCATGGTGGATGCCTCCTTTCCATTGAGGGCCGTTACAGCGAGTGATGCGAAAATGTTGCCCAGGGCAACAGTAAGACCGGGTCGGCCAGTTCATTGACGTATTGAACTGCAAGGACGCGCCTGCTCGTCGCGGGTGCCCGCAGTGGCCGGGTCGTTATGCTCACTCTGCGTGATCACGCGACCGCTGTGCTGCAATCACTGGTGGTCAGTGGCGATCGGTGCGCCGAAAGGGTGGCTGAGGCGGATCCCACGACATGGGCACGTAACAGTCCCGACTCATCGCGAAATCATTTGCTCGACTAATGTTCCGGCACTAGAGCCGCCAGTCGGACAGCCGTCCGGCTGGCGGTGCCCTGTGTCAGCACGATGAGGAGGTCGTCCCGCGTGGAGCCGATGGTCTCGGAGCCCCAGGTGCTCCGCGCCGGAGAGCCGGACGACGGACCGGTGCCGAGTGCGGCGTCGCCCGCCGCCCCGGTCCGGACGGTCAGCAAGTCACCGACCCGGATCGCCCTGGCCCGGCTGCGCCGCGACCGGATCGCGATGATCTGTGCCGCGGTCTGTGCCGCCTATGTCCTGATCGCGATCTTCGCGCCACTGCTCGCCGGGCTGGAGGGGCAGAACGCCAGCGACCTGCACCAGAACCTGATCGACGAGTTCGGCTTCCCGACGATCGGGCCGACCAGCGAGCACTGGTTCGGGGTGGAGCCCCGACTGGGCCGCGACCTCTTCGCCCGCTGGGTGTACGGCGCCCGCCCGTCGCTCATCGTCGCTGTGGCGGTCACCACGATCACCACGATCATCGGCGTGGTCGTGGGCCTGGTCGCCGGCTTCTCCGGCGGCTGGATCGACCGGGTGCTCTCCTGGCTGATCGACCTGGTGCTGAGCCTGCCGTACCTGCTCTTCGCGATCGCGAGCTCCGCCGTCCTGGTCGCGATCTTCGGCGGCGCCGACGGCGTCGCTGCCGAGGAGGTCGCCCAGATTCGCTTCATCTCGCTGATCTGCGTGCTGTCGTTCTTCGGCTGGGCGAGCCTCGCCCGCCTGGTCCGGGGGCAGGTGCTCTCCCTGCGTGAGCGGGAGTTCGTCGCGGCGGCCAAGGTGCTCGGCATCCCGACCCGGCAGGTGCTCTTCAAGGAGCTGCTGCCGAACCTGGTGGCGCCGATCGTCGTCTCCGTGTCGCTGGCCCTGCCCGGTTACGTGGTCGCCGAGGCCGGCCTGACCGTGCTCGGGGCCGGGCTGATCGAGCCCACCCCGTCCTGGGGGCTGACCATCTCCGCCGCCACCACCTACTACCGGGCCGACCCGCTCTACCTGTGGCTGCCCGTACTCGGCATCACGATCCTGGTGCTCGCCCTGAGCCTGCTCGGCGACGCCGTGCGCGACGCCTTCGACCCCCGGACCCGTCGATGAGGACGCTCCGGACCGGAGGAGAACCACGGACCCCGCACGTCGGGGGTCCGCTGACTGGAAGACAAGACAGGAGTACGTCTGTGAGGCAACTCAAGGTTGGTCTCGCCGCCGCAGTGGCCGCCGCTCTGGCGGTGTCCGGCTGCGGCAGCCCGTCGTCGAACAACGGCAGTAACGGCGGAGGTGACTCCAAGGGCATCGAGACCCAGCAGAGCGCGTTCGACCCGGCCGCCAAGGGCCCGGCTGCCGAGGTGCCCGGGGCCAAGAAGGGCGGGGTCGTCACGGTCTACTCCCAGCTGACCCCGAACACGTTCGACCCGACCGACACCTACTACGCCGACGCGCTGGCGATCGAGAAGCTGCTCTTCCGTAGCCCGACCCAGTTCGCGCTGCGTGGCGGCAAGCCGGTGCTCGTGCCGGACCTCACCGACCTCGGCACCGTCTCGGCGGACAAGCTGACCTGGACGTTCAAGATGCAGTCGGGCGTCAAGTACGCCGACGGCAGCGAGGTCAAGGTCGAGGACCTGGCGTACGCGATCAAGCGTTCGTTCGCCCACGACGTGTACACCAGCGCCCCGACGTACCAGGCGACCTACTTCAAGGACGGCGACAAGTACAAGGGCCCCTACACCAGCGGCGACTCCTTCGCCGGCGTGGAGACCCCGGACGCGAGCACGCTCGTCATCCACCTGGCTCGGCCCTTCGCGGACCTGCCCCTCTACATGACCTTCCCGGTGTTCACGCCGATCCCGAAGGCGAAGGACACCAAGGAGAACTACAAGAACAACCCCCTCGCCACCGGGCCGTACCAGTTCGACACCTACACCCCGGGCACCGAGCTGAAGCTGAAGAAGAACCCGAACTGGGACGCCAACACCGACGCGGTGCGCCACCAGTACCCGGACGGCTTCACCTTCAAGTGGGGCGGCGAGGACCCGAAGACCCAGCAGCAGGTGCTCAACAGCGCCGGCGAGGACGCCAACGCCCTCAACTACAGCCCTGTCGACGCCTCGCTGATCCCGCAGGTGACCGGGGACAAGAAGGCCCAGCTGATCCAGGGCGACCAGCCCTGCACCTACTCGGTGCAGCTGGACACCCGCAAGATCCCGCTGGAGGTGCGCAAGGCGATCGCCAAGGCGTACCCGTACGACCAGGTGTACAAGGCCAGCGGCCTGACCAGCTTCAACGCCGCGACGGCCAGCACCATCCTGCCGCCGAGCGTGCCCGGCTACACCAAGTACGACGCGCTGCCCGACCTCAACGGCAAGGGCGAGGGCGACCCGGCCGCCGCGAAGGCCATGCTGGAGGCGGCTGGCAAGGCCGGCTTCGAGCTCAGCTGGTACTACGACAACACCAAGCCGATCCCGCAGCAGACCAACCAGATCCGGGTCGACGCGTTCAAGGCCGCCGGCTTCACCGTGAAGCCGATCGGTGTCAACACCGCTGAGCTGCGCAAGAAGATCGGCGACTACGAGGCTCCGGTCAACATGGGCCAGGCGCCGCAGGGCTGGTGCTCGGACTGGCCGAGCGGCGGTAGCTGGTTCCCGGTGCTGTTCCAGACGCACAGCATCGGCGACGGCCTCAGCTGGGGCATGCTCAGCGACAAGGCGCTGGACGCCAAGATCGACGAGATCGGCAAGCTCCCGGCCGAGGAGTCCGTCGCCAAGTGGGGTGAGCTGGACAAGGAGATCCTGGGCATGTACGTGGCCCTGCCGCGCTACTACGCCAAGCTCGCCTTCGTCACCGGCACGAACATCGGTGGCGCCGAGGGCGACGCCTCCGCGGGTGAGCCGTTCTACGTGAACATGTTCCTCAAGAACTGACCCTCATCGTGGACGCCGGCCGGCCTCCGGCACTGTGCCGGCCGGCGTCCACCCCCTCCCCGTTCCGGCTTGGGCTACCAGCCCCGGCCCGCTGCCACCAGGAGCCTCGGCGGTGCTCATCTACATCCTGCGACGGATCGCCAGCGCGGTCTCCGTCGTCATCGTGACGCTGGTCGCCAGCTTCGGCCTGTTCTTCGTCGCCCCCACCGACCCGGCCGGCACGATCTGCGGCCCGCGCTGCACCCCGGAGCGCTACGCCGACATCAGCGCCAGCCTGAACCTCGACGAACCCGTCGTGCAGCAGGTCGGCGAATATCTCAAGGGGCTCGCGGTCGGGCGGACGTACCACTCCGGTGGGCTCGCCGTCGAGTGCGATGCACCCTGCCTCGGCTACTCGTACACCCTCGGTCAGCCGGTGACCAAGCTGATCGGGCAGGCGTTGCCGATCACCGTCTCGATCGTCCTCGGCGGCGCGGTGGTCTACCTGATCGCCGGCATCCTCGGCGGCATCATCGCGGCCCGACGACGCGGCACCTACCTGGACCGGCTCATGGTCGGCACCTCGCTCGGCATCAACGCCGTGCCGTACTTCGTGGTGGCGCTGCTCGTCTCGCTGTACGCGACGTTCCTGCCGCACGCCGGCTACCACCCGTTGCTGGAGAACCCGCTGACCTGGGCGACCGGGCTGCTGGCCGCCTGGCTGACGCTCGGCCTGGCCAACTCCGCCTCGTACACCCGATACGCCCGCGCGTCCATGATCGAGACGCTGGGTGAGGACTACATCCGGACCGCCCGCGCGAAGGGCATCAGCGAGCGGCGCGTGGTCTACCGGCACGGCCTGCGCGCCGCGATCACTCCGATCGCCACCATCTTCGGCCTCGACCTGGCCTTCCAGTTGACCGGTGCGATCTTCACCGAGGCGATGTTCGGGCTGCCGGGTCTCGGCGTGCTCACCCTGCGCGCGTTCAACCAGTACGACCTGCCGGTGCTCATGGGCGGTGTCCTGGTCGGCTCGGTGGTGCTGGTCGTGATGAATCTGCTCGTCGACATCCTCTACACGATTCTCGACCCGCGAGTGAGGCTGGGATGACCGAACCGCAACTGCTGACCACCCCGGACCGACGGCCCGAGACGGTCTTCCGGGCCCGCCGTGACAGCGCCGAGCGCGTCGCCGGTCAGTCCTACCTGGAGGTCACGGACCTCACCGTCACCTTCCCCACCGCCGACGGGCTCGTCCAGGCGGTCCAGGGGCTCAGCTACTCCCTGCCGCTGGGCCGCACCCTCGCGGTGGTCGGCGAATCCGGCTCCGGCAAGAGCGTGTCCAGCATGGCCATCATGGGTCTGCACGACCCGCGCAGCACCCGGATGACCGGCTCGATCACCGTCGGCGGCGAGGAGATCGTCGGCATGCCACCCGCCGAACTCCGCAAGCGGCGAGGCGCCAACGCGGCGATGATCTTCCAGGATCCGCAGTCCTCGCTGCACCCGTACTTCACCATCGGTGACCAGATCATCGAGGCGTACCGGGCGCACCACCGAGTGTCCAAGCGGGTGGCCCGGGACCGCGCCGTCGACATGCTCGGCCGGGTCGGCATCCCCAACCCGCGCCGCCGCCTGGACGACTACCCGCACCAGTTCTCCGGCGGCATGCGGCAGCGCGCCATGATCGCCATGGCCCTGGTCAACGACCCCAAGCTGCTGATCGCCGACGAGCCCACCACCGCGCTGGACGTCACCGTGCAGGCGCAGATCCTCGACCTGATCATGGAGCTGCAGCAGGACTTCGGCTCGGCGGTCCTCTTCATCACCCACGACCTCGGTGTCGTCGCCGAGATCGCCGACGACGTGCTGGTCATGTACGGCGGCCGCGGCGTCGAGTACGGCCGCGCAGAGTCGATCCTCGGTCGGCCCCTGCACCCGTACACCTGGGGTCTGCTGGAGAGCATCCCGGCGGTCTCCGGCGAACCGGCCCGGCTGCACCCCATCCCCGGCACGCCGCCGAGCCTGCTCGCGCTGCCCAGCGGTTGCTCGTTCCACCCGCGCTGCGAGTTCGCCGGCCGGGCGCCAGGGTGCGCCGTCGACCTGCCTGAGCTGGTCTCCCGCACGGCGGACACCACGAGGGCCTCCCGCTGCCACCTGGCCGACCCGGCCGGGATCTTCGAGACCGACATCCTGCCCCGGCTGCCCTGAAGGAACACACGAGATGACCACCACCACCGACACCGGGGCACCGTTGCTGGAGCTGCGGGACCTCGAGATGCACTTCACCGCGCGGGGCGACGGATGGTTCAGCCGTAAGCAGCACCGGGTCCGCGCCGTGGACGGGGTGTCGCTGCAACTGCGTGCGGGCGAGACGCTCGGCCTGGTCGGCGAATCCGGCTGTGGCAAGACCACCACCGGACGCATGATCACCCGGCTGCTCGAGCCGTCCGGCGGGCAGGTCCTCTACCAGGGCGTCGACATCACGCACCTGAAGGAGAAGGACCTGCGCCCGTACCGGCGGGAGCTGCAGCTGATCTTCCAGGACCCGTACTCGTCGCTGAACCCGCGGCACACCGTCGGCACGATCATCGGCGCGCCGCTGCGGGTGCACAACATCGTGCCGAAGGGCAAGGAGTTGGACCGGGTGCGGGAGCTGCTGGAGGTGGTCGGGCTCAACCCCGAGCACTACAACCGGTACCCGCACGAGTTCTCCGGCGGCCAACGGCAGCGCATCGGCATCGCCCGCGCGCTCGCCGTACAGCCGAAGGTGATCGTCGCCGACGAGCCGGTCAGCGCCCTCGACGTGTCCATCCAGGCGCAGGTGATGAACCTCCTCGAAGACCTGCGCAAGGAGTTCAACATCGCGTTCGTCTTCATCGCGCACGACCTCGGCGTGGTGCGGCACTTCTGCGACCGGGTCGCGGTCATGTACCTCGGTCGAGTCGCCGAGATCGCCGACCGCGACACGCTCTACGGCACCCCGCAGCACCCGTACACCCAGGCGTTGCTCTCCGCCGTGCCCGACCTGGGAGTGGCGCGCGGCGCGACGCCGAAGGCCCGCATCCGACTGACCGGCGACGTGCCCGGCCCGATGGACCCGCCGGCCGGTTGCCGGTTCCGCAGCCGCTGCTGGAAGGCCGAGGACGTCTGCGCCACCACGAACCCTCCGCTGCTGCAGGTGGGCGCTGGGCACGCGGCGGCCTGCCACTTCGCCGGAGCACTGAACGAGGAGCCGGCCGCCGCGATCGCCTGAGGCCCCGCGCGGCGGGGCCAACAGCGCACTCAGTCGGCCAGCAGCTCCCGAACCCGGGGGATCACCTTCGTGCCGTACAGCTCGATGGTGTTCATCAGGTGCTCGTGGGCCATCGAACCGTTTGCGTACTTGAGGTCGATGCGCTGCAGACCGAGGGCCCGGACCGTCTGTGCGATCTTGCGGGCCACGGTCTCCGGTGAGCCGACGTGCCAGGCCCCGTCGACGATGTCGGCTTCGAACCGGGCCCGGTTGATCGGCGGCCAACCGCGCTCCCGGCCGAGCCGGTTCAACAGGTCCCGGGCGTGCGGCCAGAGCAACTCGACCGCCTCCTCGTCGGTGCCGGCAATGAAGCCGGGCACGTGCGCGGTGACCGGAAGGCGCTCCTGGCCGAACTGGGCAAGGGCACGGTGGTACAGCTCGACGTAGGGCGCGAACCGGGCCGGCTCACCGCCGATGATCGCCAAGGCCAGCGGGTAGCCGAGCCGCGCCGCCCGAACGACCGACTGAGGGCTGCCGCCGACGCCGACCCAGGTGCGGATCCGGCCGGACTCCGTCTTCGGGTAGACCTGCTGCTGCGTCAGCGGGGGACGCACGCTGCCCTGCCAGGTCACCGGGCCCTCGGTCAGCAGCTGTGCCATCAGTTCGAGCTTCTCCTCGAAGAGCTGCTCGTAGTCGGCGAGGTCGTATCCGAACAGCGGGAACGACTCGGTGAACGAGCCCCGGCCCAGCATGATCTCCGCGCGACCCTGGGAGACCGCGTCGAGGGTGGCGAAGCGCTCGAAGACGCGTACCGGATCGTCGGAGCTGAGCACGGTCACCGCGGTGCCGAGCCGGATCCGCTCGGTCCGGCCGGCGATCGCGGCGAGCACGATCTCCGGGGCCGTGATCGCGTAGTCGTCGCGGTGGTGCTCACCGAGGCCGATCGCGTCGACGCCGAGCCGGTCCGCGAGCACCGCTTGCTCGACCACGTTCCGGATCACCTGCGCGGACGGCAGCCGCTTCCCGTTCGCGTCGACTGTGACATCGCCGAAGCTGTCCAGCCCGAACTCGACCTCGGTCTGCATGTCGTCTTCTCCTGATCTTGACGCGCCGGCCGCGCCGTTCCTCCAGCTGCTTCCGGCAGTTAAACGGCGGCGTCACAGGCTCCCATTCCCGAACTTGGCAGTGGTAAGCCGCACTCTCGGTCAGATCCTGGACGCCGCCGCCGGGCAAGATCGCTCAGAACTCCTCGTACACCGCCGGGTCCTGGTCCGCGAGCCGCCCGTCCGGGCGGCCCAGCGCCGTGATGGCCTCGACCTGCGCGTCGGTGAGCTTGATGCCGAAGACGTCCAGGTTCTCCGCCTGCCGCTGCGGCGAGGCTGCCTTGGGCAGCGGAATCACCTGACGCGCCACATGCCAGGCCAGGATCGTCTGCGCCGGGCTGACGCCGTGGGCGGACGCGATCTCCACAATGACGGGGTGTTTTTGCAGGTCGTTGCCGTGGCCGAGCGGGCTCCACCCCTGCACCAAGATGCCGTGCTCCCGGTGATAGTCGAGCGCCTCCTGCTGCGGGAAGTACGGGTGCACCTCGATCTGGTTGACCACCGGGGCGACCCCGGTCTCGGCCACCAGCCGGTCGATGTGCTCGGGCAGGAAGTTGGAGAGACCAATGTGCGTGACCAGGCCACGCTCGCGCGCCTCGATCAACGCCCGCCACGCCTGCACGTACAGATCGACCTTGGGGTTCGGCCAGTGGATCAGGTACAGGTCGATGTGGTCGAGGCCGGTGCGGAACACACTCTCCTCGATGGTGGTCAGCGCCTCGTCGTAGCCGTGGTGCCGCCCCGGCAGCTTCGAGGTGACGACCAGTTCGTCGCGTACGTCGCCGGCGGCACGGGCCGCCCGGCCCACGGCACCCTCGTTCTCGTAGTTGAACGCCGAGTCGATCAACCGGTAGCCGGCCCGGATCGCCTGGCCGATCGCGTCGACACCCGCCGAGCCGTTCAGTCGGTACGTGCCGAGCCCGATCGCCGGCAGGGTGGTGCCGTCGGCTGCCGTCAGGTGGGGAATCGTCATGATCGGACCCTACCCGCACGAGCCAGACACCGAACCCAAGCAACCGATCAGTCGACGCCACCTTCGTCGGCTACCTCGTAGACCGTCTCGACCGGCCGGATCACCTTGATCAGCGAGGCGAGGTAATCCCGCGTCTCCGAATCGGTGGAGTAGACGATGGTGCCCTGCATTCCACGGGTCAGCAGAACCTTGTAGGTGTTGCGGATCAGCAGATCCGCTTCGGTATCGCTGACCGACTTGCGGCTGCGGAAGGCCGGGTCCTTGGATTCGTCGCGTCGCGTCACCAGGCGACCGTCCCGGGCCACCAGATCCGGCCCGATGATGACGCCCGACCAGGTGTACTCGAACCCCTGCGCTGTGTAGACGCAGCCCACCTGGCCGAAACCGTCCGGGTCGGTGGCCCAGAACGCACTGCCTGGTGCGTCGCCGACGCTGCGTTCGCTCTTGACGTTCCAAGGTCGCGCCCAGCCGCCGACCTGCACGTCTGGCACCAGGCTGTCGTCCGGACGCGGATCACTCCACGGCCAGCAGTAACCGGCGGACATCCGGGCCGTCACACCAACCGCCTGCTTGTGCGCGAGGAAGGCTTCCATCTCCTCTGGCGACTCGGCAAGACGCAGGTCGACCCGCCCGTCGCCGGCCCAGACGGACGGCTCGCCGTCGTCTAGACCGAGTAGGTCAACGACCCATCGCTCGTATGCCTCACTGCCGCCACAGCGGAACTGGCTGTGCAGCGACACCACCTCGACGTCAAGGTTCAGTTGTTTCGCGTACGACGAGATGACCTCGACGTTGCCCAACTCGCCCGGCTTGACCACCTGATGCTGATCGAGCAGGAAGACCGGCACCCGGGCCGCGGCGATAAGTTCATCGATCTGTGAACGAGCCTCCGCCCGGCTGGCTTTCGGCGTGAACCGGTTGACCGAGGTCTCCCGAATTCGGTGCGCCTCGTCGCAGATCAGGACGTCCAGGCCGTTGCGGTCGGCGGACATGAAGCTGTTGAAGTAGCCAAAGAGACTCTTCAGCCGGGTCGAGCCTTTTCCGGCGTATTTGCGCAAGGTCTGGGTGAACGACCGCGAGCCCGTGGCGTGCATGACGGAGCGGTTCTGGCGGGCCAACTCGCCGAGCACCGAAAGGGCGATCACGCTCTTGCCGCTGCCTGGTCCGCCCGAGACGATGACGACCGACTTGCGGTCCGCCGACCGGGCCCGTTCGACGGCGTGCAGCACCAACTCGTACGCCACCCGCTGCTGATCCAGCAGTGTGAAGTGCGACCGATCCTTCAGCTCCTGCGCGGCATACCGCAACAGGTGGCGACTGGGCCGGACCGAGCTGGTGAGGAAGCGATCCGCTGCTCCGGCTCCGGAGGCCGGGGCGAGATGGGTGCGCAGGTAATCGAGGAACTGGCCGCGCCGCTGCTTGGTGAAGATGCGGCTCTGCTCGGTCGCCCGGCGATCGAACAGGTCACTGATGTCGCGGTCGGACGCGTTGTGCAGATACGCCGCCCCGCGGACCGGGTTCCGTTCCTCGGCGAGGATGCCCAGGAAGTCCGTCAGGTACTCGCAGTACTGCTCGACCTGGACACCGGGATGCAACCGCAGGCCCCGTGCGTGCTCTACCGCCACGAGGGTGTCAGACCCCTCGTAGGACTCGGCGTAGGACCACTGCTTCAACTCGACGACGACGTAGGAATCTCCGGACGTCCTGGGGTCCACACCGGCGAGCACGACATCAACCCGCTTGCTGGTCAGCGGCAACTGGTACTCCACCAGCATCTCCACCTGGCCGAGACCCGCGTCGGCGAGATCCTGCCCCAGCACCTCAAGGCTGCGAGACCAGGAACGACGTTCTGCCGGACCCACGTTGCGACCGATCTGTTCCACGATTCGGTCCGGGAGTACACCGGCGGCACTCAGGCGCAGCAGACCATCGGCAGACGTACGGAACGCTGACAACACTTGCCCCCGGGCAGCACGAAGTTATCGTGCGCATGGGGGGCGTGTCCGGCAGTCGCCGAAAGCCCGTCGTGACGCGCTTCTACGTGATGGACTGTAGCGAAGAGATCAACTCAACGCCATGCTGACGCTTCCGGCGGTTACCGTTTCGCCGCTGACCCGCGAGCCTGCTCGACGGGGTAGCGGCGAGCCGAGTCCTCGAGCTTGGTCAGGGCTGCCTCTACCAGGTCGACACCGAGTACGTCGGCGAGCCGAGTCAGATAGATCATGACGTCACCGATCTCGGCCCGCACCCGGCTGCCCGCGTCCGGATCGGACATGACCGTCGCGGACTGCTCCGGCGTGAGCCACTGGAACTCGGCAATCAGCTCACCGACTTCACCAGCGAGTGCCATGGCCAAGTTCTTGGGCGTGTGGAACTGCTGCCAGTCCCGCTCCTCCGCGAACGCCCGTACGCGGCCAGTCAGGTCATCCATGCCGTGAGCATCGCAGCTAGACTCAGTCGACCAGCACTTGCCGGACCCGGGGGATCAGGTCGATGAGCGGCGGCCAGCTGAAGACGGCGGGGATGTTCCGCGAATTCGGGCCGGTCCGCTCCGCCGAGCCGCAGGAGAGCATCTTCGACAGCGTCGCCGACGAGAAACTACCCGACCTCACGCAGGTAGTCACCTATCTGGATTCAGGCCACATCCTCGTCGACGCGATGGACATCGCCAACGACGCCTTCGACCCGACCCGGCAAGTGATGAACGGCTCTACCGTCATGACCGACGGTGATTGGCTTTGGCGGAAGGACCTCGCCTACTACCTGCGGCGTCACCGTATCGCATTGCCGGAAGAATTCCTTGCGATCATCCGCGAGCGTAACTACGTCGTCCCTTCGCGGAGTGTGCCGGAGCTGACGGCTTGTTCGCGGCAGGCAGGGGACTTGATGTTTTGGGACAGCTGACAAGCCCGCTGGCCACGCAAGCCCTTCGGCGGCAGCCGTGAGCTGACGCACTGCACGAGACAGATACCCAGAGTGATCGAAGAATCTCGGAGTGTCAATGTCGTGCGAATGCGCCAGCTCGCTACCTGGGCAACCCGAAATGCGGAGATAAGTCGGCGTACGGGATGAATTGCTAGGCGCGGCGGCGGGTCACAACGAGACGATGACCGGCTGGACCTGGACGTTCTTGGTCAGCTGCTGCGGCGAGGGGATGGGCGTGCTGATGTTGACAGACGTGTTGTAGCCGTAGATGACGACGCCGTCGAGGTGGTTCGCGCCGGGCCAGTTCGACTCCAGGCGGACCGCCATCTGAGTAGGGAAGTTGGTCACCTCTTCGGCGCATGACCGGATCAGGACGACGCTCGGGGTGGCGGTCAGGTGGGTGGCCAGCATTTTCGCCAGCTTCTTGTAGGTCCAGCCCCAGTTCTTGGCGCCAGCTTCGGCATCGCCGATCTCTTCGTCGTTGCCGTGCGCACGAATGCACAGTGGCTCGCCCGCCTGCACCCCGGCCAGGTAGGTGGCCAACTGCCGATCCGCCTCGGCCTGCGTGAGCCCGGCGTCGATCGGCAGGAGTGCGCCCCACGCAGCCGCACCCGATTCGGGTCCTTCAGATTGGCTGCGGGTATTTGGATCCTGCGTCGCCACAATGAACATGACATTCTCCTTTGGAGTAGGCGCCAGTTTCAGAAGAACCGCCGAAGGCAGATTAGCGTGGTGACCGAAGAATCTCCCTGTCAGCTATCCGGCTTAAACGGGCGGTGTCGTTGGTCGGACAATTATTGACGGCGTCAACGGGGCGAGGCTTGATTGGTGCCAGTCGTCGACGTGCAATTCCCGGATGCGCAACTGGCGTACGGTCGGGGCCGACGTCGGGGCAGCCGCCAGGGGCGGGATGGGATGTCCTCGTCATGACAGGAGCTACCGGAGGTAAGAGTTGCGCTATCAGATCCACTTCGAGCAGGAACTTCCCGCCGAGGCGCTACGCCGACTCCTGCAGGAGGACTACGGCATCTCTCCGGACACGGTCTACGTGGGCCGCATCGAGGCCCGGGCGGTCGATGACCCTCGGCCGATCGCCATGCTCAACCCGCCGGGCGAGGACGAGGAATTCGGCTGGATCCTAAGCGGCGACAACGAACTTGCCGACGCTACTGGTCAGGGTGAACGAGAGCTGGCGGCGACCCTGGCCCGAAATTTCGGGGTGCGGGCGCTCGTCGACGACGGTGGCATCTACCCCGACCGGTGGGTACTGGTCAGCACCGACGGCAGCAGCGGTCGGGTCCACACTGACGAGGACGCAGCCGCCGACGGGGACCTGCGGGTCGTACACGCTCTCGAACCGATCAGTGGAGAGCCGCAGCTTTCCGTCGTACCACCGCCGGACTGGGCCCGTGACTGGTGACCGATTGGAGAAGGCAGCACCCGTATCATGCCTGCACGCCATCGGTGAGGCCGAATTTAGCTGGAGCGTCCCTCACGTTTGGCAGCCACGACGAAGTGGGTCCATGCCTGGACGGTGAAGGTGAGTAGCGGTCCCGCGGAATCCTTCGAGTCGCGGACCGCGACGATGCCGGGGAGGTTGTCGGCGACCTCGACGCAGTCGCCACCGTTGTCGCCGCTGCGGGTGCTCTTGCGCCAGACGGCGCCGGTCAGGTCAGTCATGCCGCATCTCCCCAGCGATCCGCTTGATCATGTCAGTCGATTCTGCCTCGCCGAGGGCAAGCGCATCCAGCCCTCGCCAGACGCGCTCGTAGGCGGCCAACTCGTCGGGCTTGTCGAGGTACAGCGCCCCGGTCAGCGATTCGCTGTAGACCACCGACGGCTCCGGCGCGGCGCGACCACCCTTAGTCGGCGGAAAGTCGAGGATCACAAACGACCCCGCAACCGCGCCGGGCTGCGGTCCCGCCGCCAGTGGCAACACCCTAACGCTGACATTCGGCAACTCGGACAGCTTGGCGAGGTGATCGAGCTGCGCGGTCATGACCATCGGCCCGCCGACGCCGCGGCGGAGGACCGCCTCAGACAGCACGGACTCCAGCCTCGGAGCAGTCGGCAGTCGCCGGAAGAGCAACGCCTGCCGTTGGAGTCGGACCTCGACCGCCCGCTCCCGATCTTCCTCGCTCAGCATCCCGCCGAGGCGATAGAGCGCGTGGGCGTACTCCCTGGTCTGCAGGATCCCCGGGATGAGCGACTCGTCGTAACGACGGAGCCGGGCCGCAGCGGATTCCAGCCCCACGTACAGCTCGAACCAGTTCGGCACCGCATCGCCGTACGCGTGCCACCAACCCTTCGATTTCGTCTCCACGGCCAGCCCGCGCATTGCCTCGGTCATCTCGGGCGACACCCCGTACAGCTCGCACATCGCCTTGACGTCGAGCACCCGGACTGAGCCCTGGCCGCATTCGAGGCGCCAGATCTTCTGTCGGCTGTATTCGAGGGCTTCGGCGGCGGCGTCGAGCGTCACGCCGGCCTCGTTGCGGAACTGCCGCAGCAGCCGGCCGAGTTGCCGACGCGGCACGGTCGATCCGATGTCTTCGGGCATCCACACACTCCCTGGTTCCAACGCGCAACACTGCGTGACCTGGCTCTGCAACTCCTACGGGTTTCAGCAAAGAAAGTCAATGCACAACAGGGAAATCGCGGTATTGAATGTTGCGTTTCCGCTGCGGACCGTCGCAGGCTGGTCACAGCACGGCGGCCGACCGGTCCCCCCGAACGGTCGCCGTGCTTCCCCGAGCACCCCGCGTACCTCCGCATCCGGAAGGCAGGCAGACATGAACACCCAGAGCCAGCGGCCAGGGCCGCGAAGCGGTGGTGCGACCCACCGCTCTGCCGCGTACACAAGGCTGTTGCCGTGGCAGGTGCGCGAGCGCCGCTTCTCGCCGGTCGGGTTCGGACGTCGCGGTCTGAACCCCGACGACGTCTACGCCTTCCTCGACCGGGTCGCCGTCGACATGGCCGCCGTCTACGCCGCTCTCGCCGAAAGTCGCCGCGAGACCGCCCGGATCAAGGCCGGGCTGCGTCGCTGGCAGACCGATCAGGCCCGTGCCCGCAACGAGCGGGGCGAGGGGCGATGAGCCAGCGGTACGTCGTCCACCTGCCCGTCGTCGCCACCGACCTGCCCGCCGCGCAGCGCCTGGCCCGGGTCATCGGCCGCTGGATGCTGGTGCTGCCGATGACCGACCCGGGGGAGACCACCGTCTCCGAAGAGGATCAGCAGTTCCTCCGCCACCGGGTCTTCTGTGACCTGCGGATGCCTGGCGGCCGGCGTTGCCTGCTCCGAGACGGCCATGATGGCGCCTGCTCACGCCGCTTGCGTCGCTGACCAGTCGGACCGCTCTAGCCGAGGCCGTACTCGTCTATGCCGGTGTTGAGGACCCAGGCGAGTGGCATGGTCGCCTGGGTGACGTACTGGTCGCCGTCCAGGCGGTACATGCTGACGGTCTGCGCCGAATCCTGATCGACCACCCAGTACTGGGGGATGGCGGCGGCGGCGTATTCGCTGCGTTTGGTCACCGTGTCGACACCCTCGGAGCCGGGGGAGACGATCTCGACCACGAGGAGAACGTCGGCGACTGGCAGCCACACACCGTCTGCTTGAGCCTTGCTCCATACGACCAAGTCTGGGATCCGGCCGCCGATACCGCCGTCACGGCCCGGTATGCGTAACCCGACCGCTTGGGCGATGTGTTCCGCCGGGACACCGCCCTGGGCAAGCCACACCATGAGCCGGGTCGCGATGATCGCGTGGTTGTAGCCCGGCGGCGGCATGATCGAGACGACTCCCTCGGGGCTGATTTCGTACCGGTGGTTCTCGTCTGCGGCCATCATTGCCGTCAGGTCGTCGAGCGTCACGACCGGGGGCATGTACCTGCCAACCGCCTCTGAGCTCATGGGCGCATCGTACCGACTCGCCGCGCGGTTCCGGCGGTGACGGAGCCGCATCACCGCAGTGACCGCCGGATTCATTCTTTGCAAGCGCGTTTGGTTTGTGGGTTGGTCGGGTGTGTCGCTCTCACCGACGAGGCGCAACAACTCCCCATCGTCCACATCCACCAGGCGCGCACACCTCCGGCACCCAGCCGTCGCTAACGTCCGCTGCGCATCGCGTCCGCCTGAGGCTGAGGATCGGGGGAAGAGTCGCCGGCCGGAGGCTGGGGGACCCGGTGGCGGGCAGTCGCCCGCGCGGACTCCACCGCGGAGGTGTGCCCGCTGATGGCGAAGATCCTCCTGCCGCTCGTAACCGCCGCCCCTTCACGATGGGCGGCGGTGGTACCGGTGACCGTCTCCCAGATGCCGGTGTTGGGCGAGTACACATCCACCCGGGTGGTGTCCACACAGTCGACCGGCACTCCCGTAGGGTCGGTGACCAGCTCACAGCCACCTATCGCGTAGATCCGGCCGTCCGGGCCGGTCGTGGCGTCGACCAGACACCGCCGGCTGGGAAGCGGCGCGAGAGTCGTCCAGGAGTCGATCGCGGGCGAGTACGCCTCGACGACGTTGAGGGCGTTCGTGTCACCGTCTCCGCAGCCGCCGATCGCATAGATCCGCCCGTCCGGTCCGCTCGCCACCCCCATGTCGTAGCGCGGCGTGGGCATCGACGCTCCGGTGGTCCACCGGTCCACCCTGGGGTCGTAGATCTCAAGGGTGGCGAGCGAGTTGCGGCGGTGCCCGCCAACGGCGTAGACGCGGCCGTCGGCGCCGGCTGTCGCGGCGAGCAGTTGTCGTTCGGTGGGCATCGGCGCCACGGGCACCCAATGGTCGTCGCCCGGCGTCAGGGCGAACACGGAGCTGAGGAACGCTCCCTCGGCGCCGGGAGAGCTGCCACCGATCGCGTAGACGCGTCCGTCTCCGCCCGTGGCCGCCGCAAGACGTAACCTGGGGCGGGGCAGCGACGGACCAGCCTTCCACTGTCTCGTCCGAGGTGTGTAGACCTCCACGACCCCGGTGGCAAAAGCCCCGATAGCGCCCCCGATCGCGTAGATCGACCCGTCCGGTGCCGTAGCCGCCGCCAGCGCGAAGCGGGGGCTAGATAGCGGGTCGTCCGCCCGCCAGTGGACTGCGGATCGGTCGCCCCCGCCTGCGGCACCGGCGACGGGTGTCAGAATCTGGGCCACCGCGACGGCAATGGCGAGGAACAGTGCTCTACGTGGCGCAGCGCGGCCGATAATACGAATTGTTGTCACGATTAGGGCGCTCCATTCGCGATGAGTCGGCGGGCGCTTCCGCCTTCGGCAGATTAACAGCCTGACGTCCGCGAAAACTGCGAGAAATCGGTCACTTCCCGCCGAATGCGAAAAGGCGCCGTGGTCAATTACGCCGTCCTGCGGGAGGAAGTCAGCATCCCGTCTGGGTCCACGGTCTGACCACGGACGACCAGGCGGTTCCTAATCCCACTCAGAGCGCGTTTGGTTTGTGGGTTGGTCGGGTGCCTGCCGGTCCGACAGACGCGAGATCAGGAACTCCAGCGTCCAGTCGAACAACCCTCCCGCCGTAGTCCAGTCAACCCCGGGCTTCAGCACGATAAGACTAGCCATCACGTCTCCATGACGATTGCTGGCGGACCGACGCTGTGGGCCGCGATGAAGTGCTCGATCGCACCGGCGATAGCTTTGGGCAGCCCGACCGGGTTCAGCTTGCGAACGCCATCCTCGTCGGGAACTCGCCGCTGGACCGCCAACTTGTCATCCAAACCGAACTCGTACCGGACCTCGTCTGCGGCTGCCTCGACACGCCGCACGGTCACCAGCATTCCTATATCGTTGGCCGCCAATGTCCGAGTCGTCCTCGTAGGCCGGCCCGGGTGCGGGCGCTCTCCAGCCGGAAGGTGCCTGCTCCCGCCGCAGAAAGGTTCTGAGGTTGGGCCATCCGCGTCAGTGGTATCCGAGGATCCGTGTCGCTTCCTCGCCAACCAGCCGGAGCTGATCTGCTCGGAGGTCGGGCATGCGGTAATCATTGCCGCGCACGGTCTCCAGAAATTCCGTGGGGAGCTGCACGCGGTATGTGGCGAGGTAGTAGCGGAGGTCGTCACGCCACAGCCACTCGCCGTCCGTAAGTATCGATGCGCCCCCAACAAGGTGTCGGCCGCTGCCGAGCACGTCGATCTCCGCGCCCATGACGGCGATGAGGCCATGCCCATGGCGTAGATAGTCTTCGACCCGGACGGCGTCGGGGAGCGGCTCCGCGTTGACGTGCGTGTGGATGCTCTCCACGTACACCTCGGTCTGGTTGGGTCCCAGTTCTCGAAAGAACCCCACGGTCTTCATTGGTGCCCTCTCGCTCGCGGTACGAAGACCTCCCAGGCGCCGCCGCTCTCGACGACTGGAGGCTGCCGTCGATCCAACTGACGTTGCGGACGCCCTGCGCGATGAGTTCGATGTCCTCGCAGATCCACACGCCGGCCCAGGCGCTGGGCGGGGTGTCCGCAGCGGCGGCGACGAGTGGGCTCACCGTCACGGCTGCTGCCGCACCCCGTCGAGCGGCTGTTGCCGTACCCCGTCGAGCAGGTGTTTGGCGTGGGCGTCGGAGCTTCGGTAGCGGTGGGCGCCGACCCGCAGCTTGTCGGCGGTGTCCCGCACCGACTCGGCGGCGGCGGCGACGCCGTCGACGAGGGTTCGCTGGAGGCCGTCGAGCAGCATCGGCATCATCGCGCAGAGTTGCCCGTAGGCGTCGGTGCCCAACCGGACGTGCTGGCCTGCCTGTTGGGCGGTGTCGAGGCTGCTGGCGCAGCGATCGAGGCGCGCGGCGTGGGCGGTCAGGTCGTCCGGGTCGACCTGGATGCCGTCACCGGCGGGCATCGTCCTGGTCGCGGATCAGCCGCGTGCGGTACGAGTCGATGATGGCCTGGGCGATCGGGTCGTCACCCAATGACTGCGTGACTGCGTCGCTGACCTGTCGGAGCAGGTCGGCGCGCGCGGCGGTGGTGGTCTCCAGGATCTGCCGAGCGGTGTGCGCCGCGGGTTGTTGCCGGATGCGTTCGTCGAGTTGCAGGTCGATCAGCAGGCCAGCCAAGTCGACGGTGACCTCGATCGTCCGGTCGGCGTTGCGGGCGGTGCCGATCAGGGCCGGCATCGTCGCCGACAGCGTCTTCGCGCGTGCCGCCCGCTCGGCGAGCGACGACTCCCACTCGTCGAGGCGGCGCTCCGCCGCGTCGAGCGCAGCGTCATCCGTCCACATGTCGACCCTCCCCAGGGGACCACCACCGGCAGCGGCCGCCAACATCACCGGCACGCTATCAACCGGTGGCGCTGCGTGCAGGCCCGCTCAGGCTGTCGACAAGGCCCGCCGTCCCCTCGCCTCGGCCTCGTCGATCATGGAGTTGTGGTGGGCAACAAAGCACCCGTCATCACCCCAAGCCAGGCACCACAACTCCATGATCGACCGAGTCGGTCCGCGATCTTGCACTTGCTGTCGCGGCATAAACCTTTAGTCCGCGCATATCGACAACCGAGACTGCAAGATCGGCGAGGCGAGGCGAGGCGAGGCGAGGTGGGGTGGGGTGGGGTGGGGTGGGGCGTCCGTATCATTTTGGCATGGTGCTGGTCAGCCGGCGGGCGGTGCTCTTGAGCGCTGCAGGGCTGCTTGTGGGCTGTTCGGGGCGGCCTGAGGCGGGCGAGGTCCACCTGCGGCTGGCGACCGGGCCGGCGGGGGCGGTCTACCGGCGGATCGGCGGCGCGCTGGCCGAGCACATCTCCGAGCAGGTGCCGGGTACCACGGTGACCACCGTGCCGAGCGGGGCGTCCACCGACAACATTCGGATGCTGCGCGCCGGCGAGGTGCACCTGGGGCTGACGAGCCTGGACGCGCTGATCACGAGCGATGGCACCGCGCCTGGAGGGCTCTCGGCGATCTGCCGGCTCTACGACAGTCACCTGCACCTCGTGGTCATGGCCGATTCGGCGATCGGCGAGTTTCGGGATCTTGCGGGCAAGCGCGTGTCGCTCGGTGCGCACGACTCCGGCACGGAGTTCACGTCGCTGCGGGTCCTGAAGCTCGGCCCGCTCAACGCCGACGGCCGGAATCTCAGTCAGGCCGAGTCGGCGGCGGCGCTGCGCGACGGCACGATCGACGCGATGTTCTCCCTGACCGGCGTCCCGACACCCGCGATCACCGAGTTGGCGCAGCGGCACCCCATCCGGCTGATTCCGTTGGACGCGCAGGCGGACGGGCTCTTCACGGCGTACCCGGGTCCGTATGCCCCGGCCATGATCCATGCGGCTGCCTACGCCGGCGTCCCGGCCACCCGCACCGTCGCCGTACCGAATGTGCTGCTCGCGCGCGACGACCTTCCCGACGACTTGGTCTACGCCATCACCGACACGGTCTTCACGCACACCGGCGCGATTACCTCCGCTGGCCGCGACGACGCCGAAGCCCTTCCGGAGGCGTGGCAGATCAACGTGCGGACCGGGATCTCCACCGCGTCGGTCCCGCTGCATCCCGGCGCGGCGGCCTGGTTCCGCGACCGCAAGCGCTGACCCCGCAACAGGGACCGGAACGTCAGACCGACGCCGACGCGTCGGACGGCGACGCCACCTGAGGAGCGACCGGCAACGCCACCACCGCGGCGAACCCGTACCCGGACCCGTCCGGACGGCGCAGGCCCTCCTCCAGCCGCAGCTCACCCCCGGCCGCTCCGACCAGGTCGGCGCAGATCGCCAGGCCAAGGCCGGTCCCGGACACGTTCTGGTGCCGCGGTGACCGCCAGAACCGTCGTAACGCCTGGTCCCGCTCAGACGCGTCGATGCCCTGGCCGTCGTCACGGACGGCGATCGTGACCACGGCGCCGGGGACGGCCTGTGCGGTCACCTCCACGACCCGCGCGTCGGAGAGCCGTAACGCGTTGCTGATCAGCTCGTCGAGGATGCTGCCCAGGCCGCCCGGCGGCTCCAACAACCGCAACCCCGGCGGTACGTCGACCGCCAGCGTCTGGCCTGCCGTGGCGGTGAGGGCCCGCCACCGGTCGACCCGGGTCGCCAGCACCTCGTCGAGGTCCACCGGCGACGCCGTCCGCAGGCTCTCCATCCGCGCGCTGGCCTGTAGCGAGTTGAGCATCCGCTGCATCGCCTTCAGCTCGTCGACGGCGACGTCGTACATCTGCTGCCCGTCGCCCTCGGGCCGCAGGTGCGGTGCGAGGCTCTCCACCGCGAGCCGGAGGCTGGTCAACGGGTTGCGCAACTGGTGCGACGCGTCGGACACGAACGCGCGCTGGCGCTGCACGGCGTTCTCGACGGCGTCCATCATGGTGTTGAACGACCGCGCGAGCCGCCGCAGCTCGATCGGGCCGGCCTCGGCGTCGGCGCGGATCGTCAGGTCGCCCTCGGAGATCCGCGAGGTCGCCGCGTCCAGTTTCCGCACCGGTCGCAGCACCCACGCCGACACCGGCCAGGCCACGGCCGTTAGCGCGAGCAGCGGCAGCAGCCCGAGCCCGGCCAGCCGGGCCCAGCGTACGAGGATCAGCTCCCGCGTCCTGGACAGGTCGGAGATCGTCACGACGGCCCCGACGACCTCGCTGTCCCGGCCGACCGGCTCTGCCACGACCAGCGCGGAGTCGTGCCACGGCGCCCACTCCCAGGATGGTTCGGATCGGGCGCCGGCAAGTGCCGCGGTCACGATCCGGGGCAGCGCCGGCTCGGCGCGGGCCGCCTGCTCGTACGCGTCGGTCGGCCCGAGCAGCACCGTGCCGGACGTGTCGATCAGCGCGACCGGGATGGCGTAGAGCTCGTGGTACCGCGTCAACTCCTGCTGTAACGCCTCGGTGCGCCCGGTCGACAGCGCGGTCTCGGCCAGCGAGGCGAACCGGCCGACGTCGCCCAGCCGGTTGACGTACGTCTCCTGCATCTCCCGTTCGGCCACGGTGACGCTGAGCGGCACCCCGAGCGCCGCGACGAGCAGCACCGCGAGGGGCACCATGACGACGAGCAGTCGGCGGTGCACGGCGCGTCAGCCGATCAGCTCCGGCTGGTCGGCCAGCAGCCGATAGCCGACGCCGTGGATCGTGCGGATGACCACGCCCGGCCCCAGCTTGTGCCGCAGCGCCGCGATGTGGGTGTCCAGGGTGCGGCTGGAGGACTCCCAGGTCGCCCCCCAGATCTGGTCGAGGATGACGTCGCGGCCGACCACGTTGGGCGCGCGCCGGGCCAGGAGCAGAAGCAGTTCGAACTCCTTGCGGGTCAACGGCACGGCGGTGCCGTCGACGGTGACTTCGCGGGTGCCGACGCCGATGCGCATCGGGCCGAGGACGAGTGGCTCGTCCGGCTGGCCGAGAGCGCGAGCGGCCCGGGTGCGCCGTAGGACGGCGTCGATCCGGGCGAGCAGCTCCGGGATGCCGAACGGTTTGACGATGTAGTCGTCGGCACCGGCCCGCAGGCCACGGACCCGTTCGTGCTCTTCGGATCGGGCGGTCACCGCGATGACGGCGGTCTGTGGGCGGTCGCGCAGCTTGCGGATCACGTCGAGCCCGTCGCCGTCGGGCAGGCCCAGGTCGACGAGGACCACGTCGGACGGCGCGGCGCGCACGGCCTCGGCGGCGGTCGCGACGCGGTGGACCTCGAAGCCCGCCTGGGTCAGGACGGTCACCAGACCCCGCGCCACACGGTCGTCATCCTCGATGACGGTTATCCGCATACCAGCGGATTGTACGGCCCTCCTCGGCGCTCGTGCCGGCCCTGTTCTTGGGATTTTCCTGACACCATCCGGGCCCCGACCAGCCCAGACTGAGTGCCACTGACACGCCGAGGAATGTCCATGCGTTGATGGGGAGGCCGCCGTATGCGAACAACCAGCAGGTTCCGGGCCGCCGCGCGAATGATCGCCGCGATCGGTGTCGTCTCGCTCGCCGCCGCCTGTTCCGGTAACGGCGGCGGTGGTGGCGACGCCGCGAGCTACCCGGACCAGAACATCACGATCGTCGTACCGTTCAGCGCCGGCGGCCCGACGGACACGGTCACCCGCATGATCGCCGAGCCGATGGCCAAGAAGCTCGGCGGCAAGATCGTCGTCCAGAACGTCGAGGGCGCCGGCGGCACGGTCGGCGCTGGCGAGGTCGCGCGGGCCAAGCCGGACGGCTACACCGTCCTCATGCACCACATCGGCATGTCGACGGCGCCCGCCCTCTACAAGAGCCTGGGCTACCAGCCCCTGGAGGACTTCGAGACGATCGGGCTCGTCACCGAGGTGCCGATGACGATCGTCGCCCGCAAGGACTTCGCGCCGGCGACACTGCAGGACCTGGTGACCCACGTCAAGGCGAACGCCAACAAGGTCACGTTGGCCAATGCCGGCATCGGTGCCGCGTCGCACCTGTGCGGTCTGCTGTTCCAGAGCACCACCGGGGTGAAGCTGCAGGAGGTCCCGTACCAGGGCACCGGTCCCGCGCTGACCGACCTCGTCGGCGGCCAGGTCGACTTCATGTGTGACCAGACGACAAACACCAGCGGCCAGATCGCCGCCGGGAAGGTGAAGGCGTACGCGGTCACCACGCCCGAGCGGGTGAAGAGCCTTCCCGACCTGCCCACCACGACCGAGGCCGGGCTGCCCGAGCTGAAGGTCAGCGTGTGGCACGGTCTCTACGTGCCGGCGGAAACCCCGCCGGAGATCGTCCAGAAGCTGTCCGAGGCGCTGAAGGTGGCGCTGGCCGACCAGGGCGTCATCGACCAGATGGCCAAGCTCGGCACCGCGCCGGTGCCGGCCCAGGACGCGACGCCGGAGGCGCACCGGGCGAAGCTCGACGAGCAGCTCGGCACCTGGGCGAAGATCATCGCTGACTCCGGGGTCAAGGTCTCCTGAGGTGCAGCGCCATCGGTCGTTCCCGGACGTCCTCGCCGGGGCAGTCTTCGTCCTGATCGGTGGCGCATTCGTGGTGGGGGCGCTCGGCTACGAGCTGGGCACCCCGACGCGGATGGGCCCGGGCGCGTTCCCGCTGCTGGTCGGCGCTGCCGTGGTCGCCCTGGGCTTGGCGATCGTCGGCAAGGGCCTCATCGCCGGTGAGGTGATCTCGTTCGGGCCGGTCCCGTGGCGAGCGGTCGCCGTCATCGTGCTCGCGGTCCTGTTCTTCGGGTTCACCATCAGGCGACTCGGGTTCGTACCGACGACGGCGGTGACCGCACTGCTCACCACCCTGGCCAGTGCCCGCGTACGGCTGCTCACGGCGGTGGCCGTGGCCGCCGGGCTGACCGTGGCCAGCACGCTCATCTTCGTCGTCGGACTTCAGCTGCGGATCCCGCTCTGGGGCCCGTGGCTGGGCTTCTGACGCGGCATCCGGATTGAGGCATGGAACTCCTCGACAACCTCGCGCTGGGCTTCTCGACGGCCCTCCTGGTCCAGAACGTCCTCTACTGCTTCGTGGGAGTGCTGCTCGGGACCGCGGTCGGCGTGCTGCCCGGCATCGGGCCGACGGCGACGGTGGCGATGCTGTTGCCGATCACGTTCAGCTTCGAGCCGGTCACGGCGCTGATCATGCTGGCCGGCATCTACTACGGGGCACAGTACGGCGGTTCGACGACCGCCATCCTGATCAACCTGCCCGGTGAGTCGTCCGCGGCGGTCACCGCGCTGGACGGGCACGAGATGGCCCGCCAGGGCCGCGCCGGCCCGGCCCTGGCGGCGGCGGCGATCGGGTCCTTCGTCGCGGGTACGGTCGCCACCGTGGCGTTGGCCGCCGCCGCCCCGCCCCTGGCCAGCGTCGCGTTGAAGTTCGGCCCGGCCGACTACTTCTCGCTCGTGCTGTTCGGTCTGATCGTGTCGATCGCGTTGGCGCGGGGCACGGCGCTCAAGGCGCTGGCGATGATCGCGCTCGGCGTGCTGCTCGGCACGGTCGGCCAGGACATCTACACCGGCACGCCCCGCTTCGTGTTCGAGCAGCGCGAGTTGTACGGCGGGATCGACTTCGTGTCGGTCGCCGTGGGCCTGTTCGGGGTGGCCGAGATCCTGCGCAACCTGGAGAACGAGCAGACCCGTACGGCCATCGTCAGCAAGGTGACAAACCTCTGGCCGACCCGCGAGGACCGGCGGCGGATCGTTGCCCCGATCCTGCGCGGCACAGGTCTCGGCGCCGCGCTCGGCGTCCTGCCCGGCGGCGGCCACGTGCTCGCCTCGTTCACCTCGTACGCGGTGGAGAAGCGCATCTCGAAGCGACCGCAGGAGTTCGGGCGGGGCGCCATCGAGGGGGTCGCCGGCCCCGAGTCGGCGAACAACGCCGCCGCGCAGACGTCGTTCATCCCGCTGCTCACCCTGGGTCTGCCCGCCCACCCGGTGATGGCACTGATGATCGGCGCGTTCATCGTGCACGGCATCACCCCGGGCCCGAACGTCATCAACGACGAGCCGGCGCTGTTCTGGGGCCTGATCGCGTCGATGTGGATCGGCAACGTGCTCCTGCTGCTGCTGAACCTGCCGCTGATCGGCCTCTGGGTGCGGATGCTGCGCATCCCGTACCAGGTGCTGTTTCCGATGATCATCCTGTTCGCCGCGATCGGCACGTACTCCCTGAACTTCAACGCGTTCGACGTCTACGCGATCGCGTTCTTCGGGATCCTGGGCTACCTCCTGATCAAGTGCGGCTGCGAGCCGGCGCCCCTGCTGCTCGGCTTCGTCCTCGGCCCGCTGCTGGAGGAGAACCTGCGGCGCGCGCTCATCATCTCCCGGGGCGACCCGTCGGTCTTCCTGACCCGACCGATCTCCGCGGCGCTGCTGGCCCTGGCCCTCGCCGCGCTCGTCGTCGCCGTCCTCCCGACGATTCGTCAACGCCGCGCCGTCGTGTTCGCCGAGGAGGAGTAGACGTTCTGGACCGCCGCCACCCTCGCGCCCTACGATCCGGGCATGCGGACCGAGCCCTCTGGCGTGGCCTCTGCGCCTGAGCTGGGCCCGCTGCCCCTCACGCCGGACGCCGCGGACGTCTACGGCGACCTGCTGAAGTCGGCGCCCATCGCGCAGCGGGAGTTCCTGTCCACCGCGGCACCGCAGGCCGCACGGGCGCTCGCCGGGTTGCTGAACAGCGGAGCGGTGCACCGCGACCCGGCCGGCGTGCTGCACGTCCGGCCGCCGCGCGCCGCGTTGGAGAGCTGGGCCGCGCAGCGGGAGATGGAGGCCGCCCAGGCCCGGGCCGCCGCCGAGACGCTCTCCGGGCTCTACACGGCGGTGCACGGGACGGGAGCCGCGTTCGTCGAGGTCATCGCGGGCAAGCACGCCGCCCGCGAGGTGTTCCGCCAGCTACAGGCCGGTGCCCACACCGAGGTACGCGGTCTGGAGCGCGGGCCGTACCTGCGCGACACCGCGCGGGTCCCCGAGGAGGTGCAGTACGACGCATTGCGGCGTGGCCTGCGCTACCGCTGCGTCTACGAGGGCGAGCTGCTGCACGACGAGGCGATGTTGGTGGCGGTGCGGGCCGCTGTCGGCGCCGGTGAGCAGGCGCGGGTCTTCCCGGAGCTGCCGCTGAAGATGATGCTGACCGACGCCGACCGGGGCCTCGTCATCCTGCCGCGTGCCGGCGGCGACGACGCCGACGCGATGGTGGTGTACCCCTCCCGTCTGCTCGACGGGCTCTCCGAGTTGTTCTGGCGCCTCGGCGCCCCGATCCACGCCACCACCGACACCGCCGAGCCGGACGCCGAGCCGACCGCCGCCACGCAGCGGTTGCTCGCGCTGCTCACCGCCGGCCTGACCGACGAGGCCATCGCCCGTGACCTCGGCATCAGCAACCGCACCGTGCACCGTCGGGTCAGTCGCCTGCAGGAGCTGCTCGGCGCGCGCAGCCGGTTCCAGCTCGGTGTGCAGGCCACCCGACGCGGCTGGCTCTGACTGGCGAAATCCTGCCGTGGCCGGTCTTCGTCAACGCGGGGAGCGTGGCGGCGAAACACTCCTGGTCCAGGGTGAAGGCGATTCGATCATCCGCTCCATGAGAGGACGGGACAAGAATGCCCCACCCCCTGACCGGGTCGCGCCGCGTGCGCCGCCCGGCCGCCCTCCTCGCCGCAACCCTGGTCGCGGCCGTCCTGACCAGCGGTGCGGCCTCGACGCCGGCTGCCGCGGCCAAGACCGCCGAGCCGGACACCGCCGCCCTGGCCGCGTCGCTCACCAGCCAACGGCTCTCCTGGGAGCCGTGCGGCCTGCTCGACCTCAGCCCCGAGGACGAGGCGCAGCTGCGGCTGACCTGCGCGACGGTCACCGTGCCACGGGACTGGCACAACCCGCGCGACGGCCGGACGCTCCAGGTCCGGATCAGCCGCACCGTCGCCTCCGGCAGTGACCGCAAGGGCATCCTGTTGGTCAACCCGGGCGGCCCCGGTGGCAGTGGCCTGTCGCTGGCGCCGTACGTGGCGCGGTCCGCGCCGAAGCTCGCCGAGCACTACGACGTGATCGGTTTCGACCCGCGCGGCGTCGGTCAGAGCACGCCGCTGCTCTGCACGGTCACCTACCGCGACACCGACAACACCAACGACCTGATCACCCGGGCGAATGTGGCCGGCTGCCGCAGCACCGAGCTGACGAAGTACATCACCACCGAGCAGACCACCTACGACATGGACTTCATCCGGGTGCTGCTGGGGGAGCGCAAGCTCAACTACCTCGGCTACTCGTACGGCACCTGGCTGGGCACCTGGTATGCCGCCACGTTCGGCAGCCGCACCAACCGGATGGTGCTCGACTCGGTGGCCGCGGTCGGCTCGCCCACCCTGCAGGAGACCTGGGACCTGCAGCCGTTCACCCGCGACCGGGCGTTCCAGGAGCAGTTGCTGCCGTACATGGCTCGCCACGCCGACCTGTACGGCCGGGGCACCGACCCGATGAAGATCCGGGAGATGTTCGAGCGGGCCGGCGGCACCCGGATCGGCATGGGGCCGTTCATGTTCGCGTTCTACATCCTCGGCGCGCTCTACGACACCCAGTACTACCCGACCGCGGCGGCGGCGGTGAACACGGTCATCGAGTACTACGAGGAGTGGAACGGCTGGACGCCCGAGCAGATCCTCAGCGCGGCGACCGCGAAGCTGCTCGCCGCGCCGGGAATCACCGCCGAGGACCGGGCGTACATCGAGCAGTCACGGGTCAGCGCCGAGGCGGCGCTGAAAACCCAGCCGGGCCGGGTTCAGCTGCCGCAGGGCGCTGATGAGTACACGTACGACATCGACTACGTCTTCGAGGTTATCCGCTGCCAGGACGGGCAGTGGAACGACAGCGTCGCGCACTGGAACGCGTTCAGCCGTCGGCTGACCCGCGACGCCCCACTGGTCGCGCCGTTCCTGCAGAACCCGCCGGCGTGCGCGTACTGGCCGACGAGCAACCGGATGCCGACGTTCGACAAGAAGACGTTCCCCAAGGTGCTGATGCTGCAGGACGAGCTCGACGCCGCCACGGCGTACGAGGGTGCGCTGGCGGCGTCGAAGAAGCTGCCCGGAGCGTCGATGATCAGCGTCGACAACGAGGGCAGCCACGGGGTCTTCCCGTACTACACGCCGTGCGTGGACGACCCGGTCTACGCCTACCTGCTGGACGGTCAGCTGCCCGCCGAGAAGTACACCGGATGCCAGGCGGTGCCGTTGCCGGGTGACACGGCCGTCTTCGAGGTGGGTGGCAAGTTGACCGGCAAGGGGACGGTGCGTACCCGCCTGATCACCGACGACATGCGGGCTGCGAACCGGATGCTCAAGCGGATGCTGCGCACCGAGCCGGGGCCCTCGTACCCGGAGTAGTTCGTGGCCGGGGTGCGGGCGGTGACGGCCGCCCGCACCCTGCGGTGAGGGAGGGTCTTGACTCTTGGGAAGCCGGCCGCCACGATCTGACATCGTTGTCATTCGCCTAACCTGACAACGTTGTCATCCTTGGAGGTCAGGTGTCTGAGCGATCGCCCGCACCCGACCTCACGGTGGCCGCCGACGGCACGGTCCCGCTGGAGTCGGGCTGGTCGCTGACGATGGACGACTTCGCCGGGACCGCCGACGGCGCCGAACTGTCCCGACCCGGCGTCGACGTCCGATCGTGGCTGCCGGCGACGGTGCCCGGCACCGTGCTGGGCGCCCTGGTCGAGCAGGGCCACCTGCCCGACCCGGTGGTCGGCCTGGACAACCTGCGCATCCCGGAGGCGCTGTCCCGACACACCTGGTGGTACCGACGCGCGCTGTGCTTGCCGCGCGAGCTGGACACCCCCACCGGACGGCGGATCTGGCTGGAGTTCGACGGCGTCAACCACGAGGCCACCGCCTGGGTCAACGGCGTGCGGATCGGCAGCGTCGAGCACCCGTTCGCGCGGGCGGCCTTCGACATCACCGACGCGCTGGCCGGTCACCGGGGCGAGCACGTCCTCGCCGTCCGGGTCACCCCGATGCCGCAGCCGGGCAGCCCCGGCGACAGGCGGATGCCCGCCGTCCGGGACCGGGCCACCGGCCTCTGGGGCCACGTCCGGCTGCGCGACACCGGCGTCGTGGTTCTCGGCGACCCACACATCCAGACCACGCTTCCCGACCTGCCGGACACCGACACCGCCGAGGTCACCATCGGGGTTCCCCTCCGCAACGTGGCGGCCACCGCCACCACGGTCACCGTGCGAGCGGAGTTCGACGGGGTACGGGTCGAGTCCACGGTGACCGTCCCACCGGACGGAAACACCACCGTCACCTTCGCCCCGGATCGCTTCCCCGCGCTGCGCCTGCGCAACCCCCGACTGTGGTGGCCCAACGGCTACGGCGAGGCGCACCTGTACGACCTCACGCTCACCGCCACCGTCGAGTGTTCGGTAAGCGACCGGCGTGCGCTGCGCTTCGGTGTCCGGGAGTTCGCCTACGACGCGCGCCAACCGGTCGACGACGCCGGCACCCCGCTCACGATCAGCGTCAACGGGGTGCCGGTGTTCGCCCGGGGCGGCAACTGGGGCTGGGACGAGATGCTGCGTCGGGTGCTGCCCGAGCGGCTGGCCGACACGGTCGAGATGCACCGCGACATGAACTTCACGATGATCCGCAACTGGCTCGGCAGCAGCAACCGCGAGGAGCTGTACCAGGCGTGCGACGAGCAGGGCATCCTGGTGTGGAACGACCTCTGGCAAGCAGGCGCGTTCGGGCTCGACCCGCCCGGCTACGTCGACACCGTCGCCGACACGATCCGGCGGTTCCGCCACCACCCCAGCATCGTGGTGTGGTGCGGTGCCACCGAGGGTGACCCCCCGCTCGCGGACGCGGGGCTGAAGCAGGCCGCCGCCGAGCATCCCGAGGTCCTCTACCTCCCCAAGTCCGCCAGCGGCCACGGCCCGTACCACTGGGTGGAGCCGGCGACGTACAACAATAGGGACACGTACGACGCGGGTGCGTTCGGTTTCCACACCGAGATCGGCATGCCGGTGGTGCCGGTGGTCGAGAGCATGCGCAACCTCGTCGGTGACGCGCCAGAGTGGCCGATCGGTGACGTGTGGAGCTATCACGGCTGGTCGGCCATCGGTAACCAGCGCGTCGACACGTACCAGGCGGCGATCGACGCGCGCCTCGGCGAGTCCGAGTCGCTCGACGAGTTCGCCACCCGGGCGCAGTTCGTCAACTACGAGAGCCACCGCGCCATGTTCGAGGCGTGGAACGCCAACCTGTGGCAGGACGCCACCGGCCTGCTGCTGTGGATGTCGCACCCGGCCTGGCACAGCACGGTCTGGCAGACCTACGACTACGACCTCGACGTGAACGGCGCCTACTACGGCGCCCGCAAGGGGTGCGAGCCGCTGCACGTGCAGGCCGACCCGGGCACCTGGCAGGTCCGGGTGGTCAACCACACCGCCGCGCCGCTGGGCGGCGTCACCGTCAGCGCCCGACGCTACGACCTGAGCGGCCGGACGCTCGGTACGCCCCAACGGCAACGGGTGGACGTGGCCCGCTCGGCCACGACGCCGGTCTTCCCGCTCGCCGTGCCGGACGGTGGCGGGCTGCACCTGGTGCGCCTGGAGCTGCGCGACAGCCGGGACCGGCTGCTCGCGGAGAACACCTACTGGCGCTACGACAAGGCCGAGCAGATGCGGGCCCTCAACGACGTGCCGAGCACCCGACTGTCGACGTCGTCGAGCACCGTACGCGTCGAGGACGGGCGCAACACCGTCACCACGACGGTCCGCAACCAGGGCCGTACCGTCGCCGCGTTGGTGCGGCTCGCCGTCCGTGACCAGCACGGCGGCCGGGTCCTGCCGGCCCGTTACGACGACAACTACTTCTGGCTCCTGCCCGGGGAGACCCGTGCGGTGCGGGTCTCCTGGCCCGCACGGTCGGGCCTCGCCCGCCAGGTGCGGGTGACGGCGCAGGCGTACAACTCTTAGGAGCAGCGGCGCTGTCTGGGCCGCAGACCCCGAGTGAGGTGTGGCCATGACGTTCACCACCCGTCCGACCCTGCAGGGCACCTTCGGCATGGTGTCCTCGACGCACTGGCTCGCCAGCCAGGCCGCGATGGGCACCCTCGAACGCGGCGGCAACGCCTTCGACGCCGCCGTCACCGCCGGGTTCGTCCTGCACGTCGTCGAGCCGCACCTGAACGGGCCGGGCGGCGAGGTGCCGGCCATCGTGGCTACCGCATCCGACCCCCGGCCGAGGGTGCTGTGCGGGCAGGGCCCGGCCCCGGCCGGTGCCACCATCGCGCACTTCCGGTCCCTCGGGATGGACCTCATCCCGGGTGCCGGGCCACTCGCGGCGGCCGTGCCCGGCGCCGTGGACGCCTGGCTCCTGCTGCTGCGCGAGCACGGCACGCGCACCCTCGCCGAGGTGTTGGAGCCGGCGATCGGCTACGCCGCCGCTGGGCACCCGCTGGTGGGCCGGGCCGGCGACACCGTGGCGGCCGTCCGGTCGCTGTTCGAGGAGCACTGGCCCACCTCCGCCGCGCTCTGGCTGCGCGGCGGCCGGCCACCGGCCGCGGGGGAGATGGTCACCAACCCGGCGTACGCGGCCACGCTGCGCGGGTTGGTCGAGGCGGGGCAGGCGGCCGGCGTCGACCGGGAGGCACAGATCGAGGCCGCCCGCCGGGCCTGGAAGACGGGGTTCGTCGCCGAGGCGATCGACGCGTTCAGCCGACGACCGTTCCAGGACTCCAGTGGTCGCCCGCACGCCGGGCTGGTGACCGGCGACGACCTAGCCGGGTACTCGGCGACCTGGGAGAAGCCGGCCACCCTCGACTGGCAGGGCTACTCGGTGGCGAAGACCGGATTCTGGGGCCAGGGACCGGTGCTGCTGGAGTCGCTGGCCACCCTGGACGCGCTCGACGACCCCGAGGCGTACGAGACGGGGACCGCGGCGGGCGTCCACGCCCAGGTCGAGGCGCTCAAGCTCGCCTTCGCCGACCGGGAGGCCTGGTACGGCGACAGCGCCGACGTGCCCACCACAGCGCTGCTCTCCGGGCAGTACGCGCGGGAGCGGGCCGCCCTGATCGGCGATCGGGCGTCGACGGGGTTGCGGCCGGGGTCTCCGGGCGGGGCACCCCCACGACTGCCGGCGCACGTCCGGCCCGGTGCCACTCGACGCGCCACCACGGCGGACCCCGCGACCGGGGAGCCCACGGTGCAGGCGGACGGGGTGACCCGGGGCGACACCTGCCACGTGGACGTGGTCGACCGCTGGGGCAACATGATCTCCGCAACGCCCAGTGGTGGCTGGTTGCAGAGTTCGCCGACCATCCCGGAACTCGGCTTCCCGCTCGGCAGCCGGCTGCAGATGTTCTGGTTGGAGGAGGGCCTCGCCTCCTCGTTGGCCCCGGGCCGCCGGCCGCGTACGACGCTGAGCCCGACGATGGTGCACCGTGACGGTCAGCCGGTGCTGGCGTGCGGCACCCCCGGCGGCGACCAGCAGGACCAGTGGCAGTTGCCGTTCCTGCTGCGGCATCTCGTCGGCGGCCAGTCGTTGCAGGAGGCAATCGACGCGCCAGCGTGGCACACGCTCAGCCTGCCGGGGTCGTTCTACCCCCGGGACATGGAACCTGGCGTCCTGCTGGTGGAGGAGCGGCTCGACGAGGGTGTGCGGGCGGCCCTGCGAGCGTACGGGCACGAGGTGCGCGTCGTCGACGGGTGGAGCCTCGGTCGGCTCTGCGCCGTGACCCGTGACCCGGCGACGGGCGTGCTGGCCGCCGGCGCGAACCCCCGGGGGATGCAGGGCTACGCCTGCGGCCGATAGCGCCCACGGCCGGCAGATGTCGTTGCGGCGAACGCGGGATGGCGGATACCCGCCATGTCCGTGCTCCGCCAGTGATCTTGAAACTCATTCGAAATGCCGTCGGCCGAGAATCGGCGAGGCGGTGTCGGCCTTCCCTGGCGACCGCCAGAGGAAGGGATGTTTCTTCATGCACAGACACAGCCAGTGGACCCGCCGTGTCATGCGGGCCGCCGGTGCGGCGTTGGCAATCGTGCTCGCGGTGCCGACCGGCGCTGCCGTGGCCGCGCCGGCGTCGGCGTCGGCCAAGGGTGCGGTCGACCCACTGCACAAGGTGGACCCGCGGGTGCTCGGGTCGGCCCGCGTCGGCACCAACGCGAGCTTCTTCGTCGAGCTGGCAGACCAGGCCAAGCTGGACCAGGGTGACCTGGATCGGGTGGAGCGCAGCGTCGGCGGCCGGGCCGGGCGGGTCGCCCGCACCAAGCGGGTCTACGAGACCAAGCAGGCCCATGCCGAGAAGACCCAGCGCGGGCTCCGTTCCCTGCTGCGCAACCGGCACGCCGACTTCACCCCGTACTGGATCGCGAACGTCATCGAGGTCACCGGCGACCTGAAGCTGGTCACCGAGTTGGCCGGTCGGGCCGAGGTCGCCCGGATCACCGCGATCGGCGGGACCAAGCTGGTGGAGCCGGTGCGCACCGCCGGGGCGTCCGCCGACAACCCGCAGTTGCCGTGGAACCTCACCTCGCTCGGCGCCGACAAGGTCTGGAAGGAGTACGGCAGCCGCGGCGAGGGCATCGTCGTCGGCAGCATCGACTCCGGGGTCCAGTACGACCACCCGGCGCTGGTCCGCCAGTACCGCGGCAACAACGGTGACGGCTCCTTCACGCACGACTACAACTGGTACGACCCGACCGAGATCTGCCTGCCGTCGATCCCCTGTGACAACCACGGGCACGGAACCCACACGGTCGGCACGATGGTCGGCGACGACGGCGATGGGCGGATCACCGGCGTGGCCCCGGGCGCCACCTGGATCGCGGCCAAGGGGTGCGAGGCCAACTACTGCAGCAACAGCTCGCTGCTCGCCGCCGGTCAGTGGATGCTCGCGCCGACCGACAGCAACGGCGAGAACCCTCGTCCGGACCTCGCGCCGGACATCATCAACAACTCCTGGGGCGGCCACGAGGGTGACCCCACCTTCTACGACGCGATCATCGACGCCTGGATCGCCGCCGGCATCTTCCCGGTCTTCGCGGTCGGCAACGAGGCCAAGGACTACCCGGACCCGTGCGGTACGGCGGGCCACCCGGCCTCCAACCCCCTCGCGTACGCCGTCGGCGCGACCGACTCCGCCGGTGTGATCGCCGACTTCTCCAGCCGCGGTCCGGGCCGGGATGACACGGTGCGACCAGACCTCACCGCTCCTGGCGTGGGCATCCTGTCCTCCGTGCCGGGCGGCGACTGGGCCATGAGCGACGGCAGCTCGATGGCCGCTCCGCACGTCGCCGGCGCGGTCGCCCTGGCCTGGTCGGCTGTGCCGAACCTGCGCCGTGACCTGGCGACCACCCGTGAGCTGCTGGACCGCACCGCGCACGATGTCAACGACCTGCAGTGCGGTGGCACCCCGGCCGACAACAACGTCTACGGCGAGGGCCGGCTCGACGCGTACGACCTGGTCACCCAGGCCTCGACGGCGCAGCTCGGCGGCGTCGTGGTGCACGCGAAGCTGAGCGGCACCGTGCTCTCCGGCGCGAAGGTCACCCTGACCTCCGCGCTGGTCACCCGCACCGCCCGCACCGACGCGCGCGGCACGGTCCAGCTGGGTCGGGTGCCGGCCGGGGAGTACACGCTTACCGCGTCGTTCTTCGGGCGGCGGACCGTACGGCAGACCATCACCGTGTCGACCAGCGGCACGGTCAACCTGACGCTTGACCTCTCCGCGCCGGCGGCGTGGCAGACGGTCCAGGGTCGGGTCACCGACCCGGCGGGCAAGCCGGTCGGGGGCGCCCGGTTGGCGCTCGCCGGCGAGACGTTCCCGGCGTTCGTCACCGACGCCGACGGTCACTACACCGGGATGCTGCCCGAGGCCGACTACGACCTGCTGGTCGAGTACGGCCGCTGGCTGGCGCCGAAGACGGTCGCGCTGACCGTCGACGGGCCGGAGACGGTGGACGTGGCGCTCGCCGCGAAGACCGACCGGCACGGCTACCAGGCGGGGTCCGCCACCGCGGAGTGGGTCGACGGCGGCACCGTGCTGCCGCTGACCGGCGACACCGCGAGCCGGGCCATCGACCTGACGTTCCCGATGACGTTCTACGGCACCACCTACCGTCAGGTCACCGTGCACACCGACGGTTACCTGACCTTCGGCGCCGACGCGAGCACCTCGGTCGGCGACAACGGACCGCTGCCCGCTACTGCGGTCGCCGCACCGGCCGTCTACGCGTTCTGGGACGACCTGGTCCTGGATCACAACTCGACGGTGCGGACCAAGGTGTCCGGGAGCGGCACGGCCCGGCAACTCGTGGTCAGCTGGAACCGGGCCGCGCTGGAGAGCGCCCCGAAGACCCGGGTGGACGTGCAGGTGCGACTCGCCGAGAACGGCACCGTCACCATCCAGTACCGCAAGCTCGGCGACACCGCGGCGGCGACCGGCGCTTCGGCGACGGTCGGCATCGAGGACGCGGCCGGGCACGACGCGCTGACGTACTCGCGGGACGAGCAGGTGCTCGCCGAGGGCGACGCGGTCACCTTCCGGGTGGCCGGTCACGCGCTGCTGCGCGGCACGGTGAGCGACGCGAACGACCGTCAGCCGCTGGCCGGCGCGACGGTACGCGTCGAGTCGTCGAACGCCCGGGCGGAGATCACCGCGACCACCGACGCCGATGGCTTCTACCAGCTGGAGGCGCCGGCCGGTCCGGTCACGGTGACCGCTCTGCAGGCGGGTTACGACCTGCCGGCGAGCACCGTCGAGCTGGCCGAGGCGACGGTCGTCAAGCGCGACCTGGCGCTGCGTACGCCGCTGCTGCTGGCCAACAAGAGCGCGGTCGCGGTGACCGCACGGGCCGGGGTGACCAAGACCGCGACGGTGACCCTGACCAACCGGGGTGACCTGCCGGCCAACTGGCTGGCCCGGGAGATCAACTCGCCGACGCCGCCGACCGGCATCCCTGGCCGGCAGCTCAGCTCGTTCCCGGTCGATGAGCTCTACAACGCGTACGGCGTCGGCTACCGCAACGGTGAGTTGATCGTCTCCAACTCGTACCACTTCGGGCAGTTGCAGCGCTTCAACACGGATGGCCGTTCGCTCGGCAAGGGCCTGCTGCCGGTCGAGGGTTGGCCCTCGGACATGGCGTACGTGCCGAACCGAGACCTGATGTGCGCGCCGACGATGCAGCTCCTCGGGGACCGGCCGATCGTGTGCTTCGACCCGGACACCCTGGAGGTGAAGGAGACCATCACCGGGCCGTGGACCGGCTCGCTCTACTACGGGCTCGCCTACCGCGCCTCGGACGACACCTTCTACCTCAGCGGCAACGGCGGGATCCGGCACCTCGCCGGCCTGTCCCACCCGGAGCCCGGTGCGGTGCTGGGGCAGTGCACCCCGCCCGTTCCGTGGATCAACGGGCTGGCGCTGAACGAGGAGCACAACGTGTTGTGGGGCATCAACCAGGACTCCAAGGAGTCGATCTGGGCGCTCGACCCGGCTACCTGCCAGACGCTCGCCTCGATCCCCGACCCCGACCCGCACTCGCTCAGCGGCGCCGGGCTCGACCTGGACGAGCAGGGCAACCTGTGGGTGCTGGCCAACGCCACCGGCCGCCCGTACGGCAGCAAGGTCTACCACGTCGACGGGTCGCTGCCCGCGTACAGCGACGTGCCGTGGCTGTCCGCCGCGACCTCTGGTCAGGTGCAGCCGGGGGCGAAGCAGGAGATGACCATCAACGTGAACACCACCGGACTGGCGCCGGGTACGTACGCCGCCACGTTGCTGGTCACCAATGACGGTGCGAAGAGCGGGGCCACCCCGATCACCGTGTCGGTGACGGTCACCAAGTGAGGCACGGGGCCTGCCGACTCAGCCAGGGTCGGCAGGCCCCGTCCGGCTCAGAGCCAGTCGTTGCGGGCGACGAACCAGCCGAGCTGCATCCGGGTGGCGCTGCCGGTAGCGTCCATCAACTGCCGCAGCCGCCGCTGCACCGTACGTAGCGAGATGCCCAGTTGGGAGGCGACCGCCTTGTCCGGCAGGCCGGTCATCAGCAGCGACAGGATCTGCCGGTCGGTGGGGGTGGGCATGCTCTGCCGCTCGACGTCGTCGACGACTGCGCTGGCCGGGGCCAGTCGCAGCGGCGTGGCCCGGTCCCACACCTCGGTGAAGAGCGCCACCAGCACCTGCACCCAGGTGGCACCCCGGACCAGCAGCGCCCAGGGTTCGATGCTCTCGTCCGGGGTGCTGAACGAGATCAGCGCCACCCGACGATCGGCGACGGCGAGCTTTCCCGGCACGTTCGTGGCGACCCGTGCCTGCTCACCGGCGGCCACGAACCGGCCGATGTGGGCTGCCGCCCCCGGCCGTTCCAGCCCACGTCGGTCGTACACCACCCGGAAGTCGATGCCGCGGCCGAGCATCTCGACCTCGGTCGGGTTGTCGTGCAGCACGGCCGCGTACGGCGGGCGGTCGAAGCCGAGGATCTCCTCCTGTGCCCCGCGCAGGCACTGGTCGAACGCCTGCATGATCGCGGGCACGCCGACGACCACCTGGACGTCCTGGTCCATCGCCTCCGCCGGGCGTTGCTGCCGCAGCCAGTTCCACAGGCCGACCCGCGCCTCCTGTAGCTCACGCACCCGCTGGTTCAGCAGCGACTCGATGGCCAGGTCGGGCGGGGCGGCACCGGCGCGGCCGGCGACGAGGCGGACCAGCCCGGCCCGGGCGAGGGCGTCGAGCGCGTGGTCCAGCTCGGCCACCGGGGCCGCGACCCGTGGCGCCAGTTCGGCCGCCGTTGCGGCCCGACCACGGACCAGCTCCAGGTAGACCTTCTCCTCCAGCTCAGTCAGACCGAAAGCGCTCAGCAACAGACCACCACACCCGACTCGGGCGGCCCGCCGTGCGCGCGGCTCCGCTCCAGCCGATCTTGAAGCGCTCCCCGTCGCACGTCAAGGGCAGGTCGCGCGGCGTCCGGCCGTCAGACGCCGCGCGCGAACAGGGCGAGGCGTACCCGATTGGGGCTGTCGGTCTTGGTCATCAGGCTGGTGATGTGGGTCTTGACCGTGGTGACACCGATGTGGAGCTGATCGGCGATCTCGGTGTTGGACAGGCCCTCGGCGACCAGGTCGAGCACGTCCCGCTCCCGGGCGGTCAGCCCCGGCATGGCCGGTGGTGACTCGGGGCGGGCGTGCACCGCGCGCTGCACGAGGCGGCGCAGCACGTCCGGGCTGAACGGGCTGTCGCCGACGGCGGCCCGACGGATGCCGTCCAGCAGCTCGGTCGGGGGCGCGTCCTTGAGCAGGAACCCGCAGGCGCCGGCGGTCAGCGCGGGGTAGAGGTGGTCGTCGTCGCCGAAGGTGGTCAGCACCAGGACGCGGGTGGCGGGGCGTTCGGCGAGGATTCGACTGGTCGCGGTGATCCCGTCGACACCGGGCATCCGCAGGTCCATGACGACGACGTCGGGGAGCACCCGCCCGGCCAGCGCGATCGCCTCGCGACCGTTGTCTGCCTCCCCGACGACCTCGATGTCGGGTTGGGCGTCGCAGAGCATGCGCAGCCCGGCTCGGATGAGGTGCTGGTCGTCGACCAGCAGCACCCGGATCACGCCGGCTCCGACGCGGGGGTCACGGCCGGCAGGACGGTACGCACCCGCCACCCGGTGTCGGTCGGGCCCGCCTCCAGCCGGCCGCCGAGGACCTCGACGCGCTCGCGCATCCCGGTGATGCCGTGCCCGCCACCGGCCGGAACGCCTGCCGGCACCGCGCCGTGCCCGTTGTCGGTGACCTCCCAGTGCACGCAGCCGTCCCGGACGGCGACGACGAGTTGCGCGAGCGCGGACGTTCCCGCGTGTTTGGCCACGTTGGTCAGCGCCTCCTGGGTCAGTCGCAGCACCGCCATGCCGCGCACCGCGTCGAGTGAGCCGATCGCCGGGTCGAGGTCGGCCTCCACGGTGACACCCGCCTGCCGGGCCCGATCGATGGACGCGCCGATCGCCGCCGGCAGCGCGGCGGGTTCGATCGCGGTCAGCGCCGCGTCACCGCGTACCCCGTCGGGGTTGCGCAGCACCGCGACCAGCCGACGCAGTTCGGCCAGGGCCGCGGTACCGGTGCCGTGCACGTCGTCGAAGACCTCGCCCACCCGGGGGTCCAGGTCGGTGAGCACGTGCCGGGCGACGCCGACCCGCAGGACCATCGACGCCACATGGTGCGCGACGACGTCGTGCAGCTCGCGGGCGATGGCGCTGCGTTCGTCGGCGCGGGCGGCACGGCTCTCCGACTCGTGCTGGCGTTGCTCGGCCAGGGCCCGCTCCACGGCCTGCCGACTCAGCTCCCGGTTGGCGCGGATGACCAGGCCGAGCAGCACCGGCACACCGACCTCCAGGGCCAGCCCGACGACGCCGGAGGCGACCTGGCCGGCCCGGTCGCCGATCGAGTCGGTCAGGTCGACCACGACCAGCAGCGCGGCGGACAGCCAGATGGTCCGGGGTCGGCGCGCCCGCATGGTGATCTCGAGCAGGGCCCAACTCGCGCCAACCTGGTTGATCGTAAAGTCGTCGACCAGGCAGATCGCCACCGCCAGCAGGGCGGCCTGCGCCAGCAGGTTGACCACCGGCCAACGGTGCACCGCCAGCCCCACGGTGAACGCGAGCACCGCGAGGATCCACTGTGTCGTCGTGGGCCTGCTGGCGGAGTGCGGGACGAAGAGCAGGTAGCCCACCCCGGCGAGGTCGAGCAGCGCCATCCGCACGAGCGTGTCCCGCATGTCGAACAGTCGCCCCGGCCAACCCACGGTGGTCAGCCTAGGCGCTGCGGCCCGGCGGCGGCGGTCGCCGGCGCGGCCACCGCGAACGTCAGGCAGAACAGCGTCGCGGTCATGCGGCCAGCGCCAGCTCCGGGCGGCGTCGGCGGGCCAGCACCAGGGCGGCGGCGGTCGCCGTCGCGACCGCCAGGGCCGCGAACGCGACGAGCGTGCCGGCATCCGGGCGCAACAGCGGCTGCCCGCGCAGGGCCTGCCAGGTCAACAGCACAGTGAGTACGCCGTACGCGCCGCCCGCGACGACCAGCAGCCGGGCCCGGGTGCGCTCGTCCAGCCGGGTCGCGAACCGGCTCAGCAGGATCGCCAGGATCGGCAGCGCCTGCAGGGCGTGCAGCCCCACGAAGTGCCCGACCCGCAGGTCACCACCGGTGGTGCTCCAGCCGACGATCGGCAATCCCGGCCCACCGTCGGGCACCCCGACGCTGTGTGCCCCGCCGATCCCCTCGATCCCCGGGTCCTGCATCGGCAGCGCCATCGGCACCGCCGCGAGCATGCCCAGCAGGGACAGGCCGAGCCCCCACCCGACGGCGGTCGCGGCGACCCGGTCGGGGATCCGCTGGATCAGGACCACTATCCCGATGACGAGGTGCGCGAAGAACAGCACCCCGATCGCCGCCCCCATCGCCGCGAACAGCGCGGCGTTCAGGGGAGTGCTGTCGTTGAAGTGGCTGGCCTGCCCGCGTAGCACCTGACCGATGATCCACGCGTTCTCCACGACCGCTACCGCGACGATGACAACGACCGCCCTCTCGACAGCCCGACTGCGTCGCGGCAGCAGGGAGAGCATCCACGCGAGCGTCACTCCGTACAGCACGAAGGACACCGCGAACTTCAACGGCTTGAGCCAGATCGGCGCCCCGGTGAGGATGCGCGAGTCGACCAGGATGCCGACCGCGGCGACGACGCCGCACACCGCCATCACGGATACCAGGAACATCAGGGGGCGGTTCCAATGCGTCGCCCGGCGCAGAACGGTAGTCATGTCTGTAGATGTTCGTCACCGGGCCCGCCGATCGCGTCCGACCGGAAGCCCTGGTTGCGGCCGGTGGTCGGAGCGCGCCTCCTCCCTGGGTAGGAGACGAATCCCGTCGAGGTCGGTCCCCGGTGCTGGCACAATGGCCGGCCTGCCCACCGGAGCGGGAGCGAGCATGACGACAAATGAGGACCGCGTCCAGCCGAACGAGACCACAGTGCCGCTGCTGCACTGCCCGGCCCCGGAGGAGACCCTGGCGTTCTGGCGGGCGCTCGGCTTCGAGGTGACCTACGAGCAGCTCAAGCCCTACGTGTACCTGGCCTTCACGTGGAGTGGGTTCCAGTTGCACTACGGCCCCGCGCCGAAGGACCTCGACCCGGCGAAGGAGCACTCCGGTGGCTGCCTGGTGATGGTGGACGCGGTGGCGTCGTACCACGCGGTGTTCACCGAGGCGATGCGCCGCGCCTACGGCAAGGTGCTGGTCAAGGGTCTGCCCCGGATGACCCGCTACCGGGCCGGGGCATCGCGGTTCAGCATCGTCGACCCGTCGGGCAACACCATCGTCTTCATCCAGCGCGACGAGCCGGATGACCTGGAGTACGGCGGGTCGAAGGCAATTGAGGGGCTTGCCCGGGTGCTCGACAACGCGCGGATCCTGCGCGAGTTCAAGATGGACGACCGGGCGGCCTACCGGGCGCTCGACTCGGGAATGCGTCGCCGCGCCGAGGACGCGCCGGTGGTCGAGCAGGCGATGGCGCTGGCCGGTCTGATCGAGCTGGCCACCGCGTTGGACAAGGCCGATCGGGTGCCCGAGTGGGGCGCTCGTCTGCAGGCACTGACCCTGAGCGTGGAGCAGCGGACGCAGGTGGAGAGCTACGTCGCGGACCCCACCCTCCTCGAACCGTGGTGGCCCGACGCGACCTGACCGGCCGCCTCAGCGGGTGTGGCTCGTGGCGCTACGGCGGAACAGCAGGGCCACGCCGGTGAGCATGACCAGCAGTAGACCGGTGAACCAGTCCATCGCCGTGCCGGCGGTGACGGCCTGGGTGGCGATGCCGATGCCGACCGACGGCAGGATCATCCCCAGGTAGGCGATGAGGAAGAGCCCGGCCAGGGCCTCGCCGCGCCGCTCGGGCGCGGCCATCGCCGCGACGGCGCCGACGGCGGCCTTGAACAGCACCCCGGCGCCGATGCCGGCGACCACGCCGCCCACCAGGAACGCCGCGAGGCTGGCGGTGTGCATCCCCACCAGCAGGAGGGGTACGCCGACGGCCTGGGCGAGCAGCCCGAGGCGCACCTTCGCCGGGGCGGGCAGCCGGTTGGTGAGGGTCTGCGCCACGGCGGCGGCGCCGAACACGGCGAACACGATCGTGCCGGCCAGGGCCCGCGACGGGAGGTGCAGGGCACCCGCGACGAAACCGGGGGCGACCGAGGTGAACAGGCCGAACACGGCGAACGAGGCGAACCCGGCGGCCGCCGCGGCTAGGTAGCCGGCCCGGTCCCCGTGGTCGGCGCTGATCCGCTGCGGCCGGTAGGTGGGCTTGACCAGCTGCTCCTCGACGGTCTCCGGGGTCAGGGCGACCGCCACGATGCTCAGCGCCAGCAGGACGGCGAACACCAGGTACGGGGTACGCAGCGGCGCGTCGACGTACTGGGCGAGGACGCCAGCGACCAGCGCGCCGACGCCGAGGCCACCGATGTTGGCGGCGGTGGAGACCATCTCGAAGCGCTGGCGGGACGCGCCGGGCCGGTGCGCGGCGTGCAGCTCCTGGAGGTACGCGGTGGCGGTCGCGGTGATCATGCCGATGCCCAGCCCGCTCACCAGCCGGGCGACCAGCAGCACCGGCAGGGACGGGTCACCCAGGAACAGGGCGGCGGCCACCAGCTCCAGTGCCAACGCCGGAATGAGGATCTTCTTCCGGCCGACCCAGTCCGAGACGTGCCCGGCAAGCAGCAGGCTGATCACCACGCCCACCGCGTACGCCGCGAACACGACAGTGCCCATGAAGGTGGAGAAACCATCCCGCGCCATGTACAGCGGGTAGAGCGGGGCCGGCACGGTGCAGAACGCCATCGCGGTCAAAAACGCCAGGGCGATGGCCCAGAAGCCACGGCCGTGGCGGTGAGCCGACTCGTCGCTGCGGTTGGAGGTGGCGGGGTCAGGTGTCAGGGTCGACATGGACATGACTCCACTGTTGCCCCATCCAAGCATCAGGTACAACGAAAGTTTATGCTCGTGACGATCGCGATCGGTGATACTTGGTGGTGTGGAACTCCGCCAACTTGAGTACTTCGTCGCCGTGGCCGAGGAGCAGAACTTCACCCGCGCCGCCGCTCGCCTGCATGTCGTCCAGTCCGCCGTCTCGGCGGCGGTCAAGACCCTCGAACGCGAACTGGGCGCACCGCTGCTGGACCGCAACTCCAAACGCGTAGTCCTCACCGACGCCGGTGCCGCGCTGCTGCCGCGCGCGCGGATCGCCCTCGACGCGGCCCGCGACGCCCGCGACGCGGTCGCCGAGGTGCACGGCGGTCTACGCGGCACTCTGCGCATCGGCACGATGACCTCGACCCGGCTCCTGCACCTGCCGGCCCTGCTCGGCGAGTTCCACCGCCGGCACCCCGGAGTGCTGTTGCACACCAGCGTGGCCCCGCACGGCTCCCAGGGGCTCATCGACGCCCTCACGGAACGCCGGTTAGACCTGGCGTTCGTCTCACTGCCCGGCACGCCCCCGGCGCAGATTCACCTCACCGAGCTGGCCTGCTCGGTCCTCGACCTGGTCATCCCGGACGACCATCCGCTGGCCACCCGCGAAGCGGTCACCCTCGACGACATCGCCGGGCTGGACTTCATCGACTCCCCGGTCGGGTACGGCAACCGTGCGGTGACCGACCGGGCGTTCGCCGCGGCCGGCCTGTCGCGGCGCGTCACCATCGAGATCCCCGACATCGCCACCGGCGCCGACCATGTCCGGCACGGGCTCGGCATCGCGCTGCTGCCCCGCTTTGCCGTCGCCGACGCCGACGGCGTACGCATGGTGACCGTCACCGACGCCGACCTGAACTGGACGGCGTCGCTCGCCACCCCGGTGGACCGCCCGGTCGGTGCCGCCGCTCGGGCCCTGATCAGCCTGACCGCCGAGTTTCTGCCCTGACCGGCCGGTGGGGTCGGTCTACGAGGCCAGCCGCTCGCGCGCGGTGCGAGCTGGTCGGGGGAGTTCGGCGCTGCCCTCGGACGTGTTGATCTCCGACCAGACGGCGTCGAGGGAGAGGCCGAGCACGTCGGCGATCGCCGCGATGGTCGGGAAGGCGGGGGTGGCTATCCGGCCGGACTCGATCTTTCGAAGGGTCTCCGGAGAGACGCCCGCGTCCAGCGCGGTGAGGAGCATCGAACGCTCTCCGCGGGCTCGACGCAGGAGGGCGCCGAGGCGCTGCCCGCGTTCGACCTCTGCGGGGGTGAGCGGCAACCTGACCATGTGCCGATTCTAGTACCGGGATAATATGGCCGGGATACTTATTGGTCGCCCGAGGAAGGCGCTGCATGATCGAGATCCTGAGCCCCACCGACCTGCTGCGAGCGAAGGACACCGGCGCCCTGGTCGCCGGCATCCTGCAGACGCTGAAGAGCCGTTGCGTGGTCGGCACCAACCTCCTGGACATCGACCGGTGGGCGCAGTCGATGATCATCGAGGCCGGGGCGCAGTCCTGCTACGTCGACTACGAGCCGTCCTTCGGACGCGGGCCGTTCGGCCACTACATCTGCACGTCGGTCAACGACGCCGTGCTGCACGGTCTGCCGCACGACTACTCGCTGGCCAACGGCGACCTGCTCTCGCTCGACCTCGCCGTCTCCCTGGGCGGAGTCGTCGCCGACTCCGCCATCAGCTTCATCGTGGGCGACGTGCAGCCCCCGGAGAGCGTCGCGCTGATCGACGCGACCCAGCGCGCGTTGAGCGCGGGCATCGCCGCCGCCGGCCCCGACGTTCGCATCGGGGACATCTCCCATGCCATCGGCTCGGTCCTCAACGCGGCCGGATATTCGGTGAACACGGAGTTCGGCGGCCACGGCGTCGGGTCGACGATGCACCAGGACCCGCACGTCTCCAACACCGGGCGGCCCGGTCGTGGCTACCGGCTGCGCCCGGGGCTGCTGCTGGCGCTGGAGCCCTGGGTCATGGCGGACACCGCCGCGCTCGTCACCGACAAGGATGGCTGGACACTGCGCAGCGTGACGGGCTGCCGAACGGCGCACAGCGAACACACCATCGCCATCACCAACGACGGCGTCGAGGTGCTCACCCTGCCGACGTCCTGACCCGCGTCTTCCGGCTGCTACGGACGGGCCGGGGGCCCGCATTTCCGATCTTCACAGCTTCCAAACAACTCTCTGCCATCATCGTGGCCGGTCTGCCCCGTGGGCGGAGTCCGCCAGTCACCAGTTGCTTGGAGCACGGAATGCGAACCGAAAGACCTCGTCGAATCATCGGAGCAATTGCGGTGGCCTCCGTGCTGCTACTGACGGCCTGTTCCGCTGGCGCCACCACCAGCGCCGGTGGAAAGCCGACGGCCGACTCGACGAGCCAGGCGGTCACCACCTCCGCGAGCCCGGTCACCTCCGCGAGCCCGGCCACGACGACGAGCGTGACCCCGCAACCGCCGGCCCGCTACAAGCCGACGGTGCCAGAACGCACCACGAAGAATGACGCGGGCTACCTCATCAACACCTGCGTGCCCGAGAATCTGCGCCAATACGCGATCTCGCTGACCGACAGCGACGGGACGCATTTGTCAGGTCTCGTGCTCGGCAGCGGCCCCAAGGGTGTGTTGCTCGCACACGAACAGGGCTATTACATCTGCTCATTCCTCGACCTGGGTCAGAAACTCGCCGCACTCGGCTACCAGGTCATGATTCCGGAGTTCCGCAATCACGGAGCGTCGGAGACGGTGGCGGACAACGACAACATCGATCGCGACGTCACCGCGGCGCTCGCCGAACTGCACCGACGCGGTGCCAAGCAGGTGTTCCTCGGTGGCGCGTCCTGCGGCGGGACGACCGTCGCCATGGCCGGCGCCAAGGAGAAGGACCTCGTCGGCCTGCTGATCATGTCGTCACCCGCGCGATGCGGGCCACTGGACGGCGTTCGCCCGATCAAGCGGATCGCCGCGCCGTCGCTGTTCATCGTCGCTCCGGACGACATGGAGGGTGCGGTGGAGAAGCAGGTACGCGAGCTGTACAACGCCTCGGGAGCGGCGAACAAGCGCCTGCTCATCGAGGACGGCAAGGAGCCCGGCAGCCCGCACGGCACCGACCTGTTCCGGCGTACCGTTCGGGGGCCGGTGCTGACCGAGGAGGTCCTGCGCTTCATCGACGGCTGTTTCCCGGCCTGACCCTGCGCCCCCGCACCACCCTGCTGGTTCGCGTTCAGAATGAACCGATCGGTCGTATTTTCCGTGATGACGGTCAGGGGCACCCACCAGAGTCACGGAGGCACGATGTCAACGGTTCGAACTGGTCCGGTCATCGGACTGCTCGTGCAGATCGTCATGCTGGCGGTGCTCGCGGGAACAGTCGGCCTCGGTGTGGCGGGGTGGTTGGCGGGGCTGGCGTACGGGGTCATCCTCTGTGCCCTGCTCAGCCGGGGGATGACCCGCTCGGACGCGTCTGGTCTGAGCCCGGCCGACCGGGTGACCCTGAGCCGGGCGATCCTCGCCGGCGGCGTGACGGCCCTGGTTGCCGACTCGTTCGCCCGGCCGGAGCCGGTCACGCTGATGGTCGTGCTCACCAGCGTGGCGCTGGCCCTCGACGCCGTCGACGGGTACACGGCTCGCCGCACCGGGACCACCAGCGAGCTCGGCGCACGCTTCGACATGGAGATCGACTCCTTCCTGGTCCTGGTGCTCTGCCTGTACGTGGCCCCGACGGTGGGGGGCTGGGTGCTCGCGATCGGCGCGATGCGGTACGCCTTCGTCGCCGCGAGCTGGGTGCTGGGGTGGATGCGCGGATCCCTGCCGCCGCGCTACTGGCGCAAGGTCGTCGCCGCGATCCAGGGCGTCATGCTGACGGTGGCGATGGGCGACGTGCTGCCCGGGCCACTGACGACCGTCGTGCTGGTGGCGTCGCTGGCGCTGCTGGTCGAGTCCTTCGGACGCGACATCGCGTGGCTGTGGGTGACCCGGCACCACCGCCGCGCCCTCAGCCACGACGCCCTGGCCCACCTGGGCAGCCAGCCGAGCCACAGCGCCCCGAACGTCGGTGTGGGCCTGGCCGGGCTGCGCCCGAGTAAGACGGATGGGCTGGCCTGGCCGGAACGCCCGGCCGTCGCCGTTGCCCGACGCGGAATCGCCCGCGTTTGAGCCGCCCGGATGCCGCACTCAGCAGTGATCATGGAAGGATGCCCGGGTTGTCGCTCTTGACGCGTGTACGTCAGCTGCCGAGCCAGGGACGGAGGGCGATGAGGGGCGAACTCTCGGAGGGTGCCGCCACGGAGGCCGAGGCTCGGCCGAAGCGCTCCATCGTGGCCCGGCTGACGACCGTCCTGGCCGCGCTGCTCGTGCTCACCGTGCTGACCGCGCCGTACGACTTCGGCCGGCTCAGCCCGGGAGCCTTCGTCCGGATCCCGCTGGAAGCGCTGCTGACCGTGGCTCTGCTGCTCGCCCTGCCGTCTCGTGGCAGCCGACTGGTCGCGACGCTCGCCGGAGTGGCCCTCGGCCTGCTCGGCCTGCTCAAGCTGCTCGACCTGGGGTTCTCCGCCTCGCTGAGCCGGGCGTTCGATCTGGTGCTCGACTGGGCGCTCCTCGACGAGGGGTTCGCCTTCCTCAGCGAGTCGTACGGTCGGCCCGCCGCCATCGGTGCCGCGATCACCCTGGCGGTGGTGGCCGTGGGTCTGCCCACGCTGGTCACGCTGTCGGTGCGGCGACTACGGCGGCTGGTGCTCCGGCACCGCACCGGGACCACCCGGATCGTGGCCGCGCTGGTGGTCCTCTGGGTGGCCTGCGCCGCGTTCAACGTGCGGGTGGTCGAGGGCGTACCGGTCGCCGACACCTCCGCGACCATCCTGGCCAACGGCCACGGCTTCCAGGTGCGCCTGCGTCTCGACGACCGCAAGACGTTCGGCACCCTGATCGAGGCCGACAGGTTCGCCGAAACGCCTGGTGACCAGCTCCTGACCGCGCTGCGCGGCAAGAACGTGGTCGTCGCCTTCGTGGAGAGCTACGGCCGGGACGCCGTCGAGGATCCGGAGTTCGCGCCGCAGGTCGGCGCGGTCCTCGACAGTGGCACCAGCCGGCTGCGCGCGGCGGGTTTCGCCGCGCAGAGTGGTTTCCTCACCTCGCCGACCTTCGGTGGGGGCAGTTGGCTCGCGCACGACACGCTGCTCTCCGGCCTCTGGATCGACAACGATCAGCGGCACCGCACCCTGCTGGCCAGTGACCGGATGACCCTCAACGGTGCCTTCCGGCGGGCGAACTGGCAGACCGTGGGCGTCATGCCCGCTGTCACCAAGGCGTGGCCAGAGGGCTCCTTCTTCGGCTACGACCGGTTCTACGACGCCAAGGCGCTCGGCTACCGCGGCCCGAAGTACAGCTTCGGCACTCCGCCCGACCAGTACACCCTGGCCAGTTGGCAGCGCCTGGAGCAGGCGAAGCAGGACGGCAACGTGATGACGGAGCTGGCGCTGGTGTCGAGTCACGCGCCCTGGACGCCCGTTCCACCGCTGCTCGACTGGGCCGACGTCGGCGACGGCGCGGTCTTCCGTGCGGCTGGCCGTGGCGCGTCGGAGGAGCGACGACGCAACACCACCCAGATCCGGGCGGACTACCGCAAGTCCATCGAGTACACACTTGGCTCGCTCATCTCCTACGTGCAGACCTACGGAGACGACGACCTCGTGTTCGTCTTCCTCGGTGACCACCAGCCCGCCGCCGTCGTCACCGGCGAGAACGCCAGCCACGACGTGCCGATCTCGATCATCACCCGGGACCGGGCCGTACTCGACCGGATCTCCGGGTGGGGCTGGCAGGACGGCCTCAAGCCCGGGTCGCAGGCGCCGGTCTGGCGGATGGACGCCTTTCGGGACCGGTTCCTGACCGCCTTCGGACCGTAAACCCTTTCCCACGGACTGGACCCACACAGATGACGGCTACCACCGACTCCAGGATCGCCGCGCTCCGAACCGATCCGACCCTGTCCCTGCTGCACCGCTCGCTGGACGTCTATTACGGCGATCCTGAGCGGGACGGGAGAATGGACGCCTTCTACTCCCGCTTCGTCAGCGGTGGGGACCTCGTCTTCGACATCGGCTCCCACGTCGGCGACCACATCGGCAGTTTCCGCCGCCTCGGGGCCCGGGTCGTCGCCGTGGAGCCACAGCCGCTGTGCCTGCGTGCTCTGCGCGCGATCTACGCCGACGACGACCAGGTGACCCTTGTCGACGCCGCGTGCGGCGCGTTCCCCGGGCGCACCCGGTTGCACGTCAACTCCGCCAACCCCACCGTGTCGACCGTCTCGCCCGACTTCGTCCGGGCGGCGAAGGGCGCAGGCGGGTGGGAGAGCGAGGTGTGGGATGCCGACATCGAGGTCCCGGTGGTCACCGTCGACGCCCTGATCGAGACGTACGGCGTGCCGACCTTCGCCAAGATCGACGTTGAGGGTTTCGAGGACGAGGTGCTGGCCGGTCTGAGTCGCCCCCTGCCCGCGCTCTCGTTCGAGTTCACCACCATCGCGCGTGCGGTCGCCTACCGGTGTCTCGATCGCCTGACCGCGCTCGGCTTCGACGGCTTCGACGTCGCGTTGGGCGACAACAAGTCGATGACGTTCCAGCGCTGGATATCCGCGACCGACATGGCGACCCACCTGCACGACCTGCCACACGCGGCGAACTCCGGCGACGTGTACTGCGTGCCCGATTGAGCCAGCTCATACCTGGCACCGGCTTCGATGCAGGCTCTAGGCTTCCGACATGCTGATCATCGAAGGCGCGGGCCGGTGGACCGCACCCACCGGGGCCGCCAACGACTGGATCGAAAACCTGAGAGTGCCGGATCTGTCGGTGGGAACGTACTGCATCCCGGCCGGCGGTCTCGACGATCAGAGCCCACACACCGAGGATGAGATCTACGTGGTCACTGCGGGGCGGGCCCGGATCGTGACCCCGGACGGCGCGGCTGAGGTGGGCCCGGGTTCGGTGATCTTCGTGCCGGCTGGCGAGGATCACCGGTTCGACGAGGTGACCGAGGATTTGGCGCTGCTGGTGGTCTTCGGCCCGGCGTACGGCTCGCGCGCTCCGGCTCGGCCAGCCGAGTAGACCCGATCGAGCACCTCTTCTCGAGGGACGAACAGCATGGCCTGGCGGGTTCGTACAGACGCGGACCGCTCCACAGCGGGTGCAGCTCACCCGCGGTCAGTGCCCCGCCGCGAGCTTGTCGACGAGGGGCCGGCTCGGCGCACCGGATCGCGTAGCCTCCCCGCATGGACCTCGATGATCTTCCGCTTGCCGAGTTCGCCTTTCCGGGGCCGCTGCGGGACAAGCTCGTGGGTGCGATCCTGTCCGGGGCGAAGACATCGACGACGGGTCTACTGGTCGGGTACGAGTGCGCTGACGAGCCGCTGCCCGCGGTGGGTCAACTGTCCGCGGTGGTGGACTCCGCAGGCCGGCGGGTCGCGGTCATCGAGTTGACCGACGTACGGGTGATCCGGCTCGCGGACGTCGACCTGCAACACGCCCTCGACGAGGGCGAGGGTGACGAGTCGCTGGCGCAGTGGCGTGCGGGGCACGAGGCCTTCTGGCACAGCGCGGAGGTGCGCGCTGAGCTGGGCAACCCCGACTTCACTGTGGACGACGACACACGCGTGGTGACCGAACGCTTCCGGGTGGTGCGCCTCGTCTGAGCGATTCTGTCCGCTCTGGTCAAGAGCGGGCCACGCCGTCGGGCATGGGCACCTATGCTCGGCGCGTGATCCCCCCGGCACTCGAGATCCGTAGCCTGGTCAAGACCTTCGCGGCGCATCGCGCGGTGGACGGTATCGATCTGACCGTCCACCCCGGCACCTTCCACGGCATCGTCGGGCCTAACGGTGCCGGTAAGTCCACCACCATCGGGATGGCTGTCGGGCTGGTCACTCCGGACTCCGGGCAGATCCGGATCCTCGGCCACGACGCTTTGCGCGACCGCGGCCTCACCCGAGCACTGACCGGGGTACTGCCCGACGGCCTCGACTTCCCGGAACGCCTCACCGGCGCCGAGCTGCTGCGCTACAGCGCCGGCCTGCGCGGGCTGAACCGGGCCGCGGCCACCGACCGTGTCGCCGAACTGATCGACGTGCTCGGCCTGGCCAAGGGCGCCGGCACGCCACTGGCCGACTGCTCCACCGGCACCCGCAAGAAGCTCGGCCTCGCCCAGGCGCTACTGCACGCGCCTCGGCTGCTCGTGCTCGACGAACCGTTCGAGGCGGTCGACCCGGTCTCCGCGGCCACCATCCGCCGGGTGCTGCGTCGATTCGTGGCCGGCGGCGGCACCTGCGTGCTCTCCACCCACTCGATGCTGCTGGTCGAGCAGATGTGCGACGAGGTCACCGTCATCCATCAGGGACGGGTCGTCGCTGGCGGGCCGGTCGCCGAGGTCGCCGCCGGCAGCAGCCTCGAAGACCGGTTCGTCGAGTTGGTCGGGGCCGAAGCCTCCGGCAGCGCCGGCCTGGACTGGCTGACCGAGGCACGATGAGCGTGGAACCCTTCGCCTCCGGCCCACGTGCCGGCACCCTCGCCGTGATCGCGGTGCCGGCCCGTATGCGCGCGACGATGCTGCGTCGCTCGCTGCGCGAGCATCCCGGACCCGCCGTGGCCGGCCTGGTCGGTCTGCTCGCCGCCGGCTGGCTGATCCGGTACGCGCTCCACGGCGACCAGCACACCCTCGGCCTGTTGGCGGGGGCGTGGGTTCTCGGTTGGATCGTGTTGCCGCTGCTGCTCGGCGGCGGGCGTGGCCAGGTCCGTCCGGCTCACCTGCGGTTGGAGCCGATCGGCGGCGTCCCGGCCGCGATGGGTCTGCTCGCCGCGTCGGCGATCGGCATCGGCCCGGCCGTCTCGCTGGTGGCGCTCGCCGCGTTGCCGGTGCACGCCGCGCGGTACGGTGCCGTCGCGGTCCTCGTCACCGCCTGCGGCGCGGTGCTGCTCTGGCTGCTCGGGCTGATCGGCTCGGCCATCGCGCTGGAGGTCGTCGGCCACGCCGGCGGCCCGACCGGGGCGCTGCTCACCGGCATCTTCACCGGTACGGCGATGGGTGTCGCCGGGTCGCTCTGGGCGGTCTTCCCGTGGGTGTCGGTCCTGCTCGTGGCAGCGCCGCAGGAGGTGGTCCGGGGCATGGCGTACGTGCCGAGCGGCTGGCCGATCACCGCCGTGACCGGGCCAACCGGGCAAGGGGTGCGCGTGATGGCGACCCTGGTAGGCATCGTGGTGCTCTGCGCCGCCGCGTACCTCATGCTTGTGCGGAGGGTGATCACCACGGGCGTGCCGTTCCGGCCGCGCGGGACCACGGCGGCGTCACCGCCCGGAGATGGGCGTAGCCAGCGCGGCTGGCGGGAGTGGATGCCAGCCGCGACGCGGGCGGTCGCGGGCCGTGAGTTGCGGGCCTGGACGCGGCATCCGCTGCGGTTGCAGTATCTGGCGTTCGCGGTGGTGTACGGGGCGCTGCTCGCCGGGCTGCCGCTGCTGTCCGACGTGGACCTGCTGCTGCCGTGGGCGGGGCCTCTCGCCGTGCTCGGCGCGGCGGCGATGTCGGCCGGGCTGGTCGGACTGGACGGCACCGCGTTGTGGCTGCCGCTCACCTCGCCGGGTGGCGAACGGGCCGAGGTCCGGGGTCGGGCCTTGGCCTGGCTGGTGCTGGTCACCCCGATCGGGGTGCTGCTCGCCATCGCCGGTGTCCTCCTCGCGCCAGACGTCGACCCGCTGGCCGCGCTCTCCACCCTGCCCGCTCTGCTCGGCGCAGGCGCGGCGGTGCCGGTGTGGGTGTCGCTGCTGCGCGTGCGGCCGGTGGCTGACCCGCGGCACCCCACCTCGGCCGACAACCCGACCGACATTGTCAGCGTGCTGGTTGCCACTGCGGCTGGGCTGCTCGCCGCCGCGCCGGTGCTCGCCCTGGTGATCTGGGGCCCGTCGGAGGTGGCGCCGCTGCTGCCACTGGTCGGGCTGTTCAGCGGCGCCGCCGCCTGGCGGGGCGGCATCTGGTTGGCCGACGAACGCCTCACCCGACGCGGGCCCGACGTGCTCGCCGCAGCCGGCCAGCGGAGCCGGCCACCGGATACGGTGCTCCCGCTGACCTGGGACGCGCAGTGGTATCGGGAGAACAAGTCGACCGCGTGGGCGTTGGGGTTGCTGACGGCGGGGTGGATCCCGGTGATCCCCCAGGGGGTGATGCCGTTGGCGTTCGGGATCGACAGCGGGTGGATCGTGGCCGGCCACCTGAGCGGGAGCGCGCACACGGCGGTGGGGCTGGCAATGGTCGGGCTGGGTGTCGTGATGCTGCTCGCCGGCCTGGTGCTGTGGGACCGCCGACCGCAGCCGGGTGGCTCTTGAGTCCATAGCTCTGGCGCGCTCGGCGGGAGCTGCTCTTCGCCATTGATGAGCAGGGCGTCTACCTGGGCCAGGATGGCTTTGGCCGGCCGGCAATGCGCGTACCGTGGTCCAACATCGACTGCATAGTCCACTTCCGAGGTCGAACGTGGACGACAGGCAGTAGGCCAGCTACGAAGTGGTTCCACACCATCCCCTTGCCGCCGAAATGGCTTGCCGCGAATGCCGGACTTCGCGAGGGGTGACTCTCTCCCGGGTGAACGGGACACAACACTGATCAGAGGGCGCTTAGAGTGGCGTTGCGGCTGATTGTCGGCGCTCTCGCGGTCTACCGGCAGATGGGGGGCGGGCGTGCGAGTGGCTCAGTTCCGTACGGCCGATCTTCCTGCCGGCGATCGTTTCGCCGCCTGGCACGAGATGACGTCCAAGGCACACGTCAGCACCGCCATCAGCACCGACAGGGCGGAAGACTTCGCGGCGACCATCAATCTGCTGGACCTTGGCTCCGTCCAGGTCTCGGCGCTGACCTACCCGCCGCTACGAGCGAGCCGGACAACGAAGCTGATCCGCCAGTCAGATCCGGGGCTCTATCTCGTGTCTGTGACCCTCGGAGGCAGGGTCGGCTTCGGTCACGCGGGGCGCGAGACCGTCGTCGACACCGGTGAACTCACCTTCATCGACGCGTCCCTGCCCGGCGTCGTCGTCAACGACGTGCCACTCACACAGATGGTTATCCAGATCCCCAAGGATCATCTGCCGTTGCGGCCACGCCTGGTGGAGCGGGCACTGGCCAGGCCCATGCCAGCTCGACGCGGTCTCGGATCTCTCATGACGAGCTTCGTGGGACAGCTGATGATGTCGGCGCGGGAGCTCACCCCGGCCGATGGCGCCCGGCTGACGGCGGTAGTTCTCGACCTCGTCGCCTGCCTACTCGCCGGTCAGCTCGACGAGCCCACGATGGTGAGCGAATCCCGGCAGCAGCTTCTCCAGAGGAGAGTCTTCAGCTTCATCGAGCAGCGGGTTGGCGATCCGACGCTTACCCCGGCGGTCATCGCGGCCGCCCACCAGATCTCGGTGCGGACCCTGCACCTTCTGTTTCAGGACGAAGGGCTGACCGTGTCCGGGTGGATCCGGAGCCAGCGGCTCGACCGCTGCTGCCGGGACCTGGCCGACCCCGCCAGCGACTCGCGGCCGGTCCACGCGATCGGCGCCCGGTGGGGATTCATCAACGCCGCCGGGTTCAACCGGGCCTTCCGCCGCGCGTACGGGCTGCCGCCTGGCGACTATCGCCGCCAGCTCCAGCAGGGCAGACAACTGCGCTGACGGTCAACGGCACTGCGCCCGCTGCCAACGACACCCGCCCCTCCGGACATCGACAATGTTGTTCGACGGATCGCATCCGTGACGATTCGGATGCGGTGTAGTGGCCTTACGGGGGAGGTAGATTCATGCTGAGACTAGGTATGTCCAACCAGGTCAAACGGATTTCGGTAGTAGCTGCCGCCGTACTCGTGGCGACCTTCGCGGTGGGAGTCAGCCCGGCGCAGGCCCTGCCTACGGGCTGTTTCAACGACTACAACGGGCTGTCCACCGGATACGCCTACTGCACCGGTGGCAGCGGCGAATATCGCGCCGTGACCCGGTGCGACAACTGGCCCTGGTTCGACTACACCAGGTATGGCCAATGGCGTCGACCCGGCACGGCCAGCAACGCGGTCTGTGACAGCGGCGACCAGGCGTACAACGTCACCCGGGAGGCCAGAGAGGGCGGCGGCATGTGCAGCATGCCACAGACGGCCACCCGTGAGGCCGACTACGTGACTCTCTGCTAATCGCGTAACGCCGCCCTGATCCGTGGGCGTCCCGGCCTATCGAGGGCGGGGCGCCCACGGCCATAGATACTTCCGTTTCGCCTCGCCGTCGAAGGGCGGGCGTTTACAGCATTGCCAGTGGAACGAAACGTACGCCGTCGACGCCGGCGAGCTTCAGCAGATCGGACACCCCAGCCCCGTTCCTGGTCAGCGGCATCTCGAACCGCCACGAATCGTGGGTCATCTTCGGTTGGAGTCGCGTGGCCAGGTCGCCCTTGCCCCGGCACCGCTTGCGCAGACGCTCGTACGCGGCGTCGTGGCCCTCGAACCTGGTCGACTTCGTGGACGGCAGTGCCCGGACAGCCTGCTCGACGACGGCTCGTTGTTCGCTGTCCGCCGAGGGCTTGAACTGGACGATGATTCCGATCCGCGATGGAAGCGGGTCAACGTCCGCGATCCTGAGCGCGACGTCGTCAACACCGTCAACCTCAGCCATGAGCAGTTCGACTGCCTCGGCGATCGAAGCGTCGGTGACGGTGGCGTGCACCAACTCTGGCGCGTACTCCGGCTTGAGGTTCGCCAGCAGCTCGGGCTGATCCTTCCAATCGACCTTGGAGCGCTCGTACACCTGATCGCGGGTTTCGAAAGTCACCCCATCGACACTTGGCATCGACCGGAGTTGGGTTTGCACGGCGTCTTTCTGTTCCGCCGTCACGTCGCGGTCCAGGAAGACCGTCAGCGCCACGTCCCCGGTCTCCGCGGGCTTCGAGGTGCAGGTGGACAGGAGCAGCAGGAGTGCGAATGCCAGTAACGGTGCCACGCGACGCATGGGAGCAGAGCGTAGGCGACCGCGGAGCGGGCGGCGTGCCCGTTACGGAGTCGTCAGGATCTCAGCGTCGTGGCTAGCCTTCGGTAACCTCGATCCGCCAGACTGCGCGGTATGGGTGATCGTTTGCGCCGGTGGGCGTGGGTCGGAGTGCTCGTCATCGGGCTGGTCCTTTATCTGGCGGTGCTGCGGACTCTCGTCAGCACCAAGAATCCGAACTTCGTGCCCGCGTTGATCCTGCTTGGGGCCACGCTGGTGCCGCTGACATTCCTGACGTTCGCGCAGGCCCGCACCGGGCGGTGGCAGGTGCCGGCGTCGGTGTTGGTGACGTCGGCGTTCTTTGGCGGTGTGATCGGCACGGTGGTCGCCGGCACCCTGGAGTACGACACCCTGCGCGGCCTCGGCACCCTGCCGATGCTGTTCGTGGCGCTGATCGAGGAGTCGGCGAAGCTGATCGTCCCGGTGGTGCTGCTGTTCACGGTCGTGGCCCAGCATCGGCGTCGGGTGCCCTCGGACGGGCTGATCATCGGTGTCGCGGCCGGCATGGGTTTCGCCGCCTTGGAGACGATGGGCTACGCCTTCACCGCGCTGCTGAGTTCGCAGGGCAACATCGGCGCGGTGGAGCAGACGTTGTTCATTCGTGGTCTGACGGCACCCGCCGGTCACACCGCCTGGACCGGGCTCACCGCGGGCGCGCTCTGGGCGTTGTTGGCGAGCCCGAGCGTCGGTCGGCTCTTCGGGTTCATCGGCACGTTCCTGGGTGTCGTCGTCCTGCACACCCTCTGGGACACGTTCTCCGGCTCGTTGGTCTTCGTCGTGTTGGCGATCATCAGCATCGGCTGGTTGTTCTGGGAGCTGCGCCGCTACCGGACCTTCGGCGAGCAGAGCCTCGGCGAGTTGCAACCGCACTGACCCTCGCCGTACTCCATGCCTCTCCCGGCCTACCCGAAAAGGCCGGGGGAGGCATGACTGTTTGTGATCCCGCTGCGACCCGGCCGGCACCTCATCTAACGTCAGAGTGTTCATATTTGGCGTGATTGGTCGGGAAGGTGCGGCGATGGGGGTGCGGAGCTGGTTCGAGGGCTGGCCGGTGTACCGGCAGCTCACCGGCACGGACCCGTTGGGGCGGGGTGCCGCGGCGAAGTCCGATGGGTCCCGCGCGCTCACCGCCCGCACCGACACCGCCGATTCGATGGCCCGGTCCGTCTGCCCGTACTGCGCCGTGGGTTGTGGTCAGCGGGTGTTCGTGAAGGACGGGCGGGTCAGTCAGATCGAGGGTGATCCGGACAGCCCGATCTCGCGGGGTCGGCTCTGCCCGAAGGGTTCGGCGAGCAAGAGTCTGGTCACCAGCCCGTTGCGGCAGACGAAGGTCCGCTACCGCCGCCCGTACGGCACCGAGTGGGAAGACCTCGACCTCGACACGGCGCTGAACATGATCGCCGATCGGGTCCTGGCCGCTCGGGACGAGACCTGGGAGGACGTCGACGCCGAGGGTCGACCGCTCAACCGGACGTTGGGTATCTCCAGTCTGGGTGGGGCGACGCTGGACAACGAGGAGAACTACCTCATCAAGAAGTTGTTCACCGCGATGGGGGCGCTCCAGATCGAGAACCAGGCTCGTGCCGACTCGTACCTGCCGATCCGGGCGGGCTCGGACATCGCGCTGCTCGGCGGGGTGATCCGCTACATCCTGGACAACGAGCTGGACTTCCGGGAGTACGTCGTCGCCTACACCAACGCGGCGACGATCGTGACCGAGGAGTACGCCGACACCGAGGACCTGCACGGCCTGTTCTCCGGCTTCAACGACGACAACGCCACCTACGACCAGGCCAGTTGGCGCTACGAGGGCCACGCGCAGAACCAGACGACCCGCGACAGTGAGACGCAGCGGGAGACCGCGGCCGGGCTGGAGCACGAGTCGCACGGCGCACCGGTCGGCGGCGAGACCGAGCGCGACGAGACGTTGCAGCACCCGCGCTGCGTCTACCAGATCCTCAAACGGCACTACGCCCGCTACACGCCCGAGATGGTGGAGCGGGTCTGTGGCATCTCGCCGGAGAAGTTCCTGGAGCTGGCGCAGGCGTGGACGGCGAACTCTGGCCGGGACCGTACCGGCATGCTCGTCTACTCGGTGGGCTGGACGCAGCACAGCGTCGGTGTGCAGTACATCCGGGCCGGCGCGATCATCCAGCTGCTGCTGGGCAACATGGGTCGCCCGGGCGGCGGGATCATGGCCCTGCGTGGCCACGCCAGCATCCAGGGCTCGACCGACATCCCGACACTGTTCAACCTGCTGCCCGGCTACCTGCCGATGCCGCACCACGCCAATCACCCGACCTTGGACAAGTGGGTGGACAGCATCGCCCACCCGGGCCAGAAGGGCTTCTGGGGCAACGCCCGCACCTACGGCGTCAACCTGCTCAAGGCGTACTGGGGCGATGCCGCCACCGCCGACAACGACTACTGCTATGGCTACATGCCCCGAATGACCGGCGACCACGGCACCTACCAGCAGGTACTCGACATGATCGACGGGAAGATCAAGGGGTACTTCCTGCTCGGGCAGAACCCGGCGGTCGGCTCGGCGCACGGTCGCGCGCAGCGGCTCGGGATGGCCAACCTCGACTGGTTGGTGGTCCGCGACCTGTTCGAGATCGAGAGCGCGACGTTCTGGAAGAACGCGCCGGAGATCGAGACCGGCGAGATCGTGACGAAGGAGTGCCGCACGGAGGTGTTCTTCCTGCCCGCCGCGTCGCACGTGGAGAAGGAGGGCACGTTCACGCAGACGCAGCGCCTGGTGCAGTGGCGGGAGAAGGCCGTCGAGCCGCCGGGCGACGCCCGCTCCGAACTGTGGTTCTTCTACCACCTCGGGCGCGTCATCCGGGAACGGCTGGCGACGTCGACCAAGCCGCGCGACCGGGCACTGCTCGACCTCACCTGGGACTACCCCACGCACGGTGCGACAGTCGAGCCGAGCGCCGAGGCGGTGCTGCGGGAGATCAACGGGTACGACGTGGCGACCGGCCGCCTCCTGTCGTCGTTCACCGAGATGAAGGACGACGGCTCCACCGTCGGCGGCTGCTGGATCTACACCGGGGTGTACGCCGACGGCGTCAACCAGGCCGCCCGGCGCAAACCCGGCGCGGAGCAGTCCCTGGTGGCCCCGGAGTGGGGTTGGGCGTGGCCGGCGAACCGGCGCATCCTCTACAACCGTGCCTCCGCCGACCCGGACGGCAACCCGTGGAGCGAGCGCAAGCGCTACGTCTGGTGGGATGCGGAGAAGGCCGAGTGGACCGGTTACGGTATCGCCGGCGACGACCCGTTCATCCTTCAGGGCGACGGCAAGGGCTGGTTGTACGCGCCGACGGGCGTGCTCGACGGGCCGATGCCCACCCACTACGAGCCGGTCGAGTCGCCGGTGCGCAACCCGCTCTACCGGCAGCAGGCCAACCCGACCCGCAAGGTCTACACCCATCCGATAAACACGCTCAACCCGAGCCCGCCGGAGCCGCACAGCCAGGTGTTCCCGTACGTGTTCACGGTCAGCCGACTCACCGAGCACCACACCGCCGGTGGAATGAGCCGGACCGTGTCGCCGCTGGCCGAGCTGCAACCGGAGATGTTCGTCGAAGTGTCGCCGGAGTTGGCGGCCGAACGCGGCCTCGACCATCTGGGCTGGGCGCACGTGGTGACCGCACGCGCGGCCATCGAGGCGCGGGTGCTGGTGACCGACCGGCTCACCCCGCTGCGGGTGGACGGTCGGATCATCCACCAGGTCTGGTTGCCGTACCACTGGGGGTTTGAGGGTCTGGTGACCGGCGACTCGGCCAACGATCTGTTCGGCATCAGCCTGGACCCGAACGTCCTGATCCAGGAGAGCAAGGTCGGCACCTGCGACATCCAGCCCGGGCGCCGCCCTCGTGGCCTGGAGTTGCAGGCACTCGTCATCGGCTACCGACGGCGGTCCGGGGACCTCAGCCCGAACTACCCACCGCAGGTCACGACCGACTCCGCCGACAGCGGCCCGGACCAGGAGGTCTGACCCATGCCCCACGCCAACGCCCTGTACGGCCCGCTGGACCCGGCACCGGACGCCGGCTGGCCGGCGGAGCAGCCCCGGATGGGGTTCTTCACCGACACCAGCGTCTGCATTGGCTGTAAGGCCTGCGAGGTCGCCTGCAAGGAGTGGAACGGCGTTCCGCAGAGCGGCCTGGACCTGCTCGGCATGTCGTACGACAACACCCAACCCGGATGGGCCGGCGATCAGCCCGGTGACGGCGGCGATCGGCGCGCGGACCAGCTCCGACACCGGCACGACGCCGGGCCTGCCCACCGGCTCGCCCGCGGCGGCAGCCCGGATGTCGGCCGGCCCGGAGTTCCTGGGGATGCCGGGGGCGCAGCCGCCGGGGCGGGGCACGGGTGCGGAGGAGCGTACGGATTTCCGGTGGTTGATGATGTCGGATGTCTGTAAGC
>NZ_JOAN01000020.1 GCF_000718555.1 Micromonospora chokoriensis
TTACGACCGGTTGGGTGCGGGGATGACTCCGGCGTGCGCGCAGGCGTGCCCGACCGAGTCGATCCAGTACGGGCCCCTCGACGAGCTGCACGAACGGGCCGCGAAGCGGGTGGCGACGTTGCGGGGGCGGGGAGTTCCCGAGGCGCGGCTGTATGGCCATGACCCGAACGACGGTGTCGGTGGGGACGGGGCGTTCTTCCTGCTCCTCGACGAGCCCGAGGTGTACGGTCTGCCACCGGATCCGGTGGTGACCACCCGGGATCTGCCGGCCATGTGGAAACGCGCCGGCCTCGCCGCCCTGGCGATGACCGCCGCCACGGTGTTCGCGTTCCTGGGCAGGCGGCCATGACCCGCGGCGGTGAGCAGCTCACCGTGCCGGCGGCCGACTTCACCTCCTACTACGGCCGGCCGATCCTCAAGGGGCCGGTGTGGAAGCGGGACATCGCCGGTTACCTCTTCACCGGGGGCCTCGCCGCCGGGGGCTCGCTGATCGGCGCGGGGGCCCAACTGACCGGCCGGCCCGGTCTGCGGCAGGTGGGGCGCTGGACAGCACTCGGCGGTGTCACCGCCAGCGCGTACCTGCTGGTGCACGACCTCGGGCAACCCGCCCGGTTCCACCACATGCTCCGGGTCGCCAAGCTGACCTCGCCGATGTCGGTCGGCACCTGGATCCTGACCGCCTTCGGGCCGCTGGCCGGCATCGCCGCTCTCGCCGAGCTCGCGCCGCGGCTCCCGCAGCACGGTGTGCTGGGCCTCGCCCGCCGGCTGGTGCCACCCGTCGGCAACATCGCCGGCCTGGCCGCCGCAGCCACCGCCCCGGCGCTGGCCACCTACACCGGGGTGCTGCTCGCCGACACCGCCGTACCGTCCTGGCACGACGCGTACCCGTCGTTGCCGTTCGTCTTCGCCGGCAGCGCGCTCGCCGCCGCGTCCGGGGTCGGAATGATCGCGGCGCCCGCCGCGCAGACCGCCCCGCTGCGGCGACTCGCTCTCGCCGCCGCGACCACCGAAGTGCTCGGCGGTCGCCAGCTGGAGCGGATGGGGCTGACCGGTGAGCCCTACGAGCACGGCCGCAGCGGCCGGCTGGTCCGGGCCGGACGCGTTCTGCTCGGCGTGGGCACCGTTGCCGCGCTGTTCAGCCGACGCAGCCGGATCATGTCCGCGATCTCCGGCGCCGCTCTCGTGGCCTCGTCGGTAGCCACCCGGTTCGGCGTCTTCGAGGCCGGCCTGGTGTCCGCGCGGGATCCGAAATACACGGTCGTGCCGCAACGCGAGCGGCGCGACCGGAGGGAGGGCCGGCCACCGGCCGAGAAGGGGACGTAGCTCGACCAGCAGGCGCCAGCCAATGAGCCGGCAGACGGGGGACTCAGCTCATGGCACACACCGCAACTGATCCGGGAAGATCCACACCGACGCGTGGCCGATGGGGTCTCGTCGTCGCCGCAGTGCTCGTCCAGCTCGCGCTCGGCGCGGTGTACGCGTGGAGTGTGTTCAACAAGCCGCTCCAGGACGAGTTCGGCTGGGCCAAGTGGGAGGCGGTGCTGCCGTTCGAGGTGGCGATCGGGACGATCTTCATCGGCAGCCTGATCGGTGGCCGCATCCAGGACCGGCGCGGGCCCCGACCGGTCGCGCTCGGTGGCGGCGTGCTCTACGCGGTCGGCAACATGCTGGCCTCGCTCACGTCGTCGAAGGATGATCTCTGGTTGCTCGTGCTCACCTACGGCGTGCTCGGGGGCATCGGCCTGGGCGCCGCGTACATCACCCCGATCGCCATGCTCGCCAAGTGGTTCCCGGACCGACGCGGCCTGATCACCGGCATCGCGGTCGCCGGCTTCGGTTTCGGCGCCGTGATCGTCGCTCCGGTGGCGAAACGGCTGCTCAACGGTACGGACGACCCCACCCACGTGTTCTTCCCGCTGGGCGTCGCGTACCTGATCGCGATCCTGCTCGGGGCGTCCTTCTTCCGGAACCCGCCGACGGGCTACCAGGTGCCGGGGTTCACCCCGAAGACCACCGGTCGGGCCCTCGCGGGCACCCGGGTCTACACCCTGCGCGAGGCGCTGCGTACCCGGCAGTGGTACATGCTCACCGGCATCCTCGCGCTCAACGTCGCCTGCGGCATCGCGCTGATCTCCCAGGCGTCGGACGCCACCCAGGTCATCACCGGGGCGAGCGCGGCCACCGCCGCCACCCTGGTCGGCGTCCTCGGTCTGTTCAACGGCGCCGGGCGGGTGGCGTGGGCGTGGTTGTCCGACCGTACCGGCCGGATGCCGGCGTTCATCGGGATGCTGTTGTTGCAGGCGATCTGCTTCTTCATCCTGCCGCACGCGGCGTCGCTCGCGCTCTTCGCGGTCCTCGCCGCGCTGGTCTATCTCGCCTACGGCGGTGGCTTCGGCACGATGCCGGCCACCGCCGCCGACTACTTTGGCACCCCGAACGGCGGTGCCATCTACGGGGCGATGATCGTGGCCTGGAGTCTCGGGGGAGTGGTCGGCCCGCTGGTCACGTCGCTGCTCTACGAGGCGAGCGGCAAGAGCTACACGCTGCCGTTCACGGTCATCGCGATCGTCGCCCTGGTCGCCCTGGTGCTGCCGCCGATCACCCGGATGCCGTCCGAGCCGGGACGGCCCCAGGCGCGCGGCGGCCGCTGAACGGCGTGGGGTGCGTGCCGTAGTTCGGCACGCACCCCACACTGCCCAAGGGCTCACTAGTTGCGGGCGAAGCCACCCTTCGGCGCGATGATTTCGAGGTTCGTCCCGTCCGGGTCGTTGAAGTAGGCGACCTCGGTGCCGACGGCGTCCGGCGGGTTCACCTCGCCGGACGCGAAGGTGTATGGCTGCCCGAGGAAGTCGAACCCGGCCTCGCTCATCCGGTCGAAGACCGAGCGCACGTCGTCGACCTGGAAGCAGAGGTGCATCGAGCCGGGCCGGTTGGCGGCCACCTGGGCGGCGTCCCCGACCGGCTCCTGGAACTGGATCAGGTCGATACCGAGGTTGTCGAGGTTGAACGTCGCGTACCGCAGCTTCGTCGTCGGCAGCCCCTGGGACTGGGCGAACCCAGCGCCGTGCATGCTCTCGTCCCGTACGACCGGCTCTGCGCCGAGGAGGGCCTGGTAGAACTCGACCGAGCGGTCGAGGTCACTCACCGCGATCCCGACGTGCGCGGCCGTCTTGAGGCCGATGGACACCGTCGAGGGGTTGGGCACTGCCATTTGGGCTCTCCTTACCAACGTTCCGTGTTGCGGGTAGTGCTGCTGATCTTCATCTCCTACCCCGGGTGAGTCAGGCTCATGCCACCTCGTTGTCAGGTCCGTTCGACCCGCGCCTGCTGGTGATCGGTCAGCCGCAGCCCCACCCCGCGAACGACATCGATGGTCGCTCCGGTGCCGATGTCGTGCAGCTTGCGGCGCAGCCGTTTGACCAGCGACTGCACATCCGCCTTGCGTTCGCGTCCCTCGTCACCCCAGACCGACCGGTGCAGCTCGGCGTAGCTCCAGACCCGGGCCGGCTCGGTGACCAGGCAGGTCAGCAGATCGTGTTCCAGGCGGGTGAGGTCGACCTCCCGGTGCCCGCAGCGGGCGCTGGAACGCGCCGAGTCGATCACCAGGGCGGCGACCGGCGCGGGTGCGGGCGGGGCGGCGGCCTGCTGCGGAGCGGCGATCAGTCGTCGTAGCTCGTCGAGGTCGGCCACCAGCAGCAGCGGTGCGATGCCATCCAGGCGCTCGGCGAGCCGGATGCGCTCGGCCGGCGACGAGGTCACCGCGATCAGCAGTGGGAACGGCTCGTCGGCCGGATCACCCCTGTTCAACGTCGCCTCGTCGTCCTCGGCCACCGCACCGCCCGGGATCGATGGGCATCCCTGCCCAGCTCTCGTCATGGTCCTGACAATGATTGGCAAGCATGCCGCGAGCCATGGCGACTCTTAGCGACAACTTGCTCACGGCAAGTTCTTGATCGTCCGTTCTTCTCGATCATAGTGTCCACTCGGGCAACCGGCGTGACCCGCGCGGTGACATGGGGAGATCCACCATGGCCTATTCCACCCTGGGTCGTTCTGAGGGAGGCAGCACCAATGTCCAGACGTCCACAATGGCGGCGCGCAGCCAGATCACTGGTGAGCGCCGGGGCGGCGACGATCCTCGCCGCGACATGCTTGGCCACCATCGGCTCGGGCGCGCAGGCCGCGCCGGGCGGTGCGAGCGCGTCGACCGGAGACAAGATCCGACCGGAGCTCACCAAGCAGTTCCAGGCCAAGAGTGAAGGGGACTTCTGGATCCGGTTCAAGGACCGGGCGGACCTGAGCAAGGCCAGTGCCATCAAGGACTGGTCGAAGCGGGGAACGGCGGTGGCGGACGCTCTGCGCAAGACCGCTGCGGCGAGCCAGGGCAAGATCCGGGCCGACCTGAACAGCTCGGGCGCGAAGTACCAGACCTTCTGGGCGACCAACGCCATCCGGGTGAGCAGCGGCTCGCTGGCGATGGCGCAGAAGTACGCCGGGCACTCGGAGGTAGAGGGCCTCTACGCCCCGGTTGCCTACGAGGTGCCCAAGACCACCACGGGTACCGACGAGAAGACCGTGAACGCCCTCGAGTGGGGCATCACCAACATCAACGCCGACGACGTCTGGTCTCAGTACAACGTCAAGGGCGAGGGCATCACCATCGCGAACATCGACAGCGGGGTGCAGTTCGACCACCCGGCGCTGGTGAACTCCTACCGTGGCAACAAGGGCGACGGCACGTTCGACCACAACTACAACTGGTTCGACGCCGCTGAAGCCTGTGCGGCCGCCCCCTGTGACAACAACGGCCACGGTACGCACACGATGGGCACCATGGCCGGCTCCGACGACGGCGCGAACCAGATCGGTGTCGCCCCCGGGGTCAAGTGGATCGCGGCGAACGGTTGCTGCCCCAGCGACGCCGCTCTGATCCAATCCGGTCAGTGGATGCTCGAGCCGGTGGACCTCATGGGCCAGCACCCGGACGCGAGCAAGCGACCGAACATCATCAACAACTCGTGGGGCACCATCAACCCGTCCACCACGCCGTTCATGGAGGACATCACGCTGGCGTGGACCGCCTCCGGGATCTTCGGCGTCTGGTCCAACGGCAACAGCGGCCCGTCCTGCCAGAGCAGTGGCTCGCCGGGCAGCCTCGTCAGCAACTACTCGGCTGGCGCGTACGACATCAACAACAACGTCGCCGACTTCTCCGGCCGTGGCGTCGGCCAGAACGGCGAGATCAAGCCCAACATCTCGGCACCGGGCGTGAACGTCCGGTCGAGCTACCCAAACAGCACCTACCGCAGCATCAGCGGGACCTCGATGGCCGCACCGCACCTCGCGGGTGCGATCGCGCTGCTGTACTCCGCAGCTCCGTCGCTCATCGGTGACGTCGAAGGGACCCGCGCGCTGCTCAACGGCACGGCTGTCGACAAGGCCGACGACCAGTGTGGTGGCACCGCCGCCGACAACAACGTCTACGGCGAAGGTCTGTTGGACGCCCTCGCCCTGCTCAACACCGCCCCGACCGGCGAAACCGGCACCCTGGCCGGCACGGTCACCGACGCGGCCTCCGGCGCCCCGATCGCCGGCGCGACCGTGACGCTCACCGGCCCGGCCGGGCGTGAGCTGACCGCCGGCGCCGACGGCAAGTTCTCGAACCCGCTCCCCGCCGGCGACTACCAGGTCACCGTCTCGGCGTTCGGTTACGGCAGCACCACCAAGCCGGCAACTGTCAACAAGAACGCGACCACGACGCTCAACGTCGCCCTCGCGGCGGTGCCGACCGTCAACGTCAGCGGAGCGGTCACCGACGGCTCCGGTCACGGCTGGCCGTTGTACGCGAAGGTGAGCGTGACGGACCGGTCCGGCGTCTACGACTACACCACCCCGTCGAACGGCCGCTACAGCCTCAAGCTGCCGGTCGGGCAGACGTACACCCTGACCTACGAGTCGCAGTACCCCGGCTACGAGACCGTCACCAAGCAGGTCGTGGTCGGTTCGGGCAACGTCACCGCCAACGTCGCCGTACCGGTAAAGTTCAACTCCTGCAAGACCGCGCCCGGTTACACGACCGGCTCCGACGGTGCGTACGAGACGTTCGACGGCACGACCACGCCGGCCGGCTGGACGGTCGTGGACAACGCGGGCAGCGGTCAGGTCTGGAAGTTCACCGACGAGGCCCTCCGGGGCAACCTGACCGGCGGCAGCGGTAACTTCGCGATCATCGACAGCGACGCCTACGGGCCGGGTGCCAGCCAGGACACCTCCCTGGTCAGCCCGGTGGTCAACTTGACCAACGTCGCGACTCCGGTCATCCGGTTCAACCAGGACTTCAACCAGCTCAACGACGACATCGCCGATGTCGACCTGAGCATCGACGGTGGTGCCACCTGGGCCAACGTGCTCCGGCAGGAGACGGACGTCGCGGGACCGAGGGTGACCGAGATCGCGATCCCGCAGGCGGCCGGTAAGGCGCAGGTGCAGGTCCGCTTCCACTACTACGACGCCTCGTACGAGTGGTGGTGGGAGGTCGACAACGTCCTGATCGGCAGCCAGGTCACCTGCGTGCCGCTCGACGGTGGTCTGGTCGTCGGTCACGTCCGTGACAAGAACGACGACAGCTACGTCAACAGCGTGACCGTCACCAGCAAGGACCGTCCCGCCGAGAAGGCCGTCAGCGCGGCGACCCCGGACGACCCCGGGCTGGCCGACGGCTTCTACTGGATGTACTCGTCGCTGACCGGCGAGCACCCGTTCACCGCCACCGCCGTCAACTACGTCAGCCAGACCAAGACGGTCGACGTCGAGGCCGACTGGACGACCGCGGCGAACTTCCAGCTCGCGGCTGGTCGACTGGCGGTGACGCCGACGCAGCTGAGCGCGACGCTCCAGATGCCCAACGGCAAGACCAGCAAGACGTTCACGGTGACCAACACCGGCGGCGCGCCGGTCGAGGTGAAGTTCGGTGAGCGGGACAACGGGTTCGAACTCCTCCGGGCGGACGGGTCCAAGGTCACCAAGCAGCAGATTCTCGGTGCCAGCGGTGCGCCGGAGCAGCGGCTCGCTGTTCCGACGTCGTTCGGCGCGAAGTCGTCCGGCAAGGAGGCCAAGGCCGCCGCGGCTGCGGTCGGCCCGCAGGAGGCGCCGTGGACCGACATCGCCAACTACCCGGCCAAGATCATGGACAACCGGGTGGTGAGCCTGGACGGCAGGGTGTACTCGATCGGTGGTGGTGACGGAGAGTCTTCCACCGCCAAGAACTACGCCTACGACCCGGCCGCGCAGACCTGGACGGCGATCGCGGACCTGCCCAGCGCCCGTAACGCCATGACGGTGGGCGTCCTGGGCGGGAAGATCGTCGCCACCGGTGGCTGGGCCGCCGAGGGCCCGGACTCCGCCACCTGGTCGTACGACCCGGCGGCCAACGCCTGGACCGAGGTGGCCGACAACCCGGCGCCGCGGTCCGCGGCCGGTCAGGCCGTGGTCGGCGGCAAGCTGTACGCGATCGGTGGCTGCACCACCTCGAGCTGCCTGCCGATGTCGAACAGCGTGGTCCGGTACGACCCGGCCGCCGACAAGTGGGAGACGATGGCCAACTACCCGAAGTCGGTGGCCTTCGCCTCCTGCGGCGGGATCGACGGCATCATCTACTGCACCGGCGGCAACGACGGATCCGTCCCGCAGAAGGCCAGCTACGCGTTCGACCCGGATGCCAACACCTGGACCGCCGTCGCCGACGCGCCGTCTGACAACTGGGCCAGCTCGTACGCGGTGGCCGGCGGCAAGCTCCTCGTCGTCGGTGGTTCGCAGGGTGGGGCCATCAGCAACGCCGGCTTCGCCTTCGACCCGGCCGCCGGATCGTGGTCCAACCTGCCGAACGCCAACACTGCGAAGTACCGCGGTGGCGCGGCGTGCGGTTTCTACAAGATCGGCGGCGCGGCCGGCAGCTTCAACTCGGGGGTCGACAGCGAGGTGCTCCCCGGCCTCGAAGGGTGCGCTGAGGCGGCGGCCGAGGTCAGCTGGATGACCATCGACAAGTCCGCCGTGACTCTCGCGCCGGGCGCGAAGGTCACGGTCACCGTCGGCATCTCGGCGAACGTGGACCAGCCGGGCACCTACTCCGGCGGCGTCGGGATCTCGGAGAACACGCCGTACTCGGTGGCGCCGGTCGCGGTGACCATGACCGCGAACCCCCCGAAGACGTGGGGCAAGCTCATGGGTACGGTCACCGGCACCAGTTGCCAGGGTGCGACCAACCCGCTCACCGGCGCGGTCGTCCAGGTCGACTCGTGGGCGTCGTCGTACACCTTCGCGACCGACGCCCAGGGCAAGTACGCCTACTGGGTGGACCGCCGCAACAACCCGCTCACGATGATCGTCGCCAAGGACGGCTGGAAGCCGCAGACCCGTCAGACGAGGATCGACACCACCACTCCCACGGTGGAGAACTTCGGGTTGGCGCCCATCCGGTGCTGACGCCTGAGCGGTAGCTACACAGTCCGGCCCGCCTGGTCTCAGACCAGGCGGGCCGGACCCTGTTCGGCTCGTCAGACGGGGGAGAGCCGGAAGCCGACCCCGCGTACCGAGTGGATCGTCGCCGCCGCGTTCAGTCGAGCGAGCTTGCCACGCACCCGGCGCACCACCGAGTGCATGTCGGAGCCCCGGCCGAGGTGCCGGTTGCCCCAGACCTCCAGGTGCAGGCGCTCGTAGGTCCACACCTGCCCGGGTGCGTGCACCAGGCACAGCAGCACGTCATGCTCCAACCGGGTGAGGTCGATCTCTTGGTCGCGCCACCGCAGCACCCGGCGGTCGGAGTCGACGGTCAGATCCGGCGGCGGTGGCTGTGGGCTCGGCGTCGCCTCGGCGAGCACGGCCCTGGGCGGGGGAGCCGCGACGGCGGGCGTCTCGACCACCCCGAGGAACTCTCGTGCCTGCTCGACGGTCGAGACGATCAGGAAGGCGTCACTGCCGCCGAGCAGCCGGGCCAGATGTCGGCGTTCGGCCGGCGAGGACGCGATGCCGATGACCAGGCTGGCGACTGGAACTTGCTGCATTCCCCCAACACCTTCCGGTTCCCCAACTCACTCCGGATGGATTTTTCGCACCACCAACCGAAACATCGATCGGCGTCCTGACCCTAGTGGTGGCTGATCTCGGCTGGGTAAAACATAGTTGCATGTAAGCATGTAGATCTCTTCGTGCCGCCAGGTCCACCCGCCCCGCCGTCGACGATCCGCTTTTCCGGAAGCGGTGAGGATGGTTGTGACAGAACCAAGACAATCCGAGCACGGGGTACGGACCTGCCGGGGCGAGCATGGTCGCCATGTCCATCGGATCGTTGTACTCCGTCGGGCGGTCGACACCCGCCCCGCAGCCGGCACGCCCGCTGCCCCACGCCCGCGCGGCGGTGCCGCTGGGGCTCCGGCTGCTCGCGGCGGCGTTGTTTGGGCTGTTCGCCCTGGCCCTCACCGCCGCTGTCTTCGTGCGGACGTACACCGGGCAGTGGCTGGACGGTGTGCTCCTGCCGCGCGCCGAGCGGGGCGGAGGGTACGAGCAGCAGACCGTGCTTGTGGGTCCGGCCAAGACCGTGCTGGCCACCTTCGGCAGCCCGACACTCATCGCGACCCTGCTCGGCGCGGTGCTGCTGGTGGGTGTGCTCCGCCGACGGCTGGTGGCGGGGATCGTCGCTGTGGGCATGGTGGTCTGCGTGGCGCTGGTGGCCGGCGCGTTGAAGTCGGCGCTGCCCCGACCGGATCTGCAGATCGAGAGTTCCACCACCCACAACAGCTTCCCCAGCGGCCATGTCGCGGCGGCGACCGCCCTGCTGCTGGCGTTCATGCTGGTCCTGCCCGGGTGGGCCCGGCGGTGGCTGGCGGTGCCGGGCGCCGCGGGCGTCTCGGTGATCGCCTCGGCCACGATGATCGCGGGTTGGCACCGGTTCAGTGACGTGCTCGGTGGCGTACTGCTCGGGGTGACCCTGTTCTGCCTGGCCGCCGCCGCGTTGACGGCCTGGCCCACCGACCGCGACGCGGCCGGCCGTTCCGACGGCGGTCGCCTCTGGCACCGGTTGGCCGAGGCGGGGTTCGGGCTGGCCGTTCTGCTCTGGGCGCTGGTGGTGGTCGTGCCCGGTCTGGTCGCGTCGGTGCAGCGAGGGCTGCTGATCGCCATCGTGGCGGCGGGCGCGTTGACGATGTTCCTGGTGTGCGCGGTGGTGTTCCTGGTGCGTTCGACCGATTTCGCGGTGCCGCTCTCCCGGCGGAGCCGCACGCACCCACAGCCATCGCCCGAGCCGCAAAAGATCTCATGATGGGATACTTGACGACATGTCCCAGGTCCTACTGATCGAAGACCACCAGACGGTACGCGACGGACTGCAGTTGGCGCTTACCCGACAGGGGCACACGGTGCACGCCGTGGGCACCGGTGAGCAGGGGTTGGAGCAGCTGCGGGCGACCCCGGCGGATGTCGTGGTCCTCGATCTCATGCTGCCCGGGATGGACGGCTTCGAGGTCTGTCGCAGGATTCGCCAGCTCGGTGACCTGCCGATCATCATGCTCACCGCTCGCAACGACGACATGGACGTGGTGGCCGGCCTGGAGGCCGGCGCCGACGACTACGTGGTCAAGCCCGTGCAGGCCCGGGTGCTCGAAGCGCGCATCCGCGCGGTGCTCCGACGCACCGGCGGCGAAACGCGGCGTACCGGTGGTGAGCGGGTCGGCCTGGAGCAGCACGGCGCGTTGACCATCGACCGGGCGGCGCTGGTGGTCAGCAAGGATGGGATGCCGGTCAGCCTCGCCCCGACGGAGCTGCGGCTGCTGCTCGAACTCTCGCACACGCCGGGTCAGGTGCTCAGTCGCCAGCAGTTGCTGGAGGCCGTGTGGGAGCACGGCTACCTCGGCGACTCGCGACTCGTCGACGCGTGCGTCCAGCGGGTACGCGCCAAGATCGAGGTCGACTCGTCAACGCCGGTCTTCATCCAGACCGTGCGTGGTTTCGGATACCGGTTCGGCCCGCTGTGACACTGTGGCGCTGGGTCGGCGCGCGGGTCTCGGGCCTACGGGTCCGGCTGGTCCTGGCGTTCGCGCTGCTGGGCGTGATCACGACGGTGGCCGTGGCCAGTGGCAGCTACTTCCAGGCCCGCAACGTCATCCTCCAGCAGGCGCAAGACGCCGCGGTGATGTCGTTGACCGATCAGCTCACGAAGGTCTACCCGATCACCCAGCTCCCGCCGACCCAGGGCGAACTCGATCTGTTGGCCCAGCGCCTCTCCGACCGGGAGGGCTCCGTGGTGGTCATCTACCGGGACCTGTGGGCGCAGGGCTCCGACTCGCTCGATCTGCTCACCCCGGAGCTGCGCCAGGACGTCGGCGACGGCCGGATCGCCTGGCAACGTGTCTCGTCCGAGGGAGAACCCTGGTTGCTCATCGGCACTCAGTTGAGGTTCGCGCGGGCCGACGGTTCGTCCCGGCCGTCCGGGCTGGAGGTCTACTCGGTGCGCAGCCTGGTGGCCGAGCAGCAGAGCATCGACCGGCTCGCCACCCTGGCGTGGCTGACCGGCGGACTGTCCCTGGTCCTCGCCGTCCTGCTGGCCCTGCTGGCGGCCCGTGGTGTGCTGCGACCCGTCCGCGACCTGGGCCGGGCCGCCCGCCGCCTCGGCGAGGGCGACCTGAGCACCCGGCTGACGGTCCGGGGCGTCGACGAGTTGGCCGACGTGGCGCGGACCTTCAACGACACCGCGCGCACGCTGGAGCGGCAGGTCGGTGAGCTGCGGCGGCTGGAATCCGACGCCCGCCGCTTCGTGGCCGACGTCTCGCACGAACTCCGTACGCCATTGGCCGCGATGACGGCGGTCACCGACGTGCTCGACGAGGAGGCCGAGCACCTGCCCGGCGACGCGGGCCGGGCCGCCCGGCTGGTCAGCCAGGAGACGCAGAACCTCACGCAGCTTGTCAACGACCTCATCGAGATCAGCAGGTTCGACTCCGGCACCGCGCGGCTCGCCCTGGACGACGTGGACGTGGCCGCGGCGGTGACTGCGGCCCTGCGGATCCGCGGCTGGCTGGACCGGGTGCGAACGGAGTTGCCACCCGGAGTCGTGGTCCGACTCGACCCCCGCCGGCTGGACGTCATCGTCGCCAATCTGGTCGGCAACGCCTTTCGACACGGTGCCGAGCCGGTGTCGGTGCGCCTGAGCGCCGACCCGGACTGGGTCACCATCGAGGTTGCCGACCAGGGGCCGGGACTGGACCCGGAGGTGTTGCCGCACGTCTTCGACCGCCTCTACAAGGCTGACACCGCGCGAACCCGCTCCGAGGGCAGCGGCCTCGGCCTCGCCATCTCCTGGGAGAACGCGCGCCTGCACCGCGACGGCGAACGACGGGGGAGCCTCGTCGCGGGCAATCGCCCCGGTGGCGGCGCGGTCTTCACCCTGCGCCTGCCCCGGGACACCGCAGACGCCGGAGATGCCCGGTGATCGGCCGGCGGACGGGTCAGACGCTGCTCGCCGGTGGGCTGCTCCTCACGCTCGCGACGGGTTGTGGAGTACGGCCCAGCATCGTCATCACCGGTCGCCCCGCGGTCAGCGGTCCATCGCAGGGCATCGGGCTCTACCTGCTCAGGCAGGGTGAACTCGTGTTGGTCCTGCGGCCGGCGAAGGCGCAAGGCACGCCCGACACCGCCCTCGCCCTGCTCGCGGCCGGCCCGGATCAGACCGAGCGCGGCCGAGGCCTCACCAGTGAGGTGCCGGCCGGGATCGCCCCGGTCACGTCCGAGGTCGACCAAGCCGGTGACCTCACGGTGCGGACGGCCAGTGCGGCGCGGGCGTTGTCGGAGAACGCGGTCAACCAGATCGTCTGCACCGCGGCCGACGCCGCAGCGCAGGCCGGCCTCGTGGTGAGTTTCGCCCCGGTCACCATCGTCGGGCCCGACGGCACCCGACCACCTCAGCCATGTCCAATCAAGTGACCGGGGCGCCACCGGCGCGTCACACCAGGCCGACCGCTCGTTCCTGCCGGGCCAACCCGCCGTGGTGGCCCCGGTCCTGGTCGGCCAGCGCGCCGGCGATCAGGATGTCGATCAGGTCGGCGAACCCGAGGCCGGCCTTCTGCCAGATCTGCGGGAACTGCGACGCGGCGGTGAAGCCGGGGAAGGTGTTGACCTCGTTCACGATGGGCTCGCGCGACCCCTCGGTGGGCAGGAAGAAGTCCACCCGCAGCAGCCCGCGGCAGTCGAGGGCCTCGAACGCACGGATCGCCCGGTCCTGAAGCACCTCGGTGGTCGCCGCGTCGAGCAGGGCGGGAATCTGGAAGATCGCCCCGCCGTCGTACTTCGCGTCGTAGTCGAAGAAGCCGGCGCCGGTCACCCGGATCTCCAGCGGCGGGCCGGCCTCCACCCGACCGTCCGGGTGTTGCAGGACGGCCACGTCGATCTCACGCCCCCGCGCGCCCTGCTCGATGAGCACCTTCGGGTCGACCTGGCGGGCCTGCTCCAGCGCGGCGGGAACTCCCGCCCAGTCGTCCACCTTGACGACGCCGAGGCTCGACCCGGCCCGGGCCGGCTTGACGAAGACCGGCAGCTCCAGCCGTCGCTGGTCGTCGGGCGACAGGTCCTCGCCGGGAAGCAGGGTCACCCCGGGGCTGACCCGCAGGCCCTCCGCCGCGAGGAGCCGCTTGGTGACCCCCTTGTCCATGCCGGCGGCGCTGGCGAAGACGCCATTGCCGACGTACGGCACGCCGAGCCACTCCAGCAGCGACGACACGGTGCCGTCCTCGCCGTACGGGCCGTGCAGGGCCGGGAACACCACGTCCTGGGCACGCAGGACGCGCAACGCCTGCGGCAGTGGCGTCGGCTTGCCGCCGACGTGCCACCCGCCGTCGCGGTCGATGAGCACCTCGGTGACCTGGTACCGCTCACGGTCCAGGTGGGCGAGGATGCTCGCCGCCGAGCGGCAGGACACCTCGTGCTCGCCGCTCTGCCCGCCGAACAGGACTGCCAGTCGGGTTGTCATGAGATTCGTGCCCTTCCATGGAGGTGGTCGCGGGCCACCCGGGCCCCGATGCCAGTCAAGATCTCGTGTGGGTTGGTGTCGGCCCAGCGGGCCCACTCGACGACGCTCGGTGGGCTCTGGTCACCCTCGGTGGGGCCGAACACCACGACCGGGTCGCCGATCGTCACCGGAAGGTCCCCGGCGTCGACCACGCACTGGTCCATGGCGATGCGTCCGACGATCGGGCACCGCCGGCCGGCGAGCCACACCGAGGCGCGACCACCCGCGGCCCGGGGCAGCCCGTCGGCGTAGCCGAGCGGCAGCAGCGCCAGCGTCGTCGGTGCGCTGGTGACGTGCTCGGGCCCGTAGGAGACGCCCGTGCCGGCCGGCACCCGCTTGACGTTGACCACGCTCGTGCGCAGGGTCATCGCGGCGTGCAGCCCGAACTCGCCCGGGCCGCTGACGCCGAACGGGTCCACGCCGTACAGGGCGATCCCGATGCGGCAGAGGTCGAAGCGGGTCTGTGGTGCGCAGAGCGCGGCCGCCGAGTTGGCCAGATGGACGAGGTCGGGGTCCAGGCCAGCCGACCGCGCGTCCCGCAGCGCCTCCTCGAAGATCGCCACCTGCCGGGTCAGCTCGGGGGCGCCGGGCAGGTCGGCATCGGCGAGGTGGGACCACACCCCGCGCACCCGGATCCCGCCCTCTCGTTCGTACTTGCGGGCCCAACCGACCAACTCGGGCCAGTCGTTCCCGGCAGCCCCGTTGCGGGACAACCCGGTATCCGCCTTGAGCTGCACCATCGCCGGCACGCCGAGCAGTCGGGCCGCGTCGGCGACGGCGTGCAGGTGCGTCGTCGTCGACACGCCGACGTCGACGCCAGCGTTGATCAACATACCGAAGTCGTCGTACGGGCTGTGCAGCCAGCTCAACATGGGCGCCGTCACACCGGCTGCGCGCAGGGTCAGCGCCTCGGCCGCCGAGGTTACCCCCAACCACGTGGCACCGGCTCGCAGCGCGGCCTGGGCCACCGGCACGGCGCCGTGGCCGAACCCGTCCGCCTTGACCACGGCCATCAGGTCGGTGCCGGTGTGCGACGCGATCGTCCGCACGTTGCTGGCGATCGCGGTGAGGTCGATCACCGCCTCGGCCAGGGTGCTCATTTGGCCGCCTCCACCCGTCCGGATCCGGGGAGCGCGAACAGCCAACGGGCGTGCGCCGCCAGCAGCCCGCGGTGGATCGCCAGGCTCAGGCTGATCACCAGCCCGCTCAGCACAACCGGATAACCGAGCACGATCAGGCCCTGGGCGGACTTGGGGAGCCCGGAAACCGGTACGAGCAATAGCCGGTGCAGCAGGGCCAGGACCGGCATGTGGATGACGTAGATCGGAAGGGTGATGCGGCCGAGCCTAGCCAGTGGATCACTGAGTGCCGACCACCGGGCTAGCCGGGCAGCGGCGGTTATGCCGAAGATCACTGCCACCACGGAGACTGCCAGCCATACCCCGAACCACTGCTGGGCTCCGGCCACCGCCATCGCGGCCAGCGCGAGGGCGTACGCGCCCGAGGTCAGCAGTAGCCGGGGGCGGCTGGCGGTGGCCGCCCACCGCTGAATCTGCGGCCGCAGGTACAGGCCGGCGAGGAAGAAGACCAGGTTCTGGTAGAGGCCGGCGCGGTTGCCCGGGGTATCGAGCAGGCCGGCGGCGGCGACGGCGGACAGCACGGCGGCGGGTACGAGGATCAGCACCCGGGGCACCCGACGGGTCGCCTTGGCGATCGTGAAGTACAGCGCCAGGGCGTACAGGTACCACAGGTTGGACGGCGTGATGGTGAGCTGCTCCAGCAGGCCGAGAGCCGAGGTGGCACGGTCGGTCGGCAATTCCGGCGCGGCGGTGAGGATCGCGGTGTGGATCAGCAGCCAGACGACGTACAGGTAGAGGAACCCCGCGATCCGGCTGCGGGCGACGACCCGCCACGGCCGCTGTGCGGCGTTCGCCGCGAAGACGCCCGAGATGGTGAAGAACAGCGGCATCCGCAGCGGAAGGAACTGCTCACCCAGCGTTCCCCACAGGCCCAGCACCGGTACGGTGATGTGCCAGTTGATCTGCAGGTAGTCCTTCACGATGACGTGCCACAGGACGACCAGGATGATGCAGACGCCCTTGGCGGCATCGGCCCACTGCGCCCGGTGTGATTCGGAGGCGGGGGTTCCGCTCCGGTGCCGGTGGCGGAACCGGACGCGTGTCGCGTCGGGGTCCATTTCGGCGGGCCGGGGCTTGGTGGGAGACAGCTGTTGGATCACTCACCAGAAGCTGCCAGCCGGATATCCGCAGGTGATCCACGCTTTGTCATGAACAGGTAATGGACGCGGCCAGGCCCGGCTGGCAGGCGAATCCGTGCCGCCCCCCGGGTGCCACCGGGCGGCACTAGGCTCCGTGGTGGAGGTACCGAACATGAAGCTCGGGCTGCACTACTGGAACTACTCGACCCCGGCCGACCCGGCCGCGATCGCACCGACCCTGGCGCAGACGGCGACCACCGCCGAGCAGGCCGGCGTGGCGTCGTTCACGGTGATGGACCATTTCTTCCAGATGGACGCGGTGTTCGCGGCCGAGGAGCCGATGCTGGAGGCGTACACCACGCTGGGCTTCGTCGCGGCGCTGACGCAGCGGATGACGCTGGGTGTGCTGGTCACCGGTGTGATGTACCGCTACCCGGGGTTGCTCGCCAAGACCGTGACGACCCTCGACGTGCTCTCCGGCGGCCGGGCCCGCCTCGGCATCGGCGCGTCCTGGTACGAGCGGGAGCAGCTCGGGCTCGGCGTGCCGGTCGTCCCGGTGGCCGAGCGGTTCGAGCGGCTGGAGGAGACGCTGCGCATCTGCCGACAGATGTGGAGTGCCGACGACGGCCCGTTCAATGGCCAGCACTATCAGCTCGCCGAGACGATCAACTCGCCGCAGCCGTTGAGCCGCCCGCACCCGCCGATCATGATCGGCGGTGGCGGCGAGAAGAAGACCCTGCTGCTGGTGGCCCGGTACGCCGACGCCTGCAACCTGTTCGGCCGGGGCGGCACCGACGACATCGCGCGCAAGCTGGATGTGCTGCGCGGGCACTGCGCCGCCGAGGGCCGCGACTACGACACCATCGAGAAGACGGTGGTCGCCTCCCGGTCGCCCCTGGATGACCTCGACGCGTTCCTCGCCGAGGTGTCCGACTACGCCGCGCTCGGTGTCAGCGAGGTGCAGGTGACACCGGATCGGCACCCGGTCGAGTTTGCCCAGCGGCTCGGCGACGAGGTGCTGCCGCGCCTGGCGGAGATCGGCTGATCCCGCGACATCCGTCTACCGACGCCACAAGCCGATGATCGATAGGACGATCACGGCTGCGATCGAGCAGGCCAGCGTGGCGAAACCGTATTGCAGTCGGCGGGTCGCCCGGCGCAAGAAGCGATATCGATAGTTGAGCGTCTGCAGGACAACCCACAGGTTGACGGTGGCCGACATTCGTTCGGCGGATGCGGTCTGCGCTGCGAACGCCGCCCCGAAATCACGAAACGTGGGGGTGACTGCCAGCGTGTCCGAGTGCAGGTAGAACATGCCAGGCGGGGGGTCCGATCCGTAGATGTCCCGCCAGCGCTTGGCTGCAAGGAGGGCATTTGTCGCGGCGACTATGGACGTGGCCGCGAGGATCAGCACTCCGAGTGCCGCCACCCCCATGGCGATGACCGTTACCTGACCTCCGTAGATGTCCTGATTGATGGCGCTCGGGAAGAGGAGTGCGACGCCACCGATGAGGACGGCGTTGGCGCTGATGACGAAGGAAGCCCGATTCGCGATGGAACTGCGAAGTCCGTCATAGCGAGTGATGTGCCAACGAGCTGTCTCGATCAGCCTCCGATTCTCGTCGTCGGAAGGAGTTGCCTCGCGATTCTCCTCGGCCATGACTGGATGTTACGAATGCGGCGCAACGTGCAACCATCGTGGACCTTCCAGGCAGTCTCCAGGTCCAGTGATCGAGGGGCTGTCCTCCATGGCGTCCAGGACAGCCCCTCGATGCTCAGCTGTGTCAGGCGACCGAGGCGGGGAACCGTTCCCACACCCGGTGCGCGGCCAGCAACTGCTGCACCGCCGTCAGAGCCTCGGCGCCTGAGCCCGCCGCCACGACGCCCGGGGTGCCGGCGACGCCGACCTGCTCCAGCACGGTGACGCCGGCTCCCCAGGCGCCGATCGCCTTGGCGTGCCGCCAGCACTCCTCGACGAGCAGCCGTACGCGCGGATCCACCGCGGCCGGACCCGGCTTGCCCGCCTTGTCGTCGCGGCCAGGTAGGGCGTCCGGTGCGGGTGCTGGCGCTCCGGCCAGCAGGATCGCGTCGAACTCGACCGACCGGCCGGTGGCGAACGTGCGCTGCACCGGCAGGTCCGCCACCGTGCCGCCGTGCGGGGCGATCAGCAGCGGCACCATGCCGGCCTCGAAGACGGCCCGGCGGACCTCGTCGATCGCGTCCAGGTCGCCGTCCGGGTCGACGACGATCCCGATCGTGCGACCGTCACTCGGCCACTCCCGACCGACCTGCGACAGCGCCGGGCTGGGTGTGGCGTCGACCAGCGGCACGGTCGGCTGCGGTGCGGGCAGGCCCAGGCCGGTGGCGACCTGCTCGCAGAGCACCGGGTCGATGTTGGCGAGGCTGCGCAGTTGACGTTCCTTGATCGCCTGGTGGTAGCACTTGCCCAGCTCGAAGGTGTACGCCCGGATGATGTGCTCCTTCTCGACCGGCGACATGCTCAGCCAGAACAGACGGACCTGGCTGTAGTGGTCGTCGAACGAGGCCGGGTTCGCCCGTACCTTCGGTGCCTGCGCCACGGTGACCGGCACGTCGAGGAACGCGTGCTCGGGGTCCCCGGCCGGGGAGGGGTTGCCGCCGTCGAGCGAGTTCGGTCGGTACGGCGCGACGCCCGCGTGCACGGCCTGCTGGTGGAAGCCGTCGCGCAGCATGTCGTTCACGGCGGCGTGCGGGCGGTTGATCGGGATCTGCGAGAAGTTGGGCCCACCCAGGCGGGTGAGCTGCGTGTCGACGTACGAGAAGAGTCGGCCCTGCAACAGCGGGTCGTTCGTGACGTCGATGCCCGGCGGGAGGTGGCCGAGGTGGAAGGCGACCTGTTCGGTCTCGGCGAAGAAGTTCGTCGGCGTCCGGTTGAGCACCAGCTTCCCAATGGGCTGCACCTCGGCCAGCTCCTCCGGCACGATCTTCGTCGGGTCGAGCAGGTCGATCCCGTCGAAGGTCTCCTCGGGGGTGTCCGGGAAGACCTGGATGCCCAGCTCCCACTCGGGGTACGCGCCGGCCTCGATGGCGTCGTAGAGGTCGCGGCGGTGGAAGTCCGGGTCCATGCCGCTGAGTAGCTGAGCCTCCTCCCAGGTCAGCGAGTGCACGCCCAGCTTCGGCTTCCAGTGGAACTTGGCCAGCACCGTCTCCCCGGCCTCGTTCACGAGGCGGAAGGTGTGCACGCCGAAGCCCTCCATCGTCCGGTACGACCGCGGGATGCCCCGGTCGGACATGTTCCAGATGGTGTGGTGCTGCGCCTCGGTGTGCAGCGACACGAAGTCCCAGAAGGTGTCGTGGGCGCTCTGCGCCTGCGGGATCTCCCGGTCGGGGTGCGGCTTGGCGGCGTGGATGATGTCCGGGAACTTGATCGCGTCCTGGATGAAGAAGACCGGCATGTTGTTGCCGACCAGGTCGAAGGTGCCCTCGTCGGTGTAGAACTTGGTGGCGAAGCCACGGGTGTCGCGGACCGTGTCGGCCGAACCCCGCGAACCGAGCACCGTGGAGAACCGCACGAAGACCTCGGTCTCGCGTCCCTTCTTGAGGAAGCCGGCCCTGGTGACCGCCTCGGCGGTGCCGTACGCGGTGAAGACACCGTGCGCGCCGGCGCCTCGGGCGTGCACCACCCGCTCCGGAATGCGTTCGTGGTCGAAATGCGTGATCTTCTCGCGCAGGTGGTGGTCCTGCAGCAGCACCGGGCCGCGCGGGCCGGCCTTGAGTGAGTGGTCGGTGTCGCGCAGCCGTGCCCCGTTCGCGGTCGTGAGGTAGGCCCCCTGCTGACCGTTCGCGGTTGTCGGCGCGCCGGTCTGGGCACCGGTCGGCGTGCGGGTCTGCGGTGCCCCCTGTTCCGGCTTCGGCGGCAGTGGGTCGTGCGGCGTCGTCGGCTCCTCGAGTGGCGGTGGCGCGCTCCCCGGCGCACCGGGGACGTCCGGGGTGAGGGCATCGGCGATCTTTCCTGAGGCGGTCTTCACGACGTTCTTGACCGCCTCGGCGGGCTTGCTGGAATCCACTGAATGAACCTCTCCATGGCGCGTGTGCGGGCCGGCGCCTGCCCTGCTACCCCAGGTCAGAGGGTCGAAACACAACTCGCCTCGCCATCCTCGGCAGGGACTGGTGATTTCGCCGATGCCAGGATCGGCGAGGCGGCCAAAACTGACACACGTCGATATCCCTCGACTTTAGGGAGTGCCCGACGTGTCCTCACCAACCACCACCAGTCCCCGTTCCGTCGCAGCCCGTGCCACCCGGTTCGCGCTGGCCGCCGTCCTGGCCGCCGGTGGCGTCCTGGCCGGATCGTCCGGCGCCGCGCAGGCCGCCGGCCCCTACGAGCGGGGCCCGGCCCCGACCACCGCGATCCTGGAGGCCAGTCGCGGCCCGTTCGCCACGGCCTCGCAGAACGTCTCCTCGCTGAGCGTCACCGGCTTCGGCGGCGGCGTCATCTACTACCCGACCAGCACCAGCGAGGGAACCTTCGGGGCCATCGCCATCTCGCCCGGTTACACCGCCGCCTGGTCCAGCATCAGTTGGCTCGGGCCGCGCATCGCCTCGCACGGCTTCGTGGTGATCGGCATCGAGACCAACAGCCGGCTCGACCAGCCGGACAGCCGGGGCCGGCAGTTGCTCGCCGCGCTGGACTACCTCACCGAGCGAAGCTCGGTGCGCACCCGGATCGACAGCAGTCGACTCGCGGTGGCCGGCCACTCCATGGGTGGCGGTGGCAGCCTGGAGGCGGCCTCGGCCCGGCCCTCGTTGCAGGCCGCGGTGCCGCTGGCACCGTGGAACCTGGACAAGAGCTGGTCCGAGCTGCGGGTGCCGACGCTGATCGTCGGCGGTGAGAGCGACACCGTCGCGCCGGTCGCGTCGCACTCGGTGCCGTTCTACAACAGCATCCCGGCCTCTGCCGAGAAGGCGTACCTGGAGCTGAACGGGGCGAGTCACTTCTTCCCGCAGACGACGAACACGCCGACCGCACGGCAGATGGTGGCCTGGCTGAAGCGGTTCGTCGACGACGACACCCGCTACGAGCAGTTCCTCTGCCCCGGCCCGAGCGGCTCGCAGATCGAGGAGTACCGCAACACCTGCCCCAGCGCCTGACGGCGGTTCGCGGGGGGCGGTCGCCGCTGGCGGCCGCCCCATCCGCAGGTGGAAGCGGGCATTGAAGGTCTTGACGGGATTCCCGAGAAACGTACACTGCGAGTGTAAATAACACCCGCCACGACAGGGGGATGGGTGATGGAGCGCGGCCTCGAACTGCACCACATCGGCGTCCGTTTCGGCGGCCTCACCGCCCTCGACGACGTCTCCCTGCGGGTGCCACCCAACCGGGTGGTGGGCGTGATCGGGCCCAACGGCGCCGGCAAGACCACGCTCTTCAACGTGATCTGCGGATTCGTCGCACCGGAGTCGGGCTCGCTCACCCTCGACGGTCGGCCACTGCGGCCACGCCCGCACCGGCTGACTCGGCTCGGCATCGCCCGGACCCTGCAGGGCACCGGGCTCTTCGCCGGGCTGAGCGTGCTGGAGAACGTGATGACCGGCGCCTCGCACACCGCCCGCGCGGGCTTCGTCCCGGCGCTGCTCGGGCTGCCGGCCAGCGACCGCGACGAGCGCCGGCTCCGTCGGCACGCCCTGGCCATCCTCGACGACCTGGGCATCGTCGAACACGCCGAGGCCGCGCCGACCACACTGCCCTTCGCTGTACGCCAGCGGGTCGCCCTGGCCCGCGCGCTCGCCGCCCGGCCCCGGCTGCTCCTGCTCGACGAACCGGCCGGGGGCCTCGGCGCCGACGACATCGCCGAGCTGGCGGAGCTGGTCCGACAACTGCCTCGGCGGGACACCGACCCCTGCGCCGTGCTCCTGGTCGAGCACCACATGGACCTGGTGATGGCCGTCTGCGACGAGCTCGTGGTGCTCGACTTCGGCCGGGTCATCGCCGCCGGCACCCCGGACGAGATCCGCGACGACCCGGCGGTCACCGACGCGTACCTCGGTGCCACCGTCGAGGAAGAGGTTTCCCCATGACCGCGACCGACCTGCTCGTCGTGCGGGGGCTGGTGGCCGGTTACGGTGCCGCGCCGGTGCTGCGGGCCATCGACCTCACCGTCCCGGCCGGCACGATCGCGGCGGTCGTCGGTGCCAACGGCGCCGGCAAGACCACCCTGCTGCGCGCGCTCTCCGGCATGATCCGCCCGGCCGCCGGCCAGGTCCTCCTCGCCGGGGAGGACCTGCGGGGTACGCCGGTGGAGCAGCTCGTCCGACGCGGCATGGCGCACGTCCCGGAGGGTCGGGGCGTGATCAGCGAGCTGACCGTCGACGAGAACCTGCGCCTCGGCGGGCTGTGGCGACGCGACCGGGCCGACGCGGGGCGGGCCCTGGACGAGGTCTACCAGCTCTTCGAGCCACTGGCCCGACGCCGCCGGCACCTCGGCCACCAGCTCTCCGGCGGTGAGCGGCAGATGCTCGCGCTCGGCCGGGCCCTGGTCGGCCGACCCCGTCTGCTGCTCCTGGACGAGCCGTCGCTGGGCCTGGCGCCACGGGTGGTCGCCCGGACCATGGCGCTGCTGCGTCAACTGCGTGACCGCACCGGCCTGACCGTCCTGCTGGTCGAGCAGAACGTGCGCAGCGCGCTCGCCGTCGCCGACCAGGGCGTGGTGATGTCCCTCGGTCGGGTGGTGATCGCCGCCCCGGCGGTGCAGCTGCGCGACGACGTCGACCTGCGCCACGCGTACCTCGGTTTCTGACCACCACCTCGTCCCCCCGGAGGGAGGACTGTTGGACCGCTTCGTCTTCCTCACCGTCGACGGCCTGTCCCGCGGCGCGGTGTACGCAGCGTTCGCGCTGGCCCTGGTGCTCATCTGGCGGGCGGCGCGGGTCGTCAACTTCGCCCAGGGGGCGATGGCCGTCGCCGCCGCGTACGTCGCCTTCACCGTCAGCACCGCGACCGGCTCCTACTGGCTGGGTTTCGTTGTCGCGATCGTCGCCGGTCTGCTGCTCGGCGCGCTCGTCGACCGCGTCGTGATGCGGCACGTCGACCACGCCTCACCGCTCAACCCCGTGATCGTCGCGCTCGGGCTGGTGCTGCTGATCCAGGCCGTGCTCGGCATGGTGTACGGCAACGAGTTCCGCCCCGCCGAGGCGCCGTTGCGCCGGTCCGCCCTCACCGTGGGCGGGTTCGCCGTGCTGTCGCCGTACGACCTGTTCGTCTTCGCCACGATCGGGGTGGTGGTCAGCGGCCTGGCCTGGCTTTTCGCGCGTACCCCGGTGGGGTTGCGGATGCGCGCGGCGGCCTTCGCGCCGGAGGTCTCCCGCCTGCTCGGGGTAAACGTCGGTGGCATGTTGACCCTCGGCTGGGCGCTCGCCTCCGGGGTGGGCGCACTGGCCGCCATGCTGGTCCTGCCGACCGAGTTGGGTCTGCACCCGCACGCGATGGACCTGGTGTTCGTCTCGGCGTTCACCGCGGCGGTGGTCGGTGGGCTGGACAGTCCACCGGGGGCGGTGGTCGGCGGCCTGGTGGTGGGGTTGCTGCTCTCCTACGTGAGCGGCTACGCCGGCAGTGACCTCACCCCGCTCGCGGTGTTGGTCCTGCTGCTGGCGGTGCTGCTGGTGCGGCCCGGCGGGCTCTTCGCCCCGGTCGTGGCGAGGCGGGTGTGAGCGCCACGAGGGCGGCCCTGCCGCCGAGACACCAGCTCGCCGAGGCGGGCCGACCGGTTGACCGGCCACGCGGCTCCACCCTGCTGCGTCACCTCGCGGTGGTGCTGGCCGCCGGGTTGCTGCTGGTGGCGGTCAGCTATGCCGTCGAGCCGTTCCGCAACTTCCAGCTGGCCACCGTGGCCGCCTATCTCTGCGCGACCGCCGGGCTGACCGTCCTCACCGGGCTCAACGGTCAACTGTCGCTCGGGCACGGTGCCCTGATGGCCACCGGGGCGTACACGGTGGCGTTGTGCCAGAACGCGTTCGCCGACCGGGGGATGACCGGCGGTTGGCTGTTGGTGCTCTCGCTGGGTGCGGCGATCGTCAGCACGGTCGCGGTCGGCGCGGTGGTGGGTGTGGCAGCGGCCCGGCTGCGTGGTCCCTACCTGGCCGGGGTCACCCTCGCGGTGGCCGTGGTCGTGCCGGCGTTGGCGGTCACCTTCGACGGGGTGTTCAACGGCGAGCAGGGTCTGTCGGTGCCCGTGGAGCCGCCGCCGCTGGCGCTCGGCCCGTACTTCCCCTACGAGCGGTGGCAGCTCTGGCTCACCGGCGCGGCCACCCTGCTCGCCCTGCTGTTGTTGGCGAACCTGATCCGCAGCCGGTACGGGCGTACCTTCCGGGCGGTCCGCGACGACGAGGTGGCGGCCCGCCTCGCCGGCATCCACGTGGCCCGTACCCAGGTTCTCGCGTTCGTGGTCAGCGCCGCCACCGCCGGGCTCGGTGGCGCGTTGCTGGCGGTGCTCGCGCTGAGCGTCTCCCCCGGGGCGTTCTCGCTGACCCTGTCGCTGTTCCTGCTGATGGCCGTGGTGATCGGCGGTCTCGGCCGGCTCGCCGGCGCGCTGTGGGGGGCGATCCTGTTGGTCGCCCTGCCCGACCTCACCCACTCCGTGACCGAGCTGTTCACGCTATCGCCCGCAGTCGCGCAGCGGCTGGAGGGAAATCTGCCGCTGGCGATCTTCGGGGTCACCCTGATCGTCGTCATGATCGCCGCACCCGGCGGCGTGCAGGGTCTGTTGTCCCGCCTTGGTCGGCGCCTGCGGGCCCGGCGTTCCTGAGCTGTCCCCAGCCCGGCTCCGGCCGGGCGCCCCACCACCACACCGTTCCCTGACAACCGGACCGAGAAAGGTCGGTGTTCTCCATGCGCCGTTTGGCACAACGTGGTCTCGCGATCGCCAGCACCATCGCCCTGTTGGCCGCCGCCGCTGGTTGCAGCGGTGACAACGGGTCCGGTCCCGGCGGCGCATCGGTGCCGGGCGTCACCGACACCGAGATCACCGTCGGCACCCACATGCCGCTCACCGGGCCGGCCTCGGCCGGCTACTCCAAGATCGCCCCGGCGACGAAGGCGTACTTCGACTACGTCAACGCCAACGGCGGCGTGCACGGCCGGAAGATCACCTACAAGATCATGGACGACGGCTACAACCCGGCCAACACCCAGCAGGTGGTCCGTCAACTCGTCCTGCAGGACAAGGTCTTCGCCGTCCTCAACGGCCTGGGCACGCCGACACACACCGGGGTGCTCGACTTCCTCAAGAGCAACCGGGTGCCTGATCTCTTCGTCGCCTCCGGCAGCCGCAGCTGGGACCAACCAGACAAGTATCCGGGCACCTTCGGGTTCAACCCGGACTACACGATCGAGGGCAAGATCCTCGCCAACTACGCGAAGCGGGACCTGGCCGGCCAGAAGGTCTGCTTCCTCGGCCAGGACGACGACTTCGGCCGCGACAGCCTGGCCGGCGTGGAGAAGGTGCTCGGTGCCGCGGCGGTGGCGGTCAAGCAGACGTACGTCACCAGCAACACCAACGTGGCGCCGCAGATCGGCGCGTTCAAGGCGGCCGGTTGCCAGGTCGTCATGCTCGCCACCGTGCCCGGCTTCACCGCGCTCTCCATCGGCACCGCCGCACGGCTGGGCTTCAAGCCGCAGTGGCTGGTCTCCAACGTCGGCGCCGACCACCCCACCCTGGCCAAGCAGCTCGGCGCTGCCGCGCCGCTGCTGGAGGGCATGGTCGGCACCAACTACCTGCCGATGCAGAACGACACCGCGAACCCGTGGATCCAGCTCTTCACGAAGGTCAACAAGGAGCACAACGGGGACGCGCCGTTCGACGGCAACACCGTCTACGGCATGTCGGTCGGTTACCTCTTCGTGCAGGTGCTGCTCGCCGCCGGCAAGGACCTCACCCGGGAGAAGGTGCTGGGCGCCGTGCAGAAGGGCGGCTTCCAGGGCCCTGGTCTGGCACCGCTGCGGTTCTCCGCCACGGACCACTCCGGGTACGGCGGGCAGCGGCTGTCCCGGGTGACCGGGGGAGTGCAGAGCTACTTCGGCCCGACGTACGAGACCGACGAGGCGGACGGGTCGGTCAACGAGTACACCGCCGCACCGGCCGCACCGCCGGCGAACGGGGTGCCGACCGTCTCCTGACGGCAGGCACACCCGACGTCCGACCGGGCCTGGTCTCGCCTGACCACGCCCGGTCGGACGGCTGCGCGTGGGTTGGCGGGGTGGCCGGCCCGGCCGATCGTCCGAGCGTTGACCGACACCGATCAGCACTCCTACTATCTGCACCGTGAATGCATATTCGGGCCGGCTCGCCGCCCGACGACGCCACCTGGGTCATCGTCTGCGACGGCGGCACCGCGCCGACCGGCCGGGCCGACCGGCCGCGTCGGCCCAGCGTCCGGAGCTGCTGATCATCGCCTGTCTAGACTCGGCGGTGCGGCGGGGGACGCCATGGCGGTGAGGGGGCGGGGGCGGATGGACGGGGTCGAGGTCGTGGGCCGGGTCGACGGGCGCACCGCCCGTGCCGAGCGCACCCGTGCGGCCATCGTCGAGGCGCACCTCGCGCTCATCTCCGAGGGTGACCTCCGCCCGACCGGGGAGCGCATCGCCGAACGGGCGGGCATCTCGCTGCGGACGCTCTGGACCAACTTCAAGGACATGGAGACGCTCTTCGAGGCGAGCGGTGCCGAGGTACTTCGCCAGCAGGACGCCGCCTACCGGCCGATCTCACCCGGGCTGCCGCTGGTGAAGCGCGTCGACGCGTACTGCCGGCAGCGCGCTCGGCTGCTCCAGCTCATCGCACCGTCGGCGCGGGCCGCCCAGATGCGGGAGCCGGTCTCCGAGCAGCTGCACCGCAACCGTCTCAAACACATCGACCGGGTCCGCGACGAGGTCGAGGAGCTCTTCGCCGTCGAGCTGGGCGAGGCCGGTCAGGGGCGGGAGCAGTTGCTCAACGCACTGGTGGCGGCGAGCACGTGGCAGGCCTGGTCGATGCTGCGCTACGGGCTCGGTCTGGGCGTGGATCAGGCCCGCGCGGTGATGTCCCGGACCGTGGGCGCCCTGTTGGCCGAGGTCGCGCCCGACTGATTCCGGCCCGGCCCGATATCGCACCCTCTTTCCATTCGGTTTCTGATGGGTAACACTGGCTGTCATGGTTACTGCATCAGGAGTGCAACTAACCGTGCTGCGTGGCCGGGATGACGAGTGCCGGGCGGTCCGAAGCCTGCTGGACGGCATGACCACCGCCGCCGGTGCCCTGCTGATGCGCGGAGAGCCCGGATCGGGCCGGACGGCGCTTCTCGGCTACGCCCACCGACACGCCAAGGGCTGCGCCGTGCTCGCCGGGAGCGGGCTCGCCGAGGAAGCCGACCTGCCGTACGCCGGCCTGCAACGCCTGGTCGACCCGGTACGCGACCGGGTCGCCGCCCTGCCGAACGAGCAACGCTTGCTGCTGCGGCGCGCGCTGGCCGGACAGAGCTGCCCGGCCGATAAGCAACTGACGCTGTCGATGGCGGTGCTCGGGCTGCTCGCCGCCGCCACCCGGGACCAGCCGTTGCTCGTCACCATGGACGACCTCGACCGAGGTGACCCGCAGACCGCGCAGGTGCTGGCGTTCGTGGCCCGCCGACTGCGGCACCTGCCGCTCGCCGTGCTGCTGACCGCGGACGTCACCGCCAACCTCGACGGGATACCGGCACACCGACTCCGAGCGCTGACCGAGAGCGAGAGCGCTGCCGTCCTCACCGATCGGCTCTCTCGGCTGACCGAGCGCGAGAGCGTCGACCGGCTCCCCGAGCAGCCCGCCGCGTCGGCCCTGACCGCGTTGGCCGCGATCGGCGGCGGCAACCCGCAGGCCCTGGTGGACCTCGCCGAGGTGCTCACCGCAGGGCAGTGGCGTGGTGAGGAGCCGCTGCCCGCCGCACCACCGGCGGACGGGGCGCTGGGCCGCGCGTACCGCGCTCGGCTGGACCGGCTGCCACCGGAGACCCGCCGGGTGCTGTTGCTCGCCGCGCTCGACGAGGACGGCGAGCCGGGCACCCTGATCCGGGCCGCTGGGGCCGCCGGCACCGAGGTCGAGGCGCTCGCCCCGGCGGAGGTCGCCGGCCTGGTCCGCGTCGAGCAACGAGGTGTCACCTTCCCGCAGCCGTTGGTGCGCACGATGATCGCGGCCAGCGCGCCGCTCGCGGAGCGCCGCGCGGCGCACCGACTGCTCGCTGAGGTGCTGGTAGGGGACGGGCAGCGGCTGCGCCGGGCGATGCACCTCGCCGCCGCGACGGCGGGCGCTGATCCGGTCCTCGCCGCCGAGCTGGAACAGGCGGCCGTCGGCGGCGCAGGCGGCTGGGCTGCCGCCTCGGTGGCCCTGCGGTGGGCCGCCGAGCTGAGTGATCATCCGAAGCTGACCGCCACCCGCCTGTTGACCGCCGCCCGCTACGCCTGGGTCGGAGGTCAGCCCGACGTGGCCCGGCTGCTGCTCGACCGCCTCCGCGCGGTCTGCGCCGACCCGGTTGTCCGGGGGCGTGCCGACCTGCTCCGCGGTGAGCTGGAGCTGCGCTGCGGCACCGCGTCCAGCGCGTCGGTCACGCTGCTGGACGCCGCCGCGGCGGTGCACGGCGCCGACCGTGCCCTGGCCTTGGCCGGGCTGGTACGGGCCGGCGAGGCGGTCTGCTTCGCCGGCGACCAGTACCGCTACGCCGAGGTCGGCCGGCGGGCGCTGGCGTTGCGACGTCCGAGCGACCCGCCGGCCCTGGAGCTGATGAGCTGCCTGATCACCGGGGTGGCGGCGACCCTGCGGGGCGACCACGAGCGAGCCGGTCCCGTGCTGCGCCGCGCCGTCGTGCTGGGCGGCCGGCTGACCGGCCCGGCGCTGACCCCCACCGCGCTCACCTGCGCTGCGGCGGCCGGACTGCTGGTGGCCGTGGACGGCGCGGCCCACCGACTCGCCGAGCGCGCCGTCGGGCTGGCCCGCGAGCGGGGCGAGCTGTCCAAGCTGTCCCGGGCGTTGGAGCTGCGGGCGATCGCCGAGTACTGGTTGGGTCGACACGAGACAGCGGCGCAGACGTCCCGCGACGGGCTGCGCGTCGCCCGCGCCACCGGTCAGGTCAACTGCGCCAACGTCCATCTGGGCATGCTCGCCGTCCTCGCCGCGATCCGGGCCGACCGGGACACCAGCCTGCGGCGGATCCGTGAGATCGGCGAATCGCCGACGCCGGGCAGCCGCCCGCACGCGCTCGCCGCGTGGGCCCTGGCGGTGCTCGACCTGGTCGACGGCCGGCACGCCGAGGCCGCGGACCGGCTGGCGTCGCTGGCCCGGCTCGGCACCGGTCGCGGTCAGGTCCTCGTGCAGGTGATGGCCACCCCCTACCTGGTGGAGGCGGCGGCGCACCTGGCGCACCGACCGGCGGCGACGGCCGCGCTCGCCGTATTCGACAGGTGGGCCAGCAGCACCGCGAGCCCGCTGCGCCGGGCCCTGTCCGCGCGATGCCACGCGCTGCTCGCCCCCCGGGGCGGCGCCGAGGCGGAGCGCGACTTCCAGGCGGCGCTGCGGCTGCACCCGACCGAGGCCGGCACGTTCGAGCGGGCCCGCACCGAGTTGCTCTTCGGCCAGGAGTTGCGGCGTAGTCGACGCCCACGTGACGCGCGGACGCACCTGCACCAGGCCCGTGAGATGTTCAGCCTGCTCGGGGTGGAGTGCTGGGCCGAGCAGGCCACCACGGAGCTGCGGGCGGCCGGGGAGTCGATCGGTCCGCCGGACCTGCCCGCCGCGCGGCTGTTGACCGGCCAGCAACTGCGGATCGCCGAGCTGGTCGCCGAGGGCGCCACCAACCGGGAGATCGCCGCCCGGATGTTCCTCTCCACCCGTACGGTCGACCACCATCTGCGCAACGTGTTCCACCGGCTGGGCATCCGGTCGCGTACCGAGTTGGCCCGCGCGTTCGCCACCGAACGGCACGTCGGTCTGGCCTCCGACCGGTGACCATCCGGTCTGGACGGCGTAAACTATCACCGCTAGTTTGAGCGCCATGGACCTCACTCTCTCCGCCGAACAGGCGGCGGTCCGCCAGCTGGCCGCCGAGTTCGCCGACCGCGAGCTGCTGCCGCACGCGGCCGCCTGGGATCGCCGCGAGTCGGTCGACCCCGCCATCGTCGGCATGCTCGGTGACCTGGGTTTCCTGGGGCTGACCATCGCCGAGGCCGACGGCGGGTCCGGCGGCGACCACCTCGCGTACTGCCTGGTCCTGGAAGAGCTCGGCCGGGGCGACTCCGCCGTGCGCGGCATCGTCTCGGTCTCACTCGGCCTGGTCGCCAAGTCGATCGCCGCGCACGGGAGCGCGGACCAGCGGGCCGAGTGGCTGCCTCGGCTCTGCTCGGGCAGCGCGCTCGGCTGCTTCGCGCTGACCGAACCGGACAGCGGCTCGGACGCGGCCGCACTGCGCACCCGTGCCGTTCGCGACGGCGGCGACTGGCTGCTCACCGGCACGAAGACGTTCATCACCAACGGCACCACCGCCGACGTCGCGTTGGTCTTCGCCCGCACCGGCGGCCCCGGGCACCGGGGAATCAGCGCGTTCCTGGTGCCCACCGCCAGCCCCGGGCTGACCCGCCGGGAGATCCACGGCAAGCTCGGCCTGCGCGGTCAGGCCACCGGCGAGCTGAGCTTCGACGAGGTGCGCGTGCCCGACACGGCCCGCCTCGGTGCCGAGGGCGCCGGGTTCCGGCTGGCCCTGGGCACCCTCGCCAAGGGCCGGATGTCGGTGGCCGCCGGGTGCGTCGGCATCGCCCAGGGCTGCCTCGACGCGGCGGTCGGTTACGCCGGGCAGCGGACCCAGTTCGGCAAACCGATCGCCGGGCACCAGCTCGTCCAACAACTGCTCGCCGCCATCGCGGTGGACACCGCCGCCGCCCGGCTGCTGGTCTGGCAGGTGGCCGACCTGATCGACCGCGACCAGCCGTTCGCCACCGAGGCGTCGATGGCCAAACTCTTCGCCAGCGAGGCCGCCGTCCGCGCGGCCAACAACGCGGTCCAGGTGTTCGGTGGGTACGGCTACATCGATGAGTACCCGGTCGGCAAGTACCTGCGCGACGCCCGGGTAGCCACCCTCTACGAGGGCACCAGTCAGATCCAGCAACTCCTCATCGGACGCGCGCTCACCGGCGTCAACGCCTTCTAGCTGTAGGGAGACCTGGCATGAGAGTCTTCGCCTCGTTCGAGGAGTTGGCCGCCGCGACCGGCGAGAGCATCGGGCCCGGTCCGTGGCAACGCATCGAGCAGAGCCGCGTCGACCTCTTCGCCGACGCCACCGACGACCACCAGTGGATCCATCTCGACCCGGTCCGAGCCGCGGCGGGCCCGTTCGGCGCGACGATCGCGCACGGCTACCTCACCCTGTCGCTGTTGCCGGCGTTGGCGGGCCGGCTCTATCGGGTCGAGGGGGTGGCGATGGGGGTCAACTACGGGCTGAACCGGGTGCGTTTCCCCGCCCCGGTCCGGGTTGGCGCCGCCGTACGCGCCACCGCCACCATCGCCGAGGTGTCGCCGGTGAGCGGCGGTGTGCAACTGGTCGTGGCGGTCACCGTGGAGAGCGACAGCGGCGGCAAGCCGGTCTGCGTGGCCGAGACGGTGAGCCGGCTCTACCGCGGCGTGCAGCAGTAACCGCGGCGTTGTCAGGGTGGGTAGGGTCCGAGAGAAGTTCCGGAAAGTGCGATGCGCTGCTGTCCCCGTGAACTTGCCCGGCTGACGCGGCAGGGCCTCGTCGCTGCCTGTGATGGGCTGCTACCTGGGCAGCCGGGTCCGGCCATGTCTGCCGGAGCGGACCAGGTCTCGTAAACCTTCCGGAAATTATTGCTCGTCGATCAGTGGCGCTGACATACTCCACATCCATCGGAGTCGACGGTCGGCAATCGGCAACGCCGCAGGCTGAGGGCGGCGACGGATCCCGTCGCCGCCCCGCTCCGTCCGGTTTGCGGGATCAGCGGGTGGCGGTGCGGCCCGGGTCCAAGAGCCCGCGGGTGCGACGACGTGCACACCGGCGCCGGCCCTGCGGTGGTGAGCGCCCGCCAGGGGTCGGCGATGGCGGGCGCTCACCGTCCAGCGCCGCGTCATCCGCGGTTCGCCTCTTGCTGGACGGTCTGTGCCGGCCCGAGCGCGGTGCCGAGCGGGTGGGGCCCGGCACCGCCCTCGGGTGGTGTCAGGCGACCGCGCAGGTGGTGCCGTTGAGAGTGAACGCGGACGGGCGGCCGGTGTTCCCCGTGTGGGTTGCCTGGAAGCCGATGTCGACCGAGGTGTTCGGCGCGATCGTCGCGTTGTAGGAGACGTTGCGGGCGGTCACCGCTGCGTTCGACGAAGCGTAGGTGGCGTTCCAACCGCTGGTGATGCTCTGCCCAGCCGGCAGGGTGAACGCCAGTGCCCAGCCGTTGACCGGCGTGCTGCTCGTGTTGGTCACCGAGACCGACGCGGTGAAGCCGCTGTTCCAGGCGTTGACGGTGTACGCGACGCGGCAGTCACCGGACGGCGAGGGCGTGGTGGGCGGGGGCGTGGTCGGTGGGGGCGTGGTCGGAGTCGTGTCGCCCCCGATGCTGCCGGGCACCGTACGCAGAGCGGCGTACCAGGCGTCGGCCATCTTGCGGTAGCCCGTGGCGTTCGGGTGCACACCGTCGGCCAGGTCGCTGAGCGTCAGGGCCCGGTACATGTCGACCAGATGTACGCGCTTGCCGGCGGCGGCCCTGCTCTGCACGATTCCGGGGATCGCGTTGTTGTAGCCACGGACCTGATTATCCGCACCGGACTTCGGGATGATCGTCGCGACGAACACGTCCGCGTTCGGGGCGGTGTTGGTGATCCGGTCGACGAGCGTGGCCAGTCGGGACGGGGCTCCGGACGTGTCGCCGTACATGTCGTTGGTGCCGATGTGCAGCAGCACGGTCCGCGGATTAGTGGCCCGCAACCAGTTGACCACGTTGGCGTCGATCTGGGCGATCGTCCAGCCGGAGTGCCCCTGGTGGTCGTGGTCGCCGAGGCTGGCGGGCCCGTTGAACTGGGAACCGACGAAGTCGATCCGGTAGCCACCGGACGTGAACCGCTGCCACAACTCGTTCCGGTAACCGCCGGGGACGTTGAAGCCGTCGGTGATCGAGTCGCCGAGCGGCATCACGCGTACCCCGCCGTTGGACTCCGCGCTCGCGGGGGTGGTCGCGATCGGTACGGCGGCGACCATGGCGGCGACGGCGGCCAGGGCCGTCCACAATCGGTGAGCCCGCCAGGGCCTCGACGTCGTCACGCTGGCGGTCGGTGCGAGAGGGGCAGGTTGGACGAGCGTTGGACTGCGCATCGGACTTCCTCTGGTGGGGGTGCGCGACATCAGCGGCCACCGACGAGAGGGCTGCCGCCATGACGCGGTACGCGGAGGTGGGTTGCGCGCAACGACCAAGAACCCGGACGTCTTCACTGGTGGTCGTGGCGCTGAAGGTGGCACTGGCCATCGAGGCTTGGCCGCGACGGGCCGATGAGCCGTGGCGGAAGTGTGCCCTGCACTCGCCGGACGCACCATAGCGTGTTATCGCTAACACCGGCAACAGATCGCGGTCCATATCAAGGATCGAGCACGATCATGCGGGAGCCGGGTGGAGCACCGAGTCCAGCCAGCGCAGCTGACGTCGGACGTGGATCGCTTCGCCACCCTCGTGGCCGTTGAACGGGTAGACGTGCATCTCCCGCTCTGGTGGGACGGGTCGCCCGTTCGAGGCCCCGTAATGGTTGTAGGCGGCGAAGGCGGTTCGCGGTGGGCAGACGGTGTCGCGTTGGCCGACTCCGAAATGCGCCGGCGCCGTCGCGCGCCGCGCGAAACTGACTCCGTCGACATAGGACAGCGTGCGCCACACCGCCTCTTCGGCCTCCCGGTGCACGGCCAGGTATCGGGCGATCTCGCCGTAGGGCGCTAGGTCGGTGAGCGCAACGGTTCGGCGCATGTCGCAGAGGAAAGGGGCGGTGGTCAGCACCGCGCTGAGGTCGTCGACGAGACCGGCAACAGCCAGGGCGATGCCGCCGCCCTGGCTGTTGCCGACCACGGTGACCCGGTCACCCTCGACGCCCGGCAGGGCGCGGACCGCGTCGACCGCCCGGACCGCGTCGGTGATCAGGCGGCGGTAGTGGTAGTCACCCGGGTCGAGGATCCCCCAGGTGACTGGCGTAGGGCCGCCGGGAGCGCCGTGCGGGTCGGGGGTGTCCCCGGCCCCGTGCTGCCCCGCCTGGCCCCGGTTGTCCATCAGCAGGTGCGCGTACCCGGCCGTCGGCCAGGTCAGCCGTTCGTGGGGCAGACCACGGCCGCGGCCGTATCCGGCGTACTCGATGACGGCCGGCAGCGGCTCTCGAACCCCAGCCGGGCGGGTGTACCAGGCGCGCACCCTCTCACCGCCGAAGCCGGCGAACGTGACGTCCCAGGAGTCGAGCAGCCGCAGGTCGGTGGGCTCCGGACGGACGTCGACGAGCACCGGCACGCTGGACGCCTCGGCGAGCGTGTCCCGCCAGAACGCGTCGAAGTCGTCGGGCTCGGCCACCTCGGGGGCGTACCGCTGGAGTTCGTCGAAGGTGAAGGCGGAGTGGGGCACGGGTCCTCGCAGGGGGCCGGGGTCAGTGCGGATTGGCGGGAGGCGCGGTGCTCTCCCGGACGACCAGTTCGGTCACCAGGTCGATCCGGCTGGTCGCCGGCTCGTTGCCCCTGGTCAGGTCGAGCAACATCTGGGTGGCGATGCCGGCCATGTCACGCAACGGCTGGTTGATCGTGGTGAGGGCCGGGTCGGTCCAGGCGGAGACCGGCAGGTTGTCGTACCCGATCACCGAAAGGTCCTCGGGCACTCGGAGGCCGCACTGGCGGGCGGCCCGGAGCACCCCCATGGCCTGGGTGTCCGACCCGGCGAAGATCGCCGTCGGGCGGTCAGGTCGCTGGAGCAGTTGCAGCCCGTGAACGTGCCCGGCCCCGGCGGAGAAGCTGCCGTAGCGGATCAGCTCGCGGTCGACCGCGATCCCGGCTTCGTCGTGGGCCGACTGGAAGCCGGCGGCGCGGGCGCGGCTGCACAGCACATCGGGTGGCCCAGAGATGATGGCGATCCGCCGGTGCCCCAGCTCCAACAGGTGCCGGGCGGCGAGTAGACCGCCGTTCCAGTTGTTCGACCCGACGGTGGGCACTGAGGCTGAGGTCGCGCTGTCGGTGTCGACCACGACGAACGGTATGCCCTGTCGCCGCAGGTGCTGCTGTTGGGCCTCGGCTAGATGGGACAGGACGAACACCACGCCCAGTGGGCGGTCGGCGAGAAGCGCCTCCAGCCATCGCGCTGGCGGGCGGTGCGCGCCGTCGAGTTGGGTGATCGACAACCCGATGCCGGCCGCGGAGGTCACCGCCTCGACGCCCTTCAGGATCTCCATCGCCCAACCCGTGTCGAGCTCGTGGAACACGAGGTCGACACGGCCGCTGCTGGTCGGGTGTCGCCGAGCGCGGCGCTGGTACTGGTGGCGGTCGAGGCTCGCCTCCACGCGCGCTCTGGTGCTGGGCGCCACATCGCCGCGTCCGTTGAGGACCTTGGACACGGTCGCGACGGAGACGCCGACATCGTTGGCGATGGTCGCGATGGTGGTGGAGGCGGGTGGGTCGAGCGGGCGGTGCTCTGTCATCGCAGCCTCATACAGCATCCGAAAGTTTCGGGCGACCTTAACACGATCAGACATTCACGCTAGTTGGTGTCGCAGTCAGGCCGCCCGTTCGCGGGTCATTGCGCGGCTGATCGGCAACTGAGCGCCGATGGCGGAGTCACCGTGTGCAGGGAACAACCGCTGGTAGTCCGAATGAGACTCTTGACACACATCGATGCGGCACTTAGGTTGCCGAAAAGGTTGCGCAGGTTTCCGGAAAGTTTCGGATCGTGAGAAACGTCCGCCACGGAACTGATTCCGCGACGCGGGGATGTGGCTGGAGCTAAGGGGTCAAGGCATGAGAAGTCAGTTGCCCGGGGACAGCGGCGCCGCGCCGTGGCGCGATCAGCGGCTGTCGCCGACCGAGCGGGCCGAGGCGCTCCTGCCGAAGATGTCCCTGGAGGAGAAGGTCGCCCAGCTCTTCGGGGTCTGGGTCGGCGCCGAGGCCAGCGGCGAGGGCGTCGCACCGCACCAGTCGGACATGATCAGCGAGCTGCCGCCGTGGAGCACGGTCATCCAGTACGGGTTGGGCCAGCTCACCCGCCCGTTCGGCACCGCCCCGGTCGACCCGGTGCTCGGCGCCCGGTCGCTGGCGGCCTCGCAGGCACAGATCGTGGCCGCCAGTCGGTTCGGTATCCCGGCGCAGGTGCACGAGGAGTGCCTCACCGGGTTCGCGGCGTGGCGGGCCACCGTCTACCCGACCCCGCTCAGCTGGGGTGCGTCCTTCGACCCCGAACTGGTCGAGGCGATGGCCGACCGGATCGGGCGGTCCATGCGCGCCGCCGGAGTGCACCAGGGTCTCGCACCGGTCCTGGACGTCACCCGCGACTACCGCTGGGGTCGCACCGAGGAGACCATCGGCGAGGACCCCTACCTGGTCGGGACGACCGGTGCCGCGTACGTGCGGGGCCTGGAGCGGGCCGGCGTGGTGGCCACGCTGAAGCACTTCGCCGGATACTCCGCCTCCCGGGGCGGACGCAACCTCGCACCGGTGCCGATGGGTCGCCGGGAGTTGGCCGACGTCATCCTGCCGCCGTTCGAGATGGCGCTGCGCCACGGCGGTGCCCGCTCGGTGATGAACTCCTACGCCGAGATCGACGGCCTGCCCGTCGCCGCTGACCACGGGTTGCTGACCGGGCTGCTGCGCGACGAGTGGGGCTTCACCGGCACCGTGGTGGCCGACTACTTCTCCGTTCGCTTCCTGCAGACCCTGCACGGTGTGGCCGCGGGCGCTGCCGACGCGGCCCGGCTCGCCCTGCGGGCCGGCATCGACGTCGAGTTGCCCACTGTGGACACCTTCGGTGAGCCGCTGGTGGCGGCGGTGCGCAGCGGCGAGGTCGACGAGGCGCTGATCGACAGCGCGCTACGTCGGGTGCTGATCCAGAAGATCGAGATCGGTCTGCTCGACGAGGGCTGGCAGGCGCTGCCCGGGGACGTGGCGTCCCTGCGCTTCGACGACGAGGCCAGCCAGGACGTCGCCGTACGCCTGGCTCGCGAGTCCGTCGTCCTGGTGCGCAACACCGGCGTCCTCCCGCTGCCCGGTGTCGGCCGGGTCGCCCTGGTCGGGCCGGTCGCCGACGACCCGATGGCCATGCTCGGCTGCTATTCGTTCCCGAACCACGTGGGCGTGCACCACAGCGATGCCGGGCTCGGCCTGGACATCCCCTCACTGCGCGACGAGTTGGCCCGCCGCGTCCCGATGCTCACCCACGAGCCGGGCTGCGCCATCACCGGCGACGACACCTCGGGTTTCCCGGCCGCGGTCGCCGCGGCAGCCGCCGCCGACGTGTGCGTGCTGGCCGTCGGTGACCGGGCGGGCATGTTCGGCCGGGGCACCTCCGGTGAGGGCTGCGACGCCGCCGACCTGCGGCTACCCGGCGTGCAGGCCGACCTCGTCCGTGCCGTCCTCGCCACCGGCACCCCGGTCGTCCTGGTGTTGATGACTGGTCGCCCCTACGCGCTCGGCCCGGAGTTCGACCGCGCGGCAGCCGTGGTGCAGGCGTTCTTCCTCGGCCAACTCGGCGGGCAGGCGCTCGCCGAGGTGCTCACCGGCGCGGTCAACCCCTCCGGGCGGTTGCCGGTCAGCATTCCCCGCGATGCCGGCGGAATGCCGAGCACCTACCTCGCGCCGCCGCTCGGCCGGCGCAACAAGGTCTCCTCGATCGACCCGACCCCGGCGTACCCGTTCGGCCACGGGCTGAGCTACACCACCTTCGAGTGGTCCGACGCGATGGTGGTCGAGCCGCGCGACGAACCGGCTACCTGGCCGGTCGACGGTGAGGTGCGGGTGCGCGTGACGGTCGCCAACACCGGTGACCGGGCCGGCACCGAGGTCGTGCAGCTCTACCTGCACGACCCGGTCGCCCAGACCACCCGTCCCGTGGTCCGGCTGATCGGCTACACCCGGCTGCCGTTGGAGCCTGGCGAGGTGGCGCACGTGACGTTCGGCGTACCGGCCGACGTGGCGTCGTTCATCGGGCTGTCTGGTCGGCGCATCGTCGAGCCCGGCGACGTCGAGCTGCGGTTCGGCCGATCGAGCGGCGACGTGGCGGCGAGCCTGCCGCTGCGACTGGTCGGCGCCGAGCGCCAGGTCGGCTACGAGCGGGAACTGCTCACCTCGGTGCGGGTCGAGCCCCTCGTGGCTGTCCGGCAGCCGGCATAGGAGGCCGAGGAATGACATCCACGCTGCGGCCACCGCCGCCGGCGCCACCGACGTCTCCGGCGGAGGCGGCTAACCCCGCCCCACGGTCGCCGCGACGCCGTCGCAGCTGGCGGCAGGCGCTGCGCCGGGACTGGCAGCTCTACTCCCTCGCCGTCCTGCCGTTGCTGTTCTTCCTGGTCTTCCGGTACCTGCCGATGGTCGGCAACATCATCGCCTTCCGCCGTTTCAAGCCGGGCGGCAGCATCTTCGGTGAGTACTGGGTCGGGCTGCGGTACTTCCGGATGTTCCTCACCGACCCGACGTTCTGGGAGGTGTTCACCAACACCATCGTGCTCGGGACACTGACCCTGCTGTTCTGTTTCCCGCTGCCGATCGTGCTGGCGCTGCTGCTCAACGAGGTCCGGGCCCGCCGCTTCAAGAGGTTCGTCCAGTCCGTCTCCTACCTGCCGCACTTCCTGTCGATCGTGATCGTGGCGGCGATGGTCATGCAGCTCACCTCGATCGACGGCACGGCCAACCAACTCGTCCGGCTGTTCGGTGGGGACGCGGTGGCGTTCCTGCAACAACCGGAGTGGTTTCGCACCATCTACGTCTCGTCCGAGGTCTGGCAGACCGTCGGTTGGGGCACGATCCTCTACCTTGCAGCCCTCACCACAATCGACGAGGACCTGTACGAGGCAGCCCGGATCGACGGCGCCAGCCGGCTCCGGCAGACCTGGCACGTCACGTTGCCGGGCATCCGGCCGACGATGGTGACGCTGCTGATCCTCAACATCGGCAGCTTCCTGGCGGTCGGGTTCGAGAAGATCCTGCTGCTCTACAACCCGCTGACCTACCCGACCGCGGACGTGGTCTCCACCTACCTGTTCCGGATGGGCTTCCAGTCCAGCAACTTCAGCTACGCCGCCGCCATCGGCCTCTTCGAGGCGGTGATCGGGCTGATCCTCGTCCTGTCGGCGAACGTCATCTCCCGTCGCACGGTGGGGACGAGCCTGTGGTGACCCTCGGTACGAAGATCGACGCCCCGAAGACGCGCGGGCCGGTGGACAGCCGGGGTTATCGGATCTTCCGAATCGTCAACACTGTCGTCCTGCTCGGCGTCGTGGTCGTGACGCTGTATCCGTTCCTCAACATCGTGGCCCGGTCACTGAGCGACGAGGCGTACATCATCGCCGGGAAGGTGAACATCGTCCCGCGTGGGTTCGACCTGACCGCGTACAAGCTGGTCATGTCCGACGCGATGTTCTGGACGAACTACCGCAACACGGTGGTGTACACGGTGGTCGCCACGCTCATCTCGATCGTGCTGACCACCTGTTACGCGTACGTGCTGTCGAAGCCACAGCTGCGAGGGCGCCCCTTGCTCATCGGTATCGCGCTGTTCACCATGTTCTTCTCCGGTGGCCTGATTCCCAACTACGTGCTGGTCACCAGCCTGGGGATGAAGAACACCATCTGGGCCGTGGTGATCCCCAACGCCATCAGCGTGTTCAACCTGCTGGTCATGAAGGCCTTCTTCGAGAGTCTGCCAGGCGAGCTGGAGGAGGCCGCGGCGGTCGACGGGCTGAACACGTACGGCATCCTGCTGCGGATCGTGCTGCCGTTGTCGAAGGCGATCATCGCCACGATGGTGCTCTTCTACGCGGTCTCCTTCTGGAACTCGTGGTTCACCGCGTTCCTCTACATGGACCGGCAGGACCTGCTGCCGGTCACCGTCTACCTGCGCAACCTCATCGCGGGTGCCACCGACGCACAGCAGTCCGGCGCCGCCGACGCCGACGTCGTGCAGGCCGCAGCGACCCTCCAGGCCGTGACGATCGTGCTCACCACCCTGCCGATCCTGGCGGTCTACCCCTTCGTCCAGCGGTACTTCGTCTCCGGCGTCATGCTCGGCGCGGTCAAGGGATGACGTCGAGCGCCACACCGCTTCCGCCAACCCCACCACCGAAAGGACGAGCCATGCTCCACAAGACGTGGCGCCGCGTGGCGATAGCCACCGCGGGTCTGCTCGCGCTGACCCTTACCACCGCCTGCTCCGAGGACCCGGCTGAGTCGACTGACCTCTCCGAGAACCGGGTCGGCGCAATGGCCGACTACAGCGTCGGCGACCAGTTCAAGGCCACCGAGGCGCTCTCGTTCTCCACCCTCTACAACAACCACACGTTCTACCCGCTCAAGGAGGACTGGCTGTTCTGGTCGGAGCTGACCAAGCGGACCAACGTCAAGATCGACCCGGTCGCCGTGCCGCTGAGCGACTACGAGCAGAAGCGCAGCCTGCTGATCGGTGCCGGGGACGCTCCACTGATCATTCCGAAGACGTACCACCCGCAGGAGGACGCGTTCGTGTCCTCCGGGGCGATCCTCCCGGTGAGCGACTACCTGGATCTGATGCCCAACCTGAAGGACAAGATCAGCAGGTGGAACCTCAAGCCGGAGATCGACAACCTGCGGCAGTCCGACGGTAAGTTCTACCTGCTGCCCGGCCTGCACGAGAAGCCGACCCAGGACTACACGGTGCTGGTGCGCACCGACATCATGCAGGAGCTCAACCTCGCCGTCCCGAAGACCTGGGACGAGCTGTACACGGTGCTCAAGGCGATGAAGGCGAAGTACCCGAACGTCTACCCGTACTCCGACCTCTTCAGCAAGCCCAACCCGACCGGCGCCCTGCTGAACCTCCTCGGCTCGGCCCACGGCACCTTCGCCGGCTGGGACTTCCAGCACGCCACCTGGGACCCGGCGGCGAAGAAGTTCAACTACACCGGCTCGTCCGAGCAGTACAAGCAGATGGTCACGTTCCTGCACAAGCTCGTCGCCGAGGGTCTGCTCGACCCGGAGAGCTTCACCCAGACCGACGACCAGGCGCGGCAGAAGCTCGCCAACGGGAAGTCGTTCGTGGTCACCGGCAACGCGCAGACCCTGGTCAACAACCACCGGCCCGACCTGGCCAAGACGCTGCCGAAGGCGAAGATGGCCAAGATCCCGTTGCCGGTCGGCCCGGCCGGAGAGATCAACCCCTTCTCCCGACTGGAGAACGGCATCATGATCTCCACGAAGGCCCGGGAGAGCAAGAACTTCGTGGCCATGATGCAGTTCATCGACTGGCTGTGGTATTCCGACGCCGGCATGGAGTTCGCTCGCTGGGGCGTCGAGGGCACCACCTTCACCAAGGACGCCTCCGGCAAGCGTGCCGTCACCGCCGACGTCGACGTCCTCGGGCTCAACCCCAAGGGCACCAAGCACCTGCAGAAGGACTTCGGCTTCTACAACGGCGTCTTCGCCTACGGCGGCACCCCCGACCTGGTCCGTGGTTTCTTCTCCCCGGAGGAGTTGGAGTTCCAGAAGGTGATGGACGCGCGCAAGCCGAGGGAGGTCCCCCCGCCGCGCCCGTTCACCGATGAGGAACGCGAGCAGGTGTCGCTCTGGGAAACCCCGCTGAAGGACTTCGTCACCCAGAACACGCTGAAGTTCGCCCTGGGGCAGCGTCCGCTCAGCGAGTGGGACGCGTACGTGGCCGAGCTGAAGGCCAAGAACTCCGAGCAGTACATCGACCTGGTCAACAAGGCGTACGAGCGGTTCCAGAAGAACAACGGCTGATCAGCGGGGTCCGGTCGGGCAGCCCGTCGCGGCCCGACCGGACCCCGGCGAGGACGGGTCAGCTACGTCCACCGGAGGGAGCGATCGTGGGTGGCGCGGCCCAGACCTGGAGGCAGTTCGGCGACGGACCACTGTCGCGGATCACCTCGCGCGTCTACATCCTGCTCGTGGTCGAGCTGCTCCTGTTGCTCACCACGGTGCCCGCCCTGCTCCCGCTGCTGGTGCTGGGCCGCGACCCCAGCAACCTGCCGCTGGCCGCGCTCTTACTGGTGCCGGTCGGCCCGGCCTTCTCCGCCGCCCTGTACACCCTGCGCCACCAGCAGGCCGACCTGACCGACCTGCACCCGGCAGCCCTGTTCTGGCGTGGCTACCGGGCCAACGCGTTCGGGGCCCTGCGCATCTGGGTGCCGACGCTGCTGTGGCTGACCGTGCTCGCCATCAACCTCGCGTACTTCGGTGCGGTCGGCCTGGCGAGCTGGTGGGCGGTGCCGCTGGTGCTGATCGCAGTGGGCGTGACGCTCTGCGCGGCCAACGCCCTGGTGATCACCTCGCTGTTCGACTTCCGCACCCGGGACGTGCTGCGGCTGGCCGTGCACTTCCTCGTGCGTACCCCCGGTGTCTTCATCGGCAATGCCCTGCTGCTGGCCGCGGCGGCCGGGATCACCGCGGTCTTCTCCGAGGCGGTGCTGATGCTGCTCGCGTCGATCGCGGTCCTGGCGTTCCTGCGCATCAGCGACCCGATGATCCACCTGATCCGGAAGGAATTCGTCGCATGAGCCTGCCCCTCAGCGCCAAGGTGCCCTTCGGGGGCGACTACAACCCGGAACAGTGGCCCGAGGACGTGTGGAAGCAGGACTACCGTCTTTTCGACACCGCCCGGATCGACCTGGTCACCCTCGGCGTATTCGACTGGGCGCTCACCCAACCCGCCGAGAACACCTACGACTTCGCGCTGCTGGACAAGATCGTCGAGCGGGCCAGTGCCGAGGGACGCGGGATCTGCCTGGCCACCGGCACCGCAGCCCACCCACCGTGGTTGGCCAAGGCGTACCCCGAGGTGACCCGGACCGACTTCGACGGCCGTAAGCGCCGGTTCGGTCAGCGCCACAACTCCTGCCCCAGCTCACCGGTCTTCCGTCGGCTCTCGGCCGAGCTGGCCCGCCGGGTCGCCCGCCGCTACGCCCACGCGCCAGCGGTGCTCGCGTGGCACGTCGGCAACGAGTACGGCGGCGCCTGCTACTGCGCGCTGTGCGCGGCCGGCTTCCGGCACTGGCTGCGCAACCGCTACGGCACCCTCGACGAGCTGAACGCGGCCTGGTACACCACCTTCTGGTCGCACACCTTCACCGACTGGGACGAGATCGAGCCGCCGTCGGCGTTGACCGAGCACTGGCGCGACCCGGACCACACCGCGTTCCCGGGCATCACCCTGGACTACCTGCGGTTCACCTCCGACGCGATGCTTACCAACTTCCGCGACGAGAAGGCCGCCATCCGAGAATCCAGCCCCGACCTGCCGGTGACGACGAACTTCATGGGCATGTACCGGCCGATCGACTATCACCGCTGGGCCGCCCATCTGGACTTCGTCTCCTGGGACAACTACCCGCCCGACGACGAGTCCGCAGCCCGGATGGCGCTGACCCACGACCTGATGCGCGGGCTCAAGGACGGCCAGCCGTTCTGGCTGATGGAACAGACCCCGAGCGCCACCGCGTGCCGCGACGTCAACCCGTTGAAGCGCCCCGGCCTCATGCGGTTGTGGAGTTGGCAGGCCGTGGCGCACGGCGCCGACGCGGTCCTCTTCTTCCAGCTGCGCGCCTCCCGCGGGGCCAGCGAGAAGTACCACGGCGCGATCATCGGCCACGCCGGTCGTGCCGACACCCGGGTGTTCCGGGAGATCGCCGAGCTGGGCGCCGAGTTGGAACGGCTCGGCGACGCGTCGCTGGGCGCGCGAACCCCGGCCCGGGTGGCGCTGCTGTTCGACTGGGACAGCTGGTGGGCGTTGGACATCTCCGACGGCCCGTCCCGGCTGGTCCGCTACCAACAGGTCGTGCTCGCGTACCACCGGGCGCTCTGGGAAGCCGGTGTGGACCTGGACGTCGTCGCGGTGACCGCCGACCTGTCCCGCTACGACGTGGTCGTCGCGCCGGCCCTGCACCTGATCAAGGATGACCTGCCGCAGCGTCTGGAGGCGGTGGCGGCGCGCGGCGGGTCGGTGCTGACCACCTTCCTTTCCGCTCGGGTGGACGAGCACGACCAGGCGTTCCTGATGGACGTGCCGGGCCCGTTCGGGCAGCTCATGGGTGTCCGGGTCGACGAGTGGGACGCACGGGGCCCGGAGGTGGTCAACCCGGTCCGCCTCGGCGACGGCGCCGATCAGGTCGACGTCGACGCGCGGCTGCTGTTCGAGCTGGTGATTCCGCAGGGTGCGGAGGTGGTCGGCACCTACCAGGCCGACTTCTACGCGGGCACCCCGGCGGTGACCCGCAACTCCTTCGGCGCCGGCGACGGCTGGTACGTGGCCGCCGGCCTGGACCAGGCCGGGGTGTCCTGGGTGGTGCGGCAGGTGCTCGCCCGGCACGACGTGCTCGGGCCGTATGCGGACGTGCCGGACCTGGAATCCGCCGTCCGGGTCGCGGCGGACGGTTCGCGGCTGCTGTTCCTGCTCAACCACCGCGCCGAACCGGTCGAGGTGACCGCCCCGGCTGGCGGCGTCGACCTGCTCACCGGTGACCCTACGGCGGCCGGCGCTTCGCTGCGGCTGCCGGCGTACGGGGTCGTCGTGCTGAAGGAGGACCGATGAACGCCGAAGAGTCGCTGGAGTTGGAGCAACTGATGTTCGTCGAGGAGCCGATGGACGGCGACGAGCCGCGCGTCCACCCGGCCTGGCTGCCCCCGGAGGCGTTCCGGTCGCTCGGCGCGCGCCGCGTCCTCGTCCACGGGGACGGGTTGCTCGTCGACACCGTCCTCAACGAGGTGTCGCGCGCCTGCGCGCGCTACGGCGGGCGGGTGTGGCACTCACCCTGCTGGGACGTCGACGTCGATCTGGTGTTGGCCCTGCGGGACGCCGGCGAGCTGCCCAACCCGGCGGTGGAGGCGGCGCGGGCGGTGGGGGAGACGGCACTGGCCGAGCTGGGCGACGGCGAGACGCTCGGCGATGAGGGTTTCCTGTTGGCGCGGGCCGGTGACGTGACGGTGGTGCTGGCCGATGCGCCCGCCGGCCTGCTGTACGGGCTCTTCCACGTGGTCCGGCTCTGCGCGGCGGCCTTCGACCCGGCCCGCCCACCGGAGCGGCACCGGCCGGCGCTGCGCCGACGAATGCTGAACCACTGGGACAACGTGGCCGTGCACCCCGTGATGGGCCAGGTCGAACGGGGGTACGCGGGCGGCTCGATCTTCTGGCAGGACGGCCGTCCGCGCGGCGACCTGGCCCGGGTGCGGGAGTACGGACGGCTGCTGGCCTCCTGCGGCGTCAACGCGATCTCGGTGAACAACGTCAACGTGTCCCGGACCGAGGCGCTGCTGCTCACCGACCGGCTCGGCGACGTGGCCGAGATCGCGGACGTGCTGCGCCCGTACGGCATCCGGGTGCACCTGTCGGTCAGCTTCGCCGCGCCGGTGCTCCTCGGTGGCCTGCCGACCGCCGACCCCCTGAACGAGACCGTGCGGGTCTGGTGGGCCGCGACCACCCGGCGGGTGTACGACCGCATCCCGGACTTCGGCGGTTACCTGGTGAAGGCCGACTCGGAGGGGCAACCCGGCCCGTTCACCTACGACCGGGACCACGCTGACGGGGCTAACCTGCTGGCCGAGGCGCTCGCCCCGCACGGGGGAGTGGTGCATTGGCGGGCGTTCGTCTACAACCACCACCAGGACTGGCGGGACCGGTCCACCGACCGAGCGAGGGCCGCGTACGACCATTTTGCCCCGCTCGACGGGCGGTTCCGCACCAACGTGGTCGTCCAGGTGAAGTTCGGCCCGGTGGACTTCCAGCCGCGCGAGCCGGTCTCCCCGGTGCTCGCCGCGATGCCGGCGACCCGGCTGGCGGTGGAGTTGCAGGTCACCCAGGAGTACACGGGCCAGCAGCGGCACGTCTGCCACCTTGGCCCGTGGTGGAGTGAGGTGCTGGGCTTCGCCCCCTGGGGGCCGGGTGGACGGACGATCGCCGACGTGGTCACGGGAGAGGCGGCGGCGGGTGGTGGGCTGGTGGCCGTCGCCAACGTCGGCGACGACCTCTTCTGGACGGGGCATCCGCTTGCCCAGGCCAACCTGTACACGTTCGGTCGGCTCGCCTGGGACCCCCGCCGAGATCCGACGGCGATCCTCGACGAGTGGATCACGCTGACCTTTCCGCCGTCGGCGACCGCCGACGCCGACCTGGTGCGGCGCACCCTGCACGAGATCATGGACGACTCGTGGCGCACCTATGAGCGCTACACCGCCCCGCTGGGCGTCGGCTTCATGGTCAACCCCGGCGACCACTACGGTCCCGGCGTCGACGGGTACGAGTACACGCGGTGGGGTACCTACCACTTCGCCGACCGCGACGGCGTCGGCGTGGACCGCAGCCGCGCGTCGGGAACCGGCTTCGCCGGCCAGTACCCGCCGTACTGGGCGCAGGTGTACGAGTCACCCGAGAGTTGCCCCGACGAGTTGCTGCTCTTCTTCCACCATGTGCCGTACGGGCATGTGCTGCACAGCGGAGCGACAGTCATCCAACACATCTACGACACCCACTTCGCGGGCGTCGAGGAGGTGAAGGCAATGCGACGACGGTGGCAGACGTTGAACGGCATGCTCGACCCGAGCGTGTACGAGCGGGTCGCCGAACGCCTCGACGAGCAGGTGCGGTGTGCCACCGAGTGGCGCGACCAGATCAACACGTACTTCTTCCGCAAGTCCGGGATGCCGGACGAGCGAGGGCGGGACGTCTACTAAGGCGGCGGCGAGGGCGGCCCGGCCATCCGGTCGGGCCGCCCTTGTGCCGTGTGCGCCAGACGTTCGGTACGTTCCGAAAACGTCCCGATAATATCTCGCGACCTATCGCCGTCGACGATGTCTGCCGACACCCGCTGGTGCGCAGGTAACCGCTGAAACCCTTGCAGCGAAAGGTTTCCGGAAGTCTTGACAATCGAGTGTTCTCGATTGAAGCTGGCATGGTCACGCGAGCCGCGGTCAAGGTCGGGCGAAGGGCAGTCCTCGACTTAAGTCCCCTTCCACGCGCCTTTTTCGCAAGGGATCGCGACGATGACACTGAAGACGAGAACGCTTGGCGTCGTCATGGCGGCCGTGACGTTGGCCGCCGCCGCATTGACGTTCGCCACTCCCGCGTCAGCGGCGACGCTCACACAGGTGACCAACTTCGGCACCAACCCCACCAACCTCCAGATGCACCTCTACGTCCCGGACCGGGTGGCGACCCGACCGGCGATCCTCCTGGCCATGCACTACTGCACCGGGACGGGCCCCGCGTTCCACTCGGGCACCCAGTACGCGTCCCTCGCGGACCGGTACGGGTTCATCGTGATCTACCCGTCGGCCACCCGCAGCAGCAAGTGCTGGGACGTCTACTCGCCGCAGGCGTTACGCCGTGGCGGCGGCAGCGACCCGGTCGGGCTCATGTCGATGGTCGACTACGTGAAGCAGCGCTACTCGGCCGACCCGGCGCGGATCTTCGCCACCGGCACCTCGTCCGGGGCCATGATGACGAACGTCATGCTGGGTGACTACCCGGACGTGTTCGCGGCGGGCGCCTCGTTCGCCGGGGTGCCGTTCGCCTGTTTCGCCACCGGCGGCAGCTCGGAGTGGAACAGCCAGTGCGCGAACGGGCAACTCATCCGGACGGCCCAGCAGTGGGGGGACCTGGTCCGCGAGGCGTACCCGGGCTACACCGGCCAGCGGCCCCGGATGCAGATCTGGCACGGCACCAACGATGAGACGCTGCGCTACCCGAACTTCGGCGAGCAGGTCAAGCAGTGGACCAACGTGCACGGGCTGAGCCAGACCGCGACGTACACCGACTCCCCGCAGTCCGGCTACACCCGCACCCGATACGGCAGCAGCGGCCCGATGGCGCCGGTCGAGGCGATCAGCATGCAGGGTGTCACGCACAACCTGCCGGTCGACGCCGCGCAGGTCATCCGCTTCTTCGGGCTGGACGGCACCGCGCCGCCGACGACTCCACCCCCGACCACCCCGCCGCCGACGACTCCACCCCCGACCACCCCGCCGCCGACGACTCCACCACCGACCACCCCACCCCCGACGACCCCGCCGCCGACCGGCGGTGCCTGCCGGGTCGGCTACACGGTCAACGCCTGGAACAGCGGTCTCACCGCGAGCGTGATCATCACCAACACCGGTGCCACCGCGGTGAGCGGATGGGCGCTGACCTTCACGCTGCCCACCGGCCAACGCATCACCAACGGCTGGAACGCCCAGTACGCCCCAGCGAGCGGCGCGGTGACCGCCAGCAACGTCTCCTACAACAGCACCATCGCCCCGAACGCATCGGTCGAGATCGGCTTCCAGGCCACGCATGAGGGCGGCACCGGCAAGCCCTCGTCGTTCGCCCTCAACGGTGCCGCCTGTTCGGTGTCCTGACTTCCCTCCCCACCCACCACCACAAGAGGAGTCGCACGATGAGAAACACCAGATGGAAGGCGGCATCCAGAGCCGCCATCGCGCTGACCAGCGCGGGTGCCCTCGCCGCCGGTATGGCGCTGATCCTGACGGCGCCGGCCGCCGCCGGGACGACGCTCGGCGCGTCCGCCGCCGAGAAGGGTCGCTACTTCGGTACGGCGGTGGCTGGATTCAAGCTCTCCGACAGCGCGTACACCACGATTTTGAACCGTGAGTTCAACATGGTGACGGCCGAGAACGAAATGAAGATGAACGCCACTGAGCCCCAGCAGGGTCAGTTCAGCTACGGGGCGGCGGACCAGATCGTCAACCACGCGCGCAGCCGCGGGATGAGCGTGCGGGGTCACACGCTGGCGTGGCATTCGCAGCAGCCCGGCTGGATGGAGAGCATGAGCGGCAGCGCGCTGCGGTCGGCGATGCTCAACCACGTGACGCAGGTGGCCACCCACTTCCGTGGTCAGGTCGTGGCATGGGACGTGGTGAACGAGGCGTTCGCCGACGGCAGCTCCGGAGGCCGTCGTGATTCCAACCTCCAACGCACCGGCAACGACTGGATCGAGGCGGCGTTCCGGGCGGCGCGGGCCGCGGATCCGGGTGCGAAGCTCTGCTACAACGACTACAACACCGACAACTGGACGCACGCGAAGACCCAGGGCGTCTACAACATGGTGCGGGACTTCAAGTCTCGTGGCGTGCCGATCGACTGCGTAGGGTTCCAGTCGCACTTCAACAACGACTCCCCGTACGTGAGCAACTACCGCACCACGCTGTCGAGCTTCGCGGCGCTGGGCGTGGACGTGCAGATCACCGAGCTGGACATCCAGGGCGCGTCGGCGAACACCTACCGCAGTGTGGTGGAGGACTGCCTGGCCGTGGCCCGCTGCAACGGCATCACGGTGTGGGGCATCCGCGACAGCGACTCGTGGCGGGCATCGCAGACCCCGCTGCTGTTCAACAGCAACGGCTCGAAGAAGCCGGCGTACGACGCGGTCCTCGCCGCCTTGAACAACGGCACCACGCCGACCGACCCGCCCACGGATCCGCCGACCGACCCGCCGACCGACCCGCCCACGACCCCGCCTCCGGGGCAGGGCGGCTGCACCGCGACGGTGTCGGTGAACCAGTGGACGGGTGGCTTCGTGGCCACCGTGCGGGTGACGGCCGGCTCGTCGGCCATCAGCGGCTGGACGGTCACGATCGGTCTGCCGTCCGGCGCGACAGTCACCAACGCGTGGAACGCCAACCGCAGCGGTAACACCGGCACGACGAACTGGACCAACGTGGCGTACAACGGCCAGGTCGGTGCCGGACAGACCACCGAGTGGGGCTTCCAAGCCAACGGCACCGCCGGCACCCTCAGCCCCACCTGCTCAGCCCGCTAACCACACCCCCAACCCCCAGCCCTCGGTGATCAAGAGGTTCGCGTCACGCCACGCCAGACAGGATGACGCAAACCTCTTGATCACCAGGGTGGGGCAGGGTTGGGGTGGGGTTAGTCGCCGGAGAAGCCCCAGAAGTAGATCTCCTCGGGCTTGCCCTGGGCGTCGTGCAGGACCGCGCAGCGGCCGAACCACCTCTGCTCGGCCAGCCCTTCGATCGCGGCCAGGTGCTCGCGGGTGAGCCGTTCGGTGCCGGTGTGCCGCAGCGCCTCGGCGGCGCTCACCGGCTCGACCGTGCCGAATTCGGGCCGTTCGCCCTCATCGAGGACTCGGTAGACGTCGAGGATCGAATGGGTGCCCGACTCCTGCACCCACTCGTCGTTGAACAGCTCTTCCATCGTGGCGGGACGGTTGGGATAGTCGCTCGCCGAGTTGGGGGTCTCGCCCCGGGCCCACCAGTACTGGCCCTCGGCGAAGACAGTGTCCCGCAGGGCATCTAACGCCGCGTCCAGGTCTGGCTGGTACGCGACGAAGTAGCTCCACCCAGATGCGCCCACCACTGCCTCTTTCCCTCACGTGTGAACAGTGCGGCGACGGTAGCGGGCACCACCGACATCGCGACCGAGACGTCGGCGTGGCGTTTGTCGTGCCCACTCGTACCGCCGCCTTGATCAGGTGTGATGTCTCGACTGGTCCCGGACATAAGCCCGATAGGGGGTGCTGTGGACGTGGTGGAGGAGCAGTTCACCGAGTTGTACCGGCGTCATCACGGCGACGTGTGGCGGTACGTGGCGCGTCGGGTCATCGGGTCCGACGTCGGGGACGTGGTCGCCGAGGTGTTCCTGGTGGCGTGGCGTCGCCTGGCCGACGTGCCATCGGCTTCGGTGTTGCCGTGGCTGTACGGCGTGGCGCGGTTGGTGCTGGCCAACGAGGCGAGGGGGCGACGGCGGTGGCGGGAGTTGGCGCTGCGGGTCGCGGCGGAGCCGGACCGGTCGGTGGTGTACGACCACGCGGACGAGGTGATCAGCCAGCATGATGTCGCGATCGCCTTTGCTCAGGTGTCCGGCGCTGACCAGGAGATCCTGCGGTTGGTGGCCTGGGAGCGCCTGACCCCTGCCGAGGCGGCGGTCGTTCTCGGGTGTTCACGAGCGACGTTCGCGATGCGGTTGATGCGTGCCCGTCGTCGGCTGCGAGCGCGCCTGGATGTGGCCGCTGACGGGGTGGGCCACACGTCGGCCGAGGTGCCGTCGATGACGAATTTGGGTGGGTGAGATGAAGAGCCTCGATGACGTCCGCCAGTTGTTGGGCGGTCTGGATCCGGCACGCGACGTTCTTCCCGCCGATGAAGAGCGTCGGGCTGCGGACCTCGCCCGTATCCTCGCCACGGATCGTGCGGGGTCCAGCGGTCGTCGTGTCCTCCCGCGACGCCGCCTCGTGCTGGCGGCCGGCGCGGCGGTGCTGACGACGGCAGCCGGGGTTGTCGCGCTTGAGATGGCACGGGAGCCGCAGCCGGCGTGGGCGGTCACCCCGGCGATGCTGACCTACGGCCCGCCGGTGACCACGGAACGGGCTGACGTTCGGCTACGGCGCCTAGCCGAGGTCGCGGCGGCACAGCCGGCGACCCCGAGGCCGGTCGGAACGGTGGAGCACCTGGAATCGACGAACTGGTTCCTCAACTCATCGATCTCCGGCGGCCGGACGACGTCCGCCGTCGTACCGCAGCAGTGGCGGTCGTGGCGAACCGACGACAACGCCGGTCGGAGGGTGAAGAAGGACCTGCCTCCGATCTTCCGCTCCGATGCCGACCGGAAGGGGTGGCAGCGGCGGGGCGGCCGGGTCGATTCGTCCCGGGAGACGACCGACTACGCCGCTGGTGAGTTCACCTCGCGCTGGCAGGGGGCGGTGCCGACGGACGTCGCCGCGCTGCGCGAGTGGTTCATCGCAGGCGGGTCGCCGCCCGAGGCGCCGGTGCAGTATCTGGAGGACATCGCTGAGTTGGCTGGGGTGCGGCTGCTGGGCCCGGCGCAGCGGGCCACGACGCTGCGGCTGCTGGCCGACCTTCCGGGCATCACCGTGACCGGCACCGTCACCGACCGCGCCGGCCGCGCCGGCGAGGCCTTCTCGATCACGTCCAGCGCCCACGGGCTGCCCGCCCAGTACACGGTCATCATCGATACCGACTCGGGTGCGCTGCTCGGCTACGAGGAGATGTTGACCACGACAGCGGGCATGTTGAACGTGACGATCCCCGCGGTGATCACCTACCGCTCGTACCTGGTTGCCGAGTATGCCCCGCTGCCGGGCTGAACGGTTCAGCCGTCGATGCGGGTGATGTTGCGGATCTTGTTGGAGGCGTCCAGGGCAGCCACCTTGTACGCCTCGGCCAACGTCGGATAGTTGAACACCGTGTCGACCAGGTAGTCGATAGTGCCACCGCAGCCCATCACCGCCTGACCAATGTGGACGATCTCGGTGGCGGCGGTGCCGAACACGTGCACCCCGAGCAGCCGGCCGTCTTCAGGGGAGACGAGTAGCTTCAGCATGCCGTACGAGTCGCCCACGATCTGACCCCGGGCCAACTCGCGGTAGCGGGCGATGCCCACCTCAAACGGTGTGGAGCCCTCGGTGAGCTGCGCCTCGGTCTGCCCGACGAAGCTGATCTCCGGGATCGTGTAGATGCCGATCGGTTGCAGACCGTGCATCTCCCGGATCGGTTCACCGCAGGCGTGCTGCGCGGCCAGTCGGCCCTGCTCCATCGAGGTGGACGCGAGCGCGGGAAAGCCGATCACGTCGCCGACGGCGTAGATGTTCTCCACAGAGGTGCGGTAGTTGGCGTCGACCTTGATTCGGCCGCGTCGATCCGCCTCCAGCCCGGCCGCCTCCAGTGCCAGGTCGTCGGTCTGGCCCTGCCGGCCGGCCGAGTACATCACGGTGTCGGCGACGATCTTCTTGCCACTCTTGAGGATGCACAGCGCCGCCGTCTGGTGCTTCTCCACGGCGGCGACCTCCTCGCCGAAGCGGAACGCCACAGAAAGGTCGCGCAGGTGGTACTTGAGTGACTCGACGACCTCGTCGTCGCAGAACTCCAGCATCCGGTCGCGGCGTTCCACCACCGTCACCTTGGTGCCGAGGGCGGCGAACATCGAGGCGTACTCCATGCCGATCACGCCAGCGCCGACCACGACCATGCTGCGGGGTACGGCTTGGAGGTTGATGACGCCGTCGGAGTCCACGATCGTCCGGTCGTCGAAGTCGACGCTGTCCGGGCGGGCCGGGCGGGTGCCCGCGGCGATGACGATCTTGTCAAAGGTCACCTTGGACTCGCGGCCGGAGCCGCCGTCGACCCAGATCGAGTGCGCGTCGGCGAAACGCCCGGTGCCGGTGATCATCGCGACCCGGTTGCGGGCCAGTTGATTGCGGATGACGTCGGTCTGCCGGGTGATCACGTGCTGGGTTCGGGCGGCCAGATCGCTGACCGTGATCTCCTCCTTGACCCGGTAGCTGCTGCCGTAGAGGTCTCGCTGGCTCAGGCCGGTCAGGTAGAGCACGGCCTCACGCAGCGTCTTGGAGGGGACGGTGCCGGTGTTGATGCACACCCCACCGATCATGTCGCGTCGTTCCACGATGCCGACCCGCCTGCCGAGCTTGGCGGCGGCGATCGCGGCCTTCTGACCGCTGGGTCCGGAGCCCAGCACCAACAGGTCGTAGTCATACACAACCGCTAGCGTCGCAAGATGTCGTGGCCGGCGCCAGACCCCGGACTGGAGCGTTATTCGTCTGCCACCACACAGAGGCCGCCGTTCAGCGTGATCTCCTGCGGCAGTTGCGTGCCGCTGGCGACGAGCCCCAGCGACACCGAGCCGCCCGGCGGGATCACCGCGTTGTGGCCGGTGTTGCGCACCCGTAGGTAGCTGTTGTTGACACGGTCGACGACCTTCGCGCCCCAGATGCCGTGGACCTGCTGGCTGGCCCAGAACCGCCACGTCATCGTCCACCCGTCGATAGCCGTGGTGCCGGTGTTCTTGACGACGAGGTGCGCCACGAAGCCGTCCGACCACTGCCGCACGACGGACCGGACCGCGCAACTCGGCGGCGGTGGCAGGGTGGTCACGGTGACCGGTGCGGACAGTGGGGACAGGTGTCCGACCTCGTCGCGGGCCTGCACGACGAAGGTGTACGTGGTGTTCGGCGCCAACCCGCTGATCTGGGCACTGTTGACGGGCGGGTACTGGGACACCTCACGGACCCGGGTGAGAAGGCCGCCAGCGTCGACCCGGAACACCTCGTACCGGTCGAGCACGACGTTCTCCACCGAGTGCGCCCATCGCAGCCAGACCACAGTGGCGGCGACGTCGTACGCCACCGGTTGACCCGGCGCGCTCGGCGGTTGGTCGTCCCCCGGTGGCATGGTCAGCCGCAGGGTCGGGTTCGACACTGAGCTGTTGCCGGCCGCGTCCAGAGCCCACACCGAGATGGTGTACGTGCGCGAGGGCCGCACGTCGGTGATCCGGATGCTGTTGGTGTCGGTCGAATACTGGGCGCCGAAATCCTCGAATCGCGCGCCGACCGAGTAGCGGACCACGCCCACGTTGTCGGTCGAGGCCGTCCAGGTCAGCTCGACTGAGGTGGTATCGATGGCGACGACCGTGATCGGGCCGGGGGCGGTGGGGCGTTCGGTGTCGTCGTCGGCGGCGTACGCCGGGGTCGAGCCGGCGGCGACCAGGGTCACCGCCAGCGCGCACGCGGCCAGCGCGGCGGCCCTGGACCAGATTCCTCGGAACGGATGATGCACGATGAATTCCTCGCTTCCGAAATCACCGCAGCGGACCACACATAGACTGCCCTAAATGGTAAGGCGGTTGTGGTCAGGGCGTTGTCCCGTCAGCCGACGAGTCGGCGTTCCCAGGCCCAGGCGGCGATCTCCACCCGGTTACGGGCCTTGAGCTTCATCTGCACGCTCGCCAGGTGGGTCTTGACGGTGCCGACGGCGATGAAGAGCCCGGCGGCGATCTCGGCGTTGGTCAGGCCCCGGGCGACGAGCTTCACCACGTCGAGTTCCCGGGGTGACAGGCCACTGTCGTCGCGCGCAGGGGCGGGGGAGCTGAGGTGCTCCAACAGCCGTACCGTGATCGAAGGGCTGATCAGCGCGTCACCGGACACGGCCGCGCGGACCGCCTCCACCAGCAGGGCCGGGCCGGAGTCCTTGAGCAGGAAGCCGCACGCGCCGTTGGAGAGCGCGGTATGCACGTACTCGTCGAGGTCGAAGGTCGTCACGACGACCACCCGGATCGGGTCGGCGACGCCCGGTCCGGCGAGCAGCCGCAGTGCCTCCAGACCGTCGAGGCGGGGCATCCGGATGTCCAGCAGCACCACGTCCGGGCGTAGTCGTCGGGCCAACTCGACGGCGTGCACCCCGTCGGCGGCCTCGCCGACCACCTCCATGTCCGACTGGGCGCCGATGATCATGCCGAAGCCGGTCCGGACCATGGCCTGGTCGTCGGCGATCAGCACCCGGATCACCGCGCCACCGCCAGGTGCAGCGGGAACGCCGCGTCGAGCACCCAGCCGCCGGCGACGCCGGGCCCGGCGGTGATCGTGCCGCCCAGGGCACGTACCCGCTCGGTGAGGCCGATCAGGCCGAAGCCGTGCCCCCGAGCCGGCGCGGTGCGCGGCGACGCGCCGTCGTCGGCCACCCGGACCAACAGCCAGTCGGGGGTACGCCGCACAGCGACCTGCACGGACCGCGCGTCCGGCGCGTGCTGGCGGGTGTTGGTCAGCCCCTCCATCACCACCCGGTACGCCGACGTCGAGACCTCCACCGGCAGCCCGCCCAGGTCGCCGTCGACGTGCAGTCGTGCCGGCGCGCTCGCCGCGCCGTTGAACCCCGCCAGCAGCGGCTCCAGCTCGGTCACGCCGGCCAGTGGGGCCAGCGGGGCGTCCGGTGGCGCGTCCGGGTTGCGCAGGATCCCGACCATCCGCCGCATCGAGGCCATCGTCTCCGCGCCGGCCCGCTCGATCTGCTCCAGGGCGACGATCACCCGCTGTGGGTCCTGCTCGGCGACGAACCGGGCGCCCTGCGCCTGCACCACGATGCCGGTGACGTGGTGGGCGATGAAGTCGTGCAGGTCGCGGGCAAACTCGGTGCGTTGCTCGGCCCGCACCAGCGCGATGGCCCGCTCTCGGCCGGCGGCCATGACCCGCAGGTAGAGGCCCACCCCGGCGGCGCCAGCCGCGGCGATCACCTGGAGCAGACCGAAGATCACCAGCAGGTTCTCGGTGCCGGCGCGCAGCGGCAACGCGGCGACGGCGAGCCCGGCGGCCACCGCCGCCCACGGGGCGAGCCGGGGCGTGCCCCAGCGGGCCACCACGAAGACCACCCCGATCAGCCCGGCCGACTCGGCGAGCCCCCAGCTGCCGCCGATCAGGTAGTGGCCGTCGGAGAGGACCAGGATCGCCGCGGTCACCGCCAGTGAGGCGCAGGCGAGCACCAGCGCGGCCAGCGGCAGTAGCCGCGAACCCAGCCGGTGCGCCGGCAGCCAGAGTGGCACGGTGGCCACCGCCAGCCCCATCCGCACCAACAGCAGCAGCAGACCTGCCATGCTCTCCGGCGCGCCGCGCCGCAGGTCGAAGAGGGTGAGCAGCCCCATGGCCACCAGTCCGGCGGCCTGGGCCAGGCGTACCCACCATCGTCGAAGATCCGGCGTGCTCATGGTGACCCAGCGTAGCCAGCCGGGCGGAGCTGCCGGATCGGCCAAAAGGCAGACCCGGTGGCGGCGATACCCGGCCCCGGACCGATGCGCCCACCCGCCGGTGCCGGCGACGCTTTCCGGGTCACCACGCAGCCACTGGAGGAACGATGACAACCCACGCCCCGCCGCAGACCAGCCACGCCGCGGTCGCCGCGGTCGACCTGGTGAAGGTGTACGGCAGCGGCGACACCGCCGTCCGTGCCCTGGACGGGGTCTCGGTCGGCTTCGGCCGGGCCGAGTTCACCGCGATCATGGGCTCGTCCGGGTCCGGCAAGTCGACCCTGATGCACTGCCTCGCCGGCCTCGACACGGCCACCTCCGGTCGCGTCCTGCTCGGCGGCACCGAGCTGACCGGCCAGTCGGACCGGACCCTGACCCGGGTACGCCGCGAGCGGGTCGGGTTCGTCTTCCAGTCCTTCAACCTGCTGCCGCAGCTCACCGCCGCGCAGAACATCACCCTGCCGCTGGACCTCGCGGGCCGGCAGCCCGACGCGGAGCTCCTCGCGCACCTGGTGCGGGTGCTGGGCCTCGCTGACCGCCTGAACCACCGGCCCAGCGAGCTGTCCGGGGGCCAGCAGCAGCGGGTGGCGCTGGCCCGGGCCCTGGTGGCGCGGCCCGAGGTGGTCTTCGCCGACGAGCCGACCGGCAACCTCGACTCGCGCTCCGGCGCGGAGGTGCTCACCATCCTGCGCGACTCGGTACGCGACCTCGGCCAGACCGTCGTCATGGTCACCCACGACCCGATCGCCGCCGCGTACGCCGACCGGGTGGTGCTGCTCGCCGACGGGCGGCTGGCCGGCGAGATCGACAAGCCGGACCAGGTGTCGGTCACCGACGCCCTGCGTGATCTGGCGGCCCGCGCATGAGGGCGACCGTGCTGCGTACCCAGACGGCCGCCGCGGCCCGACGGCCCGGTCGGCTGATCCTGACCGGCCTGGCGATCCTGGTCGCGTCCTTCGTCGTCTTCGGCACCGTGCTGGTGCAGCAGATCACCGAGCAGACCGTGCGGGACAACCTCAGCGGCACCCCGGCCGTCACCGATCTGGTGATCGGCAGCGTCGACGTGCCGCCGCCCACCGTGACGGACGTGCAGCAGATCCGGGCCGTGCCCGGTGTCGCCGAGGCGGTGGCCCGGGTCTCGACCGGGGTCTCGATCGGCGAGGGGTACCTCAACCTCCAGGCCGATCCGGGCACCGGCCCGCTGACCACGGTCCGGCTGATCGAGGGCAGCTACCCGGACCAGCCCGGCCAGATCGCGATCACCCCGCGCACCGCCGAGCGGCTCGGGCTCTCGGTCGGCACCACCACCAGCGGTACCGGCGGTGAACTCACCACGCCCGCCCCACTCACGGTGACCGGCGTGGTGGAGGCCGGCGCCGACGCCGGCTACGACGCGTACGCCCCGGAAAGCGCCGTGATCGCCTGGGCGCACCTGACCGCCGTGGAGCGTGTCGACGTGCGGGTGGCTCCCGGCACGTCGGCGGATGTCGTCCGACAGCGGATGTCCACGGCGGTCGCCGGCCAGCCGATCCGCTCCGGGGCCGAGGTGCGCGAGGCGGAAGCCAACGCGGCGGCCGAGCAGGTCGGGAGACTCTTCATCCTGGTCGGCATGTTCGTCTCCATCGCGGTCGTCGCGGCCGCGCTGGTGGTCACCTCGACGTTCCGCATCGTCTTCGCCCAGCGGATGCGGCAGCTCGCGCTGCTGCGCGCGGTCGGCGCGGGTCGGGGCACCCTGGTGGGGGCCCTGATCGCCGAGGGAGCCCTGACCGGGCTGGTCGCCGGCGTCGTCGGGGTCGCCAGCGCCCTCACCCTCGGCTACACGCTGCCGGCGATCCTTCGCGCCACCGGCCATTCGGTCTCCTCGCCGGGTCTGCCATTGGCGGCGGCGGTCGCGGTGGTGATCGGCGCCGTAGTGATCACCGTGCTGGCCGTGCTGGCGCCGGCGCTCTCGGCCGCCCGGGTCTCCCCGCTGGAGGCGCTGCGGGCGGCGAGTACCACCGCCTCTCGGCGCGGTATCGGGGTGCTGCGTCTGGTGTTCGGCCTGCTCCTGGCCGTCGGCGCGGTCCTGGCCGCGGTCGCGACGATCAGCAAACTGCCGAAGCCGGAACAGTCGATGTACGACCCGACAGTGCCGCTGTTCCTGCTTGTCGGGTCCGGTGCGCTGGCGTTCTTCGCGCTGGTGGCCCTCGGTCCGCTGCTGGTGCGTCCGGTGCTGGCCGTGGTGGGTTGGCCGCTGCGCCAGCTCGGCCCGCTCGGGAAAATGTCGGTCGGCGGGATCGGCGGGGTGCCGCGTCGGGCGGCTGCGGTCTCCGTGGTGGTCGCGCTGGGCGTGACCCTGATCTCCGGGGTGGTCATCGGCGGCGCGTCGTTGCAGATCCTCGCTGACCGCGAGATGGCGCTCTCGGCCCCGACCGACTTCGAGGTCACCAGCAACGGTGGAACGCTGCCGCCGGCCGTCGTGACCCGGGCCGAGGCGGCCCACGGCGCGCTGGCCCGGGTAGTGCCGTACCGGAGGGTCGCCGAGGCCGTGCTGCTGCGCGGCGCCGACAAGCTCGGCGACGTCGAGTCCGGTTATCCGACAAGCGACCTGGACCTGGCGGCGTTGCCGAGCACCGGTGACCTGGACGTGGCCCAGGGCACTCTGGCCGATCGCGGCCCCGGCCGGATCGTGCTCAACAGTTGTGTCGCCCGGGACACGGGTCTGCGGGCCGGCGACACCGTCACGCTCGCCGTCGACACCCGCAGGGTCGACGTGCGGGTGGCCGCGGTACTGCCCGGCGACGGGCCGCTGCACGCGGGCATCCTCAGCGATCCGGCCGACCTGGACCGGCTCGGCGTGCCGGCCGCGTACACCGGTCTGTTGGCCGATGCGGCCGGCTCCGGCGAGGACGGTCGCACCGCCGGCGTGCGGGCGCTGCGGCAGGCGATCGGGGGCAGCGACGGGGTGGGCCTCGCGGTGCTCGCCGACGAGCGGGACCGCAACGACTCGTTGGTGCGCACCCTGGTCTGGATCGTGGTCGGCCTGGTCAGCCTGACCGTGCTGATCGCGGTCGTCGGCGTGGGCTCCACGACCGCGCTCTCGGTGGTCGAGCGGGTACGCGAGTCCGGGTTGCTCCGGGCGATCGGGCTGTCCCGGACCGGCCTGCGCACCATGCTGACCGTCGAGTCCGGCCTGTACGGGTTGATCGGCGCGACCATCGGCCTGGTGCTGGGCATCCCGTACGCCTGGTTGGCGGTCCAGGCCCTCGGGATCGAGGCGCCGCTGATCGCGCCGCTGCTGCCGCTGGCCGGGCTCTTCGTGGCGCTGGTCGTGCTGACCGCGCTGGCCGGGGTGCTGCCGGCCCGCCGGGCGTCGCGGGTCAGCCCGGTGGTGGCACTGGGGGCCGACGGTTGAGCACCGCCGTGGGTCGGCGTCGAGTCCTCGACGTCGACCCACGGCGGCCTGGTCAGTTGGGGTTGTTGGCGTGGGTAAGCGTCTCCCAGGCGACGAAGAGGTTGTTGCTGCCGGCCGGACGTTGTTGCAGCGTGAGGGTCTGCGTATTGGTCATGACGTTGCCCAACCGGGTGCTCATCGCGTTGAAGCCGACCTCGGTGATCGGGCCGAGGCCCCGGGTGAGGCTGCCGCCGCAGAGCCAGGAGGGCGGCGCTTCGCCGAGCTGGTAGCGCGAGTGGAAGCCGAGCGCCTGCCGCAGCCGCTCACCCACCTGTGGGTACAGGTCCCGTCCCTGGATCCGGGAGGTCTCCGCGACGTGCGAGATGGCGGAGATCCCGTACCCGGTGTGGACGAAGTCGCGGCAGGTCTCCTGGGCGAGACCGGCGACGAAGGTGGACTGACCCTGCCAGTAGCCGATGATCTCGGCACTGGTGTCCAGGCCGCTGCCGGGCATCGTGTACGGCAGTGCGCCATCGCTGGGCAGGTAGACGAAGGCCCGGGTGCGGTTGAGGAAGCGGCTGACCGCCGCGTCGTAGGCGGACCGGTCCTCCAGGAAGACCGAGATGCCGACCGCCGCCTCCATCATGGTCAGTTCCCAGTTGCCGTTGCTGTTCGAGCCGTTACGCACCATCGGCAGGTAGACGTTGCGCAGCATGGTGGCGAAGCGGTTGGCGTTGGGCCAACTCGTGTACGTGTACTTGATGATCTCGGCGGCCCGGGGCCAGACCGAGGCCGCCCAGCCGGTCTGCAGCGGGGCGTTGCTGCCGGTGTGCGCGGTGATCGTGGCCGACCACGCGTCCATGATCTGGATCGACTTCTGCGCGTACCGGGCATCCCCGGTGAAGTACCAGGCGAGCGCGTCGGTGTACGCGGCGATCGCGTCCTCCCGCTCGTCGGTGCAGCCGTTGTTGGGGTTGGAGTATGAGCCGCACTCGACCACCGATCGGGGCGCCGGAGTGCGCGACAGGGAGGCGTACCGGCTGCTCATCATCTGGTTGTACGCCGCCGCCCACGGCTGCGCGCCGGCTTGCACCCGGCCGCGGACGAAGTCGAGCTGACCACGGCTGACCAGCACGCCGGGGTGGACGAAGCCGCCCGACGGCGGTGGGGTGGTGCCGCCGCCGGTGGGCAGCGTCCACGTCTGGTTGGCGGTGCCGGTGCAGCTCCAGATCTGCAGCGGGGTGCCGTCTGCCGAGCTGGGGCCGGTCGCGTCGAGGCACTTGCCGGAGGCCGGGTTGACCAGTTGCCCGGCGCTGGGTGACCACTGCTGCGCCCCGGTGCCGTTGCAGTCGTAGATCTGCACCCGGGCGCCGTTGGCGGTGCTGGCGGCGGCGATGTCGAGGCATTTGCCCAGCGCCCGGATCGTGCCGTCGTCGGCCACCGTCCACTGTTGCGCGTTCGATCCGTTGCAGGTGTAGAGCTGGACCGGCGTGCTGTTGGCGGTGCTGGCGGCGGCCACGTCGACGCACTTGCCGCCGTAGCCGGTGATGGCGCCGGTCGCGGCCGCCGTCGCGGGCGAGGCGCCGACGACCAGGCCGATCGGTACGGCGAGCAGCGCCGCGGCGAGTGCGGAGGTCAATCTGATGCGGGGACGGCGGGGTCTGGGCCCGGCCACTCGTCGCGCCATGTCGGGGTCCTTCCGGGCGGCGAAACAACTGTAAAGTGTGTTAATCATTACAGTTGTACGCATCGATATCAATGTCTTCGTCGCCCGGATGCCGTTACGGGTGCATGGACGCGCCCTTGAGCACCTTGTCCACCACGTTGCGCGGCGCGTGCAGCGCCAGGCCCACCAGGTCGAGCTTCTCCCGCCCGACCGCCTCGACGGCGGCGCGGTTGTCCCGGTCGTTGCCGGTGGCGAACAGCTCGGACGTGAAGACCGCCAGCCGCAGACCGCGGGCGAGGGCACGCGAGTGCGCGCCGACCAGCGCCGCCCGGTCCCCGGCGAAGACCAGTACCGGCTGGCCGAACATCGGCAGGTAGCGGGTGCCGTCCGCGTCGCGGTACTCCTCGCCGAGCAACTCCGGCAGCGCGTTGGCGATGCCGCTGATGAGAAAGGCGGTGGCGTTCAGCCGCTGCCAGCTCGCCAGGTCGTTGCGGAGCAGCACGGCGATCTTGGTGGGAAATCGGATCGGTTCGGTCATGGCGTCGAGCCTGCCGCCTCGACGCCGACCGGTCTTGTACGTTCTTAGCGTGGCCACCCGTCCGGCGGGCTCGCACGTCAACGCGTGGCGACCTGCGGTAGCCGGGGTCGCCGAGGTCTTCCACGCCCATTTCGTCGACCACGCCTACCCCCGGCACATCCACGAGGTGTGGACGCTGTTGATCGTCGACGACGGCGCGGTCCGCTTCGACCTGGACCGGCACCGGCACGGCGCGCTGCGCACGTCGGTCACCCTGCTGCCGCCGTACGTGCCGCACGACGGGCGCTCCGCCACACCGGCCGGCTTCCGTAAGCGGGTCCTGTACCTCGACACCTCGGCGCTCGACGCCGAGCTGGTCGGCCGGGCCGTCGATGATCCGGACCTGGCCGATCCGCAGCTTCGGGACCGGATCCACCACCTGCACCAGGTGCTCGCCGGGCCCGGAGACGAGTTCGAGGCGGAGAGTCGGCTCGCGTTCATCCTGGACCGGCTGCGCCGCCAGCTCCGCCAGCGCCCCCCGGTCAGCGGTCAACCGGCCGGACGTGGCCTTGCGGTCCGACTACGGGAGCTGCTGGACGCCCGGACCGTCGAGGGCGTCACGCTGGGGGAGGCCGCCGAGCTGCTGCACGCCCACCCGACCCACCTGGTCCGGACGTTCACCCAGGTGCACGGCGTGCCACCGCACGCGTACCTGACCGGTCGCCGGGTCGAGCTGGCACGTCGCCTGCTCCTCGCCGGGCAGCGGCCCGCGGAGGCCGCCGTCGCGGCCGGGTTCTTCGACCAGGCGCACCTGAGCCGCCACTTTCGGCGCTACCTGGGCGTCAGCCCGGCCCGCTTCCCGGCCCGGAGTTGATCGTCAGACGAGTTGGCCGCCGATGACGGTGAGCAGCCGCAGCTTCTCGTCGCTCGGCGACCCGGGCACGGCGGTGAAGACCAACAGTGTCTGCGACTGGTCGGGGTCCAGCAGCGTCTGGCAGTGCAGCTCCAGCGCGCCGACCTCCGGGTGCACGAAGTGCTTCGCCGGGCAGTAGCCGGCTGGCACCGGGTGCTCCCGCCACAGCCGCGCGAACTCCGGGCTGCGGGCCAGCAGGTCGTCGACGAGCGTCGCGGCCCGCGAGCCGCGCCCATCGCGGGTGTACGACGCGTGCAGGTGCGCCACCAGCAGTCGGCTCTGCGTTGCGTGCTCCTGGGCCGGGTGCAGCTGCCGAGCGGTCGGGTCGGTGAACCAGCGGTGGTGCGCGCTGCGCGCCAACCCGGTGTACCGGGTCTCGTCCCCGAGCAGGGCGACGGCCGGTGCGGTCTGCGCCAGGGTCTCGCCGAGGTGGTTCACCACCTGGGCCGGGGTGTCGTGCATCCGGTCGAGGATCCGCATCATTCCCGGGTTGACGTGGTCGGCCCGTACCGCGCGGTGCGGCACGGCGTGGCCGGCGAGTTGGAACAGGTGGTCCCGTTCGGCCAGGGATAGCCGCAGGCCGCGAGCGAGGGCGGCGAGCATCTGCTCCGAGGGGTGCGGACCGCGCTGCTGCTCCAACCGGCTGTAGTAGTCGGTGGACATCCCGCTCAACGTGGCGACTTCCTCGCGCCGTAGCCCTCCGGTGCGCCGACGCGGACCCCGGGGCAACCCGACGTCCTCAGGCTGGAGCGCCGCACGGCGGGTGCGCAGGAAGCTGGCGAGTTGGGCGCGATCCACGGCGTCTCCGATCACGAAATGCCGGCGGCGGCGCGGCACGTCCGTTGCAACAAGCGAGCCCAGGGGCGGTGTTCCGCCCGCCCCAAGATCGCACCGGATCCTGGTTGTAGTGGTGTGCCGGGAGTTCGAGGCCACTGCATCCATGATCCAGCACGATCTTGAGACGGGGTGGGCCGGTCAGCGCTGGATGGACTTGGTCTCCAGGAACTCCTCCAGGCCCATCCGGCCGAACTCGCGGCCGTTGCCGGAGTGCTTGTAGCCGCCGAACGGAGCGAGCGGGTTCCAGTGGCCAGCGTTCACGTCGACCTGGCCCACCCGCAGCCGCCGGGCAACCTCCAGGGCGTGCTCCGGCTCGCCGAAGACTCCGCTGGTCAGGCCGTACAGGGTGCCGTTGGCGATGGCCACGGCCTCGTCCTCGTCGGCGTAGCCGATGATCGTCAGCACCGGGCCGAAGATCTCTTCCTGGGCGACCGCGGAGGTCGGGTCGACGTCGGCGAAGATCGTCGGCTGGACGTAGGCCCCGACGGTCAGCCCCTCGGGCCGCTCCGGGCCGCCGAACACGAGCCGGGCACCGTCGGCGATGGCCCGCTCGATGTACCCGACGACCTTCTGCCGGTGGGCCTCGGACGCCATCGGGCCGATCCGGGTGGCCTCGTCGTTCGGGTCGCCGACGGTGTACTGCTTCGCGGCCGCGACGGCCAACGCCACGACCTCGTCCTGACGAGAGGCGGGCACCAGCATCCGTGGCCACGCGCCGCAGACCTGACCGCCGTTGGAGAACGCCATCATGAGGCCCCGATCGACCGCGGTGGGCAGATCGGCATCGTCGAGGATGATGTTCGCGCCCTTGCCGCCCAGCTCCAGGGCCACCCGCTTGACGGTCGCGGCGGCCACCGCAGCGATGCGCTGCCCGGCGCGGGTGGAGCCGGTGAACGAGATCATGTCGATGTCCGGGTGGGCGGAGATCGCCTCCCCGACGGTCGCGCCGGTGCCGTACACGACGTTGAAGACGCCCGCCGGTACGCCGGCCTCGGCGGCTGCCTCGGCGAGCAGCCGCGCGGTCAGCGGCGCGTTCTCGGACGGCTTGAAGACCATCGTGTTGCCGGCGAGCAGGGCCGGCGCCAGCTTGGAGACGATCTGCTGGAGCGGGAAGTTCCACGGCGTGATCGCGCCGACCACACCGATCGGCTCGCGGACGATCAGCGAGTTGCCGACCTCCTCTGTCCAGGCGAAGTCGTCGGCCAGGCCGGCGATGGACTCGAGCACCGCGGCCGGGAACGCGACCTGGGCGGTCCGGGACATCCCGATCGGCGAGCCCATCTCGGCGGTGATCGCCTGGGCGATCTGCTCGGTGCGGGCGGCGAGGCCGGCGCCGAGGCGGCGCAGCACGTCCGCCCGGTGCTGCGGGGTGGTCGCCGACCACGCAGGGAAGGCCGCCCGGGCGGCGGCGACGGCGCGGTCGACGTCGGCGGCGGTGCCCGCCGGGGTCTCGGCGACGACGTCGCCGGTGGCCGGGTTCACGACGGGCAGGGTGCCGGCCGAGCCGGTGACGGTCTCGCCGCCGATCCACTGGCCGGTGACGATGTAGGTGGAAGGTGTCATGGACCGACCGTCGCACCGCTCCGGAACCCCAACCAGGTGCGGTTTATCCAGGGTCCCGCGATCCCTGGCTGGGGTTTCGGTGCGGTCAGATGGCGAGGACGATCCGGCCGGCGGTGGTGCCCGCGTCCTGCCGGGCCCAGGCGTCCGTGATGGCGTCGAACGGCACGATCTCGTGGTCGACGGTGAGTCGACCGGCCGCCGCGTGCCCGGCCACCACGGCCAGCGCCGCCGCCCGCTCGTCGGTCGACAATCCGTTGTTTGTGTAGCCGACCATCCGCAACGCGCCACTGCGCAGCACGGCGGACTCGATGGGTGCGGTCGCGCCGGCCGCGCTGCCCAGGTTGACAAGTCGCCCACCCGGGCGCAGCACCCGCAGCGCCGCCGCGGCCGGGACACCGAAGACCGGGTCGAGGACGAGGTCGACCGGCCCGTCGGCGGCGTGGCGTAGCCGGTCGGCCATCGACGCGACGTCGTCGTCGGGGAGCAGCGGGATGGCGACGGCGGCACCGAACTCCTCGGCGCGGGCCCGTGCCGCGGCCGACCGGGCCACGGCGATGACGCGGCGAGCGCCGCCGAGCAGCGCGAGCTGGACGGCGGCCTGCCCGACCACACCCCCGGCCCCCAGCACGATGACCTGTTCGCCGGTCGCCAGGCCGCCGGCACGGGTCAGCGCCGCGTGGGCGGCGACCGCGGAGAGACCGAGGGCCGCGAGCAGGGTCAGCGGTACGTCGGCCGGCAGCGCCACCACGTCGACGGCGGGCACCGTCACCGTGGTCGCCATGCTGCCGTCGACACCGGCCCGCATCCCGGCGGACGTGCCGAACCAGACCGGGGAGCCGTCGGCGAGCCGGCCGACCCCCTGCACACCCGGCACGTACGGGGTGGTTGGCGTGCCGAAGTAGCTGGTGCCGCTGGCGCAGAGCACGTCCAGCGGGGTGATCGGCACGGCCTCGACGGTGACGGTCACCTCGCCGTCGGCCGGCACGGGGGTCGGTCGCTCGACGATCGTCGGTGCGGTGCCGCAGGTGGTGACCAGGGCCGCGCGGGTCACGTCGCGATGTCCGGGTAGGGCATCGAGAAGTGGGCCAGCCGCGCGCCGTAGGACTTCTGGTACTCCAACGGCTCGGTGTTGTCCCGCTCGAAGAGGGCGATGAAGAGGGTCAGGGTGAGGAACGGGTGCGCGCCCAGCTCGAAGAGCTTCACGTGGTCGTGGGTGGCCAACGCCTCCCGCTCCACGTCGTCGAAGCGCAGCCAGGTGCTCGCCTCGCCGGTGTGGCAGTTCAGCACCGTGTTGGCGTGCTCGGCCTCCCACCAGGCGACCAGCTCACGCGGCTCGTCGCGGTAGCGCTCAACCAGCTCCGGGTCCCGGTCGACCATGAAGAGGAACTTGTTCAGCAGGTACTTGCTCATGCCGGCGCTCCGTTCGGGTACCAGGTGAAGTACGCCTCCATGGTGTGGAACAGATCGAGGGTGTCGACGTAGTCGGCCTTCACGCCGGCGCCGGCCACACCCATCATGAGCATGAAGTCCATGAAGCCGTGGGTGGCGTTGCCCGGCGAGTGCAGGCTGTCCAGGGTGACCTCGCGCAGGCACCCGTCCAGGTCGCCGTTGGCGATCCACTCGACGGCCCGCCTGTCGAACTCCGGGTCCGGGCCGTGCGGGCCGAACTGCCGGGGGCCGCCCAGCTCCAGCGAGAGGTGGCCGGTGCCGATGACGGCCACCCGCAGGTGCGACGGCCACGACTCGACGATCTCCCGGATGGTCTGGCCGAGCTGGACGAAGCGCTTCGGCTGGGGCAGCGGCGGCGCGAAGATGTTCGTGTAGATCGGCACGATCGGCAGGTCGGCCTCGGGCCGCAGCGTGATGATCGGGCAGGTGATGCTGTGGTCGATGCGCAGCTCGTTGCTGAACGCGAGGTCGAAACCGGCGTCGAGCCCGGCCCGCAGGATGTGCCCGGACAGGTCCTCCTGGCCCTTGAGCAGCATCCGGGGCAGCCCGAACTCGCGCTCCTCGTTGTACCAGTTGGCGTCGTAGAAGGGCGCCTTGCCGACCAGGAACTGTGGCATGTTGTCCAGCCAGAGCTGGTGGAAGTGGTCGGAGCCGACCATCACCAGCACGTCGGGTCGAGCCCGGGTCAACGTCTCCCGGAAGGCCAGGATCTTGCGCGTCCACTCGTCGGCGAACGGGGGTCGATCCTCGCCGGTGGCCGTGCTGGCCCGGTAGTAGAAGGGGTGGTGGGTGGAGGCGATGACCGCGACGATGGAGGCCATTCCCACTCCTTTCGGGGGCGAAGAGGGGGATCAGGGTTCGTAGACGGCGTTGCGGTCGACGGCCCGGTAGATGTCCATGCCGAGCGGGCGACGCCGCTCCTCGGCGAGGTGCCCGAGCAGCCCCGCCGCGCGGGCCAGCAGGGCGAACCCGCGCAGCATCTCGACAGGGAGCCCGAGGTCGGCGAGGGCCGCGCCGCAGACACCGGCGCCGTTGAGCGGCAGGGTACGGCCGAGCACCTGCGGGTGTACGCGTCCGATCGCCTCGAACAACCGCAGGTGCGGGCCGTGCAGACCCTCCTCGGTGGCGATCCGGATCAGCACCGGTGTGCGCGGGTCCTGCTCCTTGTGCACCGGGTGCCCGAGCCCGGGGACCAACCGACGCTCCTGCTTGGCCCGGGTGACCGCGTCGAGCGCCACCGCGTCGTAGTCGGTCACCTCACCGGCCCCCGCGAGCGTGTCGGCGAGGAAGCGTCCACAGTCCTCGGTGACGCCGAGGAAGCGGGAGCCGCCGCCGAGCAGGCCGGCGGCGAGCGCGCCCTGCAACGACTCGGGCGCCGACAGGTACGTCAGTCGGGCCGCGATCGCCGTCGGGGTGAAGCCGTGGTCGGCGAGCGCCACCAGCACCGCCTCGAAGACCCGTACCTCACCGTGGGTGGGGCGGCGGCCGGCGACCAGCCAGTACGCCAGCTCGCCGAAGCCCACCTTGCCCATCAGGTCGGCGGCCAGGTCCTGCCCGAGCAGGGAGATGGTGGTCGGGTCGGAGGTGCCGATCCCGGTCGGGAAGCTCAGTTCTTCAGCCACGCGCGGATCTCCTCGCCGTGTTCGTCGAGCCCGGGCGGCGGCAGCTCGTACCGGGCCGGGGTGTCGGAGAAGGTGATGGGGTTGCGGACACCGGGCACGTCACCGACGGTGACGACCGGGTCGAGCCCCAGCTCCTCGGCGAGCGCCACGCCGCCGTCGATGGTGTTGATCGGCGCGCACGGGACGCCGGCGGCGAGCAGGTCACGGAACCACTCGTCCTTCGTCCGCTTGGCGAGTCGTTCGACCAGCAGGGGCCGCAGTTCCTCGCGGTTGGCCGTGCGGTCCTGGTTGCGCCCGAAGCGCGGGTCGTCGGGCAGGCCGGGCAGGTCGAGCACCTGGCAGAGCTTACGGAACTGCCCATCGTTGCCGGCAATGACGATCAGCTCGCCGTCGGCGGTGGGCAGTGGCTCGTACGGGAAGAGGCTGGGGTGCGCGTTGCCCATCCGGAACGGAACGGTGCCGCCGGCGACGTAGCCGCTGGAGTGGTTGACCAACCCGGACAGCGCCGAGCTGAGCAGGTTGACCTCGACGTGCTGACCTCGTCCGGTCTCTCCGCGGTGGTGCAGCGCGGCGAGGATGCCGATGCTGGCGTGCAGCCCGGCCATCACGTCGAAGACGGAGATCCCGGCCCGGTACGGCGAGCCGTCCGGGTCGCCGGTGAGGCTCATCAGGCCCGAGATGGCCTGCACCATGAGGTCGTAGCCGGGGAAGTCCCGACCGGCGCCGGTGCCGAAGCCGCTGATGCTCGCGTACACGATCTTCTCGTTGCTCGCGGTGACGGTGTCGTAGTCGAGGCCGAAGCGGGCGAGGCCACCGGGTCGGAAGTTCTCGATCAGCACGTCGGCGCGGCGGGCCAGCTCCTGTGCGGCGGCCAGGTCGTCGGGCTTCTTGAGGTCCAGGGCGACCGACCGCTTGTTGCGGTTGATGCCGAGATAGTACGTCGAGACACCGTCGCGGGTGGGCGGCATCCAGGTGCGGGTGTCGTCGCCACCGGGGCTCTCCACTTTGATCACCTGTGCGCCCAGGTCGGCCAGGAGCATCGTCGCGTACGGCCCGGCGAGGATCCGGGAGAAGTCCGCGACGAGCAGGCCGGCCAACGGCCCCGTTGATTGCTGCACCATGTTTCCGCCCGTTCTGCGGACACCTGTCCGCCGGGACAGCTTGCGATACCGAACGGTGCCTGTCAACGGTTCCTTCATAGAGCGGAAACACGTCCTTGACACGAATCGTGACCGGGGCCACACTTGCGCCACTCGGGCTGGCCGCACAGCGGACAACAGTCCGAACCCCCCTCGTACCCCGGAAAGGAATGGGTGGCGATGAGCGCAACCGACCGGCCGGTGGTCTTCCGCAACGGCCTGGTTCTCACCATGGACGACGCGCACACGGTGCTGCCCGGCGCCGACGTGCTGGTCATCGGCGACCGGATCGCGGAGGTCGGCGTCGGCCTCACCGCACCCGACGACGCCCTGGAGATCGACGCTACCGACGGCATCCTCATGCCGGGCATGGTCGACACCCACCGACACCTGTGGCAGACCGCCATGCGCGGGTACGGCGCCGACTGGACCCTGACGCAGTACTTCGTCTGGTACTACCTCGAATCGGGCAAGCTGTTCCGGCCCGAGGACGTCTACGCCGGCAACCTGCTCGGCGCGATCGAAGCGATCGACGCGGGCGTCACCACCACCGTGGACTGGTCGCACGGATTGCAGACGCCCGAGCACGCCGACGCCGCCGTGGACGCCCTGGAGGCGGTCGACGGACGGTTCGTGCTCGCCTACGGCAACATCCAGCAGGGGCCGTGGCAGTGGGCCACCTCGCCGGAGTTCCGCGACTTTCACCGCCGCCGCATCGACGGTGGCAAGCTGGCCGGCTTCCAGATGGCGTTCGACGTCACGGGCGACCCCGCCTTCCCGGAGCGGGCCGCGTTCGAGGTGGCCCGGGAGTTGGGTGCCCCGGTGACCACCCACGCGGGCGTGTGGGGTGCCACCAACGACGACGGCATCCGGCTGATGCACGAGAACGGGTTCATGACCCCGTCGACCGTCTACGTGCACGCGGCGACGCTCACCCACGACTCGTACAACCGGATCGCCGCGACCGGCGGCTCGGTCTCCGTCTCGACCGAGAGTGAGCAGAGCGCCGGCCAGGGCTACCCGCCCACCTGGCAGCTGCGCCACCACGACATCCCGGTGTCGCTGTCGATGGACACCAGCGTGTGGTGGAGCGGCGACCTCTTCTCCGCCATGCGGAGCACGCTCGGCGCGGACCGCTCCCGAGAGCACCTGGAGGCACACGCCAAGCAGGAGACCATCACCCACTGCCACCTGCGCGCCGAGCAGGTCGTCGAGTGGGCCACCCGGGGCGGCGCACGCGCGCTCGGCATGGACTCCACGATCGGCGCCCTCACCCCGGGCCGGCAGGCCGACGTCGTCCTGATCAAGAACGACGCCTCGCCGGCGATGTTCCCGATCCTGAACCCGCACGGTCACGTCGTCTTCCAGGCCCAGCGTGCCGACGTGCACACCGTGCTGGTGGGCGGCCGGGTCGTGAAGCGCGACGGCCGCCTGGTCGGCGTCGACCTCGCCGCCGCGCGGGCTCGGGTAGCGGCGACAATCGACCACCTGCGCGAAACGATGGGGGAGCAGGCGTGGCAGCGGGGCATGAACCCGGACATCCCCGAGACCGCGATCCTGGAGAACCCGTACCAGTACACCGAGTGGGACGCCGGCTCAGCGCAATGGAAGCATTGAGGCATGAGTGACAACGGAAGGGGCGCCGGGCCCGACTTCATCGAGGCCCTCGCCCGTGGCCTGGACGTCCTGCGCTCCTTCCGTCCCGCCTACCCCTCGATGACGCTCAGCGAGATCGCCGCCGCCACCGGCCTGGCCCGCCCCACCGTCCGGCGCATCCTCATCACGCTCGAGTCGCTGGGCTACGTCCGCGCGGTCGGCCGGGGCCACACCCTCACCCCGCGCGTCCTGGAGCTGGGGATGGCGTACGTCAACGCGCTGAACATGTGGGACGTGGCCCGCCCGCACATGGAGAAGCTCGTGGCGCAGACCAACGAGTCGACCTCGATGGCCCAGCTCGACGGCAGCGACATCGTCTACGTCGCCCGGGTGGCCGTCCCCAAGATCGTCACGCTCGGTGTCACTATCGGCACTCGCTTCCCCGCGCACGCGACGTCGATGGGCAAGGTGCTGCTCGCGGCGCTGCCGCCGCAGACCCTGGCCGCCGTCCTCGCCGAGCCCAGCCGCTCCGGCATCACACCGCGCTGGCAGCCCTCGCCCGGCGACCTCGACGCCGCGTTGCGCGAGGTCCGGGCGAAGGGCTGGGCGCTCGCCGACCAGGACCTGGCGCCGGGAATCCGGTCCGTCGCCACCGGCGTACGCGACGGCGACGGGCGGGTCGTCGCCGCCATCAACGTGACCGTGCACGCGGCCGAGACGTCGCTGGAGACCCTGCGCGAGGAGCACCTTCCGAGGCTGCTGCGCGCCGCCGCCGACATCGGGCACGACTGGGCGCTCACCGCTGCCGTACCGGTGGTCACCGCCTAGACGAGCAAGACCTCAATTCGGGTTGGCCGGGGCCCAGATGATTGGCAGGCCGGATGGCGCGGCCCAGGGCATATCCTGCCGATCGTGGGCTTCGCGGATCGTCCGGGCCAGCGCCGACACCCAGTCGGATGCCATAGTGCCGCGATGAAGGCAGACCTGCACAGTTACTTGAAGGGCGGCCGCGACTCGCTGCTGTGGAAGCTCGACGGGCTCGGCGAATACGATATTCGGCGTCCGTTGACCCCGACCGCGACCAACTTGCTCGGTCTGGTGAAGCACGCGGCGGTCATGGAGATCCTCTACTTCGGCGTCGTGTTCGGCCGACCGTTCGAGCAGGAGCTGCCGTACGTCGGCGACGGGGCGGAGACCAATGCCGACATGTGGGCGAGCGCGGATGAGACCCGCGAGGAGATCGTCGCACTGTACCGCCGCGCGATCGCCCACGCCGACACCGCCATTGACGCCCTTGCGCTGGATGCGGTAGGTCGCGTGCCGTGGTGGGGCGACGCGGCGGTCACGTTGCACCACGTCCTGGTCCACGTGATCGCGGAAACCCAACGGCACGCCGGCCACGCCGACATCGTGCGCGAACTCATCGACGGCGCGGCCGGGCTGCTGTCCAGGAACGACAACCTGCCGCCCGTGGACGAGTCATGGTGGTTGGAGCACCGCCAGCGAGTGGAGCAGGCTGCTCTCGACGCCAGCAAACGCAGCAACTAGTCCTTTGTCGATCATGGCAACCAGATCGCCGGCCTGCCGCCGGGGCCGGGCCCTCCGCGGATCGATCATGATGACTGAAGTTGTCGTACACCTGTTCTAGTCTCGGGTCATGGTTGACGGGTTGGCGCAGGCGGAGGATGCCATCGCGGCCTGCGCCGACACGGCCGCCTGGGCACTGCCCGAGGGTGAGCTGATCGCCGCGCTCGACACCGCGCACCGCATCGAGCGGCGTCTCGCCGCAGTGAAGCTGGCCCTGATCCGTGAGCTTGACGGTCGAGGCACCGCCACCACGCAGGGTGCCTCCTCCACCGCGGTCTGGCTCCGCGAACGGTTACGCCTCACCATCCCGGCCGCCCGCCGCCTCGTCGACCTCGCCGCGGTCCTGGACACCGGCACCCCCGGGGTACGCCACGCACTGGCCGGTGGCCACATCACCGTGGACCAGGCCCGGATCATCGCCGACACGGTCGACAGCGTGCAGACCGCCGCCGGTCCCGAGGCCGCTGACAGAGCCATCGGAGTGCTCGTCGAGTGGGCCGGGCAATTCGATCCCACCCTCTTACGCAAACTCAGCACCCGCATCCTCGACCACGTCGCACCCGACATCGCCGACGCCGCTGCCAAGGCCGCCCTGGACGCCGAAGCCGCCCGCGCCACCCGCGACCGCCACCTCACCCTCTCCGCCCTCACCGACGGCCGCCTGCGACTCACCGGCATCCTCGACACCGAGACCGCCGGGCTGCTCCGCGCCGCCATCGACCCGCTCGGCGCACCCGCGGGCCCTGACGACAAGCGCTCTCCCGGGCAACGCCGGCACGACGCCCTCGGCGACGTGTGCCGCCTCGCCCTGCGCAGCGGCGAGTTGCCCGAGCACGGCGGTGATCCCGCCCAGATCGTCGTCACCACCAGCTACGACGAGCTGACCCGACAACTGGGCAGTGGCGCCCTCGACACCGGCCTGCACCTCACCCCCGAGGCCGTGCGCCGCCTCGCCTGCGACGCCGCCATCCTCAGCGGAGCAGGCCTTCCACTCGACCTCGGCCGACGACGCCGTCTCATCACCGGCCCACTCCGGCGAGCGCTGGTGCTGCGGGACCGGGGCTGCGCCTCCCGGGCTGCGACCGACCACCGCGCTGGTGCGACGCCCACCACATCCACCACTGGGCTGACGGCGGCGACACCAGCCTCACCAACGCCGTCCTGCTCTGCGGCCACCACCGGCACCTGCACCACAGCGACTGGGCCGTGCGATTGGCAGGCGACGGCCACCCCGAATTCGTGCCACCGGCCTGGCTCGACCCCGAACAACTTCCCCGCCGCAACCACTACCACCTACGGACGTAGGCACTACCAACGGACATCGACCACCTCGGTCAGCGGGCCGACCGAGTGCCCAGCCCGGCATGCTCTTGTTCCACGCGGCCACTGAGGCGGTGAGAGGCGCGCGGCCAGGGTCCGGCACGCCCCCACTCTCGCCCCGCTGCCAGGACGGAATGAGGGCCTGCCAGGACGGAATGAGGGCCTGCAGGGACGGAATGAGGGCCTGCCGGACAGGGGCGGGAGTGGCCTACGCGCGGATCGCCCGGCCGGCCTCGTGCGCGGCGCCCCCGCCCTTGCCGCGGTCCACGGGCTCGGCGGACCGGTTGATCACCAGGGCACCACGCCGGCGTCCTCGAAGAACCCGCCGGTCGGCCCGTCGTCGGGCAGGGTCGCGAGGCGGATCGCGATCGCCGCGCCCTGTTCGGGTGTGCGGACGCCGCGGAAGCCGTTGAGGTCGGTCGCGACGAAGCCGGGGCAGGCGGCGTTGATCAGGATGTTCGTGTCGCGCAGCTCCTTGGCGTACTGAAGCGTGACCGCGTTGAGGAACGTCTTCGACGGCGCGTACGCGACCGACAACGGGCCAGTCACGAACGGGTCGGTGGAGGCGGCCTGCCGGGTGAGGGAGCCGACGCCGCTGGACATGTTCACGATCCGCGGTGACGCCGAGCGGCGCAGCAGCGGCAGCATGGCGTTGATGACGCGGATGACGCCGATGACGTTGGTCTCCACCGCCGCCCGTACGGCCGCCAGGTCGACCGTGGTGGGCTCCTGCGGCACACCGCCGGTCACGCCGGCGTTGTTGACGAGCACGTCGAGGCCGCCGGCACGCTCCTCGACGAGCCGGGCGGCGGCGGCCGCACTCGCATCGTCGGTCACGTCCAGCGGCACACCGAACGCGTCCACCCCGGCCGCGCGCAGCTTCTGCACCGCGGCTTCCCTGCGCGCGTCGTCGCGGGCGCCGACCCCGACCGTCCAGCCGAGGGCGCCCAGGCCGGCGGCGATCTCGTACCCGATTCCCTTGTTCGCGCCGGTGACCAGCGCGGTTGTCGTTTCACTCATGCATCGATCCTGTCCGCGCCTCGGCAGGGCACCAACACCGTCTGAGTCGGCATTGATACCGCGCGGGTATCCATCGCGAGCCCCGGGGCGGGTGCGCGCAGGGGCGACACGGGTCGTGCCGCCAGTACCGTTGCGGCATGGAGACGCGTGAGCTGCGGTACTTCGTCGCCGTTGCCGAGGAGTTGCACTTCGGGCGGGCCGCACAGCGGCTCGGGATCGCGCAGCCACCACTGTCGCGGGCGATCGCGCAGCTCGAACGGCGGCTCGGGGTGGCGCTGCTGGAGCGCACCAGCCGCACCGTCGCGCTTACCCGGGCCGGCTCGGTGCTCCTGATCGAGGGCCGGGCGGCCCTCGACGCGGTCGACGCCGCAGACCGGCGTACCCGCCGCGCCGCCCTCGCCACGACCGGCCATCCCGGCCTGGTCCTCGTCACGAAGGCCGGAGCGTCCGGCGAGTTGCTGGCGAAGCTTCTCGACGCGTACGCGTCCGAACCCGATGCGGTCCCCGTCGACGTGCTGCTGTGCGGGATCGGCGAGCAGGAACGGATGCTGCGCGACGGGCGGGCGGACGTGGCGCTGCTGCACCGGCCGTTCGACTCGACGGTCGGGCTGGACTGCGAGGAGCTACGCACGGAGGGGCAGGTCGTGGTCCTGCCGGCCGGGCACCCCCTCACCGCGCAGGACGAGGTGCGGATGGCCGACGTCGCCGAGCTGCCCGGCCTGCCGCCGCCTCGCCGCCGCGGCCCCGACGGCACGTACCCGGACGGACCCGGCCCGGAGGTACGAGACACCACACAGCTGTACCAGCTGATCGCGCTGAGCCGGACATCGGCGATCCTGCCCGAGTCTTGCCGGGCCGACCTGCGCCACGACCTCGCCGCCGTGCCGGTGGTGGACGCGCCGAGGGTGACGACGGTGATCGCGTGGCCGCCGCACAGTCGATCCCTGGCCCTCGCCGCGCTGATCCGGACCGCGACCCGCCTCTAGCTCGCCGTGCCGGTGGTCACCGCCTGATCGCCACCCCGACGACCGGTCAGAGTCGCACGGCCGATCGGTCCCGACGCCCGGACGGGCGCTAATCCGGCGGCGAACTGTCACATCCGCCCGTTACTCTTCCTGCGCGCGTCGTTGTCCTGGCACGTCGCGCCCCGCGCCAGTCGGCGCGGCACCGCCGCCACCGCCCACCGCTGGCCGGCTCAATCAACTTCAGGAGAGTTAGTGACACAGCAATCCGTCGCGACATCGGACAAACTCGACGCTGCGGTGCTCAAGGTGGCGGGCGTCGTCGTCCTTGGCGCGATCATGTCGATCCTCGACGTGACAGTGGTCAGCGTGGCGCTGCCCAAATTCCAGGACGAGTTCGACGCGTCCTACGCCCGCGTCGCCTGGACCATGACCGCCTACACCCTGGCGCTGGCCACCGTGATCCCGCTCAGCGGGTGGGCGGCCGACCGGTTCGGCACCAAGCGGCTCTACATGGTGGCGCTGGCCCTGTTCACCATCGGTTCGGGGCTCTGCGCCACCGCCGACTCGATCGGCGAGCTGATCGGCTACCGGGTCCTGCAGGGCCTCGGCGGCGGCATGCTCATGCCGCTGGGCATGACCATCATGACCCGGGCCGCCGGCCCGCACCGGATCGGTCGGTTGATGGCCGTCCTGGGCATCCCGATGCTGCTCGGCCCGATCGGCGGCCCGATCCTCGGTGGCTGGCTGATCGACACCGCGAGCTGGCACTGGATCTTCCTGATCAACCTGCCGATCGGTGTGGTCGGGCTGATCTACGCGCAGATGGCGCTCCCGAAGGACGCCCCCGAGCCGTCGGAGTCGTTCGACTTCGTCGGCATGCTCATGCTCTCGCCGGGCCTCGCCCTCTTCCTCTACGGCATCTCGTCGCTGCCGGAGGTGGGCACCTTCACCGCGGCCAAGGTGTGGGCTCCGATGCTGGTCGGCGGCGCGCTTGTGGTGGCGTTCGTGCTCTACTCGTTCAAGCCCCGGCACCCGCTGCTCGACCTGCGGCTGTTCCGCAACCGCAGCCTGACCATCGCCTCGGTGACGATGTTCGTCTTCATCATCGCGTTCATGGGCGCCGGCCTGCTGTTCCCGAGCTACTTCCTGCAGGTGCGCGGCGAGTCGACGCTGGCCGCCGGCCTGCTGATGGCCCCGCAGGGCATCGGCGCGATGATCACCATGCCGATCGCCGGCACGCTCGCCGACCGGGTGCCGATCGGGCGCACCGTTCCGTTCGCGCTGGCGCTCATCGTCGCCGGGTTCTTCGGCTTCACCCAGGTCGACCCGCAGACCTCGTACTGGCTGCTCGGTGGGTCGCTGTTCGTGATGGGTCTGGGCATGGGCGGCACGATGATGCCGATCATGACCTCGGCCCTGCGGACGTTGTCGGCCAACGACGTGGCGCGCGGCTCGACGCTTGTCAACATCCTCCAGCAGATCGGCGGCTCGGTCGGCGCCGCCGTGATGTCGGTGATCCTCACCAACGAGCTGAACGGCTCCCGGCCGATCCCCGGCCTGGTGGACGAGAGCGGCAAGCCGATCACCGAGGCCGGGCTGGCCATCGCCTCCCAGCAGCGCCCGGAGCTGCTCCAGCAGATGCCGGTGGACCCGTCGCTCATCGAGCGCGGGCTCGACTTCGCCGCCAAGTCGTTCGCCACCACGTTCTGGGTCGCGTTCGCGCTGGTCGTGCTCACGATCATCCCGGCGGCGTTCCTGCCGCGCCGACGTCAGCCGGCGCAGCTCGACGACCCGCAGGGCGAGCTGGTCAAGACGCCCGTCGTCATCCACTGACCGACCCCGCCGCGCTCGGCACTGGCGTGAAGTGCCGAGCGCGGCGGGTACGGCGTCAGCGCAACGGACCGTCGCCGGGCCCGTCCGGGTCCTCGACCAGATGGACCGCCGCCTCCTCCGCGCTGGCGGCACCCGCGTCGATGCCGACGTCCCACGCCACCGACTCGGCCTCGTCGTCCTCGCGGACGCCCTCGTCGAAGGCGACGAGACGGCCGGCGCGCGCCTCCGCCTCGTACCCCCGGCGGGTCAGCTCGTCCTCGTCGTCGCCACCCTCGGCGTACGGGTCGACATCCGGCACCTCCTGGGCAAGGTGTTGCTCCAGGGACTCGCCCGCGCGTTCCTCGGCGGGCGTGGTGCCGAACCGGTTGGCGGCCGTCCAGTGGTCCTCGGCGATGATGCCGGTGTCGAGGGGGTCGCCGACGCGGTCGTCGTCGAGGGTGTCGGAGGCGTCCAGGACGCCGTCGTCCTCTGCCACGTTCCACTCGTCGACGGAATCCATCCGTTCGGTCTGGCTCACGGCGGTCTCCTCTTCGTCACGGTGCACCAAAGTGATCAGCCTATGACCGTTCAACGCGACCGCATCTTGAGAGCTGCCCGCTGTGACGAACGGACCTGGGGGCGGTCAACGCTGCAGTAGCCCCACCACGGCCGCGGTGAACTCCGCCGGCTGCTCGATGTGGGCGAAGTGCCCGCTGTGCTCCAGCACCACCAGGCGCGAGTCCGGAAGGCCCGCGTGCAGCTGCTCGGCAAAACGGGGACCGCAGATGAAGTCGTGCGCCCCCACGATGACCACGGCGGGTGCGGTGATCTCGCCGAAGTTGTCCCGTACGTCGAAGGGCGTGGGGTCCTGCGCGCCCGCCGGCCCCGACCAGATCCGCACGGCTGCCTGGAACTCGGCGAACTCGTCCTGTCGACCCCAGAAGTCCGCGAAGTACGCGGGAAGGGCCGCGCGCAGGGCGGCCACCAACGACTCGTCGTCGGTCGCGGCGCCGATCTGCGCGAAGGCGGCCGGGACCTCCGCCGCCTCCGGCCGGTCCGGGTGCCGCTGCGGGTACGCGGCGAGGCCGGCCATCGCCTCGGCCCAGAACTCGGCGCCGGTGACGGGGGAGGTGTCGTACAGGGCGAGGCCGGCGACCCGGTCTGGGTAGGCGAGGGCGTACCGCTGGACGACGAAACCGCCGTGCGAGTGCCCGAGGAGATACACCCGACCTTCCCCGAGGTGCGCGACGATGGCGTGCAGGAAACGGACATACCTGTCGAGACGGTATTCGCTGGGGTCGTTGAGCTGTCCCGACGCACCCGTGCCCACCGGCTCGACGTAGACCATGGTGAAGTGCGCCTCAAGGCTGGGCGTGCGCAGGTAGGCCCACTCGATGCCCGGGCCGCCGGGGTGCGCCACGCACACCGGGCCGGTGCCGGCGACGTGGTAGACCTGCCGAACGCCATCGACGGTGAACGTGTGGGCGCCGGGTGCGAGGGCGCTGACGTCGTGGCTGGTGGAACCCATGAGCTATCTCCCGATCTGAGACCCGCGCGGCGTCTGCCGACACGGTCACTGGTGCATGACGCAGGCCAGATGCACGGGGCGGGGGAGAAGTTCGCTCGGTCGGGGAAGTTTTTTCAGACCAGCGCGGGGGCGGGGTGGAACAGGGTCAGTTGGCGCACGCGGCCCTCACGCAGCACCTGCAACCACAGCGCCGCCGGCGGGCAGTGCTCCGGGTTGTCGGGCGGGCTGATCAGGTCGGTTTCCCAGATCAGCACGTCGCCGCTGGCCACCACGTTGCGCAGCTGCTGGCGTACCCCGGCGGTCAGGTCGCAGTTCATGCCATTGATCGCCAGGTCACGGCCGCCGCGCGGGCCACCCGGCACGATCATCTCGGCGTCCGGCCACCAGCTCTCGCGGACCACCCGCTCGAAGTCGCCGCCCATCGCAGCGGTGATCATGTCGCGGCCCTCTCGCCAGCGCGAGTCGTTCGCGGCGGCGACGTCGGTGTGCGCCGTGGTCGCCGCCGTTCGGAGGCCGCCGGCGAGCGCTCGGCGGGCGTGGCTGAGGCGGCTGCGGACGGTGCCGACCGGCACGCCACACAGGGCCGCGATCTGCTCGTACGAGGATGCGTCGCTGAAGTACCGCAGCAGCGTGACGAGCCGGTCCGGCTCGGACAGCTGCCCGATGGAGTGCCACACCCAGTCGCGCATGGCGCCCCGGTCCAGTGCCTCCTCTGGGGTGGGTGTGTCGGCGGGGCGGGCGAACCACTCCGGTTCGGCGACCGGGACGGCGTGCGGGCCGCGCAACGCCATCCGGCTGTTGTTTCGCACGATGGCCCGCAACCAGGGGCCGATGGCGGCCGGGTCGCGGACCTCGCCGATGCGACGCAGGGCGACGACCATCGCGTCCTGCACCGCGTCCTCGGCGTCCGGCCGGTAGCCGAGGACGCTCAGCGCGACGGCCCGCATCCCGGCCTCGTGCCGCGCCAGCAGCGCCCCGAGCGCAGCCGCGTCTCCCGCCTGCGCGAGCACGACCAGCTCCGCGTCGCTCTGCGTCACGCGTACATCCTCCTACGTCCCCGGGAACGCGATTGGATCATGCTTCGGGTGGGCGGACCTGCGGTGCTGGCCCCTGGAGAGGGGTGCGTCCGGGGGCGCGCATGCCGTCGAGCAGGACCATGACGACTCGACGCCACCCGTCGGGCCCCGCGTCCACGCCGAGGCAGTGGTCGGTGTCCAGCGCTGCCCGTGAGCAGAGCAGGACGTCCTGCCAGGTTACGTCCGCACGGAGATCACCCGCCGCGTGTGCCCGCTCGGTGAGCTGGGCAACGGCCTCCTGGAGCGCGACGGTGCGCTGCGCGAGCTCGGGTGTCGGCGGCCTTTCGCAGGCGGCGGTGACCTCGGCCAGGCCGCGGCTGTCCCGGTGGGCCCCGGCCAGCTCCAGCACGAACTCCGCCATTGCGTCCCACGGATCCGGGCGCTCCAGGCAGGCCCGCGCGGTGTCGCACAACTCGTCGTAGAGGCCGAGCACCGCGTAGTCGAGCAGCGCTTCCTTGGTGCCGAAGCGCCGGTACAACGTGCCCACCCCCACGCCGGCCGCAGTGGCGATGTCCAGAGCCGAGACGTCGAGCCCGCGGGCGGCGATCGCCTCCCGGGTCGCGATGATCAGCTGGCGTCGGTTCTGCCGCGCGTCCGCGCGGACGCCAGACGCCGGATCCAGATCAGGCATCCGGAAAGCCTAGCACAATCGGACGCATATCGTCCGATTGTTCTCCGCGACGGTCGGCGGATGCCTGTCAGCTCCCGCCCTCAGGAGAGTCGGGAGCTGACGCGGCGGCGCCGTCGCTCAGTGGGCGGGCACCGCGACGGCGGCCGGGACGGCGTCGTCCGACGCCGAGGTCGGCAGATGCTCCGGCTTGCCGGCGTTCACCAGGATCGCGGAGACTAGCGCCGCAGCCACGACGAAGATTGTGGCCAGCCAGTACGCGGCCGAGTAGCCGTGCATCAGCGCCTGGTTCTGGACGTGGACGGGGGCCGCCGTACCGCCGTGGGTGACCAGGTAGGAGGCGGTGGAACTGGTCGCGACGGTGTTGAGCAGAGCGACGCCGATCGACCCCCCGACCTGTTGCGACGAACTGATCATCGCGGAGGCGACACCGACGTCGGTGGGCTCGACGCCGTGGGTGGAGATGCTCATCGCCGGCGTGAACGCGGCGCCGACGCCAATTCCGACCACGGCCTCGGCGATCGCGATCTCCAGGAAGCTGCTGTCGGCGTCGAGGAGGGCGAGCAGGACCAGGCCGGCCGCGCTGACGAGGTAGCCGCCGACCATGATTGGCCGTGGCGCGATCCGGTGCGCGAGCCGGGCGCCGACCTGCGTGGCCCCGAGCGCCTGCAGCACCGCCATCGGCATGAACGCCAGGCCGGCCAGGACCGGCGGCCAGCCCTTGACCTGCTGGAAGTAGTAGCTCAGCAGGAGGAACATCCCGAACATGCTGACAATTGCGAGGCCCACCGACAGGTAGGCGGCTGCCCGGTTGCGTTCGCTCAGGACTCGCAGCGGGAGCAGCGGCGCCTGCACCCGTGACTGCACCACGATGAAGGCCGCCAGAAGCAGAACCCCGGCGACGAAGGATCCGACAGTCGTACCCGCCGACCAACCGTGACTCTCCGCGGCGCTGAAACCGTAGACCAGACTGACGAGGCCGAGGCTGGCCAGCAGCACCCCGGGAATGTCGAGCCGGGAGCGGTGCCGCTCACCGTCGTCGTGGACCGTGGAGATGGCGCCCACAATCCCGACGACCGCGATCGGAACCAGAATGAACATCGCGAAACGCCAGTTCAGGTACTGAGTGAGCAGACCGCCGGCGATCAGACCGACGGCGCCACCGGCGATCGAGACCGCGGCGAACACGCCGAAGGCCTTCGCTCGTTCCCGCGGCTGGGTGAACAACAGGGAGATCAGCGAGAGCGCGGCCGGCGCGAGCAGCGCCGCGAACGCTCCCTGCAGTGCCCGGGCGATCAGCAGCATCGCCGCGTTGACCGCCAGGCCGCCGATCGCCGAGGCGATCGCGAAGCCCGCCAGGGCGAGCAGGAAGACGCGCTTGCGCCCCACCATGTCACCGATCCGGCCGCCGACCAGCAGGAGACCACCAAAAGCGAGACCGTACGCGGTGACCACCCACTGACGACTTCCGTCGGTGAAGTGCAGCGCCTGCTGCGCCGAGGGGAGGGCGATGTTCATGACGGCGCCGTCGAGAACGACCATCAGTTGGGCGATCGAGATGAATAGCAGGGCTCTCCACCGCTGCGAGTTCGGTGCGGCGTGCCGAGTGGGCATCGTTGTTTTCCTTCGAGGGAAGTGGTGGCAGTGGGCCGTCAGGCGGCGGTCAGGCCGCCATCGATCGCGAGAGCGGCGCCGGTGATGAAGGGGGCTTCGTCGCTCAGCAGGAAGGCCGCGAGCGCGGCGATCTCGTCGGGCCGCCCGATCCGTCCCACGGGGTGCATGGCGTTGCCCATCTGGAGGGCCTCGTCCGGGTTCGGGCCCAGGTTTCGCCGCAGGAGAGGGGTGTCGACGCCGCCGGTGACGAGCGCGTTGATCCGTACACCCGTGGCGGCCACCTCGAGAGCCGCCGACCGGGTGAGCCCGACGACGCCGTGCTTGGCGGCGCTGTAGGAGGCCAGGCCGGCGGACCCGGTGACGCCGCTGACGGAGGCGTTGTTCACGATCGAGCCGCCGCCAGCGGCCTGCAGCGCGGGGATCTGGTGCTTGAGCCCGAAGAAGACGCTGCTCAGGTTGAGCGCCATCTCGGCGTCCCAGGCGTCCGGGCCGATCTCGGTGATCGGACCGAGCGCGGTGGCCGCGCCCACGTTGTTGAACACGCCGTCGAGCCGGCCGTAGTGGTCGACCGCCCGCTGCACCAGCGTCGCCATCTCGGCCTCGACCGTCACATCTGTCGGCACGAAGATCGCGGCTCTTCCGGCGGAGCGCAGGGTGGCGGCGAGTGCCTCGCCAGCTTCCTTGCCGCGTGCCGCCAGGACGACCTTCGCGCCTTCGGCGGCGACTCGTTCCACGAGGGCCTGCCCCATGCCGGAGGTGGCGCCGGTGACCAGAATGACCTTGTTTGCGAAGCGCGTGGACATGGTTGTTCCTTTTCTGGGCGTAGAGGCTGGGTGTTTCGGCGGGTGAGCACGAACGGTCATCCGCAGCGGACGACCATCGTCCGCATCAGTGAAGCTAGTTCAAGGGGACGAGCATCGTCCACTTCTGCTAGCGGTCGGCGGAGTGACCCTGACCATCCCCGCCCCAGGAACAAGACTGATCCGCCACCAGCCAGAACGTCTCGCCCGACGGGTGCGCGGCCCCGGGAAAGGGCCGTGGGCGGGGCAGGATGACGGGGTGGACATCGAGCCGGTCGACGCGGCGCCCCAGGAGACGCTTCCACGAGCGATTCTGCGGCAGCGCTGGGAGAACCTCACCTTCCTGCACTGGGCCGTCGCTCCGGCGCTCGTCGCGCCGTTGCTGCCCGCCGGCACCCGCCCGGACACGCTGGAAGGCGTCAGCTACGTCGGCCTGATCGGTTTCCGGATGGTCGGGCTCGGCTTCGGCCGTGGCCCCGCGGTGCCCTACTTCGGCACCTTCTGGGAGACCAATGTCCGGCTCTACTCCGTCGACGACGCCGGCCGACGAGCGGTGGTGTTCCGGTCGCTCGACGCGTCACGCCTGGTGCCGGTGCTGGTGGCGCGGGCGACGCTGCGCCTGCCGTACCTGTGGTCGTCGATGCGGTTGGACCGCGACGGCGACCGTCGCACCTACCGCTGCCGGCGGCGTTGGCCGGGGCCGGCGGGCGCGACGAGCCGGATGGTGGTGCGGGTGGGGGAGCGGATCGCCGAACCGACGCCGCTCGAACACTTCGTCACTGCCCGCTGGGGCCTGCACACCCGGGCGTACGGTCGTACGCTGCACCTGCCGAACTGGCATCCGAGTTGGCCACTGCACCGGGCTGAGCTGCTACGCCTGGACGACGAGCTGGTCGCCGCCGCCGGGCTGCCGGCACCGGTCGGGCCGCCGGTCAGCGTGCTCTACTCGCCCGGTGTCGGGGTCAGGTTCGGTCCGCCGGTGGCGGCCCGGTCGCACGCCGCCGGGCCGCCGGAGTCTCAGTAGCGGCCACCCTCGGGTGCGGGCAGCGCATCCAGGTCGGCCAGGTCCTCGGCGCTGAGCCGCACCTCGCCTGCCGCGCAGTTGTCCACCAGGTACTTCGGGGTCTTGGTGCCGGGGATCGGAATGACCTGGTCGCCCTGGGCGACCACCCAGGCGAGGGCGACCTGCGCGGGGCTGACCCCGGCCCGGTCGGCGATCTCGGCGACCCGGGCGACGATGGCGAGGTTGGCGCGCAGCGCGTCCTGTTGGAAGCGCGGCAGGCCGCGACGGAAGTCGTCGGCGGGCAGGTCGTCGAAGGAGGTGAACCGGCCGGCGAGGAAACCGCGACCGAGCGGGGAGAAGGGCAGGAAGGCGACGCCCTGCGTGGCGCAGTACGGCAGTACCTCGGTCAGCGGGTCGCGGGTCCACAGTGACAGCTCGGACTGCACCGACGCCACCGGGTGCACCGCCTGGGCCCGCACGATCTGGGTCACCGTAACCTCGGACAGCCCGATCTGCCGAGCCTTGCCCGCCGCCACGACCTCGGCCATCGCACCCCAGGACTCCTCGATGGGCACCTCCGGGTCGACCCGGTGCAGTTGGTAGAGGTCGACGTGGTCGGTGCCGAGCCGGCGCAGGCTCTCGTCGATCGCCGCGTGGATGTGCTCCGGGCGGCCGTTGTTGCCGATCTTCGGTGAGTTGCCGGGGCCGCCGGTGGGGGAGGTGGCGACCAGGCCGACCTTCGTCGCCAGCACGGCCCGTTCCCGGTGACCGCCGGCCAGCGCCCGCCCGACCAGCTCCTCGTTGGTGTACGGCCCGTACACGTCCGACGTGTCGATAAGCGTCGCGCCCAGGTCCAGTGCCTGTCGGATGACGGAGATCGACGTCTCGTCGTCGCGCGGGCCGGTGATGTCGTAGCCGTGGCTCATTCCCATGCAGCCGAGGCCGATGACGCCGACCTCGGGGCCGGTGCTGCCCAGCGTGGTGGTTCGCATGCGCCCCACGCTACGACCGGCGCGGGCATCCCGCCCGCCGGGCCTCGTGGTTCACGCGCGCCGGTCTGCACTCAGCGTCACGGGAACGTATGGTCCGGCGTGGTGACTGCTGTCTCTGTCCTGCGACTGGGAAGGAGCCGTGACGTGGCAAGCAAACTGGTGGTGGGGACGTTCCTGTCCCTGGACGGTGTGATGCAGGGCCCCGGTGGGCGTGGTGAGGACGACTCCAACGGATTCCCGCACGGCGGCTGGCTGCCGCCGCACGTCGACGAGGGGTTCGGCGAGATCATGGGCGGCGTGTTCGAACGGGCCGACGGCATGCTGCTGGGCCGTAAGTCCTATGACACCCTCTCCGCGCACTGGCCCCACGTCTCCGACGAGGACGGCGGGGCAAAGATCAACAGCATGCCGAAGTACGTGGCGACGCGCAGCCCGATGACCGCCGACTGGCGCAACACCGAGGTTCTGGTGGGTGAGGCCGCCGAGACGGTCGCGGCGCTCAAGCTGCGCACCGACGGCGAGCTGCTCGTGCAGGGCAGCAGCGACCTGCTGCGTACGCTGCAGAAGGCTGGCCTGGTCGACGAGTACCGTCTGCTGATCTTCCCGGTCGTCCTCGGGCAGGGGAAGCGGCTGTTCGCCGAGGGGACCACCCCGGCGGGGCTGAGGTTGACCGGGTCGCGCACCACCGAGGCCGGCGTCGTCTACGCCACGTACGACGTGGCGGGCGAGCCCTCGTGCGGCAGTGTCCTGCACGCGGCATCGTGATCCACGTTCGTGAGTTCGGGTGGCACGACTACGAGGGCGTCGCGGCGCTGTGGACCGCGACGCAACGGGATGTGCTGCCCCGCGCGGAGCTGACGGCGAAGCTCACGCGGGATCCGCAGCTGTTCCTGGTCGCCGAGGTCGACCAGGCGCTCGCCGGGGTCGTGCTGGGCACGTACGACGGCCGGCGCGGGATGATCCTGCGCCTTGCCGTGGATCCGGCGCATCGCCGACGAGGTCTCGCCACCCTGCTGGTCGCCGAGTTGGAGAAGCGGTTCGTGGCGCTCGGCTGCCCACGGGTGAACCTGCTGGTCCTGCCGAAGGACACGGCCGCGCTCCGGTTCTGGCAGGCGCTGGGCTATCTGCCCCAGCCCGATGTGCTCTGCACCAAGCCGATGGGCGCCGCCCCGAGCCGGGTCGAGGACGTAGATCCGTGAGCGCGTGATCGCTGTCGGTTTGACGTCGGTCGCGCCGGGTGCAATAGTTAGGCATATGCCTAAGCATTCGGATGGGACGGGCGGCGCACTGGATGGTGTGTTCCACGCGCTCTCCGACCCCACGCGCCGCCAGGTCGTGGAGCGCCTCGCTCAGGGGCCAGCCACGACCAGCGACCTGGCTCGTCCGTTTGACATGGCACTCCCGTCGTTCACCCAGCACCTGCACGTCCTCGAGCGCGCCGGTCTGGTGACCTCGGAAAAGACGGGTCGGGTGCGCACCTACCGGCTCGTACCCCAGCCGTTGGACCACCTCGACACCTGGCTCGCCGCGCAGCGCACGCTGTGGACCCGACGCCTGGACCAACTCGACGCACTTCTCTACGACCTGAAGGAGCAACAGCAATGACCGTCTACACCGTGAACCCCGAGCTCGACCTCGTCCTGGAGCGCACCGTCGACGTGGCGCCCGAGCTGGTCTGGCGGGCCTGGACCACGCCCGAGCTGCTCATGCAGTGGTTCACTCCGAAGCCGTGGTCGACCGTCGCCTGCGAGATCGACCTGCGGCCCGGCGGCAGGTTCGACAACACGATGCGCTCGCCCGAGGGTCAGGAGTTCCCGCACAGCGGGTGCATCCTGGTGGCCGAGGAGGGCAAGACGCTTGTCTTCACCTCCGCCCTCGGCCCTGGCTTCCGCCCGCAGATCGTTCAGGAGGGTTTCGCGTTCACCGCGGTGGTTCGGATCGAGCCTGACGGCACCGGCACGAAGTACACTGCCATCGCCATCCACCCCGACGCGGCGGCGAAGAAGTCGCACGAGGAGATGGGCTTCCACGAGGGCTGGGGCGCAGCCCTGGACCAGCTGGTCGACCTCATGAAGTCCCACTGAGCAGACCAGGGGGCGATCGATGGCAAGGGTGACGACCGGGGCGACGATGTCGTTGGACGGCTACATCGCAAACGCGTCCCACGGTGGATTCGAGTACCTCTTCCAGTGGTACAGCAACGGTGACGTCGAGACGCCGACGGCCGATCCCAAGATGACCTTTCGGACGTCCGCCGCGAGCGCCCGGCACCTGCACGATCTCAATGAGCGCACCGGCGCGCTCGTCGTCGGCCGGCGGCTGTTCGACATGACCAAGGGGTGGGGCGGCCGGCACCCGATGGACCTGCCCGTCGTGGTGGTCACGCACAGCGTGCCGGAGGGCTGGGAGCCGGAGAGCGACTCCTTCGTCTTCGTCACCGACGGCATCGCCAGCGCCATCGCCCGGGCGAAGGCGCTCGCCGGTGACAAGGAGGTCGGTGTCAACGGCGGCACGATCGCGGCCCAGGTCATCGAGGCCGGTCTGCTCGACGAGGTGCACGTCGACCTCGTCCCGGTGGTGCTGGGCGCGGGTATCCCGCTCTTCGCCGACCTGAAGATCGCGCCACTTCAGCTCGACGGCCCGTTCCGCGTCGTCGAGGGCGACGGTGTCACCCACCTGGCCTACCGGGTACGCCCAGCGGCCTGAACGCCGTGGGGACCGGCCTGCTCGGGTCGGTCCCCGGTACGCCCGGCGGCGCGGGATCCTGGCGGTCGCGGCGGCCACCGCCAACCGGGTCGTCTCGGCCATCGAGTAACGGGCGCGTCACCTTAACGCGCCCGAAACACCCCCGGTACCAACCCTGGGAACGCTCGTCGGACAGTCGAGTGCACGACACGCGAACCGGGGTGACCATGGCCGACAACACCACGAACGCGCCGACGTACGACGGGGCGATGGGCCGGTCCGGCAACGGCCGGACGGTGCCCACCCCTCGCCCGAGCGCAATCGTCGCGCTCGACGACGACCCGGCGGACCTGGCAACGATCGGCGTGGAGGAGGAGTTCCACGTCGTCGACCTACACACCCGGGAGCTGGTGCCCCGCGCCGGGGAGCTGCTCGACCGGCTGCCGGCCGCCTCGTTCACCGCCGAGCTGCACCGCAGCGTCGTCGAGACCAACACCGCGGTCTGCCGCACCCTGGACGAGATCCGCGCCGAGCTGACCCGGCTGCGTCAGGCGGCCGTCCAGGTCGCCGACCGGGCTGGGCTGGGCATCGTGGCGGCCGGTACGGTGCCGCTGCGCGCCGACGGCGACCCCAGCGTCACACCCACCTCCCGCTATCGGCGGATGCTCGACGAGTATCAGATGCTCGCCCGGGAGCAGCTGATCTGCGGCGCGCAGGTGCACGTCGGAGTCTCCGACCGGGATCTGGCGGTGGCGGTCACCCGCCGGGTCCAGCCGTGGCTGCCGGTGCTGCTCGCCCTCTCCACCAGCTCGCCGTACTGGATGGGCCAGGACAGCGGCTACGCGAGCGTCCGGTCGCTGGTCTGGCAGCGTTGGCCCACCGCCGGTGATCCGGGCGAGGTGAGCAGCGCGGCGGATCACGAGGCGCTGGTCGCCGAGCTGATCTCCTCCGAGACCATCACCGACCCCGCCATGATCTATTTCGATGTCCGGCCGTCGGCGCACGTGCCCACCGTGGAGCTGCGGATCACCGACGCCAACGCCGATGTCGAGACCATCGTCCTGCTCACCGGCCTGTTCCGGGCGCTGGTCCGAAGGGAGGTCGCCGCCCTGCGCGCCGGGGTGGAGCGCACAGCGGTACGCCCGCCGGTGCTGCGCGCCGCTGTGTGGCGGGCGGCCCGCTCCGGGCTGGAAGGCGACCTGCTCGACCTGCCGCGATCGGCCCGACCGGTGCCGGCCGGCGAGGCGGTCCGCCGTCTGGTGACCGACCTGCGCTCGCAGTTGGAGGCGACCGGGGACTGGGAGCAGGTCAGCGAGCTGACCCGGTACGCGCTGGAGCACGGCAGCTCAGCGGCGCGGCAACGGCGGGCGTACGAGCGGCGTGGCCGGTTGGCCGACGTGGTCGACCTGCTGCTCGACGAGACCCGGGGCCGGGTCCGAGGGCCGCTGCCAGGTGCGCCGACACCGCCAGCGCTGCCCACCTACGCCGACGCCGGGGACGAGGTCTTCGGGCTGGCCGGGCCGCAACCGGCGTACGCCCCGATGCTCGCGGCCCTGCGTCAGCTCGGCGCCGGCGCCCTGCGTCAACGGGAGCACGACCGGGACGAGGAACAGCGGGCCCGGGGAGTGACGTTCAGCGTGGCCGGCGAGGCGAGCACCCGGCTCTTCCCGGTCGACCTGGTGCCCCGGGTGGTGCCCGCCGCCGACTGGCGGGCCCTGCGTACCGGCCTGGTGCAACGTGCCCGCGCGCTCGACGCGTTCCTGCGCGACGTCTACGCCGACCGGGCCGTGGTGGCCGACGGGGTGGTGCCGGCGTGGGTGGTGGAGTCCTCACCCGGGCTGCGCCCGACCGGGGCGTTGATGGGCCGGCGGGGCACCCGGGCCCAGGTGTCCGGGACCGACCTCGTCCGGGACCCGGACGGCGGCTGGTACGTGCTGGAGGACAACCTGCGGGTGCCCTCCGGGATCGGCTACGCGGTGCAGAACCGTCGGCTGACCCAGGCGGTGCTGCCGGAGCTGCCGGTGCCGGAGGATCTGCTGCCCGCCGACGAGACGCCGGCGATGCTGTACCGGGCGCTGGTCGCCGCCGCGCCTGCCGCGGCCGACGACCCCGCCGTGGTGGTGCTCAGCAGTGGGCCGGGTGACCCGGCCTGGTTCGAGCATCGGCTGCTCGCCGACGAGATGGGTGTGCCGCTGACCGAGACCAGCGACCTGCTGGTGGAGGAGGGCCGGGTTCGGCTGGTCCGCGCGGGCTGCCGCAGCGAGGTCGACGTGATCTACCTGCGGATGGACGAGGAGGCGCTGCTGCACGCGCCGGGCGCCGACGGGGTGCCGCTGGGTTGGCCGCTGCTCGCCGCGGTGCACGCCGGGCGTCTCACGCTGGCCAACGCGTTGGGCAACGGTGTCGGCGACGACAAGGCGCTGTACGCGTACGTGCCCCGGCTGATCGAGTACTACCTGGGCGAGAAGCCGCTGCTGGGGGACGTGCCGACGTACCTGTGTGGGCTGCCCGAGCAGCGAGCCGAGGTGCTGGGCCGGCTCGACGAGTTGGTGCTCAAGCCGGTCGACGGGTACGGCGGTGACCGGGTGGTGATCGGCCCTCGGGCCGAGGCGGAGGAGTTGGACGCAGTCCGGGAGCAGATCCTCGCGGCTCCGCACCGCTGGATCGCCCAGGAGATGATCGCGCTCACCACCCACCCGGTCTTCGACGGCACGGCCCTCGCTCCCCGCCACGTCGACCTGCGGGCCTTCGTGTTCCTCGGTGACATCGCCGAGGTCGCGCCGGTGGCGCTGACCCGGGTGGCGCCGGCCGGCAGCATGATCGTCAATTCGTCGCGCGGCGGTGGGTCGAAGGACACCTGGCTGCTCGGTGGAGCCGACGAGCAGCCGGTGTAACCCACGCTTGACCCACCCGTCATCGGGACGCAACCCGGTCCGCCAAGCCTGGACCGGTCAGCGGACCCAGCGGACCTGAGCCGATGAGAGGTGCGTGACATGTGCGGTATCGGAGGCGAACTCCGCCTCGACGGGGCACCATCGGACCTGGCCGCCGTCGAGCGGATGCTCGCGGACCTGACCCCCCGAGGCCCGGACGGCGAGGGTCGGTGGCAGCACGGGCCGGTGGCCCTGGTGCACCGCCGGCTGCGCATCATCGACCTGTCCGACGCGGGCGCCCAGCCGATGGTCGACGACGAGTTGGGTCTGGCCCTGGTCTTCAACGGCTGCATCTACAACTACCGGGAGCTGCGCGACGAGCTGACCGCGGCCGGGTACTCGTTCCGGTCCACCTCGGACACCGAGGTGATCATCAAGGCGTACCACAGGTGGGGGGCGGCCTGCGTCGAGCGGTTCTACGGGATGTTCGCCTTCGCCCTGGTCGAGCTGGCCACGCACACGCTGGTGTTGGCCCGGGACCGACTCGGCATCAAGCCGCTCTACCTGGCCGAGGGTCCGGGCCGGGTGCGCTTCGCCTCGACCCTGCCGGCGTTGCTCGCCGCCGGCGACGTGGACACCGACCTCGACCCGGTGGCCCTGCACCACTACATGAGCTTCCACTCGGTCGTCCCGCCACCGCGCACGATCCTCGCCGGGGTCCGCAAACTGCCGCCGGCCACCGTACGGGTGATCACCGCGGACGGCCGAAGCACCGACACCACCTACTGGCGGCCGGAGTTCAATCGGGCCGCGGCCGATCCGATGTCCGCCGACGAGTGGCAGGAACGGATGATGGCGGCGTTACGCACCGCCGTACGCCGACGGATGGTCGCCGACGTGCCGGTCGGCGTGCTGCTCTCCGGCGGTCTCGACTCCAGCCTGATCGTCGCCCTGCTGGCCGAGCAGGGCCAGCGAGGGCTGGCCACCTTCAGCATCGGCTTCGAGGCGGCGGCCGGGGAGAGCGGCGACGAGTTCCACTACTCCGACCTGGTGGCCCGGCACTTCGGCACCGACCACCAGCAGATCCGCATCGATGCCCAGCGATTCGTCCCGGCCGTGCACCAGGCCATCGCGGCGATGAGCGAGCCGATGGTCAGCCACGACTGCGTCGCGTTCCACCTGCTCTCCGAGGAGGTCTCGCAGCGGATCACGGTGGTGCAGTCCGGGCAGGGTGCCGACGAGATCCTCGCCGGCTACGACTGGTACCCCCCGATGGCCAACGTGGCCCGTGCGGACGCCGTCGAGGCGTACGCCCGGGTGTTCTTCGATCGTCGCCACGATGCGCTCGGCGGGCACCTGGCGCCCGAGTGGATGCTCGACCACGATGCCAGCCTGGAGTTCGTCGCCGCGCATTTCGGCATGCCCGGCGCGGACACCGCGCTGGACGCGGCGCTGCGCCTGGACAGCCTGGTGATGCTTGTCGACGACCCGGTCAAGCGGGTCGACAACATGACGATGGCCTGGGGGCTGGAGGCCCGCGTGCCGTTCCTCGATCACGAGGTGGTCGAGCTGGCCGCCGCCTGTCCACCCGCCATGAAGCTGGCGCAGGGCGGCAAGGGCGTGCTGAAGGCGGCGAGCCGGGGCATCGTCCCGGACGAGGTGATCGACCGGCCGAAGGGCTACTTCCCGGTGCCCGCCATCCGGCACCTCTCCGGCCCACTGTTCGACGACGTGCGGGACGCGCTGACCGCCCGACCGGCGCGCGAGCGGGGCCTGTTCCGCAAGGACTACCTGGAGGAGTTGCTGGACGGGCCGAACGCCCAGCGGACCACGCTGGGCTCCAACGCGCTCTGGCAGCTCGGGCTGCTGGAGCTCTGGTTGCAGCGGATCGGGGTTTAGATGAGCGTACGGACCGAGGCGCCGCGCACCACCCGGCGGGCCCGACCCGCGAACCACCGGCCGGTGTCGCCACCGGTGCCCGTGGGCGAGGACTTCGCCCCCGCGCCGTCCCCCGACGGCCGCCGGGTGGCGTTCCTCTCCGACCGGGCGGGAACGCCCGGGGTCTGGGTCGCCGAGGTCGACGCGGGTGCGCCCGTCGCGTTGCCGGTCGGCGACGAGCCGGTGCTCGCGTTGAGCTGGTCTCCGGACGGCCAGTGGCTGGCCTGCGTCGTCGCCCCCGGTGGTGCGCCCCGCACCGAGCTGTGGGCCGTGAGTCCGGACGGGACGCGACGCCACCAGATCGCCGGGTTCGGCCGCCGCAGCGCCGCGTTGGCCGGCTGGTTGCCCGGCGGCGCGCTGATGGCGGTCACCGAGACCGACGAGCACGGGCAGGCCCTGCTGGTCGATGCGACCACCGGGCACCGGCGGGTGCTCGCCGAGGGTGACCTGCTCACGCTCCTGGACGTCACCCCGGACGCCGGTGCGGCACTGCTGCGCCGCGGCCCGCGCAACGCCCGCTGGCTGGAGCTGCTCGACGTGGCGACAGGCGTTCGACGGCGGCTGCTCCCGGACACCGGGCGGGGCAGCACCGACCAGGGGTGGTTCGGCCCGGACGGCACGAGCGTGCTGGCCCGCACCGACGCGTACTCCGAGCTCGCCGCGCTGGTGCGGGTCGACCTGACCCGCCCGGAGCTGGCGCCGACCCGGCTCGCCGGGCGACCCGACGCCGAGTTGGAGCACGTGACGCCGAGCGCGGACGGGCAGCGCGGCGCGCTGCTGTGGAACACCTACGGCGGGCGCAGCGAGCTGAGCCTGCTCGACTTCGCCAGCGGTGTGCAGCGGGCCGTCACCGCACCCGGTGAGGTGCTCGGCGACGCCGTCTTCGCCGCCGACGGCGGTCTGCTCTGCCTCACCGCGCAGGGGCCGGTACAGCCCCGGGAGGTGTGGCTTGTCGACCCGTCGACCGGGGCGCTGCGCCCGCTGCGGTCGGACACCGTCGGCCCGCGTACGGACGACGCCGGTGTCGCGCCGCAACTTGTCGACCTGCGTGCCCGCGACGGGTTGGCGCTCTCCGGCTGGCTCTACCGCCCGGCCGGTCCGGGCCCCTGGCCGACCGCGATCAGCCTGCACGGTGGCCCGGAGGCGCAGGAGCGCCCCGGCTACAACCCGCTGTTCCAGGCCCTCGTGGCGCAGGGCGTCGCGGTCTTCGCGCCAAACGTACGCGGGTCGTCCGGGTTCGGCCGGTCGTTCGTCGCCGCCGACAACCTCGCCGGCCGCTACGGTGCGATCGCCGACGTGGCGGCCTGCGCCGACTTCCTCGTAGACGCCGGCGTCGCCCGGCCCGATCAGCTCGGCTGTCTGGGCCGCTCCTACGGCGGTTACCTGGTCCTCGCGGTGCTGGTGAACTTCCCCGGGTTGTTCGCCGCCGGGGTCGCCGAGTGCGGCATCTCCGACTTCCGGACCTTCTTCGCCGGCACCGAGCCGTGGATCGCCGCCGCCGCCGTCAGCAAGTACGGCGACCCGCAGCGGGACGCCGAACTGCTGCGCGACCTCTCCCCGCTTACCCACATCGACCGGCTGGACGTGCCGGTGCTGCTGATCCACGGCGCGAACGACACAAACGTGCCGGCCGGCGAGTCAGCACAGGTCGCCCAGGCCCTCGCTGCCCGGGGCGTGCCGCACGAGCACCTGGTGCTCGTCGGGGAGGGGCACGACTTCCTGGCGCGGGCCAACGCCGAAGCGGCCCGTACCGCCACCACCGCCTGGCTGACCCGGCACCTCGCCGCGACTGCGGCCGTCGTCGGCTGAGGCGATATCCTGCGCCGGTGGAGGTCGTGGCGCAGGGCGAGCGGTTGGCCGCGGACCTGAGCCGCTGGCTGGCCGAGGTGACCTTCGTCGACCTGGACACCGACGAGGTCACCGCGTTGGTGATCGACTCGGTGGTGCGGTGGGCCGAGGCCCACCGCTGGCGGGTCTACCGGCGCGCGCCGAGCGTGTTGCCGTTGCCGCCGCCGCTGGAGCAGCGGCACTCGGTCCTCGACGTGGCATGTGCCCGTCCGGACGGCCCGCCGGTCGTGGTGGAGGTCGACCACACCGACCGGGCCCGTACGGTGCAGAAGTTGCGCGCGGAGGCGGATGCCGGCCGGATCCCGATCTGGGTGCGGTGGGGCGTCGGACGTTTCACCGTGCCGCCACCGCCGGTGCGGATGGTGACCGTCGAGGTGACCCGGCGGGCCGGGCCGGCCGGGCGGGGGCGTCTGCACAGCCGCGGCGGTGACCGCCCCGCCCCGGCCCACTCGACCGGTGGCGGCACCGCGGACGCGCAGGCACTACCGATCCCCCTTACCGATCCGGATCAGGGCTGACGCGGGGAGCGCACCTCACAGCAGCCGGCTTTTCGGTGCCTGCCGGAACCGGCGCGGCGGCAGGACGGCGCGGAGTTTGTCGGCGGCATCAGCGAAGTCCGAGATCCTGGTGACGCAGCCGTGGCCGAGGTGGGCGAGCCAGAGCGCACCGAACCGCTCGGCCACGAGCGCCTCAGACAGCGGCACGGTGTGCGCGGTGCCGTCACCATCCACCGTGGAGATCGTATCGGTGCCGATGACCAGCGAGCCCTTGTTGCCGAGCCGCTTCAGCAGTGGCGGTCTGATGACCTCACCGGCCGGCACGAAGCGGGTGCGGGGGCACGAATCGTCGGTGACGCCGGGAAGGTTCGGCTGCGACCCGTACGGCACGACGATCATTGCCGAGGAGAGCCAGTTGGACATCACGTCCCGCGCCGCCTCCGGAGTGAATCCCGCCAGCTCGGTGAGCCGATCCGAGTAGTACAGCTCGGCCGTCCCGAAGAGCTCCTGCTGCACGGCGGAATCGACCTTCTCGATGGGCTTCGCCCAGGCGCGGCTCTCGAAGAGGGGCACCAGACTCGCTGGTATGGGCACGTCCTCGGGCGACAGGAAGTCCGCTATCTCCTCCGGATCAGGCCCGCTATGGACAAGTCTTAGTAGTTCGGTCCAGATCGCCTCCGCGGCGACGGCCGCGTCGAAGCTCTTCGCCTTCCTGCCATCCCCGGGGATGACCCGTATCCCGAGTTCGTGCCGCGTGCCGTCGATGACCTCGGACATCAGCTCGGCGAGTTCGGCGACCCCGGCCTGCTCGACAGCTCGCACGACCCGCGAGCGCAGCATCGACATCAGCAGGACCGCCTCCACGCTGGGTTCGACGCCGACGACCAGAGCGACGCCGTGCACCTCATCGGCGTACCAGACCGGGCCGAACCGGTGGTGGGCCAGCGTGGTGTCGTGGGTGGGTCGCGGACCAGCGGGCAGTCCGAGTCGCATCGCCTGCGGCGCGTCGGCGGTCACGGAGAGGACGGCGTTGTCGTTGGTGAAGAACCTCTGCACATGCCGTCGGACCTCGTCAGCCGTGAGCAGCTCGTAGTCCACCGCGGGCCAGCGCGACAGACCGTGTCCGCGCGGCCCGTACCGTCGGGCCAGTAGTGATCCCCAGGGGTCGAGCAGGCCATCGTCGATGTTCGAGACGTACAGGCTGTCCGCGTCGAGGTCCGCGACGGCATCGGACAGATCCTTCGGCGGCAGCCGGCTGACAGCCGCGCAGATGTCGGTGAAACGCGCCGCGACCTGGTCCGGTGGGCCGGCGGCGGTGAACGAGGTCTCGATCACCCAGACGTTGTCCTCGGACTGCTCGGTGACGTGCAGCTCGTCCCAGTGCACCAGGTGCTGCACCAGATGGGTCAGGCCGATCGAGTCGATCTCATCGTCGCGGGAACCGCAACCGAACGTCAGCGACGCGGCCAGTGGACCAGGCGAATCGCGTTGAATGACCAGCACTCTGTCTATCTCCGTGCGCGGCATGAGCGCAGCGTAGGGCGGCCGGTCAAGCTGGTTATCGATCAGCGTCGTCGCCCGACACCATTCGCGGATAGCGTGCGGCCGATCTTACGGGTAGAAACAGGGGTCAGAGAGCGCTCTCACCGCCCAGCTGCGCCGGGGAACACGTCCGGTCAGCGGAGAGGACGAACCACATGACAAGCCCGTCCCGTCGAACCCTCATTCTTGCCCTGCTGGTGGTCACCGCCGTCACGACGACAAGCACGGCAGCCGCCGCCGGTCGCCCGACGCACGGCGGCCCCGACTTCGGCCCGAACGTAACGATCTTCGACCCGTCCATGCCGGTCAGCGAGATCCAGCAGACCCTCGACGCGGCGCACGCCCGGCAGGTCGACAACGAGATGGGCGCCGCGCGGCACGCATACCTGTTCAAGCCCGGCGCGTACGGCACGACCGAGCAGCCGTTGCAGGCCAAGGTCGGCTACTACACCGAGGTATCCGGCCTGGGCGCCTCGCCCACCGATGTCGCGATCAACGGCAAGCTCGAGGTCTACAACCGCTGCCTCGCCGACGGCGGCACCGGCAACTGCCTGGCGCTTGTCAACTTCTGGCGCACCCTGTCCAACCTCTCGCTCACCATCAACGCCGCCGGCCAGGACGGCTGCCGGTCGTCGGCGAACTTCTGGGCGGTGTCGCAGGCGGTGTCGATGCGCCGGCTGAACATCGGCGGCGGCTCTCTGTCGCTGATGGACTACTGCACCGCCGGCCCGCAGTACGCCAGCGGCGGGTTCATCGCCGACTCACGGCTGCCGGCCACGACGAACGGCTCGCAGCAACAGTGGCTGACCCGCAACAGCGAGGTCGGCAGTTGGTCCAACGCGGTGTGGAATCAGGTGTTCGCGGGGGTCGAGGGCGCACCGGACGACGCCACCTTCCCCGACCCGCCGTACACCACCCTGGAGACCACGCCGCTCAGCCGGGAGAAGCCGTATCTCTTCGTCGACGGCAAGGGTCGGTACCAGGTGCGGGTGCCCGCCGCGCAGCGCGACAGCCGGGGCGTCTCCTGGGCCGAGGGCATGACGCCGGGGCGGACCATTCCGATCGGCGACTTCTTCATCGCCAAGCCGACCGACTCGGTGCGCGTCATCAACAGTCACCTCGCGCGCGGCAAGCACCTGCTGCTCACCCCCGGCACGTACGACATCGCGCGCAGCATCGAGGTCAAGCGGCCCGACACGGTGGTGCTCGGGATCGGGCACGCCACCCTCACCGCCGTGAACGGCGCGATCCCGCTGGACGTCGCCGGCGTCCCCGGTGTGATCGTCGCCGGTGTCACGATCGACGCCGGCCGCGTCGAGTCGCCGGTCCTGCTGCGGGTCGGCCGCCAGCACGGCCACAACGCGAGCACCCCGCACAACCCGACCACGCTCTCCGACGTGTACTTCCGCGTCGGCGGCCCGCACATCGGGCGGACCAACACCGCGCTGGAGGTCAACAGCGACAACGTGCTCATCGACCACACCTGGGTGTGGCGCGGCGATCACGGCGTCGAGGGCTTCACCGAGGGCGTCAACGGCGACACCGACCGCTGGCGCACCAACACCGGTCGCTACGGCGCCGTCATCAACGGCGACCACGTGACCGCGACCGGCCTCTTCGTCGAGCACTTCCAGCGCTACAACACGGTCTGGAACGGCGAGCACGGCACCACGATCCTCTACCAGAACGAGCTGCCGTACGACCCGCCGACGCAGGCCGACTGGATGAACGGGCCGGTCGAGGGCTGGGCCGGGTACAAGGTCGGCGACCGGGTGCGGCACCACACCCTGTACGGCGGCGGGGTGTACGTCTTCAACCAGAACAACCCGTCGATCCACACCGAGAACGGCTTCGAGGTGCCGAACCGGCCGGGCGTGCGACTGCACCACGTCATGACCGTCAACCTCAGCGCCGGCACGATCGACCACGTGGTCAACGGCGTGGGCGAGGCGGCCGACATGACCAAGGTCGGCGCTCCGGTCTACCTGACCCAGTACCCGACCCCGTAGCGGGATCGGGCGTACCGACGGTGCCGGAGTCGGCGATGGCTCCGGCACCGCCGTAGGGGTGTCACGCGTGGAGAATCCACGTGTCAACGGTCTTGAATTCCTATCGTGTCGGTAGGAAAATACGTGAATGCCGGTTGGTCCGCTCCTCACCTCGCGTCGGGTCGTCGACCTGATGCGGACCGCCAGCGAGCTCTGTCCGGGCGCACTGGTCACCGACTGAGCACCGCCGCACCGCATTCCTCCTCCGGCCGCACCGCCGGATCACGCGTCGACTCGTGACCCCTGCGCACCGGCGCGGCTCCGCACGCTCGTCACCGCACTTCCGACCGATCCGGCAGCGCCGGATCGGTTCACAACCATGGAGGTACGCCATGACCACCGATTCGTCACCGCCCACCCCGGAGACCGCCGGGGAGTCCCGGCTCGCGTTCAACGAGGACTGGGTGGCCACCATCCTCGGCCTGGCACTGCTCGCTCTGGTCCTGCTCGGTGCCATCCCCGCCGGGCTGGTGCCCTGATGACCGCCGACGCGACCCGTACCGGCAATGAGCCCGACACGGCCGGCCCCGCCGATCCGACGAGCGTGGCGCGCGGCGGTGCGTTCTGGGCCTGGACCGCGCTGGGCCTGGTGATCGTGGTCGGTCTCGCCGCGCTTACCCGCTACCTGGAGCAGAACGTCCCCACCTGGGCGGAGGGCACCGCCATCGAGGACATCGGGGCGGCCGTCGAGTACCCGGTCTACGCGATCCTGCTCGGCCTGCTCGGCAACGTCGCCGTCACCCTGCTCGGGTGGCGGGACCGGATCGCCGCCGCGTTCCGGACCGAGTTCTTCATTAAGACCGGTCTGGTGCTGCTCGGCGCGTCGATCAACCTGGCCGTCATCGCCAGCGCCGCCGGCCCGGCGATCGCCCAGGCGATCCTGCTGATCAGCGGGGTGTTCCTGTTCACCTGGTGGTTGGCCGGCCGGTTCGGTCTCGACGACAAGCTGCGGGCGCTGCTCGCGTCGGCGGTGTCGATCTGCGGGGTCAGCGCGGCGATCGCCGCCGCCGGCGCGGTGCGGGCCCGCCGCGAGCAGTTGGCCTACACGGCGAGTCTGGTCATCGTCTTCGCGCTGCCGTCCATCTTCATCCTGCCCTGGCTGGCCGACGTGTTCGGGCTCTCCGACGCGGTGGCCGGGGCCTGGATCGGCGGCAACATCGACACCACGGCCGCGGTCACCGCGGCGGGGGCGCTCGCCGGTGAGGAGGCGCTGCAGATCGCCAGCATCGTCAAGGTCACCCAGAACGCGCTGATGGGCGTGGTGGCGGTCGCGCTGACCGCGTACTTCACCTTGCGGGTGGAACGACGGCCCGGCGCGGCCCGACCGGGCCTCGGCGAGCTGTGGACGCGGTTTCCCAAGTTCGTGCTGGGCTTCATCGCGGCCTCGGTCATCGCCACCTGGTACCTCGACGGAGCTGGTGCGGACGGCAAGGCCACCATCGCCATCGTCAACGACCTGCGGGTCTGGTTCCTGATCCTGGCCTTCGTCAGCATCGGCCTGGAGGTGCGGGTCGCGTCGCTGCGGGAGGCTGGTTGGCGGCCGGTGGCGGTGTTCGCCAGTGCCACCGTGTTCAACCTGGCGTTGGCGCTCGGCCTGGCGTCCCTGCTGTTCCGCAACTTCTCGGCCTGATCGGGCGGTCGCCCGCACCCGGGCGGACGTGCGGGGTCGGAGCCACGCTGGCCCCGACCCCGTCGCCGTCACCCCGGTGGTGTCGTCGGCGCGCGGTGCGACCCGCCCGCTCGGGCGTGCGAGGTGGGCGTGGTCACCGGCACGAACGGGAGGTCCTTCTTGTTCTTCGTCCGATCGGGCACCGCCAGGAACGACGCCGCGGTCTCGTTGCGCCGCTTGGCACGGCGCGGTGCGGTCGCCGACGCCGGGGTGTTGTTCTTCGTCGACCGGCTGTGCCGGGCACCGGCCTTGTGTCGGCCGGGGCCGCTCGTGCCAGCGCGCGCCTCGGCGCCGGCGACGGTCACCGGGTTGGGGATCAGCGCGGGGCGTGGGCTGGCGGTGCGGCCCGCGCGGCGGTGCCGTGCACGCCCGCTGCCGGTCTTGAACCCGAGGGCGGGACGTTCCACCAGGTGCCAGGAGAGGACGGCGCACAGCAGGGCGCCGAGCAGGCTCAGCACGATGTAGCCGGCCATCCCGAACCGGGCGCCGCCGAGCAGGGCGATCATCTGCTGCACCGGGAAGCCGTAGATGTAGATGCCGTACGTGTAGTCGTGCCGGCGGCTGATGCCGGACCACCGCTTCGGCAGCGCGACCGCCGCGAACAGCACCAGGTAGGCGAACGCCAGCAGGCCGACCGCGAAGAACCCGCCCAGCCACAACGAGCCGACCAGCGTGACGGAGGCCAGCACGGCCAACGTCGAGGTCATCGGGATGCGGTGCGCGTACAGGCGTGCGGCGGCACCCAGCAGGAACAGGAAGCCGAGCATCAACGTCCAGTCGGCGGCGAAGGCCCCGATCAGCGGGAACGGCCCGATCGCGCCGTGCTGCGGCGGCCGGGAGCTCCAGGTCGGCGCCGTGAAGAAGTCCGCCAGGATCAGCGCGTAACAGACGGCGGTCAGGACGAGCACGGCACGTGGGGCCCGGTGCAGCACCGAGGTCACCACGAGGATGCCGACGATGCCGTAGAACGCCAGGTCGTAGCGGAGCGTCCACAGTGATCCGTCGAACGCGCTGGGTCCGCCGACGATCTGTCCGTACGGGGTGTCGGCCAGCAGTCCGGAGATGGGGAACTGCTCCATCGAGGCGACGAAGTTCGTGGTGACGTAGTCGAAGGGGCCCTCGGGGTGTCCCCAGAACCCGTCGAGGTTGCCGTTCTCGTAGAGCGCCGCCAGTGGGGCGAAGACGAACGCGGTGACCAGCAGGCAGACCCACAGCCCCGGGAAGACCCGCAGCAGGCGGGCACGGACGTACTGGCGCAGCGTGGAGCGCAGGGCGCTGTCGGTGATGAGGTATCCGGAGATCAGGAAGAATCCGTACAGGCACATGGTGCCGAGGTCACTCTGCCGGCCGAACGTCGCCGCCCCGATGTTGGCCTCACCGAAGCCCAGCGGCCCGGCGTGCGCGATGATCACGCCGCACGCCATCGCCAGGCGAAGCACGCCGAAGGCGTTGTACTGGGCCGAGTATCTGCCCTGCAGAGTCGGGGACCGCTGCCCGTTGAACCACGCCTGCACCTGACGACTCCTCTGATCACTGACCTGCGTGGACCGACAGATCGCAACGCTGCCGATCGGCACTTCGATGAGCCAAGTATCAGTGGAGAAGGGGCATTTGTCCGGTTAACTCCATGATTGTCGGGATCGACTGGGCGGGGTTCAGGTGGCGGCGGCGACGGGGCGGCGGCGAGGCTGGACCAGCCGACCGGCCGGTACGTTCAGCAGCTCCGCGATCGCCACCACCGAGCGCTCGCCGGCCCGTCCGTCGCCGAACGGTGAGCCGACCGCACCAGCCCGCCCTGCGGCGAGGTGACGAAGCCCGGCCGACACGAGCCGTTCGGGATCGGTGCCCACCAACTCGCCGCGGCCCGGTGTCAGGGCCTCCGGACGTTCCGTGGTGTCCCTGGTGACCAACAATGGCACCCCCAGGGTGGCGGCCTCCTCCTGGAGCCCGCCCGAGTCGGTGACGACCAGGTCTGCCGCTCGCAGCAGCCCGACCATCTGCGGGTAGGGCAGCGGTGGGGTGACCCGGGCGTTGGTGATGCCCGCCAGGCCCGTGGTGACCTGCGCGCTGAGCTGCGGATTAGGGTGGGCGACCAGGACGATCTGGACGTCCGGGCACTGCCGCGCCAGGCGGCGAAGCCCGTCCACCGTGGCGGCCACACCGTGGCCCCAGTTCTCCCGGCGGTGCACGGTGGCCACCACCAGCTTGCGGGCCGGGTCGACCCAGGCCGGTGCCTGCGCCGTGCCGCGCTCGACGAGGTCCTGAAGTGCGTCCACGACGGTGTTGCCGGTCACCACGATCGCATCGGAGCGAATGCCCTCACCGATGAGGTTCGCCCGGGCCGCCGGGGTCGGCGCCAGGTGCAGCGCCGCGATTCGCGCGAGCATCGCCCGGTTGGCCTCCTCTGGGAACGGCCGGTCCAGGTCGTTGGTCCGCAGCCCGGCCTCCAGGTGTACGACCGGGACGCGCCGCCAGAACGCTGCCGTCCCGCCGGCCAGGGCGGTCGTGGTGTCCCCTTGCACCACGACCGCCGCTGGACGGTGGCGTGTGAGCAGGTCGTCGATCCCCGTGATCAGGGCCGCCGCCAGCTCGGCGAGCGAGCCGGTACGCCGTTGCGGGCGCAGGCTCACCTCCGGGCAGAGGTCGAACGGGGCGAGTGCCTCGGTGACGCGTCCCGGCTGTTGACCGGTATCCGCCACCCGTACCGTGAACCTCGGATCATCGAGGAGACGGCGGATCAGAGGCGCGGTCTTCACTCCTTCCGGCCTGGTGCCGGCCAGGATCAGGACCTCTCGCGGTGTCGACCTGCTCGCACACATGTCGGGTCAGCTCCTGGCGGCCGCGCGGCGACGCCGGTAGAGCGAGAACCCGCCGGTGGTGCCGGCCACGAGCGCGCCGATACCGAGCGCGAGCGGTGCCCCGGCGAGCGGGATCACCGGAATGGGCGGGGCGATGGCGTTGGCGCCGCAGCTGGACGTGCCGATGGTGACTCCCGCCAGCGCTCCACCGAGCGCCGTCAGGTTCAGCGCCGTGACGGTGAGCTGACCGACGCCCGAGCTGGTCTGGCCGTTGAGGGTCAGGTCGATCAGCCCCGGGATGCTCAGGCCGGTGTTCGGCGCCGGGTTGAGCGGCAGGCTGAGCAGGGTCGTCTCGATGCCCAGGAGCGTCGAGACGATCCGGGCGTTGACCAGGCTCGCGGTGCCCGTCGCCGACGGGCTGCTGGTGGCGGTGCATGAGGAGTAGATGGCGTCGGCGACGAGTGAGATCGTGGCGAGGCCGCTGGTCCCGAGGGTCAGCGTCACCCCGGCGCCCGGCGTGACGAGGCAGGACCCACCGGGACCGATGGTGATCGTGCCGCCCGTGCCGAGCACACCGGCGCAGGCCGCCGAAGTGCCGTCGTTGAACGCCCGGACGTTCTGGCCCAGCACACCCGCGGTGATCACGGTCTGCGCGCCGAGCACGGCCAGTGGGGGATTCTGGTTACCGGAGATCGACTCGGTGGTGCCGTCGTTGGTGGCCGACGCGGTGCCGGAGCTGGCGAGGCCGCCACCGAGCAGGCTGATCTGTAGCGCCGAGGCGGAGGACTGGGAGGTGTCGGCCATCGCCGGAGAGGCTGCCAGGACGACCATGGCGAGGCCACCGGCCAGCACCGCGGCGGTGCGGGCGAGACCGGATCTAACTCGTGGCATAGATGTCTACTTTCTGATGTGGGCGATAGCGGGGCGGTCTGTGGTGGGGGTGGTCAGGTGGGCGAGGTGGCTGAGGTGCCGGGGCGGTCTGATCGACCGTGGTCCGTCGTTGCGGCCCGACCGGCGTGCGGGCTGCGCCCGACGCGGCTGGGCTGGGACTGCCGCTCGACCCACGGCCGGCGAACCGACTGTCACTCGACCCACGGCCCGCGGGGTCGGTTGTGGCTGCGGATCGGCGGCACGGGCGGTCTTCTGCCAGTCGGTGCGGGCGGTCACCATCCGGCCGAAGGCCAGCCAGACCGCCAGTGACTGGGCGTAGCTGTAGAGCCAGTGGCAGACGCCGAGCAGCAGCGCCTTGGGCACCGACAGGTGCGGCTCACAACGGATCCGGTAGACGATGCCCCAGAGGGCGAACGGTCCGATGCCGAAGAAGAGCACCAGCGGGGGTACGCCCCAGCCGCCGCTGCTCCACCAGCCGCGCAGTCCGCCGGCGGTGTTGTCGATGTAGTAGGACATCACCACCAGGCAGGCGACATAGATCGGCGTGCCGAGCAGTTGGGCCCACGGCGCGGACAGGAAGTGGGCGATCTCCAGGGTGGCCGAGTTGCGGATTCGCGGCGAGCGCAGCACCTTGCCGAGGTAGCGGCCACACTGCATCGACCCCTGGGCCCACCGGGTGCGCTGGCGCACCAGCGGGCGGATCCGGGTCAACGCCTCCTGGGCCACCCAGCTCTCCGGGCAGTACTCGGTGCGTCCACCGGCCAGCAGGATGTGCAGGCCCAGCTCGAAGTCCTCCAGCAGGGCGCCGTGCCACGGTGTGCCGTGCTGGTCGGCGATCTCGTTGAGCAGGGACAGCCGGGTGAACTGCCCGTTGCCGCCCATCGCGACGCTGCCGGTGCGCCGCCGCAGCGACTGCATGGCGGCGATCGGCGCGCGGAACTCCATGTCCTGTAGCCGGATCAGCAGCCGTCCCCAGCGGCTGACCTGGGTCTTCGGGGCGTACCGGCGCGGCGCGCACTGGAGCATCCGCACCTCCACCTGCACGGCCCCGACCTCGGCCGCGCCGAAGTACTGACGGCCGGAGAGGGCGACCGGACCCTGCGGGTCGAGTCGGCTGTCCGCGTCCAACACGCCGACGATCACCCGCGTCCGGTCGGCGTTGGCGGGCAGCGACTGCTCGATGCCTCGCCAGGCGGCGTTGAGCGCGGCGCCCTTGCCCTGCCGCGCGTCCGGCAGTTGACGCTGGACCACGTGTACCCGAGGCTGGTCGGCGAAGGCCGCCAGCTCAGCGAGGGTGCCGTCGTCGGACGCGTCGTCGACGCACCAGACGGTCGCCTGGGGGAAGTCGCACAGCAGTCGTCGCACGGTGTCGCCGATGACCGACGCCTCGTTGCGGCACGGCACGATGATGTGCCAGTCGAAGCCGTCCGGACTACCGCCCCGGCTGCGCCCGCTCTTCAGGTGGAAGACCAGGATGCTCAGCACGTACGCGCAGAAGCTGACGCAGAGCAGGAAAGCCGCCGTGTTGAGCAGGGCGAGAGACTGGGTCTCAGTGGACACCGGCCACCGCCTGAGGGGCCCGCTTGGTCCGGCTGACCAAGACCACGAACAGGATCGTGACGGCGATCAGACCAGCGGTGGTGATCACCGAGCCGATCAGCACGTGGCTGCGTTCGTAGCCGAGCCGGAAGCCCCAGGTCTGCATCGAGACCACCACGGCCCCGAGCCTGATCTGGTTCACCGTGACCAGTAGTACGACGGCCATCGCCAGCGCGTTCAGACCACGCGTCAACGAGATGCGCCGGAACCCGATAAGCGTCGAGGCCAGCACGATCGGCGGGATCAGCAGCATGGCGACCGAGCAGCCGCTGGACACCATGAAGCCGACCCAGCGCTCATCGAGCGGGAAGATCACGGCCGCGCCGATGGACTTGGTGTCGGCCAACCCGACCGCGTTGACCAGCTGAGCGTTCAGCCACGCCTCGCCGCTGGCGATGTCGTGCCAGCGCCAGAGCGTGGCGGCGGCGATGACGACACCGACCAGGCCGCCTGCGCAGGCGCGCAACCACGACCCCCGTCGGGAAACTGTCATCGTTCGCGGCCCAACATGGCGACGAGCCACAGCGCCACGCCCAGCACGACCAGACCGACGCCGACCAGCAACCAAGACTGGATGGCAACCCCCGTGGCGGCCAGGCCACCACCGATGTGCGGTCCCTTGGTGGGTACTCCGTACATGCCAACTCCCTCGCTAAACCCGAAGGCCAGAATGGCATTGGGCAATTCGGGCAAAGAGGATAAAGCGGCATAGAAACCCTAAAGAGTGATTAAATGCTTCACGGGTGGGTGTTGTCAGCTGCATCCCTTGCCCCGCAACGGGTTCAGGCGTCCAGACGGTTCGTTCAGAGGTGGTCAAGATGGTGACCGGTATCCCCAGCCGCGCGGTCCCGCCGGCGACGTCGACGTCGAGGTGGCGGGCGATGGCGGGGTGGAAGAAGGCGGCCATCAGCCTGCTCCTGCTGCTCGCCGTGCTCTGCGCGGGCCTGGTCGCCGTCGGCTTCGGCCTCAAGCACCGGTACGAGGGCCGCGTGCAGCGCGAGGACATCCTGGGTCAGGGCACCGGCGCCCACGACGACCGGCGGTGGGAGTCGGGACCGCTCAACCTCCTGCTGCTCGGGTCGGACTCCCGCGACGGCGAGCCGGACCAGGGCCTCTACCCGGGGCAGCGGTCGGACACCATCATGCTGGTGCACGTCAACGCCGCGCGGGACGGAGCCACAGTCGTCTCCATCCCCCGTGACAGCTACGTCGAGGTGCCCGCGGCGGGGCAGACCTGGGCCGGCGGCCTCAACAAGATCAATGCCGCGTTCGCGTTCGGCGGGGCCGCGCTGGCCGCCGAGACGGTCGCCAAGCTCACCGGCCTGCCACTCGACGGCGTGCTGGTGGCCAACTTCGCCGCCGTCCGCAAGCTCGTGGACGCGGTGGAGGGGATCAACGTCTGCCTGCCGTACACCGTGAAGTCCTCGGACACCGGCGTCACCTGGCCCACCGGCTGCCACGACCTGGACGGTAAGGCGGCCGACGACCTGATGCGGCAGCGGCACGGCGTGCCCGGCGGCGACTTCGGCCGCATCTACGACCAGCAGCTGGTGGTCCGTGCCCTGGCCGAGCGGGTCACCGCGACGAGTCTGCTCACCAGCCCGACTCGACTCGACCGGGTGCTTACCACGGCGGCCGAATCGTTGGTCGTCGACCGTGACCTGAACCTGGCCGACCTCGCCCTCGTGCTGCGCAAGGTGAAGCCGGAGACGGTCCAGTTCGTCACCGTCCCGTTCAGTGACGCCAATCTGCAGACCCCGGCCGGGTCCGCGGTGCGGCTGGACGAGGCCCGGGCCCCGGCGCTCTTCGCCGCACTGCGCGAGGACCGGGTGGCGCAGTGGCTCACGGCCAACCCGCAGACACCGCCGGCCAACTGAGCCGACGCCGACCCGGACCCTGGGCACGAAGACGGCGGGTGGGAGATCCTCGGACCTCCCACCCGCCGTCGGTGTCGGCGCAGGTCTAGCGCGACCGCCGCCAGTAGCGGCACGTCCAGTCCACCTGGTGCAGCTCGTCGACGATGCCGTGCTCGGCCCGGAAGTCGTCGACGGCCTGCTTGCAGCCGCGTACCGCGTGGTAGTCGTCGATGATCACGTAGCCCCCGATGGAGAGCTTCGGGTAGAGCGAGCGCAGCGCCACCATCGTCGAGTCGTAGAGATCCCCGTCGAGCCGCATCACCGAGATCCGCTCCACCGGCGCGGTCGGCAGGGTGTCGGAGAACCAGCCCTTGAGGAACCGGACCTGGTCGTCGAGCAGCCCGTACCGCTCGAAGTTCGCCTTCACCTGCTCCAACGACACGGCCAGGAAGGGCACCTGCCAGAGCGCGTCCTCGACGTCCTCGACCCGGTGCGCAGCCGGCTTCGGCAGGCCGCGGAACGAGTCGGCGACCCACACCGTGCGGTCCCGGTCGCCGTAGGCGCGCAGCATCCCGCGCATGAAGATGACCGCCCCGCCCCGCCACACGCCGGTCTCGATCAGGTCACCGGGCACACCCCGCTCCAGCACGTCCTTGACGCATCGCTCCAGGTTGTCCAACCGACGCAACCCGATCATGGTCTCGGCCTCCGGCGGCCAGTCCCGGCCGGTGGCCCGTGCCTCCGCGTCGAAGGGGAACTGGAGCACCAGTTCCAGCCCCTTGCGTTGCAGCAGGTGCCGGCCGTGCTGGAGGATCCGGCCGTGCAGGGAGCCTTGGCGCGGCTGGTAGGGCATCCACGTCTCGCGGAAGACGTACCGGGTCAGCGCCTTCTTGAGTAGGTCGCAGTAGAGCGCGCGGGGGTCGTCCAGCGACGGCTCGGATGCCTGTGTCGGTACCAACATCTCACTCATCGGCCAATCTCCTTGTCAGTGTCGTACGTAGTCATCTGGGCAGTCCGTCGGCTGTCGTCACTGCCAGCGATCGGTGTCGCCGACGGCCACGGCTCGCCGCAGCACGACAGACCCGGGGGAGAGCCGTTCCGCGCTCGATCGCCCGGCTGCCAGCAACTCCGGCCCGAAGACCGGCCAGCGGTCCACCAGATTGCCGATCGGCGCGTCCGGGGACGGCTGCGGCAGCGTTGCCTCCGCCACCGGCGGCCTCCGGACCGCCTCGGGCCGGGCCAGCGGCCGGCCGAGGACACCCACGACGGCGGGAGCACCCCAGACCGGAGCCGCGGGCTCGGGCTGGGCACTTGGCGTGTGCGTCTGTTCGGCCTGGTTCGGGACGTCCGTCACTACCGGGTTCGGCTGGGTGATGGCATCCTCGACCCGGGTCGGCCCGGCCGGCGCCTCGGCGGGAGCGGGCACGGTGCCGACCGGTGTGCGCTCGGCCGGCTGATGTTCGACGGGCTTGCGCTCGACCGTCGTGCCCTCGACCGTCCTGCCGTCCGCGACCGACTCGCCCGGTTTCTGGGTCTGCCGGCGGTGGCGTCCCGGTGTCCCGGACTTGTCCTCGATGAGGGCGCTGACCAGCTCACGGATGACCGCGCCCTGGGTGCCCGCCTTCGTCGTCGGCAGCGACAGCGACAGGGCGTCCTGCGCCACGCTCGGTGCCAGGGCCGGCTGCTCGCTGCCCGGCCGGTGATCGGTCCGGGGCACCGCACCGATCACCACGACACCGGCCAGCGGGAGCCCGAGCTGTTGGACCAGTCGGGCCGCCCTCGTGCTGTCGTCCAGGTTCGTCCGGCCGGCCCGGACGACAAGCAGCACGCCGTCCGCGTGCTGGGCGAACGCCGAGATCTCCCGCCCGGCCAGGATCGGCGGCGCGTGGACGATCACGCAGTCCTCGTCCTCGCCCAGCGCGTTGAGCAGCCCACCCAACTCGTGCAGGGCCTCGGTGTCGGCGCCCTCGCGAGGCTCGGCCGGCAGCACGGTCAGAGTGGGGAAGTCGACCAGACGCACCGGCGGGCATTTCTGGGTCAGCACCTGCTGCCAGGTGTGCGGCGCCTCCGGGAAGTGGCCCGACAGCACCGGGTCGCGGACCGCCCCGTCGACAAGAGTGGCCCGGCAGTGCTCGTCGGCCATGCCGAGCCCGAGCAGGGCGGTCACCAGCGCCTTTCCGTCGTCGTCGTGTGCGCTGGTGATCAGCAGCCGTCGACGAGGCAGGGGAGCGGTGAGGACACTGAGCGTCGAGATCGTGGCGCGCACGGCGTCGGCGACGTCGGTGCGAGCGTACAGCGCGGCGGCGTGATGGCGGGCGAAGCGGCGCGGCAGCTTCGGCAGCACCCCGATGACCGGCAGGCCCAGCCGTGCCTCGATCTGGCCGATGTCGCGTAGCCGGCTGTCGAACCGGTCGCGGAGCATGGTCACGCCCCAGCCGGCCAGTAGCCCGGCCAGGGCGCCGAGCGCCCCGTTGAGCAGCGGCTTCGGGAAGGCGGGCCGGGTCGGTGGGCTGGCGGTGTCGAGCACCCGGGCGTTGATGCGGTTGGAGCCGCCGATGTCCAGCCGACTCAGCTGTTGGCTGACAGCGTGGGAGGCCGCGTTCGCGATCGCGGCGGCCTGCGCGCCGGTGCCGGCGTTCGCGTGCACGGTGATGATCTGAAGACCGAGTTCGTACTCGCCGCTGACGTGGCCGAGCACCGCCCGCTCGGGCAGTTGCAGCGAACGCGACGCTTCCAGCGCGACCTCCCGGGACCCGACCAGCCGGGCGATGGTCGGCGTGAGGTTCTGCGCGAGAGCCAGATCCGCCGGTCGGTCCGCGTCGGTCTGCTCCGCGCTGACCAGCACGGAGGCCTGCGCCTCGTAGCGCGCGGGGAGGAGCTGGGTGACCCCCTGGGCGGCGGCCAGGCCCGCGCACAGGCCGAGCAGCGGTACGCCCACCCGGCGCCAGGAGACACCGAGCAGGCTCTTGACATCTATCGACGCGCTCATCAGGCGATCGCCTCTCTGGTTGGGTGCCCGGCCTCGGCGGGCGATGTGCGAAGGGACCCGGTCGAGGACCGCAGCCCACGCCAGGTCGTGCAGAGGGTGTCGGCGATGCGATCCCAGCCGAACTCGATGCCGGCGCGGGCCAACCCCCGGTTGGCCAGCTGGCCGGCGAGCGCGGGGTCGTCGCGCAGCCGGGCGAGGCGGGCGGCCAGCGCGGGGACGTCGCCGGCCGGAAAGACGAGACCGGCGTCGCCCACCACGTACGGGATCTCGCCGACGTCGCTGCCCACGACGGGTACGCCGCAGGCCATCGCCTCGACCAGCACCCGGCCGAACTGTTCGCGCAGCGGGATGCCGATCCACGGCAGGGTGTTGCGCTGCACCACCTCGACCGACGGCATCGCCAACACGTCCATGTCGTTGAGCAGCGCGGGCAGCTCGGCGTGCCCGGCCCAGCCGTGCCGGTGCACCCGGCCGGGCCGGCGCGCGGCGGCCCGCTCGATCTCGCCGCTCAGGCTGCCGTCCCCGACCAGCGACACGTCGCAGTCGACCAGCTCGGCGGCGCGCAGCAGGTCGACGACGCCCTTGTGCGGCTCGAACCGCCCGACGAAGCCGACCGTGAACGGATGCGCCGTCGGATCGGTGGGCAGCGGGCGGAAGACTCGGGTGTCCACGCCGAGCGGCACGATCGTCGCCGGTCCCCGGTAACCCTTGATCCGCAGCACGTTCAGGGCTGCGGGCGTGATCGGGAAGGCGTGGTTGACGGAGAGGTAGGACTGTCGCTCGATCCGGGGGAACGGCACCGGAAAGCGGGTGACCACGTTCTGCGCGGCGTACAACGTGGTGGGCACCCCGGCCCAGCAACGTTGACGCAGCCGCAGGGCCTGCCAGGTGGTGAGGTACGCGGCCTCGCCGATGACGTGCAGGATGTTCGGGCGAGCGGTGGTCACGTCGTGCTGGCCGGGGAGCCGGAACAGCACCGAGGCCATGTGCCCGGTCAACGACTCACCGAGCAGGTGCGGAACGACGTAGTACCGCAGCCGGGGGTGTCGGCGGGCCAGTCGGGCCAGCTCGCGTCGTGTCGTCGGGGACACGTCCGCGGCGAGCACGGTGAGGGTGACGTCCGGCTGTTCGCACAGGACGTCGAACAGGTCCGTCCAGTGTTCGGTGCGTTTGCCGACGACAGTTGTCAGGACGTGCATCACGCTCCTCCTCTCGTTTCATGTCGGTTGACCGCGATCCGGCCGACGCGGGTCCAGGCGCGCATTCGGGCTGTCCCGGCTCGGGGTTGCAGGGGCATCCGCACCCCGGCCAGTCCGATACCGATCAGCGCGCGCAGCAGCACGGCGCCGCGTACGGCGCGCAGGGTGCCGGCTCGGTGGCGGGCGAAGAACCGCAGCATGCTGCGGTACAGGTGGGGCCAGATCCAGGCCGGGTCGGAACTGCTCGCCCCGCCGGTGTGCACGGCGGTCACCGAGGGCACGTAGAGCACCTCGGCGCCGCGCCGGGCCGCCTGCAGGCACAGCTCCTCGTCCTCGTAGTACAGGAAATAGCCCTCGTCGAGCCCGCCGACCGCCTCGAACAGCTCCCGCCGCACCGCCAGGCAGGCACCGGAGAGCCAGTCCACGGCCACCGGCTCCGCCCCGCGCACACAGGCGTCGTACGCGGCCCGGCGCTGCCGGCCGCTGAGCAGCCGCCGCAGCGAAACCGGCACCAGGGCCCCACCGAACCGGCTGGCCAGCACCGTGACGAGGGACTCGAACCGGTGGGCGCTTATCGCGATCCGGCCGTGCGCGTCGATGAGCCGCGGCCCGGCGATGCCTACCGACGGTCGGCTGCGGATGACCCGGACCAACTCCGCCACCGTGCCGGGGGTGACCACGCAGTCCGGGTTGACCAGGAGCACGACGTCGGTGTCGACTCCGGCAGCGGCCTGGTTCACGGCGGTGGCGAAACCGGTGTTCGTGGGGCTGGCGAGCACCGTCACCTCCGGGAAGCGGCGCCGGACGAGGTCGACAGTGCCGTCGGTGGAGGCGTTGTCCACCACTCGTACCGGCACCTCCGACTTTCGCAGCGCGGTCAGGGCGGCGACGATCTGCTGCTCCGAGTTGTGGGTGACCACCACGGCGGTGGCGTCGGCTGGCCTCATGCCGCGACTCCCGTTCGGGGCAGGGCGCCGCGCCGGAGCGGTGGCCGGGCGAGTCGCCGCAGCCGCGCGCTGTCGTGGTGTGCCGTGAGGAGGGTCAGCGCCGGCAGCAGGCCCAGCTCCCAGTGCCCGTCGGTCGGTGCCGCGAAGAGAGCGGCGGCCAGGAAACCGCAGGACAGCGCGGCGAACGGCAGGGCGATCCCGTCTCGACTGTGCAGGCCGACGCGGACGCTGCGCAGGATCGGCCAGAGAACCAGCAGGAGGCCGACCAGACCGAGGTTGGCAAGCACGGTGACGTAAAAGGCGTGGTAGACCGGCCCGACGTCGGTGAAGGTGAAGCCGGACAGGTAGATGTCCGGCGTGGTCTGCCCGAGGCCGGCCCCGACCAGCGGCTGGTCGGCGAAGACGCCCAGACCCACCTCGGACTCCACGCCCCGATAACCGGCGGACTGCTGGAACCCCTTGGTGATCTCGCCGGCCCGCTCCCGTACCCCTGGTTGCAGGGCGAGGATCCCGGCCACCGCGATCGCGGCGGCGGCGGTGGCGGCCAGGCCGGTGCGGACGGTGCGTCCGCCGCGCACCAGCATGATCAGCGCGGTCAGCGCGGCGGCGAGCCAGATGCCCCGGTACGACGCGAGGAGCACGTCGACGGCGAAGAACCCGCCGAGCAGGAGTGCGCCGGCTCGACGCCAGCCCCGCACCCGACCGGCGATCCAGATCAGCGCCGGGATCGCCATGAGGGTGATGAGCCCGCCGTGCCGCCCCGGAGCCGCCACCGAGATGGCGGTGAAGATGCCCGCCAGCACCACGTACAGGATGCCGGCGGCCAAAATCCGACGGCTCGAGGTGAGGGTGTGGGTGGCGACGAAGAAGTACACCGGGATCGTGGCCACCTGGTACGCGGCGACCAGCACCTCCGCCGGGAGGTTGTCGACGGCCAGTCCGTAGGTCGCCGCCACCACGGTCAATCCGATCAGGCCCAGCATCCCCAGGTCGGCGACGGTGCGGCGCGGGGCCGCCTCCACCCCCAGCCAGTGGCGCACGGCCAGCGCCGCGCCGCCGGCGGCCAGCAGCAGCACCTTCACCGCGATGTAGCCGCGCACGTCGCCGCCACTGAGCAGGGCGCCGACCACGGCGCCGCCGATGATGCCGACCGGCAGCACGGCCCAGGGCCAGAGCAGGAACGCGCCGGCACACAGCACCCCGATGGCGGCGGCCAGACCGACCGGCCCGGGGAGCAGGGTGACCACGGTGACCACGCCACCCAGCCCGGCCCCGGCGAGCAGCACACTCGGCGCGACGATCGGCATCCTCATCGCGGCAACCCCGCCAACAGCGAGCGCAGCTGGATACCCCGGGCGGACCAGCTGTTGCCGGCGGCGACCTCGCGGCGCCGGGCCGCCTCGTCCGGTGCGTCGGCACGCTCCAGCGCGTCGGCCAGCGCCGCGCCGAAACTCGTCGGGTCGGCGGCGAGGGCGATGGTGTCGGCAAGCGTCCGCAGCGCCGGCAGTGGCGTCGCGACGACGGGTTTGCCGAGAGCGAGGTACTCGTAGCACTTCTTCGGGTGCACGTAGTCGATCAACCCGCCCACCCGGTACGGGATGATCGTGACGTCGCAGGCCCGCAGGATGCTTGGCACGTCCGCGAAGCGGACGGCGTCGACCAGCTGCACATTGGACAGCCCGGCCAGCGGAGCGCGACCGGCCCGGGTGGACGGGCCGATCAGCAGGAACGTCCACTCGGGGTGGGCCCGCGCCACGGCGGCGACCAGTTCCGCGTCGAACGCCCGGGTGTCGACCGCCCCGCTGTAGCCGATCAGTGGCCGGCGCAGCCCGAGTAGCCAGGGCGCGACCGGGCCGTCCGGCGAGAAGCGTTCCGGGTCGCATCCGTTGGCCAGCACCACCGGCGCCGGGTCGGAGGCGGGCATCCGCTCCGGCAGCGCGGTGGACGAGGCGAGGACGAGGTCTGCCGCGCCGACGGCGGAGCGCAGCGCGCGGCGCAGGTGCCCACGGTTCCAGCGCCGGGTGAACGTCCAGTCCAGGTCGGTGGCGTCGTACACGACGGCGGACGCGTCCAGCCGGGCGGCGACCGGCGCGGCCAGGTCCTCGTCGAGCCACAGCAGACGTAGCGATGCCGCCTGCCGCCGGAACCACCGGCGCAGCAGGCGTGCGGCGAGCCAGCGGTTGGCCCGGTTGACCGGGGGCAGGTGCCGGCCGAGCGGCAACAGCGCCGGCCCGGCGCACTGCCACAGGCCGTCGGCCACCTGCCGGATCTCCACGCGCCAGCGAGGAAGGTGCCCGGCCGGGTCGACGAAGAGCACTCGGTGGTCGACGGTCAACTCGCGGGCCAGGGCGTGCTGCCGGTGAGCGCCGTTCGCCCACGGCGTGCCGCTGAAGATGACCACCCAGTCCCGGTCGTCGGCAGGGGCGACGACCGTCGGGGCCGCCGGTCGCTCAATCGTCTGCTCAGCCACGGCCCGACCGCTCCATCGGCCGAGGCGCTGCGGCGGGCAGCAGCTCGTCCTCGCCGAGTCGGCCGAGCACCGGGCGGGCTCGCTCGTCGTCGAGTCGCAGCAGGCGTGCGCCGGCGTGCCGGTCCAGCCAGCCCCGCAGAGCGCTGGCCGCGATCCGCCGGTTGATCCAGTTGACAAGCGGCACCGAGTCGCCCAGCGGCAACGCGGTCGGCGCGACGGCGTGCCAGGCCGTGGAGCCGATCGGGGTCACCGCGCAGCGCCAGCGCGGCCGGCGTCCCGGCGGGTCGACGAAGAGCAACCGTTGCCTGGGCGCCAACTGGTCCAGCACCGCCGGATGCCCGTCGACCGACCAGCGGGCACGGCTGAACAGCACCACCCAGTCGCGGGTGTCCCCGTCGGGCAGCGGGCCGACGTCGCCGCGCAGCGCGGCGAGCAGGTCGGTCAGACCCAGCTGTACGGATCGACCGAAGAGTCGCTTGACCAGGTGGTCGGCGAGCAGGACGGCCCGGAACACCGGCATTCGGTACCGGGGCTGGGTCAGCCGCAGGTATCCGACCAGGCTGCCCAGCAGGTGGCGGAAGCGGATGGTCGGCCCGAGCAGCCGGCAGGACGCCCCCCGGCTGTGCGTCACCACCGCGTCCGGGATCATCCACAGCTCGTGCCCGGCCTGGTCGAGCTGCCGGGCGAGGACCGCGTCGTTCCAGTAGACGGGGAAGGTCTCGTCGAAGATGGTCTGCTGCCCGAGCACCGTGCGGCGCAGCAGCATGCAGCTGCCGGAGGCGAGTTGCCGGGGGCGGCTGAAATCCTCCCCCCGCATCTGGAACCGGTGCAGCGCCTGGCGGAATCCGGGCAGTCGGCGCAGCGCGGTCACCAGCGCGATGGTGGCGGCGAAGCTGGGCTGTTGGACGTAGTGCTGCTGGAAGGTGCCGTCCGGGTTGAGGTACAGCGGGCTGACCCCGGCGGCCTCCGGTCGCTCCCGCAGATAGTCGATCATCCGGGACAGCGCGCCTGGGTGGAATCGGATGTCGCTGTTGAGCAGCAGGATCAGCTGCCCGTTCGCCCGGCGGTACGCCTGGTTCACGGCGGCGGCGAACCCGGTGTTGTGGTTGTTGCGGATCAGGCGGACCCGGGGTTGGTCGGCGAGCATGGCTGCCGAGCCGTCGGACGAGCCGTTGTCGACGGCCACCACCTCGTAGTCCAGCTCGGCGTCGGCGGTGGCGGCCAGCGACTCCAGGCACTGCCGGGTCTGCTCGCGGGTGTTCCAGCTGATCAGCAGCACCGACAGCAGGGGAGCGCCCATCACGACACCACCCGGTCGTCGCGGCGGGCGAAGATCCGCAGCAGGTCGCCGAGCTGCGGGTGCGTGACCCGGGGCGAGTGGCTGGCGGCCACGTCGGCGACCAGCAGGTCGCGCGCGTTGCGCATCCGTGCTGCCGGCTGCCAGTAGAACCGTGAGAACACCGTGTCGTGGGAGATCACCCGGAAACCGGATTCCACGAGCATCCGGCTCAGCGTGTGGGGGCTGAAGTGCCAACGGTGGTACGCGGGAGCGATCGCGGGCCAGTCGGTGCCGAGTCGGTTGGCGGCGGCGGAGGCGATGTTGGGTACTTCGAGGGCGAGCCAGCCGCCGGGGGTGAGGGCGTTGTGGGCGGCGTGG
>NZ_JOAN01000021.1 GCF_000718555.1 Micromonospora chokoriensis
GGGTGGGGGTGGGGTGGGGTGGGGTGGGGGGTTCGTGACGTAGCTCACCCTGGGGGTGGCCGCCTTGGTTTGGGGGGACGAAGCACGCTGACGAATTGGTTTGGGGACGAAGCGGGCGGGCTTTGGCTTGTGGTGGTTTGTCTGCCGGACGCTCACGTGGAGGATGGCTGCGGCGGGTGCTTACAGAACCCTTAACCCGGGCCTGGGACGGTATGCCGGGCAGACCGAACTCGGGGGAGCGGAAATCGTGCGGGTGCTGGTGGCGGACGACGAGCGGTTGTTGGCGGACACCGTGGCCGAAGGGCTGCGCCGCCTGTCGATGGCCGTTGACGTCTGCTACGACGGCGTCGGTGCGCTGGAGCGGGTCGGGGTGAACCGGTACGACGTCGTGGTGTTGGACCGGGACATGCCCGGGCGCACCGGCGACGAGGTGTGCCGCAGCATCGCCGAGTCGCAGGTCGGCACGCGGGTGTTGCTGCTCACCGCAGCGGCTGGCATCCGGGACCGGGTGGAGGGTCTCGGCCTCGGCGCGGACGACTACCTGACCAAGCCGTTCGCCTTCGCCGAGTTGGTGGCGCGGGTGCAGGCTCTCGGTCGACGGTCCACGCCGGCGCTGCCGCCGGTGCTCGCTCAGGATGGCCTGGTGCTGGACGTGGGCCGGCACGTGGTGACCCGGGACGGCCGCCCGCTCGCGTTGAGCCCGAAGGAGTTCGCGGTGCTGCACGTGCTGCTGCGCGCGGACGGTCAGGTGGTCAGTGCCGAGGAGCTGCTGGAGCAGGCCTGGGACGAGTTCGCCGACCCGTTCACCAACGCCGTACGGGTCACCGTGATGACCCTGCGCAAGAAGCTCGGCGATCCCGCGATCATCCACACGGTGCCGAAGGCCGGCTACCGCATCGGCGGTACGACGTGAGCTGGACGCCCCGACGTCGGGTGCTGCTGGTGGGTCTGCTGGCGCTGCTGGCCGGGCCGATGCTGCCGACGCTGGGCAGGTGGCTGGCGGGGATGGCCTGGACCTGGGGGCCGCAGTTCTGCGGTGTGAGCGTTCCCGGCATGCCGAGGCTGTGTGGCAAATACCCTCCGGGGGCATCTCTGCTGCCCCACGCGGCCGTGCTGCTCGTGGTCCTGGCCGCCCTGGTGGGGCTCTGGTTCGGCGCGGTGTGGTGCCTGCGCCCGGTGCGTGACCTGGCCGGGCCGATCGAGCACCTCGGCCCGCAGAACCTCGGTCACCGGATCCGGCCCCGGGGCCGCGACGAGTTGGCCCGGTTGTCCCGGGCGATCGACGAGATGATGGAGCGCGTCTCCGCCGGGTACGAGGGACAGCGGCGGTTCGCCGCGAACGCCTCGCACGAGCTGCGTACGCCCCTGGCCGTGCAGCGGACGCTCATCGAGGTCGGCATGGCGAGGGCGCTCAGCGGCGAGCAGTTGAAGTTGTTGACCAGCCAGTTGCTGGAGACCAACGAGCGTAACGAGCGCCTGATCGAGGGTCTGCTCGCGCTCAGCGAGAGTGACCAGGGCCTACGCTCGCGGATTCCGCAGCGGCTGGACACGATCGTCGAGGCGGTAGTCGGCGGGTACCTGGACCGGGCCCGCGAGGCTGGGGTCACCGTCGAGACCCATCTTGAGCCCCGGGTCGTCGTCGGCGAGCGGGTGCTGCTGGAGCGTCTGGTCACCAATCTGGTGGAGAACGGAATCAAGTACAACCGGCCGGGCGGATCGCTGACCGTAGTGGTCAACCAAGTGCCCGCGCTGTCCGTGGTGAACACCGGCCAGCCCGTGCCGGGCGAGGCGGTGGCCGGTCTGTTCGAGCCGTTCCGGCGGCTCGCCCGGGACCGGACCTCGCAGGGCGGAGGGGCCGGCCTGGGCCTGGCCATCGCCCGCTCGATCACGCAGGCGCACGACGGCATCATCGCGGCCCGACCCGCCGAGTACGGCGGCCTGCGGGTCGACGTCCAACTACCCCACCTGACGTAGCGCTCACACCCATTCCGAGGCCCACGTACCGCTGGGCCTCGCCTGTGGTGTGCTCAAGAAGGAGAGACGATGTCACGCACCGTTGCCCAGGTCCGGGTCGAGGTCGAGGAGGCCGCCCGGTGGCTTGCCGGCCGCGTGGTCCGCACACCCGTGCTGCGGTCCCCGGTAATCGACGAACTCGCCGGGGTGCGGGTCCTGTTCAAGGCGGAGAACCTGCAGAACGGTGGCTCGTACAAGATGCGGGGCGCGTTGCGCGCGGTTGGCCGCCTCGCTGCGGCCGGCCACACCGGGGTGATCGCGCAGAGCACCGGCAACCACGCGGTCGCGGTGGCGTTGGCGGCCCGGCAGCATGGGCTCGCGGCGACCGTGGTGCTGCCGGTCGACGCGGCACCCACGAAGGTCGACCGGGCTCGCGCGGCGGGGGCACGGGTGGTGCTCGCCGGCACCGACGTCGAGGAGCGGGTGGCGGTGGCCAACGGGCTCAGCGACGATAGCGGTCACCCCGTCATCGACGCGTACGACCATCTGGACGTGATCGCCGGTCAGGGCACCGCGAGCCTGGAGCTGATCGAGGAGGCCGAGCGCGCGGGGACGCCGTTGGACGCGCTTGTCGTACCGGTCGGTGGTGGTGGCGGGGTGGCTGGCGCGTGCCTGGCCGCCGCCGGCTCCGGCATCGAGGTGTACGGCGTGGAGCCGGTGGGTTGCGACTCGCTCGCCCGCAGCCTGGCGGCCGGTGTACGCGTGCCGGTCGCGCCTTCGCCCACCATCGCGGATGGGCTGCGGCCGTCCTGCGTGGGGGAGCTGCCGTTCGCCATCGCGCGGCACACGCTGCGCGGGGTGGTCCGGGTCGACGACGACGAGATCGGGGCGGCGTTCCGGCTGATCCTGACGGAGCTCAAGGTGCTCGCCGAGCCGTCCGGGGCGGCTGGCCTGGCCGGCGCCCTTCGGCTCCCGCCGGACGAGGGCCGGCAGCGGACGGTCGGCGTGGTGCTGACCGGCGGAAACGTGGAGGCGGCGCTGGTGGCCCGGTTGATGGCCCCGCGGTCCGTCGAGGTGGCGACCGGGGAAGGGGTGACCCGATGATCCTGCTCTCCGATCCCCGGGTGGCGGCCGTGCCCAGCGCCGACGACGGCGAGGAGTTGCTGGACCTGCGTGAGCTGCCGGAGCTGCGGCTCGACGGCCGCGCGGCGGACCCGGCTGGGGCGTACGCCCGGTTGCGGGCCGGTGTCGTGGACCGTCTGCTGGCCGCGCAGCGTGCCCTGCCCGGCGGGCTGCGCCTGCTGGTCGTCGAGGGTTACCGGCCGTACCGGGCGCAGTTGGCCATCTTCACCGGCTACCGGGACGAGTTGCGCCGACGGCACCCGGACTGGTCGCCGGAGCGGCTGCACCGGGAGACCACGAAGTTCGTCTCACCGGTCGACGTGGCCCCGCACAGCACAGGTGGCGCGGTGGACCTGACGCTGTGCACCGAAGACGGTGTGGAGTTGGATCTGGGCACGGCCATCGACGCCACCCCGGAGGACAGCGCCGACGCCTGCTTCACCGACGCGCCGACGATCGGTGCCACCGCCCGCCGGCACCGGCAGATCATGGTGGACGCGCTCGGCGGCGCGGGGATGGTGAACTACCCGACTGAGTGGTGGCACTGGTCGTACGGCGACCGTTACTGGGCGCTGATGACCGGGGCGGCGCACACCCGGTACGGGCCGGTTGACCTGGCCGCCGCGCGATCGATACCCGTGCCGGCTGAACGGTAGGGCGCTCCGACCCGTACCAGGGGGTGAAGGACACCACCGAGGACGGGAGTGACGGCGATGAGGGTGCAGCGCAGGCACGTGCTGGCGGCGAGCGTGGCGGTCCTCGCCGCGGTGGGCGTGTCGGTGGGGACCAGCTTCGGGTTCGCCGACACGTCCCCGGCGCGGTCGTCGGTCTGCTCCGGCTCGGTCACCTTCTCGGCGGAGGGCGGGGCGCCGGCGGCGACCAGCGACCGGTTCCCGGTGGGTACGCGGTTGCGGGTGACGAACCTGGACAACAACCGGGCGGCCACGGTGACGGTGACCGGCCCGTCGGGCAGTTGTGTGCTGCTCAACGCGGCGGCCATGGAGCTGGTCCGGGAGCCGGGCAAGAACGTGATCCGCCGCAACGTGGTGGAGCGCGTCGACGGTGCGGCACCGCCGGCCGGTGCGCCGGCCCCCGGCACGGTCCGCCCCGGTGCCGCGTCGCCCGGCGCACCCGGGCCGGCGCCGCGCTCGGCGTGCTCGGGAGCGGTCACCTTCTTCGAGGAGGCGGCCGGGCCGGCGGCGACCAGCGGGCAGTTCCCGGTGGGCACCCGGCTGCGGGTGACCAACCTGGACAACAACCGGGTGACCACGGTGACGGTGACCGGCCCGTCCGGCAGTTGCGTGCTGCTCAACTCTGCCGCCATGGAGCAGATCCGCGAGCCGGGCAAGAACCTGGTGCGCCGCAACACGGTCGAGGTGCTGCGCTGACGTCGGGGTAGGGGCCCGCGCCGGGCCCCTACCCGGTTGTGCCGAAGGCGGCGTCGAGCAGGTCCGCGCCTCGGCTGAGCTGCGCGTCGGAGATCACCAGCGGAGGCAGGAAGCGCAGCACGTTGCCGTACGTGCCGCAGGTCAGGGTGAGCAGACCAGCGGCGTGACAGGCCGCCGAGACCGCCGCCGTGGCGACCGGGTCGGGGGTGAGCGTGCCCGGCCGCACCAGCTCCACGGCGAGCATCGCGCCTCGGCCGCGTACCTCGGCGACTCGGGGATCCCGCTCGGCGATGGCCCGCAGCCGGGGGACCAGCACGGATTCGATCCGTCGGGCCGCGGCGGCCAGGTCCAGCTCGTGCATGGTCTCGATGGTGGCCAGCGCGGCGGCGCAGGCGATCGGGTTGCCGCCGTACGTGCCGCCGAGCCCGCCCACGTGCACCGCGTCCATCAGCTCGGCCCGACCGGTCACCGCGGCCAGCGGCAGGCCGCCGGCGATGCCCTTGGCCAGGGCCACCAGGTCGGGTTCGACGCCCTCGTGCTGACAGGCGAACCAGTCACCCGTACGGCAGAAGCCGGTCTGGATCTCGTCGGCGACGAAGACCACCCCGGCCGCCGTCGCCCAGGCCCGCAGCGCGGGCAGGAAACCCGGCGCGGGTACGACGAAGCCGCCCTCACCCTGGATCGGCTCGATGAGCAGCGCGGCGACGTTCTCCGCGCCGACCTGCTTCTCGATCAGCTCGACGGCCCGCGCCGCCGCCTCCGTGCCGGAGAGCCCGCCGTCGCGCAGCGGGTACGACATCGGCACCCGGTAGATCTCCCCGGCGAATGGCCCGAACCGGTGCTTGTACGGCATGTTCTTCGCGGTCAGCGCCATGGTCAGGTTGGTCCGGCCGTGGTACGCGTGGTCGAACACCACGACCGCCGGCCGCCCGGTGGCGTGGCGGGCGACCTTCACGGCGTTCTCCACCGCCTCCGCGCCGGAGTTGAACAGCGCCGAGCGTTTCTCGAACCCGCCGGGCGTCAGCGCGTTGAGCTGCTCACACACCGCCACATACGACTCGTAGGGGGCGACCATGAAGCAGGTGTGGGTGAACCGCTCCACCTGCGCTCGGACCGCCTCCACCACCCTGGGGGCCGAGTTGCCCACGCTTGTCACGGCGATGCCAGCGGCGAAGTCGATCCACTCCCGGCCGTCGACGTCGGTGATCGTCCCGCCGGACGCATGGTCCACGTAGGACGCAATGACGCTGCCGACGCCCCGAGCGACGGCACCGCCGCGTCGCTTGTGCAGCTCGTCGGATGTGGTCATGGGGCTGTGCCTCCTTTCGTTCGCGACTGCGGGGCTCGCAAACCCGGCTCACTCCTCGCGCTTCACTAGCCCTCGATGTTGTGCATGACGTGCTTGATCCGGGTGTAGTCCTCCAGGCTGTAGACCGAGAGGTCCTTGCCGTGCCCGGAGTGCTTGAAGCCGCCGTGCGGCATCTCGGAGACGAACGGGATGTGCGTGTTGACCCAGACGCAGCCGAAGTCCAGTCGACGGGTCATCCGCATGGCCCGGCCGTGGTCCCTCGTCCAGACCGACGCGGACAGGCCGTAGTCGACGCCGTTTGCCCAGCGCACCGCCTCGTCCTCGGCGGAGAAACGTTGCACGGTGATGACCGGCCCGAACACCTCGTCCTGGATGATCTCGTCGGCCTGGCGCAGCCCGGAGACCACGGTCGGCGCGTAGAAGTAGCCGCGCTCGCCCTGCCGGGAGCCGCCGGTCTGGATCGCCGCGTGATCCGGCAGGCGGTCGACGAATCCGCTGACGCGGGCGAGCTGGTTGGCGTTGTTCAGCGGGCCGTAGAGCACGTCCGCGTCGTCCGGGGCGCCGGTCTTCGTGTTGCGGGCCTGCTCGGCGAGCGCCGCCACGAAGTCGTCGTGGATGCCGGGGCCAGCCAACACCCGGGTGGCAGCCGTGCAGTCCTGCCCGGCGTTGAAGTAGCCACCCAGCGCGATGGCCTCGGCCGCCGCCGACACGTCCGCGTCGTCGAAGATCACCACCGGGGCCTTGCCGCCCAACTCCAGGTGGGTTCGCTTCAGGTCGGGGGCCGCCGCCGCGGCGACCTCCATGCCCGCGCGGGTCGAGCCGGTGATCGACACCAGCTGCGGGGTCGGGTGCGACACGAGGGTACGACCGGTGTCCCGGTCGCCGCAGACCACGTTGAACACCCCCGGAGGGAAGAACTCGGCGGCGATCTCGGCGAGCAACAGCGTCGACACCGGCGTGGTGTCCGACGGCTTGAGCACCACCGTGTTGCCTGCGGCGAGCGCGGGAGCGATCTTCCAGACCGCCATCATCAGCGGGTAGTTCCAGGGGGTGACCTGCGCGCAGACGCCGATCGGCTCACGCCGCACGTAGGAGGTGTGCCCGGCCAGGTACTCCCCGGCGGACCGCCCCTCCAACATCCGGGCGGCACCGGCGAAGAACCGGAACTGGTCCACTGCCGGGGGAAGCTCCTCCTCGGCGGTGAGCTGGCGCGGCTTGCCGGTGTTGCGCACCTCGGCGTCGACCAGCTCGGCGGCGCGCGACTCCACGGCGTCGGCGAGCTTGAGCAGCGCTCGCTGCCGTTCGGCCGGGGTGACCTCCCGCCAGCTCTCGAACGCGGTGGCGGCGGCACTCATCGCCGCGTCCACGTCGGCGGGGCCGGAGACCGGGGCCTGGGCGAACACCTCGCCTGTGCAGGGGTCGACCAGGTCGGCGTAGCCGCCATCGGCCGGGTCGACGTAGGAGCCGTTGACGAAGTTGCGCAGCTGCTGCTGATCACTCATGACGGGATCACTCCGAGGGGGCGCGATTCTGCGGCGGTTATCGCAATCTTCCTGCCATCTTCGCTACCGAATTCGCGGCAGACAAGAGTTATCGCGACTGTTTCCGTCGGCTGCCCCCTCGGTCGGCCTCGCGCTCTAGTCGGCTTGCCAGGTGCCGTCGTCGCGGACCCGGGCCGGGGCTCGGCCGAGCAGCAGAGTGGTCAGCGCGGCATCGATGGTGTCGCCGAGGAACCACTCGCCGGCCTGATCGAGCGCGAAGACCCGACCGCGCTCGTCCACCGCCAGGATGCTGTCCTGCTGCTCGGTGCCGATCGGAAAGAGGCGTACGCCGAGCACCGCGCCGAAGTCCGCGAGTGTGTCGGCGGTGTGCGCGATGGCGTGCGGGCGAATGTCGAAACGGGAGATCCACACCTGCTCGCCCCGGCCGCGCCGAGCCCCCACCAGGCTGGGGAACGCGGTCAGCGCCTCCACGGCGGCGGGAAAGACCTCGTGCTGATGGGTCAGCCCCGACACCGACGTGACGTCCCGTACGGCCGCCGCAGCCATGATCTGATCCCCGATGTGTGGTTGCCACCCGGCCGCGACCAGCGCGTTGGCGACCTCCGCGGGGAAACGCCCAGGGTCGGGGTCGGGCACCTCCGGCGCGCGCCAGGTCTCGATGTAGGCGCGAGCAGACTCCGGCAGGACGTTGGCCCGGATCAGGAAGCTGATGCACGAGTCGCAGGGCCGCTCGGCGGGGCCACCGGCGGGATCACCCGGCTCCCGGATCCGGAAGATCTCGAAGCGGGCGTCCTCCAGCAGTGCCGCTGCCTCGGCCCGCCCCATCGGCGCGATGCCCTCGGCGGCGCGGCGGTGATCGTACTCATGCAGGACGTCGGAGACCACGATCAGCTCGGCGTGCGCCTCCCCGCCACGGACCAGTTCACCGGGAGGCAGTTGGTCAAGATAGCCGCGAACGAGCGGGTGATGGTGCAGCGGCACGTCGGCCCTGGTGCCCTGGGCCGTCCAGATCCGCCCGTCGATGGTCAGGTGCGCCTCGGTGTTCGGGGTGGCTCCCCGATGGATCTCCCGGACCAGCAGGCTTGCCGGATCAACAGTGCGGGGAGCAATCGGCCCGGCGGGTTGGCTGCGCCGGTATAGCTCCGCCACCACCGTGCTCGGCACCCGTGGCCAGGTGGTGACCTTGCCGGTCTGCTTGTCGATGACGCTCGTCGGCAGGTCACCCGGCACCGTGCGGACCTCGGTGGGAACGACGGAGGTGATGACGTAACCGAGGTCGAACTCGTCGACCATCGCTGTGCACTCGTGGCCGAGTCGCTGTGAGTCGCGGCGGGCCCAGGTGGCCGCGATCTGCTCGGCCTGTTGACGGTCGATCACGCATTGAAACTACCGGACGACGCGGATCGATGGCGGCCGGTATTGTTTCGCTCTACCGACGGTGACGGGAGGGGCGGCGGTGGACGAACAGGCGGACCGGGGCGTCAATCGCGAGCTACACGCCCGATTCGACGACGTGTATGGGCAATATCAGCAGCTCAGGTCCGGTTTGGACACCCTTCAGACGCGACTCGCCACGCTCCGGGTGACCCGCCGGTCGGCCGATGGGCAGGTCACGGCGACAGTGGGCGCGCAGGGCCAGTTGATCGAGGTTGAGCTGACGTCGGCCGTCTACCGGGACCGCGACGCCGGAGCACTCAGCCGAAAAATCACCGAAACGATCCGGGTCGCCGCGACCGCCGCCGCCGACGCCACCCGCGACCTCGTCGCCGAGAGCATGCCGGCCGGCTCCGGGGCGATGGATTTCCTCCGTACCGGCGACTACTCCGCGCTGCTCGGCCGGGCCGACGCCGCGCTCGGCAAGGGTGAGGGGAAGGCATGACCGACGGGCAGCTCTGGCTCGATCCGTCCCGGGCCCACCGGGGTGGTGCCGACCTGGCACTCGCCGGTGAGGCGATGACGGCCCATCGGGCCGCCGAGGGAGGCGCGATCGAGGCCGCCAGCGGCGCCAGGCCGTGGGGTCGCGACGACATCGGCGCCGCGTTCGAGCGCAACTACCGCGGGTTCGAGCAGACCGTGCTGCGGGCCTGGGCGGGCGTCGGGCACCGTCTCACCGAGCTGGGCGGCGACGTGATCCGGTCGGTCGACGCGAGCGTGCAGACCGACGGGGCCAACGCCACCCGGCTCGGTCGGGCCGCCGACCAGCGCTGACGGCCGGCGATCTGAGATGAGCGTGCTGCCGAGCCCCATCCCCCACCCACTGGACCACGCACCGTGGGACGTGCCCGGCTGGATTTACGAGGCCCTCGACTGGGTGGTCGGCGTGCAGTGGCCGGAGGGCAACGAGCGGGCCGTCTGGGACGTCGCCGACCAGTGGTACGCGGTCGCCTCCGTGCTCGCCGGGCCGCGCAGCGACGCCGCCGCGGCCGCCGCCGAGGTGCACAGCGGGTACGGCGGTGTCGGGGCGGTCGACGCGGCCTTCGAGGCGGCCTGGCGGCGGCTCGCCGAGGACGCCGACGCCCCGCTGCCCGTGCTGCTCGCGGTCACAGCCGACCTGGGCCGACTGGTCGAGGAGTGCGGCTGCGACATCGAGGGCGCCAAGCTGGAAGTCTGGATCGAGCTGGGCATCCTGGTCGTCGAGCTGCTCTCGGTAGCGGTGGCGGCGGTGTTGACCGCCGGTGCCGCAACCCCGGCCGCCGGAGTGGCGATCACCGCGACGCGGCTGCTGGTCCAACAGATCTTCAAGCGGCTGATGGGCCAACTGGCCAGCAAATCCCTCAAACACGGGCTCAAGGAGGCCGGCGAGCGGGCCGCCAAGGAGGCAGCGCGAGGTGGTGTGCGCGGGCTCGCGAAGCGGGCCACCCGGGAAGGACTGGAGGAGGCCACCGAGGAGGCCGGGATCACCCTGGCCACCCAGGCGTACCAGAACTCCACCGGGCGGGCGCACGGCCTGGACCTGACCGATCTCGGTGCCTCGGCGGTCGGCGGGCTCGCCGGCGGGGCGGTGGCTCCGCTGGCCGGTCTGGGTCGGCACGCGACCGGGCGAGCGGCGAAAGTCGGGGAGCACCTGGGTCGGGAGATGACCGGCGAGGTGCTCGCCGAGAGCGCCGCCAGCCTGGCCACCGGTCAGGGCCTGACCTCAATGGAGGACGTGGCCCGTGCCGCCGCGTCCGGAGCCACCGGTTCGGCGACCGGCCAAACCGACCACGCGCTACGCGCCCGGCTCGACGCGCAGGCCAATGCCCTCGCCGGAGCATCGTTCGCGGGCCCGTCCCTTCCGTCCATGCTGCCTGACGCAGCCCCCTCGTCGGCGGTTTCGCCTGTGGTGGCCGCTCATGGCACGGCTTCGGCTGGCCTCGTTACGCCTCCGGTCATTCCCGCGCAGGCGACGGAGGCCGTCACCACGTCGTCGCCGAGCCAGTTGGCGCCGGCTGTCGAGCGGTCGCAGGCGTTCTCCATCGCCTCCGAGGTGAACGGGATGGCACCGGTGCCGGTCGGTGCGTCCGAAATGGACTCTGCGGTACGCCCGTCCGAGGCGATGCCGCCGACCTCCGGGCCGCTCGGGGAGAGGGCGGACGTACCGCTCCCGGTCACTGCCGACCCCACGCTCTCGGCGGTTGGTGTCGGTCCGGCCTCGGCGGTGGTAGGTGTCGGTCCGGCCTCGCCGGTGATGGGTGTCGATCCGGCCTCGGCGGTGGTAGGTGCTGCTCCGGCCTCGCCGGTGGTGGGTGCTGATCCGGCCTCGCCGGTGGTGGGTGCTGATCCGGGTCGATCAGCGGTGGGGGCTGATCCGAGTCTCTCGTCGGTGGTCGCGCCCGTGGTCGGCGGCCTCGAATCGAGCAACGCGCCGGCTGCCACTGGTGTCCCGCCGGGCCAGCCCGGCAACTCGCCGCACGCCAGCACCTCCGCGCCGACCGCCTGGTCTCCGGCGACTGGCCCATCCGCACCGACGTTCGCCCCCGGCCCGTCAGCGCCGGTCACCTTCGGCACCACCACTTACGGTCCGCAGCCGGTCGTACCCACCCCACCGGTGGTGGGTCGGTTCGCCGTGCCGTCGCGGGATGCGGTCGCACCGGTGCGCGTACCGGTCCATCCGGCTCGGGGCAGGGCGTCGATCCCCGTCGACGTGGCCGCGTTCGGTGCCCCGTCGGTGCGCGAGACCGACACCGACGACTGGTACGCGGCGCAGTGGGCCGCCGCCGCGGAAGCCGCCGAGCGGCGGCGCTACCAGGACCACTACGAATCGCAGCGGATCGGGTTCGAGGCCAACCGCCGGCAGAACGAGGCCGCCCGACTGCGCACCCGTGCCGCCGAGCACGATCGTCGAGCCGTCGAGTACGCCACCTACGCCCGACAGTTGCACCAAGCCGGCAACCGGCAATGGGCTGACGGCTGGCAGCGCGCCGCGAACGAAGAGTCTCGCGCGTACTCCGAATGGCGTGACCTGGCAGACGCGGTGCTGGCCGGCACGACCGCGCCTTCCGTCGTGGACCTCAGCCCTGCCACCTTCGAGCACACCAACCGGGACGTGGGCGCGCTCGCGCTCGGCGCGGTGGAGACCGCCGGCCCGTCCAGGCTCACCAGCGACGACGTTCCCCCGCCGATCGACGACTCCCGGCCGTACGGGCAGCCCGGAGGGTTGCGTCCACCCCTCGCCCTGCACCAGGTCGACGTCGAACGCCAGATGCCCCGCGATCCGGACGGCACCGTCACCCGCACCGCCGACCCCCGACAGGGCGGCTGGTTCCGACTCCTGAACGACGGAGGTCCCGCGGCCGACGCCACCCGGGGCATCAACTGCCTGGACTGCACACTGTCGCTGTTCGAGACGTGGGTGCACGGGCGACCCCGAGTGTCTGCCCCGCGCACCTTCGACGGCTACCTCGACGGTGACATCCGGCGCCCCATCCGTGGCGAGGCAGGCGGCCCGGGTCGGGTGGAGGACGTGACCGGCGGACGCTTCCAGCAACTCCTCGCCCCGACGCCCGGCCAACGCCCGAACCCCGAGCAGGCGCGGCAGGCCGCCGACCGGGGCTACCGCAATCTGCACGACCAACTGCTGCTGGGTGGCCACGGCAGCTACGCGTTCCTGGTCACCGAGTGGTCGCACGGTGGTTCACACGCCTGGGTGGCGCTCAACCAAAACGGCACGGTGCTCTACGTCGACCCGCAGAACGGCGTGGTCCGGGACCGGCCGCTATACCCCGACGCGGTCGGCATCGACGCGCTGGTGTTGAGCGGGGACGGCCGACCGATGCCGCTCGGCGGACTACCCCGGGGCCGGTTCAGCGAGCGGCCCGACTTGCCGGATCACCCGCCGACGTACGACAACGGCGGGCACGGCGACCCGTACATCAACCGGATGTACCTACTCCTCGACGGCCCAGGCTCGGCCCCGTGGTCGCCCGACGCTGAGGACGCCGACATTCCAGCAAGAGCTGGTCTGGAACGGCCCACACCGGGTGGCGGTCCTGCCCGCGCCGTTTCGCTGGCCAACAGTGTGGACGAGGTCTTCGCGGCTGGGGTGAGTCCCGTTGAATTCGCGACGGCGGTCGACCCGCCGACCCTTCGCCGGCTGATACCAGATCTGGACGAAGCATCGGCAAGGGACCTTGTGCGACTGTTTGCCGACGGCCGGGTCCGGGACATGCTGGACAGCGCCCGGCGAGAGCCGCCCCCGAACGAGCCGGCCCTGGCCGAGCGCCTCGTTCGACAGCTGGTGCAGCATCCGGACCTGGCGCGCATGGTCCTGTCCACACCTGAACTCGCCAAGTCGCTGACTGCCCGCCCGCTGACCCTTTATCACCTGGCCAGTCATCAACAAGCCATCGACGTCCTCGCCGAGGTGCTCGACGACGTCGCCCATCAGGAGGCAGCGGGGCAAGAAGGGCCCCCTCAGTACGTGCCCAAACCAGAACCGACCCCTCTCACCGCCGAGCAGTTGAGGATCAGCGCCAGCATTCAGGTGCGTCGAGGGCCGGTGGTACAGGCGGGGTTCGATGATGACCGCCGGGCCGACGCTGCCTACCGGAGGCGCTACCTTGACGATCTCTATGCGGCGGCGATAGAGGCGCAGGCAGATTTAAATCAACTGGCAGTGTCGCTAGCCCATATCGATGGGCTTCGCGTCGGAGAGCCCGGCTGGCGTCCTCAACCGAAGGACCGGCGGCGAGCCGAGGACAAGGTGGCCAAACACCAGGGTGATGCGTCCAAGCTGCTCGATCTGGCCGCCGCAAAGGTTGAGTTCCGCAATCTCGACGACCTCTACGCTGCACTTGGACGGGTCAAGGAGCACCCTGGAATCGTCGTTGTGAACTATGAAGACCGATTCGTCTCACCGATGAGTAGCGGCTACCGAGACGTGCAATTCGCACTTCGGATGCGGAACGGTCACCTGGCTGAATTCCGCTTACACTTGGCCGCGCTTGACGCCGTCGCAGTTTGGGAGCATGTGCTTTATGAAGTCCGACGTGACGTTGAGGCCCTTGCCGAGGCAGAGGGCCGCGCCTTGACGCCTCGAGAGCGAGCGATCACGGACGGCATTCGCCTTCGCGAGCAACAACTGTTCTGGGCGGCGTTGCAGTCCACCTTCGAGGAGAAATCTGGATGACCAAGATGCCGGGCCTGGTGCTGCCTTCCTACTACCTCTACTACCAATCGCCGGTGAAGATCGTCGAAACCGCCGACGGCGGTGCCAGGGTCTGGCGGCTGTCCATCGACTCTGGGGGTTGGCACGAAAAGAACGACATATTCGTTGAGATAACGCTAGGCGTCGGAGGTGACATATTTAGTCGTACCGCAGAAGACTTCGTTCAGGAGGTGGAGGCGTTCCGCGCTCATCACCTCAAGGGTGACGGGCCGATCTTCGCGCTTTACGAGACAGTGCGTTCGATTGAGCTTCTCGCCGACGCCGAGGCGCGCTACGAGACGCCACGAGAGCAGGCGATCATTCGCGGGATTCGGCAGCGGACGTTCGTCATGTTCGAGGAGCAGCTCCGCGCGGCCGGTGATCCTGGCGCGGACCCCGATATAGCGAGGTCGGCGTAGCCATGCTTCGCAGATGGACAGACGCAAGGGATGGCCGGTGACGGCCGAAGGGTTGGACGCTCGGTTGGTGCGGGCGCAGGTGCGGTACGAGCAGGCGGTCTTCGGTGGTGACGCGAAGTCGTTGGACGAGGCGGAGCGGGCTCTCACCGCACTGGACGCGGATGTGGCGCTGGCCCGAGGGCGGCTCCTGCACGCCCGCTTCCTCGACACCGGGTTGGAGGATGCTGCGGAGTTGCCGCTCTTCGAGCGGGCGGCCGGGCTTTATCGGGAGTTGGGCGATGCTCGTGGTGAGGGCGAGTCGCTGTTCTGGGTAGGCACGGTCTACCAGGTGATTCGGCAGGATCAGGCGACCGCTGATCCGGCCTTTGCCCGGGCGCGCGAGTTGGCTACCGCAGCGGGGGATGAGCTGACTTTGTCGTACGTGCTGCGGCACCTCTGTTTCGGCGAGCAGGCCGCCGGTCGTGTTGATAGGGCGCGGGAGTTGCTGACGGAGTCGACCCGGTTGCGCCGGAAGTTGTCCTTCACGGCGGGAGTCGCCGCGAATCTGATCGGTCTGGCGGATCTGGCCGCGAGCGACGGTGATCGGGAAGCCGCCCGTGAGTTGCTCGATGAGGCGGCCGGGCTCGCTGCCGACAGCGGCGCGCACGGGTTGGCCGGTGGGTCGAGGAGGCTCGCGACGAGTTGGGGCTTGCCTGAGCGTGGAGGGTGATCGGCGGGAGGTGGGGCACTGGCGACGCCGAATAAGATCGACACATGACGAGATCCGGTACGCAGAGCGCCAGGTCCACTCTCTGGGCCTGGCCGGTGGGCATCCTGATCGGTTTGGCGATCGGCATTCCCGTGTTCGGGGCGAAGGGTGGCGTCGCCTTCGGTGTCGCTTTCAGCATTGCCTTCGCTCTCGGCCTGGGTTTCATCAGGAGCCGGGCCGAAGGAGATCCTGCCCCCGGTGACCCGGACGGCAGGGCCGCCGGGGACGGCGCCGAGGCCTCAGGTCGAGGGTGATCGACTCGGGTTCCTTGAAGTCGGGGTGTCCGGGCGAGGGGGATAGGCCGACTTTCATGAAGCCGAGTGGATCACGGCGAGCCGCAGCCGCAGCCGCAGCCGCGGGCGTGGGCGTGGCGGCGGGGCCGGGCAGTGTTGCCGAGGCGGTGGCCGTACAGGAGAAGTTGCGGCCGCTGGTGGACCTGGTCGGGCCGGGGCCGAGCGCGCCCGCGACGGTGGCCGGCCTGGATGTCGCGTACGCCGAGGGTGGTGGTCTTCTGGCGGCGGCCGTGACGGTCCTGGATGCCCGAACGTTGGCCGTGGTGGACTCCGCGGTCGGTGTGGGGCGGCCGGCGTTCGGCTATGTGCCGGGGTTGTTCGCCTTCCGTGAGTTGCCCGCGTTGCTCGATGCGCTCGACCGCCTGAACACCATCCCGGACCTGCTGGTCTGCGACGGGCACGGGCTGGCCCATCCGCGCCGGTTCGGGCTCGCGTGTCACCTCGGGGTGCTCACCGGGTTGCCCGCGATCGGAGTGGGGAAGACGCCACTGATCGGGACGTGGGATCCGCCGTCCGCCGAGCGGGGTGCCTGGTCGTCGTTGCGCGACGGCGGTGACGTCGTCGGTCGGGTCCTGCGGACCCAGGGTGGGGTGAAGCCGGTCTTCGTGAGCGTCGGCCATCGGATGAGCCTGGAGAACGCGACCGCGCAGGTGCTCGCGTTGACTCCGCGCTACCGCCTGCCGGAGACCACCCGCACCGCCGACCGGCTCTGCCGCGACGCCCTCGCCGACGCGGAACAGGCCGGCTGGCCGGCGGAACAGGCCCGCTGATCGGCTGGTCAGTTCGACCGACCGCAGGTCGGCGGGGTGGGCCCTAAACCGTAACGCCGCACACATGCGGGCCGCTCTATGACAGGTGGGGTAGGTGGGCCGGTAGTAGCCTGACCCGCGGACCCCACCCGGGGAGAACGGCGAGGTGATCATGACAGCGCGTCGACGCGTGGCACGGCTCGTGGCGGTCTGCGGTCTGGCGGGCGGTCTGGTGATGCTCGGTGCGTCGCCGGCGCTGGCCGACGATGACTCGGTCCGGGTGGGTGCGGCCAGCAGCTTCGCCGCCGGCGGCTCCGCCCAGGGGGTCAACGTCGCGGTGCGTAAGCGCTCCGACGGGTGTGTCCTGCTGCGGACCGTGCTGGGCTTCCGCCTGGAGGGTCTCGAACCGGACCAGGTGAAGGTCGAGGTCAACGCTGGCGGGCGCTGGGTCCCGGTCGCCGTCAGTGGTGGTGCCGGCAACGTGGCGACCGCGCAGACGTCGCCCTCGAAGCCGACCCTGTGCAAGGGCAAGGGCATCACGGTGCGCTACCGGGTGGCGTTCGCTGCCGGTGCTCCGGGCGGCCGACTCGCTGTCACGGGCGCGGGTATCAGCGCCGATGGTCAGGTGCTGGGCCAGGCATCCGACGCGGCCCGGGTGACCGGAGGGCGGGTGACTCCATCGCCGACTCCGTCGCGGTCGACGACGCCCACCCCGACCCCGACCCCGACCGAGGTCGCGACCGTCGACGAGGCCGTGAACCCGGCGGCCCCGGGCGGTGTGTCCGGTGCGCCGGCTACCACGGCGGCCGCTGCCGAATCGTCCGGAGGAGGATCGCCGATCATGTTCTTCGGCATTGTGCTGGTGGCGGTCGGACTGCTGCTCATCGTGCTGCTGTTCCGTCGCTCGCGGCAGGACCGGAAGCCGTCCGACGACGAGCCCGGCACCCTGCCGGGCAACCCCGGTGGCACCACCTACCGCGCCGGGGGTGGGTTGCCGGCGGAGCCAGGTCGCCCCGGTCAGGTGTACGGCCAGCAGCCGCCGGCCCCCGCGTGGGGTGCGGTGCCGTCGCCGCGTCCCGCCACTGGCGGGGTCTACGGCGCCCGGCCGGACAACCCCGGTTCGGTGCCGGAGGCGACACAGCCGATGCCGGGTCGGCCGCTGCCCGGTGACCCGCCCGCCGACGGTGGCGGCCACACCGTCTTCATACCCCGGCTCCCTGGCTGAGCGGAGCGCGACCGGGCCCCTCCGTTAGGCTCAGGATCGGTGTCTAACCTGCGGCCAAGGAGTGGAACACGTGTCTGATCTGTCCCAGATTGTGAAGGCGTACGACGTCCGAGGGACGGTGCCGGACCAGTGGGACGAGCGGGCCGCCGAGGCGCTGGGAGCCGCTTTCACCCAGTTGCTGAACTCCACCGACGAGCCAGGCGACGCGGTCGTCGTCGGGTACGACATGCGGGCCACCTCGCCCGGCCTGGCCGCCGCGTTCGCCGCCGGCGTGCGTGCCGAGGGGCGTTCGGTGATCGAGATCGGGCTCGCCTCCACCGACCTGCTCTACTACGCGTCCGGTTCGCTCGACCTGCCCGGCGCGATGTTCACCGCCAGCCACAACCCCGCGCAGTACAACGGCATCAAGATGTGCCGCTCCGGCGCCCGTCCGATCGGGCAGGAGAGCGGTCTGGTCGAGATCCGGGAGCGGGCCCAGGCCCTGCTGGACGCGGGGGAGGCCCGTCCCGCCGGTGCGTCGACCCGGCCGGCCGAGCGGCGCGACCTGCTCCCCGACTACGCCGGCTACCTGCGCAAGCTGGTCGACCTCTCGGGCATCCGGCCGTTGAAGGTGGTCGTCGACGCCGGTAACGGCATGGGTGGCTTCACCGTCCCGACCGTGCTGGGCGATGCGGCCCTGTCGCCGCTGCCGCTGGAGATCGTGCCGCTCTACTTCGAGCTGGACGGCAGCTTCCCCAACCACGAGGCCAACCCATTGGACCCGGCGAACCTGGTCGACCTCCAGCGTGCGGTGGTCGAGCACGGCGCCGACATCGGGTTGGCCTTCGACGGTGACGCCGACCGGTGCTTCGTGGTGGACGAGCGCGGGGAGCCGGTCTCGCCATCGGCGATCACGGCTCTCGTCGCCGCCCGTGAGCTGGCCAAGCACCCGGGCTCGACAGTGATCCACGGCGTGATCACCTCCAGCGCGGTCGCGGAGATCATCCGCGAGCACGGCGGGCAGCCGGTCGTCGCCCGGGTCGGGCACTCCTTCATCAAGGCCGAGATGGCCCGCACCAACGCGGTCTTCGGCGGCGAGCACTCCGCGCACTACTACTTCCGGGACTTCTGGTTCGCCGACACCGGGATGCTCGCGGCGATGCACACCTTGGCCGCGCTGGGCGAGCAGTCGCTGCCGCTGTCCGTGTTGGCCGGTGAGTACGAGCGCTACGTCGCCTCCGGCGAGATCAACTCGACGGTGACCGACCAGGCGGCGGCGGTGGCCGACGTGCGAGCCGCGTACCCCGACGCGGTGGCCGACGAGATGGACGGGCTCACTCTGCGTTTCCCCGATGGCGCCTGGTTCAACCTGCGCGCCTCCAACACGGAGCCGCTGCTGCGGCTCAACGTCGAGGCGCCTACCCGGGATCGGATGGTCTCGCTCCGGGACGACGTGCTCGACCGCGTTCGCCGATAAGATCGCCAGCGCCGGTCGGCACCGCCGTCGGTCAAGCCGCACACGTGGAAGGAGCCATGCCATGGCCCTGGATCCGCAGTTGCTCGAGATCCTCGCCTGTCCGGACACGCACCACGCCCCGCTCACCTACGACGCCGAGGCGCAGACGTTGACCTGCACGGAGTGCGGCCGGATCTTCGAGGTCCGCGACGATGTGCCGGTGCTGCTGCTCGACGAGGCGCGTGGCGGCCCCGGGCAGCCCTCATGATCGACGGTACGGCCGGGGTCAGCGGACGTCGTGACGCCGACGAGGCCCTGCTCGACAACCCGCAGGCGTTGGCCGAGGCCGACCCAGGCGGCATGCTCCGGCACACGGCGTCGGCCGGTGCGCAGGTCCGCGAGAGCGCCGCACTGGCAGCCGAGGCGAATCTGGCGGTGCTCGCCGACGACGGGCGGCCCCGCGCCGTGGTGATCGCCGGCATCGGCACCGCGGGGCGTACCGGGGACGTGCTGGCCACGGTCGCCGGGCCGCGCTGCCCGGTCCCGATCATCGGGCACCGCTCGGCTGGCGTACCCGGTTGGGTTGGCGCGGCCGACGTGGTGATCGCGGTGAGCGCGTCCGGACGTAGCCCGGAGGCGCTCGGTGCCGCCGAGGCGGCGCACCGGCGTGGTGCCCGACTCGTCGCCGTGGGCGCTCCGGACTCGCAGTTGCAGTCGATCGCCGAGCAGGCTCGGGCGCCGTTCATTCCGGTGCCCCGGCGTGCCCCGGCCCGGGCCAGCCTCTGGGCGCTCACCGTGCCGGTCCTGCTCGCCGCCCGTTCCCTCGGGCTGGTGAAGGTCAACGAGGCGGACCTGGCCGAGACCGCGGCCCGGCTCGACGCGGACGCGGACCGCTGCCGGTCCGCCGCCGAGTCCTTCGTCAACCCGGCGAAGTCACTGGCCCTGGGCCTGGCCGGCTCGATCCCGATCGTCTGGGGCTCGTCCCCGCTGGCCACCGTGGCCGCCCGCCGGTTCGGCGACACGCTGTCGGCCAACGCCCGCTACCCGGTGGTCACCGGGGCGCTCGGTGAGGCCGGGCGGGGTCGCGTCGGGCTGCTCGACGGCGTCTTCGGCGGCCTGGCCGAGGGGGAGCGGGACATCTTCGCCGACCCGGCCGAGGACGACGGCGAGGGCACCCGGCTGCGGCTGGTGCTGCTGCGCGACGGCGGGCTCAACGCCGAGGACGACACCGACGAGCCCTTCGCCGTCGAGGAGCGCCGCGCGGACGCGGTGCAGACCCTCGCCGAGCGCAGGGGCGTGCGGTGCGACGTGGTGACCGCCGAGGGCGGCTCTGCCCTGGAGCGGCTGGCCTCGCTGATCGCCGTCCCGGATTTCGCCTCGATCTACCTTGCTCTGGCCCACGGGCTCGACCCGATGGCCGTTCCGGCCATCACCGAGATGAAGGAGCTGTCGAACCAGTGAACGAACGTAGGGGGCGGCGCGCCATGCGTGGACCGGTCGGCTTCGTGCGGCGAAGCGGAGCGGTGGCATGAGTGCCAACGGTGGGACGAAGGCGATTGTCGCCGCCCTGCTGGCCAACATGGGCATCGCCGTCACCAAGTTCATTGCGTTCCTGCTCTCCGGCTCGTCGTCGATGTTGGCCGAGGCGGTCCACTCGGTCGCCGACTCCGGCAACCAGGGCCTCCTGCTGCTCGGCGGCAAGCGGGCGAAGCGCGCGGCCACCCCGGAACACCCGTTCGGGTACGGCCGGGAGCGCTACATCTACGCGTTCATCGTGTCCATCGTGCTGTTCAGCATCGGTGGCCTGTTCGCGCTCTACGAGGCGTACCACAAGTGGGACCACGCGGAGGGCATCAAGTCCTGGCACTGGCTGCCGGTGGTCGTGCTGGTAGCGGCGATCGTCATGGAGTCGTTCTCCTTCCGGACGGCCATCAAGGAGTCCAACCAGATCCGGGGCAACCAGTCCTGGGTGCGCTTCATCCGCCGGGCCAAGGCGCCGGAGCTTCCGGTGGTGCTCCTGGAGGACTTCGGCGCGCTTGTCGGTCTGGTGTTCGCGCTGTTCGGTGTCGGGATGACGCTGATCACCGGCAATGGTCGGTGGGACGCCGCGGGCACCGCGATGATCGGCATCCTGCTGGTCGTCATCGCCGTGGTGCTGGCCATCGAGACGAAGAGCCTGCTGCTCGGTGAGGGCGCTGAGGCGTCCGACCTGGCCGCCATCGAGCGGGCCGTCACCGACGGCCCCGAGGTGGAGCGGATCATCCACATGAAGACGCTCTACCTGGGCCCGGAAGAGCTGATGGTGGCCGCGAAGATCGCCGTTCCGGAGTGGGAGAGCGCCCATGACCTGGCGCGCGGCATCAACGCCGTGGAGGCGCGGATCCGCGCTGCGGTGCCGACCGCCCGGGTGATCTACCTGGAGCCGGACGTCTACAGCGCTGCTGCCGCCGAGGCCGGCACCGGTGCCGCAGCCGACACCGCTGTGCCGCAGCCGCAGGGCGAGGCGGCCGGGCGGTCTGGGAGCTGACGGGTGGAGCCACTGTACGGGCCGATCCGGGACTACGCCTGGGGTTCCCGCTCAGCCATCGCCCTCCTTCAGGGGCGGCCGGTGCCCAGCGCCGGCCCGGAGGCGGAGCTGTGGTTGGGTGCTCACCCGGGTGCCCCGGCCCAGGTGGACCGCGCCGGTCTGCGGGTGAGCCTCTGTGATCTGGTGCGGGACGAGCCAGGGCAGTGGCTCGGCCAGCGGGTGTCCGAGCGGTTCGGCGCTCGGCTGCCGTTCCTGCTCAAGGTGCTTGCGGCCGACGCTCCGCTGAGCCTGCAGGCCCACCCGGACGCCGAGCAGGCGCGGGCCGGCTACGCGGCAGAGGCGGGGCGTCCCGAGGGCCGGCGCAACTACTCCGACCCGTACCACAAGCCGGAGTTGTTGGTCGCGCTCACCCCGTTCGAGGCGCTCTGCGGTTTCCGGGATCCGGCGGAGTCGGCCGAGGCGCTCGCCGCGTTCGGCGTACCGGCGTTGACGCCGGTGGTGGCCGCGTTGCGGGCCGGTCCGGCGGGACTGCGGACGGCGGTTCGGACGCTGCTCGGCTGGCCGGTCGCCGAACGTCACGAGTTGCTGGCGTCCGTGCTGGCGGCGTCGGCCGACAGCCCGGACGCGGAGCTGGCCCGCCGGCTGGCCAAGGCGTACCCGGGGGATCCGGGAGTGTTGGTCGCGCTGCTGTTGCACCACGTGCGGCTGGTGCCGGGGGAGGGGATCTGGATGCCCGCCGGCAACCTGCACGCCTACCTCAGCGGCTGCGGGGTGGAGATCATGGCGGCCAGCGACAACGTGTTGCGCGGCGGCCTGACCCCGAAGCGGGTGGACGTCGACGAGTTGTTGCGGGTGCTGCGCTTCGAGGTGCTCGACGATCCGGTCCGGGCCGCGCAGCCGGTGGGCCCTGGTGTCGACTGGTGGCCCGTGCCGGTGGACGATTTCGCGCTGCACCGGGTGCGGGTCGACGCGGTGGTGCCCTCGGTGACGCTGTCGCTGCCTGGCCCCCGGGTGGTCCTCTGCGCTGGCGGTTCGATCACCGTGGATGACGGTGCCGGCGCGATGACGCTGGTGTCCGGCGAGGCGGCGATCGGTACCGCGGCCGGTGAGCCGTTGCGGATCGAGGGCAGCGGTGTGGCGTACGTGGCGACGTCCGGGCTGCGCTGACCCGCGCACCGGATACCGGCACAAGTCCGACTTTCCCGGAATGGCTTGACGTCGCCTTGCCTAAGTGTGACTCTATGAGTACGCAGCGTTATCGCGACGACGGTCCGAGAACGTGCGGGGGAAACCAAACCGGGGGGATGCACGGGGCGGGCGGGACGTGGGCGGGAAAGTCCGCTCATCACCGACCGCCCCGTGCGCTGTCCGTGGACCGTCGCCGATGCCGCTCGTTGGCGCGCGTAAGGTGGAGAGTCGGCGCAGACATCGTTCGACAGGAGCTTTTATGACCAGCACCCTCCCGGCGTCCGCCAGCGGTACGCCGTCCGAGGCCCGGCCGAGCACGCTTGCCGACGGCGACTTCAAGGTGGCGGATCTGTCGCTCGCCGAGTTCGGGCGTAAAGAGATTCAGCTCGCCGAGCACGAGATGCCCGGCCTGATGGCGATCCGCCGGGAGTTCGCCGAGGCGCAGCCGCTCGCCGGCGCGCGGATCACCGGTTCGCTGCACATGACCATCCAGACCGCCGTCCTGGTCGAGACGCTTGTCGCGCTCGGCGCGCAGGTGCGCTGGGCGTCGTGCAACATCTTCTCCACCCAGGACCACGCCGCCGCGGCGACCGTCGTCGGCCCGAACGGCACCCCCGAAGCCCCCGCCGGTGTCCCGGTGTACGCCTGGAAGGGCGAGAGCCTGCAGGAGTACTGGTGGTGCACCGAGCAGGTGCTGCTGTGGCCGGACGGCCAGGGCCCGAACATGATCCTCGACGACGGCGGTGACGCCACCCTGCTGGTGCACAAGGGCGCCGAGTTCGAGAAGGCCGGTGTCGTCCCGCCGGTCGAGTCCGCCGACTCCGAGGAGTACGCGGTCATCCTCGAGGTGCTACACCGCTCGCTCGCCGAGGACGGCCAGCGCTGGACCGGGATCGCCGCCGGCATCAAGGGCGTGACCGAGGAGACCACCACGGGCGTGCACCGCCTCTACGAGATGCACCGCGCAGGCACCCTGCAGTTCCCGGCCATCAACGTCAACGACTCGGTGACCAAGAGCAAGTTCGACAACAAGTACGGCTGCCGCCACTCGCTCATCGACGGCATCAACCGGGCCACCGACGTGCTGATCGGCGGCAAGATGGCGGTCGTGCTCGGCTACGGCGACGTGGGCAAGGGTTGCGCCGAGTCGCTGCGTGGCCAGGGCGCCCGGGTCGTGGTGACCGAGGTGGACCCGATCTGCGCGCTGCAGGCTGCGATGGACGGCTACCAGGTCGCCACCCTGGACGACGTGGTCGAGCAGGCGGACATCTTCATCACCGCCACCGGCTGCTTCGACGTCATCACCAACGAGCACATGGCCCGGATGAAGCACCAGGCCATCGTCGGCAACATCGGCCACTTCGACAACGAGATCGACATGGCCGGCCTGGCCAAGCGCTCCGACGTCGAGCGGCTCAACATCAAGCCGCAGGTCGACCTGTGGCGCTTCGCCGACGGGCACGCCATCATCGTGCTGTCCGAGGGTCGTCTGCTGAACCTGGGCAACGCGACCGGGCACCCGAGCTTCGTGATGTCGAACTCGTTCGCGAACCAGACGATCGCCCAGATCGAGCTCTTCACCAAGACCGAGGAGTACCCGATCGGCGTCTACGTGCTGCCGAAGCACCTGGACGAGAAGGTGGCCCGGCTGCACCTGGGCGCGCTCGGCGCCAAGCTGAGCACGCTGACCAAGGAGCAGGCCGCCTACCTCGGCGTCTCCACGGAGGGTCCGTTCAAGCCGGATCACTACCGCTACTGATCGACGTCTCCTCGACCGGGTCGGCTGTTCGCAGCCGGCCCGGTTCGTCGTCCGTGCCGCCGGGTCAGCTCGATCCGGGACCGCGCCGGGTGGGTCGGAACCACGTCCAGACGCACCAGACCAGCCAGCCGACCGACACGACGGTGGCCAGCGCCCGCAGGCGTAGCGCGCTGAGCAGCAGCACCACGGCCAGCACCGTCAACCACGGCAGGAATCCCCTCACGGCGGGGATCCTGCCACAGCCGACACGCTGTAGACCGACTGCCGATGGTCGATGGTCCTCGTCACTGACTGAGTGAGCTTGTCGCGAAGGACTTGACGAGGCCCCTGACCAGGTAGGAAGGTGTGCCTGCCCTAAGTTAGCTAAGGCGTGCCTAACCACTCGGAGCCCGGATGTTCGCCACCTACCTGATCGGCCTGCGGGAAGGGCTGGAAGCCACGCTGGTGGTCAGCATCCTGGTCGCCTTCCTGGTGAAGTCCCAGCGTCGGGACCGATTGCCGCAGGTCTGGGCGGGCGTCGGCCTGGCCGTGGCGCTCTCGGTGCTCTTCGGCTGGCTCATCGAGTACACGACGACCTCGCTGCTGTCCCGATCCGAGGACCGGGAGCTGTTCGAGGCGATCACCTCCGTCGCCGCCGTCGTCTTCGTCACCTGGATGATCTTCTGGATGCGCCGGGCCGCCCGGACCATCGCCGGCGAGCTGCGGGGCAAGCTCACCGAGGCGCTGGCCGTCGGGTCCCTCGCGGTCGCCGGAATGGCCTTCCTCGCGGTCATCCGCGAGGGCTTGGAGACCGCGCTGATCTTCTACTCGGCCGCCCAGGGCGCGGCCGGCGACAGTGGGCCGCTGCTCGCGTTGATCGGCGGCATCGTCACCGCCGTGGTCCTCGGCGTGCTGCTCTACGCCAGCGCCCTGCGGATCAACCTCAGCAAGTTCTTCACCTGGACCGGCGCGCTGCTCATCCTGGTGGCCGCCGGCATCCTGAAGTACGGCGTGCACGACTTCCAGGAGGCCGGCGTCCTGCCCGGCCTGAACGACCTGGCCTTCGACATCACCGGCACGCTCGACCCGAGCACCTGGTACGCGGCCCTGCTCGCCGGCATGTTCAACGTGACTCCCGCGCCCACCGTGCTGGAGACGATCGCCTGGGTCGCGTACGCCGTACCGGTTCTCCTGCTCTTCCTGCGACCGGCTCGGCGTAAGCCGGCACCCACCGCGACCACCACCACCGTCACCGAGCGCGGGGCCGACACCGGCACCGAGGCCGAGGCGGCGTCCACGCCGCAGTCCGCCTGACCCACGAGGAGAGACAGCTCAGATGCGTACCCCCCAGTTCTTCGCGCTGGCCGCCGCTGGCGTGCTGGCGACGGCCGGTCTGGCCGCCTGCTCCGAGGCTGACAAGGGTGACTCGGCCGCGGCTGGTGGCCCGATCGTGGTCAAGGCCAGCGACACCGCGTGTGAGGTCGGCTCGACCGACCTGGGTGCTGGCACCGCCACCTTCAAGATCACCAACTCGGGTGCCAAGGTGACCGAGTTCTACGTGTATGCCGATGGCGACCGCGTGATGGGCGAGGTGGAGAACATCGCCCCCGGGCTGAGTCGCGAGTTGCACGTGGAGTTGCCGGCCGGTACGTACCAGACGGCCTGCAAGCCGGGGATGAGTGGCAAGGGCATCCGGGGTGCGCTCAAGGTCAGCGGGTCGGCGCAGCCGCTGACCGCCGACGCCGCGTTGGGTGACGCCACCGACAACTACCAGCGCTACGTCAAGAGCCAGACCGCCGCGCTGTTGGACAAGACCGAGGAGTTCGTCGGCGCGGTCAAGGCCGGCGATGTCGCGAAGTCCAAGGCGCTCTTCCCGGTGGCTCGCACCTACTGGGAGCGGATCGAGCCGGTGGCCGAGATCTTCGGCGACCTCGACCCCAAGATCGACGGCCGCGAGGAGGTCATCGAGGAGGGGATGGAGTTCACCGGCTTCCACCGGCTCGAGAAGGACCTGTGGCAGTCCGGTGACATCAGCAAGGACGGCCCGATCGCCGATCGTCTGCTTGTCGACGTCAAGGAGATCGTGGCCAAGGCCAACGCCGAGAAGCTCTCCCCGCTGCAGCTCGCCAACGGTGCCAAGGAACTGCTCGACGAGGTGGCCAGCGGCAAGATCACCGGCGAGGAGGACCGCTACTCGCACACCGACCTGTGGGACTTCGCCGCCAACCTCGAAGGTTCCAAGGCTGCCGTGTCCGCGCTGCGCCCCGCGCTGCAACAGCGCTCCCCGGAGCTGGTCACGCAGTTGGACACCGAGTTCGCCAACGTCGAGACGCTGCTCGGCAAGCACCGCGACGGCGACGGGTGGAAGCTGCACACCGCGCTGAGCAAGGCCGAGCTCAAGGAGCTCTCCGACGGGATCAACGCGCTCGCCGAGCCGATCAGCAAGGTCGCGGCGGCCGTCGCGAAGTGACCGGATGGCAGAAGGAGTCGAGTCGATGAGCGGGAGCAGGTTCACCAGGCGCCGGGCGATCACCCTCGCCGGCGCCGGGGTGGCCGGGGTCGCCGGAGTGGCGGTCGGCGCGGGGGCACTGGTGAACGGCTCCCGTGGCCCGGCCGCGGCGAGCGACCACCCGGCCGAGGCGGTGCCGTTCCACGGTGAGCACCAGGCCGGCATCGTCACCCCGGCACAGGACCGGCTGCACTTCGTCGCCTTCGACGTGATCACCAAGGACCGGGCCCGGCTGGTCGAGTTGCTTGAGGAGTGGACGGCCGCCGCCGCCCGGATGACCGCGGGACGCGACGCCGGGGTCCTCGGCGCGGTCGGCGGAATGCCGGAGGCTCCACCGGACGACACCGGCGAGGCGCTCGGCCTGCCCCCCTCGCAGCTCACCCTCACGATCGGGTTCGGGCCGACGCTGTTCCGTGACGCCGACGGCCGGGACCGCTTCGGCCTCGCCGACCGGCGGCCCGCCGCCCTCGCCGAGCTGCCGAAGTTCCCCGGCGACGCGTTGCAGCCGCAGCTCTCCGGCGGCGACCTCTGCGTGCAGGCGTGCGCAAACGATCCGCAGGTGGCGGTGCATGCGATCCGCAACCTGGCCCGGCTCGGCATGGGCGTGGTGAGCGTCCGCTGGTCGCAGCTCGGCTTCGGCCGTACCTCGTCGACCTCGCGGGACCAGGCCACCGCGCGCAACCTGTTCGGTTTCAAGGACGGTACGGCCAACCTCAAGGCCGAGGACACCGAGCTGCTGCGCGACCAACTGTGGGTGCAGCCGGGCGACGGACCGGAGTGGATGACCGGAGGCTCGTACCTGGTCACCCGCAAGATCCGGATGCTCGTGGAGACCTGGGACCGGACCTCCCTCGCTGAGCAGGAGGAGATCGTCGGCCGGGCCAAGGGCAGCGGAGCGCCACTCGGCCGGACCGAGGAGTTCGACGAGCTGGACTTCGCCGCGCGTGGCGCGGACGGCAAGCCACTGATCGCCGAGCACGCCCACGTCGCGCTGGCCCACCCGAGCCGGAACAGCGGCGCCCAACTGCTGCGCCGGGGCTACAACTTCGTCGACGGCTCCGACGGCCTCGGCCGGCTCGACGCCGGCCTCTTCTTCATCGCCTACCAGCGTGATCCCCGCCGCCAGTTCGTGCCGATCCAGACCCAGTTGGCGCGACACGACGTGATGAACGAGTACCTGCGGCACGTCTCCAGCGCTGTGTTCGCCTGTCCTCCCGGGGTACGCGACGCAGCGGAGAACTGGGGGCGTGGGCTGTTCGGCTGACCGTCGTCCGGATAGTGACAGCGGGATCGGCCCGGCCTGCGGTGGCGCCCGGCGGCGTCGAAGGGGGATCATGGAGACAGCCCGGTCCCACCGAACTGAATGAGGATGCAATATTAATCCCATGAGAGCCCGCGTACTGGTGGTCGACGATGACCCCGCGCTCGCCGAGATGCTCGGCATCGTGCTGCGCAGTGAGGGTTTCCTGCCCTCGTTTGTGGCCGACGGCGAGCGGGCGTTGGCCGCTTTTCGCGACAGCCGTCCCGATATCGTGCTGCTTGACCTGATGCTGCCCGGCATGAGCGGTATCGACGTCGCCCGGTCTATTCGGGCGGAGTCCGGCGTGCCCATCGTCATGCTGACCGCCAAGAGCGACACCGTGGACGTCGTCCTGGGCCTGGAGTCCGGGGCCGACGACTACGTGGTCAAGCCGTTCAAGCCCAAGGAGCTGGTCGCCCGGATGCGGGCCCGACTGCGCCGAGGCGAGGACGTGGCCCCCGAGATGCTGACCATCGGGCCGCCGGACAACCAGATCACCATCGACGTGCCCGCGCACACCGTGAGCCGCAACGATGAGGAGGTGAAGCTGACTCCGCTGGAGTTCGACCTGCTGGTCGCGCTCGCCCGCAAGCCGCGTCAGGTCTTCACCCGCGAGGTGTTGCTGGAGCAGGTCTGGGGCTATCGGCACGCGGCCGACACCCGGCTGGTCAACGTGCACGTCCAGCGGTTGCGGGCCAAGATCGAGCCGGACCCGGAGCGACCGGAAATCATCCTCACCGTGCGGGGCGTGGGCTACAAGGCGGGGACCGGATAGCCTGGTCGCACTGTGTCGACCTCACCGCCCCCACCCTCCCCCAGCACGGCTGCCCGCCGGCCCAGCGCCGGCGGGGAGTTCTGGCGTGCGGTGAGCGGTCAGGTCACCCGGGTGGTGGGCCGGGTGCACCAGACCTGGCGCCGCTCGCTCCAGGTCCGCGTGGTGACCATCACGCTTGTCGCGTCCAGCCTGCTGGTCGGCGGGTTCGCGTTCCTGATCGCCGACAAGATCACGACCATCCTGCTCGACAACGCTCGCAGCGACGTCCGGCAGCGGGTGACAAGCGGTGCCAGTTACACGGCCAAGCAGGTCTCGTTCTACGGGCAGGCGCAGGAGGCGCAGCTCCAGGAGACCATCGACGGCACGGTCAACTACCTGGCCGGCGGCGACCCCCAGCAGACCAGCGGGGTGGTGGTGGCGATCACCGCCGACGGTTATCCCAACGACATCCAGACGCGCACCGCCCCCTCGGCGAACGTCCAGTCGCTGATCAGCCCAGAGCTGCGGGCCGCGATCGCCGACGGCAAGGTGGCCAGCCAGATCCGCACCGGGCGGCTCACCGGTGAGCCCACCAAATATCTCGTGTACGGCTCGCCGGTACCCACCCGCTTCGGCCAGATCGAGCTCTACTACCTGGTGCCGCTGACCCGGCAGGACGTCACCGCCGCCGATGCCCGTGCCACAGTGGTGGCCACCGGGGTCGCCCTGGTGATCCTGCTCGGGTTGCTCGCGGCGCTTGTCACCCGGCTGGTGGTCAACCCGGTGCGGGTCGCCGCACGGACCGCCCAGCGGCTCTCCGCCGGCCTGCTCGACCAGCGGATGGTGGTCAACGGCGAGGACGACCTCGCGCTGCTCGCCGCGTCGTTCAACCAGATGGCCACCAACCTGCAACGGCAGATCCTGCGCCTGGAGGAGATGTCCCGGTTGCAGCGCCGCTTCACCTCCGACGTCTCGCACGAGCTGCGTACGCCGCTGACCACGGTCCGGATGGCCGCTGACCTGATCTTCGCCGAGCGCGACGAGTTCGACCCGGCGGTCGCCCGCAGCGCCGAACTGCTCCAGGCCGAGCTGGATCGATTCGAGGAGTTGCTCACCGACCTGCTGGAGATCAGTCGGTTCGACGCCGGTTTCGCCATGCTGGATTCCGAGCCGACCGACCTGGTGCCGGTGGTGCACCGGGTGGTCGACCGGCTGGCCGGCCTGGCCGAGCGGGTGGGCGTACCGATCGAGCTTGATCTGCCGGGCACGCCGGTGATCGCCGAGGTCGACCCGCGCCGGGTCGAGCGGGTGCTGCGCAATCTGGTCGGCAACGCCGTCGAGCACGGCGAGGCCCGCCCGGTGCTGATCACCCTCGGCATTGACGAGACCGCCGTGGCGATCACCGTTCGTGACCGCGGTGTGGGGCTCAAGGTGGGTGAGGAAAAGTTGGTGTTCAATCGGTTCTGGCGGGCGGACCCGTCCCGGGCTCGGCAGACCGGGGGCACCGGGCTGGGCCTGTCGATCAGCCTGGAAGATGCCCGGCTGCACGGCGGCTGGCTGGAGGCGTGGGGGGCTCCCGGGCAGGGCGCGCAGTTCCGGCTCACCCTGCCGGCCCGTGCGGGCGACCGGCTGACCACCTCGCCCCTGCGGTTGGTGCCGGCCGACGCCGCGTTGCCGTTCGGCGGCCCCCGCGACGGTGGCCCCCTGGCCATCGGCCCCGGCACCAGCGGGGCGTTGGCGATCGGCCCGACCCCGGCCGGGGACGGGCAGCGGGCGGAGGTGCGCTCGTGAGACGACCTACTCTGCTCGGCGCGCTCGGCGTGATGGTGCTGCTGGGTGCCGGTTGCGGCATCCCGGCGGCGTCCGACGTGCGGGTGGACGGCAAGGGCGGTGCCGCCACCGAGGCCGGTGTGATCAGCCGCGGCAGTGAGCCACCGACGCGGACGGCCAGCGGCAGCGTCAACGAGGCGTTCGTGCGTAACTTCCTGTCCGCCGCCGCCGGCGAGCCGGATCGGGCGTACGAGCGGGTCAAGGGGTTCATCGCCCCGGAGGACAAGATCCGCTTGCAGGACAAGAAGGGTAGCGAGGTCGCGCTGAACGTGGTCCGGCTGCGCGAGGCGATCTACACCCTCAACAGCGACTCGACCACCACCGTGAAGATCACCGTGCAGCAGATCGGTGTGCTGCGGGCCAACGGCACCCTCGCTCCACCGGTGGCGACCGAGACGGAGTACGAGTTCGGTCTGCGTAGCGCGTCGTTCAACGGCGGCCTCAACGATGAGCGGGCCGGCCTGTACGTCATCAACCCGCCGAACGTGCTGCTGCTCAGCGAAATCGCCCTTCGACAGTATTACCAGGACGAGACGATCTACTTCTGGAGTTCCGACCGCACCCGCCTGGTGCCCGACCAGCGCTACCGACCACAGGCGGTGCCAGACGAGCGCCGGGTCAACGAGGTGGTGAAATGGCTGGTCGGCGGCCCGTCCGACTGGCTGCGCCCGGGAGTCGTCGGGCTGCCCGACCGCACCGAGATGATCAACAACGCCACCGGCGGGAACGGTCGGTGGGAGGTCAACCTGGACATGTCCGATGACGACCAGAACGGCATCGACCAGTTGATCACGCAGATCGCCTGGTCGTTGGGCGACCTGCCGGGCCAGCTGGAGTTGAAGATCCGCAACAACCCGCAACCCGTCGTGGACCTGAGCGAGCGCCGAAACTCGCGAGAGCTCTACCCGAACACCGCCAGCCCCCAGCGGTTCGGCGTGTACGACGGCGTGATCCACCCGCTCGACTTCGACGGTGAGCCCAGCGGCACGGTGCCATTGACGTCCGAGGCCAACCGCAACGTCGTCTCCGCCAGCCTCGGGCTGGCCAAGGACCGGCGCATCCTCGCCGCGATGGTGGTGACCGGCACCGGCAAGAACCGGTACCGACTCGCGGTGGGCACGGGCGCCGACCCGATCTCCGTGCTCAGCCGCAGCGGCACCGAGTACTCCGCGATCAGCCGCCCGGTCTGGCTGCGTACCGTCGACTCCCGCCCCGGTCGCGGCCTGGTGGTGGCCGACGGGCAGCTCTACCGGTTCGACGAGATGGCCCGGATGTATCCGGTGCCGCTCAACCTGCCCTCCGCCGACGTCACGGCGGTCGCCGCCGGGTTGGACGGCCAGCGGGTCGCGCTGGTCGTGGGCGGGCGCCTCTACGTCGCGGCGGTCAACCTGGACGGCGGCGGGGTCTCCATCGGCCCGCCCCGACAGTTGGTCACCTCGCTGACCGGCCTCACGGCGGTCGACTGGGGCAGAGAGGATCAGCTCGTGGTGGCGGGGTCCGCCGGTCAGCCGGCGATCTACGAGATCAGTGTCGACGGTGCCCTGGAGACGCCGTTGAGGACCGACCTCGGTGCCAAGGTCAGTCACCTCACCGCGTACCCGACCAACCGCAGTGTGCGGGTGCCCAGCGGGGCCTACATGTACGAGGCGAACGGGGTGGCCTACCGCAGCAGCCCGTTCGAACGCATCGAGCCCGCCCGGGTACGCGACATCGCCCCGGTGCCGGCCGGTATCCGGCCGAGCAACCCGTCGGCACCGTTCTTCCTCTACTGACACGGTGAGCGGGCTCTGGGCGGACCTCGCCGACCTGGTGCTGCCCGCCGACTGCGCCGGTTGTCGGGAACGGCGTCCCGGCCTGCGGCACGGCGTCTGCCCGGTCTGTGTCGCGGCGCTTGACGCACTGCGCCCACGGTCGGTCCGTCCCACCCCCGCCCCGCCGGGCCTGCCGTCCTGCGTCGCGCTCGGCCCGTACGCCGGCCCGCTGCGGGAGGCTCTGCTGGCGTACAAGGAACACGGCCGGCACGGCCTGGCTCGCCCGCTCGGCGCCCTGCTCGCCGAGGTCGTCGCGGCGGCCGTCGGCGGGGCTCGTCCGCTGGCGTTGGTCCCGGTCCCGGACACCGCGGCGGCGGCCCGGTCCCGCTACGGGGACCACCTCGACCGGCTGGCCCGGCACTGCGCGGCCCGGCTCAACCGGGGCGGCTGGGCGGTGCGGGTGCACCGTCCGCTGCGAGCGCTGCCCCGGCCCGACTCGGTCACCCTGGACAGCGCCGGGCGGGCGGCGGCGGCCGAGGCGGCCTTCCAACCTCGCTCGACGGGGCCGTCCCGGGGTCGTGCCGTCGGCGCGGCGCCGGCCGTGGTGCTGCTCGACGACATCGTCACCACCGGCGTCACCCTGGCCGCCGCAGCCAGGGTGCTGACCGCGACGGGATGGGCACCGAGTGTCGCCGTGGTGCTCGCGGCGACCGAGAAAAGACTCCAGTCGTAACCGATCGTGTTTCCGTTTCACCCGTTGGTGTATGAGGTGCGAAAAATCCTGGGCCGTCTCGGCAACATGGGGTGACTGCCGGGCAAACAGGAGTTAGCGTTTCGCTGTCGGGGGTAGGAGGTCGTTCCAACCGCCCCCGGCGGTGAGAGGAGGCGTAGCCGTACCAACCGGTCGACGCCAGCGGGTCTCCCCACGGCGCGCGGCCGGGCAAACCGGATCGAAGACCGTCCGAACAAGGGAGGTCACGTGGACATCGTGGTCAAGGGCCGAAACGTCGAAGTGCCGGACCATTACCGGGTGCACGTAGCCGAGAAACTCGCAAAGATCGAACGCTACGACCACAAACTTATTCGTGTCGATGTCGAGCTGTTTCACGAGCGCAATCCGCGCCAAGCCGACCACTGCCAGCGGGTGGAGATCACCTGCATTTCCCGGGGCCCGGTCATGCGGGCCGAGGCCTGCACGAACGACTTCTACAGCGCGCTCGACGCGGCCATCGCGAAGCTCGACACCCGGCTGCGCCGCGCTGCCGACCGCCGCCGCGTACACCGGGGTCGGCACGCGCCGATCTCCGTCGCCGAGGCCACCGCGGGCCTACCGGTCGCGGACCTGGTCTCCCCCGCGCTGAGCGCGCCGGGTGACGGCGCCCGCGCCGGCACCGCGGTCGCGGAGCGGGTCGAGGAGGAGTACGACGACCAGCCGTGGCACATCGCCCGCGAGAAGGTGCACCCGGCAGATCCGATGACCATCGACGACGCGCTGTTCGAGATGGAACTGGTCGGCCACGACTTCTACCTTTTCCAGGACAAGGAGTCCGGCCGTCCCAGCGTCGTCTACCGGCGCCACGCGTACGACTACGGCATCATCTCCCTCGCCACTGACCGGTAGCAGACCGCGTCGATCATGGAGTTGTGGTGGGTCTGTCCCCACCACAACTCCATGATCTGTCAGCGCAGGTCGGGCGGTAGCAGCGCGAAGGTCAGGTCGTCCAGGCGGGCCCCGGCCAGCCCGGGCAGCCGGCCCCGCGCCACGGCCTCACGCTGGAACCCGACCCGCTCCAGCACGCGGTGCGACGCGGTGTTGTCCGGCACCGTGCCGGCGGTCAGCCGGGCCATACCGACCGGGCCGAACGCCCAGCCCGCGAGCAGGCGGACCGCCCGCGTCGCGTACCCCCGGCCGCGCCACTCGGGCAGCAGCGCGTAGCCGACCGATCCCTCGGCGCTGCTCACCTCCGTGTACGACAACCCGCAACTGCCCGCCGGCGCACCAGTGGCCACGTCCGTGACCAGCAGCCGGGCGATCTCCCCGGTCAGCCAACCGCTCTCAGCGAGGCGGCAGCGCCGCTCGATCGCCTCCCGCGTCGGCGGCACGGGCGGAGCCTGGTTCGCCACCACGTCGGGTCGGCTGTGCAGCCGGTACATCAGCTCCGCGTCGCCGGGCGCGAGCGGACGCAGCGCCACCACCTGATCGGTGAGCACCCCGTCGGGCAGGTCGGGTAGCAGTCGGGGGGCCGGAGCGGGCGGGTCGCCGGCGAGGCGTACCCAGGCCAGCAGGTCGTGCCGTCCCGCGTCCCGGGCGCTACCGGCGGACCGGCGCGAACCCTCGTAGCGGAAACCGGCAGCCACCGCGACCCGCTGGCTCGGGCCGTTCTCCGCGTGGGTGAGCAGCTCCAGTCGAGCTGTCCCGTTGGCGAACGCGTGCTCACTCAGCGCGCGGGTCGCCGCCCTGGCCACGCCCCGTCCGCGCGCAGCCGGCCGCACCCAGTAGCCGATCTCTGCCTGCCCCCGTGCGGGCACCGGGTTGGACAGCCCCACCGTGCCGAGCAGCCGGTCCGTCGCGGGGTCCGCGATGGCGTACGCCGCGCCGCCGTCGGTCCAGGCCGCCGGGGCGCCCGCATCGATCCACCAGCGGGCGTCGACCTCGGTGTACGGCGAAGGCAGGCCGGTCATGAACCGCTGGCTCACCGGGTCGGCCAAGCCGTCGACCACATCGGGGATGTCCTCGGCGCGGAACGGCCGCAGCCGTACGCCGTGCGCCTCGATGACCTGCGACGGGCTCATCCGAGATCCTTGGCGAGGAGCGCGGCCACCCACACGTCGACCCGCTCGCCCCGGTGCTGCACTCCGCCCCGGGCGGTCCCCTCGAACGTGAAGCCCGCCTTCTCCGCTACCCGGCGGGAGGCGGTGTTGCCCACGTTCGCCTTCCACTCGATGCGGGCCAGGCCCAGCGTGGCGCAGCCCCAGGTGCTGAGCGCGACAAGCGCGGCCGGCATGTACCCCCGGCCACGAGCCGCTGGGGCGGTCATGAAGCCGACGTCGGCGCGCAGGGCGTCGGTGGGGGAGAGCCGCAGGTCGAGCGTGCCTGCGTACCGGTCATCGGGGTCGGCGATCACGAAGCAGGCGGCGTCCCCCCGAGCCCAGGCGTCCCGGCCGTGGGCCTGGTACCACTGCGCATCGGCGTGCTCGTACGGGTCCGGCACGGTCGTCCAGCGGATGGACTCCGGGTCCCGACAGGTCTGCACCACGGCGTCCAGGTCCTGCTCCTCCATGGGCCGTAGCCGCAGCTCGCCGGCCAGGGTCGTGGCGAATAGGACGGGCTGCGGGCGGCCGAAGACGGCGGCCCGCCGGGCGGCGAGGGTGCCCGGCCCGGCCGGCCCGGTCGCCCCGGGCTCGGGGACCTCGCCGGGCAGCAGCGAGCCGATCCAGCCGTCCGCGCCGCCGTGCGGCGGCGGATCGGCCCGCCGCACCCGGCCGTCGATCCGGAAACCGGCCCGAAGTGCCACCAACCGGGAGGCGTGGTTGCCCACCTCGGCCTGCCAGATGAGCCGGCGAAGCCCGAGGGTGCCGAAGGACCAGCGGGCCAGCGCCCGGGTGGCCCGGACCATCACTCCCCGACCACGCGCCCAAGGCGCCGTCCAGTACCCGATCTCACCGGTGCCGTCCTTGTCGATCGAGATCAGTGCGACCGAACCGAGCAGCTCGCCGGTTACCGGGTCGCAGACCGCGAACGGCGCTCCGGTGCCCTCCGCCCAGGCCCTGCGGCTGATCTCGGTGACGAAACCCTGGGCGTGCTCCGGTAGGTACGGGCGTGGCACGCGCGTCCAGCGCTGAATGTCCGGGTCCTGGCATGCCTTGTGTACGGCGTCGGCGTCGGCGTCCCGCCAGGGCCGTAGCAGCACCCCGTCCTCGGTGATCTCCGCTGGCTCCACCCGTGCATCGTGCCGCAACGTTCGCCGACGGCGTAACTGGATAACGTCCTCGGCGTACCTGGTACGTGAGTTATGTCGGGTTCGGTGCCATGGACCGCCGCTACCAGTGACCATGACGCCGGTGGAGCGCCTACGATGGTTCGAGACCGTCTAGGGGAGCGTTGATCCGTGTCGATTCTGGAAAAGGTCCTTCGCGCAGGCGAGGGCCGCATGGTGCGCCGGCTGAAGGCCATCGCCGCCGCCGTCAACTCGATCGAGGACGACTACGTCAACCTCAGCGACGAGGAACTGGCCGGCATGACCGAACAGTTCCGGGAACGGCTCGCTGATGGGGAGACCCTCGACGACCTGCTGCCGGAGGCTTTCGCGGTGGCCCGCGAGGCGTCCGCCCGGGTGCTGGGCCAGCGTCCGTACGACGTCCAGGTGATGGGCGGCGCGGCGCTGCACTTCGGCAACATCGCCGAGATGAAGACCGGTGAGGGTAAGACGCTGACCTCGGTCATGGCCGTCTACCTCAACGCGCTGTCCGGCAAGGGCGTGCACGTGATCACGGTCAACGACTACCTCGCCCAGCGCGACGCCGCCTGGATGGGCCGCGTGCACGAGTTCCTCGGGCTGACCGTCGGCGTGGTGCTGCCCAACCGGCCAGCCACCGAGCACCGTGCCGCGTACGAGTGCGACATCACCTACGGCACCAACAACGAGTTCGGCTTCGACTACCTGCGCGACAACATGGCCTGGTCGAAGGACGAGCTGGTGCAGCGCGGGCACAACTTCGCGGTGGTCGACGAGGTCGACTCCATCCTGATCGACGAGGCCCGCACCCCGCTGATCATCTCCGGCCCGGCCGAGCACTCCGCCCGCTGGTACGGCGAGTTCGCCGGCGTGGTCGGCCGGCTCCAGCCCGGCACCGACGGCGAGGGCGACTACGAGGTCGACCACTCCAAGCGCACCATCGCGGTGACCGAGCGCGGTGTCGCCAAGGTCGAGGACCGGCTCGGCATCGACAACCTGTACGAGTCGGTGAACACCCCGCTGGTCGGCTACCTCAACAACGCGATCAAGGCCAAGGAGCTCTACAAGCGCGACAAGGACTACATCGTCAGCGACGGTGAGGTCCTGATCGTCGACGAGTTCACCGGTCGCATCCTGCACGGCCGTCGCTACAACGAGGGCATGCACCAGGCGATCGAGGCCAAGGAGGGGGTGGAGATCAAGCAGGAGAACCAGACCCTGGCCACCATCACCCTCCAGAACTACTTCCGCCTCTACGAGAAGCTGTCCGGGATGACCGGTACGGCGCAGACCGAGGCCGGCGAGTTCAACAAGGTCTACAAGGTCGGCGTCGTGACGATCCCGACCCACCGCCCGATGGTTCGCGAAGACCGGCCCGACGTCATCTACAAGACCGAGAAGGCCAAGTTCAACGCCGTCATCGAGGACATCGCCGAGCGGCACCAGATGGGCCAGCCGGTGCTGGTGGGCACCGTCTCGGTGGAAAACTCCGAGATCCTCTCCCAGCTGCTGCGCCGACGTGGCATCCCGCACAACGTGCTGAACGCCAAGTTCCACGCGCGGGAGGCCGAGATCGTCGCCCAGGCCGGGCGTAAGGGCGCGGTCACCGTGGCGACCAACATGGCTGGCCGCGGCACCGACATCCTGCTCGGCGGCAACGCCGAGTTCCTCGCCGCGAACGAGCTGCGTCAGCGCGGCCTCGACCCGCTGGAAAACGAGGAAGAGTACGCCAAGGCGATGGAGGAGGTCCTTCCCAAGTGGAAGCAGGCCTGCGACGCCGAGGCGGACGAGGTCTCCGCGGCCGGTGGCCTCTATGTTCTGGGCACCGAGCGGCACGAGTCCCGGCGCATCGACAACCAGCTGCGCGGTCGCGCCGGCCGGCAGGGCGACCCGGGCGAGTCCCGTTTCTACCTGTCCCTGCAGGACGAGCTGATGCGGCGCTTCCGGGCCGGCGCGGTCGAGGCGGTGATGGAGCGCTTCAACATCCCGGAGGACGTGCCCATCGAGTCGAAGATGGTCACCCGCCAGATCAAGAGCGCCCAGGCCCAGATCGAGGGCCAGAACGCCGAGATCCGCAAGAACGTCCTCAAGTACGACGAGGTGCTCAACAAGCAGCGCCAGGTCGTCTACGCCGAGCGGCTCCGGGTGCTCAACGGTGAGGACCTGTCCGACCAGGTCCGCAACATGATCGACGACACCGTCGAGGCGTACGTGCGGGGTGCCACCTCCGAGGGTTACGGCGAGGACTGGGACCTTGAGCAGCTCTGGTCCAGCCTCAAGCAGCTCTACCCGGTCGGCGTGACGATCGAGGAGCTGGAGGAGGAGGCCGGCGGCTCCCGCGCCGGCATGGACGCCGACTTCCTGGTGGCCCGGCTCAAGGAAGACGCCAACGCCGCGTACGACCGGCGTGAGGAGCAGCTCGGCACCGAGGGGGTGCGCCAGCTCGAGCGGATGGTGCTGCTCCAGGTCATCGACCGCAAGTGGCGCGAGCACCTCTACGAGATGGACTACCTCCAGGAGGGCATCAACCTCCGCGCGTACGCCCAGCGCGACCCGGTGGTGGAATACCAGCGCGAGGGCTTCGACATGTTCGCCACCATGATGGACGGCATCAAGGAGGAGACTGTCGGTTTCCTCTACAACGTCGACGTCCAGGTGACCGAACCGGAGCCGGAGGAGGGCGCCGACGAGGTCACGCTGCTCGACAAGCCGGTCGAGATCCGGGCCAAGGGCCTCAACCAGGCGCCGCAGCGGCAGGGCCTGCAATACTCCGCGCCCACCATCGACGGTGAGGCCAGCCCAGGCGCGGTCGCCGTGGAGCAGGCCGAGCAGCAGGCTCCGGCGCTCGGTGTGGGCCGACCGGCTCCGGGTGCTCCGGCTGCGCCGGGGCAGAACGCACCATCCGCTCCGCAGCGGCCAGCCTCCGGGCTGCGCGGCCCGGTCGTTCCGTCGGCCGCCCGCCGGCCGGCACCGAACCAGGCGGAGGCGAACGGCCCGTCCCGCAACGCGCCGTGCCCGTGTGGCTCGGGCCGCAAGTACAAGCGCTGCCACGGTGCCCCCAACGGCGGCAACTGACCGACAGCATCTGCACCGACAGGGTTCGGTAATCGACGGGTCTCGGCCGATCAGGCCGGGGCCCGTCGGCGTAGGTGCGGTCAGAGGACGTGCAGAGCGGTGCAGAGCCAGCGGCCCCGGAGATGCTCCAGGCGCAGCGCCATCGCCCAACTCCGGCCGCCCGCGCCGGTGAGGACGGCCGCTGCCTCCACTGCGGCCTCCCGCGGCTCGCAGACTCGCAGGCGGAGCAGCCGGACCAGTGGCCGGCCGGCGCGGCGGCGGGATGCCCCAGCACGGCCGGATGCGCGGGCCAGCTCGGCCAGCAAATCGCCCGCTCGGGCGGGGTCGAGCAGCGCTCGCACCTGGGCTGGTGAACGGTAGCCGTTGACCACCTCCAGGCAGCTGCCGACAAAGCGATGTGCGGCTCGGGTGGACTCCGGAGCGGTCGCCGGCGGTAACGACGTGACCGGGTGGGTGGTGGTGGACCGGCTGGGCACCGGACGTAGGGCGGCTCGCCGATCCGGCGGCCGGACCGGGTTGGGCCGGGTGGAGGCGAACAGGTCGAGGGCGAGCTGACCGTCGGTCGGTGCCGGCCAGTACGGCCCGTCGGTCTCATCAACGTATGGCGGGTCGAACGGCGGGACGGGGCGCAGCCGCACGGGCGGTCGGGAAGGACCAGGTCGCGCTCCGCTCATCGTCGGCCCCTTTGATCTTGCGTTTGCCTACGTTTGCCTTTGACAAGCTCGATTCTGAGTGACGAAGCGGCCTCGGTCAATGGCTCCATGGGGATCCCCGGCGGCTTAGTGCATGATCCACTCGGATTCCTTGATACTGCGGCATCCGAATGCCCTCGACGCCCCGACTTCCGTAAAGCCGAGTCGATCACGCCCCGGGTGGCGACGGGAGGTTCTGAACTACTCCGGGTCGCGGTCGACGAGCGGATTGCTCTGCACCCAGTCGGCCGTCTCGTCGTACTTGCGCGCGATGTACTCCTCCAGGCGTGCGCGCTCCACGCGCCACTGGCCGCGCCCACCGATCTTGATCGCCGGCAGTTCGCCGCTGCGCACCATGTGGTAGACCTGCGAGTCCGACACGTTGAGCTCGGCGGCTACGTCGGAGAGCAGCAGGAACCTCGGCTCCACAGGAAACTCCCCGGGGTTGGTGTCGTTTGGCTTAGTTTGCCATCGACAGCCCGGACAACCCAGCACTGGGCCGGGTCAGTGGCGGACCGGCCGGGCGGGACACACCGGGCTGGCAACTTCCTCCGGCCGGAGCCGGGGTGTATGACGGTCACGGCGTGCGGCATGATCTGCGCCCGTGCCGGCGGCCGCCGGTGGAGGACGACGCGGGGGAGAAGACCGGTGACCGACGAGATTGTCCGGGTGTACGTGCCGGCGACCGTACCGATGCTGGCCCGCCTGCGGGAGGAGGGGCTGGCCGCCGACGAGGCGCACGCCGTGACCCCGGCGCTGCGCGAGTGGTACGCCGAGGGCGACGAGGAGGAGTTGGAGTACGTCGCGTTCACCCGGGCCGCCCAGGACGCGCTGCACCTGCTCCGGGCCGACCCGACCGCTCCCCGCCGTCGCGTCGTCGTCTCGGTCGACCTGCCCTCGGGAGCGCTCGGGCGCGGCGATGGCGAGCTGGGTTCCAGCACGGTGACGTTGGCCGAGGTGGTGCCGGTGGGTGCCGTTGCGGCCATTCACGTGGACAGCGAAGACGCGGCCGAAGAGGTCGGCGCGGCGGCCGACGTGGTGGCCGAGGCGGCCGCCGGTGACCCCGACGCCCAGTTCACCGTCGACGGCGCCGAGGACCACGAGCTGGAGTGGTACGACGTGTCAGAGCTGGACCTGCTGCTGCGCGCCACCAGCTGACCACGCCGCAGACGCCACACGCGCCGGAAGCGGACCGTCAGCCGTCAGCGGGTCGGGTCCGCGTCGAATGCCTCGGCCGGGCTCGGCTCGTCGTCCTCCGGGTCGACCCGGTCCGCGACGGTGGTCGAGCCGTCGGCCGGCTCGTCGTCGTCGCTGGGTGCCGGGCTGAGCGTTCGGCCGAACGCGATGAGCGCGGTCAGCGCCCCCACGAAGAGCACCCAGATGCCGTTGTCCACCCGCGAGGTGCCCAGCGAGGTCTGCGCCACCGCGTCCGCCTCACTGAGCGCGCTGGCGAGGTCGAGCAGGGACCGGCCGCCGACCCGGATGATCACCTCGGCGAGCAGCAGGAGTAGCCCTGGCCCGGCGCCGGCGAGCAGGTACGCCGGCCAGCGCAGCGCCGGGGCCTCGGGGTCGCGGCGGACGGCTCGACGCCGTGCCCAGGTCAGGTAGCCGAAGGCGAGCAGCCCAGCCAGCAGCCCGGCGACGAGCGATTCGGTCCGGGACACCCACTTGGCCGCGTCGATCAACGACTGTTGGCTGTCGCCGGACCCGAAGAGGTCGAAGAGCGGGTCCCGGGCACGGCTGAACGCGACCACAAAGATCAGCGTGCCCAGCGCGGCGGTGACCACCGCACCGATCGCCGGAGCGGTCCGCGCGCCGGCCAGGGCCCCACCGATGATCGCCGCGGCTGCCGTGGTGCCGGCGATCACGTTCGTGGTGGACGTGTCGAAGTAGGTGAGGTTGATGGCCAGCGCGGCAGCGAGCCCGACCAGCATTCCGCCGCCGATCGCCCCGGCGAAGCGCAGGGTGGCCCAGTCGCCGTACCGGCGGGCCAGCAGGTTGCCGCCGGCCAGCGCGACGCCCGCCCCGGCCACCAGCGCGGCCGAGATCACACCGGGCAGGGCGAACGCGGAGAGACTGATCGCGGTGACCCCGGCCGCCGCCGAGGTGATGGCCTCCCTGGTGGACCAGAGCATGGCGGCCAGCCACCCGAGCGCCAGCAGCGCGAGCACTGCCGCGCCGGGCGCGGGCAGCGGCCGACTGTCGGCGCTGGCCGCGTCGACCGTCGGCTCGTCCGACTCAGCGGCCGGGACGCGGCCGGGCTGCTTGGTCATCGTCTCCCCTTCGAGGCGGCAGGTCACCGACCATTCAGGGTACGCGGGCCTGCTGGGCCGCCCGCCGCCCCGGGACTGCGGGCCGGATCGAGACCGGTCGGTAAGGGGAGGAGGGGTGGGTCGGTCCTTGGCTCAAGGCGGTGGCGGAGGCGGGGCGTGAGGCCCTCCATGGGAGAATCACGGGAGGTCCCGCCGCTGCTCGGCCTCCCGTGCGGCGTCCGGTGTCCGGCCGCCCGGTCGGTGCCCGCGGGTCCGGTTTCGCCACTGCTGTCGAGATCGCCAGGAGCCTTGATGGATGCCGTGTTCTCCGTTCCCGAGCCGCGCAACGAGCCGGTTCGCAACTACGAGCCGGGCAACCCCGACCGGGACCGGCTCCAGCGGCGGCTGACCGAGCTCGCCGCCGAGCGCATCGACCTTCCGATGACCATCGGCGGTCAGCAGCGGATGGCCGGCGGTGACCCGATCAACGTGGTGCAGCCGCACAAGCACGCGCACGTGCTGGGTGTGACGGCGCACGCCACCCACGACGACGCCCGCGCGGCGGTCCAGGCGGCCAAGGACGCCGCGCCGATGTGGCGGGCGCTGCCCTTCGAGGAGCGCGCCGCGATCTTCCTGCGCGCCGCCGAGCTGCTCGCCGGTCCCTGGCGCGACACCCTCAACGCCGCCACCATGCTCGGCCAGTCGAAGACCGCGATCCAGGCGGAGATCGACGCGGCGTGCGAGTTCATCGACTTCCTCCGGTTCAACGTGCACTTCGCGCGCCGCCTGCTCGAGGAGCAGCCGGCGTCCTCGCCCGGGGTCTGGAACCGCTTCGACCACCGCCCGCTGGAGGGCTTCGTCTACGCGGTCACCCCGTTCAACTTCACCGCCATCGCCGGCAACCTGCCGTCGGCGCCGGCCCTGCTGGGCAACACGGTGGTCTGGAAGCCGGGCCCGACCCAGCAGTTCGCCGCGCACTTCACCATGCGGCTCTTCGAGGCCGCCGGCCTGCCGCCCGGCGTGATCAACATGGTCACCGGCCGGGGCGAGGAGGTCTCCGACGTCGTGCTCGCCGACCCGGATCTGGCCGGCATCCACTTCACCGGTTCGACGAAGGTCTTCCAGCAGTTGTGGCGGACCGTGGGTGACAACATCGCCCGCTACCGGGGTTACCCGCGCCTGGTCGGCGAGACCGGCGGCAAGGACTTCGTCGTGGCGCACACCAGCGCCGACGTGGACGCCCTGCACACCGCGCTGATCCGCGGCGCGTACGAGTACCAGGGTCAGAAGTGCTCGGCGGCCTCGCGGGCGTACGTGCCGCGCTCGATCTGGGAGGGTGGGCTGCGCGACCGGCTGGCCGCCACCGTCGAATCGCTGACCTACGGTGACGTGGCCGACTTCAGCAACTTCGGCGGCGCCGTGATCGACGACAAGGCGTTCGGCCGGCACACCGCCGCGCTGGAGCTGATCGCCGGCGACGACAGTTGCCGGGTGCTGGCCGGTGGCACCGCCGACGACTCGGTCGGCTACTTCGTCCGGCCGACCCTCTTCGAGTGCGGTGATGCCGCCCACGAGACCTTCACCACCGAGTACTTCGGGCCGATCCTGGGCGTGCACGTCTTCGACGACGCCCGCTTCGACGAGGTGGTCGCGCAGGCCGAGTCGATCGCCCCGTACGCGCTGACCGGCTCGGTCTTCGCCACCGACCGCCGGGTGGTCGACGCGGTCGGCGAGCGCATGCGGTACGCGGCCGGCAACTTCTACATCAACGACAAGCCGACCGGCGCGGTGGTCGGGCAGCAGCCCTTCGGCGGTGCCCGGGCCAGCGGCACCAACGACAAGGCCGGCTCCTGGCTCAACCTGGTCCGCTGGGTCTCCCCGCGCACGATCAAGGAGACCTTCGTGGCGCCGACCGACCACACGTACCCCCACATGGGCTGACCGGCGACGACCCGCCGGCGGCGCGCGTGGCGCCGCCGGCGGACGCCCGGAATGCCGCAATCCATCGATAGTCCTCAACGGACAGTCTGCCGCCGACAGTGCACTTAGGAAGTCCTGTTGGGTGGCAAACCGGCAAATCCTGGACGCCGGGTGCGCAAAGTGGCAGCGTAGTGGGCATGGCGGATTCCGGAGTCAACCCTACGGCGGCGGCCTTGCTCGGCCTCCTCCACGAGGGCCCGATGACAGGCGGTCAGTTGATGGCCGCCGCTGAGCGCCGTCTGGCGCCGTATTGGTCGATGACCCGCAGTCAGGTGTACCGCGAGTTGCCGGTGCTGGCTGAGCGGGGTTTTGTGCGGCTCGGCAAGCCGGGCCCGCGGATGAGCCAGCCGTACGCGCTCACCGCCAGCGGAAAACGGACGTTTTCCCGCTGGCTGGCGGAGAACCCGGGGCGGGACACCATCCGCAACCCGATAGCGCTCCGGATGGCCTTCGGCAACCTGCACTCCGCCAGCCAACTGAAGGGCCTGTACGCCTCGGCCAACGAATACCACACCGAGGCCCTCGCCCAGGTCCGGGAGCAGGTGAAGAACGCCAAACGGGACGGCGAGACGTACGACGCCAGCGCGTTGGAGTTCGCCGTCGCCTACCACAAGGCGGCCCTGTCGTGGCTGAAGTCCGCCCCCGTCGGGTGACCTTCGGCGGATTCGCCGACAGCAAACGCGCTGCTCCGACAGCGGCACAGTATTCTTGTCTGTCGTGACCGCTGCCGATTACGCCGAACAGCTCAAGGAACTCGACGCGACCCTGCGAAACATCGAGGCCGTCCTCAACATCGACCGGCTCCACGAGGACAAGGCCCGCCTTGAGCAGGAGGCGTCCGCCCCCGACCTGTGGGACGACCAGGCCAAGGCCCAGCAGGTGACCTCGCAGCTGTCGTACGTCAACGGCGAGATCAGCAAGCTGGGCAGCCTGCGCTCGGGCCTCGACGACGCCCTGGTGCTGCTGGAGCTGGCCGAGGCCGAGGCCGACCCGGGCGTGCTGACCGAGGTCGAGTCGGAGATCACCGGGCTGACCAAGGCCATCCAGGAGATGGAGGTCCGCACCCTGCTCTCCGGCGAGTACGACTCGCGGGAGGCGCTGGTCGCCATCCGGGCCGGCGCGGGTGGCGTGGACGCGGCGGACTTCGCCGAGATGCTGCTGCGGATGTACCTGCGCTGGGCGGAGCGGCACGGCTACCCGACCGAGGTCTACGAGACCTCGTACGCCGAGGAGGCGGGCCTGAAGTCGGCCACCTTCGCGGTGAAGGTGCCGTACGCGTACGGCACGCTCAGCGTCGAGTCGGGCACCCACCGGCTGGTCCGGATCAGCCCGTTCGACAACCAGGGCCGTCGGCAGACCAGCTTCGCGGGCGTCGAGGTCCTGCCGGTCACCGAGCAGACCGACCACATCGACATCCCGGAGAACGAGGTACGGGTCGACGTCTACCGCTCCTCCGGCCCGGGTGGGCAGAGCGTCAACACCACCGACTCGGCGGTCCGGCTGACCCACATTCCGACCGGCATCGTGGTGACCTGCCAGAACGAGAAGTCCCAACTGCAGAACAAGGCCTCCGCGCTGCGGGTGCTCCAGGCCCGACTGCTGGAGCGTAAGCGCCAGGAGGAGCAGGCCAAGCTCGAAGGGCTCAAGGAGAACGCGGCCGGCTCGTGGGGCGACCAGATGCGCTCCTACGTCCTGCACCCGTATCAGATGGTGAAGGATCTCCGAACTGAGCAGGAGACCGGCAATCCGAGCGCGGTCTTCGATGGCGAGTTGGACGGTTTCATCGAGGCGGGCATCCGCTGGCGCAAGCAGCGGCAGATCGCCGGCGACCGTGCGTGACGGCACGTGGGCGGAGCGCGTCATCGATCTCCAGGTAGAAGCCTGATTCGACGACTCGCGCCGGTTCGGCGGGGCGTGGGGCTTGGCTCAGTTGTTACACCGCGTAGACTCACCACCCGTGATTCAGCTTGAGCAAGTGACGAAGACGTACCCGAAGGCGTCCCGGCCTTCGCTCGACAACGTGTCCGTCTCGATCGAGAAGGGCGAGTTCGTCTTCTTCATCGGTCCATCCGGCTCCGGCAAGTCCACGATCATCAAGATGCTGCTGCACGAGGTGGCCCCCAACAAGGGTCGCGTCGTCGTCAACGGCAAGGACGTCACGTCGATGCGCTCCTGGAAGCGACCCCACTTCCGGCGCTCGATCGGCTGTGTCTTCCAGGACTTCCGGCTGCTGCCGAACCGCACCGCGTACGAGAACGTGGCGTTCGCCCTCGAGGTGATCGGCAAGACAAAGGCGGTTGCCCGCCGAGTCGTGCCGGAGGTGCTGGAGCTGGTCGGGCTCGGTGGCAAGGAGCACCGCTACCCGCACGAGCTCTCCGGTGGTGAGCAGCAGCGGGTCGCCGTCGCCCGGGCGTTCGTGAACCGTCCGCTGATCCTGTTGGCGGACGAGCCGACCGGAAACCTGGACCCGGACACCTCGATCGAGATCATGCGTCTGCTGGACCGGATCAACCGCACCGGCACGACCGTCGTGATGGTCACCCACGACTCCAACATCGTGAACCAGATGCGCCGCCGCGTCGTTGAGATTGAGAGCGGTCGCATCGTGCGTGACCAGGCCCGCGGCGTCTACGGGTGAGCCGGCGCTTCACCCCTGCGCAGCCTGACGACGAACACCTCATGCCGGAGACCCGGAGGAAATCCCGATGCGCGTGAAATACGTCCTGTCCGAGGTACTGGTCGGACTGTGGCGCAACGTGACCATGTCCATCGCGATGATCATCACGATGGCGGTCTCGCTGACCATGCTCGGCGCCAGCGGTCTCATGTACCGCCAGGTCGACGACATGAAGGACCTTTACTACAAGAACATCGAAGTCTCGATCTTCCTCAAGACGGACGTCACCGATGCGCAGCGCGAGCAGGTGCAGGGGCAGCTTGAGGCCGACCCGCTGATCAACAACGTCATCTACGTCGACAAGACCGAGGCGTACAAGCGGTTCCAGGAGATGTTCCAGGACGCGCCGGATCTGATCAGCGCCGTCAAGGAGGACAGCCTCCCGCCGTCGTTCCGGATCAAGCTGAAGAACCCGGAGCAGTACAAGAACATCTACGACCAGTACAAGAACACCGAGGGTGTCGAAGAGATCATCGATCAGAGTCGACTGCTCGACAAGATCTTCAACATCCTCACCTCGATCCAGAACATCGCGTTGGCCGCTGCCGTCGTGATGGCCATCGCCGCCCTGCTGCTGGTCGCGAACACCATTCAGGTGGCCGCGTACAGCAAGCGGCGTGAGGTGGCGGTCATGAAGCTGGTCGGCGCGTCCAACTGGTTCATCCAGGCGCCGTTCGTGCTGGAGGCCGTGGTGGCCGGCCTGATCGGCTCACTGCTGGGTCTGGTCGCCCTGGTCGCGGCGAAATACCTGCTCTTCGAACGGTCACTCAGCGCGTTGGATGGGCTGCTCTCGCCGATCACCTGGGGTGACATCCTGTTCATCTTCCCGCTGATGGCTGGCGTCGGTGGTCTGGTCAGCGCAGGCACCGCCTGGATCACCCTGCGCTTCTACCTGCGGGTCTAGGCACCGCACGGGGTCGACCCGTCGTCTCTCAAGGGCCCTCCCGCAGCCGGAAATAAACGGCGCGGGAGGGTCCTTGTCATTCGGGTAACATGATCGGTTGTCCGGCCGGGGTGAGCCCGGCCAGGGACGTTGCAGGAGAGGGGGTGGCACCGATGCCACGGGAAAAGGGGCGCAAGGTGGTCGCCTCCAACAAGAAGGCGCGCCACGACTACGCGATCCTCGACACGTACGAGGCGGGCATGGCGCTGACCGGCACCGAGGTCAAGTCGCTGCGGGCCGGGCGGGCGTCGCTTGTCGACGCGTTCGCTCAGGAGCGGGACAACGAGCTGTTCCTGCATTCCATGCACATCCCGGAGTACACCCAGGGCACCTGGACCAACCACGAGCCCCGGCGTACCCGCAAGCTGCTGCTCAACCGGGGCGAGCTCGACAAGCTTCTCGGCAAGACCCGCGAGGGCGGTCTGACCATCGTCCCGTTGCAGGTCTACTTCTCCGACGGCTGGGCCAAGGTCGAGATTGCCCTGGCCAAGGGCAAGAAGTCGTACGACAAGCGGCAGGATCTCGCCAAGCGGGACGCGGACCGGGAGATCGCCCGGGTGTCTGGTCGGCGCGGCAAGGGCATGGACGACTAGTTCATCCTTTTTGTCCGGGTCGGCATGCCGGCCCGGGGCTCGGGATGAAAGCGGTTGCGGCAGGCGTTAGTCTTGTCAGTGCCACCACATCGGTGGCCTGTCGAGGGGGTGACTGGTTTCGACTTCGTACGCAGCGACAGGGGAAGCGAGCCGAGGAAGCCGACGTCGTCTCGAGAATCGGTCGTCGGAAACTTATAAGCGCCAAGAACAATCGCGCTGACTTCGCTCTCGCCGCCTGAGGCGAGTAGCTAAGTCTGTCGGCCTGGGAACGCCTTCGTCCCAGTAGCCGGCATCAGCTAGAAGGCTGGCCAATCGGACCCGGTCGCGGGGTCCGTGCGGCGAGATTAATCAGCGACTGGGCCCGTCACACCAACTTGCTCGCGTGAGCGGTGGGGCCGAGTAGAGGCACAGCGAGCTGCGCTCGGAGAAGCCCTGACAAACCGGCGAAGGACCCGGGTTCGATTCCCGGCACCTCCACCACCTCGAACGAAGCGCCCCGGCCCACCAGCCGGGGCGCTTTGTTGTCCGCCGAGGATGGCCGGCGGCCCGACTCGCCTACGCTGCCCCCTGTGACAAACGAGGAGCTGCGCCTGTCGGTCGGCGCGTCGCCCGGCCAGCGCATCGTGGCGGTGGTGGCCGGCGTCTTCATCGCGGCCGTCGGCGCGGCGTTCGTGGCGTTGCCGCTCGTCGCCGACGGGTTGCTGCGCCGGCTGACCGGCCCGGGTGACGCCCTCGCCTCCTATGAGGAGGCCCGCGACCTGCCACCGGGAATGCTGCCGCCCGCGCTTCAGAATTCCGGTGCCGACTCGAACCAGGCCGGGCTCAGCCCGTTCGTCGGCCTGTGTGGTCTGCCCTTCGTCCTGCTCGGCGTCTTCCTCGTGCTGCGGGTGCTGCGCACGGCAGCATGGCTGGACGGCAGCCGGGCCCGGGTACGCGGCGCGGTGCGGAGCCGCACCGTCGACCTCGCCACCGCCCAGATCGAGTCCGGCGCGGTGTCGTATCGCGAGCCGGACGACGACGGTCCGGCCGGCGGCCCGCAGGTGCGCGCCATTCTCGCCACCGACCGGGGGAGTGCGCGGGGGGTCACCATCCCACTGCGCGGCATGGGGCTGCCCAGCCTGCCGCCGTCCGAGCTGCGGGCGCTGGCCGACGCGATCACGACGGGCCGACCGGGCGACGGGCCCGACGGTGACGCGCAGGCCGTGGCCGACCAACTGCGTCGCCTGGCCGAGCGCCCGCCGACCGGCTGAGCGGGGCCGCACGGGCTCTGCGGGTCGGGAACCGGCCGGTCTACCGACGCGTCGAACCGGACATGCGTCGACCGGCCCTGCTGCTCGTACTTCCGTTGTTGCTCACCGCTGCCTGTGCGGCGACCGACGCCGGCACGGCCGACGGCCCACGCGGCCCGACGCGCGGCGCGGAGGCGTTCGAACAGCGGGCCGCTCAGGTCGCTGAGGCGTGGCGGCCCGGCCCCGACTGGCGCACGGGGTACGTGCCGCTGGAGGGGCCGACCCTGCTCACCGGTGACCCGGGCTTCACCCCCGACACCGAGGCGGCCTTCCGGGCCGGCTGGTACCGGGCGGCGGTCCCGATACCGCCCACCCGGGTCGGCGGCGAGATCCGCTTTCCGGACGGACGGCTGACGCTGCCGTTGGTCAGCGCCGCCGAGGCGTACCGGCAGCTCGACCAGGGTGACCCGTTGCCCTGCCCCGGGCGGCCGAAGCGGCCCGGCCGACCGACACCCGGGGGCCCCACCGTCGAGCCGGGGCCGGACGGGTGGGACACCAGCAGCACGCAGACCGCCTGCCTTGCGCTCACCGTCACCGCTGTGACGTTCGGTGCCGTGCCGGTCCGCACGAGCCGGGGTGCGGCGCAGGTCCCGGCCTGGCTGTTCACCATCAAGGAGTTGGCCGTCCCGGTGGCCCGGCTCGCCGTCGCGCCGACGGCGGTCACACCCGTCCCCGAGGCCACCGCACCGGCCCGGCCGCTGCCGGACGGGTTGGTGGCCGCCCAGGACCTGGCCGCCGTCGACGACGCCCGGTTGACCGTGCGGCTCGGCGTCGGCGCGTGCGACACCGGGATCACCCCGTTGGTGTGGGAACGGCCGGACGTCGTGGTGGTCGGTGGCCGAGTCACCCGGGCCACCGGCGAATGCATCGCCCTGCTGAAGCTGGAGCCGGTCACCGTCACCCTCGCGGCGCCGCTGGGCACCCGGCCGGTGCTGGACGTCTCCACCGGTGCCCCGCTGTCGATCGCACCGCGCTGACGAGCCGCCTCAGAGGAGCCGGGGCACGTCGGTGCTGATCGGCACCGGCAACACCGTGGGCCGGTCGGCGCGCAGCCCGGTGGCGAGCGCCGCGCCGAGCTGATCGGGGGTCTCCACCACCTGCGTGGCGCAGCCGTAGCCGGCCGCGATCGCGATGATGTCCAGCCCCGGCAGGTCCAGGCCGGGCACCCCGGGAGTCTCCTTCAGCTCGGCGAACGCCTTGAGGATCGCGTACTGCTGGTTGACCGGGACGACGACCACCACCGGCAGTGCCAGGCGCGCGGCCGTCCAGAGCGCCTGCACCGAGTAGTGGAATGAGCCGTCGCCGATCACCGCCACCACCGGGCGAGCGCGTCCGGCGTCCCGCTCGGCCAGGGCCACGCCGATCGCCGCCGGCAGGCCGTAGCCGAGACCACCGCTGGCCATCGTGAAGTACGACGCCGGGCGGGTGATCCGAAGCTGACGACGCAGCGCGGACAGATTGGACGGTGACTCCTGGACCAGCACGCCGTCGGCCGGCCAGTGTGCGGCCAGCGCGGCGAACAACGCGTCGGCGCTCAGTGGGTTGGTGACCTCCGGCGGTGGCGGGGTGGCCCGTGGCGCGGGTGCCGGCCGGTCGCTCGGCGGCACCCGTTCGACAAGCGCGGTCAACGCCAGCCCGGGGTCGCTGAGCAGGCTGTCCCCGACCGGGGCTCGCGCGGCCTCGTCGGGGTCGTCCGTGACGTGCAGCAGGCGGGCGCCGTCGGGCAGGTGCCCGCCCGGCACGTACGGGTAGTAGCGGAACACCGGGGCGCCGACGACCAGCACCGTGTCGTGCCCCTGCAGCGCCTCGGCCAGCGGCCCGATCGCGTACGGCAGCACTCCACGAAAGTGCGGGTGGTCCTCGGGGAACACGGCCCGCTCAGTGGCGGGGGCCGACCAGACCGGGGCGGCCAGCCGCTCGGCCAGCGCGACGGCCGCCGGCCAACTCGCCGAGCGGTCCACCCCCGGCCCGTACACGAGCACGGGGTTGCGGCTGCCGGCCAGGACCCGGGCGAACTCGTCCAGCCGCTGGGGGTCCGGTGCGAACCGGGTGGCCACGGTACGCGGCGCGGGCGGGGGGTCGGCTGGCTGTGCCCAGTCGTCCATCGGCAGGGAGAGAAAGACCGGACCGGCTGGTGGCTGCACCGCTGTCGCGTACGCCCGCAGCACCGCCGCGGGAATGTCCTGTGCCCGGGCCGGCTCGTAGGCCCACTTCACGTAGGGCTGCGGAAGCTCGGTGGGTCGGCGGCTGGCCAGCCGGGGTTCGAGGAGCAGCATCTCCCGTGTCTGCTGCCCGGCGGTGACGATCAGCGGGGTCTTGTTGTGCCAAGCGGTGACGAGGTTGCCCATGCCGTTGCCGGTGCCCGGGGCGGTGTGCAGGTTGACGTGGGTGGGCACTCCGGCGGCCTGGGCGTAGCCGTCGGCCATCGCGACGGCCGTCGCCTCGTGCAGCGCGTGAACGTAGTGGAAGTCGGTGGGGAAGTCCTGGAGGAACGGCTCCTCGGTGGAGCCGGGGTTGCCGAAGACGGTGGTCATGCCGAGGGTGCGGAGCACGTCGTACGTCGCGTCCCGGACCGTTGCCATCGCCACCCGCCTCCATCTCGCGGGCAGCGACGACCGCAGTCGCCTTCCCGATCAGCCGAATCTATCGGGATGTGACGGACCTTTCGGGCGTTTCCCGGCCGTCGGTGGTCCGGATCCGTCGATCACCGGGGGATCTGTTCTCGGGGGCATCAGCCCTTCGTCTTAACTGTCTGATCACCCGCCGGTCAGACCTTAGCCAGCGCCCAGGACGCAGGCTATGGTGCCAGGCATGGCGTTGACAGCACGGCTGAACCCGATGCACCGGGCGGATCTGGTCGATGACCGGTCCTCGGCGCGGGCTCACGGTTGACGGGTGTGTGGCATGCAGGGAGAGGGCCAGGCGATCGGCGGACGAGCGATGGAGTCGATGACCGGGCGGCTGCTGGTCGCGACTCCGGCGCTCAAGGACCCGAACTTCGACCGTACGGTGGTGCTGCTGGTCGCCCATGAGCCGGGCGGCGCGCTCGGCGTGGTGCTGAACCGGGCCACCGAGGTGCCGGTGGCCGAGGTGCTCGGTGACTGGAGCGACCTGGCCCGCCACCCGGCGGTGCTCTTCGAGGGCGGCCCGGTGCAGCCCGACTCGGCCATCTGCCTCGCCCGCATGCGGCACCCGATGCGCCGGTTGAAGGGCTTCCACCAGGTCTCCGGGGCGGTCGGCACCATCGACCTCTCGGTCGACCCGGAACGGCTGCGGGAGAGCATCGGCGGCATTCGCGTCTTTGCCGGCTACTCCGGCTGGGGCAGTGGCCAGTTGGAGCAGGAGATCGCCGACGGGTCCTGGTTCGTGCTGGACGGGCTGCCCGGGGATGCCTTCGTCGACCGGCCCGACGACCTGTGGCCGATGGTGCTGCGCCGGCAGGGCGGGATGATGGCCGCGGTCGCACACTTCCCGCCGGACGTGGCGCTCAACTGACCCGGATCGGCAGGGGGACCCCGCGAGATGACCATGCGGGCCGGTCTGTGTATAGTTTCCCAGTGCCCGGGCAGCCGGGACAACAGCAAGGGGCCGTGGCGCAGCTGGTAGCGCACCACACTGGCAGTGTGGGGGTCAGGGGTTCGAGTCCCCTCGGCTCCACCCTTGTGAAACGCCCTGACCGGGAAAATCCGGTCAGGGCGTTTCGCTGTTTGCGCTATCTGATCTACCTGGTGCCGCTTCGGTCAGGAGACGCTGCCGGTGACCGACGTTCCGGACTTCGCCACGCGGTACGTGATCTGTGTGCCGCTCCAGAAGTGGAACGTGAGGGTGACCGCCGAGCCGTCGTTGACCTCGGCGAAGAACTCCGGCTTCAGGATGATGGTGTTCGCCGCGTAGTCCGGTTGGAAGTTGCTCCAGAACTCCTTGTACGAGGTCCAGTTGGCCGGCCCGGCGGGGCTGCCATCGGCGTACTTGGCCTCCATGGTGGCGAGCAGGTCACCGCGGAACTGGGTGGGGATGGTGAACGAGCTGGTCGTGCCGGTGGCGGCGGCCTGCGTCGGCGGGTCGTAGGAGATGACGCTGATCGGCCACGGCACGCCCTGCGAGAAGTGCGCTTCGAGGTTGGCGTTCACGCCCGGGGTGCGGTTGCCGACCAGACGGGTCAGCGCCGCGCTGGTCAGGGTCAGCGTGTTGCCGGAGACGGTGTAGTCGGTGCCGCTGGTCAGCACGGTGCTGCCCTGCCGCAGGCTCCGGAACGACGCCCCGTTGAGGTTCAGGGTGAGGGATTTGCTGGTGATGGTGCCGGTACGGCGTACGTAGATCTGGTCCGATGACGCGGTCGCGGACCGGGTGGTCCAGCTCGCCTTCATCAGGGCGTACAGGCCGGGGTCGCGCCACTGGAGGTCGTTGCGGTTGAGGAACGAGCCGGCGTCCCAGAGCATGGTGGTGAGTTTCCGGGTCCGGGCCTGGTAGCCGACGGCCTCGAAGAACTTGAGCAGTTCGCCGCGCTCGATGATGCCGGGCCGGGTGTAGTCGTAGCTGAGCAGCGCCCACTCGCCGACGATCACCGGGATGCCCTTGGCGACGAAGGTGTTGTGCACCCGGTCGAAGCCGTCGACCATGTCCTGCTCGACGTTGGCGTCGTAGCGGGTGCCGCCGGCGATGTTGACGCTGAACGGCCACCATCCGTAGAAGTGGACGGTCGCCGCGATGTTGTTGTCGCCCAACTGGCTGATCGTGGTCGCCAACGCGTCGAGCTGGGCCTGGTTGGAGTTGGTGTTCAGGGTGGGCAGCACGAGCAGGCGGGTGGCGTTGTTCCCGCCGGACTGGCGCAGGAGTCGGACGAACGCGACGTTCAGCTCGCGCAGCACCTCGTCGCTCTGCGCATCACCGGAGGTGCCGGTGAACTGCGGTTCGTTGATGCTCTCGAAGACGAGCTTCGACGAGTGGCTGCGGAACGTGGTGGCGATCTGCGTCCAGAGCGCGGTGTAGCGGTTCATGACGTTCGTGCGGTCACCGGGGTAGCCGTTGATCCACTGCCAGGAGTCGTGATGCAGGTTGACCAGCACGTAGAGGTTCTCCGCGAGCGCCCAGTCGACCACCTGGCGTACGCGGCTCAACCAGACCGCGTCGATCGTGTATGCCGGGGCGGATCCGTGGTGGTTGCTCCAGGTCACCGGGATGCGGATGCTGTTGTAGCCCTGCGACTTGATCTGGCGTAGCAGTGCCTGGGTCACCAGGGGGTTGCCCCACGCGGTCTCGTCGGGGATGGCGTCCAGGGTGTTGCCCAGGTTCCAGCCCGGCTGCATGGCCGCCACCGTCGCCATGGCGTCGCCGCCCGTCGGCGGCGGATCGGTGGGGGTCGGGGTCGGGGTCGGGGTCTCGCCCACTCGTCCCGTGCAGGTGACCCCGTTGAGGGCGAACGAACTCGGCGCGGTGTTGCCGCCGGTCCATGACCCGTTGAAGCCGAACGAGACCGTCGCGTTCGTGGCGATGGCCGCGTTGTAGCTCATGTTCCGCGCGGTGACCTGGTCACCCGACGAGGTGACCGTCGCGTTCCACGCCTGGGTGACCCGCTGGCCGGACGGGAACGCCCAGGTCACGCTCCAGCCGTTTACCGCGTCGCCGAGGTTGGTGATCTTCACGTCGGCGGTGAAGCCGCCCTGCCACTGCGACGGCACGGTGTACGCCACCTGGCAACCGGCCGCCGCCTGAGCGTTGCCGGCGACCATCAGGCCCGCCACCAGCAGTGTGAGCACTGCGCCGACGACGAGGCTGACCCGTCGATATGTCGTTCGGAGGTACTGCGAATTCATCAGGAGAACTCCTCGCCAGAGTGGCGCGCCTGCGGTGATGGTTCGGCGGCCGGTGCGGTCGTGCCGGCTCCGGCGTGTGCGGGGCTGTGGAGGCGACGCCCGATGGCCCATCGGCGTCCGGAGAACGCTCCGGTCGGTACGTGAGCGGTCGGGGGCGGTCAGCCTTGACCCGGCGGCGAGTGCCAACCAGGACGCCCGGAGTGACCAGCCACGTTGCCCGTAGACCGCATCAGCGGCCGGCGCGGGTTGAGTGCAACGTCGAAGCGTGCCCTGCGCCTCTGCGGCCGACGGTAGCTGTTATCGCTAACACTGACAAGCCATAGATATGCTTGACTGGGCCGGCGTGCTTGCCGTACGCCTGGGGTGGCAGACGCGAAAACGCCCCGACCGGAGATGACCCGGTCGGGGCGTTGGCGACTAGATGTCTGGTATGGGCTGGGTTAGCCCTGGCGGCTCTTCCACTGCGGGTTGGCGCGGTTCACCACGACCACCCGGCCGCGACGGCGGACCACCACCGAACCCGGCTTCTGCTTCAGCGCACGCAACGAGCTACGTACCTTCATGTCTGCCTCCTCGGTGCAAGCGGTTCCGAGTATCGAAACGCCGCACCCACCCGCCGGATTCCCGCCCGGTCAGCGTCGAACCTTTGCCGCCTGCGGGCCGTACCAGTGGGCGGAGGTCATCCTCATGCCCGTACGTCGGCTCCTCGCCACGGTGCTGGTCGCTGCCGCGACCGTGCCGCTGGCAGCCACCCCCGCCGCCGCCCACGGCGCCCCGACCGACCCGATCAGTCGCGCTGCGGCCTGCGGACCCGAGGGCCGGTACGCGGCGTCCAGCGCCTGCCGGGCGGCGATCCAGGCCGGCGCGGCGGTCCGCGAATGGGACAACGTACGCGTCGCCGCGATCAACGGGCGAGACCGGGAACGGATCCCAGACGGTGAGCTGTGCAGCGGCGGGCTGTCCGCGTACCGGGGGTTGGACCTGCCCCGGACCGACTGGCCGAGCACGGAGCTGACCACCGGCGCGAAGTTCACCTTCCGGTACCGGACCACCATCGAGCACCGGGGCACCTTCCGGCTCTACGTCAGCACGCCCGACTATGACCCCCGCAAGAAGCTGACCTGGGCGGATCTGGAGTCGCGGCCGTTTCTGACCCTGAAGGACCCGCCGGTGCGGGCCGGGGCGTACCAGTTGGCGGGTCGGCTCCCGGCGGGCCGCAGCGGCCGACACCTGATCTACACGATCTGGCAGAACTCCAACACCCAGGACACCTACTACTCCTGCTCGGACGTGGTGTTCCGGGCCGGCACGGACACCGCCACCCCGTCGAAGGTCGCCGCGACGAAGAGCGCGGCGACTGCGCCGCGTACCGCCGCGAGTGCGCCGGCCACCACCGAGTCGGCGGTGGCGGCGGCGGCCGACCCAGGCGTGCCGGTGGCGGCGGTGACCGACCTCGGCGGCCGGTGGCCGGTGCTGGCCGGTGCGGCCGCCGTGCTGGTCCTGGCGTTGCTGATCGGTGCCGGACGGCGACGTCGCAGCGCCGCCGCGCCGGTGGGCCGGCAGTGCGAGGTGCGCAACCACCGGGCCGGGCGGCGTCGGATCTGGTGACCCGACCCGCCCGGGGCCCGGCGGCGTTCAGCCCAGGAGTCGCTCGATCTCGGCCAACTCGTCGGCGCTGAAGTCGAGGTTGTCCAGCGCGGCGATGTTCGTCTCCAACTGCGCGACGCTGCTCGCCCCGATGATCAGGCTGGTCATCCGCGGGTCACGCAGCGCCCAGGCCAGCGCGAGCTGAGCGAGGGACTGGCCGCGCCGCTCGGCGACCGCGCCGAGCCCGCGGATGGTGGCCATCTTCTCCTCGCTGAGGTCGCTCTCGTTGAGGAAGACGCTGGTGCGGACCCGCGAGTCGGCCGGGATGCCACCCAGGTAACGGTCGGTCAGCAGGCCCTGGGCCAACGGGCTGTACGCGATGCAGCCCGCGCCGACCTGCTCCAGCGTGTCGAGCAGGCCGTCGGACTCGGTCCAGCGGTTGAGCATCGAGTACGACGGCTGGTTGATCAGCAGCGGCGTACCCAGCTCGCGCAGGATCGCGGCGGCCCTCGCGGTCTGCTCCGAGTTGTAGTTCGAGATGCCGACGTAGAGCGCCTTGCCGGAGCGGACGATGGCGTCGAGCGCCCCCATCGTCTCCTCCAACGGGGTGTCCGGGTCGAACCGGTGCGAGTAGAAGATGTCGACGTAATCCAGCCCCATCCGGCCCAGCGACTGGTCCAGCGACGAGATCAGGTTCTTGCGCGAGCCCCACTCGCCGTACGGGCCGGGCCACATCAGGTACCCGGCCTTGCTGGAGATGACCAGCTCGTCCCGGTACGGCTTAAGGTCGGTGGCGAGCATCCGGCCGAAGTTCTCCTCCGCCGAGCCGGGCGGCGGGCCGTAGTTGTTGGCCAGGTCGAAGTGGGTGACACCCAGGTCGAAGGCGCGTCGCACGATGTCGCGCTGCCGTTCGAACGGGCGGTCCGGGCCGAAGTTGTGCCACAGCCCGAGCGAGACGGCGGGCAGCCGCAAACCACTGCGCCCGCTGCGCCGGTAGGTCATGGTGTCGTAGCGGTCATCCGAGGCGAGATAGGTCACGATCATGAGCCTAGCCCCGGCCGGCGGTGCCGAGGATCGGGCGTGAAAACCAGGACATCGGGGTAGTTTCGACACCAAGCGTCACGTTCGCCACGCCGACCGGAGAGTGAGCACTGTGGACGACATCACCGCACTGATCCTGGACGACCACGCCGCCTTCCGGCGCGGCTTCGCCCGCCTCGACGACGCCCGCGACGAGCAGGAACTCCTCGCCATCTGGGACGCCCTGGCCCTGCACCTGGACATCCACGCCGAGGCCGAGGAAGCGATCCTCTACCCGCACCTGGTCAAGCACGGCGACGACGGCGAGGACGAGACCGCCGACGCGATCGGCGACCACAACAAGATCCGCGATGCGATCGCCGAGGCGAAGCTGCACCCGGTCGGCTCGACGCAGTGGTGGGAGGCGGTCGGCACGGCCCGCCGGGAGAACAGTGAGCACCTGGCCGAGGAGGAGGACGAGGCGCTGCCCGACTTCCGCCGGCACGCCAGCACCGAACTCCGCGCCGAGCTGGGCCAACGCTGGCTGACCTTCTACGGCGAGCACAAGTTCGGCCGCAACCTCCCGTTCCGCGACAAGGACCCGCAGCAGTACGTCGCCGACCACCGCTGAGAAGCCCGTCGATGCTCGGGGCACCCCTGCGAAGGTGAGCTAGCGTGGGTCGGGTGACTGCGCCTACCCCGGTAATCCCGGTTCCACCGGCCGACCTGCCCGGCACGCTCGGCGCGCTACGGGCGGCCGGTCACCAGTACCGCACCGTCAAGCAGGAACTCCGCGACAACCTCCTCGCCCGGATGCGCTCCGGCGAGACCCGTTTCCCCGGCATCGTCGGCTACGACGACACCGTGCTGCCCGAGGTCGAGCGGGCACTGCTCGCCGGGCACGACATGGTGCTGCTCGGCGAGCGCGGCCAGGGCAAGACCCGGCTGATCCGCTCGCTTGGCGCGTTGCTCGACGAGTGGACCCCCGTCCTGCCCGGCTCGGTGCTCAACGAGCACCCGCTGCACCCGCTCACCCCGGCGTCCCGCGCCGAGGTCGCCGAGGCCGGCGACGACCTGCCGATCGGCTGGCTGCACCGGTCGATGCGGTACGGCGAGAAGTTGGCCACCCCGGACACCAGCGTCGGCGACCTGATCGGTGACGTCGACCCGATCCGGATCGCCCAGGGTCGTACCCTCGGTGACCCGGAGACCATCCACTTCGGGTTGGTGCCGCGCACCAACCGGGGCATCTTCGCCGTCAACGAGCTGCCCGACCTTGCCGAACGCATCCAGGTGGCGCTGCTCAACGTGCTGGAGGAGCGGGACATCCAGGTGCGCGGCTACCAGCTGCGCCTGCCACTGGACCTGCTCCTGGTGGCCAGCGCCAACCCGGAGGACTACACCAACCGGGGCCGGATCATCACCCCTCTCAAGGACCGGTTCGGCGCGGAGATCCGCACCCACTACCCGGTCGACCTGGAGCTGGAGCTGGCGCTGATCCGCCAGGAGGCCGACCTGGTCGCCGAGGTGCCGGAGCACGTGCTGGAGGTGCTGGCCCGCTTCGCCCGCGCCGTGCGGGAGTCGCCGTCGGTGGACCCGCGCTCGGGTGTCTCCGCCCGCTTCGCCATCGCCGCCGCCGAGACGGTCGCCGGTGCCGCGCTGCGTCGCGCCGGCCTGCTCGCCGCCACCGACACCCCGGGGGTACGCCCCGAGGCCGCGGTCGCCCGCGTCGGCGACGCGGTGTCGGTGACCAGCACGTTGCGCGGCAAGGTCGAGTTCGAGAGCGGTGAGGAGGGTCGGGAGACCGAGATCCTCGCCCACCTGCTGCGTACCGCGACCGCCGAGACGTTCCGGGCTCACCTCGCCGGGCTGGACCTGTCCGGGTTCACCGCCCTGGTCGAGGATGGCGCGGCGATCGAGACCGGCGAGCTGGTCAGCGCCGCCGAGCTGCTCCGCCAGGTCGGCACCGTGCCCGGGTTGGCGAAGGTCCTCGACCGGCTCGACCTGGGCGACGCGCCGACGTCGGAGGAGGCCGCCGCGGCCGTCGAGTTCGTGCTGGAAGGGCTGCACCTGACCCGCCGGCTCGGCAAGGACGTCACCGACTCGGGGCGCACCGTCTACGGCGGCCGGGGCTGATCGTGGCCGGCAACCGGTTCCGGTACGGGCAGTGGAATGGCGGGCCCGACCCGCTCGCACCCCCGTACGACGTGCGTGAGGCGGTGGACGCGGTCGGCGCCGAGGTGCTGGCCGGCGGCAGCCTGCGGCAGGCGCTGCGCGACCTGCTGCGCCGTGGCCCGCAGGGGCGGGGTGGCCTGGACGACCTGGCCGCTCGGGCTCGGCGGTTGCGCCGGGAGGCGCTGCGCCGGGGTGACCTGGACGGCGCGGTGACCAGGGCGCAGGCCCTGCTCGACCAGGCCCTCGCCGCCGAGCGGGACGAGCTGCGGGGTCGCGACGACGACGACGCGCGGTTCGCCGAGTCGGTGCTGGACAATCTGCCCCGTTCGACCGCGCGGGCGGTGCAGGAGCTGTCCGGCTACCAGTGGGCCAGCGACGACGCCCGCCGCTCGTACCAGCAGATCCTCGACCAACTCCGCGACGACGTGCTCGGTCAGCGCTTCGCCGGGCTGCGCGACGCGGTGCGAGCCTCCGCCGACCCGGCCGCTCAGCGGCGGCTCGCCGAGATGATGGGCGACCTCAACGACCTGCTGGCCCGGCATGGTCGCGCGGAGGACACCACCGACGCGTTCGCCGAGTTCATGCGCCGACACGGCGATTTCTTCCCGGAGCAGCCGAAGAGCGTCGACGAGTTGATCGACGTGCTGGCCCGCCGTGCGGCGGCCGGTGAGCGGCTGATGAACTCGCTCTCCGAGCGGCAGCGCGCCGAGCTGGCCGGCCTCATGCAGCAGTCGCTCGGCGACCGTCTCGCGGGGGAGCTGTCCGCGCTCGACGCGAACCTGCGGGCGCTGCGACCCGACCTGCGCTGGGGGCGGGGCGAGCGGGTCCGCGGCGAACAACCGCTTGACTACGCCGATGCTGCCGGCGCGCTGGGTGAGATCGGCGAGCTGGACGACCTGCTGGACCAGCTCGACCAGGAACACCCCGGGGCGACCCTCGACGACGTGGACGTCGACGCGGTGGCCCGCACGCTGGGCCGGGACGCGGCCGACGACGTTCGCCGACTGCGCGATCTGGAGCGGGAGCTGCGCCGCCAGGGTTGGGTGAGCCGGGACGCGGAAGGGCTCACGCTGAGCCCGAAGGCGCTGCGCCGGCTCGGCGGGACCGCGCTGCGGCGGGTCTTCGCCGAGCTGACCGCTGGGCCGCGCGGCCAGCACGACCTGCGCTCAGCCGGCGCGGCGGGCGAGGTCAGCGGCGCGTCCAGACCCTGGGAGTACGGCGACGAGCAGCCGTTGGACGTGGTCCGGACACTCACTCGGGCGGTCAGTCGGGCCGGGCCGACGGTTCCGGTGCAGCTTGCGGTGGACGACTTCGAGGTGGTGGAGACCGAGAAGCGGGCCTCGGCCGCGGTGGTGCTCTGCGTCGACCTGTCGTACTCGATGATCTCTCAGGGTCGTTGGGGGCCGATGAAGCAGACGGCGCTGGCGCTGGCACACCTGATGGAGACGCGCTTCCCGCAGGACGCCTTGCAGATCGTGGGTTTCGGCCGGGAGGCGATGACGCTCACCCAGTTGGAGTTGGCGGCCGTGGAGCCGGACGGAGAGCAGGGCACCAACCTCCAGCACGCGCTGCGGTTGGCGGGCCGGCACCTGCGCCGGCACCCGGACGCCGAGCCGATCGTGCTTGTGGTCACCGACGGCGAGCCGACCGCCCACCTGGACCCGGACGACGGGGAGGCGCTGTTCCACTGGCCGCCGCTGCCGGAGACGATCGAGGCGACGGTCCGTGAGGTGGACCGGCTCAGCCGCTACGGCGCCACGCTCAACCTGTTCATGCTCGGCGACGACCCGGGCCTGCGGCGCTTCGTCGACGCGGTGGCCCGCCGCAGCCGGGGCCGGATGTTCACCCCCGACACCGACGACCTGGGCGAGTACGTGGTCAGCGACTACCTCCGCTCCCGCCAATCCCGCCGCTAACGTCCCGTCGGGCGGGTTGACTGGGGGGATGGAGAGCGGGGGATTGCTGCGGGAGGCTTACGGTGCCCTGTTCGCGGAGGTCGACGCTGGTGGGTTCGGTCCGGCTCCGCAGGGGCAGCTCACCGCCGAGCAGATCGTCGCGCACCTGGTGGCCAACGACGAGTTGATGATCCAGGCCACCGAGGCGTTGCTGGCCGGGTCGCCGTTCGCGTACTACGAGTTGGAAGAGGACATCCACCGTCCGCAGCTCGACGCGCTCGCCGCGGAGCAGGGCGGTCTTCGTGGCCTGACCGCGCTGCTGCACGACACCAGCGACCGGCTGTGCGGGCTGGTCGACCAGCTCGGCCTGGCGGCGGAGGCCCCGGTCGAGACGCACCTGCGCGAGGGTTTCGACCTCATCGTCGACGAGCCGCTGCCCTGGTCCCGCACCCTCGACCTGCACGCCCGGGTGCACCTGCCCAAGCACCAGGCCCAACTGCACGGCCTCCGGTCCTGAGCGACACCGATCGGCCGGTCGGCGCCGCAGGTCTTGCCCAATCGAGCGTGATGTCTGTGAGTCATCACGATGACCCACAGACATCACGCTCGCACTAGTGCTGCCCACCCCGCCCCAAGCCCTCCGCCGATCTTGCATTTTCTGTCCCGACAGAAGTGGCATAAGAGGGCAAGTCGGCAACAGTAAGTGCAAGATCGCGGGGCGGGGCGGCTGGGCGGGGGTGGAAGGTGCGGCGGTAGGTGGACGGGGCTACGCCGATGCGTTGGTGGAGTTGCTGGCGCAGGGCGGCGGTGGTGCCGAAACCACTGCGGTGGGCGATCTGGTCGACGGTGAGGTCGGTCGTCTCCAGCAGCAGCCTCGCGTGGTCGGTGCGCTGTTGCAGGAGCCACTGGGCCGGGCTCAGGCCGGTCTCCGACCGGAAGCGCCGGGTGAAGGTGCGCACGCTCATCCGGGCCTGCTCGGCCAGGTCGCGCAGCGCGATCGGCTCGTGCAGCCGCTGCCGTGCCCACTCCCGAGCGCCCGCGGTGCTGGTGTCGGTGGCCTTCGGCACCGGCTGCTCGATGTACTGCGCCTGGCCGCCGTCGCGCCACGGCGGCATCACGCAGCGGCGGGCCGCCCGGTTGGCCACCTCGCTGCCGTGGTCGAGACGGATGACGTGTAGGCAGAGATCGATGCCGGCGGCGACTCCGGCCGAGGTGAGCACCCGGTCGTCGGCGATGAAGAGCACACCCGGGTCGAGGTCCACCCGGGCGTGCAGGTGACGGAACCGCTCGGCGTACGCCCAGTGGGTGGTTGCCCGCCGCCCGTCGAGCAGCCCGGCGGCGGCCAGCACGAACGCGCCGGTGCAGATCGACATGATCCGGGCGCCCCGCTCGTACGCCGCGCGCAGCGCCTCGGTCACCTCCGGCTCGGCGGTGCCCGAGGTCAACGCAGTGCCGTCGTGGATGCCCGGCACGATCACCGTGTCGGCGGTGTCGAGCAGCTCCAGACCGTGGTCGGGGAGCACCTGGAAGCCGGCGGTGCTGCGGACTGGCTGCCCGCCCGGGGTGCACACCCGGACGTCGTAGAAGGGTGTGCCGTCGGCGGCCCGGGCGGTGCTGAAGACCTGGGACGGGGTGCCGAGGTCCAGGCCGACCACCTGGTGCAGGGCGAGTACGGCGATCCGGTGCGGGCCAGCGCTCATGGCCCGATTATTGCGCATGATGGCTTTCCGGCCACTCGTCGCCGCGATCGGCCCGGCCCAGACTTGTCGCGTGACCAAGAACCGCCGCCTGCATCCCGCCTGGCTGGTCGCCGCCGTCGCCTTCGTGGCGCTGGTCGGCGCGGCTGGCTTCCGCGCCACCCCGTCGGTGCTGCTGCACCCGCTGCACGAGGAGTTCGGCTGGCCGCTGGCCACGATCTCCGCGGCCGTCTCGGTCAACCTGCTGCTCTACGGGCTCACCGCGCCGTTCGCGGCCGCCCTGATGGACCGGTTCGGCATCCGTCGGGTGGTCTCGGTGGCGCTGCTGCTGGTCGCCGCGGGCAGCGGGTTGACGGTCTTCATGACCGCCAGCTGGCAGCTCCTGCTCTGCTGGGGTGTGCTGGTGGGGCTGGGCACCGGCTCGATGGCGCTGGCATTCGTGGCCACCGTCACCGGACGCTGGTTCGTCCACCGACGAGGCCTGGTCACCGGAGTGCTGACCGCTGGCGGCGCGGCCGGACAACTCGTGTTCCTGCCACTGATCGCCATCCTGGTACGCGATCACGGCTGGCGTACCGCCGCACTCGTCGTGGCGGTGGCGGCGCTGGCGGTCGTACCCCTGGTGGTGTGGCTGTTGCGCGAGCACCCGGCAGATCTCGGCCTGCCCGCCTACGGCGCGACCGAGGTCGTCGCGGCGCCGGCGGCGACCGGCGGCGCGGCGACCCGGGCGCTCGGCGCGCTGGCGACCGCGGCCCGGACCCGACCGTTCTGGCTGCTCGCCGGAGGGTTCGCGATCTGCGGGGCGACCACCAACGGCCTGGTCGGTACGCACTTCGTGCCGGCCGCGCACGACCACGGCATGGCACAGACCACCGCGGCCGGGCTGCTTGCCCTGGTGGGGCTCTTCGACATCGTCGGCACGATCGCCTCCGGCTGGCTCACCGACCGGGTGGACAGCCGGTTGCTGCTCGGCGTGTACTACGCGCTGCGCGGGTTGTCCCTGCTGGTGCTGCCGAGCCTGTTCGCCGGCACCGCTGAGCCGAGCATGCTGGTGTTCATCGTCTTCTACGGCCTGGACTGGGTGGCCACCGTGCCGCCCACGGTGGCGCTGTGCCGGGAGTACTTCGGTGCCGCCGGGGCGGTGGTGTTCGGTTGGGTGTTCGCCGCGCACCAACTCGGCGCGGCGGTCGCCGCCACCGGGGCGGGGCTGGTCCGGGACCGGCTGGGCGACTACGCGATGGCCTGGTACGTGGCCGGCGCGCTGTCGATCGGCGCCGCCGGGCTGTCGCTGCTGCTGCGTCGGCGGCCGGGCCGAGCAGTGCCGGAGGCCGTGCTGCTCGCCGCGACGGCGCCCAAGGCGTGGAGCTTCCGGGGCTGAACCGCGACGCGTCGGCCGGTCAGCCCAGCGTCCACTGTTGCGACGGCCGGCCGTCGCAGGGTCGCTGCCGGATGTCGTCGCCGGCCTCGACGCCGTCGTCGTCGACCTGGGCGCACTTGTTGCTGTGCGCGGCGACGAGCAGCGCCGCGCCGGTACCGGCCCCGCCGAGCCGCCACTGCTGGTTGACCTCGCCGTGGCAGGGGAACTGCTGCAACCGTGCGCCGTCGTCCCGACTGCCACCCTCGACGTCGAGGCACTGCCCGGACGCGGCGTTGGTCAACGACAGCACGTCCGCGCCGGCCGGGTTGAGCACCCACTGCTGCTCCGGGCCGCCGGTGCACACGGCCAACTCGGCCTCGGCCTTCTCGCCGTCGCCGTCGAGACCCAGGCAGAGGCCCGAGGCGGCACGCAGCGACCGGGGCCCGGTGGGCGGGGCGGCCGGCGTGCTGGCCGACGGGGTCGGCGACGGCTCGGCCGGTGCGCTCGGGCTCGGCTCGCCGACCGGGTCACTGGGCTGGGCCGCGCCCGACGGCGTCCCGACCGCCGCCGGCACGGCCGGCTCGTCGTCACCGTCGAGCAGCCCGGTGGCGAAGACGACCCCCAGGAGTACGCCGACGACCCCGACCGCCACCGCGACGCGCAGCAGCGGATCGGCCAGCGGGCCGGAGCGTGATGCCCGGTGACCGCCATAGACGGTGCCGGCGGAATCGGGGCGTTCCTCGGGCGGCATAGGCGTCATCCTCACCCACGACATCGCGTCGGAGCCAGTCCGGCCGTGCGCACCCGCCGTTGGGGAGCCGTCGGGCATGCCACCGCGCGGGAAACTGCCAGCGTCGACATCCCACGGTTTTCAAGAGGTGAGCGTAAGGTGATCACATGCGCGCTGAGCGTGTGGATCACCCGATTGGCCATGATCAAGCGGTGGACACGCTGCGGCGGTCGTACGCCGCGGTGCCCACGGGCGAGCCTGTCCGGCTCGCCAAACGCACCTCCAACCTGTTCCGCCCCCGGTCTGCTCCCCGGGCTCCGGGGCTCGACGTAAGTGGCCTGAACGGCGTGCTGTCGGTCGACCCGACCGGCCGCACTGCCGACGTGCAGGGCATGTGCACCTATGAGGACCTGGTCGACGCGGTGCTGCCGCACGGGCTGATGCCGCTCGTGGTGCCGCAGCTGCGCACCATCACGCTGGGCGGCGCGGTGACCGGCCTCGGCATCGAGTCGACCTCGTTCCGCAACGGCCTGCCGCACGAGTCGGTGCGGGAGTTGGACGTGCTCACCGGCTCCGGCGAGATCGTCACCGCCCGCCCCGACGGCGAGCATGCCGACCTGTTCACCGCGTTCCCCAACTCGCTGGGCAGCCTCGGTTACGCCACCCGGCTGCGCATCGAGCTGCAACCGGTCGGCCGGTACGTGGCGTTGCGCAACGTCCGGTTCACCCAACTGGAGGCGCTCACCGACGCGATCGCGGAGGTGACCGCGACCCGGTCCTGGGCCGGCGAGCGGGTCGACGCGATGGACGGGGTGATGTTCAGCCCTGGCGAGGCGTACCTGGTGTTCGCCACGTTCACCGACGGGGCCGACCCGCCCAGCGACTACACCGGTCAGGCGATCTACTACCGGTCGCTGCGCCAGCGCACCCGCGACGTGCTCACCGCGTACGACTATCTGTGGCGCTGGGACACCGACTGGTTCTGGTGTTCGGCGGCGTTCGGCGCGCAGCACCCGGTCGTGCGCAGGCTCTGGCCGGCGCGTTACCGGCGCAGCGACTTCTACCACCGACTGGTCCGGCTGGAGCACCGACACCAGGTGGCGGCCCGGATCGACCGGCTGCGTGGGCAACCGGCCCGGGAGCGGGTCGTGCAGGACGTGGAGATCCCGTTGAACCAGACCGCCGACTTCCTGCGCTGGTTCGCCGGCGCGGTGGGGATGAACCCGGTCTGGCTGTGCCCGCTGCGACTGCGTGAGCCGGCGGGCCCTGGTTCGGCACGGTCCTGGCCGCTGTATCCACTCCGGCCAGGGCAGGACTACGTCAACATTGGGTTCTGGGGGAGCGTGCCGATCGCGGCGGGCGCCGCCGACGGCGACGTCAACCGCATGATCGAACGCAGGGTGTCGGAGTCGGGCGGGCACAAGTCGCTCTACTCCGACGCGTACTACGACCGGGACGCCTTCGATCGCCTCTACGGCGGCGACACGTGGCGCGCGGTGAAAGACCGCTACGACCCGGACCACCGGCTGACGGGACTGTACGAAAAGGCGGTAGCACGAGCATGAGCCTGACCGACAGAGATCAGGGGGCGGCGAGCGTTCCCGCCACCCCGCCGGCGGGGGGCCGGCACACGGGTCCGACCGTCGCGGATGTCGTCCGCGCGGTCACCACGGGGCCGTTGCCGGTGCGGATCACCGGGTACGACGGCAGCGCCGTCGGCCCGTCCGACGCCGGCATCACCCTGGCGATCCGTTCCGAGCGTGGGCTGTCGTACCTCCTCACCGCACCCGGCGACCTGGGCATGGCCCGGGCGTACGTCAGTGGTGACCTGGCGTTGCAGGGGGTGCACCCGGGCGACCCGTACGAGGCGTTGCGGGTGCTCAAGGACGAGCTGCGGTTGCGCCCACCGTCGCTGGCCGAGGGGTTGGCGCTGGTCCGTGGGCTGGGCTGGGAACGGCTGATGCCGCCGCCGGCACCGCCGCAGGAGGCGCAGCCCCGGTGGAAGCGGGTGGTGAACGGGCTGCGGCACTCGCGGGTTCGGGACAGCACGGCCATCTCGCACCACTACGACGTCTCCAACGCCTTCTACGAGAAGGTGCTCGGCCCGTCGATGACGTACACCTGCGCGGTTTTCGGCTCTCCGGACGACACGCTGGAGCAGGCTCAGGCGGCGAAGTACGACCTGGTCGCCGGCAAGCTGGCGCTCAAGAAGGGGATGCGGCTGCTGGATGTCGGCTGCGGCTGGGGTGGCATGGTGCGGCACGCGGCGCGCGAGTACGGCGTAAAGGCGCTCGGGGTGACCCTGTCGAAGGCGCAGGCGCAGTGGGCGCAGGCCGCGATCGAGCGGGAGGGGTTGACCGAGCTGGCCGAGGTGCGACACCTGGACTACCGGGACGCGCCGGCCGAGCAGTTCGACGCCATCTCCTCGATCGGGTTGACCGAGCACATCGGGGTGCGCAACTACCCGGCGTACTTCGGGGCGTTGCGCAGTCGGCTGCGGCAGGGCGGGCGCCTGCTCAACCACTGCATCACCCGGGCGGACAATCGGGCGCCGCACCGCTCCGGCGCGTTCATCGACAGGTACGTCTTCCCGGACGGTGAGCTGGCCGGGCCGGGCCGGTTGATCAGCGAGGTGCACGATGCCGGGTTCGAGGTGCACCACGAGGAGAACCTGCGCCAGCACTACGCGCTGACGCTTGCCGCCTGGTGTCGCAACCTGGTCGAGCAGTGGGACTTCTGCGTCGCGGAGGTGGGTGCGGGCACCGCACGGGTGTGGGGGCTGTACATGGCCGGGTCGCGGATGGCGTTCGAGCGCAACGGCATCCAACTGCACCAGGTGTTGGCGACCCACAACGGCCCGGACGGCGTGAACGGCTACCCGTTGCGACCGGACTGGTTGCCCTGATCACTTGCTGACCGTCGCCTGAGGCCGCGTCGAGAAAGTCGGCGCGGCTTCTCGCGAAGCGATTGACAAACAAATTTTGTACGTACAAACTGGTTTTGCCATGAGAGACGTCCTGTACCTGGAGCAGATCGAGCAGGCCGAAGTCCTGCTCAAGCCGCAGCGCGTCGAGGTGCTGCGGCAACTGGCCGAACCGCGCACCTGCACCGAGGTCGCGGCCCGACTCGACCAGACGCCACAACGCGTCTACTACCACGTCAAGCAGCTCGTCGCGGCTGGCCTCGTCGAGCTGGTCAACGAACGCAAGGTCCGCGGCATCACCGAAGGCATCTACCAGGCCGCCGCCCGGTCCTACTGGCTGTCCCCGCGGCTCGTCGGCCGGATCGGGCTGCGCCGGGCCCGCGACGAGCTGAGCCTGGGCTACCTGCTCGACCTGATGGAGGAGGTCCAGGCCGACATCGCCGGCCTGGACCGGGCGGCGCCCGAGCTGCCCTCGATCGGGGTCTCCGGCGAGATCCGAGTGCCGGCCGAGCAGCGCCAACAGTTCCTGCACGACCTGCAAACCGCACTTCAGGACTTGTTCACCCGCTACGGCGGCAGCGAAGGCGATGCCTTCAAGCTGGCCGTCGCCTGCTATCCGAAAGGGAACGACAATGAGTGAACCGATGAAGGTGCAGGCCCGTCTCTCCGCGCCGGTCGGGCGGGTTCGCCAGGCCCTGACCGACCCGGCCGAGCTGCGTCTCTGGCTGGCCGAGCACGCCGAGGTCGAGCTGCCCCAGCGGTACGAGTTCTGGGGCCGCTACACGCCCGAGGGCGATGCCCCGCACCAGCGCCTGCTGCACGCCGACGACGACACGCTGCGCTTCGGCTGGCTGCTCGACGGGGTGGAGACCACCACCGAGTTCCAGCTCACCGCCGAGGGCACCGACAGCACCGTGCTGACGCTGACCCAGAGCCACTTCGACTTCGCCGAGGCGATGAGCGGCTCCAGCATCCGGGGCGTGCTCCAGACGTACTGGGCGCTGGCCATCGCCAACCTGGCCGCCCACCTGGAGGGCAAGCCGCTGCTGCCCCGCACCGACTTCACCTCCGCCGACCTGCGCGGTGAGCTGGTCATCGCCGCCCCCGCCGACAAGGTGTGGGAGTCACTGACCGACTCCGAGCAGGCCAGCGCCTGGTTCGGCTACCCGATCGGCATCGAGCCCTGGGTTGGCGGCCGGTACGCCATGGGCGGGTTCGACGCCGGCTACGCGGCCAAGGTCGTCGACCTGGAGCCCGGTCGGAAGATGTCCGTCGACTGGGGGCCGACCGGCGTGACGAGCTGGGAGCTGGCCGAATCCGGTGGCCGCACCACGCTGACCTTCGTGCAGAGCGGCTTCGACGAGGCCAACCCGCCGTACGCGGCCTGGAGTGGGTCGGTTGCCGGGCTGTTCGAGCTGCGCCGCTACCACGAGGTGGCGAACTGGCAGCCGATCTGGCTCCCCGCCGAGATCCCCGGCCTGGAGCCCGCACCGACGAGCTGAGGTCGCCATCCTCGCGTTGATCGTCTCGCCTTGATCGTGCTCGATCATGGATGTAGTGGCCTCGTTCGCCCCGGAGGCCACTACATCCGGATCGAGCACGATCTTGCGGTTGCGGGACGGGCCGCAGTGATTCGCTGGTGGGATCTGGTGACTTTTCGCGGTTGAGTGGGTACTGGCGGGCGATGTTCTTCATCTTTGGTCTGCGCACCAAGGTCGACCGGTCCGGTGTCGTGCAGCAGGTCTGCCGCCACTGCGGCAACCAGGCCGCACAGGTGATCACCCGCCGCTCGACGAAATTCACCCTCTTCTTCATCCCCCTCATACCGATCCGCACCAGGTACGCGCAGCAGTGCACGTTCTGCGCGGCGGAGTATGAGATCTCCAAGTCCGACGCCGAGCGCCTCCCGGTCGGCTGATCCGACGATGGAACGCTTCCTCTGCTGGCTGATCCGCCGACCAGCGTCCTCGGTCGACGTGGCCGTGCACACCGTTGCCCGCCCACCCTGCACCCCCGGACGGCGCAGACGCCGCCGCGCACGCCGCCCCCTGGCCGGCACCACACTGCCCCGCTCACCCTGGAACCGCTCCGCCGGCCGCTGACCCGAGCCGCGAGCCGGGGTAGGCCGGGAGCCGGATCCGGCGTGCACTTTCGGCCCTGGCGGCGTTTCTGGGCGCTGGTTAGGCTTTCGGGGCTTGCCGTGGACCGGTCCTCCCGAGGGTGCACGCACGACGAAAGAGCCGGAGCGACCGTGTCCCGACAGGACGGAAAGCAGGCTGCGGGGTCGCTCAACCCCGTTGGTGCCTTCCTCGCGGCTGCGGTCATCCTGCTGGAGGCGGGTTGGCTGGTCGCCGGCTTGCCCGGCGCCGCGCTGGTAAGTGATCTCGGCGCGATGCTTGTCGCCGGCTGGGCGACGCTCGCGTGCATCGGGGCGGCCCGCCGGCATCCGGCGCCGCTGCGCCGGTTCTGGACGCTGCTCGCCGTCACCATGGCGCTCGCCGCGTTCGGTCGGTCGATCTGGACGGTGCAGCGGCTCGTCGGCGGGGACCTGCCGCACACGCCGGTGGTCGGGGTGGTCTTCACCGCCGGCATCCTCACCGGCACTGCCGCGCTGCTCAGCTCGCCGTCCGCACCACGCAGCGCGGTCGGGCGGGCCCGTACGTTGCTGGACGGGGTGATCGTCGCCCTGGCCCTGGTGCCGATCGGTTGGGTGCTGGTCTTCCGTGGGGTCGCCGCCGCCGAGCTGGCCGACCCGGCGCGCACGTTGGGGCTGCTCTACCCGATGTTCGACCTGATGCAGCTCACCATCCTGGTCGCGGTGTCCGGCCCGGCCCGGCCGATGTGGCGGCCGATGAGCATCCTCGCGGCGAGCCTCACCCTGCGGGTCGTCGCCGACGTCGTCTACGTGTCGTTGGTGGCCCGCGCCGACTACACCGCCGGTCACCCGATCGACCTGTGTTGGCCGTTGAGCTACCTGTTGATCGGGCTGGCCACCCGGAACCCGCCGCCGTCGGCCTGCGACGGCACCGACGACATCGCCGAGTCGCCGTTGCCGCCCTGGTGGCGGGTGGCGCTGCCGTACCTGCCGGTGGGTGGGGCGATCATCGCGGTGGTGCTGGCCCGCCGGCCCACCGGGCAGACTCCGCACCTGGTGTTCGTGACCATGATGGCGTTGCTCGCGGCCCTCGCCGTGCGTCAGGGGTTGGCCGCCAACGAGAACCTCCGGTTGGTGGCCCGGCTGCGCCGGCTCGCGTACGGCGACCAGCTCACCGGGCTGCCCAACCGGCTGCTGTTCAACCGGCGGTTGCGGGTGGCCCTGCGCGACGGGCGACCGGTGGCGGTGCTGCTGCTCGACCTGGACGGGTTCAAGCAGGTCAACGACCGCTTCGGGCATGCCACCGGGGACGCCCTGCTGACCGGGCTCGCGGCCCGGATGCGGGTTGCCGTGGACGGCGACGGCACCATCGCCCGGCTCGGCGGCGACGAGTTCGCGGTGCTTGTCGACGGTGAGCGGCCGGTGGCGCCCGAGCGGCTCGCCGAGCGGTTGCTGGACGCGTTGCGGCCCTCCGACGACGAGGAGGACGTGGGCGTGCACCCGTCGGCGAGCATCGGCATCGCCGAGTTCGGCCCGCAGCACGCCACCCACTCCGATCTGCTGCGCGACGCCGACATCGCCATGTACGCGGCGAAGGCGGCCGGGAAGTCCGCGTACCGGACGTGCACGCCGACGCTGCGCGAGTCGGCCGTCTCCCGCGCTGAGTTGATCGCCGATCTGCGTCGGGCGGTCGACGAGGACCAGCTGCGCCTGGAGTTCCAACCCATCGTCGACCTGGCCACCGGCGCGGTACGCAGCGCCGAGGCGTTGGTGCGCTGGCGGCACCCCCGGCTGGGGATGTTGCCGCCGGCGAAGTTCCTGCCGCTGGCCGAGGAGACCGGGCTGATCCTGCCGATCGACCGGTGGGTGATCCATGAGGCGTGCCGGGCGGCGGCGACCTGGCGGTGCCGGGTGCCGGAGGCGACCGTCGCGGTGAACATCGCCGCCGCGCACCTGCGTCGGCCGGACCTGATCGCCACGGTCACCGCGGCGACCAGCGCGGCCGGGCTGGCACCGCGAGCGTTGACCCTGGAGTTGACCGAGTCGGCGCTGATCGAGGGCACCGAGGCGGTGCTGGAGCGGCTGCACCAGCTCCGGGAGCTGGGCATCCGGATCGCCATCGACGACTTCGGCACCGGCTACTCGTCGCTGAGCTACCTGCACCGCATCCCGGCCACCGAGCTGAAGATCGACAGGTCGTTCGTGTCCCGACTGGGCACCGACGACCGGGCGTACGCCACCGTGGAGATGGTCACCCGACTGGCCGGCGCGTTCGACCTGGCGGTGGTCGCCGAGGGCGTGGAGACCGAGCGCCAGCACCAGGCGGTCACTGCGATCGGCTGCCCACGCGGCCAGGGCTATCTGTACGGGCGGCCGGACGGCCCCGCCATGGTGGGCCAGAATCGGAGTTGACTCTCACGTAGCGGCAGGCGGGAGCCTGGTTCCCGGAAGGGAGGGGAACCATGGCGTACACGGTGGGTCAGGTGGCGAAGGTGGCCGGCGTGACGGTGCGGACGCTGCACCACTACGACGAGATCGGGCTGCTCTCGCCCAGCGGGCGGACCTCGGCCGGTTACCGCCGCTACGACGACGCGGACCTGCAACGGCTGCAACTCGTCCTGTACTACCGGGAGCTGGGTTTCCCGCTTGAGGAGATCACCGCGATCATCGACGACCCGGCGGCCGATCCGGCCGCGCACCTGCGCCGCCAGCACGATCTGCTGACGGTACGGCTGAAGCGGTTGCAGGAGATGGTCACGGCGATCGAGTTCGCGATGGAGGCGAGCAAGATGAACATCCAACTCACGCCGGAGGAGCGGTTCGAGGTCTTCGGTGACTTCGACCCGGAGGAGCACCAGGCCGAGGCCGAGCAGCGGTGGGGCGACACCGACGCGTACCGGGAGTCGAACCGGCGGGTCGCCCGCTACAGCAAGGAAGACTGGCTGCGTAACAAGGCGGAGAACGAGGAGTGGGGTCGGCGGATGGTCGCCGTCATGGCCTCGGGGGCGTCGGCGGACAGCCCGGAGGCGATGGAGTTGGCCGAGGAGCACCGGCAGCTGATCAGCCGCTGGTTCTACGAGTGCTCGTACGAGATGCAGACCGGGTTGGCCGACATGTACCTGGCCGACGAGCGGTTCACCGCGTACTTCGAGAACATCGCCGAAGGGCTCGCCGCGTATCTACACGAGGCGATCCACGCCAACGCGATCAGCCGCGCGTGAGTCGGTGCGGTCCGGCTACTCTGGCCGGACCGCACCGCCCCCGGGGAGATGACCGTGCAGAAACCGAAGCTGATCGTCACTGGTGCCGTCCTCGCCGTGGCGGTCGCCGCCGGGGTGTGGGCGTTCGTGGCCTTCGGGGACGAGCCCGAGCCGGGTCGTCCGGCGGCGTCGGCGGGCCCGACCGACCCGGTCGGTGTGCTGAAGGCCGCCGCCGGGAAGGTCGACCAGCAGACCTACAAGCTGACGTTGAGCAGCGGCGGGACGACGGGCGGGGACGGCACTGTGGTGCTCTGGGACCCGAGGGCGAAGCGTGGTGTGGAGACCACCTCCCTGAAGGTCCCGAGCGGCGAGGTGAAGATCGAACGGCTCACCACCGGGCCGGACGTCTACGTGCGGATCAGCGCACCGGACCGGCGCGTCCCGGTCTGGGACGGCAAGACCTGGTGGCATGTCGGCGCTCCGGGTGCACCGCCGGCCAAGCAGGGCCTGGACAACACCAAGCTGGCCGGCACGCTCAGCACGGCGACCGCCGTCCGGCAGACCGCCACCCGGGAGTACGCGGGCACGCTGGACCTGCGCCAGAGCAGCGCGGTGTTGGGCAGCGGGGTCGGCAATGTGCTCGGTGACCGGGCCGGCGCGGTGCCGTTCACCGCTGCCGTCGACGAGCAGGGTCGGCTGGTCCGCTACCGCATCGAGTTGGCCAGCGAGCAGTCGCAGACCGCACAGCTCGACCTGACGTACTCGGATTTCGGGCTGTCGGTGTCGGCGGACCCGCCGGCGGCCGACCTGGTCGGCGAGGACCCGCCGGCGAACATCCCGGGCGCCTGACGTCGGCTCACTCCTCGACCGCCCCGTCGACGGGGGTGACCAGGAAGTCGTAGACCGTACGGGCCATCCGTCGGACCGTCTCGTCGCCGGTGGCCATCGGCCCGGCGGTGAGGAACGCGACGGCGGTCTCGGTGCCGGGGATCAGGTAGTAGCCGACGTCGTGGGAGGCGTCCGGCAGGTCGCCGGTCTTGTGGGCCACCGGCACCCCGGGGGGCAACGCCGCCGGGATCTTCGTGTTCAGGGTCTGCTCCCGCATGAACCCGATCATCAGGTCGCGGGAGGCGGGGGTGAGGATCTCGCCGTCCCAGACCGCGCCGAGCAGGGACACCACGTCGTCCGGGCTGGTGTAGTTCTCCTCGCCGCGTTGCGCCGCCGCGCTGTCGAGCATCCGGCGGGCCAGGATGGTGGAGCGCTGGTTCATCGAGTCGATCAGCGCGTTGACCGGGGCGAACCCACCCAGGTAGGTGATCAGCACGTTCGCGGCCACGTTGTCGCTGTACTTGATCAGGTACTGGGCGAGCCGGTGCAGGGTGACCACCTGCGGGAACGTCTCGAACTGCAGTTGACCGGTGCCGCCGACCACGTCCTGGGGCGTGACCAGCACCCCGTCGTCGAGGGCGACCTGTCCACAGTCGACCCGGCGCAGCAGCTCGACCAGGATCCATAGTTTGATCACGCTGGCCGCCTTGGGACGCAGCGAGCCGTTGACGGCGATCTGCTGGTCGCCGTAGCGGCCGGACAGGTCGCGGACGGTGACACCGGCCGGGTTGAGGCTCGCGTCGGCGACCACCCGGGCGAGCTGCCCGCTGAGTGGGAAGAGCCGGGCCCCGGCGACCGGGTCGGTGGGCGGCTGCGGGCTGGTGACCACCACACCGGTAAGGGTCGTCGGCGGGCGGTGCCGTTGGATCACCTCAAGCGTGCCCTCGCTGCGCCCGACCAGCGGCACCCGGTAGCGGTAGGCCGTGCCTCCGACGACGACAGCACCGCTGGCCACCCCGGCGGCTACCTGCATGTTCGGGTCGGCGACCCGACCGGTGTCGCCGTCGCAGGCGCGGTAGCGCACGGTGTGCCCGAGCGAGTCCACCGCGAACGCCCCACCGGGGAACGACAGCCAGGAGACCTCGCTCGTCGGCGGGCGCTCCGGCGTCGGTTCCACCCCGGGCTCGTGGCTCTCCGCGGCGGGCTCGCGGCCCGGGCCGTCCGCGGTGGCCGGCCCGGTCGTCGCGACCACCGCGAGCGCGACCGCCGCCGACAGCCACTTCAGGGGTACGCGGGCAGAGTTCCCCAGCAGGGAAGATGAGCGCCTCTTGTCGCTTTTTCTCACGTTTGCACGATATGAAGCGCTGGTGGCGGGTGAGGCCGGCGGGAACCGTGTCACCCGTCTGGGCGGGGATGTCCTGACGAGCGTGATGACACACAGGCATCACGATGACTCACAGACATCATGCTCATCAGCAACCTCGACGCTAGGAGGTCCACCATGTTGATCATCGCAGGCAGCTTGCGTGTCGAACCGGCCACCCGCGACGCCTACCTGTCCGACTGCGGCCCGGTCATCGCGCGGGCCCGCGCCACCGCCGGCTGCCTCGACTTCCTGCTGGCGGCGGACCCGTTGGAGCCCGACCGGATCCACGTCTACGAACGCTGGGAGTCCGCCGAGCAGTTGGCCGCGTTCCGTGGCTCCGGGCCGGACGACGTGCAGGAAGCGGCCATCCTCGACGCCGACGTGCAGCGCTACCTGATCGCCAGCGTCGAGGCGCCCTGACCCGGCACGATCCGGCAGCGGTCACTGACCCGGCGCGAGCCGGCAGCGGTCACGCCGGTGGTTCCGGGCCGGTGGGCAGGCCGGGCGCCATCCGGCGGATCGAGGCGAAGGTGGGTGTCAGGGCGTCGTACAGCTCGGCGAAGAGCGGCAGCAGCGCCGCGTAGGTGGCGGCGGCGGCCGGGTCCGGGCGGACCGTCTCCTCGATCCGCACCAGGTCGGCGGCGACGTCGATGCTGGGGATCAGCCCGAGCGCCTGCATGCCGAGCAGCGCCGCGCCGAAGCTCGACCCCTCGTGCGCGGCCGGGAAGCTGACCGGCAGGCCGAGGGCGTCGGCGAGCATCTGCCGCCACAGGCCGCTGCGGGCGAAGCCGCCACCGGCGCGGACCTCGCGGACCTCGTTGCCGGCGGCGCGCACCGAGCTGAGCACCAGCGCGAGCTGCTGGCAGACGCCCTCCAGCGCGGCCCGCACCAGATGCTCGCGGCGGTGCCCGTGGGTCAACCCCACGTACGCGCCGCGCGGCAGGGCGCTCCAGTGCGGTGCCCGTTCACTGTGCAGGTACGGCAGCATGATGAGCCCGCCCGAGCCGACCGGCGCGCGGGCCGCCAGGGCGACCAGGTCCTCCTCGGCGTGCTCGCCCAGATCCGGGGCGAGCGCCGCGCCGGCCCACTTGAGGACGATCCCGCCGTTGTTGATCGCGCCACCGACCGCCCAGCGCTGCTCGGTCAGCGCGTAGCAGAACACCCCTCCGAGCGGGTCCACGCCGGGCCGCTCGACCATCACCCGCATCGCGCCGCTGGTGCCGATCGAGCAGGCCACCATGCCGGGGTGCACCGCGCCGAGGCCGAGGTTCGCCAGCGGCCCGTCGCCCGCGCCGACCACCACCGGGGTGCGCTCCGGCAGGCCGGTCTCGGCAGCGACCTGCGGGGTGAGGCCGGGCAGCACGGCGGTGGTGGCGACCAGTTGTGGAAGCTGCTCCTCGGTGATGCCGGCGATGGTCAGCGCCTCGTGGTCCCACTCCAGCTTGTGGATGTCGAGCAGGCCGGTGGCCGAGGCGATCGAGTGGTCGACGACAAGCGCGTCGCAGAGCCGCAGCAGCACCCAGTCCTTGATGCCCACCCAGTGCGCCACCCGCTCGAAGAGCATCGGCTCCTGCTCGGCGAACCAGAGCAGCTTGGGCAGCGGCGACATCGGGTGCATCGGCGTGCCGGTACGCCGGTGCAGGGCCAGCCCCGACGGCACCGCCCGCAACCGCTCGGCCTGTCGGGTCGACCGCGAGTCGGCCCAGGTCACCGAGGGGGTGAGCGGATTACCGTCCCGATCCAGCCCGATCAGGCTGTGCATGGCGGAGCTGAACGACAGCCCGGCCACCGGCTGCACCAGCTCGGCCACGACCACGCTGATCGTCTTGAGCACCGCCTGGAGGATGAGGTGCGGGTCCTGCTCGGCGTAGCCGGGTTGCGGGTTGTCCAGCGGGTAGCCGACCGCGTGGCTGCCGAGCTGCCGCCCCTCGGTGTCGTACGCGATGGCTTTGGTGCTTGTGGTGCCGATGTCGACCCCGATCACGACCCCATGCAGGGTGACTGCCGGCACGACCGCCACCCCCTCGGAGAACATGAACCGCCGCGATCAGTATCCCCCTATCGTGCTGGTTGCTCCACCGATCGGACAGTTCGCCCGATTCGGCGTGTCCGGCCGCCGCGCCGCGACTGTTAAACCGTGTGACACCCCCAGATTGGTGGCCTGCGCGGCGAAGGAGTCGGCGTGGCAAAGACTGAATCGACGGGTTCCACTTGGCGGTACCGGTGGGCGCACCGGCAGAACGTGCGGCGGGTCAGCACCTACCGCGGCGCTGAGGCGGCGTGGCAGCGACGCGACGACGAGTTACGGCGGCTACGTGCCCTGGCCGCCGACTTCCAGGGCTCGGCGGCGGCCGGTGCCGGCCTGCCGTTGGAGTTGGCCGCCGACGAGGTGGTGCTCTGGGCGCTGCCCGCCGCGCAGTTGGTCGAGGTACGGCACACCACTGTGCTGCCCGCACCGGACCTCACGGTCGCCCCGCGCACTGGTCCGCTGCGCCCGCGCCGCCCGGACGGCGTACGCGTCACCGACGCCGGCATGGCCCTGATCACCAGCCGTCGGCTCGTGCTGCTCGGCGGGCGGGGCCGGCGCGACTGGGCGTACGGCCGAATGACCGGCCTGGCCCACGACCCGGCGGCGCCGGTCACCCTGATCCAGGTGCTGGACCGGCGGCGTACCTCCGGGTTGTTGCTGCCCACCGACGCCGCGCCGGATTTCCGGTTCAAGCTGACGCTGGCCTTCGCCGACGCGATCGAGCAGCGCGCCGCGGTCCTCGCCCAGCTCGACGAGCTGATCGCCGAGCACGCCCAGCTCAAGCCGTTCCGGCCGGCCGCAGCCACCCCCGGGCAGGCCCGGCTGTCGTCGTTCGTGCCCGGTGGCCGGCGGACCATCGCGGTAGCGGCGGCCATCGCGCTGCTGGTGCCGGCGGCGCTTATCGAGTCGAACCCGTCCGACCCGACGGGCGGCGCGGAGGTCGCCGCCGCCGCCACCCCGGCACCCACCGCCAGCGTGGCGCCCGCGCTGATCCGCCCGGCCGGCCCACCGCTCGGGCCGAAGACCTCGCCGTCGAAACCGGCGAAGTCACCACGGCCGTCGCCCAGCACGACCCAGGGCCCGCGCTGCGGGGCGCCGGAGAACCCGCTGGGGTACGACTTCTGTGGCGGTACGCGGATCCGCAAGCCGGCTGCCGAGGTGTGCGACTGGTTCGACTGCGTACCGCAGTTCTGGGCGGGTCGCGGTTACCTCGTGCAGTGCCGCGACGGGTCGATAAGCCTGGCCGGCGGCCGGTCCGACGCGTGCGTCGAACACGAGGGCGTGCGGCGGACCGTCACGAAGTGACCGATTCGGGGGCTAAAGTCCGCTTTGATCGGCCAGAATGATCGAGTGGAGATCCGGTCTGACGATGGCGCTCGGGTGCGGATACGCCCCGTCGGCTACCAGCCCGGCATCGACCCGCCCGACGACCCCGACGGCGTGGTGCCCGGCTGGCACGACTGGCTGCTCATCGAGGTGGACGCCCGCACCGCCGACGGTCAGACCTGGTCGCACCATTACCCGAGCCTGATGGTGGAGGAGGCCCGCGCGCTCGGCGGCTGGCTGCACGGGCAGGCCAACGCCGCCCTCGGGCTGAGCGCGCCGCCGGCCATGGTCCGGTTCACCGAACCCAACCTGGCCCTGCGCAGCCGGGTGCTGCGCCGCCGCCGGCTGGAGCTGATCGTGGAGTTCTCCGCCGAGTCGCTGCCACCGTGGATGCGCCGCCCGTCCAGCGCGATCTACCCGCTCATCCTCACCGTCTCGGCGGACGCCCTGGCCACCGCCGCCGAACACTGGGCCGAGCACTGCGAGGCGTACCCACCGCGTACCCAATCGCGGTTTCCGGTCCGGGATCCGATGACGGACCGCCGCCGGGCCGGCTGACCATCTGCAACTCTCTCCTTCCGGGCACAACGGGACACATCGATCGCGGTCGCGTTGCCTGTCACGTACGTGAGCGGTTGTACCGCGTGTGACCGTGACCTCTGTGGCCTGTGCCCCCTGGCGGATCGCCTGGGCCGAACGCGAGAACGAGCGCCGGCAGCGCGCGTACCGCGACGCCACCGACGCCTGGCAACGCCGCAACGACCACCTGGCCCGGCTCCGCATCGAAGCCGCCAGCTTCCTCGGGTGTACGCAGCCCCGCACCGGCCTGCCCGTGCAGCTCGACGACGACGAACTCGTCTTCCGCGTCCTCCCCGTCGCCCAGCTCGTCGAGGCCGAGGCGCGGCACATCCCCGGGCTGCCCACCCCCGGCCTATCTGACTTCGCCGAGACCGCGGATCCGGTGTTGCCGACGGGCCTGCGGGTCGTCGACACCGGGATGGCCGTCGTGACCAGCCGACGAGTGGCCTTCGGCGGCGGTGAGCACCGGCGCGAGTGGCGGTACGCGGACCTGGTCGGCCCCGCCCACCACCCCGACGTGCCGGTCACCCTGCTGCCCGACCGTGGTCGACTTGCTGGGCTGCTCGTCCCGGCCGGCGCGGTGGTGAACTTCCGGTTCTACCTCACCCTCGCGGTTGCCGGGGATCGTGCTGCCGTTGTCGCCCAGGTCGACGCCCTGCTGGACGCTCATCGGGGTGCTCGGCCTGCTTTGCTGCCGCTGGTGGAACCCGACGAGGCGCCGCTGACGGCGGTACGCCCCGACCGGCGGGCGCTCGGCGCTGCCGCCGCCGCTGCCGTGGTGTTCGTGACGCTGGGCCCGGGCGCTCTGGGGCCCGGCGCTCTGGGGCCCGGTGCGTGGGGTCCTCGCGGGCCGGTGCCCTCGGCGGAGATCGTCGCCATGGACGTGCCGAGGGTTGTCCTCGTTCCGGTGCCTCCCGTCGGGCCGGTGGCACCCAAGTCGCGGGCCAGAGCGGTCGACCGTGCCGCAGCGAGCTGGCCGTATGCGCCGCCTGTGCAGCGGTCGGCTCCGGCAGCTTCTACAGTGGTGGAAGCTGCTGTTGCGGTGGCCCTGCCGCCGGCCGCAACGCCGTCGGTTGCCCCGGCACCGTCGGTCAGTTCGGTGCCGACGCCGGGGCCGGTCCCCAGCACCGACCCCCCTGCGTCAGCCGTCCCGACGCCGCCTGTCGCGTCGGCTTCGCCGACCCCGACCCCGACTGCGACCTCTACGCCTTCGCCTGATCCGGGGCTGCTGGCGGTCTGCCTGGATCCTCTTCAGCTTCCGTTGCTGGACCCGCTGCTCTGCCCGTCGCCGACACCCTGATCGGCGTCTGTGTCGGCGCGGCGTCTGTGCCGGCTCCTCAGTTCGTGGCGCTGAGCCTTAGTTCGTGGCGCTGAAGTTGGGGACGGTCAGGGTGCCGTCCTCGGCGAGGGTGAAGCCCGGGTTCCAGGCGATCTCCCAGAGGTGACCGTCCGGGTCGGCGAAGTAGCCGGCGTAGCCGCCGTAGAAGGTCTCCCGGGCAGGCGTGGTTACCTCGCCGCCGGCCTTGATTGCCGTGGCGATTACCTCGTCTACCTCCGCTCGCGAGCGGACGTTCTGGGCCAAAGTCATCGCGCCGGAACCCGGACCTTCGATGCCGGCGTCGGCGGCGAGCTTGTCGCGGCCCCAGAGGACGAGGGCCAGGCCGCCGGCCTGGAAGAAGACCGTCTCCTCGACCTCCTGGCCTTGCCAGCCGAGCTGCTCGTAGAACGCCTTCGCGCGGGCTACGTCCGCGACTCCCAGAGTGATCAGGCTGATCCGCTGCTCCATGGCCTTCAACCTAACGCCAGGAGCTCGTTTGCACCCGTCACCCCATAGCATTGATGCTATGTGGCGGAGGTGGAGCGATGAGTGATCGCCTGGACTGGAACGACCTGCGTGAGCGCCGGATGGCGGAGCCGGGAGCGGCCGAGACCTACGAGGCCACCCGCATCGCCTTCGAGCTTGGTCAGGAGGTTCGTCACCTACGCGAGGGGCACGGTTGGAGTCAGAGCCAGTTGGCCCGAGCCGCCGGCATGACTCAGTCCGCGGTGGCTCGCTTCGAGGCAGGCGGGACAGTGCCGACCCTGCCGGTGCTGGAGCGCCTAGCCCGAGCCCTGGACCGAAGGCTGGACGTCAGGTTCGCTTCGAACGAAGTTGTGGTGCTGCCGTGAGCCCGCCTCGTTAGGCCCCGCAGAAGAATTGTCCGGCCTTCAGCCATCGCCCGCCCGCCGAGCAGATGGCTACCGCGTCGAGGACCCAGATGCCGGACCCTGCGGTTGCTGGTAAACGTGTCTGTAATGCCAATCAAGGTAGCGCCTGCTGGGCGGAACGGAGCCGGCCGGAAGTAAAAGGTGTTGCGACAGTGGGGGCCGTCCGAATGATGAACGCATCGGAGAGTCGATTTCTGCAGCTGCCTGCACCTCAGGATGAACGTGGATTCGCAGGTGGTGATCCACTGTAAGAAGCCCTGTGTCGAAGGCGACGTCATGGGTAGGGCAGGCTGCGATTCCGTTCCGCGGGTCAAGTCGCTCACGCGGGCTGCTCACTCGCCATGGCTTGATATGGCTAGCCACTAGCATCCGGTGGGCAATTAATTCGCCGGCTCGTGCACCTAGCCCACACAAGGTGCAGCGGTGACCATTATTCTTAAGTACATTCCGCGCGAATCGGTGTTGCCCAACTCGGGCAACAGCAGTTAGAAGCCTCTCGGTCAACGGCTCATCAATATCGGGGTACTTCTGTGCCCACCTAGTGGCCTGGCCGTGAACGGCCGCCTCTAGGTCCGACTGCGCCAGTTCCTCCTGGCCCATCAGCGTGAGCTGGTCGTCGCCTTCGAGCCCGAGAAAGTCGGGCAATTTATCCTGTCCTATGCCCACCCGGCGTGCGGCTTCGAGCATCAGCCGGTAGATCGCCCCGAGTTGAACGGGCGAGGAGAGGAGCTGCGCAGCTACGAGAACCTCGTGCTTGGCCCCGTGCGCGAGACTGCCATCAAGATTCGACATCTTTGCGATCAAGCTGCCATTAGGTCGCGAAAAAAGCTTGGCCAGGGTGGGAATCGGCTCCGCAGCTAGATGGCTCGTCGATCCACCGTACCTGCGGCGGTCGAAGACAAAGCTTGCGGCAAGGCAGAGTAGCGTCTCCACTGGCGTGAAGGGAACTTGCTTACGTCCAGGACGTGGACTCCGAGTCAGAACAGCCCGCCACTGGCTCGTTGCCTGCGCCTGGGTGAGATCCAGGTAGTCCCGCTCGGAGGGCATCAACGCCTACCCTTGATAGTTCGATAAACAGATGAGCACCACACAGTCGTCGGTCTGGTTCTTCGCACTATTCAGCCCTCCACGATCGTAGCCGAACTCACTAAAATTAGACCCTGGAGAAGTCGCCTGTATCCATGCAGTGATTCGCGTTAGCCCTTGTTTAAGCAAAGCTAGAGGTGTTGGCCGGACAGGCCCGGCAGGGTTACGTCGGCGACTGCGTATGGTGCCGATCGCCATGCTGAGGGAGGCGGCGCGATCACCGCCGAGTCGGTCCAGATGAATTCTGTGGTGTCTGGGGGCACGGCTAGCGCAATGTCGTGAGCGCTGACCTCGAATATACCGATTATGTGCGATGGCTTGATGTGGGGCGCGACGAAAGCCTCGTTCGCAAAAACAACCTGCGTGAGCAGCCATTCGTCGCGGTGAAACCGGCTCTTGTCGTACTCGTTGCGGCTCAGATGGAATGTGCCGCGGTTGTTCGCGCTGCACCCCTTGACCTCGATGCGAAGCCTGGGAGGGCCGGCGAGCTCAATGTCATAGCCGAAAGCGTCTGAAATCGACGCGACATGAGTTGGGTGACAGCCGTGTGCTCGCAGCGCCTCCAGGATCACCGCCTCGGCGGCGTCCCCGATGCGCTTGCGGAAGTCGGTGTCGCGCGGGCGACTCACCGCACTGCATATGTCGATGAGGATGTCGTCGAGCCCGGGGTCGAGCCATTCAAGCGCGCGCAGATCGGCGGTTGGGATGTATTGGCGGGCGACCCCTCGGGGCGACACTGCGATTCGTAACCAGGCGGGAGGGTCGGTGGTTAGCAGCACCCGGGCGATGTGGCGCAGTGTGGTGTCGTCGGCGGTGCCGGCAATTCCGGCTAGTGGGGTTGCCAGCATTATGGCCTCGGCCTGCCTAGCAAGGCCAGAAGCCAGCAGGTACTCGGCGGGGGTGGTCAGGTCGGTGGCGGCCGCGACGAAGGTGCCGTGGGTACGCGCGGCGCGGACCCAATCGGCGATGTCGCGGCGCGCCGCAAGGCGGGCGGCATAGCAGAGCAGCAGTACAGCGTACGCCGCACCGCGCCTAGGCAGCATCGAGCCGTGCCTTGATATGAGACACGACGGCCTGCATATCGTCTGATACCACCGGTTTTTCGGGCGCACCCTCGTCTGGCTCGGGGAGTGAGACGCGAACTAGACCTCGGTCGTTCATCAGCGCGGACAATGCGAGGATTTTCTCGCGTAGTCGTGCGTTGACGGTATCGTCGATGCTTTCCTCGCTTAAAAGCAGCGTGAAGCGCGTCATGACTTCCTCGCTGAGACCGAGCCGGTGAATGCGGTCCTGGCTTTGCAAGAAGTGGCCGGCGTTGAAGGTCCGGTCGAGATAAATGGCATGGTGGCACCAGTGGTGCAAGCTGACGCCCTCGCCGCAAGCGGCCGGGTTGGCGAGCAGAACGTGACAGCTAGGATCGTGCCGGAAGCGCTCCAGCTCGGATTCTCGGGTTAATGCCCCGGCCGGCGCCCCATCCTGCGTCGGCACTCCTCCGTGCACGATGGCTGGCTGGAAGCCGTTAAGGTGCGTGGCGAGCGACCGGATATTGCGCACGAATGTTGACCAGACGATGATCTTCTCGCCGCGGTCGCGCGCCTGTTCGGCCATCTCCCTGACGTGTTCGTACTTCCAGGGTGTCTCGTAGTCGCGATAGCGGGTCAACAGCTCGGTGAGTGGCTCGTTGCCATCAAGGGCGAGCGGAGGGTGCATGAAGCCGCGCTGGTCGGCGTCGTCAGAGCCGGCTACCAGCAGCATGGGGTTGGTTGCGGCTTCGAGCAGGTACATAACGACCCGGCCGAGCCGGTCGAACTGCCGTCGGGCCGGACGGTCCAGCCCAAAGTCGCCGCGATAGCGGCCTAGTAGAGCGTCGTAAATTGCCTGCTGGATCGGGCTCATCGCGCGGGTGACCACGTCGAAGGTGGTGCCAGGCAGCCCGAGGCGAGACTTCGGTGTTCGGACGAAGTAGCGTTGGATCGCCCGGCTGGTCTCGCTCAGCACGTCGTCGTCGCGGCCAGCGCGCTCGTTGTAGGCGCTGGCTGGCAAGATCTTCTGATCCTGCCCTGGGTACAGGAAACGCATCAGGGCGATCAGGTCGAAGGCGCCTTGGGGCGCGGGAGTGCCAGTCAGGATGTCGCGGCGCTTGGCGGCATAGGCGAGATCGAGCACCGCGCGGCCGTGCACACCCTGCGCGCCGCGTTTGACCCGGTGTGCCTCGTCGAGGATGACATGGGTCGAGCGACGGCCGACGTAATCCCGGATGCGGTCGTAGTCGGAAGCGACTCGGTTGTAGTTGGTGAGCAATACCTCGACATCGCTGTAGATCGAGTTTGGACCGGTGTGGACCGTGATGGTCGGCGGGTGCTCGAAGCAAGCAGCGGCATCCTCCCGCCATGCCTCGAAGGCGGCGAGGGGTGCGATGACAAGGAGCTGCTCAACCTCGCCGCGCGTGCGAGCCAGGGTGTAGTTGGCCAGCGCGACTGTGGTCTTGCCGGCACCCGGCACGGAGAAGTCGGCACCATGTGGCAGCTGCTGGATCAGCGCGAGGTTCTCTAACTGGAAATCCCGTAACTTGCGCCGGAAGCCGGCGGCGGCGAGCTCGGCGGCGAGCGCTTCGGAGCTCGTTGGCCGGATGCCAGCGGCGACGTGCTCACGGCGCTTCTGGTCAGCAATCAACGAGCGGACCTGCTCGCGAAGCGTCGGGCCTAGGTCGAGCTGCTCATGGAAGATCGTCCGGACCTCGCGTAGCGCCGGCAACTCGGCGAGAAAGACGTCCACGCGTACGTCCATGCGGTTGGGTGAGCCGCCGACGATGCCGCGAGACATGGCAGCCTGTAGGCGGGCCCAGGCGCCGGTGACGGCCGAAGCCTGGCGGGTAACGACGACTAGGGGGCGGCCTTGCTGGTAGAGCTCGGCGACGATCACGCCTTTCGGCCCTCGGTCTCGTTCAACAGCCCTTGGATTTCGATCATTTTGAGGTTGAAGGCATGCTCGTCCCACTCGGCTTGGGCTCGTGCCTTCGGGAGATCTTTACGGATCCGTTTCAAGCCGTTGATCACTTTATCGGCGTGAATGAGCGGTGCCTTGGCCGCCGACTGGTCGGCAGCCTCGTCTGCGGCCTCGTCGGCGACGGCGGTAATCGCGCTGCGCAGCGAGCTGAGCACCTGGCGGGTGGAGACCTTGTCGCCATCACCGAGCGGCAGGCTTTCATCAGGCGTCCGAGCGGCGACTAGGCCCAGTAGCTCGTTCAACGGCTGCCCGGGCGGGTCCTCGCCGAGCAGGTCATCCAGCAGGTCGTCTTCTGAACCAAAGGCCGCTGCAGACTGAGCAGCATCGAGCACCGGCTTCAGCGAGGGGTCGCGTTCGACCTCCCTTCGGATGAGCTCAGCCGCGTCGGCACGTTGTAGGTGCCGTAGCTTGCGATACTCCACGTTAGCCAAAGTTCCAAGGAAGTATGCGGACCGTACGCTGTCGGCCTCCGCCGGCGGCTTGTTTCGAATGTGCCGGGCGAGCTCCGTGAAGGCCGACTCGTTGTCGGTGAAGTCGACGTGCAGGCGCGCGCCCTTTGCCAGATCGACCAGCTGGTGCACCTGCTGGAGCTTCTCATGCAAATCCCGCACCTTCGCGACGTCGCTGTGCATGCGCTTGGCGACCCGTGCGAAGTCTTTGCCCTCACGATCGTAAAGCTCCTCAATAAGGAATGCCTCGTTGATCCAGGAGTACCCCTGCTTGAAGTCGCGCGCAATCTGCAGCTCGGCTTCAAGGTCGACCAGCTCGTCGGGCTGGGCGTCGTCCGGCAAGACCAGGCACTGGACGTAGCGGGCCTTCAGCCAGTCGTCTTCCTGATAGAGGGATCGCAGAGCGGCGGTGCGCCGGTTGCCGTTGATCAGGACGCCTTCGGCGGTGATGATGGCTGGGTCCTGCTGGCCCCGATCCTTCAGGTCCTCCTTGAGCTCCTTGAAGCCCTCCTGGCCGATGAGGATGCGGTACTGCGCCTCCTGGGCGGCTGGTCCCAAAGGGTCGGCGGTGAACAGGTCTGGCTGTCCGGCCAAATGGATCTCACGGCGCTGTTCGGCCTGGGTGCGGTGGTTCAGCGTGGAAAAGTGCACCCACGTGACCTCGACCTCGACCTGCGGAAGCTCCTTCTGCTCGCGCGGCCAGGCCGGAACTAACACGTGCCGGACGGGATTGCGGGCCTGCAGCATCGCCACACGATCCTGGTCCAGAATCGGGTTGGGCATGCGAATCATCTCCTGTACGTGGTGGAACGGCCGACGCCGAATCTGGACGAGATGGTAGTTCGGACTTCGCCGTTCTTGCGCTGGAAGCCGACGTGGCCGATGTAAGCCGGGAGGGCCTGGTCATCGATGCCGAAGAGACTGAGCAGAATGCCAGGGAAAACGCGTTGCTGCATGCCATCCCAGTTCAGGTCAGCTGTCGGAGCATCAACCCTAGGCGTCACGTAGACGCAGGGTGGCGGCACCATTTGTGCGCCGATCTGCACGGCTCGCTCCTGTTTCGGGCAAAGCCGCGTGGGCGTACCGCAGAGTTGATTGTGGAAGATGACGCCATCAACCGTCCGGTCATCTGGGTCGAGGATGCGGTTGCGCATACGTTGGACACCATCGGCGACGTACTGGCCGGGCTCGGCGTTCAGGCTGTCACAGAGCCACCAGACGTATGTCTCCCGAGCCCAGACCGGTGCCGACCAACGGATGCCATGTGTCCCATTAGGGCAGCCTTTCTGAATGATTGCAACGAGGCCGAAGTCGGGAACCGTGAGTCGGTATACGGTGCTCTTCCCGTGCTGAGGCTTGGTGACGCCATCCACCAGGCCCGCGTGCTGCAACGCCTCAAGGATGTCGAGTAGGAATCGGCGGCGTCCGCCGGTGCTCGCGCTCATGCTGCCGCGCGCAGCCTCGATCGCAGCCGGCAAGGCATCGCGATACTCCTCGCCGGTCAAGCCGTACCGTGCGAGGAGCTCGGTCTCCATGACAAGCTTCTGGAAAAGGTTATCCACCTTACTGACGACCTCCGGTAGGGGTGCCCCCGCATGGCGGCAAGGCGCAGCGTCGTCAGGCAACACCGTCTCCGATCCTCCCCTTGTGTCCGGTCAGGTTGGTCCAACAGTGGCCGTTGGGCGACTTCGGATCGCGTTGGTCCAATTTAAACAGGTAGCTTTGCTGGACCCGGCGGCGGAATCTATTGACGCTGGGCGCACTTGACGTTGTTTGCACGAACGCTTGCCCGGGAGGCCGTGGCGGGTGTCGCAGGATGAAACGCTGTCGGCGGCCTGAATGAGCGAGCTCGGCAAGCCACTCGACCTCGTCGTGCCGTATACCAGGGCCATCCCGACGTAGCGGTGCAATGCGGCCACCGCGGAGGACGGCTTGAGTGCGGCGTCCAAGCGGGTCGGCCAGATGCGGAGCATGTTCCGGAACAGCTCGACGTGCTATCGATGCTGGTTGGCCTAGGACTGCTGGAGGAGGAGCGCCGCAATGATTGCTAGCCGCGGCGGTGATATCGCCGTCCATCCGCTTCGGGGACATGGCGATGAGAGCGAGGAGTCTCAGTGTAGGCGCGGCCAGTAGGGCCGTCTGCTCGCCGCCGCGACCTACCGCCACCGACGCAGCCATTCGGTGCCGCGCTGCAGGCACGGGCCGAAGATGCCGCTGTAGCGCGTCCGCAGCGGTAGCACGCCGGTGACCGGGCCTGTCGGCTGGTCCCACAACCTTCCTTGGGGCACTCTCGGCGGGTGCCTGGGGCAAGGGGCGAGGGGCGAGGGCGTCCTCACCGTAATCCGGAAGGCCTGTCACAACCTGGGTGGAGAACTTTTCGGCAACGGCTCGGTTGATGCCTATGCTGTAGCTTTTCCATCTATCTACTGGCTGACTTTGCATGCACTGACCAGCTGTCACGTCGTTTCGGCGGAATCAGGCCTCGAAGTGTAGGTGAAGAGACATGCTCCGAACAATGGTCATCATGGGCAATTGGCTGAGAAGCGGGTAGTGACATTGGCCAGCTCCCTCGGCTACGGAATCGGGCATCCGTGTTCGGCCACGCTTCGGATGAGACCCTAGCCATACCATCGGCCCGGATGGTTGCCCGACTCGGCTCGGTTCCTCCGCCGCTAGGTTGTCTGACTCGGCAGAACGGATGATCGACTCTCCCGCCGGGGTGTCGCACAGGGTCTTCCACGTACCCCTATAGTCTGCCCAGCGACGATCGACCGAGGAGGTAGCGTGGACGGCACGGCCATCCATGCGGCGGAGTTCTTCGCTGGCATCGGGCTGGTGCGGACCGCCCTTGAGCCGTTGGGTGTCCAGTTTGTCTGGGCCAACGACATCAAGCAGGCCAAGTTCAACGCCTACCGCGAGAACTACCCGGACGCCGACAAGCACTTCAAGGTCGGCGACGTCCGCGAGATCAACTCGATGGATCTACCTTCCGGGTTGGATCTGGCGACTAGTAGTTTTCCCTGCATCGACCTGTCGCTCGCTGGCAATCGGCTTGGCTTGGACGGTGCTCAGTCGGGAATGTTCTTCGAATTTGCGCGAATCTTGGAGGGTATGCCGCGGCGGCCACCTGTTGTGCTGTTGGAGAACGTGCGTGGATTCGCGACCAGTCACGGTGGCAGAGATATCGAACGCGCCTTAGCTAAGCTTTCTCAGCTGGATTATTCGCTCGATGTACTCGCGATCGACGCCAAGCATTTCGTCCCACAGTCGCGGCCCCGCATGTTTATTATCGGAATTGCGAAAGATAAGCTGCCGAAAAATTCTCATGTCGGCGTCCCCGGCCCTAGCGACGTACGTCCGACCTGGGTGACCGCCCTGCACGCTCGGCATGGCGGTACCTACAACATGCACTACTTCGATCTGCCGCCGCTCCCGGAAGGCCCAAAGGACCTTAGTGGGGTGGTGGACCATGACGTCCCGGCGAGCGAATGGTGGGGCGTGACGCAGGTGAAGGCCTTCATTGATTCGCTTAGCCCTGGTCAACGCGTCCGCTTCGAGGCGCTGCGAAACGGGGACGACATTTCCTATCGCTCTGCTTATCGTCGAACCCGACAGGGAATATCCATGTGGGAGCTGCGCCGTGACGCCATTGCGGGATGCTTGCGCACGACGGGCGGCGGCTCCAGCAAGCAGGCGCTCGTCGAGGTTGGCATGCGTCGTGAGCCTCGGGTGCGGTGGATGACCCCCATGGAATATGCGCGGTTAATGGGTGCGGGGGATTACAAATTGGTTGCGGGCACCCCGAATCAGCAGCTCTTCGGTTTTGGTGACGCGGTTGTTGTCGATGTTGTCCGGTGGATTGGCCAGCACTACCTCGTTCCCGTCCTTACCTCGGAAACCACCGACAAGGGCTAGTTTCCGTTGCCGCTGCCGCCGACCCCGCCGCCTTCATCGGCCAGCAGGACGATGAAGGCCAACCGCAGTACCGGAACGAAGCCAGAGCTTGCGCTGCGGCGGGCGCTTTTTAGGGCCGGACTGCGCTATCGCGTGAATCTGAAGGTGATGACTCCGGGCCGGGTCGTCCGCCCGGATGTCGTATTCACCCGGACGCGCGTGGCGGTGTTCGTTGACGGGTGTTTCTGGCACGGGTGTCCCTTGCATGGACGTATGCCCAGCGATCCAAGCGGCTACTGGCGTCAGAAGATTTCCCGGAATCAAGAGCGTGACCGTGCGGTTGACCAGGCACTCCACGATGCGGGCTGGCGGGTGATCCGGCTCTGGGAGCACGCGGCCACCGAGGAAGCAGTGATGCTGGTACGGGTTGCTGTAGCTGAGCGGTCCGATGCTTAAGAGCGTCAAAATCCTCTGGCAACGCCTACCTGTCTTGCCCAACTTAGCCCAAGTTCCGGCTAGCAAGATCAGTTCAGGTGCCCTGCCTGCGATGCTGTTGGTCTCGGATAATTGGCCCCGGCTGATCTGGAATGCCAGCGAATGGCCGCCAGCGGGTTGTCAGGTTCTTTTGTCGTATGGACCGCAGGCGGTTTGTGAACTCGGCGGCGATGAGCGGCGAGGTATTTAAGAGCGGCACGGCGGCTGAAATCATCTTTAGCTCGCGGGCCTCCCGTAAGTATGCCCACGACGGGTCCGAGCTGACATCGAAGCCGTAGGCGAGGGTTAAAGCGCGATGCGACCCTTTACTTCCGAATCGGATTTCGCCTACTGCTAACGCTGCTAGATCAACTTGCCACGGACCGACGCAGGTGGCATCGAAGTCACATAGGATGGCCCGGCCCGACAGATCTCGTAGGAGGTTGCCGACATGGGCATCTCCATGGATGAGCTTCGGCTCACCTCTCCGGCCGAGTGCAATAAGTTGCGGCTCCAAGCGATCGCACCACTCCACGAGGAACTTGCGGTCATTCGCGTCGAGGCCTTCGGCATCGGCCAGGCGTCGCCGTGCGTCACCGACCGGATCCCAGGCTGGGAGCCCAAAGGAAGGTACGTCGAGTGCGTGGAACTCGCGCAGCACCAGGCCGAGGTCTTCCACGGTTGGAGCGGGTGATTGCGGCGGCACGTACCTCCAAACTGACGCGGCCAGGCTGCCGAACTGGACAGGTTGTTCGACATCGTGCACCAGCCGAATCGTTGGTGCGTCGATTTCGGCGAACCATTGCCCAAGCTGGACTACCTTGGTAACCCGATCTAGAAGCTGATGGGTCCGTGCGATCCGGATGATGATCCCGGGTTGCGGCAGGGCGAAGACGGCGTTGTTAGTCAACTGCAGCAGCCGAGCGCCTTCTGCAGAGACGTCTAGGGCGGCGGCGACATCCCTCATGGCCGCTGTCATTGCCTCCTCGGAGAACCGCCCGCTCATGCGGATATCGCAGCCTGAGCGGTGAGGACGCGCTCGAATGCGGCGACCTCCGGAAACTCTCGATGCCGAACGAGATCACGGCGCAGATTGATCACCCGATCGATCACCCGCCGGGAACTCATCGCCTGTGCCTGCTTCAGCACCCGCGCCCCGACGGCGAGCGCCTGTTCGGGCTCATCGGCCAGAAACAGCGCGCTGCACAGCCCGACCTCGTTGAGCACGGTGCTGCGTACGTTCGCCGCGCCGATAGCCGCGGTGGAATCCCTGCCCCAGCGCACCGCCTCGGAGGCGTGTCTGCGGTCTCGTCGTGCCATGTCCCGGTACACCCGCCCGTACTGAGCGAACAGCTCGCCGCGGTCGTAGAAGCCCATCCAGGCCGGCTCGCGGTCCCTGTTGATGCGCTCGAACTGGTCGCTCGCCTTGCCGAGTGTTCCTACGGCGGCCTGGTCGTCGCCGAGTGCAGCGATCGAGGCTGCCTGTGCGCCCCAGAGCAGGGCCTTGGTCGCCGGGGTGGTGTGTGACCCGAGTTGTGCGTACGTGAGTTGCAGTGTCGCGAGAGCATCCCGGTTGTGCCGAAGGTGTTGAAGCTGCTTGGCCTGCGCGTACCGAATCATTGCGACCAGCGGCACATTCTCAGCAGCCAGCGCAGCGCGTTCCCCAGCGACGAAGTGCCGCTGCGCGTCGTCATGCCTGCCCGCGTCGAGCGCAGTCCAGCCAGCCAGTTGCCTCGCTGTCGCCACCGCCGCGATGAGGGGCGGTGTGAGCCCGGCCGGGTGCGACCAATCAAGCATGCGATATACCGACTCCGCGAACCGGGCCACCTCCCGATACAGCAGGCCACCGCCAGTTTCGCGGTCCACCGACCGATACAGCTCAAGCACCGCGTTCAGCCGGGCGATATCCGCAGTGCCGATTCGCCGAGGCTGGACAAGTTCGCTGCCGCCGAGCAGGCCCGCGCCTGCAGCGACTGCGGCGATGCCGGCCAACAGGGCCCGCCGACCCTCGTCCGGCCCAGCACCCGGTGGATCGGTCGAGGCGCGGACGTTCTCGGCTTTCTCGACCGGCCGTTGAGGCTGTCCCGGGAGGGCGAACCAGAGGCAAGACGCAGGTATCCGGAAAAGCTGCGCCCAGTGCGCCAGCCGGTCCAGGTGTACCAGCGGCGGCCCGTTCTCCACCCGACTGAGCTGCGCCTGCGTGATGCCCAGCCACCCCGCCACCACGGTCTGCGGCAACGCGACCCGCCCGTGGTACGGATGGCATCGGTACGCCCTGATCACCCGCCCCAGATGCCGCTTGGCCAGTGCCTGCCGCACCGGCTCGTGATCCCAGAAGCTCGCCGGCACCACCGGTGGCGCGCTCAGCCGGTCCCGCTCGGCGGCCTGGCATGGCGTACACCGTCCGCTGTCGTTGTCGCGGGCCAGCCGTCCGCCGCACCGAGGGCAGTTTGAGTGGGTCACGGCGGCTCCGTCCATCCAGCTTCATCGAGCCTATCCATTGAACCCGCTGCGTGGAGGCGCGGTATACGCAGCGCGCATATCGATGATGCTCGGGCCGTCATCCGCTGTCAGGCAGCCCGGCCGCACGGTCGGTGAAAGCCACCGAAAGGAGCGCCATGCTGCTGACCACGTCTCAACGGAGCCCGGGGAGGGCACTCGTCTCCGACGAACTCTTCGCCCGACTGTCCGCCCGCATCGCCCACGACCATCCCGAGCTGTCCCCCGACCTGCCACCCAGGATCGTGGATCAGGCTCTCGCCTTCCTCGGGGCCTGCGCCGTCACCGCCGAGCCAATCGGCCCGAGCACCATGGTCGACATCGGCTGGCACACGTTCATCCTGCACACCCACGACTACGCGGAGTTCTGCCACCGCATCGCCGGCCGCTTCATCCACCACGAGCCCGAGCCCACACCCGACGATGACGTCCCGCAGCCGATCGGCACCCCGATCTCGCGGACAGTCGACGCGATCCGAGCCGCCGGCTTCACCGTCGACGCTGCGCTCTGGACGAATGAGGGCGTGGCCGAGTGCACCCAGTGCCACGCCGGGTGCACCGACAGCCCGACCGGATAGGGCGGCTGACCAGCGGTCCCGGGCATAGACTGCCCGGGACCGCTCGCCGTTCGGAGGGCCGCCGCATGCCACGCCGTCGCCACTGGCACGAGCTTCCCGAGCCGGTACGGGCAGAAGTCGAGCGGCACACCGGCCCGATCCGTTCGGCCGAGACGATCCCCACCGGGGCCTCCTGCGAGGTGGCCCTGACCCTCGACACCGCCACCGGTCGAGTCTTCTGCAAGGGCGGGGAGTCGAGCAGCCCGGCCGCGTGGCTCTACCGCAACGAGGCTCGCGTCAACCCGTGGCTGCCGGAGGCGGCACCCCGCCTGCTATGGACCGTTGAGCGCGACGGTTTGCTACTTCTCGGCTTCGAGCACGTCGCGGGGCGGCACGCCGACCTAGCCCCCGGATCACCCGACCTGCCACTGTTGGCGGCACTGCTTACCGAGTTGAGCGGCCAACCGACGCCCTGCCCGCCGGTCGCAGTGCGGCCTTTCGCCGACCGCTGGCACACCCTCGTCGACCCCGAGTTGGTCGACGGCGACACCCTCCTGCATACCGACATGACGCCCCGGAACTTCCTGGTGCCGGAAGGCCAAGCTGAATCGGCGACGAGACTCGTCGACTGGTCCGCCCCTGCCCGGGGCGCCGCCTGGATCGACACCGCGTTTCTCCTGCTCCGACTCGTTCGCGCTGGTCACACGCCGGCCGCCGCCGAGGATTGGGCGACGCAAATCCCCGCGTACGCCTGCGCACCCGAACAGTCGGTGACCGCCTTCGCTGATGCTCTTGCTCGGCTCTGGCGACGCAAGCAGCTCGCCGCGTCGGCACCCCATCACGGGCCGCTCCTCGACGCGGCTCAGCGGTGGGCGGCCTACCGGGGACCTGGTGGCTCGACAACGCCGACAGGGGACACCCTCAAGAGCGCAGCGCCTCGATGACCACGCCCCACCGCTCCGGCCCGTGCATCGGGTTCAGCGGCTTCCCGTCCGCGACGATGACGCCGGCAGCGCGCAGCACCGCCAGGTGACCCGCGTACGCCGGATGCGCCGCCAACTCCGCCTTGACGTGCGGAAACGCGATGATCGGCAGCCCCGCCCCCAACGACTCGTTGAGGACGCCGAGCGCCAGCGTGTCGTTGATGCCCAACGCCCACTTCGTCACCGTGTTGAACGTGACCGGGGCGGCCACCACCACATCGGCCGGTGGGTGCGGCTCGGGGTCGCCGGGCATCCGCCACTCCACGCGTACCAGATAGCCGGTTTTTTCTTGCAACGCTGCTCGGTCGAGCCACGGCCCGGCGGTAGGGCTGACGATCATGCAGACCCGCCAGCCGTCGGCGATCAGGAGGTCGACCAGCTCGTCGATGTGTTCCGCCGGACCGGCGGCGCAGACGACCAGATACAACACCGGGCGTTCCGTCATGCCCGCAGTCTGCCCGATTTGAACGACACGTAGTCGGGCACATACCGGACGTGCATCGCCTCGACGATCATCGTGACATGCCGTTTCACCTGCTCAGGCGCCAAAGTCGACGCATGGCCCGGGGCGGGTGCTCGGCCCCGGAGTTGCGCCGGCCCTCAACGGCGCAGCTCCGTCCCGCCCCGGTGCCAGCCCATGAACCAACGTCATTGGAGCCGGCATGTCCACCGTGATCGACGACGACCACCCGGCTCGGGTGAGCCTGGCCGCCGCCTGGGAGTCGGTAGACGTGCGGGCCGCCGGCGACTTCTGGTGCACCCTCGAAGATCGCCGTTCCGGGCTGCTCCCACACCGCGACGCGCCGATCTTCTTCACCGCGCTGGGTCGCCTCCTGGTCGACGGTGACGACCCGGCGAGCCGGGCGGCGCTGCTCCTGGTGCTCGGCCGCGCGTACCGTCACTTCGACCTACTCCCGCACTCCACCACCATCGGCGACGCGCTGCTCGCCACCGTGGCCCGCCACGCGCACCCACTGTGGACCCCGCAGCTCACCATCGCCGCCGAGCGCGCGCTGTGCCGCGCCACGCGCGCCATCCGCCCCGCCGCCGCGCAGGCCGGCGACGGCCCGGCCTGGTGGCACGTCCAGGTGATCGGCCACGAACGGCCGTCGCCAGACCTCGCCATTCTCACGGTACGTCCCTGGCGGCGGCTGCCCTTCCAGCCAGGTCAAGCGGTCCCGGTCTGCACACCGCGCCTACCCGGGCACTGGCGCTGGCTCTCACCGGCCAACACCCCACGCGCGGACGGCACCGTCGAGCTGCACGTCCGCGCCGTACCCGCCGGCACCGTCTCCCACCACCTGGTCCACGAGGTACGCCCCAGCGAGCTGCTCTGGCTCGGCCCGCCCGCCGCCATCGGCCTGAGCCTCGACCCGGCGAACACGAACGATCTGCTGCTCGTCGCCGGTGGCACCGGCCTGGCGCCGCTGCGTGCCCTGGTCGAGCAGGTCGCCGCCGCACCGGACGGCCGGCGGGTGACGCTTGTCGTCGGCGCGCGCACCTTCACCGACCTGTACGACTCGGTCGTCCTCGACAAGCTGCAGTGCGCGCATGATTGGCTGACCATCGTGCCGGCCTTCTCCGCCGACCCGTGCGCCGAGCCGGCCGAGCAGGGTGACGCCCTGACCATTGCCCTCGACCACCATCAGCCCGGTCAGGAGATCTACCTCTGCGGCCCGCCCGCGATGCTGGCCGGCGCGCGGGCACGGCTACTCGCCCTCGGCGTCCCCGCCGGCCGCATCCACCTGCCCCGCAGCTTCACCCGCTGACGGCTTTCCACGCGGCGGTGGGGGCGGCCGGGAGCAGTCGCAGCAAAGAGTGCGATGACTGGTAGTCATCAAGATGACTACCAGTCATCACGCTCATCAGGGCAAGGCCGTCCGGACGCGAATCGGGCTTCGGCCCGGGCGTCCGGCCTGCCGGCCGACAACCCGGTTATGGCCAGCGCCGCCGCTTCCCGACGAGATGATGGAGGCCGCAGCGGACCAGGTCGGGGTGCCCGAGTGCCGAAGGAGGAGCGGACGTGGAGTTGCTCATCCTCGCCGGCGTCTTCGCCACCGCGACCATCGCCGTGACGACCGCGTTCGGCCCCCGCTGGGGAGTGGCGGCACCGCTGCTGCTGGTGCTGATCGGGATCGTCGTCTCCACCATTCCCGGCGTTCCGCCGATCGAGGTGGACCCGGAACTCGTACTCGCCGGTGTCCTGCCTCCGCTGCTCTACTCATCGGCGGTCTCCATGCCGGCGATGAACTTCCGACGTGAGTTCAATGCGATCGGCGGCCTGGCCGTACTCCTGGTGGTGGTCAGCTCCCTGCTGCTGGGTGCCGTCTTCGACTGGATCTTTCCGGACCTCGGCTTCGCCTGGGGTGTCGCGCTCGGCGCCATCCTCTCGCCGACCGACGCCGTCGCGATCACCATCGCCCGCCGCGTCGGGGTCTCCCACCGCATCACCACCATCCTCGAAGGCGAGTCCCTGCTCAACGACGCGACGGCTCTGGTCGTGCTGCGGACCGCCGTGGCAGCCGCCGCGCTGACCTTCTCGTTCTGGGAGGCGGTCGGCCAGTTCCTCTGGTCGGTGCTGGTCGCCGTCGTCGTCGGCGGTCTGGTGGGTGCGCTCGTGGTGCGCCTACGCGCCGGATTCCCCGACGTCACCGCCTCCACGCTGATCTCGTTCACCGTGCCGTTCCTGGCGGCCGTACCCGCGACCCTGCTGCACGGCTCCGGCCTCGTCGCCGCCGTGATGGCGGGCATCGTCACCGGACGTTCGGGCCCGCACCACCTGCCCGCGGACCAACGGCTGTCGGACTACAACAACTGGCGTACCGTCACCGTCTTCCTGGAAGGCGCGATCTTCCTGCTGATGGGGCTGGAGATGTCCGCGCTCGTCGCCGACGCTAGCGTCGGGACGACCGGCCTACCCCTGGTCGCCCTGCTCGCGATACTCGCGGTCGTGGTGCTGCTGGCCGTGCGCTCGGCGTACGTCTTCCCCCTCATCGGCGTACTCCGGTGGGACGCCCACCGGGCGCGCAAGTCCCAGTCCCACCTGCGCGACACGGTCCAGGCGATCGCGGCGCGCAACGCGGAAGCGGTGCTGCGCAGCCTGCGGCGCGCGCGGGGCGCTGGCCCGTCCGTAGCTCGGCGGGCCGCACCCCGCTTCTCGGAGGGCCGGTGGCATCGCCTGGGACAGCGGGCCCGGCTGATGCTCAACGACATCGACTACGTGTTGCGGCAGCCGCTCTCCTGGCGGGACGGCGTCGTCATGGTCGTCGCCGGGATGCGCGGCGCGGTCACCGTGGCCGCGGCGCAGACGCTGCCCGAGGAAACTCCCCACCGCGCCGAACTCATCCTGCTCGCCTTCACCGTCGCGCTGCTGTCCCTGCTCGTCCAGGGCGGCTCGCTCGTGCCGGTGGTGCGCTGGGTCCGGCCGAGCACCCCGGACGTCGCCGACCAGCGTCGGCAGCAGGTCGCGCTCGAAGCCGCGCTGGCCGAGGTGACGACCCCACCGGAGCAGGAGAGTGGGGGCGAGCTTAGACACCGCCTGGCGCTGATCCAGCTACGGCGTGAGCGCCTGCTTGACCTCCAGGACGAGGGGGTCTACGACGCGACCGTCCTAGAGAAGACGCTCACCTCACTCGACACCGCAGAGGTCGGCCTCCGACTGAAGCTGCGCAACCAGCCAGATTGGTAGCTTGCCCGCTCGGCCTTGCAGATCCACTTCCTCCTATCCGAAAACACCAGTAATTCGGTCCGGGCCTTGGCCCTTGCCTTGTTAGCCTGACCGCCAGTCCACCAAGGTGGGAGATGAACATGGCCGGACGTTGGGCAGCAGATCGCACCGCGACCTTCTCTCGGAGACTCGGTAAGTCCGCCGCAGAGCTGGGGGAGAGCGGGGGGACAACCACCTGCCCCGACGTCTGGGAGTTGTCCAACGGCGATGTCGCGGTTATCGGCCGCGACCTGACCGACGTCCTCGCCGCGCGATTGCCCGACGGCGTCAGTGTGGGTGCCGACGAACGGGTAGTCGTCATTCCGCGAAGCATGCTCGTGGCGGCCAAGCCGGACATCCCGGATGCGTGACCTGTTGGAATCGGCCACCCGGCAGCGGCTCAGCCTTGCCGAGTACGACGCCGACTTCTACGCGACGATCGAGTCGACGAACGGCCCCATCCTCAAGACCGAGCGGATCCAGACCTTCCGCGAACCAGGCAGCCCGAGCTGGGAGGCGTACGCCGATGGTCGTTGGGAGGACGCTCTTCAGATTGCTGCCGAGCCGAACCCGGAGCTGGTGGCGTTCTTCGAGCACCTTGACCAGCTCGGCTCCGGGCTTCGGCGCCTGCGGATCGTTGAGCTGCCACTGACGCCCTACCTGGTCTGGGAGCTACATTTCCTGCGCCACCGGGCGGATGCGGGCGAGCAGATCAGTGTGCTTGATGCCCAATCAGTGGCCGAGATCGAAGCGGCGGCCGGCCCGATCCCTGAGCTGATGGTGGTGGGCCGTCAGGCTGTCTACGAGGTCTTGTACGACAGCTCAGGCACCCCCATCGGTGCGGAGAAGTCGGTCGAACCGGCGGTCGTGCAGGGCTGTCGAAGCCAGGTCCTGACGCTACTTGACCGGGCCGAGCCCTTCGACTCCTTCTTCCACCGAGAGGTCGACGGGACAAGCCCAGCAGTGCCCCACCTGTAGTAGCCTGCCTCCACCAGCGAGCGTGGAGGCACTGTGCCCCGACTCCGGATGGTCTCCGATCTGGCCCGTCGATCCGCTACGCCAACGATGCTGCTCGTTGCCGTCCTGGCCATGCTCGCCGCCGTGCTGTTCTCGCCCGCCGTGCTGCTCTGGATCGGAAGGCGTCCAGGGTACGACTGGCCGCTGTTGGGCAACGTCGGTGAGACGTACGGTGCCGCGTCGGCGATCCTCGCGGCCCTGGCACTCATCGGTGTCGTGTCGTCGTTGGTGCTGCAGTCCCGGGAGGCCAAGGCAGCACGGGAGCAGGCAGTACGCGCACTGCACACCGACCTGCTCAAGATGGCGATCGACGATCCAACCCTCCTCGAATGCTGGGGGCCGATCGAAGACGCCGCCGACGTCGAATGGTTCCGTAAGCACGTCTACGCGAACCTGATCGTGACCCACTGGCAGTCGATGTGGGAGGTGGACGTACTGGCCGCGCGACACCTGGAGGTGCTCGCCGACCAGTTCTTCAAGGGGCAGGTTGGCCGCCGATTCTGGGCGGAGGCGCGAGGCCCTCGTACGACGGCCGAGACATCACGACGTGCGCGGCGCTTCACCGCGATTGTCGATCGCCGGTACCTGCTGGCAGTCGCGGCAGGTCCAGCGGAGAACGAGCCCCGTGTGCCTGTGCGGACGACCGGCCCCGGGGTAGTGCCCGAGCGAGCGGCCGGAAAGGAACGCTCCACCGTGCTCGCGGTCGGAGTTGTGCTGGGTGCCGCTGCCGTCATTGCCGGCCGCCGTCGCCGCCCTGGTGCCCAGGCTCGGCGTGACAGGTGAGTGGGTCAGGTGTTCGTGTCGCCGAACTCGCGTACGCCGTCGACGTCGAGCGTGATCCGCGCGTTCTCGGTCCACTGGCCGGTGGCGGCGAGCCAACTCGGGTCGTCGCGCTCGTCGATGTCGCTCCAACTGTGCCGGTGGTGCCGTAGCTGGATCGGCCCGGTCGACTGGCCCGGCGCAAGCGTGCCGTCGGTGAAGGTCAGCTCGACCCAGCCGGGGACCGGCGTTCCCGGGACCGGGTAACCCGGCGGCGCTGGCGTCGTCAACACGGTCGGCCCGCCCGGCCCGCCTGGGCCGCCCGGCCCACCCGGCGGGACGAAGAACTGCACGGTCTGTTGGATCCGAGCGCAGCCGAGTGCGGCCCAGTCACAGTTCGGCACCAGCGAGGTGTTGCCGCCCTCGAAGCGCAGGTGGTAGCGCACCTGCACGGTGCTCAGGTCGAGCGGCCCGGTGCCGGTGTTGGTGACCTTCAGCAGGTGCTGGATCTGGTTGTTCGTCGGGGACCAGTCGAGGTTGAGGTAGCTGACCGTCGCGCGGCCGCTGGCGGTGCGAACGGTGGTGGTGGGCGAGGTGTCGGAGTAGCCGCCGAGCGCGCGGGCGGCAACCGCGATCCGGTACGTCGTGCCGGGTGCGAGATCGGTCAGGGTGATCGTGGTGTCGGTCGTGGCACCGAGGAAGCGGTAGGTGTTCGGCCCCAGCGGCACCTGAATCTCGTAGTTGATCGGCTGCTCGGCGCCGCTCTCGTCGAGCCAGGCCGAGGGTGCCCAGCTGAGGGTGAGCTGATGTGGTTGGTTGACCAGCACCGTCGGGCTGCCAGGGGTGCTGATCGCCGGGCCGTCGGCACGGGCGGCGTTGACGGCGAGCAGGCTCGCCAGCGAGGCGAGGGCGATGGCTGCGGTGACGCGGCGAGCACGCATGCCCGAATGGTAAGCATGGACATCGATGTCTATGCATCGTCCGTCAGTTCAGATGCAGCAGCCGGTCAGGTCGGCGGCGGTCGGCGAGTCGAAGGGTCCGTTACGCGACGTAGTCGGCTTGGAGATAATGCCTGGTCAGGTGGCTACCTAGCGTGAACCCGTCATCAGGAACGGCCCAGAGGTCGGCGGCTCAACTGCCGGCCACCCGGGCCTCAGACGGGAGATACATATGCGTACCAAGAATCAAGCCCGAGCGTCCGTACTCGTGCTCGGTCTCGTCGCGACCGCGGCGGTGCTCGTCCCGGCGAGCCCGGCGTCCGCCGCGGTCCCCGGCCTGGTCCGGATCGCCGCGACCAGCGTCAGCAACTCGGCCGACTACCACAGCGTCACCGCCACCTGCCCGGTCGGCAAGGTGCTCACCGGCACCGGCTACGAGCTGAACGGCGTCACAGGTGAAGGCGTCGTCGACGACCTGCGCCCCAACGGCGGCGTCGCCACGGCACCGACCGCGGTCACCGTCGGCGCGTACGAGACCGAGGCGTTCGCGGGGAACTGGTCGGTGACGGCGTACGCGATCTGCGCCAACCCGCTGCCCGGCCTGGTGCGGGTCGCCACGGCCAGCGTCAGCAACTCGGCCGATTACCGCAGCGTCACGGCCACCTGCCCAGCGGGGAAGGTGCTCACCGGCACGGGCTACGAGCTGAACGGCGTCACAGGTGAAGGCGTCGTCGACGACTTCCGCCCCAACGGCGGCGTCGCCACGGCACCGACCGCGGTCACCGTCGGCGCGTACGAGTCGGACGCCACGGCCCTGAACTGGTCCGCGACCGCGTACGCCATCTGCGCCAACCCTCTCGCGGGCCTGGTGCGCGCCTCCGCCGTGGGGGCCAGCAACTCCCTCGACTTCCGCAGCGTCACGGCCACCTGCCCGGTCGGGAAGGTGCTGACCGGCGCCGGCTACGAGCTGAACGGGGTGACCGGCGAGGGCATCGTCGACGACTTCCGCCCCAACGGCGGGCCGGCAACAGCGCCGACGTCCGCCGCATCCGGCGCGTACGAGGAGGATGCGTTCGCCGGCAACTGGTCTGACACGGCGTACGCCATCTGCGCCACGCCGTAACAAAAGCCCATCAGGCGTGGCCGCCCCGCAATCGTGCGAGGCGGCCACACCCGTGGCTAGTCACGCGCCCGGGCTGGCGGACCTGTCGACGGTCGCGCCGGGCTCGGAATATGTGCGGAAGCAAGCGGGAGCAGGCCGGCCTTCCGGGCGTACGAGGGGAACTCAGCCCCGGTGCACGGCAGTCGATGCTTCGTCTGCCTTAGGGCATCGACGATTGCGCCCGCGTTGACCTCGGTGAGTCTGCCGGACCGGCATCTATCGGCGAGTAGCCAGATCGTGCCGTGCACCTTTAGACCGTAGGTACGGCCCACCTTGGTTGCCGTGCGGTCATCCGTGACGGCCGTACCGCCGTGCATCTCCGCTGCGGCGAAGACCGTCGCCTCGCCCAGGTCCCGTCTGCCCGCGCCGATCCGGCGAACCCACTCGGAGAAGCAGTGAATCTCCGGCATCGTGTTGAGCGCGAGGACGTCGACCCAGTCAAGATTCAGCGCCGCGATGAGAGCGGGCTCCCGCTCGGAGTTGACGCGAAGTTCGTCGAGTACGACGGCCGTCGTAGCCACGCGCTGTTCCGCGACCAGGTCGGCCAGCACGTCGAGCCGGTCGGCAAGGGCGAAGTGGTGCAGCACGGTCGTGTCGAAGACGAGAAGGGGCTCGCGGACCGCAGCTGTGGAGGTCACAGTGCCAGATCTGTCTCGTCGCGTGTTGGTAGATCTTCCAAGCGGATCTGGCCATGCAGCAGCTCGACTGCGCGGGCGTCCGATATGAGATAGCGGCGCCAGGCCTCCATGACAGCGTGCGAATAACCCGGTGGTACGCGGATGGCGTCGAGATCAGGCTGCGGAGCCCAGCCAACCGCATCCATGATCTCTGCCCGGGTCGGCGTGGTTCGGCTCCAGCGTGCCGATGACACGTCGAGCCACCCGGCACATTCCGCCTGGCGCACCGCGAGAGACCACGACGTGCGGTAGCGTGCGGTGAACCGGATCAGATCTTCCCGAGAGGCTGGGCGGATGGTGACATCGCCGAACGCGGCGATCGGGAGGAGGAGTTCGGCGGCGAAGGCGTTGATCAGACTTTCCCGGTCGGCGCGGGACGCGTGTACCGCGAGATCGCTGGAATATTCGTCGCCCAACACCAGGTGGCCCAGCTCATGGGCTGCGGTAGCTCGCCGCCGGCCCGGGTCTCCCTCGACACTGACGACCGACACCGCCAGGTCACCGTCCACCATCGAGGCGCCTTCCCCCGGCAGATCACTGATGAGGACGTACTGACCGCTGCGTTCACAGAAGTCCATCAGGGTGTCGATCGGCTCGGTGCCGATGCCCCGCACGTCACGCAACCACCGTGCGGCAGTGCGGGCATCATCGTCGGAGGTGACATTCCCTTCGTACCGGACCGGGGGTTGAAGAATCAGAGTGCCCGCGTCGAGAAGTTGACGGACGTCCCTGAGCCAGGACGCGAGCGTGATCTCCAGTCGTTGAGAACGTCTCGCGACATCCGTGTCGTTGTCCTGAGGGATGACTTCCGAGCGGCGCGAGATGACAGCTGGTCGTCGCTGCAGCAGGTGATCAATGGGTACGTTGAGCGCGGTCGCGAGCCGAATCAGCTCCAGCGCGTCCACCCGTCGTACACCTGACTCGATCTTGGCGATCATCGTGCGGTCGAGCCCGAGGTGAGCGCCCAGTTCGGCCTGAGAAAGGCCAGCCCCCAGCCGTGTCTGGCGCACCTGCTCGCCGACCGTCGTCCAGTCGCCGGTTTCGGTCATGGTGCGATAATCGCACGCTCCCATGCTCTATGTCTCGGCCGTAGCGAATCGACGTGCCGAAATCGGTTGGTGGTTTCCGCGCTGTCAATACCCCGACATGGCGGCACCGGGCAGCCGACACAAACACCGGGCCCTAGCGTTCGGGCTACGGAGACTCCCAAGCGTGCCGGGGCCACTCCACGACCTGAGGGAGGCCAGCCATGCGTAGCCCGATACCGGGGGAGCGGACCCCGGTCACTGTGCGGGTGGACCGGTGGCGGGCGGGGCTGCCGCCGGATGCCTGGCCTGACACCCTTGCGGCGAGCGGCGGGCTCTGGCGGCGCGACGTCTTCGCGGTGGCGGAGGCGTACCGCGCCGGCGCCGCGAGCCCACGGCAACTGCTGACCGCAGTGCTGGCCTGGGGTTACGGGCCCATCGGGTACGGCCCGTGGCGCGCAGCCAAGTCGCTCGACGCCGATCCGGACGGCAAACGCCTGACGTACGCGCTGGAGGAGGTGTCCGCCTCGACGCCCGACGAGGCCGCGCTGCGCACGGCGTACCGCCGCTTCCGCGACCCTGATCACGCTCGTCTGCCCTGGTTGGGGCCGGGGTTGTTCACGAAGGTTCTCTACTTCGTCGGTTATCGGCGCGGGGTGGGCGGTGTGCAGCCCCTGATCCTCGACCGTGTCGTGGCCAGCCAGCTCCCCGCCGAGGCGGGCGTCGGCCGCCGCAACGGGTGGTCATCCGAGGAGTGGCTGACCTACCTGCGTTGGGCAGCCGAGCAGGCTCGGGTCAGGGGAGTGGAGCCGGACGAGGTGGAGATGGCGGTTAGGTCGCCGTAGACCTGAAGGCGTCCGCGACCGGGCGACGAGCGGCGGCTAAGGCCGGGATGGCGGTGAGCGCGGCGACCGCGATCAGGATCCCAACGGCTGTGGTGAGCGTCCAGGAGACGGGCGGATATCGCTCCCCGTCAAAGAACAGGTAGAGCCCGATGCCGAAGGGGATCCCGGCGGCCACGCCGGGTACGGCCGGCAGGAGCTGCGCCACGGCCAGTCCCAGGCCGGTCTGGGCGGGGGTCGCACCGAGCGCACGGGCGACCGCCAGCGGGTGCCGGGTGTCGAGGACCGCCGTCCAGGTGCTCACGATGGTGTTGAGCAGCGCGAGGAAGCAGGCCACCCCGGCGACGATGAGCATGGCCTGGAGGGTTCGCTCGTTGCGGGGGTCGGGGAGTTCGGAGTAGCCCAGGTTCAGTGGATCGTCGTCCTGCGCCAGGATCGTCAGGACGGCGGCGAGCGCGGTCGTGGTGATCAGGGTGTTCACGGTGACGAGCCGGGCGCGGTGTGGCCGGCGGGCGTTGATGCGTACGCCGATCAGGAGGGCGGTGGGCAGCCGGCGCGACAGCCAGATGGCCCAGCGCCGACGGCGCGGTGGCGTGGGGGCGTCGGCCAACGCGCGGATGGCGACCAGCAGCAGTATGTTCTCGGCCCGGTGTCGACGCAGCCCCCGGACCAGCAGTCGGCACATGAGCAGCAGGCGGCCTGCCACGTCAGCGCACCCCGCCGTAGACGGTGCCGGTGGCAGTCTCGGCGAGCAGGCTGTCGTCGGCGAACGCGCCATCCCGCATCGAGATCACCCGGTCGGCGACCGCCGCGATCCGGGGATCGTGCGTGACCACCACGAGGGTCTGCCCGGTGTTGCGCAGCTCCTCGAAGAGTCGCAGCACCTCCAGGGTGGCGGCGCTGTCCAGGTTGCCGGTTGGTTCGTCGGCCAACACCACCTGCGGCTCGTTGCTCATCGCCCGGGCGATGGCGACGCGCTGGCGCTGGCCGCCGGACAGGGCCGAGGGCAGGTGCGTGGCACGGTCGGCCAGCCCGACCTGGTCGAGCAGGTGCAGGGCCCGGCGGCGGGCTCGGCCCGGCGACCGACCGGCCAGCAGCGCGGCCATCTCGACGTTCTCCACGGCGGTGAGTTCGTCCATGAGATGGAAGGACTGGAAGACGAGACCGACGGTGTCCCGCCGCAGCCGCGACAGGGCCCGCTCGCTCAGCGTGTCGATCCGACGGCCGGCCAGCCACACCTCGCCGTCGCTGGGGCGCTGTAGCCCGCCGAGCAGGTGCAGCAGGGTGGACTTGCCGCACCCGCTGGGGCCCATGATGGCCAACGTCTGACCCGACGGCACCTCCAGGTCGACCTCGTCGACTGCGCGTACCAGCGTGTTGTCCCAGCCGTACCACTTGGACAACCGCCGCGTCCGCAGCGCCGTCGACCCGTTCATGCCCCCGCCTTCCGTCCCGCTCGACCACTCTCGGACCACGTGCGCTCGCACGCCTCCAGCCACTCCAGATCAGCCCGCAGTCGCAGCACGACGCCCTCCAACAGCAACCCGGCGACCGGATCCACCGACCGCTCCAACGCCGCACGTTGCGCGTCGCGCAGACGACGCAGCACCTCACGGCGCTGCGCGTCCACCAACGCCACCGGATCGGCCAACCGGGCAGCCGCGGCGGCGACCAGCTTCAGGTGAAACTCGGTGAGGTCCGGCTTCGGCCAGCTCACCTCGGTCAGCCAGCCGGTGACCCGCTGCTGCCCGGCCGGGGTCAACGCGTAGACCCGTCGGTCGGGCCGGTCCGGCAGGCCCTCGGCCCGTTCCGAGGTCACCAGCCCGGCCTTCGCCAACCGGGCCAACGTCACGTAGACCTGCCCCGCGTTCATCGCCTCGCCGAGCGGGCCGAGCGCGTTGCGCATCCGGCTGCGCAGCTCGTACCCGTGTGCCGGCTCTTTGGCCAGCATGGCCAGCACCACGTCCTGCACCCCGGCACACTCCTCGAATCGACCGCTAATAGATAACCGCTAGCTATGGCACTGTCAAATCTCGACGCCCGCCGTCGGTGGGGTCCAGTACGGTCTGGAAACCATGGACGCGCTCGGCGACGCCATCATCGGGCGGGATCACCCCGCGGGCCTGCTGCGCGCCGAGCTGGATCGCGCCACCACCAGCCACGGCGGTCTCGTGCTGGTCACCGGCGAGCCGGGCATCGGCAAGACGACCCTCGTCACGTCGGCAGCCCGGGAGGCCCGGCAGCGAGGCGCGTTGGTGCTCGGTGCCGCCTGCTGGGATTCCGACAGCGCCCCCGGCTACTGGCCGTGGGTGCAGGTGCTGCGCGGCCTGCGGCGCTCCGCCGACGACTGGGCGGTGGCGCGGCAGTCCGCCGAGCCGGCCCTCGCCGCCCTGCTCGGCCAGCCCGACACCAGCGGCGAGCAGCCCGGTCGCCTTGTCGGTTGGGCCGGCGTCGACCCGGGTGAGGACGTCGCCGACCAGGAGGCGTTCGCGCTGTACGACGCGGTGACCGCTGCGTTGGTCGCCGTCTCGCAGCACCGGCCGGTCGTGGTCGTCCTCGACGACCTGCACTGGGCCGACCCGGCCTCACTGCGGTTGCTGAGCTTCACCGCGCAGCACACCTGGTTCGAGCGGCTCCTGCTGATCGGCACCTACCGCGACGCCGAGGTCGAGTCGGGGGAGCACCCGCTGCGCCCCCTGCTGATGCCGCTGGTCGCGAAGGCCACCACGATCACCCTCACCGGCCTCTCCCGCGACGAGGTGGCCGCGCTGATGGCCCGTACCGCCGGGCGGGAGCCCGAGGCCGCCCTGGTCGACGAGGTGCATCGGCGTACCGGCGGCAACCCGTTCTTCGTCGAGCAGACCGCGCGGCTGTGGCACGCCGACGACGCGGTCGGCGCGATCGCACCCGGCGTACGGGAAGCGGTGCGCCGCCGCCTGGCCCAACTGCCCGCCGCCGTGGTCGAGGCGCTGACCGTCGCCGCCGTGCTGGGTCGAGAATTCCACCGTCAGGTCCTCGCGGCGTGCGTGGCCGCCCCGGCGGCGCAGGTCGACCGGCTGCTCGACCGGGCGGTGACCGCCCGACTGGTGAACGCCCGGGGCGGCGGGCGCTTCGCCTTCGCCCACGACCTGGTCCGCGAGACCCTCTACGACGGCCTGACCGACGACGACCGGCGGGCCCGGCACGGCGCTGTCGTCCGGGCGGTCGACGACCTGCGAGAGCTCACCGATCGACTGATCCCGGCCGACCTCGCCCGGCACGCCTATCTCGCCGGTCCCGCGCTCGACCCGGCCCGGGTGGCCACGCTGCTGGTCGCCGCCGGGCGGGACGCGTTCGCCCGGCTGGCCGGCGACGAGGCCGCTGTGCACTTTCGACGAGCCCTCGAAGTCGTCGAGGACCGGGCTCAACGGGTGCGGATCCTCGTCGAGTTCGCCGAGGCGCACTACCACCACGCCGGCCGGGAAGAGGTCGTGCGACTGCTGGCCGAGGCCGCCCGGCTGGCCCGTTCACTCGATGACCCGGTGTTGCTGGCCCGGGTCGCGCTCACCGTGAACCGGGCCCGCCAGGTGGAGACCGCCCACTCGATCGAGGCGGCCGAGCTGGTGCGCGAGGCGTACCGGCGGTTGATCGGCGAACCGGACGCCACCGCGACGGTCGGGGCCCTGGTCGCCGACCTGATCACCGCCACCGAGACGATCGCCCGTCGAGGGCAGGACGACGAGGCGCTCACCTTCAGCCTCTGGGCCCGCCACGACACAACCTGGGGGCTCGGCACCGCCGCGACCCGAGCCGCGCTCACCGCCGAGATCCGGGACGTGGCCCGCCGCACGGGCGACCGGGAGACCGAGCTGTGGGCGACCTCGCTGCGCTGGGTGGCGCTGCTGGAGTTGGGTGATCCGCGCTTCGCCGAGGAGTTCACCATCTTCGTCGACGCCGACGGGCAGGGCGACTTCGCCCGACACCGGATGGCCGCGGCCGTCGACAGCGGGATCATCGCGGCGTTCCGGGGTGACTTCGCCAAGGCCGACGAGCGGTTCGCCGTGCTCAGCGATCATGCCGACCCGGGCCACGCCGAGTTCGGGTTCATGGGCCACCACCTGCGCTGGTCCCGGCTGCTGCTGCAGGGTCGGTTCGCCGAGGCCGACACACTCCTGGACGGGTTGGCCCCGATCGACTACCCCTACCGGGAGCTGCTGCGGGCGATCACCGCGGCGGAGCGTGGCGACGGTGCGACGACGATCCAGCTGATCACCGGCATCGAGGCTGCCGCCATCCGGTACCCGCGTCCGGTGTCGCCACTCTGGCTACGGCTACGGGCGCAGGCCGCCGCCGCGTCCGCCGACCCCAGGCGCTGCGACGACGCGCGGGCCGCGCTCGCCGCGCACCGTGGCGAGTGGACGGTGGGTCTCTTCGGCTGCGACATCAGTGGCCCGGTCGACCACTGGCTGGCGCTGATCGACGCCGCCCAGGCACGCTGGGACGACGCCATCGCCGGCTTCACCGCCGCTCGGGACTCCGCCGATCGGCTGGGCTCCCGGCCCTGGTCGCTGCTCGCCCGTACCGGGTTGGCGAACGCCCTCGCCAGTCGAGGTCACCCAGCCGACACCGCGACGTCGACCGCGCTGCGCGCCGCCGCCGTCCAGGAGGCGACCGCCCTCGGCATGACGCAGGTGCTCCACCGCCTCGATGCCCGCACGACCGCCGACGCCGACCGCCCAGCCCAGGCCACCGCGCCAGCGCAGGCAGATGTGCCTGGTCAGGCCGTCGCGTTCGGCCAGGCTGCTCGGCCTGGCCAGGTGGTCGCGCCCGGCCAGGCCGTGCCGGTCGCGCCTGCCACCGAGGGGTACGAGTTTCGGCGCGACGGGCCGGTCTGGCAGCTCACGTACGCCGGTGTGGTGGTGCACCTGCCCGACGCCAAGGGGCTGCACGATCTGCACCTGCTGCTCAGTCGGCCGGGCAGCGACGTGCCGGCGGTCGAGTTGCTCGACCCGGCCGCCGGGCCGGAGCTGGTCGCCGCCCGTCGGTTGGGTGCCGACCCGGTCCTCGACGACGAGGCGAAGGCCCGCTACCGGCGGCACCTGGCCCGCCTCGACGAGGAGATCGACCGGGCCGCCGCCCGCGACGACGACCGCAAGGTGTCCATGCTGGACGCCGAGCGGGGTGCGTTGCTCGACGAGTTGCGTACCGCAGCGGGGCTTGCCGGTCGGAGCCGCCGGCTGGGCGACGAGGCCGAGCGGGCCCGCAAGACGGTGACCGCGCGAATCCGCGACACGCTACGCAAGCTCGACGACCGACACCCACCCCTGGCGAGCCACCTACGCGCCTGCGTCTCCACCGGCACCACCTGCCGCTACCTACCCCCCGAGCCCCCGCCCTGGCAGCTCTAACCCCACCCCACCCCACCCCCCTC
>NZ_JOAN01000022.1 GCF_000718555.1 Micromonospora chokoriensis
GCCCCGCCCCGCCCCGCCCCGCCCCGCCCCGCCCCGGCGATCTTGCACTTCCTGTCGCTGCTTCGCCCCGATTAGCACCTTTAGTAGCAACAGAACTGCAAGATCGGCGGCGAGGCAAGGGGCGGCCCAACGGCGTCACGCCGTGCCCCGAGCGCTCGCGTCGATCATGGAGTTGTGGTGCCTCACATAAGGCGCGTATTGCCTCATACCGGCCACCACAACTCCATGATCGACGCGTTGGGCGGGGGCGGGCCCCCAAGGGGGGGGAGGGGGGAGGGGGAGGGGGATCAAGGTGGCGTTGATCTAGTGCTGTGGGGGAAGCCGGACTGGCATACTCCGCGCCGTGACGACCGACCACGGCACCGGGCCGACTCTGACCACTGGCGAACGCGACGCTGAGCTCAACAAGCGGCTGACCGAGGAGCTTGTCGCTTTCAATACCACCGCGACAGGGGCAGCTGATCGCGGCACGTTCTCGGTCAAGGTCACCGATGAAGCAGACGAACTGGTCGGAGGATTGGCTGCATGGACCTGGGGCGGCCTGTGCGGCATCGAGTTGCTGTGGGTGCACGGGGATCGCCGCAAGGACAGCTGGGGCAGCAAGATCCTGCGCGCTGCCGAGGAGGAGGCCAGACAGCGCGGCTGTGACCGCGTGGTCGTCTCGTCCTTCACCTTCCAAGCGCCTGGCTTCTATCAGCGCCACGGTTACGTCGAGACTGGCCGGACCCTGGGAATCCCTGGCGGGCATGCGGACGTGCACATGTTCAAGTCGCTGACCGAGCGCGCGTCCTCGGAGCTGCCCTAAGCCCGCTGGTCACCGCCACTCGTCTATCGCAGTCGCTTCGTAGCGAACGGCGAGCATGTCGTACCCCGCTGCCCCGTCAGCCGCAACAGGCCCTAGAGGCGGACTCCCAGGAGGGCGTCCATCGTGTTCGCGAAGAGGGCGGGGGCTTCGGGGTCGTCCGTGGCACCGGACAGAGTCGCCTCGGCCCAGCGATCGGCTGCGGCCAGGGCTCCGGGAGTGTCCAGGTCGTCGGCGAGGCGTGCGCGTACCTCGGCCAGCAGCTCGGCCCCGGACGGCCCGGCGGGTGCGGCGGCGGCCCGCCGCCAACGGTCCAGGCGCTCGTGCGCGGCGGTGAGCAGCTCGTCGGTCCAGGTGCGGTCGCTGCGGTAGTGCCCGGAGATCAGCGCGAGCCGGATCGCCATCGGGTCGACCTTGTCAGCGCGCAGCCGGGACACGAAGACCAGGTTGCCGCGGGACTTGGACATCTTCTCGCCGTCCAGGCCGATCATCCCGGCGTGCACGTAGTGCTCGGCGAACGGTGCCTGGCCGGTGAGCCGCTCGGCGTGCGCGGCGGACGCCTCGTGGTGCGGGAACAGCAGGTCGTTGCCGCCGCCCTGCACGTCGATCCGGTCGCCGAGCAGGTTGAGCGCGATCACCGCGCACTCGATGTGCCAGCCGGGGCGGCCCGGGCCCAGGTCGCCGCCCGGCCAGGACGGCTCCCCCTCGCGGGCGCCGCGCCACAGCAGCGGGTCCAGTGGGTCACGCTTGCCGGCCCGATCGGGGTCGCCGCCGCGCTCGGGGAAGATCTCCAGCATCTGCTCGCGGGTCAGGTTCGACTCGTAGCCGAAGCGGGGCGTGGCGGAGATGTCGAAGTAGACGTCGCCGGTGCCGTCGTCGAGCCGGTACGCGGCGCCGTCCTTGAGCAGCACCTCGACCTTGTCGGCGATGTCCGGGATCGACTCGACCGCGCCCACGTAGTGCGCCGGCGGGATGATCCGCAGCGCCTCCATGTCCTCCCGGAACAGCGCCGTCTCGCGCATCGCCAGGACCACCCAGTCCTCGCCGTCACGGGCGGCCCGCTCCAGCAGCGGGTCGTCGATGTCGGTGACGTTCTGCACGTAGCGCACCGGGCGGCCGGAGTCGCGCCACATCCGCTGCACCAGGTCGAACGTGATCATGGTGGCGGCGTGGCCGAGGTGGGTGGCGTCGTACGGGGTGATGCCGCAGACGTACATGCTCGCCGCGTCGGCCGGCTCACTCGGGTGGACACCCTGTCGCGCCGAGTCGTACAACGCCAGCGGCTCGCCCCTGCCCGGCAGCCGTGGCACCTCGTGTCCCGCCCAAGACTCCATGGGATCAGCCTAGCCAGCCCGACGACGCGGCCGGAGCACCCCACGGGTGATCAAAATGACAGCGGCTCACATGGGCGGCCAGGGCATCGCCGGCCAGTCCTCCGGCGGCTGGGGGAAGCAGCCGGTCTCGCGTAGCCGGTCGACGCGGGCGGCCACCTCGGCCACCTCGCTGATCGTCAGGTGGTCGGCCAGCTCCGCGCCGAGCGCCCCGGCGACCTGCCCGGCCAGCGCGTCGAGCATCTCCATGGCGTCCGGGGGCAACTGCTTACCGGCCCAGCCCCAGAGCACCGTACGTAGCTTGTCCTCGACGTGGAAGCTCACCCCGTGGTCCACGCCGTAGATCCGGTCGTCGGCGCCGACGAGCACGTGACCGCCCTTGCGGTCGGCGTTGTTGAGCACCGCGTCGAGCACCGCGAGCCGGGCCAGTCGGGGGTCGTCGGCGTGGGCGAGGGCGTACGCGGTGCCGTCGTCGTCCCGGGCCGCGGCGATCGGGAACCAGCGCGGCGGGATCTCCCCGGCGGGCAGGAAACCGACAAGCGGCTCGGCGTCCTCCGGCTCGTCGATCCACAGCTGGCAGGAGCCGGGGCCGAACGGGCCGTCGCGCAGCACGGTGGGCGGCACCAGATCCCACCCGGTGGCCCGGGAGACCAGGTACGCCGAGACCTCTCGACCGGCCAGGGTGCCGTCGGGGAAGTCCCAGAGTGGGCGCTCGCCACGGACCGGCTTGTAGACGCAGCGGGCGGTCACCTCGCCGAGGGTCAGGATGCCGCGCAGCGTGGTGTTCGACGCGTCGACCAGCCGACCCTCCAGGTCGAGGACGCCGTCACGCAGCAGCCGCAGCGCGGCGTCGCCGTCCTGGCGAGGCTGGAGGCCGGACGAGGTCACCGGTGATAACCGTTGTGCCGCGGGCAGAGGTGCCCGGCGGGGTCCAACGGTTGGCCGCAGAGCGGGCACGGCGGCCGGCCCGCGTTGACCACTCGCCGGGCCCGCTCGATGAACTGGCGGGTCGCCTGCGGGGTGAGCCGGACCCGGAGCCGATCCAGGTCCTCGTCCGGCTCGTCGTCGTCTTCCTCGTCGTCTTCGTCGTCGTCCTCGTCGCCGAGCTCGACCTCGGGCTCCATCTCGCCCGCGGCGATCGCTTCGATCACCACGGTCGCGGTGTCCACGTCGAAGGCCAGCCCGAGGGTCCCGACCCGGAACTCCTCGTCGACCGGAGTGTCCAGCGGCTCGTTGTCACCGACCACCGGCGCCAGCTCGGGCAGGTCCACCCCGAAGCGACGCTGGGCCTCGGTGAGCAGCTCCTCCAGCTTCTCGGCGAGCAGAGACACCTGGACCTTCTCCAGCGCGACGCTGACCAGCCTGCCGCCGCCGCGGGCCTGCAGGAAGAACGTGCGCTCCCCCGGCGGCCCGACAGTCCCGGCGACGAACCGCTCCGGCGGTTCGAAGGCGTGCACCTGGTGGGTCATACCCACGACCCTATCCGGCCCGTCCGGGCATCGCGTACCCCACCGACCCGAATCGCCGCAGCGCCGCCGCGCCCGGCGGACCAGCGGCTATTCCCGGGCGTGGCGGCCGCTGCGGTGGGCGTTGACGCCCCGATCGGGGGCGGTGTCGTGCGGCGCCTCACCGCGACGCACCCGCCCCGCCGCCTACCGCGGCGTCCGAATCGGTCGCGCGGGAGGCCCGCCGACGCCGCTTGGCTGGCGGCGGCACCAGCGCCGCCAGGTCACCGCCGGTGTCGTTGAGCCGAACCAGGAACGGTCGCAGCGGCGTGAACCGGATCGCCGTCACCGACGCCGGGTCGGCCACGATGCGTTGAAAGGCATCCAGGTGTACGCCGAGCGCGTCCGCGACGATGGCCTTGATCACGTCGCCGTGGCTACACGCCAGCCAGACCGCCTCGGGCCCGTGCTCGGCGTTCACCCGGGCGTCCCAGGCTCGCACCGCCGCCACGGCACGCGCCGCCATCGCCGCCATCGCCTCCCCACCCGGGAAGACCGCCGCGCTGGGGTGCTGCTGGACGACCGGCCAGAGCGGCTCCTTGGCGAGCTTCTTCAGCGGCTGCCCCTCCCAGCTGCCGTAGTCGCACTCGATCAGCCCGTCCTCGACCACCGGGGTGGCCTGCGGGAGCGCCAACTCCAGGGTCTGCCGGCAGCGGATCAGCGGGCTGGTCACCACGGCGGCCAGCGGCACCGCCCGCAGCCGCTCGCCCACCGCGCTGGCCTGGGCGCGCCCGGTGTCGTCCAACTCGACCGGTTGCCGACCGGCCAGGCCGCCATCGGCGTTCGCCGTGGTCCGGCCGTGTCGCAGAAGCAGAAGGGTCGCCACGCTGACCACCCTAATGGCCTACCCGGAAACGTCGACGGCCCCGGCAGGGCCGGGGCCGTCGACGGATCGCCTCGGGTCAGGTGGCGCTGATCGTGCCGGTCAGCAGCAGCGCCAGGACCAGGGTGCCCAGCGCAACCCGGTACAGCACGAAGACGTACAGGGTGTGGTGCGCGACGTAGCGCAGCAGCCAGGCGATGGCCGCGTAGCCGATGCCGAACGCGATGAGGGTGGCCACGATCGTCTGGGCCACGGTGGGCACGGACGTGCCCGGGGCGGACGGTTCGAAGACGTCCCCGAGGCTGAACACGCCGGACATCACCACCGCCGGGATGGCCAGCAGGAACGAGTACCGTGCCGCCGCCTCGCGGGTCAGGTTGAGCAGCAGGCCGGCGGTGAGCGTGCCGCCGGAGCGGGACACCCCGGGGACCAGCGCCATGGCCTGGGCGAAGCCCATCACGATGCCGTCCTTCATCCGGAAGTTCTCCAGGGTGCGGGTCTGCCGACCCCAGTACTCGGCGAACGCCAGCACGAACGCGAACACGATGAGCGTGGTCGCCACGACCCACAGGTTGCGCCCGGCGGTCTTGATCTGGTCCTTGAACAGGAAGCCGAAGAGCCCGATCGGGATCGAGCCGACGATCACGTACCAGCCCATCCGGTAGTCGAGGCTGGAGCGCACCGACTTGTCCCGGATGCCGACCAGCCAGGTCCGGGTGATCCGCCAGATGTCCTTGGCGAAGTAGATCAGCACGGCCGCTTCGGTGCCGAGCTGGGTGACCGCGGTGAACGACGCGCCGGCGTCGCGGTCGAAGAAGATCGCCGAGGTGATCCGCAGATGCCCCGACGAGCTGACCGGAAGAAACTCGGTCAGTCCCTGGACGATGCCCAGGACGATGGCCTCGACCCAGGTCACTCGCCGACTCCCGAGAGGTCGAGGGCCTCGGCGACGGTACGCAGGGTCTGCACACCGCTGTCCCGGTCGGCCACGAACAGGGTCACCGACAGCGTGGTGACGCCGGCGGCGGCGTACTCCCGCATCCGCTCGGCGATGCGCTCCTTCGGGCCGAGCAGCGAGGTGCGGTCGATGAACTCCATGGGTACGGCGGCGGCGGCGTCGCGCTGCCGCTTGGCCAGGTACAGGTCCTGCACCTCGCGGGCGGCGTCGCCGTAGCCCATCCGGGTGGCGAGCTGGTTGTAGAAGTTCTGCTGGCGGCTGCCCATGCCGCCCACGTAGAGCGCGGCGTACCAGCGCACGAGTTCGGCGCAGGACGCCACGTCGTCGCCGATCACCACGGGCACCGACGGCACCACGTCGAACCCGGCCAACTCCTTGCCGACCTTGGCCCGCCCGGCGCGGACCGAGGCGAGCTGCTCCTCGGCGAACTCCGGGGCGTAGAACACGGCCAGCCAGCCGTCGGCGATCTCGCCGGCCAGCTCCAGGTTCTTCGGGCCGACCGCGGCCAGGTAGATCGGTATGTGCTCACGGGGTGGGTGGAAACCCAGTCGCAGCGCCTTACCCGGGCCGTCGGGCAGCGGCAGCGTGTAGTGCTCGCCGTCGTACGCCACCTCCTTGCGGGCGATGGCCAGCTTGACGATGTCGACGAACTCGCGGGTCCGGGCCAGGGGCTTGGCGAAACGGACACCGTGCCAGCCCTCGGAGACCTGCGGGCCGGAGACGCCCAGGCCGAGCCGGAACCGGCCGCCGGAGAGCGCGTCGATGGTGGCCGCGGTCATCGCGGTGGCTGCCGGCGTACGGGCGGGGATCTGCATCACCGCGGCGCCGACGTCGATCCGTTCGGTCTGCCCGGCCATCCAGGCGAGCATGCTGGGCGAGTCGGAGCCGTACGCCTCCGCCGCCCACACCACCGAATAGCCCAGGCGGTCCGCCTCCTGGGCCAGGGCCAGGTGGTCGGCCGGTGTGCTCCACGCCGTCTGATATCCGAGACTGAGCCCGAGTCGCACTGGTCCTCCCCCATCTGTGGCACAGGTCGCACCAGGTTACGCAATGCCGATAACGGACTCGATCACCGGCTCGACACCCATGATCCCCCCTCCATCGGGGCAGCCCAGGACGGCGGAACCGGCAGAACCGGCAGAGATACGGGAGCGAGGATATCCGTAGCGGCAGGTTCGAAATAAGGTTCACCCATGCAACAGCGACCGCTCGGCCGAAGCGGGCTGGCGGTTTCCCGGCTCGCGCTCGGCACCATGACCTGGGGCCGAGACACCGACGCCGACGATGCGGCCGCCCAGCTGAAGAGTTACCTGGACGCGGGCGGCAACCTGATCGACACCGCCGACGTGTACGGCGACGGTGACGCCGAGTCGGTGATCGGCTCGCTGCTGGGCTCCCTCGTCCCCCGCGAGGAGTTGCTGATCGCCACCAAGGCCGGGTTGCGCCCCGGCAGTGGCCGACGCCGCGACGGCTCCCGAGGGCACCTGCTGCGCACGTTGGACGCGTCGCTGCGCCGGCTCGGCACCGACCACGTCGACCTGTTCCAGGTGCACGGGTACGACCCGGACACCCCGCTGGAGGAGACCCTGGCCGCCCTGGACCACGCGGTGGCCAGCGGCAAGGTCCGCTACGTCGGGGTGTCGAACTTCTCCGGCTGGCAGACCGCGCGGGCCGCCGCCTGGCAGGCCGCCTGGCCGGGGCGGGCACCGGTGGTCGCGGCCCAGGTGGAGTATTCGCTGCTGGAGCGGGGCGTGGAGCGGGAGGTGCTGCCCGCCTGCGACGCGCTCGGCCTCGGCGTGCTGCCCTGGTCGCCGCTGGGCCGGGGAGTGCTCACCGGCAAGTACCGGCACGGTCGCCCGGGCGACTCCCGGGCCGCGTCGCCGCACTTCGAGCGGTTCGTCGCCACGTACCTGGAGCCGCGCTGCTCCAGCATCGTGGAGGCGGTGGCGACCGCGGCCGGTGGGCTGGGCGTGTCGCCGCTGGAGGTGGCGCTGGCCTGGATCCGGGACCGGCCCGGGGTGACCGCGCCGATCCTCGGCGCCCGGACGGTGGGGCAGCTGCTCGGCGCGCTCCAAGTGGAACGGATCACACTCCCCGAGGAAATCACCACCGCGCTGGACGACGTCTCGGCGGTGCCGATCGGCTACCCCGAACGCGACGGCTGACCCGCCGGCCGGGTCACGGCTGATCGACCGGCCGGGTCACGGCGTCGGGCGCTGCCCGGGGAGGTCCTGGATCGCGGTCAGCAAACGCGACTGGTCGTCGCGGAGCGCGGGCTGGGTGAGCCGAATCCACGAGCCGTCGTCGAAGACGATCGTGTAAGTCAGCTGCACGAGCCCGGTCGGGCCGCGCTCCGAGTCGACCCGGGCCACCCGGTCGCGGGGCACACTCCACAGCACCCGCGGTTGCCGCCGGTCGGGCCGGTCGGCGTCCGGGCGGGGGCCCATCCGCAGCAGGTGCAGGTGGGTGTCGGTCACGGCCAGCGGGGTGCCGTTGTAACGCTCCAGGAAGAGCAGCAGGCTGCCGGCGAGGGTGGCGAGGTCACCGCTGAAGACGTACCGGCGCTTGTAGGCGATCTCGGCGAGTTGGTCGGCCAGCGGGCGGTACAGGCTGAGCCGGAACAGAGCGCGGAACGCCTCCTGCTCCTCGCTGAGCGGAATCGGCTCCCGCTGCGCCCGCTGCTGTGGCGGGCCCGCCTCCGGCTCGTCCGCCGCTGGCAGACCCACCGCCATGGCAGCAGCCTTGCCCGGCAGCAGCAGCACGCCCGCCGCCAACCGGACGGGCGTCAGCACCGCGTCCACCCAGACCACCGGGTTGACGATGTTGAGCAGCCCGAACAACACCTTCGGGTCGAGCGAGTCGACAAACTCGTCGGCCATCACAGTGGCGAGCTGCCGACCGGCCTTGTGGGCCGCCGGGACGCGGACCGGGCCGAGCCCCACGTAGCGCAGCTCCTGTCCGGGCAGCAGTGGCGCGACGAGGGCACGTTCGGGTTCGTCGCTGGTGCGGAACTCTTCCCGCAGCTCGCGGGCCTTGTCCCGGGCGGCCCGCGCGCCGCCGAGCACCGCGTCGGTGAACCGACCGAGTCGACCTCGCTCCCCTGACATCACGCGTTCCTCCCCTAGCGGCCCGCCGGCTGGCCGGCCGGCGGTTGCCCGAAGACATTCTGGTCGACCCAATCCGCGCCGCTCTGCACCGCCTGGTCGATCTGGTCGCCGACCTGATCGCTGCCGGGGACGGAGAGCCCGCTGGTCAACGCGACGGTCCCCCAGGTGACGCCGTGGACGACCGAGTTCGGCACGTTCCACGGCAGGTTCGTCGCCCAGTCCCGGGCGATCACCCGGGCGCCGTCGGTGACCCCGTGCGCCCGCAGCGCGGCGGCCCGGTCGAGGTTGCCCATGTCGAACGGGGAACCGGACTTGCCCAGCTTGTAGGTGCCCTTCGTGGGGTCGAAGATCTTGTGGAACCACTTGTCGGCCTTGCCGGCGGCGTGCCGCTTGTCGGCGTACTTCTTGCCGGTGCGCAGCTTGTTCTGCAACGTGACCAGCTTGTCGAGGTGTGCCTGCAGCTTGCGCAGGTACAGCATGACCCGCTGGAGCAGGCGAATGACCTTCTGCAGGTGCGCCGCCAGCGGCCGGATGATCTTCAGCGCCCGGGTGACCACGACCAAGGCCCTGGTCACGGTCACGCCCACGCCGACCGCCCAGGACGCCCCCATCGTCACCGGGGCCATCAGCAACGCGGTCACCAGCGTGACCAGGAGGAAGTTCACGAACTCCACGCAGAGGTCCACGAGCACGTCGTGCACCGTTTGCAGGCCGTCGGCGACACTGCGCAGGTACTCCGCGGTCGCGGCGAACTGCTCGGCGACGCCGAGGAGCTGCTGCTCCACCTCGGCCAACCGCTGCCCGTACGCCACACCGGAGGGTGAGCGCCACCCGGCCTGCGCGGACTCCCGGGCCCCGCGGTGCCCCTGCGCCAGGTCGCGCACCTGCGTGGCCAGCGCGTCCCACTCGGCGGCCTTCGCGCGCAGCACGGCGGGCTCTCCGTCGACCAGATCGACGAGCTGGATCAGCGGCCAGGCCAGCGTCCGGCAGACACTGTTGACGGCGTCCTCCACACCGGAGAGCGCGCTGTCGAGGCCGTTCCACAGCTGGACGGCGCTACCGGCCGGGCCGCTCATCCGGGCAGCCCCGACTGGATGGCCTTGAAACCGGAGTCGAGGTCCCGCTCGTTGAGCTCGTACGCCTCGACCGTGTCGGCAAGCGCCGTGGCGACCCGACCGAACGCGGCATTCGCGGCGCCGAACAGCTCCTTGCCGCCGGTGACCTGCTCGGCGTACTTGGCGCGGAGCAGGTCGCTGGCGAACGGCAGGTGGCCGAAGGCCCCCGACGGCACGTCGCCGGCCGAGACGATCTGAGCCTCCAGGGCGGCGAGCGAACTGGCGACGTGCTTGGCGGCGGTCTCAAGTCGACGGAGCGCCTGCACGTCGACATCGATATCCGGCGGCATGCCGTTCCTCCCCCATGTGTCGAACGCACCGACGATACGATCTCCCGGCCGCCGGGCACCACCCGGTCGCACGATCCACGGGGGAGGAATCTCATGACGGACCCGACGTCCGCCTTCGACGCGCTCGCCGGGCGGATCGCCGACATCGAGCGCCAGTTCGCGGGCCTCCACGACGACCTGGACGAGCTGTCCGGCACCGCGACCGACGAGAGCGGGCTGGTCTCGGCGACCGTCGACGCCACCGGCGAGCTGACCGGCCTCACCCTCGCGCCCGCCGCCCTGCGCGCCGGCACGGAAGGGTTGGCCGAGTTGGTGCTCGACGCGTACCGGCAGGCCCGCGCCGCCGCCGCCGCGCACGTCGCCGAGCACACCGAGGGGTTGAACGTCACGCTCGGCGCGGGGCTCGGCGACCTGTTCGGCAAGCCGGGTGACTTCTCGGCGCTGGGCCGCCTGGAGGAGACCATCGCCCGGCTCGGGCGGCTCGACGACCGCCTGCCGGACGCGCCGGCGTGACGTCACCGACCTGGCCGGAGATCGTCGCTCGGCTGCGGGACGCCGTCGCCCGCTGTGACCGGGACACCGACCTGGAGCTCTCCGTCGGCCCGCGCGGGATCCGGCTGCTGGTGCGCCGCGAGGTGGTGCGGGCGTTCTGCCCCGGCTACGACGAGGCACGCCTGGCCGCGCTCGGCTGGCACCGCCCGACCGGCGACGGCAACTGGTGGTACGAGGCACTGCGCACTCCGGAGCAGGTGCAGCGGCTCAGTGCGTTCGTGGCCCGTACCGCCGCCGAGGTGTTGACCGACGAGCCCGGCGCGCTCACCTGCCGGGCACTGCCGCCGGCCGCGCTCCCCGGCCCGGCGGTGCCGGCCGCCCGCCCCGGCCCGGCAGTGCCGGCTGCGCTCCCCGGCCCAGCGGTGGGTGCGGCCTCCGCCCAGCCGGCGCTGAACGAGTCGGCACCGGTCGAGGTGACCCAGGTCGAGGCGGCTCCGGCCGTCACGACACCCGCCGAGGCGGCGGAGCCGGCGGTGGTGGCGACGCTCGCCGCGGCCGTCGACCGGCGTGACCTGCCCGGCTACCTCGGCGTGCTGGCCGGCGCCACGGTGTGCGTCCCGCTGGCCGGGGAACCGGCGCCGGGTGCCGACTTCCCGTGGACGGTGCTCAGCGACGCGACCGGCGCGCCGCTGCTGCCGGTCTTCACCTCGCCCCGGGCGCTCACCGCGTTCACCGGGGAGGGGGTGCCGTTCCTCGCGCTGCCCTGCGCCGAGCTGTTCGAGGACTGGCCGGACCCGTCCTGGGGGCTGGCGGTCGACCCGGGCAGCGCCCGGGCGGTAGCCCTGGCCGCGCCGGCCCTCGCCGCCCTACTAGCGGCAAACCTCCCCACCGCCTAGTCGCGGACTGCCTCGACGGATCGTCGCTGGCCTTGGCCCCCGGCAGCACCGACCTGGTCACCCAATTCGGTCTGCTCGGCCTCGCCGAGACCCCAGAGCACTTCCTCGACGCCTGGCGCAGGGCGCACGTCCCGCTCGCCCCGGGCGGCTAGTGCGCCGGCGCGAACTGGGTTCCCGAGCCGTCCCGCCAAGCCGGCCGGGTCACGCTGACGGAGGGCCGCTACCGTCGCGCGTTCGCCGATGCCGGCATCCACCTCAACGGTCGAGTTCCGCGTTTGCCGCGCCCGGCTGTTCCTGGCCGGGTGGTGCCCCCGGCTGCCCCTGGCCTGCCTTGCTGACCAGCGCGTCCAGCAGTGCGGGTGTCACAGGTTCACCCGTCACGAGCACCCGGAAGTGGATCGGCCCGACCGCCTGGTCGACGAGGAGGTCGACGTCGGCCTCGGCGGGCAGCTCGCCCCGTGCCGCTGCCCGGTCGAACGGCACTCGGTCGCGGGCGCGCAGCTGCGGCAGAACCTCCGCGCGCAGCCGGGCGGCCAGCTCCGGATCATGCTGGGCCTGACCGACCAGGGCCCGGAACACCGCGCCCGAGTCGGACACCTCGAGGAAGCGGACCAGCTCGTCGAGGTGGGCGCGCAGGTCGGTGCGGAAGGCGCCGGTGTCGGGCAGCGTGAGCTCCTGGGCGCTGTCGGCGGTGAACGCGTCGACCAGGATGTCGGTCTTGGAACGCCACCACCGGTAGATCGTCTGCTTGGCGACGCCGGCCCGGGATGCGATGCCCTCGATGGTGACCTTGGCGTAGCCGATCTCGGCGACGAGGTCGTCCGCCGCCTGGAGCACGGCCTCGCGGGCCGCCTCGCTCCGGCCGTGCCGGTTGCCGCGATGCATCAGGCGCTCCTTCCCGTGGGACGTCTTTCCCGTGCGAAGTCCAAGTCTTCCGAGACGTTACAAGATCCGGGACTTTGCTAGACGCAACGTTGCGTCTAGTCTATCCGTCATGACGACGACACTGCACGACCCCGCCGTCCGCGACCTGATCGCCCGGTTGTTCACCGAGGCCGAGCGCGACGATGAGCGCTCGCCGGGCCGACCCGCACCCACCCTCACCCCCCAGGAACGCTCCGACCTGCTCGAAGACGTCTACATGCCGATCTCGGCTCGCGGCGGCGACCTGCTCTACGCCCTGGTCCGCGCGGCCCGACCGCAGACGGTGGTCGAGTTCGGCACCTCGTACGGAATCTCGACGCTCTACCTCGCCGCAGCCGTGCGCGACAACGGGATCGGGCACGTCACCACGACCGAGCTCAGCGCGACCAAGGTCAAGGCGGCCCGCGCCAATATCGAGGCGGCCGGGTTCAGCGACCTCGTGACAGTGCTCGAGGGAGACGCGCTGACCACCCTCGGCACGGTCGGCGGCCCGATCGGCCTGGCGCTGCTCGACGGCTGGAAGGAGATGTGCCTGCCCGTCCTGCGCCTGATCGAGGACCGGCTCGCCCCGGGCGCCCTGGTCGTCGGCGACGACTCCACGTTCGGGTCGATGAGCGACTACGTGACCTACGTCCGAGACCCGGGCAACGGCTACGTCAGCATCGACTTCCCGGTCGAGGATGGCATGGAGCTCAGCTGCTGGACGGGCCGCTGATCGAAGAGGTCAGACTGAGCAGGTTGCCGCCGGGTCGTCAGCGGGCCGGGGCGAGATGCTTCGCCGCAACTCCTCGACTCTCAGCAGCGCGTCAGCACCGGTCACGCCTGATGATCCCGCCGGTGCGTCACCCGACCAGTCGATTCAAGATCGGCAGGACAGGCCCTACCCCCACCCCTTCCCACCCCTTCCACCCCACCCGGGACGACGCACCACACTGCCTCGCCGATCAGGGAGTTGTGGTGGGCAACAAAGCACCCGTTGACCTGCCAATCCGGGCACCGTAACTCCATGATCGGCGGGACCAGCACGCGATCTTGCACTTACTGTCGCGGCATAGGGGGCATTTCACGCATTCGGCGACCGAAACTGCAAGATCGGCGCGGCGGGGGCCCGGGGCGGGGCGGGGCGAACAGCCTGCGGCGGTCTTGTTGGTCACTCTGACGGGGGTGGCGAAGGGGCGCTGGGCTGGGCAGCATGGGTGGCATGGACTACGAGTACGCGCCGCTGCGGCTGCCGCCGAACGTCGACCGGTTGACCGCCGCGGCGCAGTTGGCGATCCAGGCGGAGTTCTCCGGATGGGAGTTGGCCCGGGTGCGGTTGTACCGGGACGGCACGCGGCAGGTGGTGCTGCGTCGTCGGCGGGTCAACCAACCGCAGCCAGGTCTGTCGTACTGACGACCGAGCGGTGCCGCCCGGGGCCGGAGTCGGCCCCGGGCGGCACCCGGCACACCTAGTGCTGGTGCCCGGCGTGGTCGTGGTCGTCGTCGAGCTCCAGGAACGGGTGCTCGTCGAGCCGGCCGACCAGCCGGTCGTCGGCCGCCGGCTGGAACGGGCCGACCGCGTCGTCGTCGTCGAACGACTCCAGGTCGACCGGGGTGCCGACCTCGCTGACCATGACCACCCCGTCGAGCGGTTCCAACTCGGGGACGTCCAACGCGCCGAGTGAGCCGTCGCCGCTCTGCAGCAGCTCCAGCACCGCCTCGCCGACGCCCTCCACGGGTGCCGGCTCGTCGCCCTCCGGGGTGCCCTCGCGGCGGGCCGCCTCGGCCACCCGCAGCAGCGCGGAGATGCTCGGCACCCGGTAGTCACGGCGCTGGCGCACCGAGATCACGTGGGGGTGCGGGTCGCTGGCCTCGGCACCCTCACCGCTGCCGAAACGCTCGTCGGCCTCGTCCGGGTCGATCGAGTCGACGTCCCAGGGCGTCACCTCGCCGAAGGCGTCGAGCAGCCGCTCGTCGTACGCGAAGGAGGCGTTGTTCAACGCCACGTACGCCTGCCAGACGTCGTCGTCGTCGACGCGACCCTGTGCGGCACGGACGGCGGCCAGGTGGTGGCGGGCCGCTTCGATCACGCGCTCGAGAGCGGCGTCCAGCTCACCGTGCTGGTCGGTCATGTGGGGCAGTCCCTTCACGATGGGGAGGTTGCGTGCCGGCGGCGACGCCGGACACGACTAACAGGTGCGGAGGAACCGGTCCAGAACCCGCACGCCGAACTGTAGTCCGTCCACCGGAACGCGCTCGTCGATGCCGTGGAACAACGCCGAGAAGTTCAGGTCGGCGGGCAGCCGGAGCGGGGCGAATCCAAAGCAGCGGATGCCGAGCTGCGAGAAAGCCTTGGCGTCGGTGCCGCCGGAGAGCATGTACGGGACGGGCCGCGCCCCTGGGTCCTCCGCGCGCAGGGCCGCGGACATGGCCTCGACCAGGTCACCGTCGAAGGTGGTCTCCAGCGCCGGCTGCCGCTGGACGTACTCGATCGCGATGTCCGGGCCGACCAGCTCGCGCAGCTGCCGCTCCAGCAGCTCGGACTGGCCGGGCAGGCTGCGGCAGTCGATGGTGGCGGTGGCCCGGCCGGGGATGACGTTGTCCTTGTAGCCGGCGCTCAACCGGGTCGGGTTGGCGGTGTTGCGGATGGTCGCGCCGATGATGTTGGCGATCGGGCCGAGCTTGGCGATGGCCGCCTCCGGGTCGTCCGGGTCCAACTCGATGCCGAGCAGGTCGGAGACCTCGGTCAGGAAGGCCCGCACGGTGTCGGTGACCACCACCGGGAAGCGGTGTCGGCCGATCCGGGCGACCGCCTCGGCGAGCGCGGTGACCGCGTTGTCGTCGTGCATCATCGAGCCGTGCCCGGGGCGGCCCTTGGCGTGCAGCCGCAGCCAGTCGATGCCCTTCTCGGCGGTCTCGATGAGGTAGAGCCGCTGGCTGTCGTTGACCGAGTAGGAGAAGCCGCCGACCTCACCGATCGCCTCGGTGCAGCCGTCGAAGAGGCCGCGGTGGTTGTCCACCAGGAAGCGCGCGCCGTAGTCGCTGCCCGCCTCCTCGTCGGCGGTGTACGCGAGCACGATGTCGCGCGGGGGGCGTACGCCGGTGCGCTGCCAGTGGCGGACCACGGCGAGCACCATCGCGTCGAAGTCCTTCATGTCGATCGCGCCGCGGCCCCACAGGTAGCCGTCGCGCAGCTCGCCGGAGAACGGGTGCACCGACCACTCGTCGGCGTCGGCGGGCACCACGTCAAGGTGGCCGTGCACGAGCAGGGCGCCCCGGCTCGGGTCGGTGCCCGGGATGCGGGCCACCACGTTCGCCCGGCCCGGCGCGGACTCGTGCAGGACGGACTCCAGGCCCACCTCGGCGAGCTTCTCCGCCACGTACTCGGCGGCACGGCGCTCGCCGACGCTGGTGTCGTTGTCACCGGTGTTGGTGGTGTCGATGCGCAGCAGGTCGCGGCAGAGATCCACTACCTCTGCGGTGGGGTCGGGTCGGGCGGAGGCGGCATCGCTCGTCATCGCCTCTTCATACCAGCCCGGGCTGGTCGACCGGCCGGCGCGGGTGGACGCATCGACGGGCCGGTTTCGTCGTGACCGCGTTCGGGTATCGCCGCCCACGACCGTACGTCCCCTGCCGGAGCTTCCGCCCGCCAGTCGAGGAGGGCACTATGTCCGCCGTTCCCCTGCCGCCGCTGCCACCCGCGCCCGCACCCGAGGAGGGCTACCGACCCACCGGTCGCAGCATCGCCGACATCGTCGATCGGGAGCACCAGCAACTGCTGGCACTGCTGGACCAGCTGACCGGCCCGGCCACCTCGCCGCAGGCGGGGCTGCCGGTGCTCACCGCCGCGCTGTCGCGGCACCTGTCCGCCGAGGAACAGTATCTGCTGCCGGCGGTACGCGCGGCGCTGCCGACGACCGCCGAGCGGGTGGACGCGGAGATCAACGCCGACGCCGCCCTGTTGGGCACCCTGAAGGGGTTGACCGACGAGGCGCTGACCGAGGTCGCCGAGCGGGTCCGCCGGCATGTCGACGGGGTGGGTGGGCTGCTCACCGAGCTGCGCGCGGTCGCGACCGAGGAGGAGCTGATCCGGCTGGGCAACCGGCTGGAGATCGCCGAGGAGGCCGCGCCGACCCGACCGCACCCGGGCACCCCGGCCACCCCTCCGTGGAACCGAATCGTGGAGCCGGCGGTCGGGGTGGTGGACAAGGTCCTCGACGCGGTGACCGGGCGGCCGACGTACCTGGCGGACCTGCCAGAGCCACCGCGCGACTAGGGAGCAGCGGCGACACCGAGAATGCATTCATTATCACCGATCCACTCGGGCTATTCCGCCGGCTGACACGTAGTCCTACCGTCACCCTATGAACCTGGAGCTGCGTCACCTGCGGGTGGTCTGCGCGATCGCGGAGACAGGGAGTGTGACGAAGGCGGCGTCGGCCCTCGGCCTGGCCCAGCCGGCGCTCACCGCCCAGCTCCAACGCATCGAGCGGACCCTGGGCGGCCCGCTGTTCGACCGCGACCGGCGCGGGGCCCGGCCCACCGCGCTCGGTGAGCTGGTGCTGGCCCGTGCCCGGGTGCTGCTGCCGGCGATGAAGGGGTTGCAGGACGAGGCCGCCCGGCTGGCCGGGGCGGGCGACGCCCCGCCGTGCTACCGGTTCGGTGGGGTGAACAGCCCGATCCTGGGTCGGCTGGTGCACCGGTTGGCGGCCGAGCAGCCGCCCGCCCAGATCACCACGTACGCGTCCTGGTCGGTGGACGAGTTGGCGCAGTTGGTGGCCGGCGGCCGACTGGACTTCGCGCTCGCCGGTGTGTGCGGCGACGCCAGCCCGTCGGCCGGGTTCGGGCTGAGCTGGCAGGAGGTGGCCGTCGACCCGGTGCTGGTGCTGCTGCCGGAGACCCACCCGCTCGCGGCGCACGACGAGGTGCGCCTGGCGGATCTGCGCCACGAGCAGTGGGTGGCCGCGCCGGGCGACGGGTGCTTCGGCGACTGCTTCGCCGCCGCCTGCGCCCGCGCCGGCTTCACTCCCCGCAAGCTGTACGAGACCGACATTCGCGGCTGCGTCGACCTGGTGGAAGCCGGCGTCGCGGTGGCGCTGTGCCAGGCGACGTTCCGCCCGGTGAGCGGTCTGGTCACCCGGCAACTCGCCGGGACACCCCTGCGTTGGCGACTGCTGCTCGGCTGGCATCCGGACTCCCCCGCCGCCCAGGGGGCCGAGTTGGTGCTGGAGACGGCCAAGGCGGCGTACGTCGACTCGTTGGCGCCGCATCCGGCGTACCTGGCCTGGCTGCCGCGCAACCCCGGGTTCGGTGTCCGGCAGCCGAGCGGGGTCCGACCGGGCTGAGCGGCGGTATTCCCGGCCGCTGGCGGTGCGAACCGCCGTGGGCCGGGTATCTGGCGGACATGACCGACCTCTACCCGCCCGCCGACGACCGCGAACTGCTGCGTCAGGCCGCTGCCGCGCACACCGCCGCCACCCGTGCGGTGGAGGCGTTCCTGCGCCGCCTGCCGACGGTGCCCGACCCCGCCGACGTGACCGAGTACGCCAACCTGCTCAGCCGGGAGGACCAGACCCGCGGCGACCGGGACGCCGCCGCCGACGCGGCGGGCCTGACCATCGGCAGCCTGGAGCCCGATCAGGGTCAGTGACGTGCGGCGACGGTGCCGTCCCGGATCGGGACGGCACCGTCGCGCGTGGCCTTGCTCAGCGTTCGACGAGCGGGTCGTGGCCCAGGTCCAGCAGCGAGTGTCGCCAGCCGTCGTCGGCGTTGCCGCGCGGCGGCTTGGCGTCCATCAGCTCGCGGATCCGCTCGACCGCCTCCCGCATCACCTCGATGTCCTCCGGGGTGAGGTCGACCTTGCGTTTGTTGAGCACCTTGAGGATCTCCCGTCCCGGTTGGGGCAGGTCGAGGTTCGGGCTCGGGCTGAACGACTCCTCGCCGGAGCCCCGGGTCAGCAGCCAGGTCCGCAACTGCTCCGACGGGACGTTGACCTCGGCGTGGAAGTCCTCCCAGAGGACTTCCACCTCGGGGTCGAGCCGCGCTTCGCGTACCATCAGGTCTCCTCTCCGGGCGGTTTCCCGGACGTCTCCGGGTCGTCCTGGTCGGTCTTGGGATGCAGGCCCTCCGCGGGCACCCGCGTCCGGCGTGGGTTCGCGGTGGGCGGCGCCAGGATCGGGTCGGGATGTTCGTCCTCGTCGTCCCGGGGTTTCGCGGGCTCCGCGGGCTCGTGCGGGTCCTCGTGTTCGTTCCTTCGCGCCGGCCCGCTCATCGCGGGTGTGTGGTCGTGGCGGCGGTGTACCCCCGCTCGCCCGCGGTCACGTCGAAGGTGAGCGCGCCGTCGCGGACGTCCACCGTGACCTTCTGCCCCGGCGAGATCGCCGACTCCAGCAGCATCCGGGACAGGTGGTTGTCCACCTCCCGCTGGATCACCCGGCGCAGCGGGCGGGCGCCGAACTCCGGCTGGTAGCCGTGCTCGGCGAGCCAGTCGATGCCGGCGGTGGTGAACTCCACCTGGAGGTCCTGGGCGTGCATCCGGCGGCGGGTCTCCTCCAGCAGCAGCGCGGTGATGTCGCGCAGCTGCTCGGCCTCCAGCCGGCGGAAGATGATGACCTCGTCGATGCGGTTGAGGAACTCCGGTCGGAAGTTCTCCTGTAGGCGGCGCATCAACCGTTCGCGCAGCTCGTTGTTCTCCTGCTCGCTGCCCTCTCCGCCGGTGCCGAAGCCGACCGCGCGCTGGGTGCCGGTGATCAACTCGGAGCCGAGATTGCTCGTCATGATCAGCACGGTGTTCTTGAAGTTCACCGTCCGCCCCTGGCTGTCGGTGAGCCGCCCGTCGTCGAGCACCTGGAGCAGGATGTTGAACACGTCCGGGTGGGCCTTCTCGATCTCGTCGAGCAGCACCACCGCGTACGGGCGGCGGCGCACCGCCTCGGTGAGCTGACCGGCCTCCTCGTAGCCGACGTATCCGGGTGGGGCGCCGACCAGCCGGCTGACCGTGTGCCGCTCCTGGAACTCGCTCATGTCCACCCGGACCATCCGGTCCGCCTCGCCGAACAACGCCTCGGCCAGGGCACGCGCCAACTCGGTCTTGCCGACACCGGTCGGGCCGAGGAACAGGAAGCTGCCCATCGGCCGCTCCGGGTCGGCCAACCCGGCTCGGGAGCGACGGACAGCCTCGGCGACCGCGGTGACCGCGTCGTCCTGACCGACCACCTTCTGGTGCAGGTGACCCTCCAGGCGCAGCAGTCGGTCGCGTTCCTCCTCGGTGAGCTGGCTGATCGGGATGCCGGTGGCCCGGGAGACCACCTCAGCGATCTCCGGCGGGCCCACCTCGGGCACCTGCGAGGAGGACGCGCCGTCGTCGCCGTTGGCGCGACTGATCTGCCCCTCCAGCTCGGAGATCCGGTCTCGCAGGGCGGAGGCCCGCTCGTACTGCTCGTCGGTGACGGCCTGTTCCTTGTCCCGGCGTACCTCGTCGAGCTCCTGCTCCAGCTCCCGCACGTCGGACGCGGGGGTACGGGTGCGCAACCGCACCCGGGCCCCGGCCTGGTCGATGAGGTCGATCGCCTTGTCCGGCAGGAACCGGTCGGTGACGTAGCGGTCGGAGAGCTCGGCGGCGGAGACCAGCGCCTCGTCGGTGAAGCGCACCTGGTGGTGCGCCTCGTACCTGTCGCGCAGCCCGCGCAGGATGGCGATGGTGTCGTCGACGCTGGGCTCGGGCACCAGCACCGGCTGGAAACGCCGAGCCAGGGCGGCGTCCTTCTCGATGCTCTTGCGGTACTCGTCAAGCGTCGTCGCGCCGATCACCCGCAGCTCGCCTCGGGCGAGGGCGGGTTTGAGCATGTTGGACGCGTCCATTCCACCCTCGCTGCCGGCGCCACCGGCCCCGACCAGGGTGTGGATCTCGTCCAGGAAGATGATCAGCTCGTCCCGGTGCGCCCGGATCTCGTCGATCACCTTCTTCAACCGCTCCTCGAAGTCGCCCCGGTAGCGGGTGCCGGCGACCAGGCCGGCCAGGTCGAGCTGGACGACCCGCTTGCCGAGCAGCGTCTGCGGGACGTCGCCGTCACAGATCCGTTCGGCCAACCCCTCGACGATGGCGGTCTTCCCGACGCCGGCCTCGCCGATCAGCACCGGATTGTTCTTGGTACGCCGGGACAGGATCTCGATGGCCTGTTCGATCTCGTCGGCCCGGCCGACCACCGGGTCGATCTGGTCGTTGCGGGCCAGGTCGGTGAGGTCCTGCCCGTACTGGTCCAGGGTGGGCGTGCCGCGATCCGGTTTCGGCCCGGTCATCGGCCCGCGCTCGGCGTTGGCGGCCTGCAACGACTCGGGTTGGATCCGGCCGGCGGCCAGCATCCGCCCGGCCGGCGACTCCGGGTTGAGCGGCAGCGCCATCAGAATGTGCTCGGGGCCGATGTAGTTGGCGCCCATCGCCCGGGACAGCTGATGGGCGTCGAGCAGCGCCCGCTTGGCGGCGGGGGTCAACGACAGGTTGGGTGGCACCTCCCCGCGCGGCGCCCCGTCGCCCTTTCCGCCGAGGGCATTGAGCAGGGTGTCCGGGTCTGCGCCGGCTCGGCGTACCAGGTCACGTAGCGGTTCGCGTTGCAGCGCCGACCAGAGCAGGTGGTCGGTGTCCAGGTCGCTGCTCTGCCGTTGCGCGGCCCGGCGGGCCGCGTCGGCCAGCATCTCCCGGGCGTCAGCCGTCATCAGTCGGGTGATGTCGACCCGGTGTGGTGGTCGGCGCCCTCCCTCACCCCGGCCGAAGTACCTGGCCAGGAATTCGTCCCACGGGTCGGAGCCGATGTCACCGGGTCCCATTCTGTCTCTCCTCCGCAGTAGGGCGCGGCACGGTCGGCACGGGCTACCCGGCGCGGGCCCCGACAAACGCCGCAGGTGGCGGCGCACCCGCATCTCGGGAGTGGCGTCGGGCCAGGGCCGGCCGATGGTGGCAGGCTGAGGGGATGGATGAGACCCCGCTGCTGATCGTGGACGGCGCCAACGTGGTGGGCTCCCGCCCGAACGGGTGGTGGCGTGACCGCGCCGGTGCCGCCGCCCGGTTGCGCGACTCGCTCGCCCCGGTGGCGACCGTCGGCTTGCCGGCCCGCCTGACCGCCCCTGTGGAGGTGGTCCTGGTGGTCGAGGGGGCCGCCCGGGACGTGCCGGGCACCGAGGGCGTGCGGGTGGTCTCCGCCGCCGGCTCCGGCGACGACACGGTGGTCGAGCTGGTGGAGGGCGCGCCACGGCGACGCCGGCTGGTGGTCACCGCCGACCGGGAGTTGCGCGGGCGGGTGACCGCGCTGGGCGCCGAGGTGTACGGCCCGCGCTGGCTCCGGGAGACTCCCGCCAACAACTGAGAAAGTCTCGCACTGGGACTCCCACAGATCGGACTCCCGGCACTTCAAGTGCCTTACCGGACAGGCGGGCAGGAACACCGACAGGGCGGATGTTCTTTCGGGACCGCCAATAGGCTCTAATGGAGATCTCCCCGCCCCCAGGAGGTTCCGCCGTGGCGAGCGTCGCCGAGTTGAAGGCTGCCATCGATGTCGCCCTCCAACAGATCGGGGACGGGCAGACAGCCGTGCAGGCGGCCGGCGAGAAGTTGTCCGAGGCGCAGCAGACCCTCGCCGGGGCGCTGGAGGGCAGCGGACACGAGACGGTGGAGGCGGCCCAGGCGTCGCTGACTCAGGCCAGCCAGGAGCTGGAGGACTGTCTCGCCGCGACACTCGTCGCGGTGGAGCAGGCGCAGCTCTACGTCTCCACCCTGTAGGCCGTCATGTCCATCATCGAGGATGTCGGCGGGCAGGTCCGTGCCGCCACCGAGGAGTTCCCGGTGGCCCTGCTGGGGCAGGCACTGGAGAAGTTCGGCCTGGCCGCGGAGCGCCTGCGCTGGGTTCGGCAGGAGTCGGCCAACCCGATGGGGGTGCCGGAGCTGTCCGCCGCCACGGAGCACGCCGAGAGCGCCGGCTACGCGCTGCGGGTGGCACAGGAGCAACTGTCGGCCTACCTGACGGCGATCGGGCTCGGCGCGGACGGCGGTCCGGCACCCCGCCCTGAGCAACGCGCTCCCCGACACGACACGCCACCGGCCGCCGGGCCCACCGCGGTCGCGCCGGAGCCGGCCGAGCAGGTGCGAATGCGCCGCTGGTGGTCGGTGCGGGTGGCCGAGCTGACCGGCGGACGCGAGGGCGCCGACGACGAACCCGACGAACGGCTGGACGACTCCCAGGAGTTACTCCGCCGAGTGGTCGGTGGTGTCCGCTCCGGCGACCGGGACCGGCTCCGCAAGGAGCTGCGCCGGGCTCCGGCCGACGTGGGGCTCGGCATGGCGGCACTGGCGCCACCGCTGCTGCGCGAGCTCGCCGGTGACCTGCTGGGGCACCCGCCCCGCGCCACCGACCTCGGGCGGCTGCGCGGCGAGTTGGACGGGCGAGTCCGCGACCTGCTGCCCGGGCTGCCGCCGCCGGTGCTGGAGACGCTGCTGACCCGGGTGTGCCGGATGCCGCCGCCGCGCGCCTCCGGGGAGCCAACGCACGCCGCCGACTCCGCGGTGACCGCCGGTGTGGCGACCGGGCTGCTGCTCGCCCGCCTCGGCCGGGACCTGCCCGCAGGCGGCCCGGGCCAACCAGCGGGCACGGATCGACAAGCAGGTTCGCGACCCGCGGGTGACGACCGACAAGCGGGCCGGCCGGTCGAGCCGGTTCAGTCGGCGACAGGGCGGGCGGGTGGCGGGGCTGCCCGCCCCGGCGGTGCGGTCCAGCGGCCGAGCGTCGGTCAGCAGCGCTCCGGTGGGCTGCCACCGCGCTCGGGCAGCCCCTGGCGGGACGCGCCGACGCGTCGGAGCTCCGATGGCTGACCGGCGCGGTCAGCTGGCCAGCCGGGTCCGGGACACCCTCGCCGAGGCGTTGGGCGCCACCCGTACCCGCCTGTCCGCCGCCCAGGCCGAGCTGACCGCCGGGCGGGAACGACTGGCCCGGGTCCAGCGGGCGGCGGCCGCCGTACCGGAGCGGGTGGGCGCCCAACGCGACCGCCGTATCGCCGAGATCGACGCCCGCTACTCCACCCGGATCGCGGAGCTGGCCCGGCGTGCCGCCGACGCGGCCCGCCAGGAGGCGCCCGGCTGCGCGGGGGCCGACTGGGCGGGGTGGGCGCCGACGCCCGCGCGGCGGGCGGAGCCGCCCGGCGCGCTGCGGGTCGGCACGGTCGGGATCGACGGCGTCGACCCGGTGCCCGCGCTGGTGCCGCTGCTCGACGCCGGGCACGTCCACCTCTCCGGGGACGACCGCGCCGGCTGCGACGCGGTGGTGTCCGCGTTGCTGCTGCGGGCCGTCGGCCGCGCCGACCCCGGGGCGGTACGACTGATCGGGTACGACCCGGATCAGCTCGGTGGTGGCCTGGCCGGGTTCAGCCCGTTGGGCACGGCGGGGCTGCTCACCTTCGTCGGCCCCGGCGGGCTGGGCCCGCTGCTGGACGACCTGGTGGAGCAGATCCGCCGGATCAACGAGACGGTCCTCGCCGGCGAGTACGCGTCGCTGCGCGAACTGGCGGCGGCGACCGGTCGACGACCCGAGCCGTGGCGGGTGGCGGTGCTGCTCGGTGGCGAGGAGCTGAACCGGCACGAGCGCGGCCAACTGGACCGGGTGGTGCGGGCCGGCGCGGCCTGCGGCGTACACCTGGTGGTGCACGGTGTGCCACTGCCGGAGGATCCGACGGTGACCCGGGTGGTGGCCGGGGTCTCCGGCGCGCGGATCGGCGGGTCGGCCGGGCTGCCGGTCCGGCTGGACCCACCGCCGCCGGCGACGCTTGTCACCGAGACCTGCCGGGACGTCGCCGCCCGGGTGAACGCGGGCCCACCGCCGACCCCCTTCACCGACCTGCTGCCCCCGCCCGAGCTGATGTGGCGGGAGGACTCCGCCGACGGGCTGACCGCCCCGATCGGTGAGGGGCCGCAGGGCCGGCCGGTGCGGTTGACGCTCGGCGACTATCCGCCGCACGCGCTGATCGGCGGGCCGTCCGGCACCGGCAAGACCAACCTGATCTTCGCGTGGATCGGTGCCCTCGCCGCCCGCTACTCCCCTGCCGAGCTGGAGTTCTACCTGCTTGACTTCAAGGAGGGGGTCTCCTTCGCGCGGTTCGCGCAGGGCCGACGCGACCCGAGCTGGCTGCCGCACATGCGCCTGGTCGGCATCAACGTCAACACCGACCGGGAGTTCGGGCTGGCGCTGCTGCGCTTCCTCGCCGACGAGTTGCGCCGACGCGCCGACGCGGCCAAGAAGCACGAGGTGACCAAGCTGGCCGAGCTGCGGGCGGTCGACCCGACCGGGCACTGGCCCCGGATCGTCGCGGTGGTCGACGAGTTCCAGATGTTGCTGGCCGGCCGGGACGTCGTCGCCCGGGAGGCAGCCGACCTGCTGGAGGACCTGGCCCGACGCGGCCGCTCCCAGGGCATCCACCTGGTCCTCGCCTCGCAGGACGTGCGGGGCATCGAGGCGCTGTGGGGCCGCCCCGCGCTGGTCGCCCAGTTCACCCTGCGCATCGCGCTGCCCAAGGCGTTGCGCATCCTCGCCGAGCGCAACGACGCGGCGCAGTCGCTGCCGCGCTGGCACGCGGTGGTCAACGCCGAGTCGGGCATGGTGGAGGGCAACGAGATCGCCCGCATCCCGTCGGCAAGCGACTGGGAGACGTGGAGCGGGTTGCAGCACCGGTTGTGGCGGATGCGCGCGCCCGACGCGGCACCCGCCCGGCTCTTCGACGGCGACGCGATCCCCCGGCTCGCGGACGCCCCGGACTTCCGGGCGCTCACCGTGCCCCCGGACGGGTCCGCGCCGCGCAACCCGGTGGCCCTGCTCGGCGAGATCATCGACGTGCAGTCCCGCTCGGCGGCGCTGCGGCTGCCGCGCGCGCCGGGGCGCAACCTCGCGGTGCTGGGCACCCGGGTGGACGAGGCGTGCGCGGTGCTGGACGCGGCGGCCCGGTCGCTGGCCCGGCAGCACCCGCCGGGCACCGCCCGGTTCTCCATCGCCTGCCTCGACCCGGACGCCGACCCGATCGCCCGCGCTCTCTACGACGACCTGGCCGACGACGCCGCCTGGTACGACGAGGAGACCGTCGGTGAGCTGATGGCCGAGACGGCCGACGGGCTGAGCGGCCCGGGCAGCCCGCACTACCTGCTGCTGTTCGCGGTCGACGCGGCTGCGGGCGCGCTGGCAGCCCGCGCGGGTCGGCGGACCGGCCTGGAGCAGCTGCGCCGGATCCTGCACGACGGGCCGGAGCGACGGACGCACGTGCTGGCCTGGTGGCGGGGCGTCGCCCGGATGCGCGCCGACCTGGGTGGGCCAGCCGCCCGCACGGACCAGATCGGCGCCTGGGTGGCCCTGGACGCGCACGGCGGTGAGCTGGGCTCCTCGCTCTACCCGGGCACCGGGGGCCCGGACTGGTATCCCCGCCCCTGGCGGGGGCTCTTCTTCGACCGGGCGGTCCACCGCACCGGACAGGTGATCATCCCGTACGGACCGAGCCGATGAACGAACCGGTGACCAGCGAGACGTACGCGGCGCAGCTGCGCCGGCTGGCCGACCTCACCGCGCGGGTGCGCGAGCAGCGCGCCGAGGCGCACACCTGGCACGAGCGGCAGTGCGCCGCCGCCGAACGGGCCGTCGCCGACGCCACCGAGCAGTTGCAGAGCGCCGAGGAGGAACTGGTCGCCGCCCGCGAGCAGCAGGAACGGGTCGACGCCGAGGTGGCCCACCTGTGGCAGCAGGTCCGCTCGCGCCTCGGTGCCCGCCGCCTCGGCGGCCCACCCGCACCTGCGGCCAGCGACGGGACCACCGACCCGGTGCTGCTGCTCGGACGGGCCCGGGACCTGCTCGACCGGGCCGGGCAGCCGGGTGAGCTGCCGGGCTCGGTCAACCCGCTGTTGGCGCTCTGCGGGGTGGCTGGCGGGGTGCTGGCGTACGCGCTGGGTGCCGGTGCCCGGGCGCTCGGCGTCGGGTACGGCGGCGACCTGGCGGTCGGACTGCCGGTGCTGGCGCTTGTGGTGACCCTGCTCGGGCCCCTGGTCGGCCTGGTGCCGGCGCGGGTGCTGGCCGATCGCCGGCACGCGGTGCTCGGCCCCCGACCGATCACGGTGGTCCTCGGCGCCGGTCTGCTGACCACCGTGCTGCTGCTGGTCCTCGGCCGCTGACCCGACGCGCGCGGTGGCTCCGCCGGGCGCTGCCGGCGGTCCCGCCGGCGCGGGCGGCGGGTGATCGACTCGGCTTCCTGGAAACCGCGCGGTCCCGGCCTCTCGGACACGGCGACTTCCTGAAAACCGAGTCGATCAGCCGCCGGTCTTAGGCCGGGACGAGCACCGCCTCGCGCATCAGTCGGCGGGTCAGGGTGACCCGGTCGGCGTCGTCGGGAAGCCCGGGCAGGTCACCGACGCGGGTGACCGTGCCGCTGAGCAGGGCACGGGCGGCCGGCTCGCAGCTCACCGGCAGGGTGATGGTGCGGTCGAACAGCCGCACCGCCACCGTGTCCGCGTCCTGCGCCACCAACTGCCAGCGCAGACCGGGTCGCAGGGTGACCCGGGAGTCGGCGCTCAGGGTGGCCAGCGCATCGGCCTGGGCCAGTGGTCGGATCGGCGCCGGGCGGGCGGCCGGCCAGGCGCGCTGCCGCAGCCGCGCGGCGACCGCCCCCGGGTCGGCGCGCAGCAGCCAGTCCCGCAACGCCTCCACGGTCTCGGTCAGCTCCGGTTCGATGGCGTCCGGGTCGGCGACGTCGGTGCCGAACGGCAGGCTGGCCCGCAGCCGCTGGTCCTCGGCGGCCAGCGTGAGTAACTCCTCGACCAGGGCGTACCGGGTGAGCGCGCGGATGCCCACGGTCAGGTGCAGCGAGCTGGCGTCCTGCGCCTGCGCGCTGTGCAGCCAGCCTCGGGGCAGGTAGAGGGCGTCGCCGGGGGCGAGCACCACGTCCAGCGCGGCCGGGCCCTGCGCGGTGGCCCCGACCTCGTCGGCGCGTCCGCCCCACGGTTGCTTCTCCAGCGGGTCGGGCAGCACCGGCGGGTGGATCCGCCAGTGTTTGCGGCCGTCGACCTGGAGCACGAACACGTCGTGGGTGTCGTAGTGGGTGGCGAAGCCCTGGCTGCCGGCCGGGGTGAGGTAGGCGTTGATCTGCAGTGGCTGGTTGAGCGCGAGGCCCAGGTCGCGGGCGAAGTCGACAAGCGGTGGCCAGATCCGGTGCAGACCCTGCAACACAAGCGTGGCGCCGGCGGCGTACTGCTCCAGGACCCGCTCGTCGAGCACCTGGTCGCCGATCTCGGCGCCCGCGCCGCCGCCGCCGGTCCAGCGCGCCGCCGCGACCAACTGGCCGTCCTTGGCGACGCGCAGAAAGGGGGTACGCAGACCGCGCCGGCTCAGCAGCTCGTCGGCGTCGGCGGGGCTGAGCAAATCGGTGAAGCCGGCCGGGTCGGGCAGTTCGGCGGCGCGGGACAGCAGCGGCGTGTGGCCCCAGTGCGCGGCGGCGAACTTGGCCGGTTCGACCGAGACGCAGCGAGCCAGCGCCGCGATGGCCGCTGCGGACGGAACCGCCGGGCGGTGGTGGCCGCCCGGCGGGTCGAGGTACGTCATGGCGTGCCCGCTACCGGGCGCTGCCGTCAGCGCCACCGTCCTGCTGTCCCGGGGTGGCACCACCGTCGGCGGGGCCTTCGGCGCTGCCGTCAGCGCCACCGTCGTGCTGACCCGGGGTGGCACCGCCATCGGCGGGGCCTTCCGCGCTGCCGTCAGCGCCACCGTCGTGCTGACCCGGGGTGGCACCACCGTCGGCGGGACCCTCCGCGCCGCCATCGGCGCCACCGTCATGCTGACCGGGGGTCGCGCCACCGTCGGCCGGGCCCTCCGCGCCGCCGCCGCCGGTGGTCTGCATGTCGTCATCGTTGAGTGCCATCGGTACTCCCTCGGGTGTGCCGCCCCGCCGTACGCCGGGGTCCGTCGTGCTGCGGGTGGTACCCCACGCGCGATCTTCTCTAACCCTCACCGTAGACGCCGAACCGGGGCGACACGGGCGGTTCTCGGGCAGCCCGGACGGCGGAGCCCGCCCGACGCGTCGTCGGGCGGGCTCACGGCTCTCAGGCCGTCACGGCATCATCACCGCGAGGTCCTCGGGCATGGTGTCCTTCACGTCCTGCCACTCACCCTGGGTGACGTGTCGGCGCAGCGTGTCCAGCACCACCTGCGTCACCCGCTCCGGGCCGCCCTTCGCGTCGTACGGAAAGCCCTGCCGGACCTCGTAGAGGAAGTCGTCGCGGTTGAGCTTGATCGGCACGTCGGACGGCACCCAGCCGTCGAAGTAGATCCCCCGCACCAGCACCGGCAACTGCTGGGCGAACTCCACACTCTCGTCCACCGGCAGCCGGTCGCGCAGCAGGTGCAGCACCGTGCGCAGGGCCGCGTACGACTGGTTGCGTCGGTCCTGCGGCCAGCCGTAGGCATTCTCGATGTCCTTGAGAATGAGGTTCGTCTTGTCCAGCGAGGACTCGAACGCTGAAATCATCGCGTCAGCCATCGGTCGACCTCCGTTCCGGGTTGTCCCACCGTCGCTCTTCGGCGCGGCGGGGAGGTCCCGCCGGGCCACGACGGGCCCGTACCGGACTGCCCTGCGGGGCACGCCGGGCGTTGTCGGCGGTGCCGACCACGTGCAGGACGGCACCACGCCGTCGATCCGTCACCACTCGAGCCGTCATCCCCGTCACCTCCGTGTCTTCTCCGGCGTCGGCCGTCCACGGGCGGCCGAACCCACCGCGTCCACCTTCCCCGCGGGTCGGGTGAGGCGGCACCACCCCGATCGGGTGAGCCGGACGCTCAACGGCCCTGGCCATAATGCGTGGATGTTCTATCGGGACCTCACCGTGTACGGGTACCGCGACGACGACGAGTTCACGGACCGGGAGTCGGGCCTGCGCAGCATCAGCTTCCGTCCCGGGTACGCGCGGCTGAATGTCGGGTGGCTGGAGGCCGGCAGGCCGTACCGGACAGGGCCGGTCGCGGCGGCCTTCGTCAAGAAGCTGAGCGATGTTCAGGCCGTGCAGTGGATGAACGTCTGTCGGGGGATGCACCAGTGCGATCTGTGTCCGCCCGACGAGATCCACGAAGGGAACCGGGAAATCCGCATCCCGGGGGCACCGGGCGTCGCCTACGCCGCACCGTCTCTGATCAGCCACTACGTCACCGCGCACCACTATCAGCCACCTGCGGTCTTCGTCGACGCTGTCCTGGCCGTGGACCTCGACGCGTGGGCAGCCGCCCGCTGGCCCGACGTCCCCTTCCCCTGGATCCCCGACGACGCGGAGCGTCTGGAGATCGAGTAACGGTCGGTGCCCCGCCTGACGATCAGTCGGCTCCGAGGAGCCCGGCCAGGGTCGTGGCGTTGGTCTGTGCGTAGTCGCGGTAGCAGTTGTTCATCAAAACGTGGGTCTGCCCGGCCTCGTCGGCCAGCTCGCGCAGCTTCGGCGCCCAGTCGGCCAACTCCCGCTTGGAGTAGTGGTAGCCGAACTTCTCGTGGATGTCCTTGCTGGTCCACTTGTCGCTGTGCCCGTGAAAGCGCACGACCGCGAGGTCCGCCGTGGCGGCCAGCACCGGGGGCAGCGACGAGCGGTGGCCCTGCGGCATGTCCACGCAGACGTACGGCAGGCTGTGCTCGCGCAGGAAGGCAAGGGTCTCGTCGGCGTTGTCGCCGTCGAACCAGGAGGCGTGCCGGAACTCGTACACCGGGCGCAGTGGCGCGCAGCGCTTCGCCACCTCCAGCAGGTACTGCTTGTTGGCCCGCTTGATGGTGAACCAGGGCGGGAACTGGAACAGCAGCGCGCCAAGCTTGCCCGCCTCGACCAGCGGGTCCAGCGCGGACAGGAAGCGCGTCCACACCTCCTCGTACGACTGCGCGGGCAGGTCGTTGGGGTAGACGTTCTTCTTGTCGGTCTCCAGGCGCAGGTCCTTGTAGAGGGCACTGACCCGGGTGGGGTGCCCGGTCAGCAGGCTGAACGCCTTGATGTTGAAGGTGAAGCCGGCCGGCGTGCGTTCGGCCCACAGCCGCGCGGTCGCCTCGGCGGGCGGCGAGTAGTAGGTGGCGTCCACTTCGACAAGCGGGAACTGCCGGGCGTAGTAGGCCAACCGCTTCTCCGGGGTGTCCGCGGTCTGCGGGTACCACCCCGAGTCCAGTAGCGTGCGGTCGGTCCAGGACGCGGTGCCCACGAGGATGTCACCCATTGTGGAAGTCCATCGCGTCGCGGACCGACCGGCAACCGCTGGCGTCGCTCAGGCCGCCCGCCGCTCGCGGGTCTGCTTGCACGTCACACACGTGGTGGCGGACGGGAAGATCTCCAACCGCTCCACCGGGATCGCCGCCGAGCAACCCTCGCACCAGCCGTAGGTGCCCTCCTCGAGCCGGCCGAGGGCGTGCTCGTACTGGGCACGGCGGTCGAGGATGGTGCGCAGCAGCGACTGGGCGGTGTCCCGCTCAGCGGTCTTGGTGCCGCTGTCGGCCTGGTCGTCTCCGGCGGTGTCGCCGACCTCCACCAGGCGCAGCACCTGGCTCTGGAGCACGGCCTGGTCGTACTCCCCGGTCAGCTCGTCGTAGCGCGCCTGGAGGGACTGCCGGATCTGATCGATCTCCGCCTGGGACCGGGTCGTACCGACCGTGTCGTGGACGAGCATCGCTGCCTGCCTTTCCTGGGCCTGTGGCTCACGGTGTACCGGGTGCCGGCGGCGCGGAGCCCCGGTCACGGTCGCGTTCGGTGCGCGGGCGATCACCCGTGCTCTGTGAGCCGGGCGAGTACCCGCCGGATCAGCCACGCAAACCGACAAGTTTTCGGCTCTTGTCAGCCGTTCCCGCCGGGCTCCACCAGCGCCGGTCGGCGGGGGTCGTCGACGCGTACGACCACGTCGGCGAAGCTCGCCGGGACGACCTCCTCGGCGTACCTGTCGAAGGCCGGCAGCGCCCATTCCTGGGCCGGTCCGGTACGCCGACGCAGCGCCGCCGGGGACAGCTCCAGGTGAACGGTGACGTCGAAGGGCAGAGCACCGCCGAGCAGCAGCGAGCCGCTGACCAGGACGACGCCGCCGGGTGCCAGGTCGACGTAGCGGGCACGGCTGGCCCGGTCGGCGTCGGCGTCCCAGAGCGACGGGAGGAGCCGGCCGGTGCCACCGGGGCCGGCCGGGTCGAGCACCTCCCGGCGCAGCCCGACCTCGTCGACCCACGCCTCGTAGAAGGAGTCCGGGTTGGTACGGCCGAGCTCGAAGCGCAGCGACGCGGGGCGGAGGAAGTCGGTGGCGCGTACGTGCAGCACCGGACGGCCCTGGGCGCGCAGCGGGTCGACGAGCGCCGCGGCCAGCTCGTCGGCGCCGGCGGCGGGAGCGCCGTCCACGGCCACCCGCAGCCGCGCGGGCCCAGCGGTGGTGGTCGCGGCGCGGGTCGCCGCGTCGACCAGCCGGCTGGTCAGCTCGGTGACGAGCAGGTCGGGCGAGATGGGACGGATGCGCACCGGACCATCCTGCCCCGCGTCGGGCGCGTCGGCGACGCCGGTCAGCTGGTGCGGTCGATGGTGACCCGGGCGTCGTCGGCCAGCCGGTAGCCCACGCCGTAGACGGTGGTGACCAGCGGGACGTCCACGCCGACCTTGCCGCGCAGCCGACGCACGTGCACGTCGACGGTGCGTACGCCGGCGTGCTCGTAGCCCCAGACGGCGTTGAGCAGTTGCAGCCGGGTGAACACCCGGCGCGGGTGGGCGACCAGGTGCAGCAGCAGGTCGAACTCCAGCCGGGTCAGCGGCAATGGCTCCTCGTCGCGCAGCACCGAACGCGACGAGGCGAGAATGTGCAGGGCGGGAATGGTCGGGCTGATCGGGCGGGCCGGCGACCGGCTGGCGGGTGCCTGGTCGGGGCGGCGTTCGGCCGGAAGCGCACCGATGATCACGCCTTCGCCCCGCTCCAGCATCTCGCGGGCGGCCTCCAGCAGCCGACGTGCCGCCGGGGTCAGCGACTCCTCACAGGCCAGCGGGATGGACAGCGTCACGGTGAGCACAGGCGCGGCGGTGTTCGCCGGGCGACGCTGGCCACCGGGAGGTCGGCCGGGCACCGCGGGTTGGGACGTATGCCATCCGGCGCGCGACGAGGCGGGGCTGACCGACATGGTCCTCCTTGGGCTGGTCCGGGTATCTCCCCACGGCCCGGGACGCCGCTTCATCGATGCTTCCCGGCGCCTGGGCGAGGGTCAAGAGGCGGCTGCGTTGCATGACTGTGACAATTGACGAACGCATCGGAGCCAGACGCTCGCTCTGCGTACGAGGCCTGATGATTACAGCAGAGTCGTCGAGATGCCCCGATACGGGGGTCCCCGACCGGTTCACCAGGCCGATCACCGCACCGCCGGACCAGGGCTCAGCTGCTGTGATCCACGCTGATCGGGGCCTCGTCGGCCAGCCGGTAACCGACCCCGTAGACGGTGGTGACCACCTCCGAACCCGCCAACTTGGCGCGCAGCCGGCGAACGTGCACGTCCACGGTCCGGGCCACCGCGTGCTCGTAGCCCCAGACGCTGGAGAGCAGTTGCAGACGCGTGAAGACCCGGCGGGGCCGCTCGGCCAGGAACAGCAGCAGCTCGTACTCGATGCGGGTCAGCGCAATGACCCGGTCGCCCTGGCGGACCACCCGCGAGCCGGCCAGGATGCGAACGTGGTCCGCCTCGGCGGACGGTTCGGCGGCGGGGCGTGGGGCCGGTCGCGGCCCCGACGCGCCGTCCTCCACGGCGCGCAGTTGACCCTCACCCGATTCGGCCAACTCGCCGAGCAGCTGCACCAGCCGGGCCAGCCGGGGGCTCAGCGGGCCCGGGGCGAGGTCGAGGGTGATGGTCAGGGTCGGGCCGGTGCGCGGACGGGGGGCCGGGCGCATTCCCGGGTGGCGGCGCGTGGGGATGGCGACGACGGACATGGTGCCTCCTGAGTGGCGGTACGCCCGCCAGGCCGGGTGTGGCGTGACGGTCAGTGGCGCGTCCAGCCGGCGTTGACCGGGGACGCGAGGGGAGAGCAATGGTGCAGGGGGGTCGGGCCGAGGGCTGGTAGGCCGGCGATCCGCCAGGCCGCGAACCCACCGACCACATCGGTGGCCCGGTGTAGGCCGACGTCCTGCAACGCGGCGGCGGCCAGCGACGAGGTGTAGCCCTCCTGGCAGAGGATCACCACCGGCACGTCGTAGTCGACGGCCTGCGGCAGCCGGGCCGGGCAGCGCGGGTCGAAACGCCACTCCAGCACGTTGCGCTCGACGATGAGCGAGCCCGGCACCACGCCGTGCGCGGCCCGCTGCGCGGCCGGCCTGATGTCGACAAGCAGCGCTCCGGTCCGGTACGCCAGGTGGGCCCGCTCCGGGTCCAGTCGGTGCAGCCGGGCCCGCGCGGCGGCCAGGATCTCGTCGATGCCCCGGGAGCCCGGCGGTGGCACGGGGGCGGGACAGTGCTCGGCGGTTATCTGCATTCTCGATTCCTTCCGGGTGACAGGGGATCTCGGTGCGCGCGGCTACCAGGACCGGCCGGCCTCGGCGACCTCGGCGACCCGCAGCCGCCCGTCCAGGAGGTGGTAGCGGGTCATCCGCAGCAGCGCCGGCCGGTAGACGTGCACGCTGACCGCCGGGTCGACGCCCCGGTTGGTCACCTGGTGCACGTGCCGGGGGCCGAAGCGGCGGCCTGCGCCAGCGGACAGCAGTCGAGGGCGTAGTCGGCCGGCGCTGACCGTCTCCTCGGTGAGCGCGCCGCTGACCACCCGGAACGCTCCGGAGGAGCCGCCGTGATCGTGCAGGTCGGTGCCCTGCCCGGGCAGCCAGCTCAGCGCCCACACCTCGTGCTCGTCGTTGACGGCGAGGCGGGCGTACCAGCGCTCGGCGGGGTCGAAACGCAGCGCGACCGGCCAGTCGACCGGGTCGGCCCACCCGGCGGCAACGGTGAGCAGGTCGGGCTCCGGATGGTGGTGCGTCATGGCGGTTCCTCGCGGATCGTTCGGCGGGGTGCCTTCGTACTCTAGACGGTAAAGCCTATAGGTTTAGTAGGTAATTCCGCCTGTTGGGACGCAGGTCAGCCCCACGGGTGAATCAGCGCAGCACCGGCGGGTCCGCCCGGTAGCCCGGCAGCGAGGGCCACCGCACGGTCAACACCACCGACGCGCGCTCGGCGAACCACGAATGGTCCACCCCACGAGCCCACACCACGTAGTCGCCCGGCGCGGCCAGCCGCACCGTCCGGTCCGGCAACTCCACCCGGAAACACCCCTCGACGAGTACGAGCAGAGTGGTGCGCACCTCCCCGGTGGCCCACCGCGACCGGGCCTGCCCGGGCGGATGCACGCCCCACTTCACCTCGACGTCGGTGCTGTGCCGGATCTCCCCCGGCGGCGCGAAGTGCCCGAGCAGCCAACCGGCATTTGTGGCACCGTCGACACCCGCGTTGCCCACATAGACCGTCTCACCCATCGGACCCTCCCCCAGCACGCCGGCCGAGCAACCTATCAGGGCCGGTGCCGCTAGCCTGGGGCGGTGACCGAGGACCTCGACGCCGAGACACTGGCGTTCGCGCACCGGATGTTCGACCTGGCCCGAGCGGGCTCCACCGAGGACCTGGCGGCACAGCTCGACGCCGGCCTGCCGGTCAACCTCACCAACGACAAGGGCGACACGCTGCTCATCCTGGCCGCGTACCACGCCCACCCGGACACGGTGGCCGCACTGCTCAGTCGCGGCGCCGACCACTCCCGGTCCAATGACCGGGGTCAGACCGCGTTGGCCGCAGCGGTCTTCCGCAGCAGCACCGAAGCGGTCCGCGCGCTCCTCGCCGCCGGCGCGGACCCGGCACACGGCAACCCGTCGGCCATCGAGACCGCGCACTTCTTCGACCTGCCCGAGATGACCGAGCTGCTGCGCGTCGGCTGACACCGGCACCGCCTGCCGGTATACAGGGTCGGTGGAAGATCCTCTGCCGGAGCAGATGCGGGCCGCAGGCACCGCGCTGCTGACCGCGCTCGACCCCGCCGCCCGCGAGAGCGCCGTGCACCCGTTCGCCGACGAGTCGGCCCGACGCTGGCTCGAATACCGGCCCCGACCGCGACCGGGCGTCTGCCTCGCCGAGCTCGACATCGCCGGTCGCAAGGCCGCGCACCGACTGCTGGCCACCGCGCTCAGCCCCTCGGCGTACGCGCAGGCGATGGCGATCATCGCGCTGGAGGAGGTGCTGGACCGGGCCGAGGGCTGGCAGCGCGGGCGGCACAGCGCCGACTACTGGGTGGCCGTGTTCGGCGACCCAGCGCGCGACGACCGCTGGGCGTGGCGACTCGAAGGGCACCACCTGTCGGTGAACATGACAGTGGTGGACGGTCAGGTCTCCCCCGCGCCGATCTTCTTCGGCGCCAACCCGGCCGCGGTCCGCTACGCCGGCCGCCCGGTCTCTCGCCCACTCGGCGTCGAGGAGGACCTGGCCCGAGCCCTGCTCGACGCGCTGGGCCCGGCCGAGCGGGCGGCCGCGATCATCGCCGACGAGGCGCCGGCGGACATCATCAGCGCCACCCGTGGGCGGGTCGACGCACCGCTGCAGCCGCTCGGCGTACCGGCGGACAGGCTGGGGCCGACCGGCCGGGCGCTGCTCGACCAGGTGGTCGCGCTCTACCTCGACCGGCTGCCGCCCGAGCTGGCCAGCCGGGAGGCGGCCCGACTGGACGCCGGCCCGCTGCACTTCGCCTGGGCCGGTCCGACCAACCCCGGGCAGCGGCACTACTACCGGGTGCAGGGCGACGACCTGCTGATCGAGTACGACAACACCAGCGCGGACGGCAACCACGCGCACACCGTGCTGCGCCGCCCCGCCAGCGACTTCGGCGCCGACGTCCTAGCAACCCACCACGAAACCCACCCCCACTAGCCCACCCGCCCCGCCCTCGCCCTCGCGCGTCGATCTTGCAGTTTCTGTCGACGGATTGCCCGACTAGGCAGCTTTTGTGAGCGCAGGAAGTGCAAGATCGACAGGGTGGGGGTTCAGCCGAGGGTGAGCCCGTGCTCCTCGAGGGCGGCCTGGAGGATTCCGAGCGCCCTCGGGCCCATGCCGTGCAGCTTGGCCAACTCCGCCCGGGGGACGTCGGCGAGTTGGCGCAGTGCGGTGTAGCCGGCACCGTGCAGAGCCCGGGTGGCGGGCGCACCGATCTTGGGGAGCGAGTCCAGAGACGAGGTCATCGACGGATGATAGGTCTACCCGCCGCACCGACGCCGGTGCCACGAGGTCGGCCGACTGCGGTCGGATCAGGGCCGGGCGATCTCGCCGGTGGTGCCGGCGAGGGCGTCCAGGCCGCCGGCCTCGGTACGACCGGTGTCGAACTGGCGCATCAGCCGAGCACCCAGGTGCACGCCGACCCCGCCGACGGCCAACGCGACCAGCTCGGTGACCAGGATCGCGACCGACGCGCCGCGCTGCGGGGAGTGTGACCGGACCAGGCAGGTGAGCAGGAACATGCCGGCCATCACCGCGTTCACCAGGTTGAAGGCGACGGCGGTGCGGCGGGTGCGGTCGCCGGGCACGTCCCACAGGTCGATCATGCCGGCCACGGCGGTCAGCGCGGCGGCGACGAGAGCGGCGACCCCCGTCCAGTAGCCGACCTCGCCGAGGAACGCGGGGCCGCCGGCGACGTCGGTGAGGTCGAAGACGGTGGCGCTGACGAAGAGCCCGAGCGGGAACGTCACAAGCATCGGTTGGATCGGATGCCCCTGCACCCGCAGCCGGCTCTGCATCGGGCCTCCCCCGGGTCGGCGCAGCTCACCTGATCAGAGTGCTACCCGAGCCCGGTCGAGGCGAAACGATGCCGCCCGACTCTCCGGTGGCAGGGAGAACGGGCACCCGCGCGGTCAGGTGTCGCGTTGGCGGGAGACCGTCCGGACGAGTCGCTCGGCCACCTCGCGCAGCGGGATGTCCAGCGACGACGCGGCGGTACGCAGCACATCGAGCGCCTCGGCCGGCGGGCACCCGCGCTGCGTCATGATCACGCCGACGGCCTGGCCCACCACTCCCTCGTTGAGGAGCGAGGCGTCCCGAACGCCTGCGAGCGCGAGCTGCCGGCCACGGTCGCGGACGGCGGCGAGCAGCAGGCCGGCGTGTTCGGCGAGCAGCATCGCGGTCAACTGGTGCTGCGGGGTCAGCAGGTCCGGCGCGGCGGCGTAGAGGTTGATCGCGCCGATCACCTGGTCGTCGATGTCCACCGGGGCGGAGATCACCCCGCGTACGCCGAGGTCGCGGGCGCGTGCCGTCCAGGCCGGCCACCGGGGTTCACCGGCCAGGTCGGCGGCGAGGATCATCTCGCGGCGGTGGATCGCGCTCATCGCCGGGGAGTCGGGCCCGTGTCGCAGGTCGTCCAGCCCGGCCAGACCCTCGTCGGAGGCGGCCACCCCGGCCGGCTCGCCGGCTCGTAGGGCGGTGAACCCGCACCAGCGCACTCCGGCCACCGCGTCCCGGGTGACCCGGACCAGCGCCAGCAACGCCTCATCAAAATCGGTCAGGGCGATCAGGCCGGCGGTCAGCTCCCGTAACAGCGCGGCTGCTTCCAGGACGCCGAGGGTCTGCACCACCGGCTCTCGCGTGTCGAGGTTCACCGGGTCGTAGCCTCCGAGCCCACTCGCACCTGTCCGGCGGACATCGTCACCTGTGTCATCGTCTGCTCTCTCCCGGCTCGACCGACCAGCCCTACTACCCGGGGAAACCCAGGTCGAAACGGCGTAAATCGGGGCCCCTGCCGCACGCGGACGCGCGACCGGGGCCCCGACGGTCTACGTCAGCGCGAGGTGCCGCTGAGCCGGCGCCCGATGGACGCGATCAGACGGTCGAGCTCGGAGCCGAACGGGTTGTCGTGCACCAGGTACGTCCAGGTGGCGGTGGGCCGGACCAGGGTGCCGTCGTCGGGCTGCCAGTCCTCATCGAATTCGGTCTCGTTGAAGGTGGCGATGGTGCGGGTCTCGATCTCCGGGATCAGATCGGTGAACGCCGGCACGGCGGCGCGGTGGAACTCGTCCAGCGGGTCGAGCCGGCCCAGGGCGCGCAGGTGTACGCCCTCGCGGACCTCCGACAGCTCGGCCAGGTGCTCGGCCCAGAGCCGGTCCAGGTGGTAGAGCGCGATCGACTTGGCGGCACGGGCGAGCAGATCCTCGTCCATCTCGCCGGCCTTCTCGGGCTCCTTCTCGAGCAGCATCACCGCGGCCACGTCGCTGGTCAGCAGCCGCTCCCGGCGCGCGGCGAGGGCCTTGCGCTGCTGCTCGATGACCACGCTGTAGCGCCAGGTGTTGCGGTGGATCTCGTGGTTGACGCCCTCGGCGACCCGCTGGGCGTGCTCTACCGCGTAGTCGACCTGCGGGTCGGTCACCAGGCCGTCGGCGTTCATCCGCGGCGAGGCCGGCACCGAGTCGGCGGCGTGCCGGACGACCAGGTCGTCCTCCAGGCTGACGAGGAAGACCGAGCCACCCGGGTCGCCCTGTCGACCGGCCCGACCGCGCAGCTGGTCGTCCACGCGGCGGCTGTCGTGCCGGCCGCTGCCGATCACGTAGAGCCCGCCCAGCTCGGAGACCCGCTCCTGGTCGCTCTGGTCGCTGCCGCCGAGGCGGATGTCGACACCCCGGCCGGCCATCTGGGTGGAGACGGTCACCGCGCCGTACGCGCCGGCCTCGGCGATGATCGCCGCTTCCTCGTCGTCGTTCTTGGCGTTCAGCACGACGCAGGGCACCCCGGCGGCGTTCAGCCCGGCGGCCAACCCCTCGGACTCCTTGACGTCGAGGGTGCCGACCAGCACCGGCCGCCCCTTGGCGTGCCAGCGCTGGATCTCGTCGATCAGCGCTTCGTCCTTCTCCGCCCGGGTGGCGTAGATGCGGTCCGGCTCGTCCTCGCGGATGCACGGGGTGTTCGGCGGGATCACCGCGACCTCGAGGCCGAAGAACTCCCGCAGCTGGTCGCCGACCAGCACCGCGGTGGCGGTCATCCCGCAGACCTTCGGGTAGAGCGCGATGTACGCCTGCATGGCGATGGTGCCGAGCACCTCGCCCTCGGCGGTGGCGTCCAGCCCCTCCTTGGCCTCGACCGCAGCCTGGAGACCGTCCGGCCAGCGGCGACGCTGGGCCACCCGGCCGCGCATCTCGTCGACCAGCTCGACCGAGCCGTCCCGGACGATGTAATCCACGTCACGGTGCAGCAGAGCGTGCGCGTGCAGCGCCACGTTGACCGCAGAGAGCTGCGCGACGTGTTCCTCGTCGTACAGGTCGATGCCGAGCTTGGCCTCGATGGCGGCCAGGCCGGCGGAGGTGAACGCCACGCTCCGCCCGTCCTCCGCGACCGTGTAGTGCTTGCCCTTGCGCAGGCCACGGACCAGCCCGGCGGCGGCGTGCACCGGGTCCTGCTCGCCCGGCACCGCGCCGGCCAGGACCATCGGCACCCGAGCCTCGTCGATCATGATCGAGTCGGCCTCGTCGACGATCGCGGTGGTCAGCGGGGGCTGCACCCGGTCCTCGACATCGGTGACCAGCTGGTCACGCAGGTAGTCGAAGCCCGCCTCGCTGACCGAGACGTAGGTGACGTCGCAGGCGTACGCGTCGCGTCGCTCCTGCGGGGTGGAGGCCTCGTTGACCCAGCCGACGGTGAGGCCGAGCAGGGTGTAGACCGGCTCCATCCACTGGGCGTCACGGCGGGCCAGGTAGTCGTTGATGGTGAGCACGTGCACCGGCCCGTTGCCGAGGCGGACGTGCCCGTACGCGGCGATCGTGGCGGTCAGTGTCTTGCCCTCACCGGTGGCCATCTCGGCGACCTTGCCGGAGAGCAGCGACATCGCGCCGAGCAGCTGCACGTCGTACGGCCGCTGGTCGAGGCCACGGCGGGCGGCCTCGCGGCCGACGGCGCAGATCTCCTCGTAACCCACGGCGGCACCCGCGGCCTCGGTCAGCTCAGCGTCGTCGAGCGCCGCGAGGTCAGCCTCGCGCGCCTCGATCGCCGGGAGCAGCTTCTCCAGCGGAGCAAGATCCACGGTCGAACCGGGGCGCTGGAGGAACCGCCGGAACTTGCTCTTGAACCGTTGCGACACACCCATGAGCGGCAACGGTACGCGATTCGGGGCGGCGTGCGCGGCCCGGCCGCCCGGCAAGTCGGCCTTGCTGGGCCGGAGTCAGCCGACCAGCAGCTGATGGCTGGCGAGTTCCCGATAGAGCGGGTCAGTGGCGGTCAATTCGGCGTGGGTGCCCACGGCCACCACCCGGCCGCCGTCGAGGACGACGATCTGGTCGGCGTCGACCACGGTGGCGAGCCGGTGCGCCACGATCAACAGCGTCCGGCGGACGGCCACCGCGTCGATGGCGCGGCGCAACGCGACCTCGTTGCGGGAGTCCAGGTTGCTGGTCGGCTCGTCGAGCAGCAGCACCGGCGGGCCGGCGAGCAGCGCGCGGGCGATGGCCAGTCGCTGCCGCTCGCCGCCGGAGAGCAGGACGCCGCCCTCCCCCACCTGCACGTCGAGGCCCTGCGGGGTGCGGTGCGCCAGGTGGCCCAGGTTGACCTCGTCGAGGACCTCGCGCAACCTCTCGTCGGTGGCGTCCGGGGCGGTGATCAGCAGGTTCTCCCGCAGCGTGCCGGCCAGCACGGGAGCCTCCTGCTCGACGTAGCCGAGCCGGGCCCGCAGCGCGTCGCGGGGCAGGTCCCGGACGTCGTTGCCGTCCAGGCGCAGCGCGCCGGCGCTCACCTCGTAGAAGCGCTCGACAAGCGCCAGCAGGGTGGACTTGCCGGCGCCGGAGGGGCCGACCAGGGCGGTCCGGGTGCCGGCGGGCACCGCGAAGCTGACCTCGTGCAGCACCGGCTCACCGCCCGGGTAGCCGAAGCTCACCCGGTCGAACTCGATCATCGGAGCGGGCCGGCGCGGGGTGGCCGTCGCGGCGGCGGGCGCCGGGCGGTCGTCCACGCCCTCGGCGGGCACGGCGAGGATCTCCTCGATCCGTTGGAGGGCCCCGAGGCCGGACTGCAACTGGGTGTACGCCCGCAGCACCTGGCCCAGCGGCAACGCCAGGAGGAACAGGTACATCACGAACGCGACCAGATCACCGACGGAGATCGCCCCGGCGGCGACCCGTGCCCCACCGATGCCGAGCACCAGCAGGAACGCTCCCTGCACGGTGACCGAGCCGATCGGGCCGACCACCGCCTGCACCCGGGCGACCCGCAGCCCCGCCGCGTACGCCTCCCGCGCGCTGCCGGTGACGGCCTCGGTCTCCCGGGTCTCGGCCCGGCTGGCCCGGATGGTCCGGGCCGCCGAGATGGCTCGCTCGACCGCCGAGGTCATCTCGCCGATCCGCTCCTGGGCGGTGCGGGCCAGCGCCCGGACCCGGCGGGCGAAGGTGGCGGCGAAGCCCAGCCCCAGCGCCACCCCGAGCAAGGTGACGCCGAACAGCAGCGGGTCGAGCAGCACCATGGCCGTGCCGGCGCCGACCACCGTCACCGCCCCGGTGACCGTCTCGAACAGCCCGGAGGTGACGACCGCGCGCAGCAGTGTGGTGTCCGAGCCGACCCGGGAGAGCAGGTCGCCGGTGCGTCGGCGGTCGTACTCGGCGATGGGCAGCCGCAGCAGGTGGCCGGCGAGCCGACGGCGGGTGCCCAGCACCACTCCCTCGGCGGTGCGTTGCAGGAGGTAGTCGCGCAGCCCGCCGATCGCCGCGGCGAGCACCACGAGGGCCACCAGCACCGCCACCAGCGCAGACACGCCCTGTTCGGCGCCGATCCGGTCGAGCACCGACCGGGTGAGCAGCGGCTGCGCCAGCGACGTCGCCGCGCCGATCAGCGACAGCGCGCCGACCACGACCAGGGTGGCGCGGTGCTCCCGCAGGTACGGCAGCAACGCGGCCAGGCCGACTGGTCGGCCCTCGGAGGTGCCGTCGACCGGCCGGTCTTTCGGGGTGCTGCCCGGTCGGTCTCTCCTGGTGCTCATGCCGGGAACGGTATCCGGCCCTGGCACGCCGCGAAGGCGGGTCAGGTGGCGAGCACCACCTGCTGCTCCTGGCGGCGACGGTCGGCCAGGTCGGTGAGCAGGGTGGGCGCCTCGTCGAACGGCACCACCGCCGAGACGAGGTGCTTACGGATGGCGTCCCCGTACGTCCGGAGCAGGTCGACGGTCTCGGCGGAGAGCCGTTCGCGGTCCCAGGTGGGTGCCAGCCCGCGCGGCACCCGGCCGATCTGTGCGCAGCGCAGCGACAGGCCGTTGTGGTGGAACTCCTCACCGAGGCGGACCGCGTCCGCGCCGCCCTGGTAGAAGGCGAGGTCGATGACGGTGCCCTGGGGCCGCAGCAGCCGCAGGGCGAGCTGCAACGCCCATGCCTGCCCCCGGCACTGGAACACCAGGTCGGCGCCCCGGTCGCCGGCGGTGTGCGCCCAGCGGGTCTTGAGCACGACCGCCGGGTCGTCCGCGTCGGGGTCGAGGGTTTCCAGGCCGAGCGCCTCGGCGACCTGGCGGCGGTGCGGGGTGGGGTCGAGCACCACCACCGACGCGGCGCCGGTGCGTCGGGCGAACAGCGCCGTCAGCAGCCCCACGACACCGGCGCCGACGACGGCGACCCGTCGGCCGCGGACCCCGTCGCCGAGGGCGCGGACGTCGGCGCCGTGCAGGTCGGCGGCGGCGTGCAGCAGGCCGTTGGCGCAGATCGGGCCCATGTGCGCGACGTAGACGCCGAGCAGCGGGTCCAGGTCGTCGGGCAGCGCCACGAACCGTTCGGCGACCGGATCTGCCAGCCAACCGGTGCGGTGCCCGTACGTCATCGCGCCGACCGTGCCCACCGCGATGGCCGGGGTCTCGCTCTCTACCACCCGGGCGACCTGCATGTAGCCGAGTCGGGTCACCGGGTAGGGCGTGCTCGCCGTGCCCGGCTGGAACAGCCCCAGCTCGGCGTTCCAGGTGACGTTCAGGTAGGGGTTCGTGCCCTTGACGTAGCTCAGCTCGGTGCCGGCCGAGACACCGCTGAACAGCGTCTCGACCCGGAACGTGCCGGGGCGCAGCGGCGCCGCGTCCTGCTCCACCAGGTCGACCCGGCCTGGGCCGGTGACCACCACGACCTTGTCACGCATCGACGGTCACCGCCGTGGCGAGCGCCGCCGGCGCGGTCGCGGTGGCGAGCCGCACGGTCGTGCCGGTACGCGCCGAGTCGGCCACCGCGAGGGCGAGGCGCTGGGTGGCCAGCGCCTCGGCGTACGGGACGCGCACGTCGTCGCCGATGCCGCGCACGGCGTCGACGAAGGCGCGGTCCACCGCCACCCGGGCGGCTTCCGGGTCGGCGGGGACGTGTCGTTCGCCGTCGGCGTCGCGGATCGACAGCCCGTCCTCGGTGATCGCGAGGGCCAGCCCGTCGGCGAGGATCTCCAGGCCGGCGCGGTGCTTCCAACCCAGGACGCAGGCGGCGCTGAGCGTGCCGACGGCACCGTCGGCGAAGCGCAGCACGGCGGTGGTCACCGAGTCGATGTCGGCACCGTCGACCGGCGGCGGTGTGCCGTTGCCGTACGCGGTGACCTCGGTGACCTCGCCGGCCAGTACGCGGATCAGGTCGAGCACGTGGGCGGCCTGCTCGACCACCGGGCCGCCGGAGCGGTCCCGCCGCGACCACCACGCCACCGGGGGCACCTTGTCCAGCCAGGCGCCGCTGACCATCCGCACCGGATGGTCGGCGAGCAGTGCGCGGGCCTCGTCGAGCACGCTCAGGTAGCGCCAGTGGTGGCCGACGGCGGTGCGCAGCCCGCGCCGCGCGACCAGGTCGGCGATCCGTTCGGCGGTGCTCAGGTCGACCGCGACGGGCTTCTCCACGAACATCGGCACTCCGGCCTCGATCACCGCCTGCTCGGCGGGGCCGTGCGCGAACGGAGGCACGCAGACGTACACGGCGTCCGGATCGGTGGCCAACAGCTCGGCGACGTCGGCGCAGGCCCGCCCGCCGTGCTGTGCGACGAGCGCGGCCGCCGCCTCCGGCGCGACGTCGGTGACCGCGACCAGCTCGACGTCGTCGAACCCGGCCAGTACCCGCGCGTGACGTTGTGCGACGCCGCCGGCGCCGATCAGGCCCACCCGGCATTTCCGCATCCCGATACTCCTTCGAAGACTTTTCATCTGCGATGGGAGCAGTCCCCTGGGCTGTGCGCAATCAAACGTTCATCCCCCGGGAACGCATGGGCGTCACCTCTGTGATCAAGCTGTTGCCAGAAAAGCGGTTAGCGCGTGATGAGGAATGGGAACAACCAATTTCGGTTTTTCCACGCACGAACGGAGGGGTGCCCGTGCGGGATACGACACCGAGCGTGTCACCGGTGGTGGAGGCGTGGGCCACGTACCGGACGACGTCGGCGGCGGACTGGCCGGCCCGTCGGCTGATGCGAGCTAAGGGTGGGACCCGGGTCAGCGTGGTGCTGCCGGCGCGCAACGAGGAGGCCACCGTCGGCGCGATCGTGTCGACCATCCGGGAGCACCTGATGGACCGGGTCGCCCTCGTCGACGAGCTGATCGTGGTGGATTCGCGCTCGACCGACCGCACCGCGCAGGTGGCCCGCGCCGCCGGGGCGGAGGTGGTCAGCCAGGACGCGATGACCCGGGGGCTGCCCCAGCTCACCGGCAAGGGCGACGCGCTCTGGGCCGGGCTGGCCGCCGCCGAGGGGGACGTGGTGGCGTTCATCGACGCCGACCTGCGGGAGTTTCGGCCGCACTTCGTGAGCGGGCTGCTCGGCCCGCTGCTGACCGACCCGTCGGTCGAGTTCGTGAAGGGTTTCTACCATCGGCCGCTGGTGGGCACCGCCAGCGTCGAGCCCGACGGTGGTGGCCGGGTGACCGAGCTGATGGCCCGACCGCTGCTCAACCTCTTCTGGCCCGAGCTGGCCGGCTTCGTGCAGCCGCTCGCCGGCGAGTACGCGGGCCGCCGGGACGTGCTGGCTCAGGTGCCGTTCGTCTCCGGGTACGGGGTCGAGACGGCCATGATGATCGACCTGCTCGACCTGGTCGGCCTGGACGCGATGGCGCAGGTCGACCTCGGTGAGCGCAAGCACCGCCACCAGGACACGGCGGCGCTGGGCCGGATGTCCGCGCAGATCATGTTGACCGCCTGGTCCCGGTTGCAGCGACGTGGCTGGGCGACCCCCGGGCTGGCACCGGAGGCGTTGCTGACCCAGTTCCGCCGCGGTGGTTCGGACACCCTGCCGAACCTGGACCGCGAGATCGTGGTCAGTGACGTGTCCATCGAGGAACGCCCGCCGCTGGCCGAGCTGCGCCACCGGGTGCCCCGCCGAAGGGTGGCCGCCGCGTGAGCCTCACCGTGCTGATGAACGCCGGCCCGTGGCTGTCCGTGCCACCGCCCGGCTACGGCGGCATCGAGAACGTGATCGCCACGCTGGTGCCGGAGCTGCGGCGACTCGGCGTACGGGTGGTGCTCGCCTCGGTGGGCAGCAGCACCCTGCCGGTGGACGAGCAGGTGTCGGTCTTCAGCGACGGGCAGTTCGCCGCGTTGCAGCGGCCGTACAACCAGGTCTGCGGGATCGCCCAGGCGCACCTGGCCGGGGTGGTCCGTGAGCTGCACTCCCGCGACGACATCGACCTGGTGCACGACCATGTCGAGGCGGTCGGGCTGGCCACGCTCGCCGCGATGGGGCCGGCCGGACCGCCGACCCTGCACACCCTGCACTGGGACCTGGCCAAGCACCCGGCGCTCTACGGCAGCCTGGACGGCGGCGACCGGGTCCGGGTCAACGGCGTCTCCGCGTCGCAGCTGGCTCGCGCGCCGCTGGCGTTGCGAGAGCACTCGGTGGGGCACGTGCACCTGTCCACGCCGCTCGCCGTGGATGCCGACCGGCGGCCCCGACCGGAGAAGGGCGAGCACCTGCTCATCCTGGGTCGGATCAACCCGGGCAAGGGGCAGGACGTGGGCGCCCGGCTGGCACACCGCGTCGGTTTCCCGCTGGTGCTGGCCGGCCCGGTCGGGCCGTACCATCGGCCGGCCGACCTGGCCGCGGCCGGTGACGAGGCCCGGCAGAACCCGGACGTGCGGTTCTTCCTCGACGAGGTGGCGCCGCACGTCGACGGTGACCGGGTCCGCTGGGTCGGCACCGTGGCCGGCCAGGAGCGCGACGACCTGCTCGCCAGCGCCCGCGCGTCGCTGTTCCCGCTGCGCTGGGAGGAGCCGGGCGGCACCGCGGTCGTCGAGTCGCTCGCCCTGGGTACGCCGGTGGTGGCCACCGCCCGGGGGTGCCTGCCGGAGCTGATCGAGCACGGTCGCACCGGGCTGCTCACCATCGACGAGGAGGAGCTGGGCGACCTGGTCCTCGCCGCCGAGCTGCTCGACCCCGACGAGTGCCGGCGGGTGGCCGCGCGGCGCTTCACGCCCGAGGTGATGGCCCGGCGCTACGTCGAGTTGTACGAGCGGGTCCGGCAGCTGGCCGGTGTCCCGCGGCTGCTGCCGGCCTGACCAGCAGCGCGCTCGGCCGGTTTGTCGGCCGCGACAGCGGGTAGCCGGCAACGCTCATGCCCGCCGCGCGACGAGGAGCCGGTGATGGTCGGACCGATGGCGCACTCCCGCGCCCGACCCAACCCGGCTGACGGTAAGCCGCCGGTCCGCCGGGCGGCGGCGACGGTGGGGGTGCTGTTCCTGCTGGTCGGCGCGCTCGGCTTTGTGCCGGGGATCACCAGCGGCATGGACGCGCTGCGCTTCGCCGGCCACGGCTCGGGCGCGTACCTGTTCGGCGTCTTCCAGGTGTCGGTGCTGCACAACCTGGTGCATCTGGCGTTCGGAGTGGCGGGTCTGCTGCTGGCGCGGACGGTCACCGGCGCTCGGACGTTCCTGATCGGCGGTGGCGCGGTCTACCTGGTGCTCTGGCTCTACGGGCTGGCGGTGGAGCACGACACCGGGGCGAACGTGCTGCCGGTCAACGACGCCGACGGCTGGCTGCACCTGGGCCTCGGCGTCGGCATGATCGCGTTGGGCATCCTGACCGGACGGCCCCGACCGTGAGCTGCCGTTACGGGCCGTGACCTGCCTCGCTCCGCCGGTGGTCCGGTTTGCTCGGGAACGGCCTCGGGTAGTTGGCAGATCCCGACTCAGCAGCGAAGTGAGGGTGCCGATGTCCAGCCGGATCTTCTGCGAGGTGCGCAGCACGGCACCGGTGGCGGTCGTCCGGCTCACCGGCGCACTGGACCTGGCCACCATGCGCTCGGTGCACCAGGCGCTCAACAGCACTCTCGTCGACCAGCCGGAGGCGCTGGTGGTCGACATGGCCGAGGTGGATGTCCAGGATCGACTGGCGCTGTCCGTCTTCGCCGCGACCGCCCGTCGGGCCGAGGAGTGGCCGGCCGTACCAGTGGTGCTCTGCGCCCCGTCGCCGGTCGCCGCGCGCTGGCTGGCCGAGTCGACCACCTGCCGGGTGGTCCCGGTGTCAACGGACTGCGCCGAGGCGACCCGGTTGGCGAACGCGACGTCCACGTTGCGGATGCGGGCCCGGCTGGAGCCAGTGGCCGGGGCCTGCCGGCGGGCCCGAGAGCTGGTCACCGACGCGTGCTCGCGGTGGAACCTGCCCGACGCGTCCGGCCCGGCCGCGTTGGTGCTCAGCGAGCTGGTCGGCAACGTGGTGCGCCACGCCGGCACGCCGATGCAGGTGACGGTGACCCTGCGCCGGCCGTATCTGCACCTGGCGGTGGTGGACGGCAGCAGCGACCAGGCCCGGCCGGCCGGGGTGGACCTGCACGCCGAGGGTGGGCGAGGGCTGATGCTGGTTCGGGAGCTGGCCCAGCGGTGGGGAAGCGTGCCGGCCGGTTCGGGTAAGGCCGTCTGGGCGATGCTGCCGGCAACCTGAGCATTCGAGGCGCTTACGCCCGGTACCGACGATCTGACCGAATTTACCGCTCTGGCCTGGTTACATGGTGCGAGGGTCGGGTAGGCACGCCCGTCCTTTCTGCCGTCACGACGGGGTGAGCAGCCATGCCCAAGCGGGTAACCACGGAACCTGGCCGCGATCGGGGCCCGGCGATCCTGGCACCGGCCCGCTTCGGCGGGTTCCCGGGAGCGGTACGGGCGCCGGTCCCCGGCAACTCGTTGATCAAGTTCCTCGCCACGACCGACCACAAGCAGATCGGCCTGCTCTATCTGCTGACCTCCTTCGGGTTCTTCCTGCTGGCCGGTCTGGAGGCGATGCTGATCCGGGGCGAGCTGGCCCGCCCGGGGATGCAGTTCCTCTCCTCCGAGCAGTACAACCAGCTCTTCACCTCGCACGGCGCGGTGATGCTGCTGCTGTTCGCCACGCCTGCGGCGTTCGGGTTCGCCAACTACATCGTGCCGATCCAGATCGGCGCGCCGGATGTGTCGTTCCCCCGCCTCAACGCGCTCGCCTACTGGCTGTACCTGTTCGGCGGCCTCATGGTGGTCGGCGGGTTCCTCGCCCCGGGCGGCTCGGCCGACTTCGGGTGGACCGCGTACAGCCCACTCAGCAGCGTCGAGAACAGCCCCGGCGTGGGTGCCAACATGTGGGTGGTCGGCCTGGTCGTATCCGGGCTCGGCACCATCCTCGGCGCGGTCAACCTGATCACCACGATCCTCACCCTGCGCGCGCCCGGCATGACCATGTTCCGGATGCCGATCTTCACCTGGAACATGCTGTTCACCAGCGTGCTGGTGATCCTCGTCTTCCCGCTGCTGGCCGCCGCGCTGCTGGCGCTCTCCGCCGACCGGCTGCTCAACGCGCACGTGTACGACGCGGCGACCGGCGGGCCGATGCTCTGGCAGCACCTGTTCTGGTTCTTCGGCCACCCCGAGGTCTACATCATCGCGTTGCCGTTCTTCGGCATCATCACCGAGATCATTCCGGTCTTCTCCCGCAAGCCGCTGTTCGGCTACACCGGGATCGTGCTGGCCACCATCGCCATCACCGTGCTGTCCATGACGGTATGGGCGCACCACATGTTCGCCACCGGTCAGGTGCTGCTGCCGTTCTTCAGCATCCTGAGCTACCTGATCGCGGTGCCCACCGGCGTGAAGTTCTTCAACTGGATCGGCACCATGTGGAAGGGCCAGCTCACCTTCGAGACGCCGATGCTGTTCGCCATCGGCTTCCTGGTCACCTTCCTGTTCGGCGGTCTCACCGGGGTCCTGCTGGCCAGCCCGCCGGTCGACTGGCACACCCACGACAGCTACTTCGTGGTGGCGCACTTCCACTACGTGGTGTTCGGCACCGTGGTCTTCGCCCTCTTCGGCGGCTACTACTTCTGGTGGCCCAAGATGACCGGGCGACTGCTCGACGAACGGCTCGGCAAGGCGCACTTCTGGACCATGTTCATCGGCTTCCACGGCACCTTCCTGGTGCACCACTGGCTGGGCAACGAGGGCATGCCGCGCCGGTACGCCGACTACCTGCCCACCGACGGCTTCACCACGTTGAACACGATCTCCAGCATCTTCGCGTTCATCCTCGGCCTGTCCACGTTGTTCTTCATCTACAACGCGTGGAAGTCCTGGCGGTACGGGGCGATGGTGACCGTGGACGACCCGTGGGGCTTCGGCAACTCGCTCGAATGGGCGACCAGTTGCCCACCGCCGTTGCGCAACTTCGACCGGATGCCCCGGATCCGATCCGAGCGCCCCGCCTTCGACCTGAAGTACGGCCCGCTCGTCGCCGACCTGGGCCGCGACCTGCCGCAGCGCACCACCAAACCGCCGCAGGAGTTCGCCGAGGAGTTGCGGTTGGAGCACCACGCCCCGGAGTCGCCGTCCGCCGAGGGCGCGCACGGCGCCCGCGACGCCACCGACTTCCAGCCGGCGCCGCGCTCCGGCGCCCGGCCGGTGGACGTGCCGGAGCCCGAGGGCGTCCGCCGGCCGAGCTTCGAGCAGAGCGACCCGCCGAAGGACGCCGAGGACGCGCCGAAGCCGCACGAGCGCTGGCGCCACCCGCACAGCGACGGCAACCCCGAAGAGCACTGACCAGCGGTACGCGCACCGAAGGGCCGACACCCGCGACGGGTGTCGGCCCTTCTGTCTGTCGTCCGGGTGTTCAGTCCCGGGCCGGTGCCAGGCCGGCGGCGGTGAGCGAGCGGCGTACCGCGGGCTGGACCCGGGTCAGCCGCAGCGGCACCCCGGTCCGCTCTGCCGCGTCCCGCCCGGCCATCAGCGCGGCGATCCCACCGGCGTCGAAACCGCCCGCGCCGACCAGGTCGACGACCACCTCGCTGGGCTGGCCGGTGACCGCCTCCAGCATGGCCCGGCGCAGTTGGTCCGCGCCGTCGCGGTCGATCTCACCGCCGACCTCGACCACCACCGTGTCGCCGTTCTGCTTGACCGAGATCCGGGTCTTGCCCGGGTCGGGTTCGGCGGCGCCGTTCTGCCAGGGCGGCGGCGCGTCGGCGAGCATCGCCTGACGCAGCCAGGTAAGCGCCCGCGACAGCAGCCGGGACACGTGCATCTGCGAGATGCCGAACCGGGCGGCGATCTCCGCCTGGGTCTGGTTGCCGTAGAAGCGCATCGCGAGGATCCGCCGTTCGCGCCACGGCAGGCGGTGCAGCAGACCGCTCACCGTCACCCGGTCGTCGACCGATTCCAGCGCGTTGTCCGACTCGCCGACCAGATCCCCGAACTCGGCGGAGCTTTCCCCACCGACCGGGGCGTTGAGCGAGGCCGGGCTGTAGCCGGCCGCCGATTCCAGGGCGGCGAGGATCTCCTCCTGCGGGGTCTCCAGTCGGGCCGACAGCTCGGCGACCGACGGGGCCCGGGACAGCTCGCTGGTGAGTGCGGCGGTGGCCTGCCCCACCTCCAGGATCAGGTCCCGCAGTCGGCGGGGCACGTGTACGCCCCAGGTGCGGTCCCGGAAGTGCCGTTTGATCTCGCCCACGATGGTGATCGCCGCGTAGGCGGTGAACGAGCCCCGTTCCGGGTCATAGCGGTCGACGGCGTTGACCAGCCCCAGCCGGGCCACCTGCTCCAGGTCCTCCAGTGGCTCCCCACGCCCCCGGTACCGACGGGCGAGCCGCCCGGCGAACGGCAGCGCGAAGCGCACCAGGTCGTCGCGGGCCTCTCCCCGCCGCTCCGGCGGCAGCCCGGCGATCCGGGCCGCGTACGCCAGCGCCGCCGCGTCGAGATCTTCCAGACCTCGGTCGTTGGGTGGTGGTGGTGTGGTCGTGGTCGTGCTGGTCTGTCCGAACATCCGCGCCTCCCTCAGGAAGGTCCCCCGCCCGGATCGGGAAACCGGTCGTGCGCGTGGTCGAGCCACGCACCGGGCCGGAAAGTGGGTCAGTGACTGGGATGCCAGCGGGCGACACCGCCTGCACGCAGCGCAATTAGGCCGTCGCAGCCAGCGATGTTCCCGCTCCGTAGGTACTCAATCACGGGACCCCGGGTTCGCGAGGAAGTTTCGGCGTGCTCCGTCTCAGGAGACCAACAACCCCTGGTGGCCGCCGCTGTCGCGGAGCACGGCCAGCGCCTCGGCGACCCCCAGCGGGGGCGGCGCAGGCAGGTCGTACGGCTGGGCGCGCAGGACCTCGGTGGCCCGGCGGGTGGGCACCGAGGTGACCGGGTAGCCCCGCGCGGTGGTGCGGTCCAACGCCCGACGCCGCCGGCCGAACCCGGCGACGGCCAGCCACTGCGGCAGCCCGGCCAGCGCTGGCGAGCGCAGCCCGGGCGGCTCGGGCAGCACGTCCACCGAGCTGAACGCCTCGCTGCCGGCCAGCCACCACTCAGCCTCGTCGACGCTGCGGCGGGTGGCGTTCTCACACCAGTACGGCACCAGCCCCGCCCGCATCACCTGCCACGGGTCGAGTAGCCGGCCGCACTCCACCACCAACCGGTCACCGGTCTTGCCGGCGCGTCGCAGCCACCGGCGGTACAGGTCGGCCACGCCCGCACTCAGGGCCGCCGGCCGGGGCACCAGCACCCGGTGCAGCGGGTGCTGGCGCCGGGCGGACCAGTCCCGCGCGGCCTGCTCGAAACCCGGGTCGACGCCGTGCTCGGCGTCGGCCGACGACACGGACACCTCCGGCGGCTCCCACCGGGTCGCGTCGCCGCCGACGGAGCGCAGCACCTGCCGCAGCGCGTGACTGTCTGGGTGGAAGTCGACCGGGTCCAGCCCGCTGGCCGGGCAGCCGACCTGGAAGCTGTGCCCCGGCCCGCGCTCCAGCACCGGCCAGGTGCGCACGTCGCGGACCAGCAGCACGGGAGCGCCCGGCACCAGTCGGTCGGCGAGAAACTGCGCGTACGCGACCGGTAGGGCCCGCCACGAGCCGGTCAGCGACACCGTCGCCCCGGTCAGTGGGCCTCGGCTGGCCGGGCAGTGCACCTGGCGCACGTGCAGGTCGGGGTTGCCGACGAGCAGCCGGGTGGCGAGCGCCGCACCGTGCTCCAGAGCGTCCGCCGGCCGATCCACCCCGCCGTCGGACCAGTGCACGGTCATCTCGAAGCCCGCCGGCAACCACGGCACACCGAGGGCCACCGCGAGGTGTGCCGCCGCGCCGTGCGGAGAGCCGATGAGCACCCCGGGGTAGCGCCGGCGGGGGTACTGGTCGGCGAACCAACGGGCCACCCGGGCGGCGTCCACCTCGTCGACCTGGGCCACGGTGAGCGCGACCCGACCGGCGGCGCGGGTGACCGCGGCGCGGCGTACCGGCTCGGGGGCGCCGGGGAACCGCGACGTCGGCCCGGTGTGCCCGAGGTCGGCGCAGTCCTCCCCGCGCAGCGCCCGGGCGGTGGCGGCGACCAGCACCCGGGCGGCGCTGCCCACGGCCACGACCCGGTCGCCGGCAAGACCGGCGCCATCGGCCGTGAGCCCCTTGTGCACCTTGTGCACCGGCCCCACCTTGCCTCGTTCGCTCACCACGCGGCCCGGCTTCCCGTCCCGATGGGGTTCAAACGGGGCATCACCCACTCGGCGGCACATTCCGCTGGTCAGGGGGGGTGCCCCGGTCATCACCGGCGTTCGGTCGTTCGGGTTTCGGCAGGGCCAGGTCGGGCACTTCCGGGGCCATGCGCACCGACGACACCAGCGAGCCAGCAGCCGCCACGATCACCCCGTACGAGGACGGCCCGCTGCTGGTCCGCGGCGACTTCATGCTGGTCACGCCAGACGGCGAGCGCATCGACGCGCGCCGGGGCACGGTGGCGCTGTGCCGGTGCGGCAAGTCGGCGCTCAAGCCGTTCTGCGACGGCACCCACAAGGCGGTCAACTTCCGCGCGGGCACCACCCGCGAGAGCTGAGCCGACATCGCGGCGCAGCGCAGCGCGAGCACGCCGACGGGACGGGCCGCACCCAGGGCACGCCCCCTTTGCTCTGCACCCGCCGACGCGCCAGTTACAGACCGTGGCTGGCGCGCCGGCGGGTGCAGAGCAAAGGGCGGATTGCGCGCGGTACGCCCCACCCCACAGCCGGCGGTCTGCCCCGCCGGACCCACACGCTTGGGCGTGACCAGTCGGCTCCCCCGATGCAACAGCCCTGGGGTCAGACGAGCGCGGGCGGGGCCGGCGGGGCCACCGCGGGCGACGCGACAAGCGAGACCGTTGGCGGCAGGGTCGGCGGGGCGGGTGACCGCAGCGAGCTGCGGCCGGCGGCCCAGCTGTCCAGCAGATGCGCGGCGAACAGCCGGTCCACCGCGAGCCCGGCCGCCGCGCCGAAGAGCACGTCGGGCCCGAGGACCGGCTCGACGCGGACCAGACCACCGCACATGTCGTGGGCGGCGATCTGCTCGTGCACCGCGTCGGCCTCGACGTGCTCGTCGTAGAAGCGGGTGGCCACCTCGTCGAAGCCGAGCCGGCGCAGCCCGTTGCCGTAGCGACGGTTGGGCAGCGAGGAGGTCATCTCGAACGCGGCCAGGTGCCCGAGCAGCGCGCCGCGCAGCCGCCGGTGCAGCCCGAACAGCGACATCAGGTTGTTGGTCGCCAGCGTCACCGCCGGCGCCAGGTCGACATGAGCGCCGTACGTGGTGTCCAGCCCCAGCCGGTCGAGGGTGCGCCGGAACAGCTCGGAGTGCATCCGATCCAGCCGCCCGTTGCCGTACTCGTCGGTCTGGATCTCCACGAGCGCGGCCTTGGCCGGGCCACCGAGGCGAGGCAGCGCCCAGCTGTGCGGGTCCGCCTCGCGCAGGTGGTAGACGGAGCGGTGGACGACGAACTCGCGGAACTGGGTGAGGTCGGCACGCCGTTGCAGCGTCGCGGCCAGCGGCGGCCCGTCGTCGGCCGCGACCAGCTCCGCGAGGCCGACCGCCACCCCGGCCACGGGCACCGGCGGCGAGCCGACCAGGCGACGCAGCGCCGCCTCGAAGACCTGTTCGCAGCGGGCGCGCAGCGCCAGCAGTGTGGGCTGCCACTCCCACGACTCGTCCACCCCGAGCCAGCCCCGGTAGTGCAGCTCGTAACAGAGGAAAAGCGTCAGCTGAAGGTCTTCGTCGAGGATCGGAGCCGCCGGGTGGAGGTCGACGCCGAGATCGGCGGGCAGGTCGTGCGGTGGGCGCCGCAGAGCCTCGACGATCGCCGCGGAGAGGGGGCCACGAGCCCTCGGTAGGGTCGCGGGACCGTAGCGGCGGTCAGCGGGCTCGGACATGGCACCTCCAGCGTCTTCGGGCCGCTACTGATGCCCTGGCCCAAGGCGGCTAAACGAGATCCTCGGCGTTCGTGGTGACCTCCACCTGCTCCCGGACCTTGCGGGCCGGGGCGCCGTCGGCATAGAGGCCGCGCAGGTCGGCGAACGCGGGCTCCGGCGGCGCCAGCGACACCGCCGGGTCGACGACCGCCTCCAGTACGCAGGGACGGTCCGCGGCGAGGGCCTCGTCCCAGGCCGCGCCGACCAACTCCGGGCGGTCCACCCGCACCCCGTGCAGCCCCAGCAGCCGGGCCCACCCGGCGTACGGCACGTCGGGGCGGCGCTGGGTCGGGTCGGAGGACGGCTCGCGCCCGCCACCCATGCCGTTCTGGTCCCGGTTGTTGAGCACCAGCACCACCAGCCGGGGGTCGCTCCACCGCTGCCAGTGGTGCGACACGGTGATCAGCTCCGCGAGCCCGTTGAGCTGCATCGCCCCGTCCCCGACCAACGCGATCACCGGCTGGTCGGGGTTGGCCAGCTTGGCGGCCACCGCGTACGGCAGCGCGCAGCCCATCGAGCCGAGGGTGCCGCACAGTTGCGCGTTCACCCCGGGTGGCAGGACGAGGTGTCGGGCGTACCAGTAGAGGACCGAGCCGACGTCGACCGCGACCGCCCCGGTGCCCGGCATCCGAGCGGACAGCTCCTGAAGGACTAGCTGCGGGTTGACCGGGTCGGCGGCAGCGGCGGCCCGGTCGGCGGCCTCCTCCCGCCACCGGTCCACCGAACTCTCGACGGTGGCGCGCCACCGCTGCTCGGGCCGACCGCGTACCCGGGTCAGCAGCGCCCGCAGCGTCTCGGCGGCGTCACCGACCAGCGGCACGTCGGCCGGGTAGCGGGTGCCGATCCGGCGGCCGTCGATGTCGATCTGCACCGTGCGCGCCTGGTCGGGCATCGGGAAGTAGTCGGTCCACGGATCGTTGGTGCCGACCATCAGCAGCGTGTCGCAGCCGCCCATCAACTCGGCTGCCGCCGGGGTGCCGACCTCCCCGAGCACCCCGGTGTGGAACGGCAGCCGCTCGTCGAGCACCGGCTTGCCCAGCAGCGAGGTGGCCACCCCGGCGCCGAGCCGGTCGGCCATCTCGATGATCTCGGCGGCCGCGTCCCGACCGCCCTGGCCCACCAGGATCGCGGTGCGCTGGCCGCCGCCGAGCAGCTGCGCGGCGGCGTCGAGGTCCGCCTCGTGCGGCAGGACCCGGGCCAGCGGCTCGCCGGGGGTCGCCGAGAGCACCCCGTTGGCGTACGTCTGCAGGTCGGGCACCAGGGCCTCCTGCAACTGCCGGGGCAATACGACGCAGGTCGGGCTACGGGTCGCCGCCGCCGTCCGGAACGCCTGGTCCAGCAGCGCACCCACGTCCTCGGGGCTGCGGCCGTACCGGACGAACTGGTTGCACACGTCCCCGAAGAGCCGGCTCAGGCCGATCTCCTGGTGTGCGCCGCCGAGCGGCCCGGAGATGTCCTCCCCGACGATCGCCACCACCGGCTTACTGTCCAGCTTGGCGTCGTAGAGGCCGTTGAGCAGCTGGACGGCGCTGGGCCCCTGGGTGGCGAGGCAGACCCCGATGCCGCCGGTGAACTTGGCGTGCCCGGTGGCCATGAACGAGGCGGTCTCCTCGTGCCGGGCCGGAATGAACGCCGGCTCGCCGCCGGTGCGGAGCAGCGCGGCCACCAGCGGGGCGATCGCCTCGCCCGGGTACCCGAAGACGCGGGGCACCCGCCAGGCCAGAAGCCGCTCCACCACGACGTCCGCAACCGAACGCTCAGCCATTGCCGCGCCCCGGTGTGCCCGGGTCGACGTAGCGCAGCACCGCGCCGACGCCGTCGGTGAGGTCGGGCGCCTCCTCGGGGCCGAGCACGGTCAGTGCCGCGTCGGTGCCGACCAGCGCCCGGACCAGCGCCGCGTCGGCGCGTACCCGTTGCGGGTCGGTCACCGACATGGCGGCCAGCTGCCCCGGGTCGACGGCGATCTCGGTGGGTTCCGCGCCGATCCACAGCTCACCGTTTGCCGACGGGTCGTCCACGATGAGCATCGTGTCCACCTGGTTGCGTTGCAGGGCCGAGACGACCGCGGCGAGACCGCCGCCGACGTCCTCCTGCACGCCGAACCGGTCCAGGGCGGCGCTGATCCGCTGGTCGGCGATCTCCGCGATGGTCTGCACGGTGAGGTCGTCCAGCAACGTCTGGTCGGCGCCGCCGGCCCTGGACCCGGCGTCGGTACGGACCACCAGGTCCTGCCAGCGCTCCGGCATCTGGGCGGCGATCATTCCGGTGGCCCGGACGTCACCCGCGACCACCACCACGTCCGCGCCGACCCGGTCGGCCAGGTCCACGGTCGCCGCGGTGACGTCACCGGCGTTCTGGTGCCACGCCTCCATGGCCGCCCGTTGGTAGCGCGACTGGGACCAGCCGCCGGGCTTCGTTCGCCGCAGCGGGTACTCGTCCCGGCCAGCGATGTGCGCTCGCCGGGGCACTCCGCCGGCGCTTACCGCCATGGCGTCGGCGCCGACCCGGTCGGCCACCACGCGTACCCAGGCCACCTGTTCGCCCCGCTGGGCGAGCAGCGGCATCACGTGCGGGAGTGGCCCGTAGCTGGCCAGATCGCGCAGTGGTGGCGCGGACAGGTACTCGGAGAGCACCACCCGCCCGTGACTGGCGAAGACCGCCAGACCGTAGTCACCGACCATCGGGTCGTGCCCACGGATCACCCGGTCCAGCGCGGCGATGCTCGCCTCGTCGGCCCCCTGTTCGGCAAGCCGACTCTCCAGGGCACGCCAGCGCAGGTCCAGTGCGGGTTTGGCATCCTCCGTATCCGCGGAGGCATCCAGATACACCGAGCACCACGGCCCGGGACGGTCGTAGAGCGGGCGCAGGAAGGACAGCTGCATGCTCGACCCCTTTCCAGCTCGGCCCCCCGCTTACCCGGGTCGACGGGGATGTCACCTCACGGCCGTGAGCCCGTGACCAGGTTTCATTCACGTCGTTCAACTGAGGACGTCGATACGATCTGTGAACACAAGCGGACTCTCGGTGGTGGAGATGGACAGCGGACTCGATACCCGACGGATCGTGCACCCGAGCGAGCGAATCGTCACCGGGCGGCTGATTCGCCTGCTCGACGGCTACACCCGTGAGGTACGCATCGGTCAGCCGGTGCTGGTGGCGGTGCTCGCGGCGGCGGCCATCGCCCGGCTACCCGCCCTACTTCTGCGCTCGCTCTTCTCCTTCGGCGGTGGCGGCACCCGTCGTCGGTGGAAGGAGCTGAAGCAGGGCCCGGAGTACCTGGTCACGCCGGTGCGGCTGCGCAACACCGCCGGTCAGCTCTGCGAGGTGGAGCTGCACGGTCACCTCCCGCAGAGCGCCCTGCACCCGGCCGACCAGGTGCAACTCACCCTGCGTGCCCAACGCGACCCGGAGCTGCCGCCCCGGATCGAGCGGATCGTCAACCTCACCACCGGGCAGCTGCTGACTCCGCGTACCGCGACGCTCTGGTCGCATCTCGGGCCGCCGCTGCTGTTGCAGGCGTTCCTGGGCACGCTGCTGCTGGCCGGCATCGTGGCCTGCTCCGCGCTGACCTGATCCGACCCGGCCCGATCAGGGGCGGGCGGGGTGCGTCGGTTGGCGGCTCAGCCGACCGGGGCGGGCTCGCGGGCCGGTTGCCGGTCGACGCCGAGCATCCCCCGGCGGCGGGCCCAGCGCTCGAAGGCCAGGGTGGCGAACGGCGGCACCGCGCTGGCCAGGGCCACCGCCGTGGCCAGCAGGCTCCACCGGTGCAGCCGGGCCACGGCCAGCACCAGCAGGACGTACGCGACGAAGAGGCCACCGTGGATCGGCCCGAAGATCTTGACGCCCAGCTCGTTCTCCGGCGGGCCGTACTTGACCAGCATGCCGACCAGCAGGGCCAGCCAGGAGCAGGCCTCGGCGATTGCCGCCGCGACGAACAGCCGGGTCACCTTCTCGCGCATCCGCACGCCACCACCTCTCGGGCCGTAATGCTATCGGTGCGCTCTGGCCGGGGTGACGGGGCCGGCAGCTGGGTAGGAAAGGCCCATCGGGTCTTCCCCCGCCTGCCGAGGGCGTGCGAGGTTAGGGGGACCAGCGGTGACAGGGTGGTGACCATGGGCGAGGACGTCGGCGTGCGAACCTTCAGTCGAGAGGATCGGGCCCGCTATCGCGACAAGGTCCGGCGCTGCCTGGATGTCTTCGCCGAGATGCTGCGCGAGTCCCGCTTCGACGTGGACCGGCCGATGACCGGTGTGGAGATCGAGCTGAACCTGGTCGACGAGGCGTCGAACCCGGCGATGCGCAACGCCGACGTGCTGGCGGCGATCTCGGATGAGAGTTTCCAGACCGAGCTGGGCCAGTTCAACGTCGAGATCAACGTGCCGCCGCGCCGGCTGACCGGCACCGGCACGGCCGACTTCGAGGAGTACGTGCGGGCCAGCCTCAACGCCGCCGAGGTGAAGGCCCGGGAGATCGGCGCGCACATGGTGATGATCGGCATTCTGCCGACGCTGCGCCCCGAGCACCTGACCGCCGAGACGCTCTCGGCGAACCCCCGCTACAAGCTGCTCAACGAGCAGATCTTCGCGGCGCGTGGCGAGGATCTGCCGATCGCCATCAGCGGGGTGGAACGGTTGGCGGTCACCGCCGACACGATCACCCCGGAGGCGGCCTGCACCAGCACCCAGTTCCACCTCCAGGTCAGCCCGGCCCAGTTCGCCGACTACTGGAACGCCGCCCAGGCGGTCGCCGGCATCCAGGTCGCGGTCGGCGCGAACTCACCGCTGTTCTTCGGCCGGGAGCTGTGGCGCGAGACCCGCATCCCGCTGTTCCAGCAGGCCACCGACACCCGGTCGGAAGAGATCAAGGCCCAGGGGGTACGCCCCCGCGTCTGGTTCGGCGAGCGTTGGATCACCAGCGTGTTCGACCTGTTCGAGGAGAACGTGCGCTACTTCCCGGCGCTGTTGCCGGTCTGCGACCCGGAGGACCCGGCGCAGGCCCTCGCCGCCGGTGAGGTGCCCAACCTCGCCGAGCTGCGCCTGCACAACGGCACCGTCTACCGGTGGAACCGCCCGGTGTACGACGTGTCGCGGGGCCGGCCGCACCTGCGGGTGGAGAACCGGGTGCTGCCCGCCGGCCCGACCGTGCTGGACACCATCGCCAACGGCGCCTTCTATTTCGGGCTGGTCCGCGCCCTCGCCGAATCGGATCGACCACTGTGGTCGCAGATGTCGTTCAGCGCCGCCGAGGAAAACTTCACCAGCTGCGCCCGGCACGGCATCGACGCCCAGGTCTTCTGGCCCGGTCTCGGCTACCTGCCCGTCACCGAGTTGGTGTTGCGCCGGTTGCTGCCGATGGCGCATCACGGCCTGGACCGGTGGGGGCTCGACCCGGCCGAGCGTGACCGGCTGCTCGGCATCATCGAGCAGCGCTGCCTGACCAACCGCAACGGCGCGACCTGGCAGGTGGAGACGCTGCACCGGATGGAATCCGCCGACCACCTGGACCGGCCGGAGGCGCTGCGCGAGGTTGTCCGGCACTACGTGGACCTGATGCACAGCAACCGACCGGTGCACGAGTGGCCCATCCCGTGAGCACGCCCGCGGGGCTCAGCCCCGCGGGGTGGGAACGCCGAACAGATCGGTGATGCCGCCGGGAAGCTGGGCGAGCAGATCGTGTCGCTCGTCGTCATCGAGCGCCTCAGCGACGGTACGCAACACCGCCTGGGCGTGCTGACGCACCTCGTCCGCGTTCGCGACCTGCTCGCGGTCCCCGACCTTCTTCAGGAACTCGCCAACATCCCACCGGCGGCCCCCCGGATTGCGAGTAACGGACCCGTTCAACCGCTCCGGTAGCTGTGTCGCCAGGTTGTCGGCCTCCTGTCCGGCGAGCCGTTCACCGAGCACCGACAGGACGGCCTGTACCGACCGCACGGCCTCGTTCTCACCGAGGCCAGCGCGCTGTCGTACCGTGGCGATCATCTGCTCGTACTCCATGCCCCGCTCCTTCGGTCTCGTTGGCATGCCGTCGGGCCTGCCTGCGGGCGAACGGGGCGAGTTCCCACGCTCTGCGGCGACAAACGGGTCACGCGCGGACCGGACGTTCCCGCCGTCGGCGGGCGAGGCATCACGAACCGGCGCGAACCGGGCGCTGCCCCTTGTGGACCCCACCTAACATCGATGAGTGTCGTAGGCTGTGGCGGCTCGCACATCGTCTGATCACGATGAGGGGACGCCGGTGGCCACTTCTGGAACAGACCCAGCCACGATCCAGGGACCCACACGGGTGCCTCTGTCCCGTCGGCACATGCTGCAGATGGGAGCGGCGGCTGCCGGTGGCACGGTGCTCGTCGGCTCGGCGCAGGCCGCGTCCGCGCAGGCCGCGCCGGTTGGTGCGAAGCGCGTCCTGCGGGCGCCGGCACTGGCACCCGGTGACCGGGTTCGGGTCGTGTCACCCGGCGGCACCCCCAACCCCACAAACATGGCCCGCGGCATCGAGATCCTGCGCAGCTGGGGCCTGGAGGTCGAGCTGGGCGAGCACGTCTTCGCCAGCTACGGCTACCTGGCCGGCACCGACGCACAGCGGCTCGCCGACCTGAACGCCGCGCTCAACGACCCGGGGATCCGTGCGGTCTTCGCCGCGCGCGGCGGTTACGGCACGCAACGGATCGTCGATCAGATTGACGTCTCCGCTCTGCGCCGCGACCCCCGGGTGGTCGTCGGCTTCAGCGACATCACCAGCATCCAGGGCAAGCTCTGGCGCGAGACCGGCCTGGTCACCTTCTACGGCCCCATGGTCAACTGGAGCGACTCCCGCACCGGCCCGGAGTCGGCCGAGTCGCTTCGCGCGGCGGTGATGACCACTGCGCCCGTCACGATCGTCAGGGATCCGGCCGAGACAGCCGCCCCCGTCCTGGTGCCGGGCCGGGCATCGGGGCCGCTGCTCGGCGGCTGCCTCACCATGATCTCCACCTCGCTCGGCGCGGGAGACGCCCCGAGGTTCGACGACGCCATCCTGTTCTTCGAGGACGTCGACGAGGCTCCGTACAGCATCGACCGGATGGTGACCGAGCTGCGCCGGGTGGGCGTGCTGTCCCGGGTCGCCGGGGTGGTCATCGGCCAGATCACCAACAGCGTCGGCAGCCCGGGTCAGTGGGACGCGGCGGCGGTGCTCAAGGACCGCCTGTACGACCTCGGTGTGCCGGTCCTCGGCGGGCTCCGACTGGGGCACGGCAACGGGCAGCTCACCGTGCCGCTCGGCGCGCGGGCCACCATCGACGCCGAGGCGGGGACCTTGACGGTGGAGCCTGGAGTCCGCCCGCGCTAGCCTTCCGTCGGCCGGTCCCAGGGAGACGGGTCGTCGCGCAATCGGCTGTAGAGGTATCCGTCGCGCCACTGACCAGCCCGAAACTCGCTGGCCCGCACGATTCCCTCCAACTGGAAGCCGGCCTTCTCCAACGCCCGCTGCTCGGCCACGTTCTCCGGGTGGGTGCCCGCCTGGATGCGCTGCGCCGGGCTGTGCTGAAACAGGTAGTCGCAGAGCAATGCCTGCGCTCGCCAGCCGATGCCTCGCCCACGCCACGGCGGCAGCAGGACGATGCCGATCTCCCAGTACGACGCCCGTCCGGCGTAACGCCCTGAGCGGTAGCTGACCAGGCCGGCGGCAGCCCGTTCCTGTTCGACCTCGACGACGAGCCGTCCGTCGTCCTCGCCGAGGTAGCCATCGACGGCGAACCGCCGTGCTGGCGCCGCCGCGTCCTGGAAGCCGGCCCAGTCCAACCCGATCAGGCCCGGCTCGGTGCAGAACCGCTGGAACATCGCCAGGTCTGGCTCGGCAACCGGCCGCAGCCGGACGGTGAGATCGGCCGTCACGCGCACCGATGTGCCACCACTATCCATGGCGGACAGGCTAGCCGGCGGGCACCGGGAGGCGGTCTCGTCTCACTCCGACTGCCACCGCAGCCAGGTCGGGTCATGCTGGAAGCCCACTCGCTGATAGAGGGGTACGGCGCGTCTGCTGGAGTGGACGGTCACATGCTCCAGGTCACGCCTGCGCGCCTCGGCCAGGACTTCCTCCAGCAGGGCCGCGCCGATCCCGTTTCCCCGACGCTCCGGCACCACGTACACCGCTTGGACGTCCCCGCTCTGGCGGCTGCGGTGCACCGGGGTGGGCACTCGGTCGGCGACCATCAGCCACGCCATCCCGACCACGTCACCGTCGACCTCGGCGAGGAACGGCAGGTGGGTCGGCAGATGCTCGGTGACCCACCCGACGAACGCCTCCACGAAGTCGGCGTGGTCGGTGCCGGTGTAGCCGCGCTCCTCGGTCAGCCGCCGCCACCTCAGGCCCGCCAAGGCCGCCGCGTCGGCGGCCGTCGCCGCACGTACGTCAACCCGCATGACGCCTCCCAGGAAATCGTGCGCCCGAAGCTATCAGCGGTGCGTTGCAGGTGGAGCGACAGGGCGACGACGGGTGGAGGTCGTGGTCGGTTCCTTTGGAGCTGAATCGTTTGCGACATCAGCTCCAAAGGCTGCGCGGGAGGCTGCCCGTCGGCGGAGCTGTGGGCCGGTCAGACCTTGAGCAGCACCTTCGTACAGTCGTCCTGCTTCTTCTGAAAGATCTTGTAGCCCTTCGGGGCGTCGCGCAGCGGCATCCGGTGGCTGACGATGAAGCTCGGGTCGATCTCGCCACGCTGGATGCGCTCCAGCAGCGGTCGGGTGTAGCGCTGGACGTGACACTGACCGCTGCGCATGACCAGCGATCGGTTCATGAACGCGCCCATCGGGAACTTGTCGACGAAGCCGCCGTACGCGCCGACGACCGAGACCACTCCCCCGGAGCGGCAGGCGAGGATGGCCTGGCGCAGGGCGAACGGCCGTTCCGTCTCGACTCGCGCGACCTGCTTGGCCCGGTCGTAGGCGTACATGGCGGCGTTGCCGTGGTGGCCCTCCAGACCGACCGCGTCGATGCACGCGTCGGGCCCCCGGCCGGCGGTCATCTCGTTGAGCGTGTCCAGCACGTCTGTCTCTTCGTAGTTGATCGTCTCGGCGTCGATGTGCTCCTCGGCCAGCCGCAGCCGGTACGGGAACCGGTCGATGACGATCACTCGCTCCGCGCCGAGCAGCCGGGCGCTGGCCGCGGCGAGTAGCCCGACCGGGCCGGCACCCCAGACGGCGATCACCTGCCCGGGTTTGATGTCGCACATCTCGGCGCCCATGTAGCCGGTGGGGAACACGTCGGCCAGCATGACCGCCTGGTCGTCGGTGATCTCGTCGGGCACCTTGACCGGGCCGATGTCGGCGAACGGCACCCGGGCGTACTCGGCCTGGCCTCCGGCGTAGCCGCCGAGCAGGTGGGAGTAGCCGAAGATGCCGGCCGGCGAGTGCCCCATGATCTTCTCGGCGATGCCGGCGTTGGGGTTGGAGTTCTCGCAGACCGAGTAGAGGCCGCGTTGGCAGGACGAGCAGTGCCCGCAGGCGATCGGGAAGGGCACCACCACCCGGTCGCCGGGTTTGAGGTTGCGGACCTGCGGGCCCACCTCCACCACCTCGCCCATGAACTCGTGGCCGAGGATGTCGCCCTTGCGCATCTCGGGGATGTAGCCGTGGTAGAGGTGCAGGTCGGAGCCGCAGATCGCGGTGGTGCTGATCCGGACGATCGCGTCCCGGGCGTTCATGATCTTCGGGTCGGGCACGTCGATGACCTTGACGCTGTCGGCGCCCATCCAGGCGGTGGCCTTCATTCTCGGTCCCTTCGAAAGAGCCGCGCGGTCAGCGGCGCGAGGCCGGCAGTGGCTGGGCGGGACGTTGCATGGCCTGTTGGCGCAGGGAGATGCCGTTGGGGCTGCCCTCGGAGCGGACGACCTCGCCGGCCTCCAGCACCTGCTTGAACCGGCGCAGGTCGTCACGGACCTGCTGCTCGGGTTCCTCGCCGAAGAGCTTCGCCACCGCCCGGCCGAGCGCGCCGGCCGGCGGTGCGTAGCGCAGCTCCACCCGTACCTCGGTGCCCCGGTCGCCGGGTGCGGGCACGAACCGGACCCGGCCGGCGTTGGGCACCCCGGCCCCCGGCAGCGAACGCCAGGTGATCGACTTGTTCGGCTTGTCGTCGATGATCTCGGCGTCCCACTCGACGCGGCGTCCGGCGGGACCGCGGGCGATCCAGTGCGAGCGGCGCAGGTCATCGGCGCGTACGGACTCCAGGTGGGCCATGAACCGGGGCAGGTTCTCCATGTCCCGCCAGAACCGGTACGCCTCGGCGGGCGAACGGTTGACCGTCACCGCGATCTCCATCCGGATCACCCGAGCGCGGGCCCGTCCAGCCCGCCCGATGCGTACGGCGGCGAGCACGTCGATGGCGGTGATGCCGGCGACGGCGAGGGTGGTCAGCGCGACCCGGCGGCGTCGTGCGCCGCTGCGGTCGGCGAGGGCTCGCCCGAGCAGGGTCAGGTCGATGGCGTCGCCGGCCACCCGGCTCCAGGCCCAGCCGGCCGGGCGAGCGCCGCTGAGCAGGCCGGCGGCGCTGCCCAACTCGCGCAGGCCGACGGCGGGGAGCACGGCCCGCGCGGCCGGGGAGTCGTCCACCCCCGTCATCCGCGCGACGGGTCCGGGAGCGACCAGGGCGCCTACGCCCAGGGCCAGGCTCAGCAGGCCGAGCGTGCTCGGCAGCGTCGCTGGCACCGGCCCGTCCAGCTCCGGCAGGAGGACAGTGTCGACACGACTCATCTCCGGTCCCTTCCGGTGGGCGTCGCCGCCGGTCCGCCGGCGAGCGGCGGTGGTTCCGCCCCCGTGACGCTATGCGGTACGCGTGACGTGTGCGCCCGGTTCGAGGCAGAACCCCCGGGGAAAAGAACTGGACGGGGATTTACTCGGCCTTGTAGCTTGCACTCGACCGTGACACCGCCCGAGGAGGTGAGACCCATGAACGCTGTATCGATGTGGGTGCTCCCCCTTGCCGTCACGGCCGGGCGACTGACGTAGGTGTCGCCGGGAGCGCCGCCACCTGGGCACTCCCGAAAGGCAACACCTATGCACTCAGCACAGTTCACCAAAGCGCCCCGGCCGTTCGACGTGATCATCGTCGGTTGCGGGCCGACCGGGGCGATGCTGGCCGCCGAGCTACGGCTGCACGACGTACGGGTTCTCGTTCTGGAGAAGGAGACCGAGCCGACGTCGTTCGTCCGCATCGTCGGTCTGCACATTCGCAGTCTCGAGCTGATGGCGATGCGCGGGCTGCTGGAGCGCATCCTCGAACACGGACGGCGGCGTCCGGCCGGTGGCTTCTTCGCCGCCATCGACAAACCCGCACCCACGGGCCTGGACTCCGCGTACGCCTATCTGCTGGGCATCCCGCAGCCGGTCATCGTCCGCCTGCTCGAAGAGCACGCGACCGACCTGGGTGCGCAGGTCCGGCGCGGTCGCGCGGTGGCCGGTGTCGCAACGGACGACGACGGCGTGACCGTCGAGCTGGCCGACGGGGAGAAGCTGCGTACGCGCTATCTGGTCGGCTGTGACGGCGCGCGCAGCACGGTGCGCAAACTGCTCGGTGTCGGCTTCCCCAGCGAGCCCTCGCGGAGCGAGACGCTGATGGGCGAGATGACGTTGGCTGCGCCGCCGGAGGAGATCGCCGCCGCGATGGCCAGCCTGCGGCAGACCCATCCGCGATTCTGGCTGCGACCCTTCGGCGGTGGGGTCTACAGCGTGGTGGTCCCCGCCGACGGCGTGAGTGATCGCGCGGAGCCGCCGATTCTCGACGACTTCACCCACCAGTTGCGCGCCATCGCGGGGACCGATTTCGGGGCGCACTCCCCACGCTGGTTGTCCCGTTTCGGGGATGCCACCCGGCTGGCCGAACGGTTTCGGGTCGGCCGGGTGCTGCTGGCTGGCGACGCGGCGCACATTCATCCCCCCATCGGCGGACAGGGCCTCAACCTGGGCGTTCAGGACGCGTTCAACCTCGGCTGGAAACTGGCCGCGCAGATCCGTGGCTGGGCGCCGGAGGCCCTGCTCGACACCTACCAGGCCGAACGTCAGCCGGTCGCCGCGGAGGTGCTGGACAACACCCGCGCACAAGTGGAGCTGTCGTCCCCCGAACCGGGCCCACAGGCCGTGCGCAGGCTGCTCACCGAGTTGATGGACTTCGACGAGGTGAACCGCCACCTGATCGAGAAGATCACCGCGATCGGGATCCGCTACGACTTCGGCGCCGGCCCGGACCTGCTCGGCCGCCGGCTGCGCGACATCGACGTGAAGGCGGGCCACCTCTACGACCTGCTGCATCGTGGTCGCGGCCTGCTGCTGGACCGCACCGAACGCCTCACTGTCGGCGGCTGGTCGGACCGGGTCGATCACCTCGCGGACCCGACCGCCGACCTGGATGTCGCAGCCGTCCTGCTGCGCCCCGACGGTCACGTCGCCTGGATCGGCGACGATCAGCGGGACCTGGACGGGCACCTGTCCCGCTGGTTCGGTGAGCCCTCGGACTAGCCAACCGTCGACATCGCGACATTGACCGATTTGGATCACCTGCCAGCGGTTACCGTCGGCCCAACCCGCCGCGCCGCCGGAAGGACGCCCTCATGAGCCGCGCGATCCTGCGCCAGCTGACCGCCACCGTCACCGTCGCGCTGCTCGTCGTGGGGGCCGCCGCGCCGGCTGCCGCGCGTACCCCCGGGTCGGTGTCGCCCGCACCTGGTGGCGTCCGCACCGTGGTGCGCGACGCGGCGACCGGCGCACCGGTCGCACGGGCCTGCGCCGCGCTCGTCCCGGTGGACGCTGCGGCGTTGGCGGCGGTCACGCTTGGCGAGGACCAGCTCGGGCGGTACGGGGGGTGCGCCGACGAGCAGGGCGTCCTGGTGACCGGCGACGTCGCCCCGGGGAGGTACCGGCTGCTGGTACGCCCCTACGACACGACAGCACACGGCTGGCAGTGGGTCGGCCGGCACGGCGGCACCGGTGAGCGGGAGCGGGCCCGGGTGGTCCAGGTCCGCGCCGGCGCGGTGACCGGTGTGCCGGCCGTCCGGCTCGACCGGCCCGGCACCGTCGTCGGGGTGGTGACCGACGCGGCGACGGGCGCGCCGGTCCCCCGGGCCCGGGTCATGGTGGTGCCCTACGTGCCGGATCCGAAGTACGGCGATCACGGCCCGACCACCGACGAGTACGGCCGTTACACGATCACCGGTCTCGGCCCGTACCACTGGCCGGTGCAGTTCGCCGCCGCCGGGCTGGCCACCGTGTGGTCCGGCGGCGCGGGCAGCCGACTGTCGGCGCGGCCGGTGCGGGTCCGCGCCGACCGGACGGTCACCCTCGACCAGGCACTGCCCGCCGGGACGTCGCTCAGCGGCACGGTACGGGTCGACGAGCTGCTCACCTACGCCCAGGTGATCGCGTTCGACGCGGCCACCGGGGACCTGGCCGGCGTGGCGGACGTGGGCAGCGGTTACGTCCTGCGCCTGCTTGCGGGGCAGCGGGTCAAGCTGCGGTGCGACTGCGCGTACACCCCGCCGGTGTGGCACCGCGACTCCGCCGGCTTCGACGCCGCGACTCCCGTGCGGGTCCGGCGGACGCCGGCCGTGGTGGACTTCGACCTCAGGTGACCCGTGCTGGTCAGAGAACCAGGTTGACCCCGACCGCCTTGCACGCGGTGGAGATCTCCTTGCCGGCCTTCTCGAAGGCCGGGTTGTCGGCGGCGGTCGCCGGGTCCGCAGCGGCTGCGGCCTTGGCCGCCTCGGCGCCGAACTTCCGCAGCGCAGCGGCCAGCTTGCCGTCGCCGGTCGCGGCGACCTCGGCCACCTTCTTGTCCAGCCCACTGAGGATCTTCTGGTAATCCGCCGCGGACGCCTCGCCGGTCGTGGCGACCTTCACCAACTCCACCCTCATCTCGTCGCTGGCCTTCTTCGCCGCCTCGCAGAGCTGCTTGTCGCTCGCGGCGCCCGCCGCAGGCGACGACGCCGGCGGGGCGGCAGCGGAGGTGGCCACCGAGGACGGGGCTGCGGACGTGGGGGTGGGCGTCGTGGATCCGGCGGTCGTCGCCTTGTCACTGTCGCCGCAGGCGGCGAGGGCGGTCGTAGCGGCAAGGATCAACAGGGCAGAAGCAAGGCGCGAAGTTTTCACGGACGCGCACGCTAGCTGATGTCTCAACGATGATCAATTCGCTCGGCACCGGCCTGCTCCGCGTCCCTCCGCAAGGGCTGGTCACGGTGCAGGAGCCGCGTCGCGCAGCGCGAGGATGGAGGTCGCGGTCAGTGCGACGGGGCGGTCGTCGTCGTGCGACAGGTCCCTGAGTGCCCGTACGGCGATGCTCCCCGGGATGTCCGCCAACGCCTCGGTCAGCCGTCGCCGCGCGGTAGGCGCGACGCTGTCCTGTGCGAGGCAGGCGACGAGCCTCGTCGCGATCTGGTCTGCCAGCGCGGGATCGGCGGCCAGCAGAGTCAACGCATCGGCCGCGTCGACGTCCTTGGTCTCCTCGACGATCATGTCGATCAACGTCGGCACCGCGTCCGCCACCCCGCGCGGCCCGAGCGCCAGAGCCGCGTACCTGCGGACCACGATGTCGGAGTTCGCGAGGGCGTCCCGCAGCACGTCGGTCGCCGCAGCGTGCGGGATCTCGGCGACGGACTCGACAGCGCGCCTGCGTACCTCGGCTGTTGGCGAACCGATCCCCTCGGCCAGCAGCGCCAACCCGCCGTCGCCGGACTGCGCCAGCGCCCAGCGCAGGGCTCCGGCAACGATCGGGTCCGACTCGCTCAACACCGCCTCGACAAGCGCCTCAACCGGCACCTCGCCGACCGAGGCCAGGGCCGCGCGCTGACGCCGGCCCGCGCTCTCCGACCCCAATCCCCGCAGCAGCGCGATGGTCTGCAGGACATCCTCCCAGTCGGCGGGTTCCGCAGCGCCGATCCGACGCAGCCGGGTGAGCAGCTCCGTCTCACCCGCGATGCGTTCTCGGGTCTGGCGGATGAGGTCGTCGACGAGCGCCGACGGCGCGAAGCCGGGGTCGTCGAGCGCGCGCCGGACGTCGCGCAGCGACAGCCCCAGTGACCGCAGGCTCTCGATCTGGAAGATCAGCCGGATGTCCTCGCTGGAATACTCGCGATAGCCAGCGCCGCTGCGACCGGTAGGCCGGACCAGGCCCAGCGAGTCGTAATGCCGAAGCATCCGCGCGCTGACGCCGGACCGTCGCGCCACCTCACCGATCAGCACCGCGGATCACCCGCTCTCCCCCGTCGTGCCGAGAGCAACCACACGCTTGGCCTCCTCGATCGCGAGCGCGAAGCCGGCGTCCGGGTCCTGCGACAACTGTTGCGTGGCGTTCGCGTGGGCGCGCACCCGGGGGTCGAGATCTGCCATCGCGGCCTGCAACGCTGGCATGATCACCTCACCGAGCGCGATCAGCGCGCGGCTCAGGCTCAACTGCGTCTCCCGGTTGCCGCGCCCGAGCTGCGTCGCCAACACGCTCGCCAGCTCGGCCGCCTCACCCTCGGGCACGAGGACGACCGCCGCTCGCCAGGCGCTGCGCGCCACCTCGTCGTCGGCGTCGGTCAGCAGCGCCCGGGTGATCGCCGGCCAGGCTCGCCGGTCGCCGATCTTGGACAGCGTGTGCAACGCCTGACTCCGGGCCTGTGCACCCGCCGAGCGGAGCTCGTCGACGAGCTTCGCGACGGTCAGCGCGCAGGGGTGGCGGGTCAGGGCCCAGGTGAGCATTTCGCGTACGGAGAAGTCGGGCTCGACCGCGCACCGCTCGATGAGCAGGTCGACGTATCGAGGATCCGGGGTCGTGCCGACGGCGAGGGCTGCGCGCAGCCGTACCGACGAGCTGTCGTGCTTGAGCCCCTGTTGAGCCCTCATCGCGAACGTGTCCTGGTCCGGCCTGGTCATCGGCTATCACCCCTTCGACGCCAGTGAAGACCTTGTCACTGTGTCAAGGTCAAGCCGTCTTCGCTGCTGTTCACAGCGTCACCGGGGGGTGGTAGGAAGTGACGAGTTGCCTCGCCTCAGGGAGATGATCGTGACGCGTTCCCACCTGTCCCGCCGAACGCTACTCAGCGCCGGTGGCGCCGCCGCCGTGGCGCTCGGCGCGGCCGCAGTCAGCCCGTCCGCCGCCGTCGCCGCCACACCGGTCGAGGACTCGGTCGATACGCCGGCGGAGGCGCTGCGGCGGCTGCAGGCCGGCAACCGGCGGTTCACCTCCGGCCACGGCCGGCACCCGCACCAGGGCCTGGCCGACCTGCACCGGCTCGCCGCCGGCCAGCACCCGTTCGCCATCACCGTCGGCTGCGCGGATTCCCGGGTCGCTCCCGAGGTGCTCTTCGACCAGGGCCTCGGTGACCTGTTCGACAACCGGGTGGCCGGCAACATCGTCGACGACCTGCTGCTGGGCAGCGTCGAGTTCGCCGTGGAGGAGTTCGGCAGCCTGCTGATCGTCGTCCTCGGCCACGAACGCTGCGGCGCGATCACCGCCACCATCGACGCCATCCACAGCGGCGGCACGGCGCCCGGGCACATCGGCACCATCGTGGACGCCCTGCGCCCGGTCGTCGAGCCGGTGCTGGAGCAGCCCGGCGATCCGGTGGAGAACGCGGTCCGGGCCAACATCGCCGCCCAGGTGCGGTCGCTCAGCGAGCGCAGCACGATCATCGCCGAGAGGGTGCACCAGGGCGCGCTGCGCGTCGTGGGCGCCCGCTACGACCTGGACAACGGGCGGGTCGTTCTGGTGGCCTGACGGCCGTCGCCCGATCCGGGGACCGCGCCTTTTCGTCACACTAGGGTGCAGGCATGGTCGATCGACGCCAGGTGATGAACTTCCGGGTACGGGCCCAGCAACTCGACCGGGGTCAGGGCACGCTCGCCGACACCGCCGTCCTGGACCTCGGTGTGCAGAACACCGGGCCGGACGGCGCCCGGTGGGCGCTGGCGGTACGCGGGGTCGACGTGACGGCGATGTCCGGCACGGACGTGGTCCTGCTGTGGACCGTGCGCGGCGCCCCGCACCTCTACCGCCGGGCCGACGTCGGGGAGGTGGCGGCTGCGGTCGCACCCTTCTCCGATGCCGACGCGGGCAAGCGCATCTACGACGCCGCCAAGCCGTTGAAGGCGGCGGGCATCGCCAACCTCGCCGCCCTCGACGAGATCGCGGAACGGATGCGGGCCACCGTCACCACGCCGACGGTCAAGGGCGACGTCTCGGGCCGCCTGGCCACTGTGTTGCCCGAGCCGTACCTGCGGTTCTGCCGGCCGTGCGACGCCACTCACCTCTACGAGATGCCGTTCCGACTCGCCGCCGTGCGGGCCGGGCTGGAGTTGCAGCTCGACACCTCACCTCCGGTCCTGCGGCGCATCACCGGGTTCAGGAAGGCAGCCGCCGCGGGTGAGCGGTTCGACCTCATCCGCGCATACCTTCGCCTACTCGGCCCGGCCACCCCGAAACACGTGGCCGACTATCTCGACGCCCCGGTGAAGGAGGTGAAGGCGCTCTGGCCCGACGACGTGATCGAGGTGATGGTCGACCGCGAGGTGCGCTCACTGCTCGCCGCCGACGATGAGGCGTTCGAGTCGGCCGAGGCCACGGGCACCCGCCTGCTCGGCCCGTACGACCTGTTCCTGCAGGCCAAGGACCGGGCGACGGTGGTGCCGGACGCCGCCCACGCCAAGGAGTTGTGGCCGGTGCTGGGTCGCCCCGGTGCCGTCCTGGTCGACGGCGAGCTGGTCGGCACCTGGCGGCCCCGCAAGTCCGGCAAGACGTTGACGGTCGCCGTCGGGCCGTGGCGCCGGCTGTCGGCCGCCACCCGCACCGCCATCACCGCACAGGCCGAACGCCTCGCCGCGCACCGCTCGGTCTCCCTCGGCGGCGTCGACTTCGCCAGCTAACTGTCACTCCAGTGCCCAGGCGATGGCGGGAGGGCGTACCCGAGCGCAGAGCGGCTCACCGGCAGCATCGGTCAACCCGACCCGGCCGACAAGCGTCCCGCTGCCCTCATGGGCGGCGCGCAGCAACTCGGTCGGGACGTCGGTGAACATCAACTTCGCGCGGCGGAACATCGCGAAGCCGTCGTCGGTCACCGCTCCCCAGCTCAGATACAGAAATCGTGCCCCGGGGCGGCCGTGCACCCACGGGCCGCCGACATCGAGCATCCCGTCGATCTCGCGGCTGACCACTTCGAAGGACCAGGTGGCCTGGGCCGCGTCGGCCGGCACCTGATCGACCACCTCGGCCTTGCGCTGCACCCCGACATGTACGTTGCCACGCCGCAACGCGTCGGCCTCCGCACCGGCACGCTGACCTGGGAAGTCGCTGCCGTCGATCCGGATCCGCATGGCACCGACTCTAGTTTCCCGGGCGCTCTGCCGGTCGGGTGCTATGCCTGGGCGATGGCGAGGGTGTGCTGATATTCGCGCCTCCGCCGAGGAGGTGGCCCGCAGAGCCGGCGTGGCCATCGGCACGGTCTTTCGTCACTTCCCGACCAAGGACGACCTGCTCGCCGCAAGCATGAAGCGACTGCTCGCGCAGCTCGTCGAGGAGGCGGGAAAACAGGACCTCTTCGCGTTCTTCAGGCACCTGGTGGCGCAGGCCGCCGGAGCCGTCGCCGACTCGGTACGGCTGCCCGACCGGGCCCGATTGTCGGCCAGGCCGCCCTGACAAACGCAAATGGCAAGGAGATCGCTCTCCCTGCCACTTCTAACGTATATCGCACCGGGGGGCTTGTGGCAAGGCCCCGGTCGTGGCGCAGAATCAGCGGCCGGACCAGCACAAACGAGGTAAACGGGGGCGTGACGTGGGTGTGTTGTCGATGGACGGGGGCCGCGGCGACCTGGCACCGCTGTTGGATCTTCGAGAGGTCGACGAGACGCAGGTGTCGGTCGTCGGCGGCAAGGCCGCACACCTGGGCGCGCTGTCCCGAATCGACGGCATCCGGGTGCCGGCCGGGTTCTGCGTGACGACGACCGCCTTCGCGCAGGTCATCGCGGGAATCCCGGCGATCGACGATCGGCTCGATCAGCTGTCGCGCCTGACGCCGGATGACCGGGAGGCGATTGGCACGCTCAGCGCGGAGATCCGTCGCAGCATCGAGGAGACCACGGTCCCGGCCGAGCTGGCAGCCGCGATCACCGGCGCGCTCGTCCGGTTCGGCGAGCAGGCCGCCTACGCGGTGCGGTCCAGCGCGACGGCGGAGGACATGCCCACGGCGTCCTTCGCGGGCCAGCAGGACACGTACCTGAACGTGGTGGGGCCGGAGGCGATCCTGCGGCACGTCAGCCGGTGCTGGGCGTCGCTGTTCACTGAGCGGGCCGTCATCTACCGCCTGCGCAACGGCATCGACCACCGCACGGTCCAGATGGCTGTCGTCGTACAGCGAATGGTTTTTCCGGATGCCGCCGGCATCCTGTTCACGGCGGACCCGGTCACCGGCAACCGGAAGGTCGCGACCGTGGACGCCAGCTTTGGTCTCGGCGAGGCCCTGGTGTCCGGCCTGGTGAACCCGGATGTCTTCACGGTGCGCGACGGGGATGTCGTCGCCGGGACGGTCGCCGCCAAACAGCGGGTCGTCGTCGCCCTGCCGGGCGGCGGTACGCGGGACGTGGCGATCGACCCGCAGCGGCAGGAGCAGCCCGCGCTGACGCAGGCGCAGGTGGTGCGGCTCGTGCGGCTCGGGCGACGGATCGAGGCGCACTTCGGCCGCCCGCAGGACATCGAATGGTGTCTGGTCGACGACGACTTCCAGATCGTGCAGAGTCGGCCGATCACCACGCTCTTCCCCATCCCGGTCGCCGCTGACCAGGAGAACCACGTCTACCTCTCGGTCGGTCACCAGCAGATGATGACCGACGCGATGCGGCCGTTGGGGTACTCCATGTGGCAGTTGACGGCCATGGCCCCGATGCGGGAGGCCGGTGGGAGGTTGTTCGTCGACGCCACCCGGCTGCTGGCCTCCCCCGCGAGCCGCGCCGGCTTCCTCACGATGGCGGGACGCGACGATCCGCTGATGCGGGACGCGCTGGAGACCCTCCTCGACCGCGGGGACTTCGTGCCGACGCGCCCGGACACTGGCGCTCCGGGCAGTCCGACGACCGGCGGCGCGTCCGCGCCGATCGAGACCGACCCGGCCGTCGTGACCGAGCTGATCGCGCGCAGCGAGGCGTCCATCGCCGACCTGCGGCGCGACATCGCGACGGTCACCGGTACGGCGCTCTTCGACTTCCTGCTGGAGGCGTTTCAGGAGCACAAGCGGGTCCTCGCCGATCCGCTGAGCATCCAGGCGATCATGGCCGGCATGGAGGCCACCTGGTGGCTCAACGACCGGTTGTACGAGTGGCTGGGCGAGAAGAACGCCGCGGACACCCTCACCCTGTCCGCCCCCGGCAACGTCACCTCGGAGATGGGGTTGGCGCTGCTCGACGTCGCCGACGTGATCCGGCCGCATCCGGAGGTGGTGGCGTTCCTGCGGGGCGTCGCGCACGACGGCTTCCTCGACGAGCTGCCGAAGCTCGCGGGCGGGGCCGAGGCGCGTGCGGCCATCGAGGAATACCTCGACCGGTACGGCATGCGTTGCGTCGGCGAGATCGACATCACCAGGCCACGGTGGAGCGAACGCCCCAGCACGCTCGTGCCGGTGCTCCTCGACAACGTCAGGCTCTTCGAGCCGGGCGCCGCCGAGCGGCGCTTCGCGCAGGGACGCCAGCAGGCGCAGCAGAAGGCGCAGGAGGTGTTGACGCGGCTGCGGGCGCTGCCGGACGGGGAGCAGAAGGCCGACGAGACCGCGCGGATGATCGACCGGGTGCGGACCTTCATCGGCTATCGGGAGTACCCGAAGTACGGCATCATCAGCCGCTACTTCGTCTACAAGTCGGCCCTGCTGGACGAGGCCGAACGCCTGGTGCGGGCCGGTGTGCTCGCCGAGACCGAAGACGTCTTCTACCTGATTTTCCAGGAGTTCCACGAGGTGGTGCGCTCGCACCGGGTGGACGAGGCGCTGATCCGGCAGCGCCGGGAGGTGTTCCGGGCGAACCAGGCGCTCACCCCGCCCCGGGTGCTGACCTCGGACGGTGAGGTCATCACCGGGGCGTACCGGCGCGACGACGTGCCGGCCGGTGCCCTGGCCGGGATGCCGGTCTCTGCCGGGACGGTCGAGGGCCGTGCCCGGGTCATCCTGGACATGGCGCAGGCCGATCTCGAAGCGGGCGACATCCTCGTCACGGCCCACACGGACCCGAGCTGGACTCCCCTGTTCGTCGGTATCGCCGGCCTGGTGACCGAGGTCGGCGGGTTGATGACGCACGGCGCGGTGATCGCGCGGGAGTATGGCCTGCCGGCGGTCGTCAGCGTGCTCGACGCCACCCGGCTGATTCGCGACGGGCAGCGGATCCGCGTGCACGGCAGCGACGGGTACGTGGAGATCCTGCCCTGACCCACGTCACTCCGACACGGTCCTTCTCGGCGCGGGGCTGATTCCGGCTACGGCCAGGTCGAGCAGGCGGTTCGCGTCGGCGACGGGGTCCTGGTGGTGCTCGGTGGCCAGGGCGATGCCGGTGATAAGCGCGAGCAGATCGGTGATGGTCACGCCGGGTGCCAGGGTGCCGTCCTTCGCGGCGCGGCGTACCAGTGGTGCGCCCGCCTCGGTGAGCTGCGCCGAGGCGCAGTGCTCGTGCGCCTCGGTGGGGTTGGCCGTGCAGTCGCGGGTCAGCGCGATGGCCAGCCCTCGGATGGTGGCGACATGCCCGTTGACGGCCTTCAGCCACTCCAGCAGCGCGGCTCGCGCGTCGGCGGCGTCGGACAGGTCGCCCGCACGGGCGCTGAGGCCCTCGATCACTTCGTGAAAGACCGCGTCCAGCAGTGCGTGGCGGCTGGGGAAGTGCCGGCGCACGGTGGCGGAGCCGACGCCCGCGATGCGGGCGATCTGTTCCAGGGACGCGTCGGCGCCGTGCGCGGCGATCTCCTGCTCGGCCACGGCAAGCAGGCGCGCGTAGTTGCGCCGGGCGTCCGCTCGCTGGGTGGGCATGTCACCTCATGGTTGCTAAGTGGCGGGGTCCGCCGTATCTTAGCCGGAGCAGAAACGGCGGGCCCCGCCGTTTCGTGTTGTGCCGCGACAGGAGACGTCTCATGTCCACCGAACCCGAACCCGAACCCGCACCCGCCCTGGTCACCGGCGCCACCGGCAGGCAGGGTGGCGCCACCGCGCGGGCCCTGCTCGCGGCCGGCGTTCCCGTGCGGGCACTGGTCCGTGACCCCGCAACCGACCGCGCGAAGGCAGTCGAGGCGCTGGGCGCCGAGCTGGTCACCGGCGACCTCGACGATCGCGACTCGCTGATCCGGGCCGCGCGGGGAGCACGAGCCGTCTTCTCGGTGCAGATGCCCGCGATGACCGGGAACTCCATCGACTTCGACGGGGAGCTGGCCCAGGCCGTCAACCTGATCGAGGCCGCGCGGGCCGCGCAGGTCCCACAGTTCGTGCACACGTCCGTCAGCGGCGCCGGTCAGCACACCGAGACCGCCGGCTGGGCGGAGGGACGCTGGGCGGCCATGGCGCCCTACTACACCACCAAGGCCGGCATCCAGGACCGCGTACGCGAGGCGGGTTTCCCGCACTGGACGCTCATCAAGCCGGCCTTCTTCATGGACAACTTCCTGCCCTCGGTGGCATACCTGATTCCCCGTGGCGTCGCGGGCGGCCTGGCGACAGTCCTCAAGCCGCAGACCTCGCTCTCCCTCGTCGCGGTCGACGACATCGGCACGGTGGCCGCCGCCGCGATCGCCGAACCCGACCGATTTCACGGGGTCGAGCTGGAGCTGGCGAGCGACTACCTGACGATGACGGAGATCGCGAAGGTTCTTTCCGAGGCCCTGGGCACCGAGCTGACCGCGCCGGATATGACCGAGGAGGAGGCGGTCGCGGCCGGAATGCCGGAATGGGCCGGCGTCTCCCATGAACAGATGAACGCGATCGGGCAACCCGCCCGACCGGAGTTTGCGCGAGCCCTCGGAATTCCCCTCACCACGTTCGAAGAGTGGACGCGCCAACATCTGCGCGATTGAGCGGACCGGACGTGCCTGCGGACTGGCGGGCACTGTGTCGGTCGGCCCCGGTGGAGCTGAATCGTCTGCGACATCAGCTCTCCAGGGACCAACCTCCTCTGATAGCGAAGCTCTTGCCAGCACCCTCCCGTGCAGCTAGTTGCACACCCAGACGCTACCCACCATGCGGCAGATGGCCTGAACGTCGCTGCCCCGCTCGGACGGCATCGGATCTGCGGCCGCCCCGCCGATTACGGCCGCCACAACGGCGGCCGCAATCGACACTCTTCGCACAACCGTAAAAGTATTCATGTCAATCACTCTAAAGAAAATCGGCAGTCAGCGGGCGGGCGAAATAGATCATTATGCGGTTGGCAACAATTGATCTAGGGCTTTGGATCAATGACGTGCTCAAGAAACGCGAACCCGTACCGGTCTCGACACGCCGGAGCCAGCGCAGGTCGCCCACGTTCCTCCCGATGACCGCCGCCCGACCGCAAGCCGTCGACCAGACGGCAAGACGACACCGCCGGCACCCAGCCGGGTAGCGCGCATCGAGCAAGATCGCTACTCTTGCCCGGCCATCCACGGCCGCGGCGGAACTCCACCGGGTTCCGCCGCGATCCGCATCACCACACCGACTAGCGCCGGTTTCGCTGCCACCCGACCACGAAGCCGACCCAGCACGGCGGTGTCATCGCCAGCAGAGTCAAAGCGACGCCGTTCTGCACGTTGGTGTGGCCCTCCAGCAACTCCACCCACTCCCGCTGCGTGATGGCGGGGCTTCGGGACACGTTCGCGGTGCCACGCACGAGCCGGCGCAGACCGCGCCCGGCCGGGCGGTTCCACAGCCGGTACGGGGCAGCCGCAGGTGCCGTGCCGAGCCGCAGGTGCCCCTCGAACGCCGCATGCCGGGTGTTGTTGCGCAGCACCCAGATGAACACCGGCGCGAGGAACGTGGAGATGGTGATGAGGAGATTACCGGCCTGCCACCAGTTCGCCCGCGAGAGGGGCGGAATGTGTTCGAGCAGCAGCAGCGGTAGCCAGATCAGCACCAGGAACAGCGCCGTCATCAGCAGATAGTCCTGTCTGGTGTTGCGGGCGTGCGAATACTGCGGGCCGGCAACGGAGCTGGCGGGGCGACCGGCGGACGCGGAGTCGAGCAGCTCAGCCGATGCCCGCAGCAGGCAGTAGCCGACGCCGAGTGCGAGCAACAGCGCGAGCAGAGACCAGCCATAGTGCGTGACGACGCCGTCGGCACCCTGTAGCCCAGCCGCCGCCGCCCAGATGAAGGTCAAGAACATCGCGACTGCGTACAGGGCGCACCCGACCAGCGCCCGAGCGGGCACGGCGCGACCGCGCAGCAGCAGCACGTTGCTCACCACGCTGTCCCAGGACCAGAGCGCCAACGCCGCTGCCGCGACGGCGAGCCAGACGGTGCGGCCAGTCCACTCGACCCGATCGGCGATCTGCCCGGCGCAGAACGCCGACCAAGCTCCCGCCGCCGCGTAACCGGCGACGGGCCGCAACCGGCTCGGCCCTCGTGAACTCGCCGCGAGCAGCGCGGCCGCCGCACAGCTGACGGCGACCACGATCCCGAGTGGGCCGACCGAAGCAGTTCCCGTCCCGTCTTGGAATCCCGCAACCTGGCCCGAGCGAATGGTGAACCAGATGACGGAGACGAAACCCGCTGCGCCCAGCATGGAGATTCGTGCCCCACCCAGCGCCGCCTCGGCCTCCAGAGCCGGTGGCATCGGACCACCCGCTGTGCGCCGTTCTTCCAGCTCAATCGACCGCTCGAAGTCCTCGCTGACGAAGCTGGCCAGCAGGTTGCCGCTGAACACCGCGCCCAGGAAACCCCCACAGAGAGCCAAGGGCGGTGCGGCATCGGAGGCGGCGCCAAACCATGCGCTGTAGACGGCGAGGCCGGTGAACGCGACGATCAGGGCGATCAGCCTCGCGGTGCGCCAGACGGTAGTCAAGCCGAGGACGATCGTGCGCGCCACAATCATCACTACTGTCGCGACGACGGCCGCCACGAGCAGGGTGCGCCACTCACTTGCCGCACCGATGCTGATGCGCACAGCGGTGAGCCCGAACAGCACGGCATATCCAACGAATTCCAAGAACCTCAGCGTCGCGCCGACCGCGAGGTCTATCGCTACGGCGACCGAGCACAGCGTGGTCACCACAAGCGCCACGCCGCCGCTCCACCACCGCTGCGGGTCCTCAGGCTGCGACCACTCCCCCGCCAGAATCCACGGAAGGTACAGCGCGGCGGCGCAGCCGTACAGCAGGACCAGGGCGACTGTCCGCCGGGCGAGACCCGGACCGGCGTAACCGTCAAGCATCGCGGTGCCGGACTGTCATGACGATCGCCGGCCCGAGCACGGCCACTGCGGCCACCGCCAGACCAACAAGAGTTGCCCGGCCGGCACTCGTTGCGGACGTGGTGGCGTTGTCCCTTACGACCAGGACCGCGAACGCCGCGAAGCTCGCCGCCGCTGCGACGGCGGCAGCGAACGCGCGCCGGCGCTGCACAGCGCTGGCCGCGTCTGCCGACAGCCTCCGCACAAGGAGCACCCACAGCCCGCAGGTGGCCCCGCCAAGGAGGACGAAGAACGCCGCGTGGTACCACCCGGGCAGGTTGAACGTGTGCGGCTGCGGCAGGGTCCAGTTGGTCGCCGGGTTCGGGTCGCGTAGCCAGCTCGCCTGGACCGCGGTGCCGGCTGCCGCCCCAGCGGTGAAAGCCAGCCAGAACCACCGGCGATCCGAGCCGGAGCCCGGCAGAGCCCGCACCGCGCCGGTGAGCAGCGCGGTCCCGATAGGCAGCAGCAGGGCGTCGCCCCAGGTGGCACTCTCGTAGTCGAAGAGGCCTGGCCGGTCACGCCATCGACCGGTCGCCCACATCGTGGCGAGGGCACCGAAGCCGGCGGCACACACGGCGGTCGCGGTCAGCAGCGGAACGGCGAGGGATTTGCGACGGGACCGTAAGCGCATGTGCAACATCCTCCCTGGCAGGCCAGGGCGGGGCGACGGGCCATGCGGGTCATTGCGAGGACGATTGGCCAGTTCTAGCCGCCCCGTCCAGCCAGGTTGATCGATGCAGCCATGCCCTTGCGGACGTCTGTGTCGATGATCGGATGCCGTCATAATGAGGGGCCGTCGCGAGTCCCCGGCTCTTTGTCAGGCCGCCGATGGCAGCGAGCTGCCCATGCTGGTCTTCGAGCCGGGTGACGGGACACCGCCGCGCGCTGGCAGCCGCGCCGCGGAAGAGCGCAAGGAACCTGCCCATCCCCGCATCGTGGCGGCGACTCGCTCGGCCACCGAGCCGTGATCATGATCCCGCGCTCCGGGCTACGAGCGCGAACCGTCGTCGCGCACCTCAACCGCCAGCACGAGTGTGATCTTAAGAAAATTAAGGTCAACTTCTTGCAAGTTGAAGATTCCTGAGTTACAAATTCAGGTATGACAGAGCAGGCGATGGACTGGCAGGAGCTCACCAGCCTGACGCGAGGGCAGCCTTTCGTCGTCGAGCGGGTGCGCCTGGCGAGCAACGGCGTCGCGATCGAGGGCGAGTTCGAGCCACCGCAACTGGCTCAGCTCAACATCGAAGATCAGGTCTTCGTCACGGCGTTCGTGCGCTGCCACGGTTCGATCAAGGAGATGGAACGCATCTTCGGGGTGAGCTACCCGACGATCAAGTCACGACTCAACCGGATCACGCAGATGCTCGACTTCGTCGAGACCGACCCGGCGCCCTCGCGAGCCGACATCATCGACCGGTTGCGCCGCGGTGAGATCACCGCACAGCAGGCGCTAACCGAGTTGGGCGGCTGACGTGATGCCCCAGTTGGTGACCGTCAAGGTCAACCGCCCGGACCGTCGGCCCATCCGCGTCTGGGTTCCGGTGCTCCCCGTGGTGCTCGTGCTCTTCCCGGTCGTGGTCCTGGTCGTGCTGGCGGCGATCGTGGCCTGCGTCGTGTTCCGCATCGGTGTGGTGCGGGCGCTCGGCGCCGCTTGGCGTGTCATCTCGGCGCTGCCCGGCGCGCGCTTCGACATCGAGCAGGGCCGCTCGGCCGTGCTCGTGGCTATCCGATAGGAGAGGTTCGAATGACCGAACAACGCAAGGACATCCTCGACATGCTTGCCGCCGGCAAGGTCACCGCAGAGGAGGCGGAGCAGCTCATCGCCGCCCTCGAACGGGACCAGGCACCGGCGGTGGCAGGTCACGACGCCCGGCCGAAGGGCAAGGTGAAGTACCTGCGGGTCGTGGTGGACGCCAACGACAACGGCGAGCCATCGCGGGTCAACGTGCGGGTGCCACTGCAACTGCTGCGGGCTGGTGTCCGGCTGGCGGCGCTGATCCCGCCGCAGGCCCTGGTCAAGGCCAATGCCTCACTCAGCGACTCGGGCGTGCCGATCGACCTGACGCAGCTCAAGCCCGAGCAGTTGGAGGCGCTCGTGGAGCACCTCGACGAGGTGACCGTGGAGGTGGATTCGCCCGATGCCACAGTGCGGGTCTTCTGCGAGTAGGCGCCGTCTGATGGGACGGCCCCTCGAGAGGGTGCTGGAACACCCTCCCGAGGCTGCGCCCGCCGCAGCAGAGCACAGGTGAACTGCCAACCTGAAGTTTAGCCACTCACCAGCAAACCAGCGGAGGGACCACTCGGACGGGTGGTCCCTCCGCGCCGTCCCGCGCAGGTCAGCTGGGACAGCCAACGACAGGCGGCGCGCACTGCGGCCACCTGGGTGGCTCGCCCATTTCAGCTCTTGGCCCGGCTGCGACGGGTCCGTCGACGGGGGGCATCGTCGTCACCGCCCGCAAGCCGGGTGAAGGTGAGCATGTTCGCCAGCGCCACGGCGATGATCGCGACGCCGACCTGGATCGCGAGGACCACCCAGTCCCAGCGCAGCACCCACACCTCCACGCCGGCCCCGTCGTCGATATCAAGCGCCCTGGCGACCACGGTGCCCAGCACCGCCGAGCCGACGCCGATGACGAACGTGGCGAAGAAGCCGATCCGCTGCCTCCCCGGCAGGATGAGTCGGCCGAGCAGGCCGACGAGAGCACCGATGAGCACCGCGCCGAGATAACCAGTTACCAGCATTGCCGTCTCCCCTCCAGCAGTGCCCAGGTACATGCCCGAAACTCACGTTCCCGGAAACCCGCCCCGGCCGTGGGGGGGTGTGGAGGGTGGCGTCCTTACATCGGGTGAGGCCGACGAGCGTCGCCAGTCGCGCCACGCCGGCCAGTGCCGGCTGCGCGCGGGCAACATCGGCGATCACGGTACGCGCCAACGGCCGGCACGGAACCTCAGCCGGCGCGACACTGTCCGCGTCCACCAGCGCTCACCGATCCCTGAGAAGGCCGGCCTGCTCCTTGGTCTTTCGATGAACCTCGCCGTTGCGTGTGCGCTGGAAATATCGCGACAGACTGACCGCGAAACCTGGCGGCGGACCGCCGTTCACCCCTTCCCAGTCAACGACCTGCTCGACCAGGCGCGCATCGGCGTGGTTGTCGTCAGCGAGAAGCCGTTCGACGATGCCCTGCTCGTCTGCTGAGACGTACCCGAGGCTCACCAAGCGGGCGTAGAGCTTCGAGCCGGCCGTTACCTCCCCCGCCACGACGGTGGGGCGGACGTGGGCGAAATACGAGACCGACACCCGATTACGCAACTCGCTGTCGCCACCCAGGTCGACCCAGTGGGTGGGTGCACGCAGGCGAGGATGGTCGTCCTCAAGGAACTCGCAGACGTTGCCGTACATCCATTGCCCGGTCGGGGCGGCGACGGTGTCACCGGAGGTGGGGTCCTGGAATCGGAGCTGCGAATCGGTGGCGTAGACCTGCCAGGTCCAGTGTCCGATGTCCTTGTGAGGGCTGACCCGCACCAGGGGTGACGCGACGCCGGGTTCAGCGATCCCCAGCACCCTGGCGGCTTTCGCACCTCCTTCGATCGGATACTCCCTGACGTGCCCGGTTGGTAGGGCGGGATACCACTGCAGTCTCAGGAGTCGTTCACCCATCGCCAGCTGGCCGGCAATCTCGCCGAAGTCGAGGTGCAGATCTTCTTCGATAAGCTCGGCCATCTCCATGGTCAAGAGATCGAGAATCTCGTGGAGGCGACGAGCCAGCGGTCCCAGGTGGGCGAACTCTCCGAGGTCGAAGTCCTTGCCGTAGAAGAGCGGTGAGAGTGGCGCAAGCGGGTGGGTGGGCGGAACGGACTGGTTGAACACCAGGTGGCTACGGACCTCGCGCAGCTCGCCGTCTCCTTCGTCGCCGTCCTCGGTGTAGCCGTACTGACCAGAGGCCACCTCCTCGCTGCGCGGCACGGACGCCTCCATGGTTCCCGCGAAACCTCGCGCGAATTGTTCCCGCAGAAGGTGGAGCTCTCGCAACGTGCTGTCGTCGGGCTCAAGACCGATCCGGCACCATCCGTGACGCCTCAACTGTTCGCCGACGTCGAGACCGATCATGGGTGCTCACACCTCCCCAACCTGCATCCCGGGTAATCCCCTGGCCCGCCTGTCACGGTGTGCGGTCTGCTCCAGCGGCGCTTCAAGCGAGTCCAGGTACGACCGCACGAAAGGCTCGGTGATCGCAAGCGTCGAGACGACGTCCAGGGTGGCGTCGGCGAAGAGAACGTGGCGCGACGCCTGCAACACCTCCGCAAGGTTGTCCGGTGCCAGTGAACTCGGCATGGCGAGCAGATTGGCCTGCGAGATTCGGCCGGACGCCCGGTGCAGATTGCGCTCGGCCCGCACCTCGAGGGGTGCCTTGACGTACAGGATCGCCGAACTCATCGCCAAGACTCGATCTTGCACGAAGGGCACAACCCATGCCGCCTCGGTGGGCGCTTCGATGAGAGCGGGCCCGTCGTACTCCTGGCGGGTCCTGATCAGTTCGACGAGAGCAAGGCGTACGTGCCTCCGCCAGTCACCGCCGAGAAGGAGTGACCCGTCCTGACCGATTGTGCCGTCGGTGCCGAGTCGTCCATCTCGGTGCATCCCGCGCAGCACCTCGTCGACGCCGATGTCGAGATACGTGTCGAAGAGAGCGTCGAACAGGGGGCGGATCGCGCGGCGTATGGTCGTCTTCCCCGCCGCCGGCGGACCGGTAATGATGAGCGTCGCCCACGTGGTCCGTCGTGGTCCCGCACCCGGTACGCCGGTCATTCGGTGTTGCCCAGGTCATCGCCGCCCGTTGCGTGGTCATTCGCAACCGAGAGAACAGGCGCATCGGCAGGTAGACGCCGCAACATGGGCAGATACGGGTCGAGTTCCCCGGGCTCAAACCGGCACATGTTGACGGTATACCAGAATTCGTCGGCGACAGATCCCTCAACTTTGTAACGAAGATCGTCGAGCAGGATGGCCCAGCCGCCATCACCCAGCGGCACCCAGGCGTAACGACGTGCGCCGGTCGCTGCCTCCCACACGCGAACCGCCCCGTCACCGCCGGCCGACGCGAGGTGTGAGCCGTCCGGCGACCAACTCAGTGACCACACTCGACCAACATGACCCGCAAGACGCTGCACCACGTCGCCGCTGCCAGCGTCCCGGACCTGGATCGCTCCGTCCACCCCTGCGCAGGCGAGGTGCCGACCGGTCGGTGACCAGGCAACCGACCACACCCCGGCACCCGGGCTGGTCAAGACCAGGACGATCGCGGTCTGCTGGACCTCGTAGATCCGTAGCACTCCGTCGCCACCTGACGAAGCGAACCGACGACCATCTGGAGACCAGGTGACCGACCATACCTCTCCGGACTGTCCGGTCAGCCGTCTGACCACCTTTCCCGTTTGCGTGTTCCAGATCCGAACAGTCCCATCGACACCGGCGGAAGCCAACAGATCTCCGGTAGGGGACCAATTCAGTGACCAGACTCGGTCAACGTGACCGGTCAGATCGTGTACCAGTGCGCCGTCTTCGGTGCTCCAGATGCGAATCGCGCCGTCGTCACCGGCCGAGGCAATGCAATTGCCTTTCGGCGACCATTTCACGGACCATGCCTCGCCGACGTGCGCGGCGAATTCACGCGACAACGCGCCGGTTCCGACGTCCCAGATCCGAATCATGCCGTCCACACTTGCGGAGACGATCTGGCCACCGCTCGGCGACCAGTCGACAGCCCAGACGGAGCGTGCCCGGCCACGCAACTCCCGGGTAGGAATTCCCGTGTCGGCCTGCCAGACACGCACGGTGCCCTCGGCGTAGGCCGAGGCTACTTGGCGCCCATCGGGTGACCATCTCACCGACAGGGCAGAGCGCGAGTGGCCGGTCAATTGACGCAAGGATGCGGCGGTGTCGACGCTCCACAGCCACGCCAAGCCTTCTTCCCCGGCTGAGGCGAGGTATCGACCGTCCGAAGACCAAGCCACGGCCAACACCGCACCATCATGGCCAGTCATCGTGCTCACGATCTGGCCGGTCTGCGCGTCCCAGATCCGCGCGATCCCGTCTCCGCCAGCGGAGGCGAGTCGGGATCCGTCGGGAGACCAGGCTACCGACAGCGCGGCACCCGAATGGGCGGCCAGTACGTGTAGCTCGATGCCTGTCCGGCTGTCGAACACGCGGATCGCGCCGTCCAGACTGGCGGAGGCGATCAGATGCCCCTCCGGCGCCCACACCGCCGACCAGACCCGATCCACGTAACCAGCAAGTTCCCGCACCTGTCTGCCGCTACTGGCGTGCCAGATCCGTACGACGTTGGCGGCAGACGACAGGAACTGCGAGTCGGGCGACCAGTCGACCGATACCACCGCTCCCGTATGCGCCTCCAACAGCGAGGCGAGACTATGGTCAGCTGCGTCCCAGACCCGGAGCACGCCGTCACCGTCGCCCGTTGCCAGGTAGCGGCCGTCGGGCGACCACGCGACTGATAGGACGCGTCGCTCGTGGTGATCGAGAGTCCCGGCGAGCTTGCCACTACCCGCATCCCAGATCCGGACCACACCGTCACCGCCCGCGGATGCGAGGTGCCTCCCATCCGGCGACCAACGCACCGACCAGACTGTGCCTCCCTTGCCGGGCAACCCGCGCACCAGACGCCCCGTGCTCGTGTCCCAGACGCGCACCACCCCGTCGCCGCCGGCGGCGGCGATCATGCTGCCCTCCGGGGAGAACGCAAGCTCCTGCAGCGAGGCGCGGGCAAGGGGAAGTTGATGCTCGGGCATCAGCCCCGGGAGCGCGGCGCCGACGGTGGTCGTCGCCGACGAGAGCATGGCGTCGGTGACCGCTGTGCCCACGAGTTTGGCGCGGACAAGCTTGCTGCCGTCGAAGACTGCGTCGGTCAGATCCGCGCCGAGGAGGCTGGTGCCGGTGAGGTCCGAGCCGCTCAGGTCGGACCGGGTGAGGTTCGCCCGATCGAACCTGGCTCGCATGAGCAGGGCGTCGACGAATGTGGCGCCGGTCAGGTCGGCCTCGTTGAGGCGGGCGTCGGTGAGATCGGCGGAGCGGAAGTCCGCGTCGCGTAGGTCTCGACCTGACAGGTCATGACCTCGGAGATCGTTGCCCGCCAGGCGTAACGCGGATTCGGTGCCCAGACGCTTGAGCAGCAGCATCGCGTTCTCCTTGACGGTGGCGGAGGCGGTAACGTCGTCAAGGGCTGACCGTGCCCACCGGCGGGCCACCTCCACGTCGGCGAGCCCGGCGAGGAACTCCACCATGAGTTCGGACATCGGTCGGTTGAGATGGTCCGGAGCCTCGCCGTCGCCGAGTTGCACGGCCATCTGCCGGGCGACCAACCACTCCAGGACGGAGCGGTGCACGAACGAGAACCTGCGTTCACCGGTGCGGACCAGCAGCGTGCCCGATCCCAGGAGGTGCACCGCGTGCTCGCGGTCCCTACGTGGCCCGGAGCCTGGCCCGGTAAGGGCGTTGATGGCGTCGGCCGCGTCGCCGAGTTCGTCCACTCCCAGTCCGGATTCGGCCGAGTTCCATAAGGCGGACGCGAGGACAGTCACGCCATGCCAGAGTTGATCCACCGTCAGCGGCGGAGCGCCGCCCGGTCGGTCGAGGCGGCGTTGCTCGAACTCCAGCCACTGGGTGAGCAACTCCTGGTAGAGCCGGGCCGCGGTGATGCCGCCGGTGGCGTCTCGGGCTGCCACGAGGCGTTCGTTGTCGATCCTGGCGATGAAGTCGAGCATCCGCGGATTGCGGGACAGGCCCAGCAGGTCACGCACGTCGCGAAGCAGGTCGAGTCGCTGCTGCGCCGCCTTGTCGTCGTTGAGCCGGTTGTACAGAAACCTCCTGATCTGGACGTCGTCGAATGAGCGGATCTTCACGAGCCGTCGCCCGGTGATGCCGGTCAGTTGCTCCCCGAGCGCGGACAGGACCTGGGTGTCGGTCAGGAAGTGTTCCCCGCGGCTGGTGAGTACGACCTTCGCTCGACCGGCGGCCGACTGCACGATTGTCGCAAGATGATCTGCGGCGCGTTCGTACGTCATCCGGACCGCAAGCTCGTCGAAGCCGTCGAAGAGCAGAGCGATGCGGCCTTCCCGGAGCAGGTAACGGAAGATCTCCAGATCAACGCGGCGCTCGCCGCCACGGATGAGTTGCGCGGCGGCGAGTTCGTCCAGGTCGTGCGCCTTCTCCATGTCGCGCAGGTGCACGATCACCGGCACTGCCGGGTCGCCCTCGGTGTGCATGCGACGCGCCAGTTCCCGAAGCAGGAACGTCTTGCCGTGCCCTGATGGCGCAAGGACCAGCACGAGGTGCCCGGCCGGTTCGGCGAGCCACCCTCTGATACGTGCGAGAGCATCGTCTTGGTCGGTCCCGGTCCCGCCCAAGGAGTCGATCTCCGCGTAACGCTGCGGGACGTACAGACCGGGCGGATAGGTCGGGTCGGTCGTGAGGGACGTCGTCTGCCGCTGGGCGTACGGACGCGGGTCGAACCCCATCTGGTGCTCGGCGAAGCTGAGCAGTTCGACGCCGCGCCGCGCCGCCCAGGTTCGTAGGCTGTCGGGGGCCGCGTCGCCCCCGTACACGAATTTGGCGTTTCCCGCGCTCACCACCGCGCGGTACCGACTTGCGACGCCCTGCACGAAGGCTTCGACGTCAGCCTGCGTCGGGGTGGCGTCCAGCGCAAGGACCGGGTATTGCTCGATGATGGGCGGCGCGTCCGGGGTGGAGGCCCGATTGACCGACACCCGCAGATAGCCGTTCATGGGTGTCACCGTCGCGGCGGGTTCGCGCAGTCGGCAGACTTCCGCCACCCGGTCCAGGAAGGTGTCCGTCCCGAGAAGGCTCAGGATGGGTTTTCCGGAGGGGCCCGGCTCGCGTGTGCCTTGAGTTGAACGCGGAGGACGGGAAGCGCTCGTCCGCGCCGTGGTACGCGGGATGTCCCGCTGCCACTGCCGTCCGGTGCTGCTGACGCTGTAGTCCGCTTCCCAGCGACCGCTTTCGGGGTCCTGGCGGCGGGCCCACACCCTGATCCGGTCGCTCTCCACCCGCACCAACTGGTACCCGTCGGCTCCGCGTCCCGCCCGGTCGGCGGCAACCGCCGCGGTGCCCACCACCGGCACTGTCTCGGCACCGAGCAGACGAACCCGATGGTCGCGGTGGTGACCGTGCAGAACCAGGTCAACGTCGCCGGCGATCAGATCGGCGAAACGGTCGGCGTCGCGCAGGCCCGTCCCCTCTGCGTCCGGGCCCGGCATTGGGTCGTGGTGCAGGACGCCGACTCGGGTCCAGCCCGCCCTACCCGCCCTCTCCAGGTGCGCTTTGAACGTGCGGAGCTGCTCGTCGCCGAGCCAGCCGACGCGGTCGCCGCTCTGATGGCTGTCGGCCATCGTCGAATTCATTCCGGCGACGACGGTACGCAGTTCGGGGTACTCGAAGAGGCTCCACGGCTCTTCCCGCGTGAATCCCGTCTGGCGGATGCTCCGGTAGACGGCGGCGTAGGGTTCCCACTTGGGCCAGTAGGGCGCCAACGCCGGCAACCCCTCCGATTCCCGGTCCAAGAAGTACGCCTGACTCTTCAGCCGGTTCACGTCGTGATCACCAGGGACGAGGACCAGTCGGTCCGGGCCAAGGCCGAGCCCTGCGGCCAACTCGACGAGGAACGTGTACACCGCCTCGTACTCGGCGGGCATGGCACGATCCGCGAGGTCACCCGTAGCGACGATCAGATCCGGTGACGGGACCTCCGACCGCCATCCCCCGTGCAGGTCGGCGAGGAGCCGCGCGACCGCCGTCTCGTGGCGCAGATTTGTGTTGACCAGATGTTGGTGATGGCGCCCGTCGTCGGCGATGAAGCGCAGGTCGGGAAGTTGCAGGACGGACAGCTGTGCCGTCGCAGCGGCAGGTGGAGACCGAACACTGCCCCTGATCAGCGAAACATCCAGGATGTAGGCGTCACTACCGCCATCGGTGGCGGATGCCTGCAGGATGCCGACGATCTCGCCGGTGTCCGCCAACCAGACGGGGCCGCCGCTGAACCCGGCCTTCACCCGGAAGGCGCCCTGCGTGCTCTGGTCGACCTGGATCCGACCGGGTTGGACCTCGCCGCGCGCGGTGCCTGTCACGTGCCCAGGGTTGGCACGACCGGCCACCGGACCCCACATCTGCACCGCCCCCACCGGAGGCTGGTCGGCCAGGGTCAGGATCTCCACGCCCGGCGGCAGGTCACCCATGACTCGCAGAATGGCCAGGTCAGCGCCGTCGAACGCACCACTGGTCGGCTGCCAACTCTCCACAGTGGCAGCACGTCGCGGCACCGAGGCGTCACTCGTCTGGCCGAAGGGGAAGAGCAGAATCAGTGGTGGCCCGTCCGGCTTCGACGCGTCGCGAAGCGGTCGCCCGAGCACCGAATTGATCACGTGCGCACAGGTGACCATGCGGCCTTCGGCCACCGCGAAAGCCAACCCGGCCTGACGGCCGTCGGCATCGACGATCTGCGCTATGCCTCGCTCCGGCCTGCGCCTCCGGTGCACCCCGCCTGCCACAGAGCCCGCCTGTCATCAAACCATTTAGATCAACAGGGACCACATTGTCACCGAGGCATGTTGGCGACACATAGTTGAGTCAACAAGGCGACAGACTGCCACCGAGGGCGACCCGCACCCACAATCGTCGTGCTGACAGACCCCGAATCCGTCCGATCCGACGAGCTACTCGCCGAGGAGAAACATGGGTAAGAAGCTGCTCAGGGTTCCGATTGGCAACGGGACCGACGACGTGATCGAGGTCGAGGTCGACGTCCACAACCTCGAAGGCGTCGAGCTGGCTTCCGAGAGAACCGACGGTCCCGATACTGCGGCGTTCTCACTCGCGGCGTCGCTCGGCCGGGTATTGCCGGCGATCAGCACGATGCTGGCCACCGTCCGGAATGCCGAGCATGCTCCCGACGAGGTCTCCATGGAACTCGGCCTGACCATTGGTGGCGAAACCGGCATCATCTTTACCAAGGGCACCGCCGAGGCCAATTTCGTGATGACCATGGCGTGGAGAAGACCGGCGTAATGCACCGACTACTCAAGCTGACCGGGCATCTGCCGGCACGCGCTCAGCACCGGCACGGGCCTCATCGGGTCAGGCCGACGAGCGTCGCCAGCCGCGCCACGCCGGCCGGCGCCGGCTGCGCGCGGGCAACATCGGCGATCACGGTACGCGCTAACGGCCGGCACCGAACCTCAGCCGGCGCGACACTGTCCGCGTCGACAAGCGCCCGTGCCGCCCCGCGCACGTCACCCACCTGCAGGTACGCCCGCGCGGCGTCCACCAGGTAGGCACCCCGATACTCGGCCGGCAACCGCTGCCATGCCTTCCGCCGCACGACAGTCGAGTGTCTTTGCAGCGCATCGACGGCATCACCCCGTTGCGTCGCCACCAGCACCCATGCCAACTCGACAGCGATCGGTCCGAAGCTGGTGCGGTGCTGATCGTCGTACCCCCTCAGGCGGGCGGCGATGCCGGCGGCCCGGTCGGTCAGCTCGTCGGCGCGGCGGTGCTCGCCGCAGCCGGCGGCAGCCAGGGCGGCCTGCACCAGCAACGTCCCGCCCACAGCCCACTCCCCCGCGCTCCGGCTCCCGCTCCCGCTCCCGCTTCGTCGATCATGAGGTTGACGATCGGTTTGATCTCCAACCGGCCCGTCAATCTCATGATCACAGGGGCGGGCTGGGGTGGGGGTGATGCGGTTGGCCGCAGTCAGGGTTGCGGTTAGGGCCAGGTGGTCGCGGTGGGAGGCGCGGAGCGCTTGGGCTACCGAGATGGCTGCCGTTGCCGCCAGGATCGGGTCATCGCCGGCGGCGGACATCGCCCGGTCGGCGGCCAGCCATCCGAGGTCGGCCTCCCCGAGCTTGACCAGCAGCGACGAGGTGATCCGGTACGTCTGCACCAACAGCTCCGGTGACCGCGCGGCCTGGGCGGTGTCGAGCAGACCCGGCAGGATCCGCACCAACTGCCCGTAGTGCGCGTGCTGGTAGGTCAGCCAGGCGTGCCCGACCTGTCTCCTCAGCTCTTCCGTCTGCTCCGGGGCCTGCGGGGTGTCGTAGCGGGCGAGGGCGGCCCGGATGTCGTCCACCCCGTCCGGCGGGCCGGCAGGCGTCGGCCGCTGCTGTCCGAGCAGCACCTCCGGATCGACCCGCAGAACGTGAGCCAGCTCCTGGATGACTGAGTACCGGTCCAGGGCGCGCACGCCGCGCTCCACCTTGTCCACCCAGCTCTTCGACCTGCGCAGCCGGTCGGCAAGCATCTGCTGCGTCATCGACCGCCGCACCCGCCAGCGGGCGACACGTCGGCCGATCGGGATGTCATCGTTGGTCACGCCGCCACCGCCGGTCCGGGACCGCGCGGGTCGTGTCCTCCACGGGTACGCGCTCCGCCTCGGCCTGGGCGATGAGGCGCTGCTTGGCAGCCTCCCGCTCGGCCGCCTCGGACTGCTCACCTCTGTTTGCTGACTCGTCGCCCTGCATGCCCACCTCCACCGGGCCGTGGGTGCGACGTCGGTTTCGGAACTCCCACCAGCGGCGTCACCCACCGTCATCCTCAATGCGACGATCGGTGGTGGACCAGGCGAAACGCGTCCGTTACGGCATAGCGGACAGTCGGAGGTGGTGGACAGCATCGGTCACCTGGCGGGCGAGTTCTCGGGATGCCGTGGCAAGCGCAATGGTGTCTGCCGCCGCCAGGGTTTCGCGGGCCGTCGCCGCGTCCCCGCCCTGCGCCTGAGCGACGGCAAGATGCACCAAGTTGCGGCCCTGCCACTCAGCACCGCTGGCTTCCTCGCTCACGCCGGCGACTCCGGCTGTGAGCAGCTCGAGCGCTCGATCGTTCGCACGACCGTCCGCCGCACCGAGGTACCGCCAGACGATCCCACGCTGGACGGCGAAGAATGAGGCTGTGTACCAGTAGCCCCACGGGGACACAGGTTCCTCTGCCGCCTGAGCCGACAGGTCTGACGCCTCCGAAAGACACGCGAGCACATCGGCAGTGGCTCCGCGGGCCATAGCGAGGCCCCTGGCCTCCTGGCCTGCGCAGTAGGCGCGCAGACCCGAGTTCACCGCCTGGTTACTTCGCGACTCCCGCGACAGCTCAATCATAGTTGGAAGATCGTGCCGCAACTCGGCCTGGTGCCCCTGAAAGGACCGTACAGTGGCAACGAGGTTCGTATTGGCCGCCTCGATAGCCCACTGCAACGCCCTCGCGTTCCATCGTGCGGCGGCACGGTCGTCACCCCGCGCGATAGACAACCAGCCTGCGAACTGCGCCCACTGCCCAGCCACTTCGACAATGTCGGGCCTTACGTCGTGCGGAGCTTCCCGCAAGAGAACGGTCACAGTATCAAGGTGGGCACGAACTGGCCCCATGATGGGGCCCGACCCGATGGCATCCTCGAGCCGGCGATAGCCAGCGAGAAGGCCGGCGAGGGCGTCTGCGGCCGCAGGATCGACTCGGCGAGGGTGCGCTGCCGCGTAGGCTAACCGATCACCGCCATCGGGCGCTTCGATGACTAGTGCTGCTAATGCACCCTCTGCCTCAAGAGCGTCATCGAGCCGGACGGCCACTTCTGCAGTCGGTCTAGTCTGTCCGGCCTCTAGCTGGTGAATGAGGCTCTTGCCATGGTTGACAGCGGCGGCGAGTTGCCGCAGCGACCAACCCCGCGCCGCCCGAAATCGCCGCAGCTCAGCGGCGAAACAGGGGTCGACGATGGTGGTTGCACGTGGGGGCATGGCAGCACTCCTACATCGAGTTGACCGCTGACGATCCCTACCGCAGCCAGCAATCCTGCAGCCATCGACGGTACTCTCCGGACGGGACGCGGTCCGGGTGCCGAAAGTCACAATGTTGGTGGCCGGCATCCGGCGTCGGTCGACTCGCTTTGACCTCAACTATGATCCAGCGGTGCCTCCTCCTCGCCGCCAGAAGAAGCAGCAACTCGCGGCTGTCCCCGAGGCAGCGTTGCTACGCGTCAGCAAAGGGACAAAGAAGACGGTTGACCTCTTTCTGGAAGGGGTCTACCTTGCAGGCACGTCAGCGGGAGGACTGGAAGATCTTCGGCACCGGGCCTGCGCAGACAGGCTGCGACTCGCGGAGCAGTTCGTAAGTTCAGGCCGCAGGCTTCTACGCGCCCGGCCCGCTCAGTATCGCGACGCCATAAGCCGAAACTACTACGGCATGTATCACGCAACGCGAGCAGTAGTCTTCTACAGGTACGGCGGCGACGACCACGAGTCCCATCAGGCACTGCCGGGTCAGATACCTAAGGACTTCCCCGATGCTGCTCAGTGGACGAACACCCTAAAGGATGCTCGCGCTCATCGAAACGCCGCCGACTATGACCCGTACCCTACTGACGTACAATATTGGCGCGGCGTCGCCCAGGGGTTAGCCGTCGAAGCACCGACTTTACTCGCCTTAGTGCGGCAATATCTGGCAGCGAAGGGTTGCAATCACCTATGAACGCCGTTCCTGTATCTGAAATCCCAGCCTTCATTCGGCAGGAATTTAGCTCACGCGGCAACGTTCGGGTGATCGATGTTTCAGTCAAGGCATACCCAGACGAGACCAACTACATCGTCCTGGTCGAGGAATCCGATCTGCCAGTCGCGGCTCAAATCGGAAATGATCTTGACGATGAGATCTCCTCGCCGTCGAGCCGAGCGTTCGTCATTGTACGCAAAGCTCCCCGCAAGTTGGTCGAAGACAACTCATCACCGCTGGTACTAGGGGTGCAAGATGACCGCGCTCTCGATCTAATGCGGCTCATTAGTGCAAGATCTCGGGTCTCCGAAGCCCAGCCCAGCCTTTCCTATGTACGCGACGCACACCTCAACCTTCCAGCCGTTACGGCACCGCGCCATCACCTAATCTTCGGACGTCGAGGAGCGGGCAAGTCGGCCCTATTGGTAGAGGCCCGGAGCACCCTGAAACCCGAGAGTGCGATATCGTGCTGGATTAACATGCAAACTTTACGCAGCCAGCAAATCGAGCGTGTTTTCGTCTACGTAGTTGACGAAATTGTTTCAACCGTTCTAGCTAAGCAGCAGCAAATTCGTTCCGCATCCGCAATTGCCGTCCTAGGCGCAGAACTATACGAACAAACACGTAGCCTGCTCGCGCGGCAGGCCCCACTAGCACGAGAAGAAGCTGATCGACTTGTTCCGGAGGTTCAGCGACTACTCAAGCGATTTCTGGAAGCCAGCGGCCTCAGGATCTTTATTTTCATCGATGACTTCTACTACCTGCCTCGCATCGTTCAACCCAGCCTTCTCGACATGTTGCACGGCTGCGTTCGCGACTGCGACGCTTGGTTGAAGATCGCCTCCATTAGACACTTGACCCGGTGGTTCCAGTCGTCACCACCGCTTGGGCTGCAGACAGGTCATGATGCAGAACTCCTTGACTTGGACGTGACGTTGCAGGATCCCGCTCGGGCTAAGTCTTTCCTGGAAAATATCCTCTTTCAGTATGCCCGCCGTGTTGGCGTGCCAACTCTAACGAGACTCTTCCACGGAGCCGCCTTGGACCGCCTTGTCCTTGCTTCGGGGGCGGTTCCACGTGACTATCTTATTTTGGCCGGCAGTTCCATCAGCAAAGCCCAACGCAGACCTAATGCCAAGCTCGTGGGTGTTCAGGACGTGAATCAAGCTGCGGGCGACGCTGCGCAGGTCAAGGTGCAGGAACTGGAAGAAGACATGGCGGCTAATGTCGCTTCTGCCACTCGAACCGTTGAAGCCCTGAAACGAGTGCGAAATTTCTGCTTGGAGGACTCCAGCTACACGTACTTCTTGGTGGGATACCGAGAGAAAGAAGACTGGCCGCATCGCTACAACATCCTGACTGACCTTCTAGATCAGCGGCTCATTCATCTGGTCGACGGCGGAGTTTCCGATCCTCATGCGGCCGGACATCGTTCGGAAGCCTTCATGCTCGACCTCAGCCAATTCTCTGGATCGAGGCTTAAGCAGGGCATCAGAGTGCTAGATTTTGTGGGTGGCCGAATTGTGTCGCGCAAGACACGTGGCGCGAATGTTCCTGGATCTGATCGTACAGGGAACACTCCGTTGAGAGTCATTGCGATCCTTCGAGGCGCACCGACTTTTCCGCTCCACCGCCTGTCCGACCTGGCTGACGAGCCTAGCTACTGAACGCCGTCAGCCTGCCTGACACCCGATGTCCGAACGCTACGGTCACGTCCAAGTCGCGATTAGTCATCGACTCCTCGGTTGCCTACTGCCCCTCTGGAAGATGCGAGTTACCCGAGGGGCCGTCCCGGTCAAGCCCTCTGCCGACATCGCCTACCTGCTGTTCATTGACGGGCGAGAGCCCACAGGTCGCCAAGCTGCACTGCATGCCTGTCGGGTCTTTCCACTACTACGACGATCCGCCCCAAGAGATTCAGCGGAGAGTTGGGAGGGCCGAGGACAAGCGTCGGTCTGAACTAGTAACCCGCTAATGCAGTCCAGGTTGGGGACTATGCGGGCAGATCTACACGTCGCCCTGTCAAATGCCGGACACAACGGAGGCAAGCGCCTCCAAGCAGTAGCGTCATCTGTAGCCGATGCTGTGAGCTGTGAGGCATGCCCCTACCTTTGGTCAGGCGAGCCATCGGCAGCTTAGCTCGGCTGTTTCAGCGGCGGTCGGAGTTGAGACTAATCCTTCTCGTCTTGCTCTGCCTAGCCTGCGCCCTGTTGCTGACGGCCGTGATACTTGGGCCACTGTCATCTTGGATTGCCGGAACACCAGTTCGAAGCCTAGACACAAAAGATGAAGTAGCCGCACTGAATGCCGTGCGCCAGACCGTACTCACCGCTCTTGGCGGATTGGCCGCCGTTATCGGATTAGGGTTTACCATTCGGACGTTCTACTTGTCGCGGCGAGGACAAGTAACCGAACGCTTCAAGAACGGTGTTGCCCTACTGTCATCCGACAAACTTGAGGAGCGACTCGGCGGTTTATTCACTCTTGAACATGTAATGTCGGAGTCCGAGCAGGAGCACGCGACTGTACTCGCCATCCTTTGCGCCTTCATTCGAGCCCGCACTCCCAGACGAGACACGCCCCCGGGGCTTTCCGGGATCGTCGCCCCTTCGCGGGATCCATTTGAGCACCCGGAGTTCGGTGATGAGCCGTCATACGACCTCGATGCCGCCATGGCCGTCATCGCTCGGCGCCCTAAACGGGACGAACCAAATCGCCCAGACCTACGTGGAGTAAGCCTGCCGAACCTCTGCATACGAGCTTATGACTTCCGCCAAACTCCCCGCCTTACCGGAATGTTCTTGACGGGCGCTGACCTCCGAAGAGCTGATCTTCGCGGAGCAAGCCTTCAGCGGACAATTGCAAACGGGGCAGATTTGCGGTGGGCTTGGCTTGGAGAATCGGACTTGCGGTCGTCTGCGATATCAGGCGCAAACCTGCGCCATGCGCTTTTGGACGGTGCACAACTCGAACGTGTGCATTTCGATGGCTCGGACTTACGTGGCGCGCAAGGTCTCACCGCCGAGCAACTTTCTGTTGCGTTCATAGACAGCACAACGAAATTGCCCGAGGCTCTTCGAGACGACCCATGGGTCCTTGCACGAGTCATAGATTGCGAGGCTTGGCGAGAGGCCCATGAACGAGAACCATGGGCTTGCCCGCCGCAGACTTTGCGGCCCGAAGCGACTGCACCGGCGTCCAGCGGGACTGCGTCTTAGCTCCACACGCCAGAACTCGTGCTGCCGTCTAAGTGCCAGGTTCCCGCAGATTGAGTGGACCCTAAGTTCTCTCCACCAACGAATCTGACCCCAATGGCGGAAGCTCTTTGCTCGCCAGTGCGAGCTGCCCAGCAAGATTACACAGGGTCAAGGTCCACGTAGTCAAGATACATGACTAAACGACCATCACCGACGAGCCGAATTGCCAAGCTTCACACCTTCCCAATCGCTGAACGTAAACGCTACATTCCATTCAGTAGCAACCGCAGGGAGGTCACAGTTGGACGCCGAGACGTGGCAAAAGGAGCAAATCAGCCGTGCCTTCCTTCACGCGGTCGCAGCGCGCGAGGGCTGCACGTTGGGCGAGTGGGCAGTGGACAAGGATGGTGTAGATACGACATTACGTAGACGCGGTCGGATGGTCGACATCCAGCTCAAGTGCACACAAGAGCTGCGAAGACTGGGTGACTCATACGCGTTCGACCTGGACGTAAAGACGTACGACAAGCTACGCGGGACAGATCGTTCCGCACCCGGGTATCTGTTCGTCATGATTGTTCCGAGGGATATCAAGGATTGGATTCACCTTCACGGCGATGAATACCTACTCTTGAGATGCGCCGCTTTTTATGCGTGCATTCAAGACAAGCCCTCGGTCAACACGTCAACCACGACCGTTATCCATCTCCCCTTCGCTCATCGCCTAAATCGTGACGCGCTGGAGCGCATGTTCGAGCATTCCCGCCGCCACGCTCTGGGTGTCCGCGATGGGATGGTCGCGTAAATGGGTACTACTGATGCAGTGACAGCAGTCTCGCTGTTCATTGGGCCAGACGAGATATCAAGCTACCTGGCGCGTTCGGGATGGAACGTGTCAGCGTCGAGCCGAGTCGCAGAGATCTGGACGTCAAACCGTGCAGATAGCAGCGACTCCGAACTGCTCGTTCCTAGGATCGTTTCTGCCGCGGATTTCGAGATCAGACGCAACATCTTGCTACAGGACCTCCAATCTTATGAGCAACGCCCCGGCGAAGATATTCGCGACGAGATGAGCCGGCAATTTGTGGACGTGACGGATGTTTCCGCTGGGCACAAATTAGACAACTCAGTCTTTCCCCTGGACGCAGGACACAAGCTCTTCTATTCGGCCAAGAAAATGGTCATTGCTGCCGCCGCTGCCACCCTGAAACGCCGAGGCTACTTCGGCCATTCGGTACCCAAGAGAGCCAGGGAACAGGCACGGAACGTCCTGGTGGGACACACCCGTCCTGGATCGTACGTTGTCCCAGTAATTACAAAGGCCCGCGTTCCTGACGCCTCATGGGACGATGATCGACCACGCCTTGTCGAAGAGGTCGAAGAATTGTCCTACGACCGCCGCATGGTCGTTACGCTCGCGAAAGGGCTAACAGCCCTGCACGAATTAGGCGTAGGAAGCGGAACGGAGCCAACCAACCGTGACGTTTATGACGGGGTCAGAGAGGGCATCTCATACGAACTGTGCGATGGCGTACTTCGTTCGCTCCGCGATCCCACGGTTCAAAATTTCGAGGTAGGGTTCAAATGGGCTCCCGCCGTATCGCTACCGCTAGGAGTTCGGAGAAGTGTTGTGTTTCCTTCCGAGTCCGTTCCTCGATTACGACGTATCGCACGCGGCCTTCGCAAAGACATTGAGGATAGAGAGCAGGTAATATACGGCTGGGTTGAAGTCCTATCTAGCAAGGCGGAGGACGTCGGTGGATCAGTGCGAGTCCATGCGATAGTCGGCGGGAAACGCCGAGTAATTCGAATGACCTTGGAAAGAGAGGACTATCAGAAGGCCGTCGAGAGCCACAAAAGGTGCTCTGTCATGGTGCGCGGCGACCTTCACATAGAAGAGGGAAAGCAACCAGTCATGAACGTGCACTTGTTCGAACTTGAACAACGGCTACCCAACATATAAACCTCGCCAACCACGACATTGACCGATACCCTGCCGGTTCTGTTGGCTCAGAGCGCCACGATCGCCGCAGTCTCCGCTGGCAACTGGATCCGGTCCCGCATCACGGTGACGCCCTCCCCCGTAGCCAACAGCACCCGTCGAGCCACCCCAGGCAGCGACACCCCCTGCCCCCGCCCAGCCAGGTTCGCCACCACAAGCGTGTCCCCCCGTCGCATCAGCAGGAACTGGTCCCCGTGCTGCACAGAGACAGCGTTCAACCGAGGATCAGACAGGTCCGGCGACGACCGACGCAGCGCGATCAACCGCTGATAAAACGACAGCATCGAAGCATGCTCAGGCTTGTCCAGCTCAGCCCAGTCCAACCGCGACCGCACGAACGTCTCCGGATCCTGCGGGTCAGGAACGTCCCCCTCAGCCCACCCGTGTGACGCAAACTCCCGCCGCCTCCCCAAAGCGACGGCGGTAGCCAGCTCAGGCTCCGGATGCGAGGTGAAGAACTGCCACGGCGTAGAGGCAGCCCACTCCTCCCCCATGAACAGCATCGGAGTAAACGGCGCGGTCAGCAGCAACGTCGCCCCAACCCGCAGCAGCGACGGCGACAGAGAAGCCGAGATCCGATCCCCGGTAGCCCGGTTCCCGATCTGATCATGGTTCTGCAGGTACGCCACGAACCGGTGCCCCGGCACACGAGGATCAACAGGCCGCCCATGGTGCCGGTTGCGGAAGCTAGACCAGGTCCCCGCGTGGAAGAACCCGCCGGTCAGCACATCAGACAGCGTCTCCAGGGACCCGAAGTCCCCGTAGTACCCCTGCCGCTCCCCCGTCAGCAACGTGTGCAGCGCGTGGTGCGCGTCGTCGTTCCACTGCGCGTGCAGCCCGAACCCACCCGCCTCCCGAGGCGTGATGAGCCGCGGGTCGTTGAGGTCCGATTCGGCGATCAGCGACAACGGCCGCCCCAGGTGCGTCGACAGCGACTCGACCTCGATAGCCAGCTCTTCGAGCAGCGGCACCGCCCGCGAGTCGGGCAGGGCGTGCACAGCGTCCAACCGCAGCCCGTCGACGTGGTAGTCGCGTAGCCACATGAGGACGCTGTCGATGATGTAGCGGCGTACCTCGTCGGAGTGCGGGCCGTCCAGGTTGATCGAGCGGCCCCAACTGTTGCTCTGCTCGGCGAGGTAGGGCCCGAACTGCGGCGCGTAGGCCCCGGAGGGCCCGAAATGGTTGTAGACGACGTCGAGGATCACCCCCAACCCGCGAGCGTGGGCGGCGTCGACGAACCGTTTCAGGCCGTCGGGGCCGCCGTAGGGCTCGTGTGGGGCGTACCAGCAGACGCCGTCGTACCCCCAGTTGTGTTCGCCGTTGAAGGCGTTGACCGGGAGCAGCTCGATCAGGTCGATGCCCAGCGAGACCAGGTGGTCGAGGCGGTCGATGGCCGCGTCGAAGGTGCCTTCCGGGGTAAAGGTGCCGATGTGCAGCTCGTAGAGGATGCTGCCGGGCAGTTGCCGGCCGGTCCACGCGCTGTCGGACCACGCGAAGTCGGCGTGGTCGTAGCGGCGGCTCGGCCCGTGCACCCCCGCAGGTTGCCACGGTGAGCGGGGGTCGGGCAGTGGGGTTTCGTCGTCGTTCAGCAGAAAGGAGTAGTCGAGGCCGGCGTCGGGCACGTCGACCCGCCACCAGCCGTCGGCGGCGACGCGCATCTCGTGGTCGGTGTCGCCGGTCAGGCGTAGCCGTACGCGGGTGGCGTCGGGTGCCCAGACGGAGAATTCGGTCATGAAGCAGCCTCCACGGAGGTGGTGGGAGGAGCCAGCAGAGCGACGGGATAGTCGGCCAGAAGATTGTCCAGCGGGACCTCTCCGCCACTGTAGACCCGACCGGTGAACAGGTCCTTCACCTCGTGAACGGGAAGTGACAAGGCTGTGTCACACCACCCACCGGCGCGGGCCAGGCCGAGCGGCAGGCGGGTCGCCACGGTGATCGCGCCGCCCCGGTCGAAGGCCACCACGTGCCGGCCCACCGGCCCGTGCGCGGGCACCGGCCGGTAGGTAGTGAACAGCTCCGGGTGCGCCCGCCGCAACCGCAGGGTCCGCGACACGACGAGCAGCTTCGCCGCTCCGTCGGTGTCGATCGGGGGACGCCAGCCGCCGTCGATGCGGGCCAGCAGCTCTCGGCGTACGTCGAAGTCGACCGGGCGGCGATTGTCCGGGTCGACGAGGGAGTTGTCCCACAGCTCGGTGCCCTGGTAGGTGTCCGGCACGCCGGGCATGGTGAGCTGCACGAGCTTCTGCCCGAGCGAGTTGCACCAGCCGGCCGGGGTGATGGCGGCGGCGAGTTCGGTCAGCTCGTCGTGCAGGCTCGGGTCGTCGTACATCCGGTCGACCACGGCGTGCAGGGCCTGTTCGAAGGCCGGGTCGGGGTTGGCCCAACTGGTCGAGGCCGCGGCCTCCCGGGCCGCCTTCTCGACGTAGGCGTGCAGCCGCTCGCGCTCGATCGGCCACGCGCCGACGGCGGTCTGCCAGAGCAGGTGGGCGAACGCCGGGTCAGGCAGTGGGGCGTACTCCATCCAGGTCTTGACCTGCTCGGCCCAGCGGCCCGGCAGTTCGCTGAGCACGGCGAGGCGGGCACGGACGTCCTCGCTGCGTTTGGTGTCGTGGGTGGAGACGGTGGTCATGCTGGCGGGCCAGCGGACCTGGTGGGCGGCGGCGAAGCGGTGGAACTCCGCGGGCGGCACCCCGAAGTGGGCGGGGCTGCCGCCGACCTCGTTGAGCGCCACGAAGCGGGTCCAGCGGTAGAAGGCGGTGTCCTCCACGCCCTTGGCCATCACCGCGCCGGTGAGCTGCGGGAAACGCATGCCCAGCTCGTCGGCGGGGTCGCGCAGCCGGCGGGTGACCGCGTCCAGGGCGAGGACCAGGTCGGGGCGGCGGCGGCCGGCCTCGGAGCGGGCGGCGGCGAGGTGCCGGGCGCCGTGCGGCGGGTAGCCGCGGTAGACGGCGAACGCGGCGGCCAGCTCGGCGAGCGCCGCGCGGGCCTGCTCGGTGGGCACCTCGGGGGCCAGGGCGGCGAGTCGGGTCAGCTCGGCGGCGAGCAGCCCGGTGGCGGCGGCGAGCTTGGTGGCGTGGGTCAGGTCCTCCCAGGAGGTGTGCTGCCCGGTCAGTCGGGTGTCCAGCGCGGTGAAGTCGCCCTCGGCGTCGGTGTCGACGAAGAGACCGTTGACGGCGGCCAGGGCGTCGTAGCCGGTGGTGCCGTCGACCGGCCAGTCCGGCAGCTCCTCGCCGTACTCCAGGATCTTCTCCACCACGAGCCAGGCGTCTGGCGCGGCGGCCCGCAACCGGGTCAGGTAGCCGGCCGGGTCGCGTAGGCCGTCCGGGTGGTCGACGCGAATGCCGTCGACCTCCCCGGCGGCGGCCCAGCGCAGGACGAGGTCGTGGGTGGCGGCGAAGACCGCCGGGTCCTCCACGCGCAGACCGGCCAGGCCCGCGATGGCGAAGAATCGGCGGTACGTCAGCTCGGCGTCACCGCGACGCCAGGAGATCAGCTCGTAGTGCTGCCGGTCGTGCACCTCGGCGGCGCTGCCGTCGCCGGTGCCGTCGGCGATCGGGAAGCGGTGCTCGTGGTAGCGCAGCTCGCCGTCGACGACCTTGAGGTCGTCCAGGGCGGCCGGGTCGTCGGCAAGCACCGGCAGCAGCAGCCGGCCCCGGTCCCAGTCGATGTCGAACCAGTCGGCGTACGTGGAGTCGCGGCCTCGGCGCAGCACGTCCCACCAGGGCGGGTTCGCGGCCGGGACGGCGACCCCGGCGTGGTTGGGCACGATGTCGACGACGAGGCCGAGCTGCTGGTCGCGCAGCGCGCGCAGCAGCCGCTGCCGGGCGGCCTCCCCGCCCAGCTCCGGGTTGACGGCCCGGTGGTCGACCACGTCGTAGCCGTGCTGGGAGCCGGGGGTGGCGGTCAGCAGCGGGGCGCTGTAGAGGTGGCTGACGCCGAGGTGGGCGAGGTAGTCGACGATCGCGGCGGTGGCGTCCAGGTCGAAGCCGGGGCGGACCTGGATTCGGTACGTGGACTGCACGGCCATGTCAGATCGTCCTCTCCAGCACCACCAGGGAACGGTCCGGCACCCGGATGGTGCCGCCCGCGCTGATCACCGTGGCGTCGCCCGGCTCGGGTTCGGCCGTGCTGATCACCCGTTCCCACTTCTGGCCGTACTCGCTGCCGGGGATGGTGAAGTCCAGCGGCGCGTCGTGGGCGTTGAAGCAGAGCAGGAACGAGGCGTCGTGGTGGCGCTGGCCGTACTGGCCGCGCTCGGGGATGCCCTCGCCGTTGACGAAGAGCGCCACCGAGCGGCCGAAGTCGTTGCCCCAGTCGTCGCCGGTCATCTCCCGCCCGTCCGGGGTGTGCCAGGCCAGGTCGGGCAGCGGCTCGTCGATGCCGCGTCCGCCCACCGGTAGGCCGGTGAAGAACCGGCGGCGGCGGAACACCTGGTGCCGTTTGCGGAACGCGGTGAGCGTCTGGACGAACTCCAACAGCTGCTCGTCGACGTTGTCCCAGTCGACCCAGGCCAGCTCGCTGTCCTGGCAGTAGACGTTGTTGTTGCCGTGCTGGGTGCGGCCCAGCTCGTCGCCGTGGCCGATCATCGGCACGCCCTGCGACAGCATCAGGGTGGCCAGGAAGTTGCGCCGCTGCTTGGCCCGCAGGGCGAGCACCGCCTCGTCGTCGGTGTCGCCCTCGACGCCGCAGTTCCAGGAGCGGTTGTGGCTCTCGCCGTCCCGGTTCTCCTCGCCGTTGGCCTCGTTGTGCTTGTCGTTGTACGACACCAGGTCGTTGAGGGTGAACCCGTCGTGCACGGTGACGAAGTTGATGCTGTGGAACGGTCGCCGGCCGTCGTCCTGGTAGAGGTCGGCCGAGCCGGAGATCCGGGATGCGAACTCGGCGAGGGTGGCCGGCTCACCGCGCCAGAAGTCCCGCACGGTGTCGCGGTATTTGCCGTTCCACTCCGTCCACAGCGGAGGGAAATTGCCCACCTGGTAGCCGCCGGGGCCGACGTCCCACGGTTCGGCAATCAGCTTGACCTGACTGACCACCGGGTCCTGCTGCACCACCTCGAAGAAGGTGGAGAGCCGGTCCACCTCGTAGAACTCGCGGGCCAGGGTGGCGGCCAGGTCGAAGCGGAAGCCGTCGACGTGCATCTCGGTCACCCAGTAGCGCAGCGAATCCATGATCAGTTGCAGCGAGTGCGGGCTGCGCACGTTGAGGCTGTTGCCGGTGCCGGTGTAGTCGACGAAGTAGCGGCGATCTTCCTCGCTGAGCCGGTAGTAGCTCGGGGCGTCCACGCCCTTGAAGCTCAGCGTCGGCCCGAGGTGGTTGCCCTCGGCGGTGTGGTTGTAGACCACGTCGAGGATGACTTCGATGCCGGCCGCGTGCAGCGCCTTGACCATGCCCCGGAACTCCTGCACCTGCTGGCCGGTCCGGCCCAGCGCCGAGTAGCCGTGGTGCGGGGCGAAGAAACCGATGGTGTTGTAACCCCAGTAGTTCTTCAGACCCAGATCGACGAGCCGGTTGTCGTGGATGAACTGGTGCACCGGCATCAGCTCGATCGCGGTCACCCCGAGCCGGGTCAGATAGTCGATCATCGGCGGGGAGGCGATGCCCGCGTACGTGCCGCGCAGCTCCTCCGGGATGTCCGGGTGGCGCATGGTCAGTCCGCGTACGTGCGCCTCGTAGATCACCGAGTGGTGGTAAGGGGTGCGCGGTGGCCGGTCGTTGCCCCAGTCGAAGTACGGGTTGACCACCACCGACTTGGGCATGAACGGCGCCGAGTCGGTCTCCGACATCCGCTCCGGCTGCGTCATGTCGTAGTCGTAGACCGCCGGATCCCACGTCACGTCACCGTCGATGGCCTTGGCGTACGGGTCGATCAGCAGCTTGTGCGGGTTGCAGCGCAGCCCGTTCGCGGGGTCGTACGGGCCGTGCACCCGGTAGCCGTAGCGCTGCCCCGGCTCGATGCCCGGCAGGTACGCGTGCCACACGTACGCGTCGACCTCGCGCAGCTCGACGCGGCGCTCCGCGCCGGTGTCCCACTCGTCGAAGAGGCACAGCTCGATCCGTTCGGCCACCTCGGAGAAGATGGCGAAGTTGGTGCCCATCCCGTCGTAGGTGGCGCCCAGGGGGTACCGCTCGCCCGGCCAGACCTGCATGTCGCTCCTTCGAACCACGGTCATGTGCACGCGGGTATTGCCCTGCCCCCGGGCACGCCAATCCATCCTTCCAGGCGGTGGCCGGAAACGACCTGTCTGATGCGCGCTACGACCGTTCAGGTGTCCTCCGTCACGATGACCCTTTTCGAGATGCGATCTGGGGTTCGATGGACTTTCCTTGATGCGGGACAAGCGTTCGCGCGTGCCCGCCAGGCCCTCGGCCACCCCTTACACCTCTCGCTCCGCCGCCACTGACGCCGGCGCGTACCACCATGCATGGACGGAGATAGATGTGACGACCCTGCGGGTCGATGAGCAGCTCGCTGCCACCCTGGACCGGACCCACCGGCCCACCCTGACCTCCCGGCCCCAGCTCCCGACCCAGTCCGGTCCCACCGCGCAGCCCGGCGTGGTCGGGCCGGCGCAGCCCGGCCCCGGAGTGCGCCCGCAGACCCGCCGCATCCTCATGCTGTCCTGGGAGTACCCGCCGGTGCTCGTCGGCGGTCTCGGCCGACACGTGCACGCCCTCTCCGTCGCCCTCGCCGCCGCCGGCCACGAGGTCACCGTCGTCCTGCGGGCCCCCGAAGACCCGGTGACGTTCCCGCTCGCCACCGACTCGCTGCTGGCCTGGACGATGGCCTTCAACCACACCCTCACCCGCACCGCCCTGCGCGCCACCCAGGCCGGCAGCTACGACGTCATCCACGCCCACGACTGGCTCGTCGCGCACACCGCGATGACGTTGCGCGACCACCTGGACATCCCGCTGGTCAGCACGATTCACGCCACCGAGGCGGGCCGGCACCAGGGCTGGCTGCCGGAGGAGATGAACCGCACCATCCACGGCGTCGAGCAGTGGCTCAGCAGCGAGTCCGGCCGGGTGATCGTCTGCTCCGGGTACATGCGCGACGAGGTGAACGCGCTCTTCGGCGTACCGGTCGGGCGGGTCGACGTGGTCGCCAACGGCGTGGAGCCGCACCGCTGGCGGGTGCCCGCCCGTGCCGTGGCCGCCGCCCGCGCTCGCTTCGCCGGCGACGGCAAGCTGATCACCTTCGCTGGCCGACTGGTCTACGAGAAGGGCGTGCAGCACCTGATCGCCGCGCTGCCCCGACTGCGTGAGCGCCACCCCGGCCTGCGTGCCGTGATCGCCGGCGACGGCCCGTACCGCGCCGAGTTGGAGGCCGAGGTGCACCGCCGCGGCCTGGGCGGCATGGTCAGCATGCCGGGCTTCCTGGGCGGCACCGACCTGCCGGCGCTGATGGCCGCGTCCGACTGCTTCGCCGTGCCGAGCATCTACGAGCCGTTCGGCATGGTCGCCCTGGAAGGCGCCGCCGCCGGGGCGCCCCTGGCCGTCGCCGCCACCGGTGGCCTCGCCGAGATCGTCGAGCCGGGCGTCACCGGGATGACCTTCCGCCCGCACGACCCGGACGGCCTGACCGACGCCGTGCACGCGCTGCTGTCCGACGCCGACCACTCCCGCACCATGGCCCGTCGCGCTCGTCGGATGGTCCACGACCAGTACGGCTGGTCCGCGATCGCCCAGCGCACCGCCGCCAGCTACGCCGCCGCCATCCACCACGACGCCGAGTTCACCGCTCAGCGCATGTCGCAGGGTCGGGTCGTCCCGGCGCTCCCCGAGGGCAACCTGCTCGCCGCCGCCGGCCTGCGCTGACCGTTCGGCCCGCCTCGGTCGCGCCGTGATCGGCTCGGTTTTCTTGAACTCGGGGTGTCCCGGTGCCGGGGATGCCCCGACTTCCTGAAAGCCGAGTCGATCAGGCCGTGACGAGCGGGCCGTGACGAGCGGGCCGTGACGAGCGGGCCGTGACGAGCGGGCCGTGACGAGCGGGCCGTGACGAGCGGGCCGCGCAGCTCGGTGCCTGTCGGTCGGGCCTGCCAGGATGTGGGAATGTCTCGCCCTGTCGACGCCCTGGACGCCACGTTCCCGATCGCCGCCTCGATCGCTCTGGACCTGATCCGCCGCCCCGAGGTGTCCGAGCAGTGGTCACGGCCGAGCGCGCTGCCGCACCTGTCCGTGGGAGCCCTGGCCTGCCATCTGGGCCGTCAGACGGTACGCGCGGCGCAACTGCTGCCGATGCCGACCGACCTACCTCTGCTGGAGTCGGCCGACGGCCACTACGAGCGGGCCGCCTGGGTCACCGAGGGCCCTCCGGACGAGGAGTCGGTGGCAGCGGGTTCCGACGAAGCCGAGGCCGCACAGGGCCTGGCGCGCCTGCGCGCCCGATCCGTCCTCGCGCTGCAGGAGGTGGGTCACCTGCTCTCCCGAGGAGAAGCCCGCGACGTCGTCCCGATCCCGTGGCAGGGCTGGGCCCTTCCGCGCGCCGAGTTCCTGCTCACCCGCCAACTGGAGATCGTGGTCCACTCCGACGACCTCGCGGTGAGCATCGGCGTACCCACACCGCAGTTCCCTGCGGACGTCTTCGACCCGGTCCGCGACCTGTTGGTGCGGCTGGCCGTACGCCGCCGTGGTCAGTCCGCGCTGATCAGCGCACTGAGCCGCAGCGAGCGAGCCCGGAACATCTCCGCCTTCTGAGCGCCCGGCCGCCGCCACCCAGAGCACCACGACCCCCATCAACGCCCACCCACCGTCAAACCCCGGCGCTCGCCGTGCCGCCTCCGGGCTTGATCGACTCGGCTTCCTGAAAACCGGGCCATCCCGGGTCGTGATCGACTCGGCTTTCAGGAAGTCGGGGCATCCCAGCGCGACGGACACCACGCCTTCAAGGAACCCGAGTCGATCAAGCCCGGAGGCCCGGCAGCGCTGGGCGGGGCTGGTGCGGGACGGCGCGGGACGGTCACGCCGGAAGGTGGGGCGATCACGCCGGAAGGTAGGGCGGTCACGCCAGCGCAAGCGCTGCGGCGATCACGCCGGAAGGTAGGGCGGTCACGCCAGCGCAAGCGCGCGGCGGTCACGCCGGTACGCCCGCGCGGGGCGGCCACGTACCGGGGTGGGCGCGGAAGGGCGGCAGGCCGCCGACCCCGAGGGGTTGGCGGCCTGCCGTTTCAGTACGAGAGGTCAGCGCTCGTTGAAGGGGACGTAGTCCCGCTCGGCGGCACCGACGTAGACCTGCCGCGGACGGCCGATCTTGGTCTCCGGGTCGTTGATCATCTCGCGCCACTGGGCGATCCAGCCGGGGAGCCGGCCGAGCGCGAAGAGGACCGTGAACATCTTCGTCGGGAAGCCCATGGCCTTGTAGATCAGGCCGGTGTAGAAGTCCACGTTCGGGTAGAGCCGACGGGAGACGAAGAAGTCGTCGGCGAGCGCGATCTCCTCCAGCTCCATGGCGATGTCCAGCAGCGGGTCCGGCTTGGCCATCCGGCCCAGCACGTCCTGCGCGGCCTTCTTGACGATCGCCGCCCGCGGGTCGTAGTTCTTGTAGACCCGGTGGCCGAAGCCCATCAGCTTGACGCCGTCCTCCTTGGCCTTGACCTTGCGGACGAAGGACCGGACGTCGCCGTCACCGGCGTGGATCTGCTGGAGCATCTCCAGCACCGCCTGGTTGGCGCCACCGTGCAGCGGGCCGAACAGCGCGTTCACGCCGGCCGAGACCGAGGCGAACAGGTTGGCGTTGCTGGAGCCGACCAGGCGCACGGTCGACGTGGAGCAGTTCTGCTCGTGGTCGGCGTGCAGGACGAAGAGCATGTCCAGCACCTTCGACATCACCGGGTCGACCTCGTACGGCTCCGCCGGCACGCCGAACGTCATCCGCAGGAGGTTGTCCACGTACCCGAGGGAGTTGTCCGGGTACAGCAGCGGCTGACCGATGGACTTCTTGTACGCGTACGAGGCGATGGTGGGGACCTTCGCCATCAGCCGGACCGTCGAGATCTCCACGTGCTCGGAGTCGAACGGGTCCAGGCTGTCCTGGTAGAAGGTGGACAGGGCGCTCACCGCGGACGAGAGCACCGCCATCGGGTGGGCGTCCCGGGGGAAGCCGTCGAAGAAGCGCCGCATCTCCTCGTGCAGCAGCGAGTGCCGCCGAATCCACTCGGTGAACTCGGTCAGCTGCTGCTCGGTCGGCAGCTCACCGTAGATGAGCAGGTAGGAGACCTCCAGGAAGGAGGACTTCGCGGCCAACTGCTCGATCGGGTACCCCCGGTAACGCAGGATCCCCGCGTCGCCGTCGATGTAGGTGATCGCGGATGAGGCAGCGGCGGTGTTGACGAAACCGGGGTCGTACGTTGTCATCCCGGTTTCTTTCAGCAGCTTGCTCACCCCGATACCGGCGGGGCCCTCGACCGCAGGATGCACCGGCATCGACAGCTGCCCACCGGGGTGATCGAGCTTGACTTCCGTCATGTGGTTCCTCGCTTCGCCGGCAGATCTACGTTGAATTGCCTTCGCTTCTACCGTAATTGCGGCTCGGGGGACAACGCCCGCCGTGGTTCGGCGGTGAGGTATGCGTCACCCGATTCCCGACCGCGCCGCCGGGAAACCCTCGTCCCGGTGCACGAGATTGGGTCAGGACAGAGCGAGACGCCGCAGCGTACCGTCCGCCGAAACTTGAAAGACGTCGAGTGTGTTGGTGCCGGCACGGAAGAGCTTGTCGTCGGTCAGCAGCGCGGCGAACCGGCGTCCGCCGGGGTCGGCCGGCACCACCGGGACGACGGCCCCGACGCGGCCGTTGATGGCGACGGCGAGGAGGGTGCCGTCCGGGATCCGGTCCGGGACGTCTCCCCAGACGAGCGCCGGGAGGGTGCCGGTGTCCGGGTCGGTGGCGGTGAACGCGGCCAGGTCGGCCACCCGGGCGCTGCCTGCGGCCGGGCCGCTCTGCACCTGCGTGCCGACCAGGGGGTGCGGGGTCGGCAGGGGTGGCGGGGTGGGCACGCCACCGGGGAAGGTGACCGGTTCGCCGGGGCGGTCGTAGAAGTGTTTCGTCGCGTCGGTGCGGGGGGCCTGCCGGGCGGAGCGCCCGTCGACCTTCCAGGGCAGCCGGACGCCGGCCTCGTCGGCCACAGTCGGCAGCAGGTCGACGTGTTCCCAGTTGCGGTCGTCCACCCGGCCGGTCTGTTGCCGGGGCTCCTTGACGAACGTCGGCACCCACGCGACCTCACCGGCGGCGGCCTTGATGGCGTCCATGCCCCGGCCCTGGGCGCCCGCCCGGAAACTGACCCCGTGGTCCGCGGTGACCACGACGAGGGCCTGGTCGTAGAGGCCGCTGGCGCGCAGCGTCCGCAGCGTCTCGCCGATCAGCCGGTCGGTGTAGCCGAGTTGGGCCAGGTGCCGCTGCCGGGCCAGGTCGACCCAGCCGGCACCATCGTTGGGCAGGTCCTCGGGGGCGTCGTAGCGCGCGCCGGACGGCAGGTACGCCCACGGTGAGTGCGGCATCAGCAGGTGCAGGAAGTGCAGGGTGGGTCGGGTCGTCGGCTTCAGCCCGGCCAGGAAGCTGGTGAACCGGGCCGGCTGGTTGTCGTCCAGGCTGTCCCAGCGGAACTTCGGGTCGGCCGGGACGGGCTCGGCGGCGTCCAGGCCGGCCTCGGCCCGGGTCTGCTCGCGGTACGAGTCCTCCGGGTCGACCGCGCTCTCGGTTGGGCCGGCGACCTGGCCGAGCAGCTTGCCGGTCTCGCGGACCAGCACGCCGAGCCCCTGCTCCGGGGTGGTCGGCTGCTCGCAGCGGCTGGGTGGGCAGAGGCGGGTGATGCTCTCCTCGGCGCGGATGTCGTACAGGCCGCCGAAGGCGGTGAAGAGGTTGTCCGGGTACTGCGAGTAGTGCGGGGCGACCGACCGCGCCGGGTAGCGGCCGGTGAGCATCGCGGGCAGCGCGTTGGGCGTCCACCCGCTGACCCCGGTGGAGTTGCGGTACCAGGTGGAGCCGCCGGCCAACTCGGCGAAGTGCGGGTAGCGCGCGGCGTCGATCTTCCCGTCCGCGCCGAGCAGGCTTACCAGCGGCAGTTCGTCGAGGATCAGCATGACCACCGGCGGGTGCCCGGCCGAGCCCTGCGCGGTGCCGGCCGCGCCACCGTCGCCGCGCGGCAGGACCACCGCCGAGGTGGGTGAGACGAGCAGGAAGAGCGCCACGAAGGCCACCGGGCCGGCGGCGGCCAGTCGCAGCACCCGGCCCGGCGCCCGCCACCGCCGGTGTGCGGCCGCGCCGGCCGCGCCAGCCAGCAGGGCCACCAGCAGCAGCGGTACGCCTCGAAGCGGCGTCCCGTGCCGGCCCACCTGCACGGCGAGAGCGGCGAGCAGCAGCCCGACCAACCCGGTGTGGGTGACGGCGCGGGCGGTGCGGCCGGCAAGACGGCTGAGGGCGCCGAGCAGCGCCACCCCGGCCGTGGGAACCGCCGTCACCAGGGCGACCAGCAGCAGGATCTGGGCCGGGTCGGCGCGGTGGAAGAGGAAGAAGTCGGGGCTACGACCGAGCACGTCCAGCAGTGGTTGGGTGATCACGAGCCCGACCAGCGCGACGATCTCCAGCAGCCGACTTAGCTCACCTCGCCAGCCGTGGAACCATCGCTGTTCAGCCACCCATCACCGTCCGGTAGAGCGTGCGGGTGCCCGAGGGCAGTTCCAGCCGGTCGGTGATCCGCCCCCGGGCGGCGAGCAACGTCTCGAAGGTGTCGCGCCGGTAGTCCGGGAAGAGGCCGGCGGGCTTGTTGGCCAGCAGCCGGGTCGCCATCGGGTCCTCCGGGTGGACGAACTCCACCACCACCGCGCCGCCCGGCGCGGTCAGCCCGGCGAGCCAGTCGATGACCTCCGGCAGCGGCACGTTGCGCCCGATCGCCAGGTGGTGCACCACGGCCAGGGCGAGCACCACGTCGGCGGACGCCCGCTCGGCGAAGCCGGCCCGCTCGACGCCCCGCCAACCGCCACCCGGTGAGGGGTCGGCCAGGTCCAGCACCAGCGGCAGGATGCGGCGCTGCCCCTCGGAGCGCAGCTGTCGGTACAGCTCGTCGACCACCGTCGGGTCCTGCTCGACGGCGACCACGTAGTCGGCGTGCCCGGCCGCCAGCCGGGAGTACCGACCGTCGTTGGCGCCGAGGTCGAGCACCAGGCGGGGGCGGGTGCCGGCGGCCACCGCGACGGCCACGAACTGCTCCTTCGCCACCCGGTCGCGGGCCGTGTAGCCGCAGGTGCGCTGGTAGTCCGACCAGTGGCTCTCGGGTGGGCGGCGATCCAGCTTGCGGACCAGTCTCTCGATGCCGCGTACGGTGGCGAGCAGCAACTCCCGGGAGAAGCCGGCGGCGCGCAGTTGGTCGCGTACGTCGCTGGTGCTGGCGGCGGCGTTGCGTTGCTGCATGGCCCCGTGCAGGTGCAGGTGGGTGAGCACGCCGGGGCGCAGCCGGCGGGCACCGTTGAAGAGCGGCCGCAGCTCGTCGGCCTCGATGCCGTCGACCCGGGCACGCAGCCACGGTTGGAAGTCCACACCCAGGTGGGCGGTGAGCATCAGCGGGTAGAGCACGGTCTGGCAGAACTGCCGGTAGCCGGCCCACGGTTCGCCGTCGCGCACCGGCTCAAAGGAGCCGATGTCGATGAAGACCGGTTCGGCGCCGCGCCACTGCAGGTTGTACGCCGAGCCGTCCTTGGTGGTGAAGCCCTCGCCGAGCGCGGCGTTCAGGATCTCCAGGTGCAGCAGGGCGGCGTCGCGCAGCATGCTGAACGACCACTCGTACGGGTGGGAGACGAACGGGATGCGCTCGTGGCGCAGCACGGCGGCCCACCGCGTCCCGGTCGCGGCGGGCACCAGCGTTGGTGGGGCGTCCTCGGTGGCGCAGACCTTGCGCGCGGCGACGAGCGCCGGGAAGAACGTGCTGCCGGTGAGTGCCCGCCAGTGCGCGGCGGCCTGGGTGTCCAGCCCGCGCAGCACCTCGTCGCCGACGTGGAAGACCCGGTTGGCCGGGTCGCGGAAGGAGGCCGGCTCGGGCCGTACCTGTATGGGTGAGATCGCCATCGTCGGGACTGGCCCGCTCAGCGCTGGTCGGTGGGTTGCCGGCGGAACCGGTCGACCAGCCGTCGCCAGTAGAGCTTCGCGGCGACCGCAGCGCCAGCCACCCCACCGACGACCGCCTGCACGATCAGGCTGCCGGACCCCGCGTCCAGGTAGGCCAGATGTTCCACCGATGGCTCCTTGCCCTCGCCGTCTCGACACCGGCGTCCCAGGCGTACACCTATGAGGCTTTTGACCCAGAAAGCCGTACTTGTCCCTCACCGTACGCCGGTCGTCATCGCCGTCGCGGGCACATCGGCGTACTCCCAGCCTCGCCACAGAATGTGGCCGGGGACGGCGGACCCGACGAGGACCCCGACGGGCGTCACACGCGACGCGTCGTCGAGGTCCTCACCGAGATGCTGGGCGACTGACTCAGCTACGCCGGTGGTGCATGCCGAGGCGCAGCAGCACGAAACGCAGCACGGTGGCGGCCAGGTTCGCGGCCACCAGCACGGCCAGCTCCACCGGCCGGGCCGGCACGGCGGCGACGGCGTGCAGGGTGGCCAACGCGCCACTTGTCAACGCCAGACCGAGGGCGAAGGCCAGCAGCCCCTGCGCGTGGTGCCGGGCGGCGTGCCGGCGGCCACTGATGCCGAACGTCAACCGCCGATTCGCGGCCGTGTTCGCCACCGCGGTCACCAGCAGCGCCAGCAGGTTCGCCGGTTGCGCGCCGAGCAGGCCCCGGGTGGCCACGAACAGCAGCAGGTACGCGAGCGTGCTCGCCACCCCCACCGCCGCGAACCGGACCAGTTGCCGGGGCAACCCGACCGGCACCTGCCCGGCCTGCGCACCCGGCCCGGTCAGCGGCGTCTCAGCCGGCTGGGCACGCGGCCCGCTCAGCGGCGCCCGGCCGAGCTGTGCGCGCAGCTCGGCCAGGGGCAACGCGCCGGTCAGCAGCGCCCGGCCCAGCCGACCCACCCCGCGCAGGTCGGCCAGGGCCGTGGCGACGATGTCGACGCGGCTGTCCGGGTCGTCGACCCAGTCCACCGGCACCTCGTGGATGCGCAGCCCGGCCCGCTGGGCCAGCACCAGCAGCTCGGTGTCGAAGAACCAACCGGTGTCGCGCACCAGCGGCAGCAGCTCCGCGGCCACGTCCGCGCGGATCGCCTTGAACCCACACTGCGCGTCGGAGAACCGCGCCGCCAACGCGCCGCGCAGCAACAGGTTGTAGGCCCGGGAGATCACCTCCCGCTTCGCGCCGCGCACCACCCGGGAGGTACGCGCCAACCGGGTGCCGATCGCCAGGTCGGAGTGGCCCGAGATCAACGGCGCGACCAGCGGCAACAGCGCCGCCAGATCGGTGGAGAGGTCCACGTCCATGTACGCGAGCACCGGCGCGGACGACGCCGACCAGGCGGCGGAGAGCGCCCTCCCCCGCCCCTTGGCGTCCAGGTGCAGCACCTCGACGCCGGGCAGCTCACCGGCGAGGCCGTCGGCCACCTTCAGGGTGTCGTCGACGCTGGCGTTGTCGGCGATGGTGATCTGGAACGGGTACGGGAAGTGCGCGCTCAGATGGGCGTGCAGCCGCCGTACGCACGGCCCGAGGTCGGTCTCCTCGTTGTAGACCGGGATCACCACGTCCAACACGGCACCGGCGGCGGTGGGTCGGGCCTGGACGGCGGCCCGGGTGCCGCCCAGCGGGGTCACGACGCCTCCGTAGCGGCGCTGAGGTCATAGAGGGTGACCCCGTCGACGGTCTGCGCCGTGAACGTCTCCGCGACCCAGGCGGCGATCTCCTGGGAGGCCGAGCTGCCGCCATTGGCCCGGAAGCCACCACCACCGATGAAGTAGTGGATCTTCCCGTCGGCCACGTACCGCTGGAACTGCGCGAGGGTCGGCGACGGGTCACTGCCGTTGAACCCGCCGATCGGCATCACCGGCTCGCCCGTGGCGAGCTGGTAGCCGGAGGCGTTGTTCGAGCCGACGGTCGCCGCCACCCAGGTGTAGTCGTCGGCGTCGCGCTCCAGCAGCTCGCGCAGCGCGGCGCTGGGCTCGCGGGCGTCGAGCAGCCCGCCCATCCCCCCACCGGCCGAGCGTCCCTGGCCGCCGGTGGCACCAGGCCCGCCGTTGCGACCACCGCCGGGGAAGCCCGGCATCTGGCCGCCGTTCTGGCCGCCACCGTTCTGGCCCCCGCCCGGGAACTGGCCCCCACCGGGGAAGCCGCCGGGGAACTGGCCGCCACCGTTCTGGCCGCCGCCCGGGAACTGGCCGCCGCCGGGGAATTGACCCCCGCCCGGGAAGCCACCGGGGAACTGGCCGCCGGCTGGCAACTCCATGCCGCCGGGGGGTCGCCCACCGGGGAAACCGCCCCGGCCGAACCCGCCCGCCACGAACGGGCCGGCGCTCGGGATCGACCCGGTGTGCGGGGTCGCGGCGGTCTGCACCGCGTACGCCACAGGGCCCGCGAGGGCCGCCGCCGCGCCGAGGCCCAGCACCACCGGCACCAACCGGCGGGGCAGTCGGGTGACAAGCAGGAGCAGCACCGCGCCGAGCAGGCCGGCGACGAGCACCGTGGTCCGCAGCCACGGGTACCAGTCGGGGCTGCGCCCGAGCAGCACCCAGGCCCACCAGACGGTGACCGCGAGCGTGCCGGCGAGCGTCGCCGTGGCAGCGAGCGGACGCAGGCGCTGCCAGCGTGTGCCGGCAGTAGCCCCGTCGGCGGACGCGGGCAGCGGCTCGCCCTCGACAGCCGTCGTGGGGGCTGCGGTCGCGGTGGCTGCGGTCGTCGGTCCAGGCTGGACGCCGGCCGCAGCGGGTAGCGGTCGACGCTGCTGCCAGAGCAGCGTCACGCCGATGCCGACCAGCGCGCCGATCGCCGGTGCGAGCGCCACCGTGTAGTAGGCGTGGAAGATCCCGGACATGAAGCTGAAGATCAGTCCGGTGACCAGCAGCCAGCCGCCCCAGAGCACCAGCCCGGCCCGGGTGCGGTCGGTGCGGGTCGCCCGACCGGCCAGCAGCAGGCCGACCACCAGCAGGATCAGCGCGGCCGGCAGCAGCCAGGAGACCTGACCACCGATCTCGCCGCCGAACATCCGCAGCACGCCGGTCTGCCCGGAGAACGGGCCCCCAGCGCCACCACCCGGGCGCGGACCACCGCCGCCGACGCTGCCCACCTCCTCGCCGGTGATCCGACCGAGGCCGTTGTAGCCGAGGGTGAGTTCCAGGATGCTGTTGCCCTGCGAGCCGCCGATGTACGGGCGGGCGCTGGCCGGGACCAGCTCGACGAGCGCCACCCACCAGCCGGCGGAGACCAGCACCGCCAGCCCGGCCAGCAGCAGTTGCCGCACCCGCCGCCACAGCCCGGTCGGCGCGGCCAGCAGGTAGACACCAGCGAAGACCGGCACCACCAGGAACGCCTGCAACATCTTGGTGAGGAAGCCGAAGCCGACCAGCACACCAACCAGCACGATCCACCGGGTGCTGGCCGTCTCCAGTGCGCGCACGGTGGCGTACGCCCCGGCGACCAGCAGCAGCACCAGCAGCGCATCCGGGTTGTTGAACCGGAACATCAGCGTCGCCACCGGGGTGACCGCGAGGACCGCTCCGGCGATCAGACCGGCGGCCGGCCCGTACCAGCGCCGCACGGTCGCGTAGAGCACGCCGACCGAGGCGACCCCGCAGAGCGCCTGCGGCACGAGCATCGCCCAGCTGTTCATCCCGAAGACGCGGACGGACAGGGCCATCAGCCACAGCGACGCGGGCGTCTTGTCGACGGTGATGGAGTTGGCGGCGTCCGACGAGCCGTAGAGGAACGCCTTCCAGCTCACCGAGCCGGCCTGCACGGCCGCCGCGTAGAACGAGTTGGCCCAGCCGGATGCGCCCAGGCCCCACAGGTAGAGCACGCCGGTGGCGAGCAGCAGGATCACCAGCGCGGGCCGAGCCCAGGCCGACGAGCTGCGCGTCGGCGGCGAGTGCTGGTCAGGGCGCGTGACTGGCGGCGGCGGCTCCGCAGCGGCGGGCTGGTCCGACAGGGTCTCTGTTGTTTCCATGCCGCCAGCCTTGAGGGCTCGCCTGGCGCGACGCCGTGCGCGAACTATGCGTCAGCTGTGGGATTCGGCAACCGGACGGTGAACAGTGTCCGACCCGGACGGCTGTCCACCCCGACGGTGCCGTGGTGGGCCTCCACCACGGCCGCGACGATCGCCAGGCCGAGGCCGGTGCTGCCGTGCGCACGGGACCGGGAGCTGTCGCCCCTGGCGAACCGCTCGAACATCTCCGGTTGCAGTTGCGCCGGCACCCCGGGCCCGTCGTCGGCGACGGTGAGCGCGGCGCTGGCGCCGTCGACGGCCAGCGTGGTGGTGACCGTGCTGCCCGGCGGGGTGTGCACCCGGGCGTTGGTGAGCAGGTTCGCCACCACCTGGTGCAGCCGGGCGGCGTCGCCGGGCACCCGGATCGCCACCTCGGGCAGTTCGAGCTGCCAGCGGTGGTCGGGGCCAGCGACGTGCGCGTCGCTGACCGCGTCCACCACCAGGGCGGTCAGGTCGACCGGCTCGACCGCGAGCGGCCGGCCGCTGTCGAGGCGGGCCAGCAGCAGCAGGTCGTCGACGAGGCTTGTCATCCGGGTGCTCTCCGACTCCACCCGGCGCAGCGCGTGCGCCACGTCGGCGGGGACCTCGTCGCGGCCCCGCCGGGCCACCTCGGCGTAGCCGCGGATCGCCGCGAGGGGCGTGCGCAACTCGTGGCTGGCGTCGGCGACGAACTGGCGTACCCGCATCTCGCTGGCCTGCCGGGCGGAGAGCGCGTCGGCGACGTGGCCCAGCATCCGGTTCAGCGCCGCGCCGACCTGACCGACCTCGGTGCGTGGGTCGGTGTCGGCGGCCGGAACCCGGACGGCGAGCGCGACCTCGCCGCGGTCCAGGGGCAACTCGGTGACGCGGGTGGCGGTGGCGGCCACCCGGTTGAGTGGTCGCAGGGTGGCCCGCACGATCAGCGCGCCGGCGGCGCCGGCGAGAAGCAGCCCGACGGCGGCCACCCCGACCTGCGCCGCGATCATCCGCCAGACGATCTCCTGGACGCCGGCCAGGGGGATCGCGACGACGCGTACCCGGCCGTCCCAGTACTGCCGGGCCACGGCCCGGTAGTCGCCGCGAGCGCCGAGATCGACGGTGCGCGGCGCGGCCTCGACCGGCAGGGCCGCCAGTGCGGCGACCTCCCCGACCGGGACGGACTGCTCGTCGGGGAACGGGTTGGCGCTGGACGCGCTGTTGGTCAAGGTCCGGGCGCTTGTCACCCGGCCGTCGGTGATCTCGGCGACCACCGCGCCGGACGGCAAACCGGGCGGGATGCCCGGTCCGTTGCCGGGGAACGCCGGCCGGCCCGGACGGTCCCCCCGCATGGCCGTCGCGGGGTCCAGTTGCGCGTCGAGCCGGTCGACCAGGAAGTGCCGCAGCGCCACCGTGGTGAGGCCGCCGATGGCGACGCTGACCAACGCCAGCAACGCGAGCAGGGCAAACACCAATCGGGTACGCAGCGAGCGCCCGGCCAGCCACCCACGGGCGGCGCGCAGCGGGCGGCGGCTACTCGGCGGGCTTGAGGACATAGCCCGCGCCGCGCAGCGTGTGGATCATCGGCGCCCGGCCGGCGTCGATCTTCTTGCGCAGGTACGAGATGTACAGCTCCACCACGTTGGCCTGGCCGCCGAAGTCGTAGTTCCACACCCGGTCGAGGATCTGCGCCTTGCTGAGCACCCGGCGCGGGTTACGCATCAGGTAGCGCAGCAACTCGAACTCGGTCGCGGTGAGGGTGACGAGCTGGCCGTCCCGACGGACCTCGTGACTGTCCTCGTCGAGGCTGAGGTCACCGACGGTGAGCACCGCCTCCTCCCGGGCGGCGACCGCGAAACCGGAGCGGCGCAGCAGCGCGCGCAGCCGGGCGATCACCTCCTCCAGGCTGAACGGTTTGGTGACGTAGTCGTCGCCGCCGACGGTCAACCCGGCGATGCGTTCCTCGACCGCGTCCCGGGCGGTCAGGAAGAGCACCGGCACGGTGGGGGCGTGCTCGCGCAGCCGGCGCAGCACCTGGAACCCGTCCAGGTCGGGCAGCATCACGTCGAGCACCACGGCGTCCGGCTCGAACTGCCGGGCGGCGCTCAACGCCGCCATGCCGTTGCCGGCGCTGCGGACCTGCCAGCCCTCGTAGCGCAGGGCCATCGACAGCAGGTCGGTGAGGGTGGGTTCGTCGTCGACCACCAGCACCCGGACGGGTTCACCGTCGGGGCGACGCAGCTCGATCCGGCTCGGCGCGGCCTGCCCGTTCATGACCATGCCCCCCATCGTGGCCGCGACGCCTGTACCGGACCCCTGCGGAAGCTGTGTGCCAGCTGTGCGGCCGGGTCGACGTGCTGCCGGCGGCGCCACCGGTCAGCCCCGCCTCGTGGTCACTCGGATACCCCGTACGCGTCGGTGCGCACGAACCGCATGCTCCACCCGCCCGCCTCGTCGGGCCGGTCGCGTTCGTAGAGGTGGTCCGGGCCGGGCTGCACCGGGCCCGTGCCGTCCGGGTGCCGCATGACCCACCGCTGCGGTGGTGCGCCGTCCGACCCGGCCGGCAGCAGCCGGACCAGGCCGTCCGCGGGCCCGCCGACGAAACGTACGGTGACCTCGCTCATCGCGGCGTCCCCTCGGGTGACCGTGCCGGCACAATCGGTGACACCGGCTCTGGCTCGCAAGCTACCGCACCCGCCGCCCTGACGCAGCGGGGTGCGCCGCTCTCGCTCCGACGGCGGTTTGCCCAGTTCGAGGCTCGGGTACCGCAGCCTGAGCAACCTGCTGTGGGGTGGGCGAGGGCGAGGAGTGGTCGATGCGCACGCTGGACGGGCGGTACCGGCTCGAACAGCGTATCGGCGTAGGCGGGATGTCCGAGGTGTGGCGGGCGTACGACCAGGTGCTGGCCCGGTCGGTCGCGGTGAAGCTCATCGCGCCCGGTCGCGACGACCGGGACGGCCCGGTGGACCGGATCCGCGCGGAGGCCCGCTCGGCGGCCCGCCTGGTGCACCCGAACGTGGCGAGCGTGCACGACTTCGGCACCTCCTCGACGTGGCCCGGCCGACCGGTGCCCTACATCGTCATGGAGCTGGCCGAGGGTGAGACGCTCGCCGCGCACCTACGCGCTGGCCCGCTGGACTGGCGGATCGCGGTGCGGGTCTGCGCGGAGGTCGCCGCCGCGCTGGCCGCCGCACACGCCGAGGGCATCGTGCACCGCGACGTCAAGCCCGCAAACGTCATGCTCACCCCGGCGGGGGTGAAGGTGCTCGACTTCGGCATCGCCATCGCCGCCGGCACACTCGACCCGCTGCCGACCGGAATGGTGCTCGGCACCCCGGCATACCTGGCACCCGAGCAGTTGGACGAGGCGCCAGCCACCCCGGCCGCCGACATGTACGCCCTCGGCGTGCTGCTCTACTACAGCCTCACCGCCCGCCTGCCCTACCGCGCGGCCACCGCCAGCGAGTTGCTCGACGTACGCCGCTGTCAGCCACCGGAGCCGCTGCCCGACATCGACGGGCTCCCGCCGGAGGTCGCCGAGCTGTGCCACTCCTGCCTCGCCGACGACCCCGGGCAGCGCCCGACCAGCCTGGTCGCCGCGCTGCTGCTGGCCGAGGCCGTGGACGCCCGGGTGTACGTGCCGATGACGCTCCCCGCGGCCCGTCCGCCGGCACCGACGTCACCGTGGACCGAACGGGCCGCCGCCGAGGCCACCGAGGCCGTAGCGGTGGTGGACGAGCCGCACCTGCCCGCCGGACGCTGACCGCGCAGCCCTCGGCGTTTCGCCGGGCCGCAGCGTTTCGCCGGGCCACAGCGGGGTAGCCGACCTGGTGAGCGACGGGAGAAACGCGATGCCGGATCAGAGTTCCTGGCTGCGTGAGGCCACAGCGACCGCCGAGGGCGGTCACGTACGCACCGACGATGGCGGGCTCTCCACCGCGCTGGCCTCACCGCTGGCGCCGCACTGCACCGGGCTGACCCCGGAACAGTTGCTGGCCGCAGCCTTCGCCTCCTGCCTGCATCACGCGGCGGTGGAGGTGGCCGGGGAGATCACCGACGAGGCGCACACGGTCCAGGTCCGGGCGGAGGCGAAGCTCGGACGCGACAACGACGGCCGATACCGGGCCGACGTGCACGCGGAGATCTCATCAGCCGGCCTGAGCCGAGATCAACTGGCCGACCTGGTCGAGTACGCCGACCGGCTCTGGCCCTTCTCCAGCAGCGACACCACCCGACACCGTCTGACCGTGACCCCAGCGGAGAACGGCCGACACTAACGCGCAGGCCCATTCGATGGGTCCATCAGCAAGATCGTGCTCGATCCTGGTTGTAGTGGCATCGATTCGTGGTCGAGGCCCCTACTTCCTGGATCGAGCACGATCTTGCAGGGCATGCCGGCCCCGTCGAGCCCTGCAGGGACGGGATGTGGGGACGGAGGGGGCCGTTCGTTGGATGGGGTCTCAGACGTTCGGGTGAGCCCGGAAAGTGGTCGAGGGGCCGTTCGACGGGTTGGCGGTACGACCGCATTGCGCCGGCAAGTCGGGAATAACCGTCTGGCGTGATCCACACCTTTGGTTAGCTTCGCTCTCGTTTTGCCCGCTAAAGTCGCCACGATCAGGGCAAATTGTGGCGCATGCCACCGTTCGGGCTGGTGGCATCGAGCAGTCAGCTATTTAGCCTCGGCAGGTGCATCCCGACGACCAGAAGCTGACCGACGCCCGCCCGACCACCCCTTCGGACGACGCCGCATCAACCGAACGGACGATCGGCCGTCACCGCGCTCCCGAGCCGCCTCGGCGCGCCCTGCTGGGCTCGGCCCCGGTCCGGGTGGCGCTGGCCACCGGTGTCACCTGCTGTCTCAGCCTCGTCGCGGTCACCACCGCCCGAGGCAACGACGACACGTCTCGTACGGTGGAGCCGCTCGCCGAGGCGGTGGCCGAACGGGCCAGTATCGCCGACGAGCGCGCCTCTCGGTCGCTGGACCGCGACGTCGCCCCCGCACGGGTCCTGCCCAGCCCGACGGCGACGCCCACGCCCACGCGCGCCGCCGTCCGCAAGGCGCCCAAGAAGCCGGTGAAACCCCGCCGGCCCCGGCCGGTGGCCGGCCTGGACCAGGCGCAGATGGACAACGCGAAGATCATCGTGGACGTCGGCCTGGAGATGAAGATGCCGCGCCGGGCGCTGGTGGTGGCGCTGTCCACCGCCATGCAGGAGAGCAACCTCTACAACCTGGCCAGCGCCGTCCTGCCGGAGTCGGCGCAGTACCCGAACCAGGGCAGCGGCTCCGACCACGACTCGGTCGGGCTGTTCCAGCAACGGCCGAGCAGCGGTTGGGGCACGGTGGCCCAGTTGATGCGTCCGTCGTACGCCGCGCGGGCCTTCTACACCGCGCTCAACGAGATCCCCGGCTGGCAGGACATGAGCGTCACCGCCGCCGCCCAGGCCGTGCAGATCTCCGCCTTCCCGGACGCGTACGCCCAGCACGAGGACCGGGCGACGACCGTGGTGGCGGCGCTCACCACCTGAGCCAGGCACCTGCTCCCGCGCGGCTCAGCGACGGCCGGGTGGGGGTTCGGCGGCCGTGTCGGGCCCGCCGACTCCGACGCGACTGCCCGGTACGCCGGCAGCCGCGGTCGGGGTGTCGGCGGGCACCTGATCGGCCGTCACCTGGTCGAGGATCTCGTCCACCCGGGCCTCGCGCCGCCGACGGGCGTCCAGCGCCGCCTCGAAGTCGCGCCGGGACTGCACGGCTTCCGCGTACGCCCGCTCCCGTACCTGTCGTGCCTCCTCGCGGGCCTCGTCCAGCTCGACCCGGGCCTGGGCCAGGAGCTCGGCGGCCTCACGCCGCACCGCGTCACCGGCGTGCCGGGTAACGGCGGCGTCGCCCAGGTCGAGCCGTTGCAGCAGGCCGCTGAGCCCGGCCGCTTCCTGGCGGATCTCGTCCCACTCCGGGGCGGCCCCGGCCGCGTCCTCAGCCCGCGCCGCGAGCCGGGACAGCCGGATCCCCAACTCGTCCAGGCAGTAGTCCACCTGCCGCTGGTCGTAACCGGTCTCAACGACGGAGAACCTCATACTGTCGCCCCCCAGGCAGCTGCTGTTACTTCCCCACCTGGATCCTCGGCCGCGACCGCGGCGGCCGAGGGGGTTCGGGGAAAATGTTCAGCATGCGCGCAGGTGGCGCCGGCGTCAGAGGCGCTTGGGCAGCACGACCACCCGGCCGAAGAACTCGTCGATGCGGCGGACCACGTCGTTGAAGTCGTCCAGGTCGATCGGCTTGGTGACGTACGCGTTGGCCTGCAACGTGTAGCTGCCGACGATGTCGGTGTCGGCGTTGGAGGTGGTCAGCACGACGATAGGGATGGTCCGCAGATCTTCGTCCTGCTTGACCGCCCCGAGCACCTGCCGACCGTCCATCCGTGGCATGTTCAGGTCGAGCAGGATCACGTCCGGTCGACGGGCCTGCTCGTGCCGGCCCTCGGCGCGCAGAAACTCCATCGCCTCCTCGCCGTCGCTGACCACATCGATGATTTTGTCGACGTCGGAGTCCGCCAGCGCTTCCTCGATCATCAGCACGTCACCCGGGTCGTCGTCGACCACCAGGATGCGTACCGGCTGCGGGCTGTCTGCGCCCATCACTACCTGCCTCGGGGTCGGCCGGGACGGGACCCCTGACGGTCACCGCGCTGGCGGGGAAATCTAGCCCATCAGGGGGCGGCACGGGACGCCGGGTCGACCGACTCCGGCTCGTAGCGCAGCACGTCGGCCAGGCCGGTCACCCGCAGCACCCGATCGACACGGCCGTTGGCGCCGGTGAGCCGAAGCCAACCCCCGTCGGCCGCCGCCTGATTGTCACCCCGGACGAAGACGGCCATCCCGGTGGAGTCGCAGAACGTCAGGTCGGTGAGGTCGAGCAGCACCCGGGTCTCGCCGGCGGCGGTGAGTCGATCGATCGCGGCGGTCAGCTCCGGGGCGGTGCTCAGGTCCAACTCGCCCACGAGCCGCAGGCAGGCGCCACCACCGTCGCGCTCGACGTAGCTGACGCTGAACGTCACCGTTCTCCCCCTCGCTCCACCCCACCCTCGGGTGGGACGTTTGCAGTCCGGCAAGTATACGCAGAGCTGACCGAACGGCCCCCGAGCGCGGTGATCGATCCGGGGCCAGCGGCGGGGTCGGTCAGTGGGCCGTGGCGGGCAGCGCCGCGCATCCCAGCGCCAACATCCGCCCCGCCCGGGGGAAGTCCCGCAACGCGGCGGCGTAGTGCTCCAGAGGCAGGGCGACCGCCCCAGCCGGCACCCCACGACTGCGCAGGATCCCCGCCAGCCACTGCACGAACTCGGTGAACAACGAGGCGTCGTCGACGTAGACCGCCGCCGCCAGGAAATCGACGATGTGACCCAGGTCGCTCACGGTCGCGTCGAGCTGGGCGGCGGTGTACTCGCGTGCCGCCGGCACCCGCTCCCGCAGCTCCGCCAACGCGCTGTCGATCAGCTCACCACGACGGCGCAGCAGGCTGGCGTACTCGTCGTCGGCCAGGTGCGCCAGCCGCGCCGCCGGCACCCCGCGCAACGCCCGCTCGTCGGAGATCAGCTCGGCCGCCGAGGGCGCGTCCGGCGCCCAGGCCACGCCGAGCCGACGCGCCCACCGACCATCCGCGCCGAACCCGCGCCCGCCGACCACCACCGGCACGTCCGAACGGCGGCAGGCTTCGATCATCCGATGGGCGTACGGCAGCCGCATCGGCAGCGCGCACGCCAACGCGACCGCGTGCGCGTCGTAGCGGTGCAGGTAGGACACGAGGTGCGCCGCCGGCACGCTGGCGCCCAGGAAGGTCACCTGCCACCCACGTAACCGCAGCACCTCGGCCACCAACCGGGGCGGAAGCGCGTGCCACTCGCCGTCCATGCAGGCGACCACCACCCGGCCGCGGGTCGGCCGTGACTTGGCGTACGCGGACACCGCCGCCACCACCTGCTCGCTGATGTGGGTGGCCGCGTGCTCCTGGGCGACGCTCCACTCGTTGCGTGCCCACCGCTCGCCCACCTCGGCCTGGGCAGGCGCGACCAGGTCGAGCAACACCCGCTCCGCCGGGACACCCGCGTCGAGCAGAGCGATCGCCAGGTCGGTGGCGGCGTACTCGTCGGCGTCGGCGAGGCAGTCCAGGTAGCCGGAGTACGCGTCGTCCAGGTCGACGGCGGCCGTGGCGGCGGTCACGCGGGAGTCTCCCCTGCTTGGTCGAGGCCGGCGGGCACCGAGTGCAGGTGCCGAGCCCCGCGAGCGCTCAGGCCGGCCGCCCGCAGCGCCAGCACAGCGATGTCGTCGTGGTCGCCCTGCGCCAGCCAGTCGCAGGTGACCTGCTCGACCCGTTCGGCCAGGGCCGGCGCGGGCATCCGCTGGCAGCCGGTGAGCGCGGTGACCAGCCGCTCGGGGCCGAACAGCTCGTCGCCACGCCGGCCGCCCCGGGCCTCGGTCACCCCGTCGCTGTAGAGCAGGCAGGTCTCGCCCGGTGCCAGCCGCACGGTCACCTCGCCGACGCGGGGGTCGGACACCACCCCGATCAGCATGCCGCGCAGCGGCACCGCCTCTACCTCGCCGGAGGCGCGCAGCACCAGCGGTGGCAGGTGCCCGCCACCGGCCATGGTGAGGGTGAGGCCACCGTCGCGCTCCGGACGGGCCACCCCGAGCACGATGGTGGCGAAGCGACCCTGGCCGTGCGCCTGGGTCGTCTCCAGCAGCGCGTCGTTGAGCAGCCGCAGCAGCCGCGCGGGGTGCGACTCCAACCGGTGCAGCGCCTGGAGGCACTGGCGCAGCTGGCCGGTGAAGACGGCGGCCTCGACGCCCTTGCCGGACACGTCGCCGAGGAAGAACACCGAACCCCCGTCGGCGAGGCGGTGCGAGCCGTAGAAGTCGCCGCCGATGCGCAGCCCCGCCTGCGCGGGCCGGTACGCGGTGCCCCACTGCACGCCGGCCGCCTCGACCGGCTCGACCGGCAGCAGGCTGGCCTGCAGGGTGTCGGCCACCTCCGCCTGGTCGCGGTAGAGCAGCGCGGTGGTCAACGCCGCGCCAGCGCGGGCCGCGAAGGCGCGGATCAGCTCCACGTCGGCCTCGTCGTACCAGCGGGTGGCGCGGCGGGCCACCAGCAGCACACCGACCGGCGCGTCGCGGCCCGGCAGCGGGACGACCCGCGCGGCGCTCTCGGTGCCGGCGAGCCCCGGCAGCCAACCGGCGTCGACGGCCTGCTCGACCAGCCAGTCCACCGCGTGCGGCTCGACGCCGGTCAGCCCGTCTGCGATGGCGGCCGGCAGGTCACCGCCGGCCAACACGCCGCTGTCCACCGTCGGCGCCTCGTCGTCGGTGCGCGAACCGCGCCACCACCGGGCGCGACCAGCCCGTGGGGCGAGCACCAGCACCGCGACCTCGGCCAGGGCCGGCACGGCGAGTCGGACGATCGCGGCAGCGGCCCGGTCGGGGTGCAGGGGGTTGCCCAACTTGTCGCCGACCACGGCCAGGAACGCCGAGCGGGCCCGCTCGGCGAGCAGCGCGTCGGCGCGGCTGGCGCTGTCGGTGACGTCCTCGACGTACCAGCAGCAACGGGCATCGGAGAGCGGCACCTGGCGCGCGGTGAGCTGACGCCCGCGATGGATGAAGCCGGCCGGGGCGCCCTCGCTCAGCGCGGGCACACCGGCTGCGCTGAGCAGCTCGCCGGGCGTCACCTCGGGCAACAACCGCTCGGCCACCGGGCTGACGTGCCGCACGACGCCATCGGCGTCGCAGACCACCAGGCCCTCACGGAAGTGCTCGACGACCTCGAACCAGTCGGGCGCTGCCTGCCGAGGGTCGGGTGCCAGCGGCGGGAGGGCCACCGTCGGGCGGGGGCGAACGTCGGCGGACCACGCCGAGGGTCGTGTCGTGCTCGGCGTGGAGAGCCGTCCGTCGCCCGGGTCGTAGTCCCTGACGTCGGAAGCAGTCACCAGCTGAGCCTCACTCCTTGTCATTCACCGAACCCGTGCCGGAACCGGCGTCTACGGTCAAAACTCTCCAGCCCACCCTACGCCGCGACGCCGATAGCGGCATCTCAGAGCAGGTAGCGGGCGCCGCCGCCCCCCGCTTTGCGTTTCCTCGCGCGACTGGGAAAATGCAAGGATGTCCGAGCAGCTGCTGACCATCGAGACAACCCGGCTCGCCGCCGGGCACGTCCGACTCCGGCTGACCGGTGAACTCGACTACGACACCGCGCCCGAGTTGGTCGCCGCAGCAGCCGAACTGCGCGGCGACGGCGACGCCCCGGTGCTTGTCGACCTGACCGGCGTGACCCTCTGCGACTCCTCCGGGCTCAGCGCGCTGCTGGTGGTGCACCGCGCCGCCGGGGCGATCCGGCTGACCGGGGTCAGCCCGCAGCTCCAGCGCATGCTGGACCGCACCGGCCTGAGTGAGTTACTGGCCGTGGCGTACGCCGACGGCGACGTACGCGCCATCGGCTGACCCGCCGGCCACCCCGCGCGGACGGGGTGGCCCCCGACCCTGGGACCTGGGGTCGGGGGCCGGAGGAATGTCTAGGGTGCCGTCATCGGCTGAAGCCGGGGGCCGTTCTCGCGTAGCTCGCCGACCGGGGTCGAGTCGACGTCCTCGGGCTCTCCCGAATCAGGCGTCTGGTACAGGTAGCGGACGAACTGCCCACCCGCCTCGTTGTCGTCCGCGCCGGGCCACTGACCGATGCAGTCCATGCCGATCACCTCGCGGCCGGTTCCGTCCGCCTCCTCCAGCAGCGCCCACAGGCTCACCGGGTAACACCTGGTCTCCTCGGGCGTGAGTTGCCAGCGCGCGTACCAGCCGGGTCGGGCGGGGACGATCTCGACAATCTCCTTCATGACGGCCTTCCTTCCGCGTACCTCGGAAGAACTCCGGTCCTGACCTGATCGTGCGGGCCGGGCGGGTGAGCGCCCCTCACCCCGGGCGGATGAAGCGTGGCGCGGGCCGACCCGACCCGGCCGGCGGCCGCCGTTTCGTCCTCTCCGACGGCGGGAAGGCGACTGGCACAGCCACGATCCCGAAGCGAGAGGGGTGCCACCATGCGCAAGCAGATGGAGGGCGACAACCAGCGGCGCCGGGCGCTGGCCCGGCAGGCCCGCGAACAGGGTCGCCAGCCCAGCGAGTTCGGCGCCAGCCTGAGCGCCTCCAAGCAGCTCAAGAGCCTCGATGCCGGCAAGCGGGCCGGCCCACCACCGGCCGGACCGCACAAACCGGACACCACGCGCGGCGGGCCGGCACCGCCTCCGGTCGGTAGCGCCGACAATCCGCGGCCCCAGCCGTCCCCGCCGAGCGGCGTGCGCAACATGGGCTACCACGACCTGGTCGACGAGGTCCGGCGTCGCTCCGGGGTCGACTTCAAGACGGCCAAGGTCGGCACCGAGGCGACCGTGCTGGTCCTCGCGTTCGCCCTGGAAGCCGCCGAGCGGCAGCGGCTGCTCGCGGCGGTGCCGTCGTCGCTGCACGATGTGCTGCCGGTCGACGGCATCGAGCGGCACCAGGAGCTGCCCGGCTTCCTGGCCGAGGTGGGCCGGATCAGCGGCAACACCCCGGAGCAGGCCCGATACCAGGCGGAGGCGACGATCGCCGCGCTCGCCGAGCAGGACGGCGACCTCATCGAGTCGTTGCACGTACCTGACGGGTTGCGCGACCTGCTCAACCCGCCGGAGGCCGGCGGCGGGCTCGTGGGCGCCTCCACCACCACACCCACCCTGGACGCCGACGAGATCAGCGCGGCGCTGGACGACCTGCCGTACTGGACCGGCGACGGCCAGGGCCTCTACCGGGTGGTCGCGCTGCCGCCGGACAACCTGGACCGGGTGCTCGACCGGCTCGACCGGATCCGCCAGGACAACGGACGCGGCCCGAGCATCGGACGGCCGGGTGACACCGCCGCCGTGTTGACCGTGCGGACCAGCCAGGCCAACGGGGTGACCGCGCTCGACGTGGACCTCGCCCGTCAGATCGACGACGCGATCGACGAGGTGGGGGCCGGGATGGCCAGCGGCTGACCGGCCACCGCGACGTCGGCGGGCCGGCGGGCCGGGGGAAACCCCGCTCCGCCGGCCCGTCGGCCGTGCCGGGCCCCGGACGGGCCGGACTCTGGGCTCGACTAGCGTGCCGAACATGAACCGCGCCGCCGACCGGCTGGAGTTGGTCGCCGACCCGGCCCGCCGGACCGGGCGGACCCTGCTGTCCGCCGGGGTCGAGCAGTCGTACGTGGACGTCGAGGATCCCCGGCACCTGCATTTCGAGTACGTGCGACGGATCGCCGCGGCGGTGCAGGTGGCGGCCCCGGCCGGCGCCCCGCTGACCGTTCTGCACCTGGGCGGCGGCGCGTTGACGCTGCCCCGCTGGCTGGCCGCCACCCGGCCCGGGTCCCCGCAACGGGTCGTCGAGCGGGACGCGGCGGTCATCGAGCTGGTCGCCCGGGAGTTGCCGCCGCTGCCGCCAGAGGTGCGCGTGGAGGTCGCCGACGCCCGCGACGCGCTCACCGCCACCCCACCCGAGGGGTACGACGTGGTGATCGCCGACATCTACCGGGCGGCCCGGATGCCGCTGCACGTCCGCACCGTCGAGTTCGCCGCCGAGGTGGCCCGCGTCCTGCGCCCCGACGGGTTGTACCTGGTCAACGTCACGGACCTGCCGCCACTTGTCGACACCCGGGTGCAGGTGGCCACGTTGCGGGCGGTCTTCGCCGACGTGTGCGTGGTCGGCGACCGGCGGATGTTGCGCGGCCGGCGGTACGGCAACCTGGTGCTGGCCGCGACCTCCCGCCCCGGCGGGCTGCCGGTGGCCCGGCTGGCGGTGGCCGCCCTGCGCGATCCGGTGCCCGGCGGTCTGCTGCACGCCACCGCGCTCGACACCTTCGTCGCCGGCGCCCACCCCGTCACCGACGCGGACGACACCTCCCGCCGCTGATCGCCGTTGTGCCCGCAAAGCCGGGTTTCCGACGGCGCGCGCGGGGAAGGCGGGCCGGATGAGCAACACCGCCGATCGGGAGACCACCCGCCGCACCCTGATCGTGATCGGTCTGGTGCTGGCGACCGCGCTCGCGCTGGCCTTCGTGTACGCGACCCGGCGGGTGCTGGTCTGGGCGGTGGTCGCCGCGTTCTTCGCCGTCGCGCTCAAACCCCTCGTCGACCGGCTGCAACGCCGCTTCGTCCGGCGTCGGGCGCTGGCCACCCTGCTGGTGTTCCTCGCCGCGTTCGTGTTGCTGGCGATCCTGGCCGCGCTCATCCTGGTGCCGCTGTTCGACGAGGTGGGCCGCTTCGCCGACCGGGCGCCCGAGCTACTGCGCGACGCCCGCGCCGGCCGGGGCCCGCTGGGGCAGGTGCTGGAGCGCACCGGGGCGCGACGCTACGTCAGCGAGCACTCCGACCAGCTGCGCGACCTGGGCACCCGGCTGCGCCAACCCGCTGTCGGCGTGCTGCGCGGCGTCGTAGAGACGGTCGCTGGGCTGCTCACTGTCGTCGTGCTCGCGTACCTCATGGTGTTGGAGGCGCCGCGGATCACCCGCGGCGTACTCGCGGCGGCCGGGGACGGTCGGGGCGAGCGGCTGCGCCGGGTGGGCCGGGAGGTGTCGCGCACCGTCACCGGCTACCTCACCGGAAACCTGCTGATCAGCGTGATCTGCGGGGCGTTGACCTACGTGGTCCTGGCCCTCACCGGGGTGCCGTTCGCGGCCGTGATCGCCCTGCTGGTGGCGGTCGCCGACCTGATACCGCTGGTCGGCGCCACCCTCGGCGCGGTGATCGCGACCGGCGCGGCCTTCCTGCACTCCCCCACCGCCGGGGTGGTGGTGCTTGTCTTCTTCGTGGTCTACCAGCAGCTGGAGAACCACCTGCTCCAGCCGTTCATCCTGTCTCGCGCGGTGCGGCTCAACCCGTTGACCGTGCTGATCAGTGTGCTGCTCGCGGCGGAGCTGGCCGGTCTGCTCGGCGCGCTGCTGGCCATCCCCGCCGCCGGCATCATCCAGACCCTGCTGCGCGAGTACGGCCCGCGCCGGCTCCGGACCACCCCGCCGGCCGGTCCGGCCCGCTCCGCCTGACTCTGACCGGCGCGTGCCCGCTCAGCGGGACCGGGTCGTCACCTCGGGTGTGGTGCTCTCCAGCGGCACCGCGTTGGCCGGCACCAGCCCCAACTGGACCGCGGACCGGGTCAACGCGGCGTCGAGCACCCAGTCGGCGCTGACCCGCGTGCGGTTGCCCGGCATCGCCATCAGGTGGTACGCCCTGGTGACCGCCTTGGCCGGCAACCCGGCCAGATTGATCTGCAACGGGTTCGCCGCCGCGTCCTTGCCACCCAGGTCGACGACCCAGCCCAGGTCGTGGTGCTTGTACGGCTTGCGTTGGCCGAAGCCGTACGACGCGGCGATGTTGTGCGCCACCCGCTTGCCCTGCCGCTGCGCGTGCTGGGCGGTCATCCCGCAGACCTGCCCCGGGTTGACCAGATCGGGCACGGCGGCGGCATCGCCGCACGCGAACACCTCGGGATAGCCGGGAACGTTGAGGAACTCGTCGGTCACCAGTCGACCCCGGTCGGTCCGCAGGCCCAACTCGTTGACGAACGGGTCGGGGCGCACCCCCACACACCACACCAGGGTGCAGGTCGGCACGTACTCACCGTCGGTGAGCTTCACCCCGTCGCAGGTCGCCTCGGCCACCGAGGTGCCCATCCGCACGTCCACCCCACGCCGGTTGAGCACCTTGTGCGAGGTGTCCGACATCCGCTTGTCCAACTCCGGCAGCACCCGGGGCGCCACGTCGAGCAGCATCCAACGGGGCCGGACGGTCAGCCGGGGCCGCTGGGCGTGCAGCGCGTCGGTGAACAACTGCCCGTGCGCCGCGACCTCGGTGCCGGTGTAGCCCGCCCCGACCACCACGAACGTGGCGCGGGCCTGCTGCTCGGCCGGGTCCTCGGCCTGCTCGGCCAGCTCGATCTGACGCACGATGTGATCGTGCAGGTAGACGGCCTCGGGCAGGCCGCGGAAGCCGTGCGCGTACTCGGTCACTCCCGGGATGGGCAGCAGCTTGTTGACGCTGCCCACGGCGAGCACCAACCGGTCGTACGCCAGCCGGTTCTTCTCCCCCTCGGCCTGGGTGAAGCCGACCCAGCGGTTCTGCAGGTCGACGTGGTCCGCCTCGCCGATCACCACCCGTACGCCCTTGAGCGTCCCGGTCAACGGCACAGCGATCCGTTTGGGCTCGACCACCCCGGCCGCCACCTCGGGCAACAACGGCAGGTACAGGAAGTAGTCGGTCGAGTTCAGCACCACGATCTCGGCCCGGTCCCGGGCGATCCGGCTCAACGTCTTCGCCGCGTGGTAACCCGCGAACCCGGCCCCCACGATCACCACACGAGGTTTCGTCATTGCGGGCCGTTTCCCGTCGAAGCCCCGCACAAACGTCCCTGCGCCGGCGCGTCCCGTTCGACCGGCCTGGCCGGCCTGGTCGAGCAGGTCGGTCTCGTCGACCTCGTCGGCCTGGTCGGTCAGGTCGGTGTCGGTGCGGTGATCGCCCAGCGCTCGTGGTCGCGCCACGCGCCGTCGATGAACAGGTAGTCCGGGGAGAAGCCCTCCAACCGGAAACCGAGCTTGCGGGCCACCCGCCGGGACGGCTCGTTGCCCGGCTGGATGTTCGCCTCCAGCCGGTGCAGCCCGACCGTCGTGAACGCGTGGTCGATCACCAGGGCGACGCCCGCCGAGGCGTGCCCGGTTCCGCTGTACGGCAGGAACGCCGCATACCCCAGGAAGCCACCACGCAGCGCACCGAGCACGATCCCGCTGATGTTCACGTAGCCGGCGATCTCCCCGCTGGCCCGGTCGCAGACCAGGTAACCTGCGCTGTCGCGGCGACGGATCCGGCGCAGATAGAGGTCGTACTCCTCGGGGCTGGCCGGCGCGGCCAACCACGGGTGGTGTAGGTCCCGACTGCGCTGCACGGCGGCGACGAACTCGTCAGAGTCGGTAGGTCGGGGCCGCCGGATCGCGGCAGGACCACCGGTACGCAGGTATCTCACGGCGGACCACTCTGGCGCAGCGGTGCCGCCGTTGTCCAACGGGCCGCAGGGTGAGCGCCGCCCCCGCGGTCGCGTGATCGCGCTCGCGCCGCGCGGTCGCGTGATCGCGCTCGAACAAGGATGTAGTGGCATCCGACAGCGCACGTGACCACTACATCACTGATCGAGCACGATCACGCGGGCGACGGCGTGCTAGCGGGGCGTCGACAGGCTGAACTCTTGACCATCGGGGTCGGCCAGCACCAGCCGGCCTGCCCCGTCCTGGTCGGCGTCGACAAGGGTCGCCCCGAGCGAGAGTAACCGGTCGACCTCTGCCTGCCGCTCGACGTCAGCAGCAGGGGCGAGGTCGAAACGCACCCGATCCCTGCCGCCGTTCGGCATCAGTGGTGGGCCACCCCAGCTGATCTTCGTGCCCCCCTGCGGCGACTGGATCGCGGTCTCCTCGTCCTGGTCCCAGACCAGCGGCCACCCCAGCGCCGCACTCCAGAAGTAGCCGACCGCCTGCGACCCGTCGCAGGCCAGCGCACCGACGAAGCCGCAGCCGGAGAGGAACTTGTTGCCCGGCCCGATGACGTCGAACTCGTTGCCCTCCGGGTCGGCGAGCACTACGTGATCGTCGTCCGGTCCCTGGCCGATGTCGATGTGCCGTGCGCCGAGCTCTAACGCCCGGGCCACCGTCTGCTGCTGGTCCTCCAGGGAACTGCTCGTCAGATCGAAGTGCATCCGATTCTGGACGACCTTCCGCTGGTCGGTCGGCACGAAGCGCAGCCGGAAGTCGGTGTCGGTCCCCGGCAGGACCAGGACGCCGTCCTGCGGGTCATCCACCATCTCCCGACCCAGGAGCCCGGACCAGAACCGTCCGAGGAGTACGGGTTGGGCTGCGTCGTAGCTGATCGCGAACAGGTGAGACGTCATCGCGCTGCTCATCTCCGATCCGGCAGGATGCCCGGAAGCCTAGGGACGAGCCAAGCCGTCCGCACCCGAGTATTCGGCGAGCCACCGTCGTTGTGATCCACTGGCCGGGTGAGTCGATCCCCCGCAGCCCTTCCGGTCGACGTCGCGCTGCGACTGACGGCAGAGTCGAACGTCTGGCTGTGCACCTTGCGGCGCGACGGCTCCCCGCACCTGACGCCGGTCTGGTTCGTCTACCTCTCCGAAACGTTCTGGGTCGGTTGCGAGAGCCGCAGCGTCAAGGCCCGCAACGTCGTGATCGACGAACGGGTGTCGCTGGCTCTGGAGGGCGGCAACGCGCCCGTGGTCGCGGAGGGCGCTGCCCGCGTGCACCGAGGCGGGTTCCCGGGCCCGGTCGTCGAGGCGTTCGCCAGCAAGTACGACGGCTGGGACGTCAGCCGGCAGGTCGGCCCGGACAGCGAGCGGGTGCTGCTGGAGATCCCGGTTCGACGGTGGCTGCTGGCCGGTACCGCGCAGTAGACCCCAACACGGTCAGCGCCGTCCGTTCGAGCGGACGAGCCATGGCTTCAGCCACGGGAAGAGTGCGACAAGGGCGACGGCGAGGGCGGTGATGACGGCGTGCCCGATGCGGCCCGGGGTGATGCCGCTCGCCGGGTCCAGCACGTAGTTGGCGTACCAGTTCGCAGCAGCGTCCGTCGCCAGCACGGCACAGCCCAGCGCGAGTCCCTCCAGCCGGCGAGCGGCTAACAGCAGTGCGGCCAACGGATCCCACAGCGTCAGGGACGCGAAGTAGACCGCCAGCCACCCCGGCAGAGCCAGTTGCGGCCCGAACTGGGGCAGGAGCAGCTGGACCACATGCACCACGGTGCCGTAGGCGAAGACCAGCACGGCGACACCCACCACGTATCGAACCGCGAGCGGCACAGAAGCCCACCGGCCAGCGTTCATCCGGCCAGTCTGCCGCAGCTATGAGCCGGCACGGCACGACGACCTCGCCCAGTCCTACGATCTCCTCCGGTCCTGAAGGGGCGTGCCGATCGTCAGAGCGGGCCGGCGACCGTCTGCTCCATCGGCATCGGGACCTGGAGAAAAGTCGTGCCGCGCAGGTCCAGCCAGGCCCGGTCCGGTCCACGCACCAGGCGCAGCATCACCCCCTCGCAGGAGGGACAACGGGCGACCAGGCCCGGGGCGTGCGAGTAGACGTGCAGGCTGGCCATCGAACCGGTCATCCCGCAGTTCTCACAGCGCCCCATCGCGGTGCTCAGGTCGACGGTGAACAGCTCACGCATCGGGCCGTCGAGCATGTTGCCGTCCAGGTACGACATCTCGGTCATCGATTCTCCTCGACACTGCGTGGGAGGGCAGGTGGTCAGCCGGTGGGGCCGAAGCGTTCGGTCTTGACCCGCCGCGACGGGTGCCCCAGCCCGACCAGCAGGTCGGCCACGGTCTCCACGAACGCGGTCGGACCACAGACGTAGGTAAGCGGTTCCAGGTCCGGCGGCCACCCGTGCGTGTTGACGTCCGCCAACCCGATCCGGTGCGGCTCGCCGCGCCAGCCCTCGGGCGCTTCGCGGGTGTAGACGTACGCGATGTCGAGGCCGAAGTCGTCGCGGACCCGGCGGCGCAGCTCGTCGGCGTAGATCACGTCGGTCGGGGTGCGCACCGAGTAGATCAGCCGGAACGGTGCCTTGCTGCCCACCGCTCGCCGCGCCCGGATCATCGCCATCAGCGGCACGATGCCGGAGCCGCCGGCGACGAGCTGCACCGGCGCGGTCTCCTCGGGCCGCCAGATGAACCAGCCACCGAGCGGTCCGCGGACCTCCACCGGGTCACCAACACCATAGACATCGATGAGGTACGGGGACACCTCACCGTCGTGCACCCGCTGCACGGTCACCTCGACGCGCGGGCCGCCGGGGCCGTCCACGGCCGGCCCGGCGATGGAGTACGACCGGGCCGCCTGGTAGCCGTCCGGGGCGGTGAGCCGCAGGTCGACGTGCTGCCCGGGCAGGTGCCCCGGCCAGTCCGGCACCTCCAGCACCAGGGTCTGCGCGGTCGGTGTCTCGACTCGACGCTCCACCAGCCGGCCCACCTGCCAACGGTTTCGCGTCCGAGGTGAGGTGCTCGTCGCGGCGGCGCGCTCAGTCACCCTGGTACCGCTGTTCGCGCCACGGGTCACCGTAGTCGTGGTAGCCGGCGGTCTCCCAGAAACCCGGCTCGTCCATGGTCTTGAGCCGGAGGCCGCGCACCCACTTGGCGGACTTCCAGAAGTACAGGTGCGGGACCAGCAGCCGCGCCGGCCCGCCGTGCTCGGCGGGCAGCGGGGCGCCGTCGAAGCTGTGCACCACCCAGGCCTGCCCGCCGCGTAGATCGTCCAGCGGCAGGTTGGTGGTGTACCCGCCGTAGGAGTGCGCGAGCGCGAAGTGCGCTCCGGTGTCGACGTCGGCGAGCAGCGTGTCCAGTGAGACGCCCTGCCAGGTGGTGCCGAACTTGGACCAGCGGGTGACGCAGTGGATGTCCACCGTCGGCGTCTCCTGCGGCAGGGCCATCAGCTCCTGCCACGACCACCGATGGTCGCTGCCGTTCTCGGCGGAGATGACGAACTCCCAGGTGTCCAGGGACACCCGGGGAGTCGGCCCGGCCGAGAGCACCGGAAAGTCCTCGGTCAGGTACTGGCCGGGTGGCAGGGCCGGCTCCTGGGTGCGGGGCCGACCCTGAAAGCCCGGTGACACGATTCCCATTGCACAGTCGTACCACCCGCGTTGGCCGGGGCGGGAGCTTTCCCGCGTACCCCATCGTCGTCGGGCCCGGTGCGGTCAGTGCCGCTCCGCGACGACCTTGCGGTCCTCGGGCAGGTCGCCGCCCCGGGTGGCGCGCAGGCTGGTCACGGTGACCACCACCAACACACCGATGATCACGCCGAGGGAGGCCAGGGTGGGGATCTGCGGCACGCTGGCCCAGATGCCGTGCGCCCAGTGCAGACCCAGCTTGAGGCCGATGAACGCCAGGATGATGGCCAGACCGTAGCTGAGGTGCACCAACCGGCTCAGCGCCGCGTGCAGGACGAAGTAGAGCGCCCGCAGGCCGAGCAGAGCGAACGCGTTGGTGGCGAACACCAGGTACGGGTCCTCGGTGATGCCGTAGACCGCTGGCACCGAGTCGACAGCGAAGACGATGTCGGTGGCCAGCACCGCGACCACCACCAGGGCGAACGGCGTGAGTGCCCGCTTGGCGCCCTGCCGGACGGTCATCTTGGTGCCGTGGTAGTCGTCGACCACCGGCATGACCTTGCGCAGCAGCTTCACCGAGCGCATCTTGTTGATGTCGACTTCCTGCTGATGCCCGGACATGGCATCGCGCAGCAGCTTCACCGCGGTGGCGATGAGGATGATCGCGAAGAGCAGGAAGGCGAAGTCGAGGGTCTGCAGGGCCGCCGCGCCGAGGGCGATGAAGACGGCCCGCAGCACCAGCGCCCCGGCGATGCCGTAGAGCAGCACCCGCTGGGCGAGCACCGCCGGCACCGCGAACGCTGCCAGCAGCAGCATGAAGACGAAGAGGTTGTCGACCGAGAGCGACTTCTCCACCAGGTAACCGGTCAGGTACTCCACGCCCTGTTGGGAGCCGAAGCGGGACCAGATCCAGCCACCGAACGCCAGCGGCAGCGCGATGTAGAACGCCGACCAGCCGATGGCCTCCCGCATGGAAACCTCGTGCGGGCGACGCGTGACTAGGAAGTCCAGCACCAACAGCAGGATGACCCCGATGATGGTCACCGCCCACAGCGTGGGCGTGCCCACCGACGACAGGTCGCTAGCGGCGGACAAATAAGACACTTCGGTCATGGCTCTCCTCGAACACCGTCATGTTCGAGGTCTCCTTCACCCACCACCTGATGGGCAACCACCCGAGGCACGCCGGGCGTGCCGTACTGACCGGAATGGTTCGTGGGAAGTACTCCCCTCGTACGGCAAGGTTAGGCCAGGCAGAATCGCCACGCCAAGCGGGACATCGATAGTTGCCCTGGTAAACCGCTGTGTGTACTCGGAACGAGCGCTGTCAGCCCCGACGCAGCGTCGCTCCCGGGGCCATCGCCTGCTCCACCAGCCCTCGATAGTCACGCGGCAACTGGGTCACCACGTCATCGAACTCACCGCCGGTGATCGCCTCGCGCAAAGTGGTGAAGACCGCTCGGCTGGCATCCCGGGCAGCAGGCTCCTGCACACCGGCGCGCAGCGCGACCCGGGCGACGAACTCCGCCGCGCCGAACCGGTCCGCCTGCTCGGTGCTCGGGCTCGGCTTGAGCACCAACTGCAGCGGCTGGGGCAACTGGGCGGCCAGGTCCAGGACCTCGCCGCCGGTCAACCGCTCGGCGAACGTCTCCAACACGGCGCGGGTCAGCTCCACCGCCCGCTCGGAGGATGTGGCGGTGCGCTGGGAAACCTGGTCGATGAAGGTGTCGTAGTTCATCGCGTACTCCCTTGGGCTCGCGTCGGCGCCTGCGGGTACCCGCGGCGGCGCAGGAGAAACGGCGCCGGGATTCCTCTCCGAAGGGGGCGTGACCGGCGGGCGGGCGGGTAACCGCCGCCGGTCGTCACCACATCGATGCCCGAGGGAGCCCACGCCATGGCGAGCTACGCCGAAGTCCTGCAGTACCTGTCGAGCCTGGACTACCCGGCCGAGAAGGACGCCGTGGTCCGCGAGGCCGAACGGGAAGGCGCACCGCCGGACGTGCTCAAGGCGCTACGCGCCCTGCCGCCGGTCGACTACGCCAACGGGACCGAGGTGGCCCGCTCGGCCGGAATCGAGGCGGCACCCGAGGTAGGCCCCGCGCAACGGGCCGAGCAGGCCCGGGACAAGAAGCACAACCGGGTCTCGCAGCATTTGCGCGGTATCTGACCCACGGTGACGCCCACAGCCCTGTGACCCGGGAGCGGCACGGATGAGCCAGACCGGCCCCGACCGGCCAGCGGATGTGCGCTTCCCGGCCGCGGTACAGATCGCCGTGGTGGCAGTGGTCGGCGTCATCGCCGGCTGCGCCTTCGCGGTGCTGCTGCCACTGCCGCTCGCCGCCCTGGCCGGCTGGGACGTCGGCGCGCTGAGCTGGCTCGCGCTGGTCTGGCACAAGCTCTGGCCGATGGACGCCGAGCGGACCGCAAAGCTGGCTGTCCACGAGGACCCGAACCGGGCGATCCGGGACGCCCTGCTGCTCGTCGCCTGCCTGGCCAGCCTCCTGGCCGTCGGGCTGGTCGTGGCCAGCGCGCAGAGCGCACCACCCGGCCTCAGTCGGGAACTGCACAGCGGCCTGGGCGTACTCAGCGTGGTGCTCTCCTGGTTCGTGGTGCACACCGTGTTCGCCGCCCGGTACGCCCGGATCTACTACACGGGCCCGGACGGCGGGGTGAACTTCAACCAGCCCGAACCGCCGCGCTACTCCGACTTCGCGTACGTCGCGTTCACCATCGGGACGACGTTCCAGATCTCCGACACCAACCTGACCAGCAACGAGATGCGGCGCACGGTGCTACGGCACTCGATGGTGTCGTACCTGTTCGGCGCGTTCATCATCGCCGTGACCGTGAACCTGCTGGCGGGTCTGGCCCGCTGAGCGCTTGGCCGGCCGCGCTGGCCCCGGAGGCGTCACGGGGCGGGGCCGAACGAATCGCCGGGACAGGCGGGCGCCCCTGGTCACGAACCGCGACCTAGGGCGCCACACAAGCCTGTCCAGGCGGTGAACCACGTCCGAACCGGTCGCGGTCACCAGGCGGTGGAGGTCCGCTCGAACCGAGCGGCCAGCACTACCGGGTCCAACCATACGACAGAACATCCTCCGTTTGGTCAGAATTTGGGGAAGTGTGGGCCAGGGCACGTTACGGCCGACCAGCCACCTCCGCGTACCGATGCTCCAGGTCGACCCGGGCCAACGCCCCCACCAACCAGGCCAGCTGCTCCGACTCGCCACTGGCCAGGCCGGCCAGGTCGTCCGCCGACCTGCCCAGCCCGAGCCGACGCGCGGCGGCCAACGCCCGCCGGTCGGCAACCGGGGCTACCTCCCGCCACAGCGCCTGCGCCTCGCGGAGAAACAGGTCGACGACCGGATCGTCCACGCCGGGAAGCTCGGCGAGCAGCGCCCGCTCCCGGACCGGGTCGTGGTGTGCCACCGCCCGCAACCGGCGCAGATCACCCCGGTACCGCTCGACCACCGTCCGGGCCAGGTCACCCAGCACGTCAGCGAGCGTGTCCACATCACCACGCTGACCGCTGGCGCGCAGCACCCGCACCCGGTCCTCATGCAGCGAACGCGCCAGCCGGGCCGCGCTGTCCCACCCCTCGTCGCGCAACGCCCGCGCCCCGTCCAGCGCCCGCCGGAAGTCACCACGTCGGGCCAGCAAGAGCGACAGATAGAGCACCTGGAACAGGCTCGCCGGGTTGTTGGTCACCCGAAACCCGTACTGCTCAGCGAAGCCCCGCCCGCTACCGGCGAGCCGGCGAGCCAGGCGTTTACGGTCCTCCACCGGGGTGATCAGAGTGGTCGCCATGCCGGCGACTACCCGCGCCGCCGACGGCCACACCGGGCGCGCGGGGCCGCCCCGGTGCGGGTTCGCGTCAGCCGTGCAGGCCGCCGGTGCGGTCACGGGACTTGAGACGGGTCGTGGGCAGGGCGGGCGCCGGCAGCGGCGGCGCCGGATCATCGGCGACCACACCGAAGCGTCCGTCCCCGGCCATCCAGTCCTCCCGGGCGGCGGCGATCTCCTCGTGCGAGCGGCCGACGAAGTTCCACCACATCACCAACGGCTCCTCGAACGGCGTGCCGCCCAGCAGCAACAACCGGGCCCCGGCCCCGCCCCGCACGGTCAGCTCCCGGCGGCCCGAGCCCAGATACAGCAGCGCCCCCGGCTCGAAACCCACCCCGGCCGCTTCCGCGGACCCGGACATCGCCAGCACGGCGTACTCGAAATCGGGCCGCAACGACAGCGTCGCCGGCGCGGCACCGCCCAGCTCCAGTTGCACACCCACCAGCGGGGTGTGCACCACCGCCGGTGACCGTTGCCCGGCGAACTCGCCGACCAGCAGGGTGCCGTCCAGATCACCGTCGCGCCAGCGCGGCAGGTCGCCGTGGTGTGCGAAGTCGGCCGCTCCGGCACGCGCCGAGTCTGGCAGCGCCACCCAGAGCTGCACGCCGTGCATCACCGGCGGATGGGTGTCCGGCGACCGCTCCGAATGGGCGATGCCGTTCCCGGAGGTCATCACGTTCAGCTGACCAGGCCGGATCGCCTGCACGTTGCCGAGGCTGTCCCGGTGCAGAATCTCACCGTCGAGCAGCCAGGTCACCGTCTGCAGACCGGTGTGCGGGTGCGGCGGCACCTCCATGCCGGGCCGCTGCGCCACATCGTCCGGGCCAAAATGGTCCACGAAACACCAGGCGCCAACCATCCGTCGGGCGCGCTGCGGAAGCAGCCGCCGCACCGTCGTATAACGACCCAACGGCACGTCGTGGCCGGGCAACAACACACTGCCAGGATCGACGTCGGCCACGCCAGGCGGTCGGGTCTGCGCCAGCATCGATTCAGTACGCTCCACCGCCCGACTGTACGCGCACGCCCACCCGCGACCCCGGCGCTTTCCGGCGTGGGCTGCCCCGCCATGGCTGCCCCGGGCAGACGTTCACCGGTTGTTGGAGGACACCATCACGCTGTTGGCACCGGCGACCAGGTCCAGGTACAACCGCTCGGCTGCCCGGTCCCAACCCGGCGTACCCAGCACCGACCCCGCGGCCACCCCATCCCAACGGTCGTCGCGCACCACCACCGAGCCGGCACCCGCTCCGACGCGAACCCGCACCGAAATCTCCCCGGGCACCCGGACGTCAAGCTGGCTGCTCCCACCGCTGAGTCGTACGGTCAGGGTGCTGGCGGCGGTGATCGGTGGCAGGAGGATCTCGGTGCGGGTAGACCCGCCGGCAAGTTCCACGCCCAGGAGCCGGGCCCGGGTGAGGTCCAGCACCTGACTACTCACCCCGCCAGCGAGTTGAAGACGCCAGGCGACCCGCTCGTTGAGCAACACCCGCACGGCCCGCGACCCTGGTGTCCCGGACTCCACGAGGTCAAGCCGCACGGTCTCCCCCTGCACCGCTGGTCGGCCCACCACACCCGAGCCGGCCGGGGTACTGATCCGGTACAGGTCGTCGCCCAACTCAGCCACCCGCAGCTCGAACGAGGACAGCCCGTCCGCGAGCACAAAGACGCCCCGCTGCCGACCCGCGAGCGGCGCCGTCGACAGTTGCTCGGCAGCAGCACCCGCACCACCGGGGCGACCCCCAGCCGCCTCCGGGTCAGCGACGCCTCCCGGACGGCCTCCGTCCCCGGGCCGAGCGCCGTCGCCGTTCGGGCGGCTGCCGTCCGGGCGGCTGCCGTCCGGGCGGCTGCCGTCCGGGCGGCTGCCGTCCGGGCGGATGTTGTCCGGGCGGATGTTGCCGGGTGCGCCGGAGTAGGTCATGCCGAGGCGATCCGGATCGGCAACGATCACCGCCACCGCTGCCGCACCGAGGAGCAACACGACGGCGGCAGCGCCCGCCAAGAGTCGGGTACCGGTAGACCAACGCCGTGGTGCGGCGTCACCGGCAGGCTCCAGCTCTGACTCCGGTTCGTGATCCGTGCCGTACCCCACTGCGGCCATGCCCCTTAATCCCTCCGCCGGTCCCCCGCCGAGGGGTACGTACCCGTCGGCTGATCGGATCACTCCGCGCCGATCAGGTCCCTCCGCTCCGTTGGGCACCAGGGTGGCGTCTTGTCAGCGTTCAGCGAGCAGAGCGGAGTGCCCACCGCACAAAAAACGCCGCTGGCCGGCACCCCGTGTTGCGGGTGCCGGCCAGCGGTCGGTGTCCTGGGTGGTGCTGTGCGGGTGGTGCTGTCGTGGGGGTCAGCTGTTCCAGTACTGGCCGACGAGGTCGGCGGCCTGCTGCTCCCACTGGGCGTAGGCGTCCGG
>NZ_JOAN01000023.1 GCF_000718555.1 Micromonospora chokoriensis
ACACAACTTCGCACCCGGATCCGCCGCCCGCGCCGCCCGGAACGCCGCCTCGATCCAGTCGTTGCCGGTGCGCTGCAGGTTCGAGTCCCGCCGCCCACCCGAACCACCATCGGCGAACGCCTCGTTCACCACGTCCCAGGCATAGATCTTCCCCCGGAAGTGCGTGGCGACCTGGGTGACGTGGTTGATCATCGCGCTGCGCAACGCGCTGCCCGACATCCCCTGCGCCCAACCCGGCTCCTGCTGGTGCCACAGCAACGCATGCCCACGCACACTCATGCCATTGGCCTGCGCGTGACTGACCAAACGATCACCACCGGTGTAACTGAACCGACCCTGCTGCGGCTCGGTGGCGTCCCACTTCATCTCGTTCTCGGCCACGACACTGTTGAACTCACGGTTCAGGACGGTCGTGTACACACTTGTGGAGAGCTTGCCCGTCGCGACGGCAGCCCCGAAGTAGCGGCCCTTCTCGGCCGCCGAGGCCCGCAGGGTCGTGCCGGCGCTGGCCGTGGAGGTAAGCGTCACCGTCATAGCGGCGGCGAGAGCGCCGGTGACTGCGACGGCCACCGCCGCTCGCAGGGCTCTTCTGTGATTCATGCGGATTCCTTCTCTGTGGTGGTGCAGCGATGGAGACGCACGCCCGGATCTGCCGCTGCGGAGTCGGAGACGTCAGCGACGGTCGCCGTCGCGGCAGCAGTGCGGGGAGTCCTGACACGACGTCCGGCATGCCCTGGGCGGACGTAGCGCATCGAGGTGCCACAGCAGGTTCGCCCGGTGAACCACAGGTGCGGCCGCCCTCAGACATCGACTGTGAGCGATAACATGCCGTTCGTCAAGTCGTAACCATCCGCGTCACCGGTGCTGCCGGAGCCGTAGGAGCACGGCTCCGGCAGCGCGCGTCACTGGAACGAGGCGTCGTCGACGAGGAGACTGTCGGTGCCTTCGGCCGTCTCGACGTAGAAGGCGGCAGCGGACAACGTGCCGCTCCACGACACGGTCGCGGTGCCGGTGAGCAGGGTCCAGCCGTTGACGTTCACCCCTGCCGCCGGGGTCAGCTGGAGGTAGCTCGTCGTGCCGTTCGCGGTCAGCGACAGGGTCGCCTTCGCCGACGGCGTGCCGCTCTGCGCCCGTACCCAGACGTTCGTGGTGTAGGTCTTGCCGTTGGCGAGTTTGGCGGTCACGTCCTGGCTGGGGCCGTTCCACGCACCGGTCCGGCCGGTGATGGAGAGCGAGCCGCTGCCACCGTGCGCGGTGGTGGTGTTGCGCGACAGCGTGCCGCTGCCGTGCACGCCCCAGCCCGTCGTGCCGTTCTCCACGTCGCCGTTGGTGAGCAGGTTGGCGCTGACGCCGCTGCCGCCGAACTGCCACCAGTTGAGGTTGAACAGGTTGCCGCTGCCGCCGGCGAAGCGCAGGTACAGGTCACGGGTGCCGGTCGCCCCGCTCACCGCGCAGGTGGCGGTGCTCCAGGTCTGCCAGCCGCCGGTGCCACCCACGGTGCAGGTGCCCACGGTCGGCCCGCTGGCGCTGTCGAGGCGTACCTCGATCCGGCCGCCGCTGGTGGCCGAGGCGACGCGGGCGCTGAACGAGGTCGCGCCAGCGCCGAACGCGACGCCCTTGACCTTGATGTAGTCACCGTTCTCGATCCAACCGACGTTCATGCCGCCCTCGGTGGACGCCTCGGTCTCGATCCCCGAGCCCCACGCGATCGTCTCGGCCTCCTGCCGCACGTACGGGTTCAGCGTGCCCACCTGCGGCACTCCCCCGGCACTCATCGTGATCGTCGGGAACGTGCCATTGCTGTTGTAGCTGAACTTCTCCACCGCGACCGAACGGGTGTAACCACCACCACCGGGCAACGCCCCGTTGTGATAGAAGAAATACGATCCGCCCTGGAAATCGACCACGCCCGCGTGATTCGTGAAACTACTCCCCTGCCGCGGCATGATCGTTCCCCGATACGTCCACGGCCCGGTCGGCCCCGTCGCTGTGGAGTACGCGATGAATTCCGAACAACACTCGGCCGCGAACACGTTGTAATACAACCCGTTGCGCTTGAACACCCACGGCCCCTCCTCATACAGAGTCGGCCGACTCGCATTACCGTTTCGGGTGCCGAATCCCGCCGTCGTCAACGGGATGCGCGTCGCGCTGCCCGAGTAGGAAATCATGTCGGGGTTCAACTTCACGTACCACAGACCCGGGTTACCCCAGTACAGGTACGCCTGCCCGTCATCGTCGATGAACGCGTGCGGATCGATTTCGTTGTTGCCGACAAGTGGTCGACCGAGCGCGTCGCGAAATGGCCCGGTCGGGCTGTCGGCCACACCGACGCCGATGACCATCTGCCCGTTGGAGCGCTGGCGCACCGGCACGTACCAGTAGAACTTCCCGTTGCGCGCGACGACCTGCCCGGCCCAGGCGTTGGCATCGGCCCAGGCGAACGTCGCCAGATTCATCGGCACGCCATGGTCGGTCCAGTTCACCATGTCCGCGGATGAGTACACCCTCCACTCACGCATGGTGAAGTAGGTGGACCCGTCCTCGTCATGGCCGGTGTAGAGGTACACCCGGCCGTTGTGCACCATCGGCGCCGGGTCGGCGGTGTAGATGTTCTGGACGATGGGATTGTCGGCCTTCGCCGTGCCCGGGATCAGTGCGAGGACGCAGGCGATGCTCGCCAGCCAGGCGATGGCGCGCCTGGCCCGGACAGTGATCCGGGTTGTGGTTCGATCTTCCACCTTCACGATTACTCCCACAGAGAGTGGCGCACACCAAGCAGCACGACCGGCGGCCGTGTTAGCGCTAACAGATCTTGCCGACTATCCCCTCCCTCGCTTCACCAGGAAGTTTGTGTGGCGCGAGATGACCGTCGTAACCACATCGAAGCACTGATGTATCGACGCAGACATCCAAGATTTACGATGCACCGTACTGAGCAACGGAGCGGGCGTCAACGGGAGGCAGTCGCCCTCCCGCCGCAACCGCCCATTACGCAGCGTCACGGATCAGCGGTCACTGGACTGCCGGCCCAGCCTCAGCGCGACGGGTCGGCGAGGTGACCCTGGGGGTTGCGGGCATGTTAACAACCAACTATGTTAGCGATCACATCGATGCGCCGCGATAGACGTCAGGGGTGGGCACCCGGCGGCCACGGCGACCGTTCCCCCACCAGTCTCGCGTCAGAAAGGTCGCCTGCCGTGCCGTTGACCCGACGCACGTTCACCCTGGGCGCGCTCTGGACCGCTGCCGCCGCCACCGGCGCACTGAGTCTTCCGCGCGCCGCCCTCGCCGCCCCGAATACCGCCTACGTCATGGCCTATTTCACCGAGACCCCCCAGTTTCAGGGCGCGGACTACGGGCTGCACCTCGCCGTCAGCCGAGACGGCCTCAACTGGACGCCGCTGAACCAGAACAACCCGGTCGTCACGCCGACCGCCGGCCAGCTGGGCCTGCGGGACCCGTTCGTCTTCCGCAAGCAGGACGGCACCTTCGTGGTGCTCGCCACGGACCTCAAGGGCACCAACTTCGGCCTCAACAGCCAGTACCTGCACGTGTGGGACTCGACCGACCTGACCAGCTTCACCGGCTACCGCCGGATCCGGATGCACACGCTCAACACCCACACCTGGGCACCCACCGCCTTCTGGGACGCCGCCCGCGGGCAGTACGCGATCGTCTACTCGGCCAACAACGGTCAGGACGTGTTCCTGGTCAACTACACCAGCGACTTCCAGACCGTCAGCTCACCGCAGGTGTTCTTCAGCCCGGGCTTCGGCGTCCTCGACGGAGATGTCGTCGTCGACGGCGGCACCACCTACCTCTACTACAAGAACCTGGGCAACGGAAACCTCTACGGGGCCAGGTCCAGCACCGGCGCACCGAACAGCTTCACCACGTACACCAGCGGGCTTCTGCAGGGCACCGGCATCGAAGCCCCACTGCTGGTCAAGGCGGTCGACGGCAGCGGCTGGCGGCTGTGGGGCGACTCGTACAGCCCGATCAACAACGACTTCTACGCCTGGTCCACCACGACCATCGGCGGCAACTCGTGGGCCCCGATGAACCAGCGCGACTACACCCCGCCGATGAACGCCAAGCACGGCTCGATGATCGGGATCACCGACGCCGAGTACAACGGCCTGATCGCCCGCTGGGGCACGCCGAACTGGGTCCGGCTGAAGTCCTCCAACCTGCCCGACCGCTACGTCCGGCACGCCAACAACGTGGCGCGGCTCGACACGTACCCGTTCGACCCGTACCAGGACCAGATGTGGCGGATGGTGCCCGGTCTCGCCGACTCCACCGGGGTGTCCTTCCAGTCGGTGAACTACCCCGGTTCCTACCTGCGGCACTACAACTACGAGGTCCGGCTCGTCGCCAACGACAACACCTCGGCGTTCCGGGCCGACGCCACCTTCTACCGCACGGCGGGGCTCGCCGACTCCACCTGGACGTCCTTCCGCTCGTACAACTACCCCACCTACTACCTGCGGCACGCGAACTACCTGCTGCGCATCGACCCGCTCAGTGGCAGTTCGAGCGCCGCGGACCGTCAGGACGCCACCTTCCGGATCACCCCTTAGCAATCCCTTGGAGGTTCCCATGCCACCCCCGCCCCTCAGCCGCCGCCACCTCCTTCAGGCCGCCGGAGCCACCGCGGTGGTCTCCGCGACCGGCACCACCCTCGTCGCCGGCAGCGCTGCGGCCGCCGTGGTTCCGCCGGCCCGGGCGGACATCGGCGTCTCGGCGTACGCGTTCGACCTCGGTCAGGTGCGACTGACCTCCGGCCGATGGATGGACAACCAGTCGCGGACGCTCAACTACCTGCGTTTCGTCGACGTCGACCGGATGCTCTACAACTTCCGGGCCAACCACCGGCTGTCCACGAACGGCGCCGCCACCAACGGGGGCTGGGACGCGCCGAACTTCCCATTCCGGACCCACATGCAGGGCCACTTCCTGAGCGCGTGGGCATACGCGTACGCGGTGCTGGGCGACACCACCTGCCGGGACAAGGCGAACTACATGGTCGCCGAGCTGGCCAAGTGCCAGGCGAACAACGGTGCCGCCGGGTTCGGCGCGGGTTACCTCTCCGGCTTCCCGGAGTCCGACTTCACCGCGCTCGAGGCACGGACGCTGTCCAACGGCAACGTGCCCTACTACTGCATCCACAAGACCCTCGCCGGGCTGCTCGACGTCTGGCGCTACATCGGCAACACGCAGGCCCGTACGGTGCTGCTGTCGCTGGCGGGCTGGGTCGACACCCGGACGTCGCGGCTGAGCGCCAGCCAGATGCAGTCGATGCTGGGCACCGAGTTCGGCGGCATGAACGACGTACTCGCCGACATCTACCAGCAGACCGGCGACAGCCGGTGGCTCGCCACCGCACAGCGGTTCGACCACAACTCGGTGTTCAACCCCCTGGCCTCCGGCCAGGACCAGCTCTCCGGGCTGCACGCCAACACGCAGGTGCCAAAGTGGATCGGCGCTGCGCGGGAGTACAAGGCCACCGGGACCACCCGATACCGGGACATCGCCAGCAACGCGTGGAACATCACCGTCGGCGCGCACACCTACGTCATCGGCGGCAACAGCCAGGCGGAGCACTTCCGGGCGCCCAACGCGATCGCCGGCTACCTCAGCAACGACACCTGCGAGCAGTGCAACACGTACAACATGCTCAAACTGACCCGGGAGCTGTGGCTGCTCGACCCGAACCGGGCGGACTACTTCGACTTCTACGAGCGCGCGCTGATGAACCACCTGATCGGCGGACAGAACCCGGCCGACAGCCGCGGCCACATCACCTACTTCACCCCGCTGCGGCCGGGTGGCCGTCGGGGTGTGGGTCCGGCGTGGGGTGGCGGCACCTGGAGCACCGACTACAACTCGTTCTGGTGCTGCCAGGGCACCGGCCTGGAGATCAACACGAGGTTGATGGACTCCATCTACTTCTACAACGGCACCACGCTGAGCGTGAACCTGTTCACGCCGTCGGTGCTGAACTGGACCCAGCGCGGCATCACCGTCACCCAGACCACCAGCTTCCCGGTCAGCGACACCACCACGCTGACCCTGTCCGGCTCGATGAGCGGCTCCTGGAGCATCCGGGTGCGGATCCCGTCCTGGACCAGCGGTGCGACGATCACCGTCAACGGCACCGTGGAGAATGTCACCACCACACCGGGCAGCTACGCCACCGTCACCCGCACCTGGGCGGCGGGCGACACCATCACCGTGCGGCTGCCGATGCAGGTCGCCATCAAGGCCGCCAACGACAACGCCAACGTCGGCGCGGTCACGTACGGCCCCACGGTGCTGGCCGGCAACTACGGCAACACGGCCCTGAGCACCCTGCCCACCCTCACCGTCTCCTCGATCAGCCGGAGCAGCACCAGCTCGCTCGCGTTCACCGCCAGCGCCAACGGTTCGACAGTGAACCTCGCACCCTTCTACGACGCCCACGGCTACAACTACACGGTCTACTGGAACACCAGTGGCAGCGGCGGCCCCACCGGCAGCTACCGACTGGTCAACGTCGGCACCGGGCTGGTCCTCGGGGTGCAGAACATGTCCACCGCCGACGGTGGGCTGGCCGTGCAGTGGGGGGACAGCGGCACCGCCGACCACAACTGGGTGGTGGTGACCGACGGCAACGCGGTCCGGTTCCGCAACGTCAACAGCGGCAAGGTCCTGGGCGTGGAGAACATGTCCACCGCCGACAACGCCCGGGTCCTGCAATGGGCCGACAACGGCACCGCCGACCACCGGTGGATCCTGGTGGACAACGGCGACGGGACCTACAAGATCCGCAACGTCAACAGCAACAAGCTGCTCGGGATCCTGAACGGGTCGACCGCCTGGGGCGCGCAGGCAGTGCAGGACCCGGACAACGGCAGCGCGGACAACCGCTGGCGGCTGGTCCGCAACGCCTGATCGTCAGTCCCGTTGCACGACGTCACCGGCGCGGCCTTCGGCAGGCCGCGCCGGTGACGTCAGGCGGACGGGTGGCGGCGGTCGTAGAGTGGACAGGGTCCTGGCCCCAGTGAACGCGGCGGACGTGTCGGCTCGTGCCGCCTTTCCGCCCCGGAAGGAGCACAGTGAACCGCCCCCTCCGCAGCACGCTCGGCGGCGCGCTCATCGTCGCCCTGCTGACCTCCGTCGCTGTCGCGCCCGCACAGGCGCACCCCGGCGGGCGGCCACCTGCCGTCCTCGCCCTACCCGACGGATTCCAGCCCGAGGGCATCGCCACCGCCGGCCGGTACGCCTACTTCGGCTCCCGCGCGACCGGCGCCATCCACCGCGTCGACCTGGTGACCGGCCGGGGCATGACGATCGGTGCGGCCACCGGCACCCCGTCGCTCGGCCTCAAGGTCGACCCACGCGGCCGGCTCTTCGTCTCCGGCGGCACGGCCGGTGACGCCCGCGTGCTCGACACCCGCACCGGCGACGTGCTGGCCCGCTATCAGTTCGCCACCGCCCCGACGTTCGTCAACGACGTCGTCCTGACCCGCGACGCGGCCTACTTCACCGACTCGAACCGTCCGGTGCTCTACCGGCTGCCGCTGGGTCGGGGCGCAACTCTGCCGCCTGCCGACGCCTTCACCACGATCACCCTGACCGGGGCATACCAGCAGGTCGGCACCGGCGTGAACCTCAACGGCATCGCCACCACACCGGACGGCCGGGCGTTGATCGTCGTCCAGTCCACCACCGGCACGCTGTACCGGGTCGACCCGGCGACCGGCGTGAGCACTGTCGTGGACGTGCCTGGCCACACCTTCACCAACGGCGACGGCCTGCTGCTGATCGGCCACACCCTCTACGTCGTGCAGAACCGCCTCAACCAGGTCGCGGTGCTCCGGCTGAACCATGCCGGCACCGCCGGAACGGTCACCACCACCATCACCGACTCGAACTTCGACGTGCCCACCACGGTCGCCAAGGCGTTGGGCCGGCTCTACCTGCCCAACGCCCGCTTCACCACCCCGCCGACCCCCACCACGGCGTACACGGCCGTCGGGGTCCGGGCTCGCTGAGCGACCCGAGGGGGCACCCGGCAGCGGCTGCCCCCTCGGCCCCAGCGGGGGTCGGGTCACAACCGGCCACGAGTACGATCACCGGCACCGCGGCGACGACTGTCGCCTCCACCACCCGGAGCGCGCGTGGCCAATCGTCCGAACCGCTTCCCGCGCCGAGCCCTGGCCGTGAGTCTCCTGATCGTCGCCGCCGGGCTGCCGTCCGCTCCGACGGTGACCAGCTCCACGAAGACCGGCAAGCCCACCGTCCTGCGTATGCTCCAGATGAACCTCTGCAACAGCGGCCGCGCCGGCTGCTACACCGGCCGGTCGATCCCGGTCGCCGCCGAGGTGATCGCCGCCGAGGCACCCGATCTGGTCACCCTGAACGAGATCTGTCGCGACGACGTCTCCGCCCTGCGGCGCGTGTTCGAGACGGTGCACACGGAGCGGACCGTCGTGTCCGCGTTCCAGGCCGCCGGCGACCGGCCCAGCGGCGCCGACACCCGGTGCCGCAACGGCCAGCCGTACGGCCTCGGGCTGCTGGCCCACGTCGAGACGCCGGACACCCCGCGCAGCGTGTACAGCGGAATCCACCCGACGCAGGACCTCGCCGATCCCGAGGAACGAGCCTGGCTCTGCGTCGACGTCGCCCTACTCGCCTGCACCACGCACCTGTCCGCCACCGGCCACCGCGTCGCGCTCAGCCAGTGCGGCCACCTGCTCGACACGATCCTGCCGACGATCAGCGGGAGGACCGGCTCCGGCCCGGCCGTGCTCGGTGGTGACCTCAACCTGCGGGCCGACGGCGACCCCGATGTGCGCTCCTGTACGCCGCCGGGCCATTCCCGGGTCGACGACGGCGCGCGACAACACATCGTGGCGGTGACCGGCATCGCCCTCTGCTGCCGCAGCTCGGTGACCATGCATGGGGCGACCGACCACCCCGGGCTGCTGGCCACCGTCATCATCGGTGGCAGCCGGCCCGGTCAACCGCCGGCCTGACCCGCGTCAGCACCGAGCACGGAGGACGCGGGCCGGCCGCACGGTGTCAGCGGGGCGACGAGTCCCGGCGGGACGGGAACGGGGTACCCGGCTGGCCGAGGGTGGAGCGGGCGCGCAACCCGACCGGGTCGGGAGCAGCGGCGGGCGTCGGGGCTGCCGGTGCCGCGAGCCGCCGCCCGTCCAGGTACGCGGTGGCGGCCCGGTCGTCGTCGGTCGGAGCGGCGAGCAGGGCGTAGAGCAGACCGACCACTCCGAAGATCACCGCCAGCACGATCGGCACCAGCAGCGTGCCCACCCCGGTGCCGGTCACTTCACCCGTACGTTCGTGGCGGTGCACCGACAGGGCGCTCATGCCGGTGAAGTGCATGCCGTTGACGGCGATACCCATGACCAGCGCGGAGGCGAAGATCGCCAACCCGCGCCGGACGGTCATCGCGAGCCACAGCGCGACTGTGGACGCCACGACGGCGATGACCACCGAGAGCACGACCCGGAGGGTGTCGTAGCCGAGGCTGCCGTTGAGGCGCATCGCGGCCATTCCGGTGTAGTGCATGGAGGCCACGCCGGCACCGGTGAAGACGCCGCCGGCGATCAGTCGTACCGGGTTCAGCCGGCCGGTGCCCACAATGGCCAGACCGATGCCGACCGCCACCACGGCGATGATCGTGCTGGCCACCGTCAGCGGCACGTCGTAGCGGATCCGGGTGTTGTCGACCGCGAAGCCGAGCATGGCCATGAAGTGCATCGCCCAGATGGCGGTGCCACCCAGCGCCCAGGCCGACAACAGGCCCCACCAAGCCCGCTGGCCGTTCGTCTCGGCCGTGCGGATGCGCCCGGCACAGACCAGACCGAGGATCGAACCGAGCACGGAAAGCGCGTAGCTCAGCGCGGGTGTGATCCACCCGTACTCAAAGTGATTGATCTCCGCCACGGCGGTCTTCTCCCCATTAGTTACCGGCGCGTCAACAAGACGCCTCGGCAATGATCAGGGGTCCGTTGATCAGGCGCAACAGTGCCCCCCGAGCTATTCGAGGGGTGCCGTCGCGGTAACCGTCCGCTGCGTCGATTCTCCGTCGATCGTGACCGAATGTGACGATCAGGCAGAGGTGTGATACGCCAGAACGCCCCGATTTGTGGCCGCGATCGCCTGCCGGGCGGTGGACCGGAGCTCCGGTGCGGCGCCGCCGGAGTCGGCAATCTGACCGAGTAGGTCGACCACCTGTCGGGCCCATCGGACGAAGTCACCGGCCGGCATCTCACCGTCGATCTCGTGACCGCTGCCGAGCACCTTGGCCAACGCCTCGCCCCGAGCCCACCGGTAGACGGGCCAGGCGAAACCGAGGTCCGGCTCCCGCGTCGCGGTCAGCCCCCGCGCCGCCTCGTCGGCCTCGATCTCCCCCCACAGCTTCAGCGTCTCGTCCACCGCGTCGGCCACCGGCCCACGTGGCAGCGACGCCCGCTCGTCGACATCACGGCGTGCCTCGAACACCACCACGGACACCGCGGCGGCCAACTCGGCCGGGGACAGCCCGTTCCACACCCCCCGGCGCAGACACTCGGCGACCAGCAGATCGGCCTCGGTCCAGATCCGGCCGAGCATCCGACCGGCGTCGGTGACCGCGCCGTCGGCGGCAAGGTAGCCGCGCTCGGTCAGCAACGCCACGATCCGGTCGAACGTCCGAGCGAGAGACCCCGTCCGCCCACTGACCCGCTCACGCAACTCCTCGGTGTCGCGCTCCAGCCGCCGACGCCGCTCCGCCCAGCGGGCGTGATCCTCCCGCTCGGGGCAGGCGTGGCAGGGGTGGTGGCGCAGCTCGGTGCGGAGCTGGGTGATCCGGTGGTCCTCGCCGGTCACCTGCCGGGAACGGCCACCGCGTCGGCCGCCGTGCCGGTCCAGGCCGGTGCCGCTGACCTCGGCGGCGAGATCCCGCCGGGCGGCCGGTGAGCGGTGGTTGAAGTGCTTGGGCACCCGGATCCGGGCCAACACCTCGGCCGGCGTGGTGAAGTCACCGGGGCTGACCCGCCCGGCCCAGCGGTCCTGGGTGAGCACCAGAGGTCGGGGCTCACCGAACCCGCCGGTCGCCGGGTCCAGCACGACGGCCAGCCCGGCCCGACGGCCCGACGGCACCCGGATCACGTCGCCGACGCGCAGCCGCTCCAACGCGGCCACCGCGGCGGCCTTGCGCTGGGTCTGCCCTTGCCGGGCGATCGCCTTCTCCCGGTCGGCGATCGCCACCCGCAGCGCGAAGTACTCGTCGAAGTCGCCGTGGTGGCAGGCGGCCTCCGCGCCGTACGCCTCGATGGTCTCGGTGTTGCGCTGCACCTGCCGGGCCAGGCCGACCACCGACCGGTCCGCCTGGAACTGGGCGAACGACGACTCCAGCAGAGCCCGGGCCGGCTCCGCGCCGACCGTGCCGACCAGGTTCACCGCCATGTTGTACGACGGCCGGAAGCTGGAGCGCAGCGGATAGGTTCGGGTGGACGCGAGCCCGGCTACGTGCCGTGGGTCGGTCTCCGGGGACCACACCACGACGGCGTGCCCCTCCACGTCGATGCCACGGCGGCCAGCACGCCCGGTGAGCTGCGTGTACTCCCCCGGGGTCAGGTCGACGTGCGCCTCACCGTTGTACTTGACCAGCCGTTCCAGGACCACGCAGCGGGCCGGCATGTTGATGCCCAACGCCAGGGTCTCGGTGGCGAAGACCGCCTTGACCAGGCCGCGGACGAACAACTCCTCGACGATCTCCTTGAACACCGGCAGCATGCCGGCGTGGTGGGCGGCCAGGCCGCGCTCCAGACCGTCCAGCCACTCCCAGTACCCCAGGATCGACAGGTCCTCCCCCGGAATGGCGGTGACCCGGGACTCGACGACCCGGCGGATCTCGGCCCGCTCCTCGGGCGAGGTGAGCCGCAGCCCAGCGGCGAGACACTGCTGCACCGCGGCGGCGCAACCGGCCCGGCTGAAGATGAACAGGATCGCCGGGAGCAGACCCTCCCGGTCCAGTCGGTCGACGATGTCCGGACGTAGCGGGCCACGCCAGCGCGGGCCACGCCGGCCGGCACCGGGCCCCGCGCTGCGGCCCTCGCCCAACTCCAGCCGCCGGGCGGTCTCCCGGGTGTAGCGCAGCAGCTCCGGGTGCACGTCGTGCTTGCGGGCCGCGTCGGCGTCGTGGAACAGGTCGAACATCCGCTTGCCGACGAGCATGTGCTGCCACAACGGCACCGGCCGGTGCTCGCTGACCACCACGGCGGTCTCGCCGCGCACGGTGACCAGCCAGTCGGCGAACTCCTCGGCGTTGGAGACGGTCGCCGACAACGAGACCAGGGTGACCGAGGCGGGCAGGTGGATGATCACCTCTTCCCACACCCCGCCACGGAAGCGGTCGGCCAGGTAGTGCACCTCGTCCATCACCACGTACGCGAGGCCCTGCAGGGTGCTGGAGCCCGCATAGAGCATGTTGCGCAGCACCTCGGTGGTCATCACCACCACCGGCGCGTCGCCGTTGATCGCGTTGTCACCGGTCAGCAGACCCACCTGCTCGGCGCCGTACCGGGCGACCAGGTCGTGGTACTTCTGGTTGGACAACGCCTTGATCGGCGTGGTGTAGAAGCACTTGCGCCGGGCCGGCGGCGTCGTCGGGTCGGCGGCCGGCACCGGGTCGTCGGGCCGCCCGCGCAACGCCAGGTGGACGGCGAACTCCCCGACCACCGTCTTACCGGCGCCGGTCGGAGCGCAGACCAGCACACCGCTGCCCCGCTCCAGCGACTGACACGCCTCCCGCTGGAAGTCGTCGAGGTCGAACCCCAGCTCAAGGGCGAACTCGTCCAACGCCGGAAACTGTGCGGCTTGTGCGGCCTTGCGGCGTGCCGCTGCGTACCGCTCGGCGGGGCTCGACATGGCACCAAGATTAGTGCGTGCCGCGAGGCGTCACCCCACAAGGCCGTCCGGCGGTGCCGTCGGGGGCGGTCGGTAGGGTGCACGGCGTGCCGGACCACGCCGAACCGCCCCAGACCAGTCCGCCGGGCACCGCCGACCGCCGGGCGTCCCGACGCCCTGTGAAGGCGGTGCTCTTCGACTTCCACGGCACCCTGGCCCAGGTGGAGGATCCCCGGCAGTGGGTGCTGGAGGCCGCGGCGGCCTGCGGCGTCACCCTGGACCGGGTCCGCGCCACCTCGCTGGCCGACCGACTGCTGACCGCCGGACGCGCCGGCGGGCCACTGCCGGCGCGGGTGCCGCCCCGACTGGCCGAGCTGTGGGCCGACCGGGACCTCTACCAACACGCCCACCGGGGCGCCTACACCGGGTTGGCCGAGACCGTCGACGCCGGCATCGAGGGCTTCGCCGACGCGCTCTACGAGCGGCTGCTGACTGCCGAGGGCTGGCAACCGTACGCCGACACCGCCCCCACGCTGACCGCGCTGCGCGAGGCCGGGGTGCCGGTGGCGGTGGTCAGCAACATCGGCTTCGACCTGCGGCCACACTTCGACACCTGGGGGCTGACCGGCCTGGTCGACGCGTTCGTGCTCTCCTACGAGGTGGGGCGCTGCAAACCCGACCCGGCGATCTTCTGGCGGGCCTGCGGAATGCTGGGCGTCGACCCGGAGCAGACGCTCATGGTCGGTGACACACCAGCGGACGCCGGCGCGGTGGCCGCCGGCTGCTCGGTGCTGGTGCTCCCGGCGGCCGAGCCGGGTCGGGAGAACGGCTTAGGCGCCGTCCTGGACCTGGCCCTGCCAGCCTGACCTGGCCTGGCCTGCCGCGCGGGGTGCTCGGCGACGGGCAGGTCAGGCACGGGCGGGCTCGAAGAGCTCGACCGGGTTGCCAGCCGGGTCGTCCAAGACGATCTGCCGGCCGCCCGGACCGGTGATGACCTCACTGCGGAATGCGATGCCCGCAGTGCGCAACTGGGCCACCTGCGTGTCGATGTCAGCGACGATCAGATGGATGCGGTTCCAGCCGCCGGGATGCGGACGGCGCCCGTCGGGCATGGCCCGGCCGGCGGAGCTGTCCGGGCCGGACAGCAGCAGTCGCAGGTTCCCGCGACGCACATCGGCGAACGCAGGCAAGAACGTGCTGAGCGGGGTGAAACCGAGGTGGGTGGTGTAGAAATCGATCGCGGCGGCGACGTCGTCGACGAGATACCGCACGCTGACGATGCCATCATCGGCGTAGATGGTCATGAGTCCTTCTCCGATCGGACGGCGAGGGTGTGCAGCAGAAAGCCAATTCGCTGGGCGAGTTCGTCGGCGACCCGCTCGAACGCGGGCAGCCCGGCGGGATCGGCCGCCGGGTCCGGGATACTCCAATGCACCCGTCGCCGATGCCCGGGAAACTCAGGGCAGACTTCCTTGACCCGGTCGCACAGGGTGATCACGTAGTCGAACCGCTGACCAGTGAACTCGTCGAAGTGTTTGGGCCTGGCCTCGGCCAGGTCGACGCCGCGCGCCGCCATGACACTCACCGCGTACGGATGGATCGGCTTGGGGCGGCTACCCGCGCTGAAGGATTCCACGGCGCCAGCGGTGCGGTCCCGCAGCAACGCTTCAGCCGTCTGCGAGCGCGAGCTGTTACCCGTACACAGGAACAACACCCGCCCGCTTTGTGAGCCGGCCGGCCTGGGGTAGGTGAGCCGTAGCCCGGGATGCAAGGCGGCGCCGGTGCCGGACAGCAGGTCCGCGCAGTGGGCCAGATCGAGCGAGTAGTAGGTGTCGCGGCCGTCGGCGCTGCTACGCCGCACAGTGACCAGCTCAGCCTTGCGCAGCTTGCCCAAGTGATATGACACCAGGTTCTGTGGCTGGCCGAGCAGCGCGGTCAACTCGCGCACCGCGAGGTCGCCGCAGGCCAACTCGCTCAGTAGCCGCCACCGCACCGGGTGCCCGGCTGCGGTCACGAACCCGGGCGGTGCGATGGTGCCGACTGCCTCTGGCGTCACGTCCGCAGATTACATCAATCTGATTTGATGCAACAGAGGATCGGGTCCAGCTGCCGGCCGGATCCTGGCCTGCCAGGGACCCGTACGCCGGTAGCACCGCACTGGCGAACATCCGGACGTGTCGGCTTGCGGTGCCCCGCGCATGACCACGGCCCCGAACGGCGCGACAGCACCGCTCGGAACCGGGCCACGGCTGTCAGTAGGCTCCTGCTTCACGCAGGGGACCCCAGGCGAGGACAGTGATCGTCACCATCACGACGGCGGCGATCCAGAACGGCGTAGTGATCTCCCAGACGCTGGCGAACAGGCCGCCGAGGAGCGACCCCAGCGCGGCTCCACCGAGATCCAGCAACGCGTACACGCTGCCGACGCGGCCGCGTAGGTGCGGCGGCACGGCCCGCTGCCGGGTCGAGGTGGCGGTGATGCCCCACACCATGGCGTGGATGCTGAACACGACCAGGACGATGGCGGCTGTCCAGGGTGTCGTCGTGATCGCGAGAGACACGTGCGTGACGATCTCGATGACCAAGCCGGCACGCAACACGGTAGCGCCGCCGAGCGCCCGCGTGAGTCTCGCCGCGACTGTGGTGCCCAACAGGCCGCCGACCGCGAACGCGGTCAGCAGGAAGCCGTAGCCGACGCCAGAGACACCCAGACGCTCCCGGCAGTAGAGCACGAACACGGCGAACGCGGCTCCGAACGCGATGTTGCTCAGGCCCATGGTGAGGGCGAGGGTCCGCAGCAGGCGGTGCCGCCACAACCACCGCACACCAGCGGCGACCTCGGTGCGCAGCGGCGTCCGCCGACGGGGTTCCTCGGACACCGGAACTCTCCGGATGCCCGCTATCAGCGCTGCGGAAATCGCGAACGTGAGCGCGTCGACGCCGAACGGTACGGCGGCGGAGATGACGAACAACCACGAGCCGAGCGGTTTGGCGACGAACTGGTTGCCAATTGTGAAGCTCGCGTAGAGCCGGGCGTTGGCGCTCGCCAGCCTGTCGGGGGCGACCACCGCCGGGAGCAGGGCGCCCATGGCGGTGTCCGCGAGGGTTTCTCCAGCACCCAGGAGGAACAGCACCACGTAGATGATGATCACGGTGACGGTCTCGGTCGCGATGGCAGCCGCCAACCCGGCGAGGGCTGCGGCGCGCACCAGGTTCACAACCACGACCAGGCGGCGCCGGTCGAGTCGATCGACATAAGCACCACTGATCAGGGCGAACAGCAGCCAGGGCAGTTGCTGCGCGAAAGCGGCCCCGGCGATGAGGGCCGGTTTGTCGGTGACGGAGGCGACAAGTAACGGGCCGGCGGCCATGGTGACGCCGTCGCCGACGTTCGACACCGCCGCCGCGGTCCACAGTTTGGTGAAGTCCGCGCCGAGACGCGCGGATACAAGGGCACGCAAAATAGCTCCTCGAGCCAGGGATGGAAACGGTCGTCGTGAGACCGCTCCGCGGCGAGGAGCACCAGACCACCGGCGGGAATCCCCGGTGGTGCCCGATCAGTTTCGGGCGCGCTCTCGCGGCGAAGCGGAGACCGTGACCAGGTCGAGGCGCATCCCAGCTCCCAACTGTGGATCAATACCGATCCGAGCAGGGTAACCGCCCATCGACGCTCGCACATACCCACATCCGTGAGCCAGCCGGACGGCAGCAGACCCGACCCGCACCGGGGTCCGACGGACAGGGCTCGTCTTTCGGCAGGTGGGCACCGCTGCGGGGCAGCCGGAGTGGACCGCCTACCGTCGTGCCCGTGACCGAGATCCTGCTGCCCACTCCACCGCCGCCCGGCACGCCACCGGCCCGCCGTGGTGGCGTCGCCGCCGTGGGGCTGGTGCTCGGTGGGGCTCTGTCGGTGCAGTTCGGCGCCGCCGTCGCCGCGCTGCTCTTTCCGCGCACCGGGGTGGCCGGCGCGGTGACCCTGCGGCTGACCATCGCGGCGGTGCTGCTGCTCGTGGTGTGCCGGCCCCGACTGCGCGGGCACGACCGCTGGGCCTGGCTCGCGGCCGGCGCGTTCGGGCTGGCGCTGGCCGGCATGAACTCGCTGTTCTACCAGGCCATCGAACGCATCCCACTGGGCCCGGCGGTGACCCTGGAGGTGCTCGGCCCCCTCGCCCTGTCGGTGTTCTCCGCCCGACGACTGGCCAGCTGGGGCTGGGCGGGGCTCGCACTGGCCGGGGTGGCGCTGCTCGGGCAGGGCGGCTTCGACCGGCTGAACCCGGCCGGGGTGGCCTTCGCGTTCGGCGCGGGCGCCATGTGGGCCGCGTACATCGTGCTGAGCGCCCGGGTCGGCGGTCACTTCCCCGGCGCTGACGGGCTGGCCCTGGCGCTGACCCTCGCCGCGCTTGTCACCCTGCCGCTGGGCATCATCGACGGCGGCGCGGTGCTGCTCGACCCGCCGGTGCTGGCGCTCGGCGCAGCCCTCGCGGTGCTCGCCTCCGGGCTGCCCTACACCCTGGAGCTGCTGGCGCTACGACGGATGCCCACCGCTACCTTCGCGGTGCTGATGAGCCTCGGCCCGGCCGTCGCCACGCTCGCCGGGTGGCTGGTGCTGCGGCAGGAGCTGACCCTGCTGGAGTGCGCCGCCATCGGGCTGGTCATCGCGGCGAGCATCGGCGCGGTACGGGTCAACGCAGCAGCCGCACGGCGCCCGCGACAGCGCTGATCGTCACCGGCAGGTCCAGCGAGCGTTCCCCGTCGGCGTAACCGGTGATGCCCTCGGCGGCCAGCTCCACGGTGCGGGCCCGGAAGCTGCGCACCAGCGGGTGGCTGACGTGGGTGCCCTGGTAGATGCGCGGCTTCACCCGGACCAGGGTCCGCCGGTTGACCCGACCCGCCACCACCACGTCGAGCAGCCCGTCGGTCGGGTCGGCGTCGGGGCAGATCCGCATCCCACCGCCGTACGTGGGGCAGTTGCCGACGGCCACGAGCACCGCGTCCAGTTCGTGCGTCACGCCGTCGAGGCGCAGCGTGTAGCGGCGCGGGCGCAGCCGGGCCAGCTCGACCAGGATCGCCAGGTCGTACCGGCGCGGGCCGCGTGGCCAGCGCATCCGGTTGGCCCGCTCGTTGACGATCGCGTCGAAGCCGGCCGCGAGGACCGCCCCGTACCAGCGCTCGGCGCCGTCGACCCCGACCATCCGGGCCAGGTCGACAGGTCGACTACGGCCATCGCGCAGCGCCGACGCGATCACGTCCGCCGCGGCGAGGGGGTCGGCCGGGAACCCGGTGTCCAGGGCGAAGTCGTTGCCGGTGCCGGCGGGGATCGGGCCGAACGGCACGTCGGTGCCGGCGACCGCCTGCAGCGCCCGGTGCACGGTGCCGTCCCCACCGACTGCCACCAGCGCGCCAGCGCCGTCGGCGACGGCGGCACGACAGGCCGCCTCGGCCTCGGCGGGGCTGGACGCCGGCAGCAGCCGAACGGGTCGGCCGGCGGCGGCCAGCCCGTCGAGCAGCCGGGGCAGCAGAGCGCGGTGCCGTCCCCGACCGGCGGTCGGGTTGGCGAGCACGGCGACCGGGCCGGGCAGGTGATCGTCTGCGGTCACGGGCAGCACCGTACCGGTCGGACACCCGTCGTTCACCAGGGGTAGGCCGCTGTCACCAGTAGTCCCGCTGCCGGCGCGCGACGTGACGCAGCGACGCCGCCCCCGGAGAACGGGGACGGCGTCGGTGGACCGGGCGGCGCGGGGCCGTCAGGTCATGTCGTCGTAGCGGCGCTCGATCGGCGCCGGTGCGGCGATCGGATCGGGTACGCCGATCGGCGCGCTCGCGTCGACCCGCTGCCCGGCCACGACCGGATCCGCGTCGTGCTCCAACGGCGAGACCTCGTCGTCGTCGATGCCGGCGTAGATCTCCTTGCCCCGCCCACGCCGCTTGTCGTTGATGAACGCGATGCCCACCGCGCCGAAGTACAGCGCGGAGAGACAGAGCGCCAACGCGGTCATCCCGAACGGGTCCGGTGTCGGGGTGACCACGGCGGAGAAGGCGAAGAACACGAAGATCGCCACGCGCCACCAGCTGAGCAACCGCTTCGCGCTGGCGATGCCCACGAAGTTGAGCATCAGCACGACCAGCGGGAACTCGAACGCCACCCCGAACAACAGGATCAGGTTGGTGACGAAGGAGATGTACTTGGTGATCTCCAGTGTCGTGCTGATCTCGCTGTCCGAGATGCTGAGCAGGAACTCCAGGCCCTTGGCCGTGACGAAGTACGCCAGCACCGCACCGGCCGCGAACAGCGGCGCCGCCAGGGCGGTGAAGAAGTACGCGTACCGCCGCTCGTGCCGGTGCAGGCCGGGCGCGATGAACGCCCAGAGCTGGTAGAGCCACACCGGCGCGGCCACGATCAACCCGACCCAGAGCGCGACCTTCAGGTTGAGCAGGAACAGGTCGGCCGGGCCAAGCTGCACGAACTCGCACTTGCCATCGACATATCTGGCCTGCGGCAGGTCGCAGTAGGGCTGCTGGAGCAGGTGCAGCACCGGTTCGGCCAACCAGACACCGAGGCCGAACCCGATGAGAATCGCCACGGACGCGCGGAAGAGACGGTTGCGCAGCTCACGGACGTGCTCAATGAGCGTCATCGAGCCGTCGGCGGCCCGTTCGAAGGTGCTCGGGCCGCGTTTACGCAGTGCGAAGGCCACGGGAGAGGGGCCCTTCGGTCAGTTGTCGCGGACGCGGTGCACCGGGTCGACGACCGGCTGCTGCGGCGGGGCCTGCTGGTACGGCGCCTGCTGCCCGGCGTGCGGCGGCAGCGGCTGGTAGCCGGCCTGCGCGTCGGCCTTCTCGGCGAGGTCGCGGTCGTCGTCCTGCAGGCTCTTGGTCTCAGCCTTGATGATCCGCAGCGACCGACCCAGCGAACGGGCCGCGTCAGGGAGCCGCTTCGCACCGAAGAGCAGGATCAGCACAACCACGAGAACAGCGATGTGCCACGGCTTGAGGGCACCCATGAGAAGCTCCAGTCAATCTGTGTCCGAGGGATGTACGCAGCCCATCGTACGTGCGGATCGGCTGTCCGCCACCCGCTGGGTGGTCGCGGTCTAGCCCGAAGGGTGAAGTCTTGACCAACCCGCGATGATCCGTCAACCATCGCGGGGTGGGGCCCGATCAGCCGCGCTTTGCCTTGATCACGGCGAGCCGCCGGGACGTGGTGTCGAGTCGACGCTGAACGTCCTCGGCACGCTGTTGCAACGCCTCGGCGGTCTCGCGCAGCGCCTCGGCCTCGACGGCCCGCCGCTGCAACGCCTCGGCGGCGCGGCGCAGTCGGGGCAGCCGGGCCAGCACCGGGCGCACGGCCAGCGCGAGCGCCACCAGCGGGAGCAGCACCACCGCGAGCACGATCCAGATCAGCACGGCGGTCAGCCTACTGGGTGCGGCCGGCCACCGCCGGGTCACCCGACGGTGCGCGCTCCGAGTCGACCTCGGGCCGCCGGGGCACGGCCGTCGGCGCGGGCACGGCGTAAGCGTCCAGCGCGGCAGCCGCCGTCGCCCGCACCTGCTCGGCCAACTCGACCGGGGCGACCACTGTCACCTCCGGGCCGAGGCCCAGCACGAACCGGCGGGCCCACCCCAGGTCGGTCACCCGCAGCGAGACGAGCCACTGGTCGCCGTCGCCGGCCTCCACTCGCTCGCACGGATAATATTCGGTGATCCACCGCTCGCCCCGGCCGATGCGCAGGGTGATCAGTGGCAGGTCGGCCGAGGGGCGGAACACGCCCTCGGTGAGATCGTGCGGGACGGCCTGCGGCGGCACCGTCGCCGGCTCGTCCAGCTCGGTGATCGCGTCGATCCGGTCGGCTCGGAACAGCCGGACCGCCTCCGCGCGCCGACACCACGCCTCCACGTACGCCCGGCCGCCGACCATCAGCATCCGCAGCGGGTCGATGACGCGCTCGGTGGTCTCGTCCCGGGCGGCGGTGTAGTAGGTGATCCGCAGAGCCTTCCCGCCCTCGACGGCGGCGCGCAGCGCCTCGACCCTCGGGGTGTCCCCGGGCAACCGGACCGCCACCGGCGCGCCCACCAGGTCTCCGGCGGCCTCGATCTTGGCGAGGGCCCGTTCGACGGCCTCCCGGTTGGCCACCCCGGGCGTCTCGGCGAGCATCCGCAGCGCCACCACCAGCGCGAGGGCCTCGTCGGGGGTGAGCCGCAGCGGCCGGTCGATGCCGGCGTCGTAGGTGATGGTCACCCGATCACCGTCGAACGCCATGTCGATCAGGTCACCGGGGCCGTAACCGGGGAGCCCGCACACCCAGAGCAGCTCCAGGTCCTCCCGGAGCTGGCGCTCGGTGACGCCCAGGTCACCGGCCGCCTCGGCGATCTCGATGCCGGGTCGGGCCAGCAGGTAGGGCACCAGGTTGAGCAGTCGCGCCAGCCGGTCGGCGGACGCGCGGGAACCGCTGCGGGCGGCCGGGCGGGTCACCGAGCACCCCCGCTGACGGCCAGCTCGTCGTGTCGGACGGCGATCTCCTTGAGTCGTTGGATGACCGCCTCGCGGACCTCCGGTGGGTCGAGCACCCGCACGTCCGGGCCGTAGCCGACGAGGTGGCCGGCCAGCCCGTCCGGGTCCGCGTACGGCAGGACCAGCTGGTCGCCGTCCGGCCCGGCGGTCACCTCGACCGCCCAACGGCGCAGCCCGGCGGCCCGCCCCGGTGCGGCCAGCACGGTGGCCCGACCGGTGCGCTCCACCGGACCCGACCAGCGGGCCACGTGGCTGATCAGGTCGACGTTGGCCGGTGGCTCGTACGCGCCGGGGGCACCGGTCACCCGGACCGCGCCGACGACCCGGGACAGCCGGAAGCAGCGGGTGGCCTCCCGGTCCTGGTCGTGGCCGACCACATACCATCGGCCGCGCCAGCAGACCACGCCCCACGGTTGCAGCCGCCGTCGGGTGGGCGCGTCGCGGTCGGGCACCCGGTAGTCGAATCCCACCTCGCGGCGGTCCCGGGCGGCGGCGGTCAGCGGCGCGAACGCCGGGTCGACCGTGACCATCGGCTCCAGGCCGAGGGTGGCCTGCGGGTCCACGTCCACCCCGGCGGCGCGCAGCTTGGCCAACCCGGACGACGCGGCGGCGGCCAGCCCGGCGTGCTGCCACAGCCGTGCGGCGATGCCGACCGCGGCGGCCTCGTCCGGCTCCAAGAGGATGTCGGGTAGCGCGTATTCGCGGTGGGCGATCCGATAGCCGGGCTCGGCGTCGAACGCGCTCGCCGTGCCGGTCTCCAGTGGCACGCCCAGCTCGCGCAGCTCGGCCTTGTCCCGCTCGAACTTGCGCTGGAACGCCTCGTGGTCGCGCGCGTCGTCGGGATCATGCTCGTAACCGGGCACGGTCGCGGCGATCTGCGCGGCGGTCAGGAACCGTCGCGTGGACAGGAGGCAGATCACCAGGTTGACCAGGCGTTCGGTGCGGGTCCGCGACACGCGGTAGACGCTAGCAGCCGACGCGCCCACACCGTGCACCCGCGCGGGCGTGCCGCACACTTGTTCGGATCGGAGCCACTCCGGGGCACTCCCCCGACGCGTCGCGGTCGCCGGTCATAGGGTGAATCTCATGTCGCAAGCGGAGGCCAAGCCCGAGAGCGAGAGCGTCGGCACCGTCGTCGTCGCCGGCGTCGCCAACCTCGCCATCGCGGTGGCCAAGCTGATCGCCGGGCTGATCTCCGGCTCGGCCGCCATGCTCTCCGAGGCGGCGCACTCGGTCGCCGACACCACCACCGAGGTGCTGCTCTTCCAGGCGCTGCGCCGCGGCGCCCGTCCGGCCGACCAGCGGCACCCCTTCGGGTACGGCAAGGAAAGCTACGTCTGGGCGTTCTTCGCGGCGATGTTCACGTTCGTCGCCGGCGCGGGTTTCGCCGTCACCCACGGCGTCACCACGATCCTGGTGCACAAGCACAGCGGCGACTTCCTGATCTCGTACATCGTGCTCGGGGTGTCGTTCGTCATCGAGTCGATCTCGCTGACCCGGGCGGTGCGGCAGGTCCGCAACGAGTCACGGCGCTGGCAGACCACGCCCCGGAGGTTTCTGCGACTGACCGCCGACACCACCATCAAGGCGGTCTTCCTGGAGGACAGCGCGGCCCTGATCGGTCTGGTGCTGGCCGGGCTCGGTGTCGGGCTCTCGCACGCCACCGGCGACGAGGTGTGGGACGGCGTCGCGTCGATCCTGATCGGGCTGCTGCTGCTGACGGTCGCCGGGATCCTCGCCAGCAACAACCTGTCGCTGCTGGTCGGCCGCGGCGTGCCGGAGCGTCTGCGCCGCGAGATCGAACAGGATCTGGCCGGGCTGCCCGAGGTGGAGCGCATCGACACCCTGTTGACCATGCAGCTCGGCCCGGAGGACATCCTGGTCGCCGCGAAGGTCGACTTCCGCGACGAAGCCACCGGCGCGCAGATCGAGGCCACCGCCGACGAGGCCGAGCGGCGGCTCACCGGCCGGTACCCGGAGATCCGCTTCGTCTTCCTCGACCCCACCCGCTCGCTGCCCGGGGCCACCGGCGACGCCCGCCACACCCAGGCCGGGCCGAGCCCGGACGCCGGCGGCCCCGAACCGACCTGAACCACACCCGGGCGCGGGCCGCCCGGCCCGCGCGGCTAGCGTGCCCGTCATGGTGCGATGGCGTACGGGGACGGTGGCGACGCTGCGACGGCAGTGGACCGGGGCGGTGGAGCTGGACGTCGACCTGCCCGACGGCACGCGGATGCGGGCGCTGGCCTACCCGGAGCTGGTCGGCACGCCCGAACCCGGCGACCGGGTGCTGCTCAACGCCGGTGCGCTGCTGATGGGGTTGGGAACCGGCGGTTACGCCCTGGTGGTCGCCCTGCCGGACCGGCTGCCGCCGGACCCGCCGGACGTCGCCGACACCCGCGACGCCGGGCACCTGGTCAAGGCCCGCTACACGCCGTTGCAGCCGATCCTGCTCGGCGTCGACGAGGAGGCGTCCCCGCACCGCGCCGCGCTGGCCGACGTGGACGACCTGGGCGGCCTGCCGGTGGTCACCGCCGACCTGCACTCGGCGCTCCCGGCGATCCTGGCCGGCATCCGGGCCGACGCCCCGCAGGCGCGGGTGGCGTACCTGCTCACCGACGGCGGGGCCCTGCCCGCCTGGTTCTCCCGCACCCTCGCCGGGCTGCGGGACGAGCTGGCCGGCACGATCACCGTCGGGCAGGCCTTCGGCGGCGACCTGGAGGCCACCACCCTGCACGGCGGTCTGCTCGCCGCCCGGTACGTGCTCGACGCCGACGTGGCGATCGTGGCGCAGGGGCCCGGCAACCTGGGCACCGGCACCCGCTGGGGCTTCTCCGGCGTCGCCGTCGGCGAGGCGGTCAACGCGATCGCCACGCTGGGCGGACGGCCGGTCGGCTCGTTGCGCATCTCCGACGCCGACCCCCGCCCCCGGCACCGGGGCGTGTCGCACCACAGCCTCACCGCGTACGGCCGGGTGGCGCTCGCTCCGGCGGAGCTGGTGGTCCCCGACGACCTGGAGCCGGCCCTCGCGGCCGAGGTGGAGGCGGCGCTGGCGCCCCTGGCGAGCCGACACCGGATCGTCCGGGTGCCCACCGGCGGTCTCGACGCCGCGCTGCGTGCCAGCGCCGTGCCGCTCTCCACCATGGGCCGGGGCCTCGACGCCGACCACGCGTACTTCCTGGCAGCAGCCGCCGCCGGCCGCCACGCCACCACCCTGCTGACCTAACCCCACCCCCACCCCGGGCCTGACCCTCGGTCGATCATGAAGTTATTGCCCGCCGCCTCTGGCGTGTCATGGCAATAACTTCATGATCGACCGAGGGCGAGAGACGGGCCGCACGGTGAGTGGGTGGGGGGAGTGGGGTCAGGCTAGGAAGATCAGGGCTAGCCAGCCGCCGACGATGAGCAGCAGCGCCAGGGCCAGCACCCACGTCGGCACCGTGTATTCACCGCGCCGGTTACGGTCGATCTCGGCGCGGATCTTCTCGCGCCGCCGTTCGATGAAGTTCTGCCGCTCGGTGCCGCGGTCGGAAGGTCCAGAAGTCGTCATGGCGCGCTCAGCTTAGCCGCTCGGCACGCCGGACCGGGCCGACCCCGTCGGCGGACCGCACCGCCGGGGTCGGCACTCCGGTCACATGCTGGCGATCAGCCGCTCCACCCGCTCGTCGTACGCCCGGAACGGGTCCTTGCAGAGCACGGTGCGCTGCGCCTGGTCGTTGAGCTTCAGGTGCACCCAGTCGACGGTGAAGTCCCGGCGCTTCTCCTGGGCGTGCCGGATGAACTCGCCCCGCAGCCGGGCCCGGGTGGTCTGCGGCGGGGTCTCCTTGGCCTCGAAGATCTCCGGGTCGGTGGTCACCCGGTCCACGTCACCGCGGCGCTCCAGGAGACCGTAGAGGCCCCGGCCACGGCGCACGTCGTGGTAGGCCAGATCCATCTGGGCCACCCGGGGATGCGACAGCGGCAGGTCGTGCTTGCGCTGGTAGCGCTCGATCAGCCGCAGCTTGCTGACCCAGTCGATCTCCCGAGAGACCGGCTCCAGGTCCCCGGTCTCCACCGCGTTGAGCACCCGACCCCACAGCTCGACGACCCGCTTGGCCGCTTGGTCGCCGCCGCGCCGCTCGACGAACTCAGTCGCCTTGGACAGGTATTCCTGCTGGATGTCCAGCGCGCTGACCTCCTTGCCGTTGGCCAGCCGCACCTTGCGTCGGCCGGTGATGTCGTGCGACACCTCCCGGATGGCCCGGATCGGGTTCTCCAGGGACAGGTCGCGCATCACCACCCCGGCCTCGATCATCCGCAGCACGATGTCGGCGGTGCCGACCTTGAGCAGCGTGGTGACCTCGTTCATGTTGGAGTCACCGACGATCACGTGCAGCCGCCGGTAGCGCTCGGCGTCCGCGTGCGGCTCGTCGCGGGTGTTGATGATCGGGCGGCTGCGGGTGGTCGCCGAGGAGACGCCCTCCCAGATGTGCTCAGCCCGCTGCGAAAGGCAGTAGACCGCGCCGCGTGGCGTTTGCAGGACCTTGCCAGCCCCGCAGATCAACTGCCGGGTGACCAGGAACGGGATGAGCACGTCGGCGAGCCGACCGAACTCCCCGTGCCGGGAGACCAGGTAGTTCTCGTGGCAGCCGTACGAGTTGCCGGCCGAGTCGGTGTTGTTCTTGAACAGGTAGATCTCACCCGCGATGCCCTCGTCGTGCAGCCGCTTCTCCGCGTCGACGAGGAGGCCCTCCAGGATCCGCTCGCCGGCCCGGTCGTGGGCGACGAGATCGGTCACCGAGTCGCACTCCGGTGTCGCGTACTCCGGATGCGACCCGACGTCCAGGTAGAGCCGGGCCCCATTGCGCAGGAAGACATTGCTCGACCGCCCCCAGGACACCACGCGACGGAACAGATACCGCGCGACCTCGTCCGGGGACAGCCGCCGCTGCCCGCGATAGGTGCAGGTGACGCCGTACTCGGTCTCGAGGCCGAAGATTCGCCGCTCCATGATGTGACATTAGCCGCCCGGAGGCCCGGTTCGTCACTGTCAGAGCACAGGTCGTGCCCCGAGCGCGGTCACATACCGGTTGAGTGCGACATTCCGTCCGGGCCGAGGCTCGCCACGAAGCGCTGGCAGCTGTCGTACTCCGGGAGCAGACCCCGCTCGCGGGCCTGCGCCAGAGTCGGCGCGGCGTCGTCGCGCGCGGACAGCAGCGGAATCTCGGCGGGCCACTCGATGCCCAACTCCTCGTCCAGCGGGTGCACCGCGCGCTCGCCGGTCGGGTTGTAGGTGGCCGAGCAGAGGTAGCTCAACGTCGCGTCGTCGGTCAACGCGCAGAACCCGTGCCCCAGCCCCTCGCTGAGGTAGACCGCCCGACGGTCGGTGTCATCCAGCCGGACGCCCTCCCAGCGGCCGAAGGTCGGCGAACCCACCCGCAGGTCCACGATCACGTCGAGGACCGCGCCGCGCACGCAGGTGACGTACTTGGCCTGCCCGGGCGGGACGTCGGCGAAGTGGATCCCGCGCACCACGCCGCGCGCGGAGACCGAAAGGTTGGCCTGCGCCAGCCGCAGCGGATGACCGACCGCCTCCGCGAGCTTGTCGAAGCGGTACCACTCCATGAACATGCCGCGCGGGTCGCCGTGCTGCTGGGGGGTGATCTCCCAGGCGCCCTCGATGCTCAACTCCCGGATCTTCACCAGGAGCCCCCGTCGCCAGCGGCCTTCTCGGCCAGCAGACCGAGCAGATAGTCGCCGTAGCCGCTCTTGGTCAGCGGCTCGGCCAGGGCGCGCAGCTGCGCGTCGTCGATCAGGCCGGCCCGCCAGGCGACCTCCTCGACACAACCGATCTTCAGGCCCTGCCGCTCCTCGACCACCCGGACGAACTCGGCGGCCTGCATCATCGAGGTGAACGTGCCAGTGTCCAGCCAGGCGGTGCCCCGATCCAGCACCGTGACCGACAGCTCTCCGGTCTCCCGGTACACCTCGTTGACCGCCGTGATCTCCAGCTCGCCGCGCGCGCTCGGGGTGAGCTTGCGGGCGATGTCGACCACCCGGTTGTCGTAGAAGTAGAGCCCGGGCACCGCGTAGCGGGACTTCGGCCGGGCCGGCTTCTCCTCGATCGAGAGCACCCGACCGTCGGCGTCGAAGTCGACCACGCCGTACTCCTGCGGGTTGGCCACCTGGTAGGCGAAGACCCGCCCGCCGACCGGGTCACCGTGGTCGGCCAGCTGCCGGCCCAGACCCACGCCGTGGAAGATGTTGTCGCCGAGGATCAACGCCACCGACTCGGTGCCGATGAAGTCCGCGCCGAGGATGAACGCCTGCGCGATGCCCTCCGGACGCTCCTGGCTGACGTACTCCAGCCGCAGCCCGAACTGGCTGCCGTCGCCGAGCAGCCGACGGAACTGGTCCTGGTCGTCCGGGGTCGTGATCACCAGGATCTCCTTGACCCCGGACATCACCAGGGTGGAGAGCGGGTAATAGACCATCGGCTTGTCGAAGACCGGCATCAGCTGCTTCGAAACCGCCCGGGTGATCGGCCAGAGCCGAGAACCGGTGCCGCCAGCAAGTAGGATTCCACGCACCCGGGAAGCCTAGCCGCACGAACACGGGGCGGGCGGTCGGGTCGTGTCCCAGGTGTTTCACCTGACTTCGCGTATACTTCCGGACCCGTGAGGATCCTCGTCACCGGCGGAGCCGGATTCATCGGGTCAGAGTACGTTCGCCTACTGCTGGGCAAGCCCCTCGGCAGTGCCGACGGCGTACCCCCGATCGAGCCGGCGGTCGTGACCGTGCTCGACAAGCTGACCTACTCGGGCAACCTGGCCAACCTAGAGCCCGTCCGCGACGACCCGCGACTGCGGTTCGTGCAGGGCGACATCTGCGACCCGGTCGTGGTCGACGAGGTCGTCGCCGAGCACGACGTGATCGTGCACTTCGCCGCCGAGTCGCACGTCGACCGCTCGATCGCCGGCGCCGCGCCGTTCGTCACCACCAACGTGCTGGGCACCCAGACGCTGCTCGACGCCGCACTGCGCCACGGCACCAGCCGGTTCGTGCACGTCTCCACCGACGAGGTCTACGGCTCGATCGACGAGGGCTCCTGGACCGAGACCTGGCCCCTCGCACCGAACTCGCCGTACTCGGCGTCGAAGGCCGGCTCCGACCTGCTCGCCCTGTCGTACCACCGCACCCACGGCATGGACGTGGTCGTCACCCGCTGCTCCAACAACTACGGCCCGTACCAGTTCCCCGAGAAGGTCATCCCGCTGTTCGTCAGCAACCTGCTCGACGGCGGCACCGTCCCCCTCTACGGCGACGGCGGCAACATCCGCGACTGGCTGCACGTGCACGACCACTGCCGCGGCATCACCCTCGTCCAGCAGAAGGGCCGCGCCGGTGAGGTCTACAACATCGGCGGCGGCACCGAGCTGACCAACAAGGAACTCACCGGACTGCTCCTGGACGCCTGCGGCGCCGGATGGGACCGGGTCGTCCCGGTCACCGACCGCAAGGGCCACGACCGCCGCTACTCCCTCGACATCACCAAGATCAGCGAAGAACTCGGCTACACCCCGAGCATCACCCTCGACCAGGGCCTCGCCGACACCGTCGCCTGGTACCGGGAGAACCGGGCCTGGTGGGAGCCGCTGAAGTCGGCCCCGACCGCATGAGCCGAGTTCTCGTCACGGGCGCCGGCGGCATGCTGGGGCAGGACCTGGTCGCCGTCCTGGCGGCCCGGCCCGACCTCAAGGTGACCGCCGCCACCCGCGCCGACCTGGACATCACCGACCCCGCCGCGGCCCGCAACGCGGTGGCCGGCCACGACGTCGTGATCAACGCGGCGGCCTGGACCAACGTCGACCGCGCCGAGACCGACGAGGCCGCGGCGACCGCCGTCAACGGCGAGGGCGTGGCCAACCTGGCCGCAGCGTGCGCCGCCGACGGAATCCGGCTGATCCAGGTCTCCACCGACTACGTCCTCGCGGGCAACGCGCACACCCCCTACCCGGAGGACGCGCCCACCGCGCCGGTCAACGCCTACGGACGCGGCAAGCTGGTCGGCGAAGAGGCCGTCGCGCGGCTGCTTCCCGACACTGGGTACGTCGTGCGCACCGCCTGGCTCTACGGCGCGCACGGCCCGAACTTCGTGGCCACCATGCTCCGGCTCGCCACCCAGCACGAACAGCTCGACGTGGTCGACGACCAACACGGCCAGCCCACCTGGTCGTACGCGCTCGCCGAACGGTTGGTCGCGCTCGCCGACGCGGCACTGGCCGGGCACGCGACGCCGGGCGTCTACCACGGCACCTGCGCCGGGCAGACGACGTGGTACGGGCTGGCCCGCGCCGCGTTCGCGCTGGCCGGGCTGGATCCGGACCGGATCCGACCCACCACCAGCGACCGGTATCCGCGTCCCGCCACCCGGCCTGCGTACAGTGTGCTAGGGCACAGCCGCTGGGCAGCCGCGGGTCTGCCGCCGCTTCCCGACTGGCACAGCGCCCTGGTTGACGCGTTCCACTCCCCCGCTCCACCCGCCCCGTGGAAGGTCGCATGAAGCTCACCCTCGTCACCGGCCTGACCGGCCTGCTGCTCCTCGGCACCATCGTCGAGCTGCTGCGCCGCCGTCAGCTGCGCGAGAAGTACGGCATGCTCTGGCTCGCCGTTCTGGTCGTCGTGATCCCGCTGTCCCTGTTCCCCCGGCTGCTCGACAACGTCGCTGGGCTCCTCGGCGTCGCCTCCGGTGTCAGCCTGGTGCTCTTCCTCGGCATCATCTTCCTGCTGCTCGTGTGCGTGCACCTGAGCTGGGAGGTCAGCGCCCTCGAAGAAGAGACCCGCACCCTGGCCGAAGACTTCGCCCTGCTCCGCGCACAGATCGACGCGGACCGGGCCGCCCGAGACGAACTGGTGTCCCACGATGGTTAACGGCAAGCGCACCTTGATCATCATCCCGGCCCTCAACGAGTCGGGCTCCATCGCCGACGTCGTCGGCGAGGTCCGCGGCGAACTGCCTGGCGTCGACGTCCTCGTCGTCGACGACGGCTCCACCGACCGCACCGCGGCCGTCGCCGTGGCCGCCGGCGCCCGCGTCGCCAAACTGCCGTACAACCTCGGCGTCGGCGGTGCGATGCGCCTCGGCTACCGCTACGCCCGCGACAACGACTACGACGTCGCCATCCAGATCGACGCCGATGGTCAGCACGACCCGCGGTACGTCCCGAAGCTCGTCGACCTGCTCGACGACAACGACCTGGTCATCGGCGCACGGTTCGCCGGTGAGGGCGACTACAACGTCCGCGGCCCCCGCCGCTGGGCGATGGTGATGCTCTCCGCCGTGCTGTCCCGCGTCGCCAAGACCAAGCTCACCGACACCACCTCCGGCTTCCGAGCCGCCAACCGGCGGGTCATCGAGATGTTCGCCGGCTGGTACCCGGCCGAGTACCTCGGCGACACCGTGGAGACCCTGGTGCACACCGCCCGACGCGGATACCGCATCAAGCAGGTGCCCGTCGCCATGCGCAAGCGGATGGCCGGCACGCCCAGCCACTCCCCCGCCCGGGCGATGATCTACCTCGGTCGCGCGTTCGCCGTCCTCACGCTGGCGCTCATTCGCCGGTGATCCGTCGCCTGCTACGCCTGATCCCGCCCGGCACCATCGCTGTTGGTGCCGGGCTGGGTCTTCTTGGCCTCGCGTCCTACGTCCACCTCGCCGTCGCCGGCCACAGCCTCACCGGGGCCGACTACAACTCCCTGTCGGTGCTCTGGTCGATCGTCTTCACCCTCGGCATCGGCGTGTTCATGCCGATCGAGCAGGAGGTCGCCCGGGTCGTCGCCGCCCGGCACAGCCAAGGGCTGACCCCCGGCCCCGTCCTGGCCCGAGGCGTCACCGTCGCCGCCGCGATGCTCGCCGTGCTGGTGCTCGCCATCACCGCCGGCCGTCACCTGATCGCCGACAAGCTCTTCCACGGCGACGCCACCATGGTCACCGTGCTCGTCGGCGCGCTCGCCGCGATGGCCGTCGCCTACGCCACCCGCGGTGTCCTCTCCGGCCTGCAACTCTTTCCCTGGTACGGCACCCAACTCGGCATCGACGGCGGGCTGCGCATCGTCATGGTCGCCCTGCTCGGGCTGGCCGGCGTGACCTCCCCCGTCTGGTACGGCGTCGTGCTCGTCGCCGCCCCGCTGGTCAGCGTCCTGCTCACCCTCCCACCGGTGCTGCGCGCCATCGGCGGCGGCGCACCCGTGGCCTGGGCCGCCCTGCTGCGCGGCCTCGGGCTGCTCACCGCATCCAGCCTGCTCTCCCAGGTCGTGGTGAACGTCGGCGTGATCAATCTGCAGTTGCTCGCCCCCTCCGACACCGCGGCCGCCGGCGCGTTGCTCTCCGCACTCGTGCTGGTCCGCATCCCGCTGTTCGTCTTCGGCTCGATGCAGGCCTCACTGCTGCCCGGCCTCGCCACCACCGCCACCACCGGCGACCAGGCCGGCTTCCACAGCCTGCTGCGCCGGGCGCTCGGCATCGTCACCGCGCTCGGCCTCACCGGGGCCGTCGGCGCCGTGCTGCTCGGCCCGTGGCTGGTCGGCGTGCTCTTCGACGCCCCCGGCGTCCTCGGCCGCGGCGACTTCGCCTGGCTGGCCGCCGCCACGCTCGCCTACCTCTGGGCGATGGTGCTCGGCCAGGCCCTCCTCGCCCTCGACCGGCACCGCGCCCAGGCCCTCGCCTGGACCGTCGGCGTCGCCGCCCTGATCATCGTGACGCTGCTCCCGGCCCCGGTGATCCTCCGGGTCGAGCTGGCCTACACCATCGGTTCCGTCATCGTGGCCGCCACCATGGCGGTACTGCTGCGCGGTGGCGTCCGCCGACCCACCACCCCCACCCGGCCCCTCACTGACGCCGTCACCCCCGCCGTATCCGGAGGCATCCGATGACCCGCCCACAGGTGACCGCGGTAATGCTCGCCTACGGCGCTGAGCCGTACCTGGTCGACGCCGCCCAAGCCATCCTGGCCAGCACCGACATCGACATCGACCTGGTCGTCGTCGACAACGGCTGCACCGGCGACGGCATCGACATCGTCAAGGGCTTCCCCCAGGTGCGGGTCGTCCGCCCCGAGGAGAACACCGGCTACTCCGGCGGCTGCCGGGTCGGCGCCGCCGAGGCCACCGGAGACTGGCTCGCCTTCGTCAACTCCGACGCCATCGTCGCCCCGGACGCCCTCGCCAAGACCGTAGCCGTCGCCGCCGAACCAGGCGTCGGCGCCGCGATGGCCTCCATCCGGCTCGCCGACACCCCCGAGCTGATCAACACCTCCGGCAACCCGCTGCACTTCACCGGGCTGTCCTGGGCCGGCGGCAACGGCGAACCCGCCACCGCCCACGCCGTACGCACCAGCGTGCCCTCGCTCAGCGGCTGCTGCTTCGTGATCAGCCGCCAGCGGTGGCAGGAGCTCGACGGCTTCGCCGCCGAATACTTCGCCTACCACGAGGACACCGAACTCAGCCTGCGGCTCTGGCAACGCGGCCTGCGACTGGAGTACGTCCCCGACGCCGTCGTGCGCCACCACTACGAGTTCTCCCGCAACGACCTGAAGCTCTACCTGGTGGAACGCAACCGCCTGGTCACCCTGCTCACCGCGTACCAGACTCGGACGCTTGTGGTGCTCGCACCGATGCTGCTGCTCACCGAGGCCGCCATGCTCGCCGCCGCGCTGGCCGGCGGCTGGACCAAGCAGAAGACCCGCGGCTGGGGTTGGCTGTGGCGCAACCGATCCTGGGTCGGTGCCCGCCGCCGTCAACTCCAGACCGAACGCACCGTGCCCGACGGAGTGATCGCCGAGCTGATGACCGCCCGGGTCGCCCCCTCGAACGTCGACTCGCCCCCCGGCATGGGCGTCTTCAACGCGGTCGCAGCCGGCTACTGGGCCCTCGCCCGGCCGCTGCTGCAGCGCCGCTGACCCGACCGGCACCGAAAAGCGTCGGGGACCGCGCTGCGGTCCCCGACGCTTCGTGTCATCCGATCACTTGTCGGCCTGCCCCGGCCGATCCTCCAGATCTGCGGAGCCCGCCGAACTGGTCGGCTTCCCCGCCTCCCCGGTCGGCACGCTCGGCGTGTCCGGCAGGTCGCTCGCCGGCGGCGCCGCCTTCCCGTCCAACAGCGCCGTCAGCGCGGCCCCGGTGATCCGCCGGAACGTCCGACCGACCCGCTGACGGTCCAGCACGGCCACCTCAAGCTGGTTCGCAGCGATCGTCCGAGCCGCCCCACCCTCCCCGCCGACGCTGCTCAGCGCCTGCACGGCGACCTGGACCGCCTCCCCGAGCGACATGTCCGGCCGATGCTGGGACTTCAGCACGCCAGTGATGGCCTCGGCCTGACCACCCATCGCCATCCGCCCCGGCTCGTCGTTGACCGAGCCGTCATAGGTGAGCCGGTACAGCTCATCGTCGGCGGCCGTGGCCCCGACCTCCGCCACGCAGATCTCCACCTCGAACGGCTTCGACTGCTCGGTGAAGATCGCGCCGAGGGTCTGCGCGAACGCGTTGGCCAGGGCCCGGCCGGTGACGTCCCGGCGGTCGTAGCTGAGCCCGTTCAAGTCGGCCATCCGCACGCCGGCCCGACGGAGGTTCTCGAACTCGTTGTAACGGCCGACCGCGGCGAAGCCGATCCGGTCGTAGATCTCGCTGACCTTGTGCAGGGCGCTGGAGAGGTTCTCCGCGACGAAGAGCACCCCGCCGGAGTAGCTCAGGACCACGGCGCTGCGCCCCCGGGCGATGCCCTTACGGGCGAGCTCGGAGCGGTCGCGCATGATCTGTTCGGGCGAGGCGTAGAACTGCATGGCCACGGCGGCGGTTCTCCTTACGGCGCTGTGCTGACGACTGCTGGCTGGCGGGGGTGGGCGGGGATCAGCCGCCCGGGTTCTCCATCCGGCCGGCGACCACGCCCTCGGCGATCGTCGCCGTCTCGGCGTCGGTGAGCCGGTAGGTGCCCTCGGCGGTCGCGGTCATCACCACCGGGTAGATCCGCCGGGTCAGGTCGGGCCCGCCCGTCGCGGTGTCGTCGTCGGCCGCGTCGTAGAGCGCCTCGACCGCGAGCCGGGTCGCGTCGGCGACGGAGATCCCGGCCCGGAACCGCTTCTTCAACGCGGACTTGGCGAACAGCGACCCAGACCCGATCGCATCGTAACCGGTCTCCTCGTACGGGCCACCGGTCACGTCGAAGCTGAAGATCCGACCGGCCCGCGCCGGGTCGGCGGCGGCCAGGTCGAAGCCGGCGAAGAGCGGCACCACGGCCAGCCCCTGCATGGCCGCCCCCAGGTTGCCCCGGATCATCGAGGCCAACCGATTGGCCTTACCGTCCAACGAGAGCATCGCGCCCTCGATCTTCTCGTAGTGCTCCAACTCCACCTGGAACAGTCGCATCAGCTCGATCCCGATGCCCGCGGTGCCCGCGATGCCGACCAGCGAATACGCGTCGGCCGGATGCACCTTCTCGATGTCGCGCTGGGCGATCAGGTTGCCCATGGTGGCCCGCCGGTCGCCCGCCATGACCACACCGTCGGCGGCCGCGATGGCCACGATGGTGGTCGCGTGCGGCGCCAGGTCGGCGGCCATGCCCGGCGGCAGCGGTCGCCGACCGGGCAGCATCTCGGGGGCCACCCGACTTAGAAACGTCGTGAAGGAGGACGTCCCCGCGTTGGTGAACACATCTGGTAGACGCCCGGATGGATCAAAGCCCGCTGCCACGTGGTTCCTCTCAGGTACGTGATCGCCCTGGCCAGCCTCATGGGACTGTCACGGAACTGGCCAAGACCACCGTTGCAGTTGAAGCAGAGTATCCCGCGCACCCACCCGGTGCGATGATCGTGGTCCAGATGTTGTGGATCAGCACCGCCGCAGATCGCGCAGACCCCGCCCTGCTCGGCCAGGAGCTCGGCAAACTCCTTCTGCCCCACGCCGTAACGCCGCTGTAGGTGGTACTCGCGTGTCCCGCCATAGAGTCGCTGCGCTGTTTCCTTGCCGCGGTCGTTATGACAGGGCTTGCAGTAGCTGTGCCGGCCACTGGCCTTGCTCGTGGCGGTGGGAAAATCGTCCAACGGTTTGATCTGTTCGCAGTCCGGACACCACTTCAGACCTTCACCTACGGGCGTTGGCGACTTCTTCTGGGCAGCGATCCCACGCTTGCGCCGACTCGCCTCCGACCGCTCATTGGCGCATTCTTTACAGTAGAAGGCGAGGCCGTCCACGCGCCGCCGATCACGGTGGAACTCCGCACGACCCAGCACTCTCTTGCACTGCGGGCACAGCTTGTCCGGGAGGTCGGCAAAATCGGACATATGCCCCTATTGACCCCCTTTCTGTACATAACCCCTCACGAATTCCTCTGCGTTTTCTTCGAGGACGGAGTCGATCTCGTCGAGGAGGTCGTCGACGTCCTCGGTGATCTCGGCGTGCCGCTCGGCCACCTCGGGGTTGGCCTCGGTGGTGACGTCCTCGATTTCCTCGCCCTGACGGGACTTGCCGGACTGCGACTGGCCGCCGCTGTCATGAGTGGCCACTGCTGCCTCCTCCACGATCGTCTGCGATGAACTTACCTCGCGCGGGCGACGAAAAGCCCGCCGCGCGCCGGCTTACGGCTCACGGCGGCATCCAACTTCCGGCCGGGGCCTCGTCCTGCCGATCATGGCCAGCCCTCCAGGGCGGCTGCGCGACCCTAGGATCTCCGATGATGCAGGAGATATGGCTGACGGTTCGGCCAGCACGTCTGGCGGATCTTCCCTCGTTGGTGGCGTTACGCCTGGCCAACGCCGAGGCACACCTCGCCCTGGACGCCGACACCTACCGCCTTCCGCAGCGCGAGGCGGTGCTTCGCCACTTCGCGGCAGTGCTCGCCGACGAGGCGGGTCGAGACGGTGTTCTCGTCGCCGCGACCGCCGACGGCCGGGTGGTCGGCATGATCGAGGTGCTACCGCACTCCGACCCGCCGGAGCATCAGATCCTGCGTCCAGAGCCTTCAGCGCAGGTGCACACAGTGGTACTGCCCGACGCCAGAGGTCTTGGGGTGGGCTCAACGTTGTTGCGTGCGGCCGAACGGTGGGCGACCAGCCGGGGGATCTCGTACCTGTCGGCCAGCATCCACCACCGCAACGTCGACGCGGTGCGCTTCTATGCTCGGCACGGCTATTCCGACGCCGGCCGCTCCCTCGGCAAGAGGGTGACCTAGCCCCCGGTCAACGTCTCCAGCAGGTCCTTGGCGCTGGCGCAGCGGTCGAACAACGCGCCGACGTGTGCGCGAGTGCCCCGCTCCGGCTCCATCATCGGAACCCGGACCAGCGACTCACGGCCCACGTCGAAGATCACCGAGTCCCAGCTCGCGGCGACCACCTCGGAGGCGTACTGGGCCAGGCAGCGGCCACGGAAGTAGGCCCGGGTGTCCTCCGGCGGCTCGGTCATCGCGGTGCGGGTCTCGTCGTCGGTGAGCAGCGTCTTCATCGCCCCCCGGCTGACCAGGCGGTGGTAGAGCCCCTTCTCCGGCCGGACGTCGGAGTATTGGAGGTCGACCAGCTGAAGCTTGTGCGAGCCCCAACCGAGCTTCTCCCGCTCCCGGTAGCCCTCCAGCAGCCGCAGCTTGGCCACCCAGTCCAACTCGTCGGCGCAGAGCATCGGATCCCGGCCCAGCCGGTCCAGGACGCTCTCCCAGCGGTCGAGCACGTCGACGGTCTGCTCGTCGGCGTCGGTGCCGTACCGGTCGTCGACAAAGGACCGGACCCGCTCCAGGTAGGCCCATTGCAGGTCCAGTGCGGTGAGCCGGCGGCCGTCGCGCAGCCGCATGCGGTGCGTCAGGGTGGGGTCGTGGCTGACGGCGCGCAGCTCGCTGACCGGGTCGGCGATGCCGAGATCGGCGCCGAGCGCCTTCTCCTCGATCATGGTGAGGATCAGCGCGGTGGTGCCGACCTTGAGGTAGGTGGAGATCTCGGAGAGGTTGGCGTCGCCGATGATCACGTGCAGCCGACGGTATTTGTCGGCGTCAGCGTGCGGCTCGTCGCGGGTGTTGATGATCGGGCGCTTGAGCGTGGTCTCGAGGCCCACCTCGACCTCGAAGAAGTCGGCACGCTGGGAGATCTGGAAGCCGCTCTGCCCGCCGTCCTGGCCAATGCCGACCCGGCCGGCGCCGCAGACGATCTGCCGGGTGACGAAGAACGGCGTCAGGTACGCGACGATGTCAGCGAACGGTGTCTGCCGACGCATCAGATAGTTTTCGTGGGCGCCGTAGCTGGCGCCCTTGTTGTCGGTGTTGTTCTTGTACAGGTGGATCGGCTGGGTGCCCGGGATGGTGGCGGCGCGGCGGGACGCCTCAGCCATCACCCGCTCGCCGGCCTTGTCCCAGCGCACGATGTCGCGGGGGGTGGTGACCTCCGGAGTGGAGTATTCGGGGTGGGCGTGGTCGACGTAGAGCCGCGCGCCGTTGGTGAGTATCACGTTGGCCAGACCGAGGTCTTCGTCCGCGAGGGCCTCGGCGGGGTCGTAGGCGGCGCCGGAGTAGGTGAAGCCGCGGGCGTCGCGCAGCGGCGACTCTTCCTCATAGTCCCAGCGGGCCCGCCCGCCCCGGTTGAGTTCCGGACGTGCCCCGTAGGCGTTGACCACCTGCGATGAGGTGACCATCGGGTTGGCTCCAGCTTGTCCCGGCACGGAGATGCCGTACTCGACCTCGGTGCCCATGATCCGACGTACCGTCATGCGACCACTCGCTTCGCTCGCCCACGGAGCCGGCGTGCCCGCCGCTCACACCATCGAGACTAGTCTGCGCGATGGCGCATCGCGCGACCCTGCCGGCCGGCGCGGCGCGGCTAGCGGGGCGTGGCCGGCTTGAGCGGCACCATGGTGAGGCCTTTGCGCAGGGTCGGGTCGGCGGTGAGCGCATCGTCGATGGCCTGCTGGGCGGCCGGGTCGGCCACGATGAGGCGCAACGGCCGGGGGACGCGACGCAGGAGTTCCGCGGTGCGGGCGGGCTCGTCGTAGATTTTGAAGTAGATGCCCGGTTCGGTCTGCCCGCTGGTGCCCTGCATCGCGGACAGGAAGATCGACTCGCGGTAGCCCTGCATGCCCTGCTTGTCCACCACCAGGGTGGTGGTGCCGGGGATCGCCGGGTAGGTCCGGTAGGCGATGTTGGTGACCGACGCGGAGCGGGTGATGGCTCGCACGTCGCGGCCGGCCCAGTCCTTCGCCCAGGTGCCGTTGCCGCCGTTGCGATGGAAGAAGCCGCCGGTCCACCCGACCACCCCGGTGCCGGCGAGGATCACGAGGGTGACGAGGGCGGCGGTGGCAACGGCGGGGATGGCGGCGGTGATGGGTCGGCGTCGCGGGTCGGTCTCGGTGCTCTGGGCGGGCGGCACCGGGAGCAGCCGAGCGACCGCGGCAGCGCCGACGATGAGCACGAGGATGACCAGGTGCGCCGTCTTGCCGAAGTAATAGGCGGGTTGGGTGCCGTTGGCCAGGTTGACGGCGGCCATGCTGCCGGAGAAGAGCAGGGCGACGGTCAGGACGACGAGGAAGCGCCGAAAGGTGGATTCACCGAGGTTGGTCCGGACCAGGACGGCGGCGATGACGACTGCGCCGAGACCGAGGATGGTGTTGTAGGTCTCGACCGGCGGCGTGCCGCCGGGGGCCGCGAGCGCTTCGCTCTGGCCGGCGACGAGCACGCCCAGCAGTGCGGTCAGCGGTGCCAGCACGGCGGTGAGGACGGCGACGACGGCGACGGTGCCCGGGCGGGTACGCAGCCGGCGCCGGTCGGCGATGAGCCAGCAGAGCACCATGACGCCGGTCGGGAAGATGAAGAGGTAGTAGCTGAAGCCGATGCCGATCAGCAGTGCCCCGACGAGGATGAGTTGTTCGCGGAGCCGGTGCAGGGGGCGGACGACGAGGGCGACGAGGAGCGCGGAGAGGCTGAGCCCGAACGTCTCGCTGGGGTAGCCGGCGACAAGCAGTCGGGGCAGCTCGGTGCCGAGGACGAGCGCGGTGACGGCGACGATGAGGACGAGTCGGCGTAGCGGGTGCAGGGGGCCGGCGATGTGCTGGGCGGCCCAGATCAGCGCGAGCAGCAGCAAGCCGAAGGTGGCGAGGCACCAGAGCACGTAGTGGTCCATGAGCCGTGCCCCGGTGAGCGGGTCGCCGGCGCTGCGCACGAAGCCGTCGAGCAGTGCGGTGGTGAAATGCCAGCCCTGCGGGTAGTGGACGAGGCCGGAGAAGATGTACTCGCGGGCGGTGTCGGGGTCGAGGAAGAGGTATCCGCCGAGGCGGCCGATCACGTCGACCAGGGCGGGGTGACGGCCGTTGTCCTCGCCGACCATGGCGAGGTTGAGTCGCTGACCAAAGCTGCTGGCCCGCAGGTAGGGGGTGGCGAGATAGCCGGCGGCGAGGGCCGCGGCGGCGACGGAGACCAGGTCGGACCAGCTGGGGCGGGGCAGCCGGGGTGCGCGCTGGGAGAGCACGGCGGCCAGGGTCAGGACGGTGAACGCCAGGCCGGTGACCGGCACCGGGTGCAGGCCCCAGGGCCAGACGGTGAACAGCAGCCCGACGGCGCAGGTGAGGCCGGCGAGCAGGGCGAAGGCGAGGACCACCCGGTCGAGCAGGCTCCGGCCGGAACGCAGCAGGCTGGCGGTGCCGAGCAGGACCACCGGGGGAAGCAGCCACGCGGCGTGTACGGCGTTCGCGGCGAGGGGCACGAGCCAGCAGGCGAGCAGGATGCCCAGCAGCAGGCCGATCCTGGGACGCCGGGTGGCCGTCGGTGTGACCGTCGGTGTGGCTACCGGCTCGTGAGCTTCGGTGCTGTTTAGCACGGCTGGCGTTTCCACGGTGGCGTCGGCACGCACGAAGGTCCTCGTTCGGGTAGGTCGGCGAAGTCGCCGCAGTCTAGCCGGAACGCGGAGGACCGTAGCCCCCGCCGGTGTGGGGGTGTGGCACAGCACGCGCTCGGACGCGCGCAGTGGCGGCACCGGAGGAGATCCGGTGCCGCCACTGAACGGTCAGAGGTACTGGCCGGTGTTGCTGGCGGTCTCGATGGACCGGCCAGCCTCGGCGCCCTTGCCGCCGGAGACGAGCGTGCGGATGTAGACGATCCGCTCGCCCTTCTTGCCGGAGATGCGCGCCCAGTCGTCGGGGTTGGTGGTGTTGGGGAGGTCTTCGTTCTCGCGGAACTCGTCGACGCAGGCGTCGAGCAGGTGCTGCAGGCGCAGCCCCTTGCGGCCCGAGGTGAGGAACTCCTTGATGGCCATCTTCTTGCTCCGGTCGACGATGTTCTGGATCATCGCGCCGGAGTTGAAGTCCTTGAAGTAGAGGACTTCCTTGTCACCGTTGGCGTAGGTGACCTCGAGGAAGCGGTTCTCCTCGGTTTCGGAGTACATCCGCAGCACCACGGCGTCGATCATCGCCGCGACGGTGGCCTGGGGGTCGGTGCCGTGCTCGGCCAGGTCGTCCGGGTGCAGGGGCAGCCCGGAGAGGATGTACTTGGAGAAGATGTCCTTGGCCGCTTCGGCGTCCGGTCGCTCGATCTTGATCTTCACGTCGAGCCGACCGGGGCGCAGGATCGCCGGGTCGATCATGTCTTCCCGGTTGGAGGCGCCGATGACGATGACGTTCTCCAGCCCCTCCACGCCGTCGATCTCGCTGAGCAGCTGCGGGACGATGGTGTTCTCCACATCGGAGGAGACACCGGAGCCGCGGGTCCGGAAGATCGAGTCCATCTCGTCGAAGAACACGATCACCGGCGTGCCCTCGCCGGCCTTCTCCCGTGCGCGCTGGAAGATGAGCCGGATGTGCCGCTCGGTCTCACCGACGTACTTGTTGAGCAGCTCGGGGCCCTTGATGTTGAGGAAGAAGCTGGTGTGCTTCTCCTTGCCCTGACGCTCGGCGATCTTCTTGGCCAGCGAGTTGGCCACCGCCTTGGCGATGAGCGTCTTGCCACAGCCGGGCGGGCCGTAGAGCAGGATGCCCTTGGGCGGGCGGAGCTGGTGCTCACGGAACAGGTCCGCGTGCAGGAACGGCAGCTCCACCGCGTCGCGGATCTGCTCGATCTGCGACTGGAGGCCACCGATGTCGCCGTAGTCGACGTCGGGCACCTCCTCCAGGACCAGCTCCTCGACCTCGCTCTTCGGGATCCGCTCGTACGCGTACGCCGAGCGGGGCTCGATCATGAGCGAGTCGCCAGCCCGGATCGCCGAGCCGATGAGCGTCTCGGCGAGGTGCACGATGCGCTCCTCGTCGGAGTGGGAGACCACCAGCGCCCGGTCGCCCGGACCGCCGTTCGGCCCCTCCAGGATCTCCTTGAGCATCACGACCTCGCCGACCCGCTCGTAGCCGAACGCGTCGACGATGTTGAGCGCGTCGTTGAGCAGGACCTCCTGGCCACGCCGCAGGTCACCCACGTCGAGCGAGGGCGAGACCGCGACCCGTAGTTTGCGCCCGCCGGTGAAGACGTCCACCGTGCCATCGTCGTGCTTGGCCAGGAAGACGCCGTACCCACTCGGCGGTTGCGCGAGCCGGTCGATCTCTTCCTTGAGCGTCACGATCTGCGTGCGAGCTTCCTTGAGGGTGCTCACCAACCGGTCGTTGTTCTCGGTCAGCCGCGCCAACTGAGCCTGGGTGGCCGCCAGCCGCTCTTCGAGCTGCCGGACGTGTCGGGGGCTTTCGGTCAACTTACGCCGCACCAGGGCGAGTTCCTCTTGCAGGAACGCGACCTGCGTGGAGAGATCGTGGGCTTCCTTCTCCCACCGTGCGGCGCGCGAGTCCGCGTCGTCGCTACGTGCTGCCACGTCCCACCTCCCCGGGGGGCTTGAACGTTCTGCCCTAACACTAGCCGCTATGAGGCCGATTCGGTCCCACGCAACACCCTCGTCACCGAACCTTGATCGCCAAGGGTGGCCTGACGGGCCGTTACTGGCGTTCAGGTACCGTCGAAGCGTGGCACGGGAGAACATGGGGGGTGCACCGATGGCCGAGGTCGCGACCGACGAGTTGCAGGTCTGGGTGGACCAGGATCTCTGCACGGGCGACGGGCTCTGCGTGCAGTACGCGCCGGAGGTGTTCGAGTTCGACATCGACGGCCTGGCCTACGTCAAGGGCGTCGACGGTGAGCTGTTGATGGCGCCGGGCAGCCGGGTCGACGTCCCCGCGCACCTGCGACTCGAGGTGATCGACTCCGCGAAGGAGTGCCCGGGTGACTGCATCCACGTGGTGCGTGGCGACGGCGTCGAGGTCGCCGGCCCGGAGGCCGAGGAAGACTGACCCTCCCGCCGGCCGGGCCACGCGGCCCGGCCGGGTCGGAGAATGGGGTACGCCTCAGAGCATCGGACGGCCGACCACCGAGGCGACCAACCGCGCGAACTCCTCCAGCCGGGCGATCTGCCCGGCCCCGCCGTCGTCGAGGGTCTTGCCGAAGCGCAGCGCGTCGTGCCGGGGTGTGCCGGCCATCTCCTCGCTCGGCGGCGCCTCGTCCAACGAGGTGAGCAGCAGGTAGACGTCGATGCTGTCGACCCGGATCTCGCCGCTCTCGGAGCGGTTGAGCCGCCGCCGGCAGCCCACCTCGGTGACGGTGGAGACCGGAACCACCCGCAGCGACGAGGTCATCGAGCCCGGGGGCCCCTCCTCCGGCGGCACGTCCTCGCCGTGCCAGAGGATGAGCCGGCTGCCGTCACAGACGACGACCTCCTGCCACACCCCGTTGACCTCGTTGACGAAGCGTTCCAGGGTGAAGCCGAGCACCGACGCGCCGCGCAGCACGCCACCGAGCGCCTCCAGGGCCACGTCCGGGTCGCGCAGGTAGGCCCGCGCCGCCGATTCCAGGTCCTGGTAGGGCGACCAGTCGGGGAAGACCGCGGGGAGGTCTCCGCCGCCGTAGCCCGGTCGGCTCATGCCAGCGTCTCCCCCTGCTCGGCGGTGCCGGCGCCCAGCTCGATGGTCACGGCCTGTCCATCTCCCCCGCACCGTTGGGCTGCGCGCCTGCCGCCTGGGCGGCAGCGGCCTGTCGGGCCGCCTCCGCCGCGCGCAGGTCCTGGCGGCGCTGCACGTACGCCTCGGTGCCCTTGCTGGGCTTACGGCGGCGCGGCGGCGCGGTGACTCCCGGGGCCAGCTTGCGCGCGGAGACCAGGAACGCGGTGTGCGCGATCATCCGGTGGTCCGGCCGCACGGCGAGGCCCTCGGCGTGCCAGTCGCGCACCAGGGACTCCCAGGCCCGCGGCTCGGTCCAGCCGCCGCGCTCGCGCAACGCCTCCACCAGCTCGGAGAGCTGCGGGGTGGTGGCGACGTAGCCGATGAACACGCCGCCGGGCACCAGCGCCCGCTCGACCATGTCGAGGGTCTCCCAGGGGGTCAGCATGTCCAGGATGATCCGGTCGAAGCCGGTCTCCTGGCACTGCGCCACGTCGCCGACGTGCAGGTTCCACGAGGGGTGCGGCCCGTTGAAGAACGCCTCGACGTTGCGCTTGGCGATCTGGGCGAAGTCGTCGCGCAGCTCGAACGAGTGCAGCTCACCCTCGGTGCCGACGGCGCGCAGCAGTGAGCAGCTCAGCGCGCCGGAGCCCGCGCCGGCCTCGAGGACCTTCGCGCCGGGGAAGATGTCACCCATCGCGACGATCTGCGCCGAGTCCTTCGGGTAGATCACCTGGGCGCCGCGCGGCATGGACAGCACGTAGTCCGACAGGAGTGGCCGCAGGGCCAGGAAAGCGGTGCCGCCACCGGAGGTGGTCACCACACTGCCGTCGGGGAGCCCGATCAGCGTGTCGTGCGCCAGGATGCCGCGGTGGGTGTGGAACTCCTTGCCGGGCTCCAGCGTCACGGTGTGCATCCGCCCCTTGGGGTCGGTCAGCTGGACCCGGTCGCCGGGCCGGAACGGCCCACGGTGCACGGGTGTCAGCGCCGGGTTGGCGGGGTCGGCGGCGACGGTGGAGGGAGTTGCGGTCACGGTGTCATCTTCCGGTTGGGTTCGAGGAGCTGTGCCAAGTCCGCGATGTGCAGAATGCCGACAACATCTTCGCCTGACGTCACCACGTACTGTGCGCCCGGGTGGGTCTGTACGGCCTCCATCACCCGCTCGCCGTCCCACCCGAGCGGCAACGTGGGAAGTGTGCCCAGCGACCGGGCGACGGCGTCCACCGCCAGCCACGGCCGGCGCTCGACCGGCACCGCGGCGGCGGCGACCGGGTCGACGAGCGCCACCGGCCGACCGGTGGAGTCGGTGACCAGCAGCGCGGAGCCGGGCTGCCCGCCCTCGGCGCGTCGGCGCTCGGCCTCGGCCAGGGGTGTGCCGGTGACCACCGGCCAGGCCGGGCGGGCCAGCCGGCCGAGGTCGATCAGCGGGAACCGGCGGCTGACCCGGGCGGCCCGGATCGACTGCCCGGCGCCGCGCCAGAGGGTGACGGCGACCAGCAGCATCAGCGGCAGCGCCAGCGGCGCCAGGTACTGCCCGAGGGCGAGTAGCAGGACCAGCGCCGCGGTGCCGACGGCGACGACCCGGCCGGCCCACCCGGCGACCTCGGTGCCGAGGTGCCGGTCGCGGGTCAGCCCCCACACGGCGGCGCGCAGCGCCCGGCCGCCGTCGAGCGGCAGCCCGGGCAGGCTGTTGAAGATCGCCACGATGACGTTGCTGACGGCGAGCTGGAACGCGAGCTGGTGGGCCACGGTCCGCTCGGGCAGGGCGAGGGTGGCGGCGACCGACAGCACGCCGAGCACCGCGGAGACCGCTGGGCCGGCCAGCGAGACCAGCAGGTCGACGCGGGGCGACGGGGCGTCCCGGTCCATTTCGGTGTAGCCGCCGAGCAGCTCCAGGGTGATCCCGCGCACACCGATGCCGTACCGCCGGGCGGTGAGGGCGTGGCCCAGCTCGTGCAGCAGCACCGAGCCGAGCAGCGACACGACGAATCCGAAACCGATCAGGTAGCCGCTGAGCTGCGACAGGTCCAGTTGTCGGCGGGCGAACTCGCCGTACAGCACCGCGATGAGCACCGCGAGCAGGACCATGGAGCCGTTGAGGTGCAGCGGCACCCCGAACACCCGGCCGACGTTCAGGCCGAGGCGTCGGTCTGGTCGGCGCGGCGGCCGGGTTGTCTGCTCCATCGCCACGATGCTACGGACCGTCGCTGTGCGGGGCGGGCGGCGGGCGGTGTCACACCGGTGCCCTAACCTTTGCCGACATGACGGCGGAACCGGTCACCACCCCCCAACCCTCCTCCCCGGCGCAGGCGCCGCCGACGGTGCGAGCCTCGCTGTCCCCGTCGCGGGCGGCTGATTTCAAGACCTGCCCGCTGCTCTACCGGTTCCGCAGCATCGACCGGCTGCCTGAGCGCACCACGATCGAGCAGGCCCGGGGCACGCTGGTGCACGCGGTGCTGGAGCGCCTGTTCGACCTGCCCGCCCCCGGCCGCACGCCGGAGGCTGCCGGTGACCTGGTGGCGCCCCAGTGGGACCGGCTGGTCACCGAGCAGCCGGAACTGGCCGGCATCTTCGACGGCGCGGAGCCGGCCGGCCCGGTGGAGTTCCTCCGCTCGGCCACCGGGCTGTTGGAGGGCTACTTCGCGGTGGAGGACCCGACCCGGCTGGAGCCGGCCGAACGCGAGAGTCTGATCTCCGCGGTGGTCGACGAGGAGTTGCTGATCCGGGGTTACCTCGACCGGCTCGACGTCGCTCCGGACGGCGCGCTGCGGGTGGTCGACTACAAGACCGGCGGCGCTCCACGAGAGGCGTTCGAGGCGCGGGCGCTGTTCCAGCTGAAGTTCTACGCGCTGGTGCTGTGGCGCACCCGGGGGGTGGTGCCGCGGGTGCTGCGGCTGCTCTACCTGCGCGACGCCGAGGTGTTGGACTACACGCCGGACGCCGACGAGCTGATCCGCTTCGAGCGCACCGTGGTGGCGCTGTGGCGGGCGATCGAGCAGGCCACCGCCCGGCAGGATTTCCGGCCCCGGCCGAGTCGGCTCTGCGACTGGTGCAGCCACCAGGCGCTCTGCCCCAGCTTCGGCGGCACCCCGCCGCCCTTCCCGGTCGCGGCGGCGAGCGCCGACCCGCTGCGCGACTCCCGGGCCACTGCGGTGACGCCGGGCGCCGACGAGTGACGGCACCGGTGAGCGACGGGTGATCCGCGACGCACCGTTTCCCGTACGGGAGGATGACCGGTGCGCGTCACGACGTCGGCGGGACGGGAGACGAGATGAGCGATCGGGTGGCCTCGGCGCGGCCGGTGCGGATCCTGCTCGCCGACGACCAGCCGCTGCTGCGGACCGGGTTCCGGATGGTGCTCGGCGCCGAGGACGACCTGGACGTGGTGGCGGAGGCCGGTGACGGCGTGGAGGCGGTGGAGCTGTCGCGTCGGCTGCTGCCCGACGTCGTCCTGATGGACGTGCGGATGCCCCGGATGGACGGGGTGGCGGCGACCCGGGCCATCGTCGACGCCCGACTGCCGGTGCGGGTGCGGGTGCTGATGCTGACCACCTTCGACCTGGACGAGTACGTGGTGGGCGCGTTGCGGGCCGGCGCCAGCGGGTTCCTGGCCAAGGACGTGCCGGCCGAGGACCTGATCGCGGCGATCCGCACGGTCGCCGCCGGGGACGCGGTGGTGACCCCTCGGATCCTGCGGCGACTGCTGGACCGCTTCGCCGAGTTGCTGCCCGACCCGGCGGCGACACCGGCGGCGGCGCTCAACGCCCTCACCGACCGGGAGCGCGAAGTGCTCGTGCAGGTCGCCCGAGGGCTGTCCAACGCCGAGATCGCGGCGGTCCTGTCGGTGAGCGAGACCACCATCAAGACCCACGTCGGGCATGTGCTGACCAAGCTGCGGCTGCGCGACCGGGTGCAGGCGGTGGTGCTGGCGTACGAGTCGGGGCTGGTCCGCCCTCGGGCGTAGCCGCACCGGCCCGGGTACCTCACCCGGCGTACTCGAAGATCCCTCCGTGGGGGGACGGCCACCGTTGCCATCGTCACCTACCGTGACCGAAGACGGCTCGGTTCGGTTGACCCTCCTGTGGCGTGAGGTGGCAGCGTTGGTGCCGCCGCCCGCCGAGCCATGGGAGAAAACGGTCGTCACTCAGGGGCAACCCTGACCCGACATCGGGGTGCACCCGCAGCGGGAAATCCGCAGCGGGTCCCCCCAAGGTCGGACGGAGCGGGTGTACGCAGCACCGATGATGGAACAGTCGCGCCGGACCATTCGGGGGGCCGGCGTGCATTTTCGGACAGACGGAAGAGGTAGATGACGTGACCGCGACGGTAGGCCAGCATGCGCAGGCCGCGGCCCGGGCGAACGACGTGTGGAAGGTGTACGGCAGCGGCGAGGCTCAGGTCATCGCGCTGCGGGGGGTCAGCGCCGAGTTCGAACGTGGCCGCTTCACCGCGATCATGGGCCCGTCGGGTTCCGGTAAGTCGACGCTCATGCACTGCCTGGCCGGTCTGGACTCGGTGACCCGGGGAACGGTGGCGATCGGTGAGACGACGGTCACCGGGCTGGGCGACGCGGGGCTGACGAAGCTGCGGCGCGACAAGGTGGGCTTCATCTTCCAGCAGTTCAACCTGCTGCCGACGCTGACCGCGAAGGAGAACATCCTGCTGCCGCTGTCGATCGCCGGGCGCAAGCCGGACCCGGCCTGGTACGACACGGTGATCGAGACGGTGGGTCTGCGGGACCGACTGGACCACCGGCCGTCGCAGCTCTCCGGTGGGCAGCAGCAGCGGGTGGCGTGCGCGCGGGCACTGGTCTCCCGCCCCGAGGTGATCTTCGCGGACGAGCCGACCGGCAACCTGGACTCGCGCGCCGGCGCGGAGGTGCTCAAGTTCCTGCGCGAGTCGGTGCGGGAGCACGGCCAGACCATCGTGATGGTCACCCACGACCCGACGGCCGCCGCGTACGCCGACCGGGTGGTCTTCCTCGCCGACGGCGAGATCGTCTCGGAGCTGATCGAGCCGACCGCCGACACGGTGCTGGACACCATGAAGAAGCTGGACACTCCGGCTGAGGTGGGCAACTGATGTTCCGCGCGACACTGAAGAGTCTGCTGGCCCGCAAGGTCCGGCTGATCCTGTCCGGCCTGGCGGTGGTGCTCGGGGTGATGTTCGTCTCCGGCGCGTTCGTGCTCACCGACACGCTGGGTCGCTCCTTCGACTCGGTCTTCGCCGACGGCTTCTCTGAGATCGACGTGAACGTCGCGGCGAAGCCGAAGGTGCAGGTCAACGAGATGGAGGGCGAGCAGACCGCCTCCCCGCTGCCGGCGGCCGTGGTGGACCGGGTCAAGCAGGTGCCGGGGGTCGCCTCGGCGACGGGCATCGTCAACGCCGACGGCGCCCGGGTGATCGGCAGGAACGGCAAGGTGGTCACCTCGTTCGGCCCGCCGCAGTTGGGCGAGAACTGGACCGGCGAGAGTGAGCTGCTGAAGCTGCGTGAGGGGCGCGCGCCGCAGGCCGAGGACGAGATCGTCATCAACAAGTCGTTGGCCACGGCCGCGAAGGTGCAGGTCGGCCAGAAGGTCGGCGTGCTCACCGCGTTCGAGTCGAAGAAGCGGGAGTTCACCCTGGTCGGCATCGCCGGTTACAGCGGTGACCGAGATTCGATCGGCGGGGTCAACGAGGTCTTCTTCACCACACCGGTGGCGCAGCGGCTGATGCTGGGCGAGCCGGACGTGTTCAGCAGCATCACGGTGAACGCCGCCGGCGGTGTGTCGGACGAGGCGCTGCGCGACGACGTGGCCCGCACGCTGGGCGCCGACTTCGAGGTGAAGACCGGCGAGCAGGTGGCCGCGGACGCCTCGGCCAGCCTGAAGGAGGGCCTGTCCTTCTTCAACAAGATCCTGCTCGGCTTCGCCGCGGTGGCGCTGCTGGTGGGCACCTTCCTGATCCTCAACACCTTCTCGATCATCGTGGCGCAGCGGACCCGGGAGTTGGCGCTGATGCGCGCCATCGGGGCCAGCGGCCGACAGATCATCGGTTCGGTGGTGCTGGAGGCCATCGCGGTCGGGTTGATCGCGTCGGTGCTCGGCCTGGCCGCCGGCATCGGGGTGGGCGCGCTGTTGGCGTTCCTGTTCGGCAAGCTCGCCGGTGGGCTCACCCTGGCCGGCATCGGTGTGCCGGCGGCGGCGGTGATCGGTTCGTTCGGCGTCGGTCTGGTGATCACCGTGGTGGCGGCGCTGCTGCCGGCGCTGCGGGCGTCCCGGATCCCGCCGATCGCGGCGATGCAGGACGTGGCCACCCCGGACCGGCCGTTGACCAAGGTCACCGTGGCCGGGTCGCTGGTCACCGGCATTGGCGCGGTGCTGCTGTTCCTCGGGCTCAGCGGCAACGCCGGCGGTCAGACGCTGGCCACCATCCTCGGTGGGGTGCTGTTCGCCTTCATCGGAGTGGCGTTGCTGACCCCACTGATCAGCCGGCCGGTGGTGAGCCTGCTCGGCGCGATCTTCTCCTGGTCGGTGCCGGGCAAGCTGGGCCGGCTCAACTCCGGGCGTAACCCGCGCCGCACGGCGATCACCGCCGCCGCGCTGATGGTCGGCATCGCGCTGGTCACCGGCGTCACGGTCATCCTCGACTCGGCCAAGGGCAGCCTCAGCGCGCTCGCCCAGGACACCATCAAGGCCGAGCTGGTGATCGCCGGCCAGCAGGGCGGCCCGCGTCCGCCGACGTTCGACCCGAGCGTGCTGGACAAGGCCAAGGCCCTGCCCGGGGTGCAGCTGGTCGACGGCGAGTACGGCGACATGGCACGGGTCGACGGCGAGGGCACCTGGGTCGCGGTGAGCAGCGACCCGGCGTCGCTGCGGCAGATCTTCGGGGCGAAGCCCACCGCCGGTGACATCGACCGGATCGGGCCGACCCAGATGCTGGCCAGCTCGGACACGGCCACCTCCCGTGGCTGGTCGGTGGGCTCGACGGTGAAGGTCCAGCTGACCCGGGGCGAGGCCCGCACCTACACGGTCAGCGGCATCTACGAGTCGTCGCAGCTGACCAACCCGGTGACGCTGCCGCCGTCCGCGGCGAAGGACTTCGCCATCCCGCAGCCCATCCAGGGCTTCATCCAGCTGGCCCCGGGCACCCGGGTGTCCGACGTGCAGCCGCAGGTCGAGGCGCTGCTCGCGGACAGCCCCGAGGTGTCGGTGGCCGACCGGGACGCGTTCATCAAGCAGCAGACCAGCTCACTCGACGGGCTGCTCACGATGATCCAGATCCTGCTCGCGCTGGCCATCGTGATCGCCGTCCTCGGCATCATCAACACCCTGGCCCTGTCGGTGCTGGAGCGGACCCGCGAGTTGGGTCTGCTGCGGGCGATCGGCCTGCGCCGGTCCCAGACCATGGGCATGATCACCGTGGAGGCGGTGGTGATCTCGGTGTTCGGCGCGCTGCTCGGCGTCGCGGTGGGCACCGGCCTCGGCGCCGCGGTGGTCGAGGCGCTCAAGGACGAGGGCATCACCGACCTGATCCTGCCCTGGGGGCAGATGGGTCTCTTCCTCGGCCTCGCCGCCATCATCGGCGTGGTGGCCGCGGTGCTCCCGGCCATCCGGGCGGCCCGGATCAACGTCCTGGGCGCCATCGCCCACGACTGATCGGCACTCCCGAGACCCCCGGTCGCCATCCGCGCGACCGGGGGTCTCGGCTTGTCCCATTCCCCCTCGGCGCCCGCCCCCGACTGCCAGGCTGGTGCTGCCGGCAGGTCGTCGGCCCGCCCACGACCCGGGCGGCCGGAGAGCCGGGGCCGGTGAAATGACCGATCAGGACGCGTACCAGCGGGCACTCGACAACGCCGAGCGGCTGCTCGGCCAGCCGTTGGTCCTGCCGCTCGGCGAGGGCGAACCGTCGGTGGGGCAGGACTTCCGTCGACTCGCCACCGTGCAGACCTTCGGCGCGGCCTGGCCCCGGGAGGGCCTGGATCTGCGCAGCCGGTGCCTGGTCTCGGTGGCGATCGCCGCCGCCCTCGGCACCCACGAGCCCCTGCGCGGGCAGCTGCGCATCGCGCTGACCTCGGGCGTGACCAGGGAGGAGATCGTCGAACTGTTCATCCACCTGGCCGCGTACGCGGGGGCCGCGCGGGCGTTCGACAGCTACCAGGTGGTCGCCGCGGTCTTCGCCGAGCGCCCCTGACCAGCGCCGGCTGGGTCAGCCGGTCGCCGCGGCCCGATCGGTCAGCAGCGCCGCGAGCAGCTCCAGGTCCACACCGGTCAGGCTCTCCACCTGGTGTACGCCGACAGTGCTGGGCAACGCCACCTCCGCCGGTACGGCCAGCACCGCAGCGCCCGAGGCGAGCGCGCTGGCCACCCCGGTCGGTGAGTCCTCGATCGCCACGCAGCGCTCGATCGGCACACCCAGCAGCCGGGCCGCGGTCAGGTAGGGCTCGGGGTGCGGCTTGGCCGCCACCACCTCGTCGCCGCAGACCACCGTGTCGAAGTTGTCCCGACCGAGGGTGTCCAGGGCGATCTCGACAAGCGCCCGAGGGCTGGAGGTGACAAGCGCGGTGGGGATCCCCGCCGCGCGGACCGCACGCAGCAGGTCGAACGCGCCAGGTTGCCAAGGCAGACCGGTGCGGAACAGCTCCAGGATTCGGGCGTTGATCCACGCCCCGCTGATCTCCGGATCCCGCTCGGGTTGCCCCAGGTCGTCGTGCAGGAGGCGCATCGACTCAGCCATGGCGGTGCCGATGATCGACCGGCGGGCGTCGACGGAGAGTTCACCCCCGTACTCCCGGGCGAGTTCCTGCAACGCGACGTCCCACAGCTTCTCGCTGTCGACCAACGTGCCGTCCATGTCGAAGAGCACGGCGGCGGGGTGATGGCTGCTCAGCGGAACCTCCAGGGTCGTGACCGACACCGGCGATCCTGCCAGCACCACCCGTGACCGGTGGCGGCAACGGGCATCGGGGTGATCCGGGCAACCCCGCTCAGCCCAGGTCGCACTCCTTCAGGGAACCCTCGTAGCCCCGGAAGAACCTGTCGGTGCGCTGCTCGGCGGTGCCGTGCGCCCCCTCCGCGAACCACGGCTGGTCCGGGTCGTCGCCGACCGCCGCCACCCCCTCCCGGAACTCGTCCAGGTCGCCCTCGGCGAGGGTCAGGGCACCGGAGCGCACCGAGTCGCCGAGGTACGCCCCGGCCATGCAGTCGGCCTGCAACTCCTGCTGGATGGTGAAGTTGTAGTTGATGCCGAGGCGCACCTGGATGGCGTGCGCGTACTCGTGCCCCAGCAGGTAGAACACGAACGCGTCGCCGACCTGGCGGAACGCCGCCACCGACCACGCCACGTCGTACGCGATGAAGTCGCCCCGCGAGCAGTAGACGGCGTTGTTGCGGGGCAACGGCTGCCCGCCGCAGGACACCTCGCCGTCGCGCTGGTACGGGATGATCCGCCGGACCGGTTGGAACCGCTGCCCGGACTCCTTGAACTGGGCCGCCCAGTACCGCTCGGCGACCGCCTGCGCGTCGGCGACGTCCTGCTCGAACTCGGCGACGCTTGTGGTGCTGTCGGCCCGGGTGGTGCCCGGCGCCGGCGAGGCGGCCGACGGGCTCGCCCCCGGGCGCTCCGCCTCCGGCTCGGCCAGCCCACCGCCGGCGCAGGCGAGCGACACCAGCGCGGCGATCAGCAGACCCGCCACCGGGCCCCGCGCGTCGCGTCCGAACCGTGCCCCCACTGTGCCTCCCCAGACATCGGCGCTCACGCTGCGCCGTACCCCGACGATACGACCGCCACGCCCATCACCGGATTCACGCGCAGGGTGGCCCAACGGTTCACGCCGGTGGGGCGTTCAGCCACTGGACTCCCGGCCGCGCTGCCAGGTGCTCCCCTGGTCACCGTGCCGCTCGGCCTCGTACCGCTGCTGGCGCCCCCGAGCCTCCCGCCCAGCCACCGGATCGTCGCCCGCTGCCTCACCGGACCGCCCCCGCCACACCAAGACCCCGCCCGCAACACCGGCCAGAACCACAAAAACCGAAACCACCACCCACACAGTCCCCATCCCGCCAACCTAACCGCCGCTCACCACCCCGCACCTCCGGTGATCATGAAGTTAGCGTCACTCGGCCCGGCGTGTCGTGACGCTAACTTCATGATCGACAGGTCGGGTGGGTTCAGCGCGTCCGGGGGCGGGGGGCGGGTTCGACGTCTCCTGTGGGGGTGCCGGGATGGCGTCGCCGCCCGCCGGGTGGGCCGGCGGGCCGTGCGGGTCAGGGGCTGGCGGCCAGGAAGACGAAGGCGGCCAGCAGCACCAGGTGTACGCCGCCCTGCAAGACGTTGGCCCGGCCGGGCACCACGGTGAGCACGGAGGTCACGGCGGTGAGCGCGAGCAGGGCGAGCTGGGTGCCGCCGAGGCCGAGCAGAAGCGGACCGTCCAGCCAGATCGAGGCGATCGCGATGGCGGGGATGGTCAGGCCGATGCTGGCCATCGCCGAGCCGAGCGCGAGGTTCAGGCTGATCTGCACTCGGTCGCGGCGGGCGGCGCGGGCGGCGGCCAGGGTCTCCGGCAGCAGCACCAGCAGGGCGATGATCACGCCGACGAAGGCGTGCGGCAGGTTCGCCGCGGCGACGCCGGCCTCGATGGTCGGGGAGACTGTCTTGGCGTCGCCGACCACCGCGATCAGCGCCACCAGCAGCAGCCCCAGGCTGACCAGCGCCGCGCGGGTCGTCGGCGGCTTGGCGTGCTCCTCCGCGTCGATCACCTGGCCCCGGCTGTCGACCGGCAGGAAGTAGTCGCGGTGCCGGCCGGTCTGCACGAGCACGAACAGCCCGTAGAGCGCCAGCGAGGCGACGGCCGCGAAGGCGAGCTGGGCCGGGCTGAACTCGGGGCCGGGCCGGGCGGTGGTGAAGGTCGGAATGACCAGACTCAGGGTGGCCAGGGTGATCACGGTGGCCAGAGCCCCGCCGGTGCCCTCCGGGTTGAAGACCGCGACGCGTCGGCGTAGCGCCCCGAGCAGCAGGGACAGGCCGAGGATCCCGTTACAGGTGATCATGACGGCGGCGAAGACGGTGTCCCGGGCGAGCGACTGGGTCTTCTCCGGCCCGCTGATCATCAGCGTGACGATGAGGGCGACCTCGATCACGGTGACCGCGACGGCGAGCACCAACGACCCGTACGGCTCCCCCACCCGGTGGGCGACCACCTCCGCGTGGTGCACGGCCGCGAGCACAGCGCCGCCCAACAGCAGCGCGACCACCACGATGATCGGGCCGGGCAGGTTCCGCCCCCAGGTGGCGATCAACACCAGGACAGCGAGCACGGGTACGACGACAGTCCAGTCGGTCAGGCGGGAGCGAAGCAGGGCGGCCATGCCGTACAGAGTGCCAGGTCAGGTGATCATGTGCCCACCATCGACGCAGCGGTCCGCGGTGTCGGCGGTCCACACCGGGCAAATCTGTAACCCATAGGTTACGCTTCTGGAGTGGATGAGGTGGCCGTCGCGATCGCGGACCCGGTCCGGCGACACATCCTGAGCATGTTGCGCGACGAACCCCGCTCCGCCGGCGACATCGCCCAGCGATTCACGATCAGCCGGCCCGCCATCAGCCGCCACCTGCGGGTCCTGCGCGAAAGTGGGCTGGTCCGCGACGAGCTGGTCGGCCGCCAACGGATCTACCGACTCGATCCCGGCCCGCTCGCTCCGCTGCTCGACTGGCTCACCGGGCTCACCACAATCGACCGGTGGGAGCGGCACCTCGACGCGTTGGAGACCGAGGTCTATCGCACCCGCCGAGAGCGCCGCAGCCGCGGCCCGGCGGAGCACCGAAGGGAGCACACGGCATGACCCGTACACCCGCCGGACGCCTGTTTCGCACCGACACCGGACACGATCTCGTCCTCACCCGGACCTTCCGCGCCGCGGCGGCGGACGTCTGGGCCAGCCTGACCGAGTCGGAGCGCACGGCCCGCTGGTTCGGCCCGTGGGAGGGCGACGCCGGGCCCGGACGGACCATCCGGGTCCAGATGGCGTACGAGGAGCAGCAGCCCTGGTGTGAGGTTCGCATCGACGCGTGCGAACCGGGAGAGCGCCTCGCCGTCTCGATGATCGACAGCTACGGCACCTGGCTGTTGGAGCTGTCGCTGACCGAGACCGACGGCAGCACCGAGCTGCGGTTCGTGCAACACCTGAGCAACATCGAGGGCATCGCCGAGGTGGGCGCCGGCTGGGAGTACTACCTGGACATGCTCGTCGCCTCCCGGGACGGCTCGCCGCGCCCGGAGTTCGACGACTACCACCCCGCGATGCGGCCCTACTACCAAGGGCTGGCCGCCGCCCCGGGCGGTTAGGGGTCGAGTGCCCGCCGCAGCCTGGCGAACTCGGCGGTCAACGCCGGCAGGGGGAAGTGCGCGTTGAGCCCACTGGGGTTCGGCAGCACCCAGACCCGGGCCGGGCCCAGCCGATCCGGTCGCGCACCCAGCCCGGCCTTCGGCTGGGCGAAGGCGATCCGGTACGCGGTCACCCCGAGGATCGCCACCCAGCGCGGCCGGTAGCGCTCGGCCTTCACCGCCAACCCGGTGACCCCGGCCACCAGCTCCTCCGCCGTCAGCTCGGCAGCGCGGGCGGTGGCCCGGTTGCTCAGGCTGGTGATGCCCAGGCCCTGCCGCAGCAACTCGTCGCGTTCCCACGAGTGCAGCTGCCGATCGGTGAAGCCAGCCCCGTGCAGAGCCGGCCAGAACCGGCTGCCCCGACGGGCGAACGGCTCCCCCACGGCGGCCGAATAGAGGCCCGGGTTGTAGCCACAGAACAGCACTCGCAGCCCGGGGCCGATGATGTCCGGCAGACCTCGGCCGGCCGCCGCCGCCACCTCCTGCGGGGTCGGTCGCCGCGCCGGCCCCGCACGCTGCGCGTCCATCCCACCGATCCTGCCCTACGCCCCGATGCCGGGCCCGGCGTACGTCTTGACACCCTCAACGGATGCAGTCAACCGACCACCTCGCCGCCAGCCGTTACGCGCGGATGCGCTGGAACACTCCGCTCTCGCCGGAGCACGCCGCGCTGCTGCTGCAACGGCTCGACATCCGCCCCGGCGCGCGCGTGCTCGACCTCGGTTGTGGCTGGGGTGAGCTGCTGCTGCGGGCGGTCGCCGCTGGCGGTGTCTCCGGCCCGGTCGCGACCAGGGGCGTCGGCGTCGACACCGACGATGCCGCGCTCGCCCGGGGGCGGCGGCTCGCCGCGGGTCGGTCGTTGAACCGGCACGTCGCCTTCGTGATGGGGGAAGCGGCGGCCTGGCAGGAGCCCGCCGACCGGGTCCTCTGCATCGGCTCGGCCCACGCCTTCGGCGGCACCTCGGCCGCGCTCGACGCGCTCGCCGCCGTGGTCCGCCCCGGTGGGCGGCTGCTGTTCGGCGACGCGTACTGGGAGCGGCCCCCCACGGCGGAGATCGCCGAGGTCTTCGGCCCGGAGGTCCCGACCCTTTCCGGGCTGATCGAGGCCGCCCGTGAGCGCGGCTGGCGGTTGTTGCACCTGAGCACCGCCGACCAGCGGGAGTGGGACGACTTCGAGTCCACCTGGCTGGCCGGGCGGCAGGAGTGGCTGCTGGCGTACCCGGAGGATCCCCGCGCGGCCGACGTCCGCGCGGAGCTCGACGACCGGCTGCGTCAGTACGTCGGCGGTTACCGAGGCGTCCTCGGCCTCGCCTACCTCGTGCTCGGCCGCTGACGGCTCGCCCTTGACGCCGCTGGCTACGCTGCGCGTGGTGAGCGCCGGACCTCGTCTCGCCCTGCCCTGGCGGATCCTCGTCGTGGTCGTCGGCGCCGTGCTGGTGTGGCTCGTCCTGGGTGCCCTACTCGATCGCGACTACGACCGACCCACCCACGCGGTCGGGGCGATCCTCACCACCGCTGTCGTCGTACCCCTGGTGGTTGTCGCCCGTCGTTTCCTGGACCGACGCCCGTGGGCCGGCCTCGGGTTGCCATCGCTGCGCGCCGGCTGGCGACGGCTGCTGCTCGGCGCGGCCTGCTGGCTCGTCCCCGCCGCGGCGGGGTTCGCGCTCTGCCTCGGCCTCGGCTGGGTCGAGATCAGCGTCCGGACGTCCGTCGGGGATGTGCTGCGGGTGGCGGCGCTGCTGATCGTGCTGGTCTTCCTGAAGGAGGCGCTGCCGGAGGAGCTGGTCTTCCGTGGGTACCTTCAGCGCAACCTCGCCACCCGGCTGCCGGCCGGGCAGGCGGTCATCGGGCAGGCCGTGCTCTTCACCCTCTTCGGGTTCCTCATCGGGGCGGCCCGATCCGTCGACCGGCTCGCCCTCTTCTTCGTCTTCGCGCTGCTACTGGGGGCCTTCCGCACCGTCACCGGCGACATCTGGGCCGGCATCGGCCTGCATGTCGCCTTCCAGACGGTCGCTCAGCTCTTCGGGGACGTCGGGGCGGTCTTCGAGGTGGCCGGCGCGGGCGTCCTGGGGGTCGTGGCCATGGGTGCCATCCCCTTCTCGGTCAGCTGGCTCGTGCTGCGGCACCTTTATCGGGGCCGCCTGAACTGGCGTGCCCTCGCACCAGACCCGGCGCGCTGAGAGCTGAAGCCTCGGCGTTTGGCCCACCCGCCCGACCGGCGTGGGGAAGAGTGACAGGCGAGAGCTGTGCGAGCGACAGCACGGCGTCGGCCGCGTACGGAGGTTTTCAGATGAGCGACACGTCCCCGGCCACGTCTGCCCGCAATGTCGTACTGGTCCACGGCGCGTACGCCGACGGCTCCTCCTGGTCCGACGTCATCCCCCTCCTGCAGCGAGCCGGGCTGACGGTCACCGCGGTGCAGAACCCGCTGACCACCCTGGCCGACGACGTCGCCGCCACCAACCGTGCCCTCGACCGCCAGGACGGGCCGACGGTGCTGGCGGGCCACTCCTGGGCCGGCACGGTCATCAGCGAGGCCGGCAACCATCCGATGGTTAGCGCCCTGGTGTACGTCGCGGCCCGCGCGCCGGACGCCGGGGAGGACTACGCCGCGCTCGCCGCGAAGTTCCCCACGCCGCCGGCGAACGCTGGTCTCGTGCACCACGGCGGGTACGCGCAGCTGACCGAGAGCGCCTTCCTGAGCGACTTCGCCGGTGGCGTCGACGAGGCCCGCGCCCGTGCCCTGTACGCGGTGCAGGGGCCGATCGCCGACGACCTCTTCAAGGGCCGCACGACGACGGCCGCCTGGCGGGACAAGCCCTGCTACTACTCGATCTCCACGCAGGACCGGACGACCGCTCCGGAGCTGGAACGGTTCCTGGCCGAGCGGATGAACGCGACGACCATCGAGGTCGAGTCCTCACACCTCGCCATGGTCACCCACCCGGAGACGATCGCCGACCTGATCCTCATGGCGACCCGGGGCAGCCGAGGCTAACCGCGACGTCCGGCCGTGTCGGGTAGTCGCGATCCGGCCAGGCGACCAGTTCGACGTTGAGTCCCGGATCGACGTCGTCGGCGTAGTAGGTGACCCTAGCCAGAGTCAGCGCCGTGCGCATGTCGTACGCCTCCTCGGTGGACATGTCACCGACCATACGTCCCGACTCCACTTTGACGCCGGCCGTGCGCGGGCGTGCTCGGGTCGGAACGCCTGGGCTTGACGAGGCGTATAGATCAGAGGTTTACTGCGTCAGCGACGCCAATCGATGAATTGTTATCGCTCACAGTGTCTAGTAGGGATCGTCGGCTGGCCCAGCACACCACCCCACCACCCCACCATCGCGCAGCACCTCAGCCGAGCATCGGCGGCCCGGCTTCCGCACCACCGCCACCCTGACCCCTGGCCTGCCCATGCGCACGCCCTGAGGTCGACGCTCAGCAGAGGAGCAAGACCATGCGTTCCCGTCCCCGCCTGTTGGCACTCGTCACCGGATTGGCCGTCATGCTGGCCAGCCTGGTCGCCCTGCCGACCCCCGCCGCCGCGGCACCACTGACCAAGGTCCTGGTGTTCAGCAAGACCGCCGGCTTCCGCCACTCGTCCATCCCCAACGGCATCGCCGCGATCCAGCAGCTCGGCTCGGCCAACGGCTTCACCGTGACCTCGACCGAGGACGCCGCGCAGTTCACCACCTCCAACCTGGCCCAGTACCAGGCGGTGGTCTTCCTGTCGACGACCGGCGACGTCCTCAACGCCAGCCAGCAGACCGCGTTCGAGTCGTACATCGCCGCCGGCGGCGGGTACGTCGGCGTGCACGCCGCCGCCGACACCGAGTACAGCTGGGCGTGGTACGGCGGGCTGGTCGGGGCGTGGTTCGACTCGCACCCGGCGATCCAGAACGCCACCGTGCGGATCGAGGACCAGACCAACCCGTCCACCGCGCACCTCGGCACCACCTGGGTCCGCTCCGACGAGTGGTACAACTACCGCACCAACCCCCGCTCGGGCGCGCGGGTCCTCGCCAACCTCGACGAGTCGTCCTACAGCGGCGGCAACATGAGCGGCGACCACCCGATCACCTGGTGCAAGGCGTACGGCGGCGGGCGTGCCTGGTACACGGGCCTCGGCCACACCGAGGCGTCGTACACCGACCCGAACTTCACCCGGATGCTGCTCGGCGGTCTCCAGGTCGCTGCGGGCTCCGTGACTGCCGACTGCTCGCCGCGCACCACGACCCCGCCGCCCACCACCAGCGGCTCCACCCTGCGGGCCCGGGCCAACAACCAGTACGTCAGCTCGCTCAACGCCACCACCGCGCTGATCGCCAACAAGGCCAGCGTCGGCACCACCGAGCGCTTCGACCTGGTCAACCTCGCCAACGGCAACGTGGCGCTGCGCGCCAAGGGCAACGGTCAGTTCGTCGCGGCTGAGAACGCCGGGGCCGCCGCGCTGATCGCCAACCGGGCCACTGCCGGCGCGTGGGAGACGTTCCAGCTGGTCCGCAACTCCGACGGCACGGTGAGCCTGCGGGCCACGGTGAACAACCGTTACGTCGCCGCCGACAACGGAGGCGCCTCCCCGCTGATCGCCAACCGGACCTCCATCGGCCAGTGGGAGAAGTTCGACCTCGTCACCACCAGCTGACCGCGCCTCGACGCGCCGTTTCACCACCCCCTCCCGGCCGTGGTGCGCCCCCGCACGCCCGGCCCCGGTCGTCGAGAAAGGACGATCATGCTCTCGTACCCCCGGCGCTGGCCCCGGGCCCTCGTCGCGGCGGTCACCACCGTCGCGAGCGTTGCCCTGGCTGTGGCCGCACCGTCCACCGCGCAGGCGGCGGTCATTCCCGCCTCCGACTATCAGCAGGTCAAGCTCGCCACCGGCTCCGGCGAGCTGGGTGAGGCGATGTCCCTGGCCGTCCTGCCCAACCGCTCGGTGCTGCACACCGCCCGCAACGGCGTCCTACGGGTCACCGACGTGGCGGGCAACACCAAGGTCTCCGGCACCCTGTCCGTCTACACCCACGACGAGGAGGGGTTGCAGGGCGTCGCCGTCGACCCCAACTTCGCCACCAACCGGTGGATCTACCTGTACTACTCCCCCACGTTGAGCACCCCGTCCGGGGACGCACCCACCACCGGCTCCCAGACCGACTGGGACCGCTGGAAGGGGCACCTGCGGCTGTCCCGGTTCACCCTCAACAGCGACGACACGCTCAACCTGGGCACCGAGAAGATCGTGCTCCAGGTCGCCAACGACCGTGGGCAGTGCTGCCACGTCGGCGGTGATCTGGACTTCGACGCCGCCGGCAACCTGTACCTGACCACCGGCGACGACACCAACCCGTTCGAGTCGTCCGGCTACGCGCCACTTGACGAACGGACCAACCGCAACCCGCAGTTCGACGCCCAGCGCTCGGCGGGTAACACCAACGACCTGCGGGGCAAGGTGCTGCGGATCAAGCCGCAGGCGGACGGTACGTACACCATCCCGTCGGGCAACCTGTTCGCCCCCGGCACGGCCAACACCCGTCCGGAGATCTACGCGATGGGTCTGCGCAACCCGTTCCGGATGAGCGTCGACAAGGCGACCGGGGTCGTCTACCTCGGCGACTACGGCCCCGACGCCGGGAGCACGAACTCCAGCCGGGGCCCGCAGGGTCAGGTGGAGTTCAACCGCATCGCGGCGCCCGGCAACTACGGCTGGCCGTACTGCACCGGCACCAACACGAGCACCGAAACATACAACGAATACACCTTCCCGTCCGGGCCGTCGCAGTCCAAGTACAACTGCACGGGCGGGCCGACCAACAACTCGTTCCGCAACACCGGGCTCGGCACGCTGCCCGCGGCGAAGCCGGCCTGGATCAAGTACGCCGGCGACTCCGGGTCACCGTCGGAGTTCGGCAGCGGCTCGGAATCACCGATGGGCGGGCCGGTCTACCGCTACGACGCCTCGCTCAACTCCAGCATCAAGTTTCCGCAGTCGCTCAACGGCCAGTTCTTCGCCGGTGAGTACGGCCGCCGCTGGATCAAGGCGATCGCGGTCAACTCGGACGGCTCCCGCGGGGAGATCTCCAACTTCCCGTGGACCGGAACCCAGGTCATGGACATGGCCTTCGGCCCGGACGGCGCGCTCTACGTGCTGGACTACGGCACCGGCTCGAACAACCAGGCGCTCTTCCGGATCGAGTACATCGGCGGCGGCAACCGCAGCCCCATCGCGGTGGCCTCGGCGAACCCGACCTCGGGGGCCAACCCGCTGACGGTCAACTTCTCGTCGGCCGGCAGCTCCGACCCCGAGGGTGGGGCGCTGAGCTACCTGTGGACCTTCGGCGACGGCACCACGTCGACGGCGGCCAACCCCACGAAGACGTACACCACCAACGGCACGTACTCCCCCACGCTGAAGGTCACCGACCCGGCCGGGCTGTCCGGCACGGCGAGCCTGATCGTCACCGTGGGCAATACCGCGCCGACGGTGACGCTCACCCTGCCCACCGACGGGCAGCTGTTCAACTTCGGCGACACGGTGCCGTACCAGATCTCGGTGAGTGACCCGCAGGACGGCACAATCGACTGCGCTCGGGTGAGTCTCACCTACGCGCTGGGCCACGACAGTCACGCTCACCAGATCACCTCGAAGACCGGGTGCAGCGGCACGATCACCGTGCCGACCGACGGCGAGCACGACGCTGCGGCCAACATCTACGGCGTCTTCGACGCCGCGTACACCGACAACGGCGCGCTCACCACGCACAGCATCAGGACGCTGCAACCGAAGCACCGCCAGGGTGAGCACTTCGGCGCCCAGTCCGGAGTCCAGGCCACCGACCACACCAACGCCGAGGGCGGCCGCACGGCCGGGTTCATCGAGAACAACGACTGGATCTCGTACCAGCCGTACAACCTGTCCAACGCGAACCGGTTCACCGCGCGGGTCTCCTCGGCCGGCGCCGGTGGCACCATCGAGGTCCGCGCCGGGTCCGCCACCGGCACCCTGCTCGGCACCGTCACGGTACCGGTGACCGGCAACTGGGAGACCTTCGTCGACGCGTCCGCCACGATCAGCAACCCGCCCTCCGCGTCGACCACGCTGTACCTGGTCTTCAAGGGTGGGTCGGGCTACCTGTTCGATGTCGACGCGTTCACCTTCACCACCGGCACCAGCAGCAACCCGGTGAGCACCCTGCGGGCGCAGGTCAACAGCCAGTACGTGTCGGCGGTCGGCACCACCGCGTTGATCGCCAACAAGGCCAGCGTCGGCACGACCGAGCAGTTCGACCGGGTCGACGCCGGCAACGGCAACATCGCCCTGCGCTCGCGCGCCAACGGGCTCTACGTCTCCGCCACGAACGCGGGCACCGCACCGTTGGTCGCCAATGCCACGACGATCGGATCGTGGGAGACCTTCCAGCTCATCACCAACTCGGATGGGACGGTGAGCCTGCGGGCAACGGTCAACAGCCAGATCGTGGCTGCCGAGAACGCCGGGGCGGGGTCGCTGATCGCCAACCGCACGTCGGTCGGTTCCTGGGAGAGGTTCATCCTGACCACTGGATAACGGGTGGTGGGTGGTGGGCCCGGCCTGGACGGTGACCAGGTCGGGCCCTACCGCATGAAGTAGGCGGCGCTCTCCGGGTCTGCCGGGTAGTAGGACTCCACCGCGATCTCGTCGATGGTGATGTCCATCGGGGTACCGAACGTGGTGATGGTCGAGAACAGCCGCAGCTCGCGTCCACCGATCCGCAGGATCATCGGGAGCACCACGTCGGCGTCGACCCGCTGGCCAGTCGGGTCTGCAGGCAACGGGTGCAGCAGCTCTTCGTAGAGGGCGGCCAGCTCCGCGTCGGGGGCGGCGGCGAGTTGCCGCGAGATCCGGCTGCGGAACACCGCCCGCACGTCCGCCAGGTTGACGACCAGCGGGGCGAGCCCGCGCGGGTCCAGGCCCAGCCGAACCAGGTTCACCGGTGGCCGCAACAGCTCGGGCGCGACGTGCGCGAAGAACGGGTCGACCGCACGGTTGGTCATGACGATGTTCCACCGCCGGTCGAAGACCAGCGCCGGGTACGGCTCGTGCGCCTGGAGCACCCTGCGGACCGCGTCGAGGGCACCGGACAGGGCGGTGTCGTCGAGCGGACGCTGTGCGTAGCGGGGTGCGAAGCCGGCGGCGAGCAACAGCTGATTGCGCTCACGCAGCGGCACGTGCAGCTGATCGGCGAGCCGGAGGATCATGTCGACGCTCGGCGTGGACTTGCCGGTCTCCACCAGGCTGACGTGCCGGGCCGAGACGTCCGCGGCGATCGCCAGGTCGAGTTGGCTGAGCCCCCGGCGCTTGCGCCACTGCCGCAGGAGTTCCCCGACCGTATGCACGATCATGAGCGTACCCATCGTCGCGCCGGACGCCATGAAGTGCGACTTCATCGACAGGCACCCGGGCCGACGACACACTTGCGCCCATGACCACTGAGAACAAGAGCATCGTCGGGCGTGCGCTGGCGGGGCTCGTCGACACCGGTGACGTCGAGACGCTCGCCTCGTTGCTCAGCGAGGACTTCGTCCACCATCGATCGGATTCGACGACCTCGACCAAGGCGCAGTGGCTCGCCGCGGTCCGCACCGCGCTGGGCCCGACCGCCGGCATGCAGGTCGAGATCATTCACCTACTGACCGACGGTGACCACGTCGTGGTGCACTCGCGACGCCGGCTCCCCCGTGCGGGGCCGGAGATCGTGGTCGTCGACGTCCTACGGATCGCCGACGGGCTCATCGCGCAGGTGTGGGAGATCATCGAACCGGCGGCCCAGGCAGCCACCAACGGGACATGGTGGAACTCGCGTGACTAGATCGGGAAGCGGCCGTGCCGCCAGTGCCAGTGCCCGCCGGCCTTCAGGTGGTCGATGATCGCGCGTTGCAGCACGGTGTGGCGCGGCAGCTCGTCGAGGGGCGTGCTCAGGGTGCGGAACCCGAAGCGCAGCACCTCGACGTCGGCGTCCGGCCCCGCCGACTCGTCGTAGGGCTCCAGCGCGAACCTGCGCTGGAACCGCACGATGTTGGAGTCCTCGGGGAGGTACTCCCGTAGCTGCGGGTCGAGCAGCCAGGAGCCGCAGGAGAACGCGGTGTAACGCTCGTCGGGAAAGTGCCGGGGGAAGAACGCGCGGGCCTCGTCGAGCGACGCAGCGATCACCTCCGGGGCCAGCGGCCCCGACTCGGGGACGTGCAGGCCGATCGCGCCGTCGCCGCGCTGGTGCTGGAGCCGGCCCAGCTCGTAGACGCTGCCGCGCGCGTGCAGCGTCAGCCAGCTCTGCATGATCGGCCAGCCCTCGCCGCGCATCCGTCGGTCGATGGCGAGGTTGCGGCCCAGGTCGGCGAGGGTCACCCAGGTCACGGCATCGGGGATGCCGTGGTCACGGTGGTACGCCCGCACGACGTCGACCAGGGCCAGGTACGCATACACGTAGAGGTGTCGCCAGGCGGGCCCTCGGTCTCGCGGCAGCTCCGGGCCGGGCGACAGCCAGTCGTAGCCCGCGAGATCGGCGCGGACCAGAGCGATCGACCGGTCGAGCAGCCACCGCAGCTCCGGGGTCCACAACGGGGAGTCGGGGTCAGGCCAGCCAGCCATGATCTCGGCGGCGTCGTCGGGCCGCACCGCGAGCCGGTCGAGGATGGCGCGCGCGTCGGCCTTGGCCGGCAGCGGAGCCGACGGCCCGTCCCCGGCGAGCCGATGCACGCGGTCGACGTCCTCGACGGGCACCCCGAGCCGGGCCGCGATGTCGTCCAGATCCACGCCGACGACCCTACCGGCCATCGGGGCGTTTCAGGGGCCCACGGCCGACGCCACCGCGGCCCGACGCGCCACCCACGACCCTCTTTTGTGAAAAGTTCTCGTACACATGGCAGCGCATCCCGCAGTCAGGCAACCGTCACTGACCGTATACGACTCGCCCACTGTAGACACCCGGCCCACACCTAGCGTTGGCGCAGAGACGTCGGAGCGTATCGACTCCGACCACCAACCCCAGGAGGTCTCGTGCGTAGGCAACTCGGATTCATCTCGGTGGGCATCATGGTGCTGGCCGGCCCCGCTCTCGCTCCGACACCGGCTCAGGCGAGTTCCACCAGCGAGTCCGCGACCGTGGCCGAAGCACGCGCCACCATCCACGGGCGGCCGTCCACCGACGCCGACACCGCGGCGAGGTTGGTCACCGCCTACTGGACACCGGAACGAATGCGCGCGGCGAGGCCCGCTCCGATGCCGGATGGTGTCGACGCACCGGACGGAGAGGCGTCCGACCGCCCCGGCCGCATCGGCGCACCCCGCGACGTGGCCGAGCCGGCGGCCCCACGATCGTCGACCGCCACGCTGAGCGCGGCACCGGCCGGCAGCGGCATGGGAACTCAGTCGGTGAACGCCTCACCCGGCGTCGGTCGGGTCTTCTTCACCCACAACGACGAGGACTTCTTCTGCTCCGGTGGCACCATCAACAACCCGCAGGCGAACATGGTGTCCACCGCTGGTCACTGCGTACACCCGGGCAACGGCGGATCGGTCTGGTTCGACAACTGGGTGTACGCGCCGGAGTTCACCGAGGGTGTCGCACTGCACGGCCTCTGGTCGGCCAAGGAGTTCACCTCGGTCGAGGGCTGGGTCGACTGGGGCTACCTCTGGTGGGACTTCGCCTTCGTCACCATGCACCCCCGCAACGGCGACCGGCTCGTGCACGTCACCGGCGGGCAGGGGCTCAGCGTCAACAAGTCCAAGACGCTCTCGGCGATGCTGCTCGGCTACCCGGCCGAGGCCCCGTACGACGGCCTGTCGCAGTACTACGCCCAGGGCAACATCAAGGCCGCCGGGACGCAGCGGGTCAAGCTGAAGGACTGCCCACTCAACCGGGGCGCCAGCGGGGGGCCGTTCCTGCGCGCCTGGGACAACGCTCTGCGCTTCGGGTACGTCAACTCGGTGATGTCGTATAAGTTCTCCGGCAACATGTACGGCCCCTACTTCGACGACGACGTCCTGGACATCTACAACGTCGCGAAGAACAAGCAGTGACCGGCGTCCAGACGGTCACGACTATCACGGGTTGACAAGACACCACCTCCAGAGTGGACGATGCAGCGTGCGAATTCTCGTGGTGGGTGGCAGCGGCCTGATCGGCGCGCACGTGGTGGACGTGCTCCGGGAACGCGGTCACGCCGCGACCACGGTGGCGCGTACCGCCCAACCAGGTGTCGATCACCTGCTCGATGTCGGGTCCGCCTCGATCGACGACCTGCGGCCGTTGCTCGCCGGTCACGACGGCGTCGTGTACGCCACCCGCACCGACGAGCAGCGGCCGCTGCCCAAGCCGATCTACCCCGAGTTTCGCCGCGACAACGTCGATCCGGTGGTACGCCTGTTCACCGCCGCCCGCCTCGAAGGTCTCACCCGGGGCGTCGTGATGGGCTCCTACTACACCTACTTCGACCGCCTCCATCCGCAGTGGCGCCTCCCCGAACGGCACACGTACATCCGGTGCCGGCTGGAGCAGGCCCGGGAGGGGCGGGCCGCCGCCGGGGCGGGCCTGCCGGTCGCCGTACTCGAACTGCCCTTCGTCTTCGGTCGGGGCGGCGGCCGACTGCCCAACTGGGCCGGGCCGCTGGACCGGTGGGCGCGCTCGCGTACCCCTCTGGTCGCCCCGACCGGCGGCAGCGCCGCGACCTCGGCGCGCAACGTGGCCGAAGTCGCGGTCGAGGCCCTGGAGCAGGCCAGCGGTGCGGACATCCCGGTCGCCGACGAGAACCTCAGCTGGCACGACATGATCGCGCGCATCGCCGAGGCGGTGGGCCGACCTCGCCGGGTCAGTCGCCTGCCGGCCGGCGTGGCGCGGGCCGCGCTGCGACTCGGCGGCGCGATGCAGGCCCTCGGCCGCAAGGAGTCGGGCGTCAACCCGAGCTACGTCGCCGACCTCCTGCTCGCCGACCTGTTCATCGAGCCGACGACCGGCCGCTCTTTGGATGCGGCCCTGCGCGAAACCTTCCCGGAGAACGCGGCGGCCTAGCCCGCCCCCGAGATCCGCATAACTTCCGGGCTTTGTGGTCTCCATCGCTCGCGAGGCCCCTAAGTTTCGGAAGTTGCGGTCCCCTGCTCGGGGCCCCGCGATGCGTCGTACTGCCACAGCTGCGGCACCGCCCGGATGATGCCTGCCACAGCGAGGATGGTCAGCCCTCCGCCCACTGAGATCGCCCAGCGCAGCCCCCACGCCGCGCCCGTTACGCCATGGAGGAAGTTGCCGATCTGTGGGCCGCCCACCGTGACGACGACCATCGAGCCCTCGATCTTGCCGCGTAGCGTGTCGTCAGTGCTCGCCTGGCTGATGGCCCGACGAAACATGCTCAGCACGAAGTTCACGCCGCCACCGACGAGAAGCGCTGCGGCGGCGAGCCACAGCTGGGGTGCCAGCCCCAGCAGAACGACCGCCACGCCCCAGGCGACCGCGGCGGACGCCATCAGCGCGCCGTGCCGCCGCGCACGGGTGAACACGCCCGACACCATCCCGACCACGAACACTCCGGCCGGGTAGCTGGCGTAGAGCACGCCGAGCTCGAAACCACCCCCGGCCGCGCCACCGAACTCCCGCTCGGCAAGCTCCGGATAGAGCGCCCACGGCGCCCCGAACACCATTGCCGCCAGGTCCACCCCGATCAGCCCGACCAGCAGCGGACGGGAGAAGAGGTACCGGAAACCGTCCAGCATCTGGCCGACGATCGAACGACGCGCCGCCGCGCTCTGGCCGGCGGAAGCAGGCCCCGACGGTTGCGGCGGGAGCCGGGGCAGCCGAAACACCGACCACAGGACGAGAAGCAGCGCCAGCGTGTCCAACAGGTACAGCGCGGCGAGGCCCACGACCGGGATCAACACCCCGGCCAGCAGCGGACCCACGATCGACCCGTTATACCGGACCAGCGAGCTCAATCCATTCGCGGCGGCCAGCAGATCGGCCGGCACCACGCGGGGCACCGCCGCCCCCATCACCGCCATGACCGCCCCATAGCTGAGGCCCTGGCAAGCGACAAGTGCCAGCAACACCAGTACCGACCGCAGGCCCAGCGCCGCCTGCGCCCACAGCCCCGCGTACGTCAGCGCCAGGCAACCGTGTGCGACCAGGAGCAGCCGACGCCGGTCCATGGCATCGGCGAGAGCACCACCCCACAACGCCGAGACCACCAGCGCGACCAGCGAGACCCCCGCCGAGACACCAACAGCCGCGGACGATCCGGTCAACGTAAACAGTTGGGTGGGAATGGCAAGCACGCCGAACGAACCACCCACTGCGGCGATCAGCGACGCAACCCACAACCGCCGGAAGGCGGGAATCGCCAGTGGACGCCGATCCACCAGGTACGCACCTAGCTTGCGTCCCCCGTCGGCCCCTCCCCCGCCGCCGATTCCGCTACCGGTGCTGCTGGTCGCAGCTGCCCTCGTCGGCGTTCTCATCCCCCATGCCCCCGATCGGCCGATGCCTGGTTGTGGCCGGCACCGACGATCCTGGGCCTTACCCCAGGGGAAAGGTCCAGGCGTGGTCGAGGGCCAGTGCCAGCCGCCTGGCCCACTGCTCGGCGGTGCCCGTCATGCCCAAGTACTCGTCGGTGAAGTTGGACCAGTCGACCGCCCAGGACAGCACGGTCTCGGCCCTGAAGGTATCGGCGTCAGCGCCGAGTTCCGGTCGCATGAGCTGGCGGACGAGGGATTGGTCGACGGTGGTGTGTTCGGCGAGCAGGACCGCGTCGTAGAGGTCCTTGCCTTGCGGGTACCTGTCGGTGGCCAACCACAACAGCTTCCACGCCAGCGCCAGCGGAGCGGGCGCGGCGAGCATCGGCGTGTCGATATCGGGCAGGCTCAGCGCCTCTGGGGGGAGAGGAAGTCGTTCGCCGAAGACGATGTCGATCTGTACGTGGCCGTCCGGTGCCTCCGGGGTGCTGAACGGGACGATTAGGCGGCGTCCGTCAGCGCGTTCGTAGGTCCAGATGGCGGACTCGGTGATCCGGTCTGGTCGCACGCCGGCGCCCGTTACCGCTCGGATGGCGGTCTTGATGTCATCGAGCATCGTGCGGGCGTCGGTGCTGTCGCTGGTAATTGTGTGCGGGGTGACGACGAAGTCGAGGTCGCCCGGCTCGCGGGCGGCGGCACCGACCCAGGCCGCCATGGTGACGCTGCCGCGCAGCACCAGATGCTGACCCCAGGTGGTTGCGGCGATAGCCGCCAAGACGTGATTCATGGCGGCGCGTCGGGCGTTTGTCCACAGCTGGCCGGTGGCCGTCACAAGGAATTCGGGCTCGCCGGCGCGGTAGGCGTTCGAGTACTGCTTCAGGGCTGGGTCGAACGCCGCACGCTGGCGCACGGTCGAGCCGGCGGGTAGTGGTTGGTAGGTCGGCGGGTAGCCCGGGGATTCGGCCGGCGCAGACCTCAACTTGTTCTCGCGCTCCAGCGCCCAACCGCTCGCGCCTGACGTGGGCGAGTCCAGCCAGCCGCGGTCGTGGTGCAGGTCGCTGTCGGAGACGACGTACTCCTGCTCCATCGTTGTGGGCTCGTGGCCCGCGGCCCGGAGGGTCTCGACGAGGTCGTCTAGCCGCTGCCTGGCCGTGGCGAGCCCCACGCCGTGACAGCGCTGGTTGACGAACCGCTCCTGCGCACCGTCGGCAAACTCCCGGCGGGCGTTGCGGGACAGCCTCGCCCCGTGCGGCGCGACCAGATCGGTGAGGGCCACCAGATCCGCCACCGCCGTACTGGGTAGCAGCAGTTTGACGTGATGCTCGAAGTACCGGCCACCCGGCTCGGCGGCCGCCTGCTCATCCGACTGCGGTACGCCGACACACCATGGCGCCGCCTCGATCTTTGCCCGGCACGGGTAGATCCCCACCTCGCGCAGTTCGCGTTGCCAACGCCGCACCGCGTCCTGCTGCTCGGTCAGCGTTCCTCGCCCGCTCAGGGTGAGCATTGGTTGAGAAACGTGCGCGCCACGGTCAAGCACGATATGGACGAACTTCACGCCATGCTCGCTGGCGAACGCCCGCAGCTTCTCGGCTTGAGAAGCGTACGCCGTAATGTGGATCTCGAAGTCCCCCGACACCTCACGCACCGGCGGAGTCTATGGCACGGGCCTGGCCCGAACCGTCCTATATCTCGGCGACTCGTGGCTCAGACGTCCGCGCGATCGATCCACTCCACGGTCGCGAACAGGTTCGGCCGGGGCACCACGAGGGCCGCCTCGAGCAACGCGGACTCCCGCGCATCCTCGACCACCTGCCGCCACGGCTTGCCCACGTCAAGCGGCTCATCGACCGACTCGTGGCCGTTCCAGAACGCGCGACCGTCGATCACCGCCCACAGCATGAAGTACAGCACCGCCTGATCGTGGTCGGCCAGGTCGTTGACGACGTCCACAAGCCGGGCAGACGGCCACGCCGACTGGATGCTGGCGGCTGTCGTCCGCAACGCCGCCGTCAACGGCGGCAGGACTTCGTGGCGTGCTCCCAGCGCCGTCAACGCGGCACGGATCGCCACCGCCTCGGACCAGTCCAACTCGCCACCGCTGAGCCGCTGCTGCCGATACGCGGCCCGCAGTTGCGGCACCGCCTCCCGAACGCCGAGTTCGGCGACCGCCCGCGCCGACCACTCCCGCACCGTCTCGTCCGCACTGCCGAGCAGGTCGATGAGCACCGGTCCCGCGGCGGCGTCGCCGAGGTGCTCGAAGACCTCGATCGCGCACAGCTGGCCAAATGGGTCCAGCGATCCCACAGCGGCCGACAGCGGCTGAACCACCTCGCCCCCGATCGAGATCAGCTCAGCCTTCGCCGCCTCGGCGACCTCGGTCGAGTCGTCGTCCAGCAGACCGATAAGCCGCGCGATCGCGTTCACCACAGCCGCGAAGTCTGCCGCACGAAGCTCGGCGTCCACCAGCAGAATCCGTCGCTCACGTCCCAGACCTGAGGCCGGTCAGAAGAGCCGGGCCTGTCCTTCTGCGGCCTCTCGAAGCGCCGCCGAGTACTTCACGGTGCCGCCGGAGGTGCCGTAGTCGAGGCGGCGGACCTCGCTCGTCCGGCGGAGCATCGTGACGCTGTTCTGCGTCAGCTTGTGCGACTCCAGCAGATTGACCATCTCCAGTTCTCCTGGATTCGCCTGCTGGAAACGACGCAGGTAGCGCAGAATTGCCTCACCTTCGGGATAGGTCATGAGGTAATGCATCAACAACACGCCGCCGTCAGGGTTGATGCGCTCCCAGAAGTGCTCGAAGAAATAGAGGCACTCCCAGGCGTCGACCCAGGCGAGGTCGATGACGTCGTAGTCGGCCGGCAGTTTGTCACCGCACTCCCGAACGTCGGAGTTGACCACGGTGACCAATTCGTCGACGGACAACTCCCGAAGCACCTCGAGCACCCGACTCGCGGAGGAGAACGGGTTGGACAGATCATCGACGGCGACCAAGCGGGGATCGTACGGGCGGAGGTGGAAGGTCGGCGCGGCCAGCGCCGGTTCCTCGTTGAGCCACTCGTCGTGCAGGCCACGGGCGAGGTGCCGCCCGGTCTTCGCCGCGAGCCCGCGGGCCTCGGCGGCGACCTGCTCGCGCACGTCGGCGAGCGCCGCAACGAGGAACGGGGTGGTGTAACCCATGCCCACCTCGAGCACCCGGGCCGGCCGCAGCAGGTGGACCAGGTTGACCAGCAGCGGGGCCACCACGTCGGTGCCCATCTCCGGCACCCGAATGCCGGCGACGACGCGCTGGAACTCCGGGCTGACGGTGCGATCCACGCGCATTCGAGGCTCCACCGCTCAGTCGGCGCCGACGACGGCGGTGACCTCGATCTCGATCAGCGCATCGTCGCGGAACAGCTTCGACACCTCGACGGTCGTGCTGGTCGGAAGATCACCGGTGAAGTACTTCCCGCGCACCGCCGCGTACTCGGCGCGGTGGGCCATGTCGGTGAGGTAGGTCCGGATGTTGATCACATCGGCGAAGGTCGCGCCGTGCGCGGCGAGGAGCTGACCGATGATCTCCAGGGTCCGCTCGGCCTGCGCCGTCATGTCGCCCGGCCCGATGATCTCGCGGTTGTCGTCGTCGAGGGCGACCTGACCGGAAAGAACGAGCAGCGTGGTGTCGCCGAGGCGCACCTCGGCGACCTGGGAGTAGGGCCCCGCCGGGGCGGGTGCTCCGCTCGGGTTCACCAGTCTCATCTGCATTGTCTGCTACCTCGCACCGGGATCCGGAGAAATACCTTCGTCAACCTACGGACGCCGGGGACGTTACCACAATCAGTGGTGAACGCCATTCCCCTGCCAGAATCGGTGAGTCACAAGTAGTTGTAATAATTGCAGCGTTGTCCCATCGTCAGCTCGACGGTTACACTTCTTCAATGCAGCTCCGAATCGCATTCCTCGGGCTCGGCCGGATGGGTCTGCCCATGGCGATCCGGCTGGCCCGCGCGGGTCACGACCTCGCCGTCTGGAACCGAACCGCCGACCGGGCGGCGGAGGCCGTCGCCGCAGGCGCCCACGGTGCCGCCAGCGCCCAGGAGGCGGTCGCCGGCCGGCAGCTCGTGATCACGATGCTCAGCGACCCCGGCGCGGTGCTCGGCCTCCTCGACGGGCTCACCCTCGACCCGGGCACCGCCCTGGTCGAGATGTCCACCATCGGGCCGGACGCGGTGGCCGAGCTGCGCAAGCGGCTGCCCGCAGAGGTGCCGCTGGTCGACGCGCCGGTGCTGGGCAGCGTCCCCCAGGCGCAGAGCGGCGCGTTGCACATCTTCGCCGGCGGGTCGGCGGAGGACGTGGCCCGCTGCGCGCCGGTGCTGTCCGAGCTGGGCACCGTGGAACACGTTGGCGCCCTGGGCGATGGGGCCGCCGTCAAGCTCGTGGTCAACGTCGCCACCATCAACTCGGCCGTGCTCCTCGGCGAGGCACTGAGCCTGGCCACCCGGCTGGGCATCGCCCGAGAGACCGCCTTCGACGCGCTCAGCCGCACCACGCTGGCCCCGATCACCGGGGTGATGCGTCCCAGACTGGCCGCCTCCCACCAGCCGACGCTTTTCGCGTTGGGGCACGCCGAGAAGGACCTGCGTCTGGCCTTGGAGGCCGGTGCCCGCCCCGACGGCGTGATCGCGGCGGCTCGGCGGGCCCTGGCCGAGGGCCGCGACGCCGGCCTGGGTGACGAGGACGTGAGCGCGATCATCAGGACCCTCGCCGAAGGGTCCACCCGCCCGGCGGGTTGAGGCCGGAGGCGCCACCCGTCAGGCGGGTTGAGCGGGAGGAGTGTGGCGTGGCGGCAATCGTCGACTTCGAGGTGCGGCTGCCCTCCGGGCACGCCGACGTACGGGACATGCAGCAGGCTTCCGGGTTGGCCCTGGCCGAGATCCTGGAGATCACCCACGCCGAGCAGTTCCCTGTCCTGGACGAGTACGAGACCGCCTGGGAGCTCGCCGCGGAGGCCGCCGGCACGGTGCTCAAGCGCAGCGGCGTCCCGCCGGCCGACGTCGACCTGGTGCTCTACGCCGGTTCCGGCGAGTGGGACCGGCCGTTCTGGTCACCGGCCGCGAGGGTCGCCGCCGAACTGGGCATCGAACGGGCACACTGCTTCGAGGTGTCCAACTTCTGCAACGCGGCGATGACGGCCGTGCAGCTCGCGGCCGACAAGGTCAGCCTCGGGCGAGCCAGACACGCCCTAGTCCTCATCGGGGACCGGCTGAGTCAACTGGTCGACTACCAGGACCCCGAGTCGAAGGCGCTGTTCAACTTCGGCGACGCACCCGCCGCCGTCCTCGTCGGCCGTGATGGGCCGCTCGAACTGCTGCACTCGCAGATGCGCACGGAGCCGGAGTGGGCCGACTACTACTCCGGCGACATCGAGGACGACCGCGTCGTCATGCGTCGGCGGGGCCACCGCAGAGGGCTTGGCGACGCATACCTGCGCAACTTCGTGGAGCTGACCAACGACACACTGTTCACACTGGATCTGGCCCCGGCCGACGTGCGTTACTTCCTCATCAACCAGGGCGACCGCAACATGCACGAACGGGTCCTCGAGGCGTTGGGCATAGCCGCGCAACGATCGGTGTTCAACTACCACCGCTACGGGCACATGGGCGGCTCGGACCCGTTCATCGCCCTCGGCCAACTCATGGACGAGGGACGGCTCTCGCCCGGTGACGTGGTGCTGGTGGCGAGCAGCGGGATGGGCTTCTCCTGGGGCGTGACCGCGCTGCGCCGCAGCTGAGCCGGCTCAGCACCCGACCGGCACTGGCGGCCTGACGCCTCCTGCCCCCGGAAACGACGGGAACCAGACGAGCGGCTCGCCGGACCAGGCGCCCCCCACGGTCGCCAACCCGATCAGGTCACGAGGCCGTTCGAGCCGCCCCGCCCACCGTTCCAACAGCCGGTGCCAGCTCTGCACCGCCGGCACCGGATGCAGCTGGAACCGAGGGCGGGCGCTCAGCCAGGCACGGACGGCCGGGTGTTCGCGCGCGCTCTGCCCGGCGCAGGCGACGTGCACATCCCATTCGGGCGGCACCCGCGCGTCGAGTGCGGAGAAGAAGTCGAGAACCTTCTCAGGGGCCGAGCCGGGGGTCAGGGCGGCCGGAGTCAGGGGCATCGCGCGGATCACGTCGAGCAGGCGCTGGTGCCGGGGGTCGCAGGCGGCCCGGGTGGCGAAGGAGCGGAGGCCGGGGCCCGGCCCAGGCTGGCCTCGCTCCGCCGCCAACGCCAGAATCCGGTCACCAGCCGCGATCCGCAGCCCGGCCACCGAACGGACCGCCTCCGCGAAGCATGGATCCTGGAAGAGCCGCCAGGTGGCCACCTGGTGGGGCCGCAGGCCCGCCGCCCGCCAGAGCCGGGAGACAGCGGTCTGGTTGAGCCCCGCCACCGCCGCCATGGCTCGTGTCGACCAGAACCCGGCCCCGGCCGGCGGTGCCGTCTGGAGCGTCCAGGCCACCACCGCGTCGATCTGCGCCGCGGTAATCCGCCGGCTGGCTCCTGGCCGCGGCCCGTCGAGCAGACCGGCGAGCCGCTTGTCGACGAAGCGGGCCCGCCACTTGCCCGCCGTGTGCAGCCCCACCTCCAACTTCGTGGCGACATCCTTGTTGGACAGCCCTTCCGCGCTGGCCAGCACGATCCGTGCGCGCAGGGCGAGGCGATCTCCGCTCGTCCATGCCGCCCACTCCTCCAGCGTCCGGCGCTCGCGCTCGGAGAGGATCAGCTCGGCCTTCGGTCGCCCCCGTGCGGCCATGTCGGTCAGCTCGCGGCAGGGGCGAACCGCAACCGGAGCTCGTTGAGCTGGTCCAGCCCGGCCAACACCGCTTTGTCCGGCAGCCCGAAGTCGATCAGGCAGGCCACCTCGTCCACCCCGATCTCCCGCAGCCGGCTCGCCACCCCGTACGCCTTGTCCACGGTGCCCAGCAGACCCCCCTCGTCGAAGTATCGCTGGAACGACCGCTCAACCAGGAAGTCCAGCTCGTCCGGGGGCAGGCGGGCCGGGTCGATGCTGCGCTTGCCGTCCAGCCGGGACCCGAGGATCAGGTGCAGCGAACTGCGGATGTAGTCACTCAACGCGGGCCGTACGAGGTCCCGCGTCTCGTCCTCGTCGTCGCCGAGGTGGGTGTGGACCATGAGGGCCACGTGACCGGGCCAGTCGCCGGGCCGGGCCGCGACGGCCTCCCGGTACACGGCGATCTTTCCGGCCAGCTCGTCGAGGTCCTGGCCGAGCAGGTGGGTCAGCAGGCCCGCGCCGAGCTGACCGGCGGTGCGGAAGGTCTCCACCGCGCCGCCGCTGGTCAGCCAGATCGGCAGCTCCGCCTGCACCGGCGGCGGAAAGACGCGTACCTGCCGGGTCTCCCCGACGCCGTCGGTGGCGGTGATCGACTCGCCCCGCCACAGCGCCCGGACCTGCTCGGCGTACTCCGCGAGGAGGGCGCGGCGGTCGGCGTACGTCTCCGGCCGGAGCACGAAGTCGGCCGCGTGCCAACCCGAGGCGAGGGAGACGCCGACCCGGCCGTTGGAGAGGTTGTCCACCATGGCCCACTCCTCGGCGATGCGCAGCGGGTGGTGCAGTGGCGCGACCACGCTGCCCGCGCGGATCGCCACCCGGCTGGTCACCGCCGCGACCGCCGCGCTGGTGACAGCGGGGTTCGGGTACAGGCCGCCGAACGGGTGGAAGTGACGTTCCGGCGTCCAGACCGCGGCGAAGTCGTTGGCGTCGGCGAACCGCGCGCCCTCCAACAGAACGCGGTACCGGTCGTTCTGCCCGAGGCGGCTGTCGTTGGCAAAGTAGAAGAGGCTGAAGTCCATCCGGTCAGCTCCTGTCAGATGAGAGGGGATCGCCGGCCGACTCGTCGTCGGACATTGTCGCCGGCTGGTCCTCCGCAGACCTGGTGTCGGACACCGTCGGCGGCTCGGCCGCGGCGGAAACGCCGCTGCGGGTCGCGTCCTTACCCGCCGCGCGTACCACGGCGGGAGCGAACAGGCCGGCGAGGCACATGACCGCGCCGAAGATGAGCCAACCGGGCCAGCCGAGACCGATGATGAGCACGGTCGCGGCGAACGGGGTGATGGTGGAGCCGAGTTGGGTCGACATGCCGAACAGCCCCTGGTACTGGCCGTGGCTGCCCTCGGGAGCCAGCCCGTACGCCAACGACCACGCTCCCGAGCTGTGCAACATCTCGCCGAGCACGTGCACGAGGGCGCCGGCGAGCAGGGCCGCCGCCGCAGCCCAGACGGGCAGGCCACCGGCGAGGGCGAAGAGCACGCAGCAGGCGGCGAGCACCAGGCCGGCCCGCTGCCAGGCCCGGGCACCACCGTCCAGGCGCTCCGCTCCCCGACTGACCCGCACCTGTAGCAGCACCACGCAGATCGTGTTGATCACGAGAATGACGGGATAGAGCGCGGTGGGGGCCTCGGTGCGTTGCGCGATCCAGATGGGCAGCGCCACCGTCAGCAGCGGCCCGTTCATCACCAGCAGCGCGTTGAGCACGACGAACGCCGCGTAGGGCCGGTCCCGCAGCACGACCAGGCTGGGCCGCACCTCGGTGTTGCGGGTCGGCGGCACGACCGGCACCCGCAGGTAGGCCAGGCCGGCGACCGCGAACAGCAGCCCCGCGAGGAGCAGCAGCGTCCGGTAGCCCGCCTGGGAGTCGAAGTAGAGCCCGATCCCACCGATTACCGCGCCGAAGCTGACGCCGAGGTTGGCCACGGCGCGGAAGTACGACCAAGCCCGGACCCGTTCCTCCGGCGGCACCACGCCGGCGACCAGCGCCCCCCGGGACGCGTCGGTGGCTGACTCGCCGGCCAGCACCAGGCAGGCGACGGCCGTCAGCCACCAGAAGTTGGTGACGAAGGCGTATCCGCAGGTGACCAGCCCGAGGGCCAGCATGGCGAGCACGGTGGCGTTGCGGGGCCCGAAGATATCGGCGGCGTGACCGGCCGGCACCGCGACCAGCATGCCGACCGCCGCCCCGATGGTCAGCGCCAGGCCGACCTTGGTGGCCGAGATGCCGATCGACGTGGTGAAGTACAGCACGCTGACCGACATGATGATTCCGTGCGCGGCGGTCTTGGCCAGATTGCTCAGCGACACCACGCGCACCACGCCGGCGGGTGGGACGAGTTCCGCCGTGGCGGCACGCAGCCGGGCAAGCGCCGTCACGCCGGGCCCGCCGTCGCCAGTTCTGCCACGGAATCCCGCAGCGCCCCCCGGTCGATCTTGCCGTTGGCGTTCAACGGCAAGGCGGTCAGGTGGTTCAGCACCCGGGGCACCATGTGCAGCGGCACCTGCCGGCGTAGCCAGCGACGCAGCTGCGGCACCTCTTCACCCGTGTAGAAGCCGATCAATTCCGTCTCTCCTGTTCGGTTGACCGCGACGACGACGGCCTGGGTCACGCCGTCGTGTCGGCGCAGCGCCGCCTCGATCTCACCGAGTTCGATCCGGTACCCGCGAACCTTCACCTGGTTGTCCAACCGGCCGAGGTGAACAAGATTGCCGTCCTCGATCCGGACCCGGTCCCCGGTCCGGTAGTAGTGCTCATCGGTGAGGCCACCGCCCTCGTACGGTTCGGCGCCGTCGAGACCATACGTCAGGAATCGGCCGACATCATCGTCGGAGTCCAGATATCCGACGAACCTCTGCACCCCCCGTACACACAGCTCGCCCTCGTCGGCGGCGCGGCCGTCCGTACCGACGATCACGTGGTCGAGGAAGTCGTAGACCGGTCCGATCGGCACGGTGTCGTTGGAGGTCTCCGGCCATCGCAGCGGGTCGAGGTCCAGCCGGAACTCGGTGCAGGCCACGGTCAGCTCGGTCGGGCCGTACACATTGGTGACAACGGCCCCCGGGGCGATCTCCTGCCACCGCTCGGCCTGGCGGTAGGTCAGCGGCTCACCGATGAAGATGCCGTATCGCAGGTCGGTGACCTGCCCGGTGGGCAGGGTGCCCAGTTCGTCGCCGACCGAGACCACCGACGGCACGGAGAACCAGTGCGTGATCCGCCGGTCCCGTAGGTAGTCCACCGGGTTGAGCAGCTCCGTCCGGCGGGGTACGGCCAGGGTCGCGCCACCGGCCCAGGTCACGAAGAGGTCGAACACCGACGGGTCGAAGGTGAGATCGAAGGTGTGCGACACCCGCGCCCCCGGGCCGACGGCGAAGCGGGCGACGTTGTGGCGGACGTACGCCACCGCCGCGCGCTGCGGGATCGGCACCCCCTTGGGCCGCCCGGTCGACCCGGAGGTGAACAGGACGTAGGCCACGTCGTCCGGGACCCCGTGGTGATCGGCGAGACCGGCACCGGTGCCGGCGAGCGCACGCACCCGGTCGTCGTCGAGCGCTAGCACCGTCGGGGCGGCGTCGCCGAGACCGCCGTCGAGCTGCGGCACGCCGGATTCGTCGACGACCAGCACGTCCACGCGGGCGAGTTCGCACACCCGCCGGTTGCGCAACACCGGGTAGCCCGGGTTCAGGGGGGTCACCGCCGCGCCGAGGCGCTGCGCGGCAAGGTAGCCGGCGAAGGCGGTGACGCTGCGCTGGGCGAGCAGCGCCACCCGGGCCGGCACGCCGCCGTGCCGGGCGACGATGCTCTCGGCCAGCCCGAGGGCGCAGCGGTGCAGGTCCGCGTAGGAGAGCGTGCCGCTCTCCAGCTCCACGGCGACCGCGTCCGGATCACGGGTGGCGGAGGCGGCAAACAGCTCGTAGAGGGTCTCACCGGTCATGCCGGCACCACCTCCGACCAGTCCCGCAGCCGGGTGTCGGGCTCGTTCAGCGCCGGGGCGCGCAACCGCAGCGAGGTCGGTCCGCAGGTGCGCTCGGGACGCAGGTGCAGCAGCTGCACTTCGTCCTCTGTCGCCAGGCCCAGGTCGGCGAGGCACGCGCACCCGTCGTCGGCGAAGCCGGCGAATCGGTAGGCGACCTCCATGATCCGGTTGCGGTTCGTCGGCCGGAAGTCCGCGGCGAGGTGTGCGCCGGCCCGCGCGGCCTGGTCACTGATCCAGCGCAGGATGATCGCGCCGGCCCCGAAGGACACCACCCGGCAGGAGGTGGCGAGCAACTTCAGGTGCCAGACCCCGGGGTGGCGTGCCAGCAGCACCACCCCGACCGCGCCGTGCGGGCCGAACCTGTCGGTCATGCTGACCACCAGCACCTCGTGGTGCGGATCGTCGAGCAGGCCACGCAGGGTGACGTCGGAGTAGTGAACGCCGGTAGCGTTCATCTGGCTGGTGCGCAGGGTGAGTTCCTCCAGGCGGGAGATGTCCTCGTCCCGTGCCCGGTCGATGACCATCTCCAGCTCCAGGCTGCGCAGGAACTCCTCGTCTGGGCCCTGGAAGCCCTCCCTCGCAGTGTCCCGGCGGAACTTCGCCTGGTACATCTGCCGGCGTCGGCGGGAGTCCACCGTGACGGCCACCAGGCTGAACTCGGGCAGGCCGGTCAGCGCCCCGGCCTGGTCGGCCCGGTAGCACCGGACCTCGGGCAGCTGGTGGTTGATCTCGGCGAGCTCGCTCGGCTGGTCGTCGATGAAGGCGATCGTGTCCAGGGCGAACTGCAACTCGTCGGCGATCGCCCGGATCGAGTCGGGCTTGCGTCCCCACCCGATCTGCGGGACCACGAAGTAGTCGGCCACGCCGAGTTCCACCAGCCTGGCCCACGCGTGCTCGTGGTCGTTGCGGCTGGCGACCGACAGCAGGATCCCGCGGGCGTCCAGGGCGACGATGGTTTCCCGCACCTCGTCCGGCATGGTCACCTCGCCGTCCTCCAGCAGAGTGCCGCGCCACAGGGTGTTGTCCAGGTCCCAGACGAGACACTTCACCGTCGGCGGTGTCTGGCTCACGGTCGTTCCCTTCATCAGATGTGCCAGACCGTGGCCGCCCAGGCCGCCACGGGGCTGTTGTTGAGGACTAGGACGTGGTCGCCGGGGCCGACGTCGCCGTCGGCGAGCAGCCGGTCCAGGTTGAGCACGACATCCATCGCGCCGAGGTGGCCGTACTCGGTCAGCTGCCGCTGGCAGACCGGGTGGATGGGCAGCCCGAGCAGGGACTGGTAGAAGCCGTAGGCGCTCGCGGTCACGTTCTGCATCAGCGTCGCGGCGACTTCGGCCTTGGTGATCCCGGCGTCGGCGAGGACGGTTTCGACCATCCGGCCGAGCCGCTGCCGGCTGTGCAGCGCCAGCTCGAACCGGTACTGGTCGGGTGACTTGCACTCCTCGCGCCACTCGTACCAGGGGGATTGCTTGTAGTCCACCTGGAACAGGTCGTGGAACGTGCCGTCGCTCTCCTGCCGGTGCGCCACCAGGGCCGGTCGGCCGTCCCGGACGATGGTCATCGCGTACGCGCCGTCGCCGATAACCGTCACCGGGAAGCGCACCCGGTCCACCCCGGTGGGGCGGCTGGCATGCGCGATCAGCACGCTCTGCCGGGTCGGGTCAGCGACCAGGAGATCCCGGGCCAACGCCCAGGCGGCGCTGGAGCCGGTGCAGCCGAGACCGTCGAGTGTGAAGGCGAAGGCGCGGTCGAAGCCGCCGTGCAGCTGCAACCGCCCCGAGTCGGAGCCGAGCAGGACGTCCGGGGCGCGCGACCCCACCATGATCAGCAAGTCCGGGTCCAGCGGCGTCGCCTTGCCCAGCTCCTGACATGCCTGGACGGCGAAGTCCGTGGTCGGAGCGTCCGGGAACACGCCGACGCGGTCGATCCCGCAGGTGGTGACGAACTCGCGCTCCTCGGTCCGCAGCGAGTCGACCTCGGGCAGCGCGGTGACGGGGGTGGAATCCGCTGGCAGGACGCAGCGGATCGCACCGATGCCCACGGTCATGACCAGGCCGCCAGCGCGTGGTCGGCCAGCATCAGCTGGGACATCTCGTTGCTCCCCTCGATGAGCTCCATGAGCTTGGCGTCCCGGTACGCGCGGGCCACCGGGTGCCCGTCGCGGCTGCCGGCGGACGCGAGGACCTGCACCGCCGCGCTCGCCCCCTCGGCGGCCCGGGTCGCGGCGAAGTGCTTGGCCAGCACGGCGGCCATGACCAGGTCGGACGTGCGGGCGTCCCAACACCGGCTGACGTGTTCGCACAGCCTGGTCGCGGCCTGCTCGGCGACCGTCAACTCCGCCAGGTGACGCCGCACGAGTTGGTGGGACGAGAGCATGGCCCCGCCCTGGGCCCGGGAGCTGGCGTGCCGGGCGGCTTCGGCCAGGCAACTGCGGAGGATCCCCACACAACCCCAGGCCACCGAGACCCGGCCGTACGTCAGTGCCGTGGTGGCGATCAGGCCCAGTGGCATGGCCGCCCCGCCAAGCACCGCGTCCCTCGGCAGGCGTACCCCGTCGAGGTGGACGTCGGCGTGGCCGGCGGCCCGGCAGCCGAGCGGGTCGGCCACCCGCTCGATGCGCACGCCCGGCGCGTCCGTCGGCACCAGCACCGCCGCCGCATCGTCGCCGAACCGGCCGAAGACCACCAGCAGGTCGGCGTAGGCGCCAACGGTGATCCACACCTTCCGCCCGTCGATCCTGAGGCCGGAGCCGTCCTCGCTGATCCGGGTGCTCATCGCGGAGAGGTCGCTGCCCGCCTGGGGCTCGCTGAAGGCGACCCCGGCGAGGCTGCCACCGGTCAACGCGGCCAGGTGGGTACGCCGTTGGGCGGCCGAGCCGAGGCGCATGATGGTCCACGCCGCCATGCCCTGGGAGGTGAGGACGCTCCGCAGCGAGCTGCACCGGGCCCCGGTGGCGGCGGTCAGCTCGCCGTTGTCCAGGCTGGACAGGCCGAGGCCGCCGTACTCCTGGGGGATCTGCGCGCAGAGCACCCCCTTGGTGCCCAGCTCGCGCAGGGTCTCCAGCGGAATCCGGCCGGTGCGGTCCCAGGTCTCCGCGCGATCGCCGACGGCGATGGCGACCAGCTCCGCAGCCTCGGACCACCGCTCAGTCATCGGACTCCCCACGCAGCCGCAGGACCAGCTCGGTCATCCGGTCGACCGTCCGGAAGTTGTCGAGCCGGAGGTCGGGGCCGCCGATGGCGACGTCGAACGTCGACTCGATGTGCACCACCAGCTCCAGCGCGAACAGCGACGAGACCAGGCCGGCGGCGAAGATGTCGAGGTCCGGCTCGATGTCCCGCTTGGTCTGGCGCTCCAGGAAGGCGGTGAGCTTGCCGCAGATCGATCCCGGGCTGAGGATGTGCTGGTTGGTGGTGGATGAGCTCACTTGGTCCCCCTGTGCTCGTAGAAGCCACGCCCGGTCTTGCGACCGAAGTCGCCGTCGGCGACCTTGGCCAGCAGCAGCGCGGATGGCTCGTAACCCTGGTCGCCCGTGCGATCGCGGAGCACCCGCAGCGAGTCGACGACGTTGTCCAGGCCGATCAGGTCGGCCGTGGCCAGCGGCCCGGTGCGGTGCCCGAGGCAGCCAGTGAAGAGCAGGTCGATCTCCTCGGGCGTGGCGAGCCCCTCGTCGGCGATGCGGGCCGCCTCGTTGATCATCCGCTGCAGCACCCGGTTGATCACGAATCCCGGCCCGTCTCCGACCACCACGACCTCCCGGCCCATGCTGGCCAGGAAGTCCCGGGCCACGGCCAGCGCGGCGGCGGAACTGCGTGGCCCGCGAATCACCTCCACCGTCTTGATCAGGTACGGCGGGTTCATGAAGTGGGCACCGACGGTGCGCTCGGGGTGGGCGACCGCCCCGGCCAGCTCGTCCACTGGGATGGCGGAGGTGTTGGTGAGCACCAGCGCCTCCGGGCCGATGAGCGCGGAGATCTCGGCGAGCACCTTGGCCTTGACGTCGGCGAGTTCGGTGACGGCCTCGACGACCACGTCGGCGTCGGCGACGTCGGCGAGTTCCACGGTGGTACGCAGCTCGGCCACGTCAGTCCCGGTCTGCACCCCCATCAGCCGGGCCAGCCTCAGGTGGCGGGTGACCTCGTCCCGGGCCCGCTCCAGCACGGCCCGATCGACGTCGACCAGGGTCACCGGCAGGCCGTGCCCGACGGCGAGGGCGGCGATGGAGGTGCCCATCACTCCCGCGCCCAGCACGGTGACATGTCGCTGCTTCATACCCGCTCCTCGATCGCGTTGACGTCATCGCCCCGCCGCCCGGCGAGCTTGGGCAGGAGCGCGGCGAACTCCTCGTGTCGTTCGGCCAAGAAGACCAGGCCCCGGCGCAGCTGCTCGGGGGTGATGGCGGCGGAGAGGCCCTGCTTGCGCAGCCAGGGCTGCCAGCCCCGGACCTGCACGTCGTCCTCGGCCAGCTCGTGCCCCTCCAGCTCGTAGAGGGCCACGGCCGACATGACCTCGCTGCCGCCGTCCAGCGCCCGTTCGGCCACCCGCCGTTGCCACTGCGGCAGCGGCAGCGGCTCGGTCGTCAGGCCGGCCCGGCCGAGCATGTCGAACAGCTCCCGGGTGCTGATCGCACGCTCGTCGGCCAAGTGGTAGACCCTGCCGACCGAGGACGGCGACAGCGCCAGGGACACGACCGCCCGGGCGATCACGTCGACCGGGGAGACCGGTTCGGCGCGCTCGTCGGTGGGATGGGCGCCGACGGCGAGGCCGCTGGCGAGCATCCGCCAGACCAGGTCCTTGTTGTTGCAGGCACCGGTGTCCCCGGCCGCCATGATCAGACCGGGCCGGAACACCCGGCCGCGTACGCCGATCTCCTCGGCCTTCTCCAACAGCCGCTCGCCGACCCACTTGCTGACCCCGTAGCCGCCGAGGTCGGGGTGCAGGGGCTGCTTGCGGGTCTCCAGCCGGGTGCCCGCCGTGCCCGACCCCGCGCCGGTCGCGGCCAACGTCGACACGTAGCTGAAGTCGCGGATGCCGTGCCGGCACATCCAGTTCAGCAAGCCCGCCATCGGCAGGACGTTGTCCTCCCGCAGCGTCCGGTACGGCTCGGTGAAGACCACCCGGGCCGCGCAGTGCAGCACGTGCCCGACCTGGTCGGCAAGCTCGCCGTCGAGGTCCACGGCACCCGTGCCGGCGAAGGCCCGCAGGTCCGCCGGGACGACCCGGACCAGGTCGGGGTCCGGCTCCGGCAGGGCCAACCGTGCGGCAGTCTCGCGCAACCGCCGCATACCCTCCCGCTCGTCCGACGCCCGCACCACGCAGTGGACGCGTCGGCCGGCGCGCTGCAACTCGTGCAGGAGGAAGGCACCGAGATAGCCTGCGGCCCCGGTGAGCAGCACGTCCCGGCCCGGGGCGCGGCGCTGCGCCATCGGTCCGATCGACAACGCCAGGTCCGCGTCGATCAGCTCGCCGTCCCGGTCGGCCGCGCTCTGCCGGTCGGGGGTGACGCCGGCCCGGACGATCTCGGCGAGCCGGCGCACCGTGGCCCGGCTGCCGCCGGCGCGGTGCAGGTTGATCAGTACGCCGTACTGCTGCTGGATCCGCAACACCATCTGCACCGACAGCAGCGACGTGCCGCCCAGCGCGCCGAACTCGTCGTCCAGCCCGACGTCCCCCCGGTCGAACAGCTCCCGCCAGATGCCGGCGACGCTCTCCTCGATCGAGTCCCCCGCCGTCGCCCGCTCCGCACCGACAGGCGCGGGTGCCGGTTGCCGGCGGAACACGTCGAGGTGGTCCAGTGGCCAGTACCGCTTGCGCTGGAACGGGTACGTCGACAGGCGAAGCCGCCGCCCCCGGTTACCGCTGACCGCCTCCCAGTCGACCGTCACCCCGTGCAGCCAGGCGGTGCTCAACGCGCTGTCCCAGCCGTCGTCCCCGGCGGGCACCAGGACCCCCCGCGAGTCGGCCAGGTCTGGTTCGCCACCGGCTTCCTCCAGCACCACCGCGTACCGGTCTCCGGCGAGGTCGAGCCTGTCGACCACGGCCGAGCCGGGCAGCGCGGCCCGCAGCGCGTCCAGCCTCGTGGACACCGCCTGCTCCCCCGCCACGATGACGGCGGTGCGGCGGACGGCCCGGACCGTACGGACGGCCGGAGGGCGGGGCAACCGCAGCGCCGCCGCGAGCCGGTCGGCCGGGGCGGTCACCACCCGCCGCTCGTCGAAGACCGCCCGCCCGACCCGCAGGGTGTACGCGACGTCCGCCGCCTGCGCGGGGTCGCTGTCCAGCCGATCGGCCAGCGCCCGGCACAGCTGATCCAGCTCCACCCGATTGCGGGCGGAGACGTTCAACCGGACGACGGGTGCGGACGGCGCGGACGGCCGGCTCAGCACGGGCGGGGCGGCCACCACCATGGTGGCGTTGGTGCCACCCACGCCCATCGAGTTGACCAGCACCAGGCGCTCCGGGTCGGGACACTCGCGGCGGGTGGTGGTGATGAAGAACGGGCTCTTCTCCAGCTCCGCCGGATCGCGGGCCACGTCGAACGTCGGGTGCGGGGGCAGCGAGCCGGTGCCGGCCACATGGACCGCCTTGATCAACCCGGCGATGCCGGCGGCCGGACCGAGGTGCCCGATGTTGGACATCACCGAGCCGAGGCCGCAGTAGCCCACCTCGTCGGTGCTGCGCCGGAACGCGTCGGTCAGAGCCAGCAGCTCGATGTGGTCGCCCAGCGGCGTACCGGTGCCGTGGGCCTCGACGTACCGGACCGCATCGGCGGAGACGCCCGCGACCGACAGCGCCGCCGCGATCACGTCGGCCACCCCGTCGAGGTTCGGGGCGGCGTAGCCGAGTCGCGCGCCACCGTCGTTGCCGACCGCCGAGCCGCGCAGCACGGCCAGCACGGGGTTGCCGTCGGCGAGTGCGTCGGCGAGCCGGCGCAGGGCCACCACCCCGACCCCGGAGCCGTACGTGGTGCCGCTGCTGCTCGCGTCGAAGGACCGGATGTAGCCGTCCTCGGAGACCCAGGCCCCGGGGATCGGCTGGTATCCGAGCAGCGGCTCCACGACGGTCGCGCCACCGGCGAGCACCACGTCGCACTCCCCGGCGAGCAGACTCAGGATGCCGTAGTGCACCGCGTACAACGACGAGGAGCATCCCGTCTGGACACTGACCGATGGCCCACGCAGACCGAGCTTGTAGGCCGTCCGCGAGGTCATGAAGTCGGCCTGCCCCCCGACGGTGAGGTCGAGGTCCCCGATCGCGGCCGCCAGCCCGTGGTCACGGACCTTGGCGGCGAAGACCGCCGCGGAGTAGTTGCCGGCGGCGCTGCTGGCGAAGACGCCGGTCACCAGGCGGTCCGCGCCTGGTGCCAGCCCCGCCGACTCCAGCGCCTCCCAGCAGGACTCCAGGAAGATGCGCTGCTGCGGGTCGATGGCGTCGACCTCCCGGGGGGCGTACCCGAAGAAGTCGGCGGCGAAGTCGGCCACCCCCGGCAGGGTCGCGCCGACCCGGACGAAGCCCGGCTGGCGCATCTCCTCCTCGCTGTGGCCGGCCGCGCGCAGTTGCTCGTCGGTCAGTTCCCGCATGGACACCACGCCGGTGTCGATGTTGCGCCAGTACTGCTCGGGGTTCCATGCGTCGGGGAAGCGGCAGGCCGTCCCCACGACGGCGATGTCGGTGTCGGATATCTCGGTCATGACGGGCGAGGAACCTCCGCAGTACGGGCCCGGCCGAGCAGGGCGCGGCGCTGGCTGGCGCCGGTCACCTGTGGCCGCACCTCCTCGCCGACGCCGGCCAGCAGCCTGGCCTGCGCCCGGATCGTGGCGTGCTGGAACAGGTCGGACACCCGCAACGACCGCTCGGTGAGCTGGTGCAGGTCCTCCCAGAGCATGATGAGCAGCAGCGAACTGCCGCCGGCCTCCAGGAAGTTCTGGTCCGGGTCGAGGCGCTCCGGGTCGTCGACGTCGAGTACCTCGGCCCAGGCGGCCCTGACCCGATCGAACAGTTGGTCCTCCGTCAGGGTGGTCAATGTCCCTCCAGTGGTCGAGCGGTGGGCTGCCGGATGACGTCGTCCGCTGCGGTGATGACCGCGTGCAGAACGGCTTGTGCGGTGACCGGGTCGAACAGGGCGGCGGAGTACAGCAACTCCCACCGCAGGTCCTGCCGCCGATCGACGACGGAAAGTTCGATCTCGTACTTGAGGTGCAGTGGGTCGAGCGGGCGGATCGTGGCGGTGACGTCCGGCCCAAGGTCCGGGGCCGACAGCTCGCCGTCCTCGGCGCTGAGGTAGACCGGCGTCACCGGCGGTCGACCGAGGTCGCGGTCGGGATGCAACGCCGCAGCGACTGCGTCGAACGGCGCCGCGGAGTGCCGGAAGCTGAGGTTGGCCGCGTCCCGCACCCGAGCCAGCAGCTCCTGCCAGGTCGGCTCGCCACTGACGTCGGCGCGCAGCACGAGCGTGTCGATGAACAGACCCACCGCGTCGGCGCTACGCGCCCCCGTCCGCTGCGACCAGGGGAAGGCGAACAGGAAGTCCCGCTGGCCACCGACGCGGGCCAGCGCCACCGCCAGCAGCGCGGCCGAGACCATGAACATGGTGCAGCCGGCGTCGGCCGCGACCTTGCGCAGCCGATCGGCGCGGGTCGGGTCGAGGTCGTACGTCAGCCGGCCCGCCCGGGTCTCCTGGGTGTCGCTCCGGCCCCTGTCGTACGGCAGGATCACGTCCACCGGCGCACCGGCGAGCGCCTGCACCACAGCCCGCGTATCGGCCTGCGCGATGTCGTCGGGGTCGGTGTGGCCGGTCCCGGCCACCGGCTCGGGCAGCCCTTCGCTCCGATACGCCGCTGCGATCTGTCGCATCAGCAGATGCCTTGACCAGCCGTCGAAGACGATGTGGTGGACGACGACGACGAGGATGACGTCCCGCCCGCCCCGGTCCAGCAGATGCGCCCGAGCGGGGGCGGCGCGCGCCAGGTCGAAGCCGGCCCAGCTCCACTCCGCCACGGCCTCGCGCACCTGCTCGCCGGTCCAACCGGCGGCGTCCACCACGGTGACCTCACCGGCGGGGCCGTCGGTGCGGTAGTAGACCCGCCGCTGCCGACGGTCGAGCTCGAAGCGGGCCCGCAGCGCCGGATGCCGGGCGAACACGGTCTCGACGGCGGCGCGCAGCCGCTCGACGTCGACCTCACCGGCGAAGTCCACCACGGTGGGGACCAGGTACGCCTGCCGCAGCCACGGCAGGCGATCGATGGACCAGAAGCGTTGCTGCGCCGGGCTGGTGACCTGCCTGCCGTCGCTTCCCGCCGGCGTCGCGACGGCCACCCGGGGCGGAGCCACGAGCAGCCGGGCCAGCCCGGCCACCGTCGGGTCGGCCAGGAACTCTCGCGCCGACAGGACAATGCCGTCCTGTCGTTCGATCCGGCGCAGCATGGTGACGACCAGCAAGGAGTGGCCGCCGACGGTGAAGAAGTCGGTCGCCGGGGTCAACCCGGCCACGATCACCTCCGCGGGCTCCTCGACGAGGTCGGTCAACGCCACGGCGAAACACTCGGCGGCCCGGCGCACCGCCGCTTCCGGCACCGGGAACACCGTGGCCGTCGCGGGTGCCGGTGCCGGTGCCACCGTCGTCGTCGTCCAGGCCGGATCCGGACCGAACCGGACCAGCTCCGCCAGGGGTACGGAAAACCGCTCCGTCACGGCCCCGAGCAACCCGAGGTACGCCTCGGCCAGCGCCGCCACCACCGTCCGGGGATAGCGGGCCAGGTCGTACTCCCAGCGGGCGTACCAGCCGTCGGCCCGCTCCTCGACGGTGAGCATCAGGTCGAACTTGGCGGTGCCGTTGGGCAGCACCTCGGGCAGCACCCAGCGCACCGGCACCTCCGGGCCGGGCACGGGGAAGTTCTGCAGGGCGAAGGCGACCTCGACCAGCTCGGTACGCGCCGCAGCGGTGAGCTGGTGAAACGGCAGACGTTGGTAGAGCAGGGTGCGGAACGCCTCGCCCCGCGCCTGGGCGCACAACTGCGCGAAGTCGTCCGCCTCGCCCAACCGGGCCCGCAGCGGCACGGTGTTGACGAAGAAGCCGACCACGTCGTCGGCCTCGGGACCGGGCCGGTTGGCGGCGATCACCCCGTACCGGAAGCTGTCACGCCCGGACCAGAGGCTCAGCAACACCTGGAACCCGGTGCCGAACAGCACGAACGGCGTGAGGCGGTGTTCGGCGGCAAGTTCGGTGGCGCGGTCCCACAGCCCTGCGGGTAGGGCGGTGACCACCTCGTCGCCCGCCCGCACCACCGCGCGCCCTGATCCGCCGGGCAGCGCGCCGGCCAGGGTGAGCCCGGGCCCGGCGGCGAGGAGTTCCACCGCCCGCTCCGCCACCGCGGCGCGCGCGTCGGGCCGGTGCCCGGCCTCCCGGTCGCGCCGCGCCAGCTCGACGAAGCGGGCCGGAACGGCCGGCAGGTCAGGCCGCCGGCCGTCGACGCCGGCCGCGTACGCCGTCGCGAGGTCGGCGCAGAGCCGCCCCATCGACCAGCCGTCGAAGGCGATGTGGTGCAGGACCAGCAGCACCGCGTCGCCGCCGGTGAGGCCGGTGAACGCGGCGCAGCGCAGCACCTGGCCGGTGGACAGGTCGAGCGGCGTGGCGCAGAGTTGGCGTACCTCGTCCTCGACGTCGGCCCAGGACCTGCCAGGGGCCCGAACGACTCGGACCGCAACGTCGGCCGCCGGGCCGACGAACTGCTCCGGCTCGTCGCCGCGCAGCCGGTAGCCGGTCCGCAGGGGTTCGTGCCGGCCCACCACTGCGGTCAGCGCGGCACCGAGCACCGCCAGGTCGACCCGGCCCTGCCAGCGCAGCAGCACAGGAACGAGGTAGGTGGCCGCGTCGGGGGCGGCGGCGTCGATCAGCCACAACCGCTCCTGCGCGAAGGACAGCGGACCACACTCCGGGCGGTCAGTCTGCGGGCCGCTGACCTGTGGGATATCGGTCTCGGGCACCGACCGGGGCGCTCGAGTGTCCATTCGTGTTCCTCCCGTTACCTGCGCTCGCCGAGGTCGCTACAGCGACCGGCTCCGCACGTCCGCGTGCTCCGGATGGTCGATCAGTGAGCGCGCTCGAGCGCGACCCTGATCTGGTTGGCGAGGTGGGCGAACGACTCGGCCAACAGCACGTCGTGCGGCTCGGATCGGACGCCGAGGCGGTCCTGGACCCGCCCCGCGAGCTGGACCGCCATGATGGAATTGCCGCCCATCTCTAGGAAGTTGCGGGTCGCGGTGGGCTCGCTGCCGACCACGTCCCGCCAGATCACCCGCAGGGCGGCGGTCACCGGATCGGTCTCCGGCCCGACGGCGGCCTCCGGCCCGGCCGGACCGGAGGCTGCGGCGTCCGGGCCGGACTCCGCCAATAGCCGGGCGATCGCGGCACGGTCCACCTTGCCGGTCGGGCCGATCGGCGGTCGATCGAGCGGAACCCACCGGGAGGGCACCATGTAGTCGGGGACCTGCTCGGCCAACCGCCGGGCCAACTCGGTGAGATCCAGCTCCTCGGCCGCCGGCACGACAGCCACGGCAAGCAGCGCCTGCGGCCCGTCGCCGAGTTTCTCGGCGTACGCCGCGTCGGCCAGGCCGGTCGCGGTGACGGCCAGCTCGATCTCGTCCAGCTCGATTCGGAAGCCGCGCACCTTTACCTGCCGATCACGCCGGCCCAGCACCTCGAAGACACCACCGGGAAGCCGGCGGGCCAGGTCGCCGGAGCGGTAGAGCCGCTCGTCGGTGCCCGGCCGGGTGATGAACCGCTCGGCGGTCAGGTCGGGACGGCCCAGGTAGCCCAAGGCGACGCCGGGACCACCTATGTACAGTTCTCCGACCTCGCCCGGCGTGACCTCGGTGAGGTCCGGGCCGAGCACATGCAGGCTGGTGCGCTGGAGGGGACGACCCACCGGGACCCGGTCCCGGCCGGCCAGGCTCTCCAGGGTGCAGTCGTGGAATGCGGCGAAGGTGGTGGTCTCGGTCGGGCCATACCCGTTGACCAGCCGCGCGGGCGGCGAGCCGGCGAGCAACCGCCGTACGGCGGACAGGTCGAGCTGCTCACCGCCGACGAGAACGGTGCCGACGGTCCGCAGTGCGGCCGGACGTTCCCGGGCGATCATGTGGAACAACGAGGTGGTCAGGAACAGCACATCGACCGACAGGCCGTCCAGACGCGTCGTCCACTCGTCGAGGGGCAGGTCGGTCACCGCGGGCAGGGGCACCACACAGCCGCCGGCGGCGAGCGCGCCCCAGACCTCGAAGGTGCTGGCGTCGAATGCCGGATTCGAGGTGTGGGCCACGCGATCACCGGGCGCGACGGTGCAGAACAGCGGCTCGACCACCAGCCGACCCACCGCCCGGTGCGGAACCACGACCCCCTTCGGCTCCCCGGTCGAGCCGGACGTGAACATGACGTAGATCGGGTCGTCCGCGTCGATCGGGTCCGGAACCGGGCAGGGTGCAGTCGGATCGTCGGCTGCCGCCGGGTCGACCCGCCGGGCGGTACCGAGCCACGGCTCGTCCTGATCGGCGATCACGACGGAGACGCCCGCAGCGTCAAGCGTCCGGCGCACCCGGTCCACCGGTGCCGCAGGGTCGACCGGCAGGTACGCCGCGCCGGCACGCGCCACCGCGAGCATCGCCACGATCAACGATCGTCCGCGCGGCAGGGAAAGGGCGACCACCTCGCCCCGACCCACACCCAACCGGCGAAGGTAGGCGGCCAACGCGCCGGAGGATCGCCACAATTGTGCGTAGCTCATCGCTTCTTCACAGGCCGGGTCGAAAATAGCCGGGCTATCCGGTCGGCTCTGGACCCAGTGCTCCACGAGTGACGGCACCGCTCGCGAACATTCTGCTGGCAACACATTCCCCCCTGAATGCGCTAGCGACAATGAGCAAGGGCATCACGGATGACAATGCTTCCCCGCAGTAGTCCCGCGCCACATTACCAAGACGACACCGAGCGAAATAGTGATACATGTCACATTGATTGGAAGGATCGGTCGCCACTGTGGAGGAAAAAGATGGCGATATAGCACCATTTTCGATCACCTAGAGTGAAAGAGTGGAGCCGCTGCGCATCGAGGCAGCCTCGGGCGCTGGCGGGCCACAAAGCGCCCCACCACAGCCACGACCTGCAATTTCCCGACAACGCGACACCCCCGCCCGGACGCCTGAGAACAATCCGCCGCCCCCCATGACGGAAAGTAGCCACCCCCCGCACCTGGGCCGAAGTCCGTTATCATCGCGGATGGTTCAACCATGAAATGAACCCTGCACCGACAATTCCGGACCATCCTCGAATTCTTCGCCGCGTACCGGCATTCATGCTGGTCAAACCCGATGTCGCCTACGTTGATTGCATTCATTTCGGTCAACCGGTCGATCGCTCCGTGCCCGCCCCCGGTCGATCGCGGGCCAGCGGCGACCAGAACGGAGGACAGACTCGTGAACCCACCCGTGTCAACGGTTGAACCCGACCAGTTCCGCCACATCCTGGGCCATTTCGCCACGGGCGTCACGACGGTGACGGCCCTCGATCCCGCATCCAACCGGCCGGTCGGCCTGACCGTGAACTCGTTCGCGTCCGTCTCGTTACGCCCGCCGCTGGTCTCCTTCTGCGTCAGCCAGTACAGCGGGAGTTGGCCGATCATGCGCGCCGCCGACCGGCTCTGCGTGAACATCCTCGGCGTCGAACAGCAGGCCGTCTGCGAACGCATGGCCGCCTCCCGGGTGGACCGCTTCCGGGACCTCGACTGGGAGCTGTCCCCTGGTGGCGCGCCGGTACTGGCCGGCGTGGTGGCATGGGTGGAGGGCGCCGTGGAAGCCGAACATGGCGCCGGCGACCACGTCATAGTCGTGCTGCGGGTGCACCACCTGCACGCCCGGATGGACGGGCAGCCCCTGCTGTTCCTCCGCGGTCGTTACGGCCGCTTCGCCTACTGAGCGCGACGAGATCCCACCCCCGGGCGTAGTAGCCGATCTCGGCCAGGTCCTGGTCCTCGTCGACCAAGCGCGCGAGCGCTTCGCGGTCACGCTCGATCGAGCCCGCCGCTCGGACGTCAGCCCGTCAGGCCGCGCCAGTGCTGTCTTCCACGCCCTGCAACGTAACGCCCGGAGGCAGGTGAAAGGTTGAGGCGGTGGGACTGAAGAAGGAGTTGGCGGCACGGCTTGCCGAGGCGCGCCTGGCTCAATGGCAGCGCGTCAACTACGGCGAGTGGCGCGCGATGCTCGACGACAAGGACGTACGCCAGGTCATCGGCGAGGACGGCAAGCGGTACACCGTGGTCAGCCGCGCTGTTGACGACGGCGGTGGGCGCATCCGCATGTCGGTCGCCGTGGATGACGGGACCTGGTCGGCGATCGCGCCGCTCGTGCGAGACCAGATCATGAATCCGGATGGCACGTTCGTCGAGTAGACCGAAGCTATCCCGTCTCCGACCGTGCAAGACAACGGCAGCCATGGTCTCCCCAGATCACCGAAGAACCACGGGCGACATTGAAACGGTCACGACAGGCTCGAATGTTGGGGCAGATCAAGCCTGCTGCGGGCCGGCAGCGCCGTCGTGTCCGGATTGAGCCGTCTTCCAGTGCGGTGGGCGGCCGTTCGCTCCGCCCACCCACGTCGACAGTGGCCCCTGATTCTGTCCTACGGACCGGCGCATGGCATTGACCAAGGCCAGTTGCGCTCGGGCCGGCGCCGCCATCGCTTGCTCGAACTGGTCCTGCGACAGCGGTGCGGTCGTCGTGTCAACCGCCGTGGTGACGTCCAAGAGTCGCTGCACCGCTTGGCCGAACTTGTCGATCTCGGCGGCGACCACGCTCGGGGCGACGAGGCTGGCCGACATCAATGCCGCGCTCCACGCCCCCCAGTCATAGTCCCAGCCCGTGCGCCCCAAGTGAGCGCGCCGCAAGATCATCGAGAACGTGGCGTACTCCCGCAGCAGGTCCTGATAGGCCATGAGTTGCCGGTCCCGTAGCCAGTGTCGGTCCTGTGCATGGCGGGTGAGCATCCCGCCGACGAACACACCGACAGTAGCCGAGAGCGCCCCGCCAACTGTCGTGACAACGACATCCAGCAATGCCATGAAACCTCCCCGTGACCAGCGGGCACGAGCATCGACGATCGCGGCCCTTGTCGTCAACGCACGAGACGAGTTACAGAGCGCGCACAGCACGCCCGTGCTCAGGGCCGTGGGCATGTCCGCTGTGATCCACTAAGGTGTTGGAGCTGTCACACGTGAACGAAGGACGCACATGGCCCGCCCCTACAGCCCCGGACCGAAGCAGTTCGTCTTCGCTGCCGGTGATGGCAACGAGCAACAAGTCTCCGTGGGCGACCCTCAGGAGGCCTACGTAGCGTTCTCTGCGTTCTTCCGGGGCCGAGAGTCTGACACCTACACCATCAAGGATGAACCGGCGAGGCAGAGTTTGGTACTCATGCCTCGTCTGGGGGTCATCTCCCGGAACAAGGATGCGGACCAACCTCGGTCGGAACACCTCCGGGTCGACAGGGCCAACCGCTACCTGCCGAGCGCGATGTTGTTCTTCGAGAACGGATATGCCGGCCTCGACCACTTCGGCCAGTGGTTCTCCGACCTCTCCGACCTCGACGCGTCACCGGAGACCCGCGGTGCCGCCCGCGCCGCCACGATCACGACGGAAGCAGCGGCAATCGAAGAAATCGCTCGGATCTGGGCAAATTCGGGCATCGTCGACCCGAGCGACAGGTACTACGTCTTCTTCGACTCGCATGCGATCGACGATGACCGAGCCGAACGAGCCGAACTGCTTCAGTTGATCGAATTCCTCGGTCTCGAACGAGTCGACGCCCCGGCCGGGGCCGCTGGGGGCGAAGTCTGGGTGCGCACCGATCCGCGCCTCGACGTCGAATGTGCACGGTGGTCCTGAACATGTCCAGCCGGTGCCGTTCTGGGGAAGCCTGAGCTGTGAGAGACATCGTTTTCACCCGTAGCGGCAGCGGCTGGATCCCGAAAGTGATCCGGGAGGACGGCGAGCTGAAGCTGATGCTCGCCGCCGGGGCCGACGCCAACCATGAGCCTCGCACCTTCACGTTCCCGATCGGGGAAGCCCATCTCGCGGTGATCCGCGAGGACCTGGCTAGACACCTGCTGCTCTGGAGTGCGGTCCTTCCGTTGTGCGACGCCGCCGGAACCCAGGGCCGGCTCGACGAGAACGCTGCCGGCGCGCTCCTGGACCCGGTCCTGCTCTCCGCACCCGCGGACGTCGACGCGCTCTTTCGACGCATCCAGTGGGAAAGGACCAGGCTCGCCGCCCATGGCGCCGACATCGATCTACTTGAGCGCGGCCAGGTCTGCGCCGCGATGCGCGCGGCAACGGAGGGGTCGAACGAGGAACGGGCTCAGGAGTATCACGCGAACCGCCGGCGCGCCGAGCGCGGAACGGTCCTCGGGCCACTCGACGCGGAGATCCTGCGGTACACGGGCCAGTATCTGCATGGCTCCACGATCCCAAAGCGGATGCCCGATGCCGTCGACCCCGCGCTGCTGCCCCAGGTCATGCGTGTGATCGCTACCGCGGAGCAGGCGTGCGCCGGGATGCGGATCGGCCTCGATCCGCGGCGGGGAACCCGGGCCACGGACAAGCGCGACTGGGATCGGATGGCGACGACGGTCGACGCGGCCGTGCGCCGCGCGTACCCCGAACTCGTCGATGACGCGGTGCGTACGGTGAGCTTTCTGATGTGCTCGGAGGCTGTGGACCGCTCCAGGAACACCCCGGCGGAAGACGACGAGGCGGCTGCCGACGACGATGCCGACCTCGGTGAGAGTGCGAGAAAGACGGCCCTGTCGTTCACCGATGACAAGGGCGGCGAGAAGAAGTGGCTACGGGGCGGTCCTCGCACTGCCTCCGCCGAGTTCTGGGAGTTCGTCGCCGATCGCTCTGCCGCAAACAACGAAGTGTTCACCATCGAGGACGAGGAGATGGGAGAGGGAATCCAGCTGCACTTCTACGCGGACTCCATCGCCCGGATCACGACGGTGCGACACGGGGAAGCCGGGTCGGATCCGCAGTACCGGGTCGAGTACCGCCTGGTCGACGGGATCGGCGGGTACCGGAACCTGGTGAGCGCCTTCGTCCGCGGCGGCTGCGCCGCACTCGAACAGCACGGTCCCTGGATGTCGGATGTCGCCGAGTTCGAGCGCGCGCGTCGCCAGCGCGACGCCCGGTAGTGGGACTAGGCCCTGTTTCAAAAATGAAATCCGCCTGGCGGCCGCCGGTGGGCAGCACTGGACCCGCGTTGGCGTGTCGGTGAGCGATAGACAGTGAGGTCTCCAGTAGGGGGTTCATCGACCAAGACGAACTTTCATACCGGAGACCTCGTGGCCACCTTAGCGGTGACGAGGCGACACGACCTGACCGACGCTCAATGGGCGGCGCTGGAGCCGTTGCTGCCCAGACGTCACCCGCAACTCCACCCGAGCCGTGCGACACACGACCCGCGGCGCAGCGGAATCCCGACGGCGAGGCACACACCAGAGCCAACACCACCGGTACGACAACTTCCCCACCACCCACCAACCCGGCGAACGTTAGTGGCCACCGCACTAGCTGTCGCCTGCCGGCACCTCTCGGACGACGAGCCGAGAGGTGCCGGCATTTTGGTCAACTGGTTCGAGACGATCAGTCGTTACCGACCGTGACGGCTTGCTGCTGCTCCCTCTGGTGTTGACGGATCGAGTACGTCACGGCGGCCGCCCAGATCGCGCAGATTGCTGCGTAACAGCCATATCGGACGGTTGCCTCGGCATTGAACCAGTCACTGCGTAGCAGGGTTCGGCTGTTGGTCAGCACGATCACGCCGCCGACCGCGGAGCCGAGCACCCGGGGCGGAACCTTGCGTACGAGCCAGGCCGCCACCGGCGCGGCGACCACCCCGCCGATGAGCAGCGCGGTGACCCAGCCGAAGTTGACGTTCTCCGCACCGATCCCGACAAGGAAGCCGAGGCTCGCCGCGACGGCGACCAGGAACTCGCTGGTGTCGATCGATCCAATGACCTTGCGTGGTTCGAGCCTGCCACTAGCCAGGATCGCCGGAGTGCCGATGGGTCCCCAACCACCGCCACCGGTGGCGTCGACGAAGCCGGCGAGCAGGCCCAGTGGACCGAGGAACCGCTTGCGCAGCGGCTTGCCCACGTTGCCCTGCGGCAACCCGAAGGTGGTGAAGCGGACCAGGAGGTAGCTACCGAGGGTGAGCAGGATCAGCGACATGATCGGGGCCGCCGCGTCAGTGGAGAGGCTGGACAGGAAGGTCGCGCCGGCGAAGGCGCCGACCGCACCCGGAATGCCGATCCGCGCGACGACCTTGGCGTCGATGTTGCCGAATCGCCAGTGGGCGGCACCCGAGGCGAGGGTGGTGCCGATCTCGGCGAGGTGCACGGTGGCCGAGGCGGCGGCGGCATGGACGCCGACGGCGAGCAGCAGGGTTGTCGAGGTCACGCCGTAGGCCATGCCGAGGCTGCCGTCGACCAGTTGGGCGCCGAGACCGACCAGGGCCAGCAGGAGAATTTTGCGCATGAGGGACCACCAGTTCGTCGGGGGGCAGGTGGAAGCGGGGAACAGACAGACCGCTGAGGTTCGACGGGCGGGCGGGTGAGGCTTCCGCCCTGGCGGGCTCGCCAAGCACGACCGGCGCGGACCGGGCCCGCCCGGCGGTGGTCGGTTCAACGACGGCCACCCGGCCGCTCCGCGCGGTGACAAGGCATTTTGTCGGTTGATTCACCTCCTCTCCGATCGGTATTCGGCCCATCCGACGGAGGCCGACCGAACCAATTCCATACCCAGCAGATAGGAATGGTTCCGGGACGAACCAAACCGACCAGATAAGAGTGCTTTTATAAATCAGATCGGCAAGGCCATAGTGATCGACGTCACTCTTTTCGGATGACGGGTAACATCTCGGAAATCAAAGTAAGTGGATAGTTAACACGATGACCCATGGCTGGACCGAGGCTGCCGGTCATCCGCCCAGGTCAGGTCGACATGCCTCGACAGACGGAAGATGTTGCGCGCTTCAGCAGACTCACCGGAAGAACCCGCAGGCCAGCGCCACAGTTAGAGAGATTTAACTGAGCCGTAACTAAGCTGCCCTAACTTAATCGGAGCCCGAGATCGATAGGCGACAATTATCTACGGGCCACCTCGGTTGATCATCTGATTCATTCGGTCGCGTCCGAGAACCGCCGCCCAATGAAGTGGGAGTCCGATGAGCCCTGCACCGAACACGCGCGATCTCGTAATCGCGATCAGCGCCGGTAGCCTCCTCGAACCCAGTCCCGGGATCGTCACCGCCGCCCGCCACGGCGGCGGTCACGGCGTCCTGGACCTCGCCTCCGGCGACAGCTGGACACTCACCGCCCTGGCCCAGGCCACCGCCGGGTCGAGCGAGCCGATCGGCGTACGCGTGCCAGCCGGCTGCACCGCCACGCCAGCTGATGTGGACCGGGCGGGCCACGGCCGGGTCGATCTCGTGGTCGTACCGCTGGATTCCCCCTGGCCACTGGCCAACGTGGTCGACAGGTACCGGGTGCTCGTCGAGGTGACCAGCCTCGACGACGCCCGGTACGCCGCCGCCGCCGGCGCGCACGGGCTCATCGCACGGGGCATGGAGGGTGGCGGCAAGGTCGGCGAGCTCAGCTCGTTCGTCCTGCTCCAGCAACTGGCCGCGGCCGAGGGCATCGACCTGCCGATCTGGGTCGCCGGCGGCATCGGCCCCCGCACCGCCGTCGCCTGTGTCATCGGCGGCGCGGCTGGCGTCGTCCTGGACAGCCAGCTCACCCTCATGCCCGAGTCTGAGCTGCCGGCGGACGTGCGGAGCGCGATCCGCCGGCTGGACGGGTCCGAGACGGTCCTGGTCGACGGCGTACGCGGGATCCGCCGGGGCGGTCCGCACGACAGCGCCTCACAGCTGCTGCCGATCGGCCAGGACGGCTGGCTCGCCGCTGTCTTCGCCCGGCGCTGGCCCGACACCGCCGCCGCCGTACGCGGAATCCGTGCCACCCTGCTCGACGCGATCGCCGAATCGGCTGCCGGGGACGCCCTGGCGCCGGGTGCCGCTCTCGCCGACGCCCTCAACGTACGGATACCCGTGGTGCAGGGCCCGATGACCAGGGTCAGCGACGAGGCCCCGTTCGCGGCCGCGGTTGCCGCCGACGGTGCGCTGCCCTTTATCGCGCTCGCGCTGTCCGGTGCGGAACAGTCCCGCCGGGTGCTCCGGGAGACCGCCGATCGCCTCGGCGACCGACCCTGGGGCGTCGGGGTGCTCGGCTTCGCGCCCGACGAGCTGCGCGCGGCGCAACTCGCGGCGATCCGGGAGATCAGACCCGAGTGCGCGATCATCGCGGGCGGCCGGCCGTCCCAGGCCACGGCGTTGGAGCAGGACGGGATCAACACCTTCCTGCACGTACCGTCACCGGGGTTGCTGCGGCAGTTCCTGCGGGCCGGCGCGCGCAAGTTCGTCTTCGAGGGCGCGGAGTGCGGCGGGCATGTTGGGCCACGGGCCAGTTTTCCCCTGTGGGAGGCGCAGCTGCTGGTACTCGAAGAGTTCCTGGCGGACACGCCGGACGACGCCGGTCGGCTGCAACTACTGTTCGCGGGCGGCATCCACGACGCCCGATCGGCGGCGATGGTCGCCGCGATGGCGGCCCCGCTGACCGGACGCGGGGCGCAGATCGGGCTGCTGATGGGGACCGCCTACCTCTTCACCCGCGAAGCGGTGCAGGAGGGTGCCATTCAGCCCCTGTTCCACCGTGAGGCCATCGCCGCCACCAGCACGTCGCTGCTGGAGACCGCCCCCGGACACGCGACCCGCTGCCTGCCCAGTCCGTTCGTGGACGACTTCCACGGCGTACGGGAGGAGTTGGAATCGGCCGGGGTGGAGAACCGCCAGGTCTGGGAGCAACTGGAGCTGTTGAACGTCGGCCGGCTGCGGATCGCCAGCAAGGGCGTACGCCGGGAGGACGACGGCCTGGTGGAGGTCGACGAGGCGGTGCAGGCCGTCGAGGGGATGTTCATGGCCGGCCAGGTCGCGGTGCTGCGCCACGCGCCGACCACGGTCGCGGAGCTGCACGCGCAGGTCACCACCGAGGCACAGGAGTTCCTCGCGGAACGGGCTGCCGAGCTGCGCGCCGAACTCATCCCGCCGACCGTGCCGGTGGACGAGCCGGCCGCGCCGCTGGACATCGCCATCGTCGGCATGTCCTGCGTCCTGCCCGGCTCCCCCGATCTGCACACTTTCTGGCAGACCGTACTCGGCGGCACCGATGCGGTCACCGAGGTGCCGACCGACCGGTGGGACGTCGACACGTACTACGCACCCGAGGTGGACCCGGGGCAGGCGGGTCGGATCAGCGTCTCCCGGTGGGGTGGGTTCATCGAGCCGGTCCCGTTCGACGCGATCCGGTACGGGATTCCCCCGGCGGCGCTGAGCAGCATCGACCCGACCCAGTTGCTCGCGCTCGAGGTGGCACATCGGGCGCTCGTCGACGCCGGGTACCCGTACGACGCGGCCGGCGCGGACCACCGTCAGACCGGGGTGGTGTTCGGGGCCGAGGCCGGCAGCGACATGGGTCACGCCCAGACGCTGCGGACCATGCTCCCGGCCTACCTCGGGGACGTGCCGGCCGAGTTGGAGGACCAACTCCCCACCGTCACCGAGGACAGCTTCCCCGGCGTGTTGGCCAATGTCATCGCCGGTCGGATCGCCAACCGTCTCGACCTCGGCGGTCCCAACTACACCATCGACGCCGCCTGCGCCTCGTCGCTTGCCGCAATGGACGCCGCCTGCAAGGAACTCAGCGCAGGCAGCAGCGACCTGATGATCTGTGGCGGTGCCGACCTGCACAACGGCATCAACGACTACCTGATGTTCACCTCCGCGCACGCCCTCTCCCCCACCGGGCGGTGCCGCACGTTCGACAGCACCGGCGACGGCATCGCCCTCGGCGAGGGGGTGGCGTGCGTCGTACTGAAGCGGTTGGCCGACGCCGAGCGCGACGGCGACCGGGTCTACGCAGTGATCAAGGGCATCGGAAGCTCCAGCGACGGGCGTGCGCTCGGGCTCACCGCCCCGAGGGCGAGCGGGCAGCGACGCGCCCTCGACCGGGCCTACCACCGCACCGGGGTCTCACCCCGGGAGGTCGGTCTGGTCGAGGCGCACGGCACCGGCACCGTGGTGGGCGACCGTACCGAATTGGAGACCCTGACCCGGTTCTTCGACGAGGCCGGCGCGGAGCCCGGTAGTTGCGCTCTGGGCTCGGTGAAGTCGCAGATCGGGCACACCAAGTGCGCGGCCGGCCTGGCCGGCGTGATCAAGGCGAGCCTCGCGCTCTACACCGGAGTCAAGCCACCCACGATCCACCTGACCCGCCCCAACCCGGCGTGGAATCCGGAACGCAGCCCCTTCGCGTTCTACACCGACGCCCGCCCGTGGATCGCGCCGGCAGCCGAGCGGCTGGCCGGGGTGAGCGCGTTCGGCTTCGGCGGAACGAACTTCCACACCGTGCTCAGCGCGTACCCGAACAGCCCGGAGCCACGGCACACCCGGCAGTCCTGGCCGGCGGAACTGTTCTGCTTCCGCGGCGCCGACCGGCCCGCGGCACAGCTGCGGGTACGGCGGCTGCTGGAGATGCTGTCGAACCGCGACGAGTTGGGCCGACCGTGGTCGTTGCGTGACCTGGCCGCGTCCTTGGCCGACGAGGCCGATCACCGGGCGGGCCCGGTCCGAATCGCCGTCGTCGCTCGTGACCGGGGCGAACTCGCCGAACTGTTGGACCGGGCCGTCGGTGGCGAACACGACCCGGCACGCGGGCTGGTCCAACCACCGGACGACCCGGAGCTCGGCAAGGTGGCCTTCCTCTTCCCCGGTCAGGGCAGCCAGCGGCCGGGTGCGCTCGCCGAACTGTTCGTGGCGTTCCCCGAGTTGCGGCACTACCTGCGCCTCGGCGGCGAGTGGGCGGACATCCTCTTCCCGCCGTCGGCGTTCGACCCCGAGACGGCGCGCGAGCAGGAGGACCGGGTACGCGACACCCGGGTCGCCCAACCCGTACTGGGCATCGGCGGACTCGCGGTCGACCACCTGTTACGTCGGCTGGGCGTGCGGCCGGACCTGACCGGCGGACACAGCTACGGGGAGCTCGTCGCGCTCTGCGTCGCCGACGCGTTCGACCCCGAGACCCTGCTCGCGCTGAGCCGGCAACGGGCCGACGCGATCCTCGCCGCCACCGGCGACGACCCGGGCACCATGGCGGCGGTCACCGGCACCGCCGAGCAGGTGAGCCTGGTGCTCACCGAATCCGGACTGGCCGACGAGGTCGTCCTGGCCAACCGGAACACGCCGACGCAGGTCGTGATCTCCGGGCCGACTACTGCGGTCGGGTCGGCGGTGGCGGCGCTGCGCGAGGGCGGGCTGTCGGCCCGGCAACTTCCCGTCGCGTGCGCGTTCCACAGTCCGGTGGTGGCCGGCGGCACCGCACGTTTCGCCGAGGCGCTGGCGTCCAGCACAGTACGGGAGCCGGCCATCCAGGTCTGGTCGAACCACACCGCCGCCCCGTACAGCGGTGACGCCGACCGGGTACGTGAACGGCTCGCCGCGCAGATCGGCGCACCCGTGCGTTTCGTCGAACAGATCGAGGCGATGTACGCCAGCGGCGCTCGGACCTTCGTGGAGGCCGGCCCCGGTCAGGTCCTCACCAAGCTGGTCCGGGCCGTCCTCGGCGACCGGCCGCACCTGGCGGTCGCCACCGAGCCCCGTCCCGACGAGGGGCTGCGCGGCTTCCTCGTCACTATCGCTCAACTGGCCTGTGCCGGCGTCCCGGTGAGAACCGGTTGGTTGTTCCAGGGCCGCGACGCGGCGGACCTCGCGGCGGTCAAGACGACCCAGCGTCCGTTCTGGACCGTTGACGGCCAGCTCGTACGAGATCAGTTCGGGAACAGCCTGCCCGGCGGAATGACGCCCCCACGACGGATCAAGGAGTTGTCGATGACTGCTTCGAACGGGACCGCCTTCAGTGGTCGGGACGGCCGCGACGAGTTGCTGAGCGAGTTCCTCCGCACCAGCCGGGACATGATCGCCTCGCAGCGGGACGTGATGCTCGCGTACTTCGGCGACGGCGCGGGTGGGCGGCTCGTGTGGCAGCCCTCGCAGGCGTACCCGCCGGTGGTGCTGCCGGGTCATGGGAGTGAGGTCGCCGCGGTCGCCACGACGACGGTGGTGGCCGCCGCTGCCCCGGCCGCACCGGCGGGCGGGGTCGATGTGGCCGCGGTGGCGGTCGCCGCGTCCGGTCCTGATTTTCAGAGCGCGATCCTCGACGTGATCAGCGAACGCACCGGTTACCCGGTGGACCTGATCGAACTCGACCTCGACCTCGAAGCCGACCTCAGCATCGACTCCATCAATGCGGTCGACGACGAGTACGACCGTGATCCACGCGACCTCCGTACTCGGCCCGGCGAGCGGGATGGCGGCCTCCCACGCTCTGGTCGCGACCGGCACTGCCGTCTTGACCCGCCCCGACTTCCAGACCGCGATCCTCGACGTGATCAGCGAACGCACCGGTTACCCGGTGGACCTGATCGAACTCGACCTCGACCTCGAAGCCGACCTCAGCATCGACTCCATCAAGCGGCGGCACCGTCGACGGGTAACGGCACACTGGCCCCGACGCCCGCACCACGCGCCCTCACCGCACCCGCGCCAATCCCCACCGTGGCCGACACCGTGTCGGTCACCGCTGAGGTCACCGCCACCGGTCGGGCCGGGATCACACCGAAGCGGCTTCTGCCCCTGACGACGGTGATCGCGGGACCTCCCGGCGCGGACACCGGCGCCCCGCTGGCCGGGCAGCCGGTCGACGTGCTCGCCGGAACACGTTTCCTCATCACCGGCGCCAGCCCGGCGCTGGCGTACCTCGCCGAACTACTTCAGGAGCAAGGCGCGGGTGGGCAGACGGGTGTGGTGGACGAGAGGAAGGCCGACCAGCTCGCCGGCTTCGACGGGCTGATCCTGCTGGACGGGTTGGACGGCACCGAAGCTCCCCTGCTGCCCGATATCTTCCCGTTTCTCCAGCAGGCGCTCGCGGCCGGTCCCCGCTGGCTGCTCGCGGCAGGACCGGTGGGCGGCACGGAACGTACCGACGGCCTGGCCGGCCTGTTCCGTACGATTTCCCGGGAATACCCACAGGTCGCGGCGAGGTACGTCCAGGTCGACGCCGCCGACCCGCAGCAAATCGCCCGACACCTGATCGACGAGCTGATGGTCGCCGGGGATACACCGGTTGTCGTACGGCGCGAGACCGAGCGGACGGCGGTCGACCTCGCACCGGTGGCGCTGGGAGCGGTGGCGACGAGCGGTGCCGGGCCGGCCGGTGACGGTGCCTCCGAGGCGGCGGCGATCGGCCTCGACCGGGATTCGGTGGTGGTGCTGGTCGGCGGGGCACGCGGGATCACGCCCTGGTTCGCCCGCGCGGTGGCCATGGCGAGCCGCTGCCGGATCGAGTTGGTCGGTCGCACACCGCTGCCGACCGAGCCGGAGGATCCGGACCTGGTGTCGGCCCGGGACAAGGCGTCGTTGCGTGCCGCGCTCGCCCACCGGGGTCTGCGGTCACCGGCGCAGATCGAACGCGCCGCGCAGGCGATCCTGGCCGCCCGCGAGGTCGAGTCGACCCTGGCCGAATTGCGGGAACTGGGCAGCGAGGTGCGCTACCACGCCCTCGACGTGCGGGACGCCTCGGCGATCCGCAGCCTGCTGTTGGACATCGAGCGTACGCACGGTCGGGTCGACGGCGTGGTGTACGCGGCCGGCGTGATCGAGGACAAGCTGATCGCGCAGAAGGACCCACATTCGTTCGCTCGGGTGTTCGGCACCAAGGTGGATGGCGCCCGTTCGGTCCTGGCCGGCTTGGACGAGCTGAGCTCGGCGACTCGGTTCGTGGTGCTGTTCGGCAGCATCGCTGCGGCATACGGCAATCGGGGGCAGGGCGACTACGCCGCGGCGAACGACGCGATCGACTCGATCGGCACCCGCTGGGCGGCCAGCACCGGCAACCGCTGCCTGACCGTGCACTGGGGCCCGTGGGCGCCCGGCGCCGGGCACGGCGGGATGGTCAGCGACGAGCTGAGTCGGGAGTACGCGCGCCGCGGCATCGAGCTGATCGACCCCGAAGCGGGTGCCTTCAGCCTGCTGAGCGAGTTGGCCTGGGGCGACCCAAAGATCAACTCCGTGGTCTACACCGCCTCCGGCTGGTGATCGTTCAGCGCGTGCGGCGGCACCCGCGCCGTACACCCGGTACGCCCGTCGACGGTGGAGCGAGAGGTCGAAGATGAAGACAAGCACCGATCGGAGCGACCCGATCGCGATTGTCGGGATGGCGGCGGTGATGCCCGCCGCAGGCAACCTGGAGAGCTACTGGCGCAACCTGGTCGACGGGGTGGACGCGATCACCGACGTGCCGGCGAACCGGTGGGACGAGGAGTTCTACGACCCGGAGCAGGCCCACCGGCCGGACCGGATGTACTGCCGGCGAGGCGGGTTCGTCGACGAGTTCGCGACCTTCGAGCCGCTGCGGTTCGGCATCATGCCGGCCTCGGTGGCGGAGATCGAACCGGACCAGCTCATCGCCCTGAACGTGGCCGCCGCCGCGATCGACGATGCCGGCGGCGCAGACCGGCTGCCCGGCGGCGACCGGGTGGGAGTGATCCTCGGGCGGGGCGGCATCCTCAGTCCGGCTCAGGCCCGCTACGCCCAACGGGTGCGGATGTCGAGCCAGGTCATCCAGGTGCTGCGGGAGCTGATACCGGAGCTGGATCAGAGCCGGCTCGACCTGGTACGCGACAAGTTCGACGAGCGGCTCGGCCCGTACCAGCCGGAGGGGACGATCGGTCTGGTGCCGAACCTGGCCGCATCCCGGGTGGCCAACCGACTCAACCTGCGTGGCCCGGCGTACACCCTGGACGCGGCCTGCGCCTCGTCGCTGATCGCGGTCGACCAGGCGATCACCGAGCTGACCAGCGGACGGTTGGACGCCGTCCTTGCCGGTGGTGTGCACCACGTGCATGACATCAGCTTCTGGTCGGTCTTCAATCAGTTGCGGGCGCTGTCCAGGCGCGGTGAAAGCAGGCCGTTCCACCGGGAGTCCGACGGCTTGCTGATCGGCGAAGGCACCGGCGTGGTCGTGCTCAAGCGGTGGTCCGACGCCATCCGGGACGGCGACCGGGTATACGCCGTCATCCGGGGCAGCGGGATTTCCAGCGACGGCCGCTCGGCGAGCATGTTCAACCCGGCCTCCTCCGGACAGGTGCTGGCCATCCGGCGGGCCTGGGAGGCGGCGGGGCTGGACCCGACCGCGCCGGACGCGGTGGGGTTGCTGGAGGCGCACGGCACCGGTACGCCGACCGGCGACGCGGCCGAACTGGTCTCGATCGCCGAGGTCTTCGGACCGCATCCGGGCGACGGCCCGCGCCCGGTGATCGGATCCGTCAAGTCGATGATCGGGCACACCATGCCGGCCGCCGGGATCGCCGGCCTGATCAAGGCCACACTGGCGGTGTACCGGGGAGTCCTGCCACCCACGCTGCACTGCGACGATCCACGCTCGGAGATGGCGGCGACCCGGTTCGCCCCGATCGCGACCGCCCAACCCTGGGAGAGCGACGGGCCGCGTCGCGCCGCGGTGAACGCCTTCGGCTTCGGCGGCATCAACGCACACGTCATCATCGAGCAGGCGCCGGAGCCGGCCGGTGTAGGGCGCCGGCCGACCGGCGGAAACCCGCTGACGGCGGGTGTCGCGGGAGGCGCGTCGTCGACCGTGGCCGGTTCGGCGGTTGAGGTGACCGAGCCAGACCAGGTGCTCTGGCTCGCCGCGCCGGACCCCGTCCGGTTGGCCGGCCTGCTGTCCCGCGACGACCAGGAGGTACGGGCCCTCGGCGTCGAACGGGCCCGGAGCAACAGGCCCGCGACCGGGGCTGAGCCGTGCCGAATCGGCATCGTCAACCCGACCGACAAGCTGCTGGCCGTCGCCCGCAAGACGGTGGCCCGCGGACAGGCATGGCGGGGTGGACGGGACATCTGGTTCAGCCCGTCACCGCTGCTGGCCGCCGGGACCGGGCGCCTCGCCTTCGTCTTCCCTGGCCTGGAGGCGGAGTTCGCACCGCGTACCGCAGACATCGCCGGGCTCCTCGGACTGCCGGACCGACAGTGGTCCGCGGCGGACCTGGGCCGGCACGGCGCCGGGCTGATCGAGGTGGGAAAACTGCTCGACGAGGCGCTGCGCCACATCGGCGTGCTACCGGACGCGGTCGCCGGACACAGCATTGGCGAGTGGACCGCCGCGGCGACCAGCGGGCAGATCAGCACGGCGGCGATGGATGAATTCCTGGAACTGTTCAACGCCGACTCGGTCGAGGTCTCCGGATACGTCTTCGCGGCTGTGGGAGCTGGCGCCGACCGGGTCACCCCGATGCTGGGTGACTTTCCGGGGGTGCTTCTCTCGCACGACAACGCCCCGGCGCAGTCGGTGGTGAACGGCCCGGAATCCCAGGTGGACCGGCTCGTCGAGGCCCTGCGTACGGAGAACGTGCTGTGTCAGAAGCTGCCGTTCCGGTCGGCCTTCCACACTCCCGTGTTCGTTGACGGCCTGCAGTCGATCGGCGCTGCGCTGCGCCGCTGGGAGGTACACCCGACCCGGATACCGGTCTGGTCGGCGACCCTGGCGGCACCGTTCCCCGCCGACGAGGCAAAGGTCAACGCCCTGTTCGTCCGACACATGATGGAGCCGGTCTGGTTCCGTCAGACCGTGGCGGCGATGTACGACGCCGGGGTACGGGTCTTCCTCCAGGTCGGTGCGGGACAGCTCGCCTCGCTGATCAGCGACAACCTGCGCGGGCGTGACCATCTCGCGATGCCGGTGAACGTGAAGCACCGCAGCGGGCTGGACCAGCTCCGCCGGGTCGCCACCGCGATCTGGGTGGAGGGCGGCAGCCCGAACCTGACCGCGCTCGATCCACCGTTGGCGAAGGCACCCGGGAAACCGGTACGCCGCGGTCCGTCGATCCCGCTGGACCTCGGTGGGCCGCTGGTCCGGCTCGGGGCGGGCGCCGCCGGCCTGCTCGGCGTGTCAGCGGACGGCACCCAGCCGAGCCACCTGTCCGCGGGTCCGCCGAATCACGGTGCGGCCGTTCCGATCGGCGCGTCGGAGACGGGTGGGGCGGGACGCCAGCCGGAGCCGGCGGGTACCGGCAGTAACCCGGCGGCGGCGCTGGCCGCCCTGCAAAGGTTGACCGGACGGTCCAGCGCGGCGGCGGAACTCGCCGCGCTGTTGCAGGACACGGCTCGGGACGCGGTCAACGTGCTGGACGCCGCCGCCCGACCGGCTCCGCCGGTGGTGCCGCGGCCGGGTGTGCCTGCCGGATCCTCCCGAACCGCCGCCCCCGGCGGCCGTGGCATCGGCAGCGCAGGCAACGGCGGCCCGAGTACGGTTCGGCGAATCACGTTGCGGGTCTCCGTCGAGAGCATGCCGTACCTGAGAGATCACTGCTTCTTCGTCCAGCCACCGGACTGGCCGAACGTGGAGGACCGGTGGCCGGTGGTGCCGGCCACCACCCTGGTCCAGCACATGGTCGACGCGGCGGAGCAGGCCATGCCGGGCATGCGGGCGGTGGCCGTACGCGACGCCCGGTTCAACCGTTGGCTGATAGCCGAGCCGGGTCAGGACGTCGAGATCGCGGTGAAGCCGACCGGTCCCGGCCTGGTCTCGGTTACCTTCGGCCCGTACGCCCGGTCGACCGTGGAACTCGCCGCGAACTATCCGGCGGACCCGCCCGAGGTATGGCGCCACGATCCCGCGACCGAGCGGCCGCCACGGATCAGCGCCGAGGAGATGTACGCCGAGCGGCTGATGTTCCACGGCCCCCAGTTCCAGGGCGTCACCGCCGTACACGCCCTCGGTGACATGCATGTACGGGGAGTGGTCACCGCACCCGTGCCGCCGGGCGCACTGCTGGACAACGCGCTCCAACTGATCGGCAACTGGCTCATCACCACCCAGCCGTTCCGTACCGTGGCGTTGCCCGTGGGCCTGGGCCACATCCGGTACTTCGGTCCCCCGCCGCCACCCGGTACGGCCTTCGAGTGTGTCGCCCGGGTGCGCTCGATCGACGACGCACAACTCGTCGCGGACACCCAACTGGTCGTCGACGACCGGGTGTGGGCACAGATCGACGGCGCGGTCGACCGGCGCTTCGACAGCCATCCGCAGGCGCGGCCAGCGGAACGGTTCCCCGAACGGCATCCGATGTCACTGATCCAACCCGAGGGCTGGACGATGGCCTTCGACTGCTGGACCGACCTGGTCACCCAGGGCATGGCCGCCCGCGGCATCCTGGGCTCGGCCGCCTACGAGGACTACGAACGGCAGCCCGCCAGATCCCGCAAACAGTGGCTGTTGGGCCGGATCGCGGTGAAGGACGCCGTCCGGTTCCGGTTGTGGGAGGACGGGCACAGCGACATCTACCCCATCGAGCTGACGGTCGGCAACGATCCGGACGGGCGACCCCGGGTGTACGGACGTCCGGGCCGTGACCTGCGCGACTGCGACGTCTCGCTGGCGCACTGCGCGGAGATCGGCGTCGCGATCGCGAAACCCCGTCCTCCGGCGTCGCCACCCGACGCGCCGGGCGTCGGCATCGACGTCGCCGAGATCACCGATCATCCGGAGAGCACCCTGGGCTTCGCCCTGACCGACGAAGAGAGCGCCCTGCTGGACTCGCTCGGCGGCGACACCGAGGACCGGCGGCGGTGGTTCACCCGGTTCTGGGCCGCCAAGGAGGCCGTCGGCAAGGCGGAAGGAACCGGACTCGACGGGCGCCCGCGCCAGTTCGTCGTGAAGAGCGCCACGGACACGGTGCTGACTGTCCTCGTCGACGACCGGATCTACCCGGTGGAGCACCGCGAGGTCGGAAATCCCGAAGACCTACCGCCCCGACGGTACGTCGTCGCCTGGACCTGGGGCCCGCAGACCGGGGCCGATAAGCCGTGACCGGCATCCACTCCCGACCATTCGAAGGAGTCCATCCCATGGCCGCCTCGCACGCCGAGATCCTCGCCGAGCTCACTGAGATCATCCACGCGGTGCTCGGGGACTTTGCCGCCGATGAACCCATCACCATGGACACCACCTTCCGCGACGACCTCGGCATGGAGAGCATCGACGTCGTCTCTCTCGCCGGCCGGCTGCAGGCCCGCTACGGCAACACGGTCAACTTCGCGCACTTTGTCGCCAAACTGGATCTGGAAACCGTGGGCGAGCTGCTCGTCGGGCAACTGGTCGAGCACATCGCACACTCCCTCGATGCGGCCGAGTCCGTCCGGGACACGCCGGCCGACGCCAGCCCCACCGTCGTCGAGGCGGTCCGCTCGTGACGATGATCCGGGCCAACGGAATCGACGTGCACGTCGAACACCTCGAACCACCGGCCGGCGGGCCGGGCGAGGTCGGCGCTGGCCGGGGGGCGGGGCTGGCCACCCTCGTGATGATCCACGGGATGGCCTCCGACAGCCTCGCGAGCTGGTATTTCACCCTTGCCAAGCCCTTGGCCGATGCCGGGCTACGGGTGCTGATGTACGACCTGCGGGGGCACGGCCACAGCGAGCGCCCACCCACTGGCTACACCCTCGACGACTTCGTCGACGACCTGTCGGCAATGCTGACCAAACTCGACGTCACCGGTCCGGTGCACCTGCTCGGTAACTCGTTCGGTGGCACGATCGCATTCGCCTACGCGATCCGCCACCCGGGCCGGGTCGCCTCCGTCGCGGCGATCGAATCCTCGCCGCCGACCCAGGCGTGGATGGCCCGGGTCGCGCGCCGGCTGGACCGGGCCGCCGACCTCCTGCCCCGCTCGGAGGCGCTGGCGCAGATCAGCGCCGGTCGGGGGGAACGGGTGGCCCGCCGGGCCCGGGCCACCGGCGAGATGCTCGTGACGACCACGCTGGCCAGGGACCTACCGGCCAGTGCCCTGCCCAGTGCCGCGCAGATCAGCGCGATCGGCGTACCAGTGCTCTGCCTCTACGGCGCGAACTCCGCCGTCGTCGAGCTGGCACCGGCCGTGGTCCGGCTGCTACCGCAGACGCGGACCGTGGTCCTACCCGGCGAAAAACACACCCTCCTGGTCGACCGGCCGGAGGCGGTCTGCCGGCTCGTCCTGGCCTGGCTCCGCGAGGAGTGCTCCGTTGAGGTGGCCGAGGTGGCCACCGCCCCGTGACAACCCAACGTGCAGGAGGTCCTTGGATGGACACCCCGGTCACCGGCAGGTCGATCATCATCAGCAACGGCCGGTGCGGCTCGACGCTGCTCTCGGACCTGATCGCGGAGCAGCCCGAGACTCTCTCGGCGCAGGAGTTCTTCATGTCCGTCGCACCCTGGGCGCGCAGTTCCGAGGTACTTACCGGGGCCGCGTACTGGGCGGTGCTGAGCAGCCCCAAGGCGGAACTAGCCACCCTGTTTCGGATCGGGTTGCCGCCGAAGGAGGTGCGCTATCCGCTGACCGGCCGGTGGGCGGACCGGATGACCGAGCTGCCGCGAATCCTGGCCATCACCCTGTCGAAGCTGACCGCCAACCCGGACAGCCTCTTCGACCAGCTCGCCGAGCGGGTGCCGGACTTCCCGACGCAGTCGGTCGGCGACCACCACCGGATGTTCCTCGACCTGCTGGCCGTGGTGACCGGCAAGCGGCGCTGGGTCGAGCGTTCCGGCGGGTCGAGCCACGTCGCTCCGTACCTGTTGCGGGCATTTCCCGAGGCGAAGGTGGTGTACCTGACTCGCGATCGGGAGGCGACCGCCCGCTCGATGAGCCGGCACTCATCGTTCCAGCTGATCCAGCTGCGGGTGGAGTTCCTCGGCCGGTGCGGGCTGGATCCGTTCCGGATCGAGCCCGGCCAGTCGGTGCCCGAGGACCTGGAACGCTACCTGCCGGACCGGCTCACCGCGGACCTGCTCCGGGATCGGGGCCAGGACCTGCGCCGCTATCTCGGTTTGAGCGCGTTCCTGACCAGCCAGGCCGAGCAGGCGCTCACCGACCTGCCTCCGCGACATCTGCACCGGATGAGCTACGAGGACCTGGTCGCCGACCCGATCGGGCAGCTCGATCTGCTGGCCCGGTTCCTGGAGTTCGAGGACGGGGCGGACTGGGCACGGCGGGTCGCCGGACGGGTGGTCAGTCCCGCTCGGTCCCGCGAGGTCGCCGCGGCCTGACCCGCAACCGTGCCCACCGACCGTCATGACTTCGCCGAACGAGAGGAACCATTTGTGAAACCATTCCGGATGTCGGGCCGGCGACCGCTCGCCGCGGCCGCCGTACTGGGACTGCTGTATGTACTCGCGGCGCCGGCGTCCGCCGCAGCCGCCACCCCGATCGGGACGGATGCGCCGGGTACGGCCGGACATCAGCCGAGGTACGAGCGGAAACTGATCGGGAAGGGCACCCCGGACGAGTGCTTCGCCGGTGTCGGTGTGGCCTATCCACCCGGTCCTCCGTGCGCTACCGGCCAGTCGAAGGTGAACCAGTCCTACCTGTGGGGCATGACCCAGACCGAGCAGAGCCTGTGGTTCGGCACCGGCGCGAACGTCAACTGCTTGACCAGCGGGCGCAACCTGCGCAACACGACACCGAACGTCAACGACGACTGGGTGTGCGAGTACGGCGAGAGCCAGATCGCGAAGCGCAACCCAACCCTGCCCGCCACTCTCGGCGACCATCGCCCGCCTCGGTTGTACACGTACGACAAACGTTCGCGGCGGTTGACGGAGAAGACCGACGCGGTGAAGAGCGCCTCCACCACCGACGCCAACCGGCTGAGCACGACCGCCGGAATCCGGGCCGCCGGCACCCATCAGGGGGTGGCGTTCCTGGGTGGGCCCGCACTGGGCGAGAGCATCAACCTGTTCGCCTTCGACACCGTCAGCGGAGCCTTCCTCGGCTCGGTCAACCTGCCGGCGTACGGCAACATCCGCCACTTCGTGGTGGCCGACGGCGCGCTCTATGCGGGTGTCGGGGTGGGCGCCAACGGCGGCAACCGGGGCCATGTGCTGCGCTGGACCGGCTCCCGGAGCAACCCGTTCAGCTTTGTCGAGGTCGCGAACCTGCCGGCCCAGGCAGCGGATCTCACCGTGCACGACGGGCGGATCTTCGTGACGACCTGGACGGGTTCCGGTGACGACGCCCTGGCAGCGGCCGCGCCCGGCACGACCGACGAACCGCTGTCCGGGGTCGCCGGAGTGTGGATGAGCCCGAAGCTGTCGCAGGGGGAACGCGGCCTCACGCCGGCCGACGCCGACAACTGGACCCAGGTCTGGTCGGTCGACGGGTACGAGCCCGATCCGGTCGTCGCCCGCACCTACGCCCTGGGTGGGCTCGCCTCCTACAACGGCTACCTCTACTGGGGCACGATGCACGTGCCGATGAAGGCGACCACGGTGCACATCGCGACCTACCCACCGGCGAACGAGGCCGCGCTGCGGGCCTCGGTGCGCGGCACGCAGCGGGCGATCAGCATCTTCCGAGGTAAGAGCTTCGGCGACCGCCACCAGCGGGTGGACCTGCTGTACGGGGCACCCCAGTTGCCCGCCTACGACCCGGCGGGCAACGGCGGCACGGGCCTCTGGGCCGCCGCCTCGACCGGATACACCCCGCTGTACGGCCCGTCGGGCATGGGCAACCCCTACAACAACTACACCTGGAAGATGGCGGTGGCGGGCGGGAAACTCTACGTGGGCACCATGGACTGGAGCTACATCTCCAAGGACCTGGGCCACGACACCGCCCGGCTGTTGGGTGTCACCGGCCCGGCCGCGGTCGAGTTCGGCGACGCCGCCGTGTTGGCCGACGACCCCCCGCCGGCACCGGTCTACGGCGGGGACCTGTTCGTCTTCGATTCCACCAGCAGACCGGCCACGGTGGTGGACAACAGTGGGCTCGGCAACTACCTGAACTACGGGATCCGCAACATGATCGCGGACGGGTCGACCCTCTACCTGGGCATGGCCAATCCGATGAATCTGCGTACCGACCCCGACGATGCCGTTCCCGAGGGCGGCTGGGAACTGATCCAGCTGAGTACGCGGCGCTGTTAGCCGGTTGGCTCCGCCCGGGTGGCACAGCGGGAGCACGGGCGGAGCCATCCACACTGAACACAAACCAGTGCAGATCCTTACAAATCCCGAACATTGATATGTAAGGGTGCGATTATGGTAAAGATTAGTAGATCTTGGACACGTCGCGTGGGACGGCGCAGTCGGTGGCAACACCCGCTCGCGGTCCTGCCGCTCGTCGGAGCGCTCACCCTGCTGGCCGGCTGCGGGCTCATCCGGGACGACCCGGAGCAGCACGAGGTCGGACCGGTGTCCACCTTGCCCACCGGCTCCTCGGCGCACACCCTCGTGGTCGACGGGCAGACGCGCGGCTTCCGCCTCTACCGGCCGGCGAACCTCGCCCGATCGACCCCGGCGCCGCTCGTGGTCATGCTGCACGGCGCGCTCGGCACCGGCAGCCAGGCGGAGACCTCCTACGGCTGGAACGCTCAGGCGGACCGGGAGGGCTTTGTCGTCGCGTATCCGGACGGGTTGAGCCGCTCCTGGGCGGTGAGCCCGGACTGCTGTGGCCCACCGGCCCGCGACGGCGTGGACGACGTGGCCTTCATCCAGCAACTGGTGGCCACGGTGGCCGACCAACTTCCGGTGGACCGCACCCGGATCTACGCCACCGGGATCTCCAACGGCGGGATGCTCGCATACCGCCTGGCGTGCGACACGAAGCTGTTCGCCGCGATCGGGCCGGTGGCGGCGACCCAACTCGGCCCGTGCCCGTCCCCGGCACCGATCTCCGTGATCCACATCCACGGGATGGCGGACCAGACAGTGCCGTTCGACGGTGGTCCGGGCAAGCGGGACAACGACGGAACCGGACGCAATCCGGTCAAGATCGACGGCCCGCCCACCCCCGACCTGCTCGGCCAGTGGCGTACGACCGACGGATGCGGGGCTCCGCTGACCACGGTCTCGGGCCCGGTCCACACCTCGGCCGCCACCTGTCCCGAGGGACGGGCAGTCGAGCTGGTCACCGTTGACCACGCCGGCCACCAGTGGCCGGGTGCGGCCAGCCCCGCACCCGCGGCGCAACGCCTACTCGGTCTGGATCCGCCCGCGACCGCGCCGAACGCGACCGAGACCATCTGGCGTTTCTTCGACGCACACCCTCGAACCGGCGGCTGAACCGCACCGGCGCCCATCCGTCCGACAGCTCAGGAGAGGAAGCAGCAGATGGCCAGTAGTGGTGGCAGCCCGCCCGCGGTCGAGGTCACCGACCTCGTCAAGCGCTATCCCGGATGCACGACCGCAGCCGTGGACGGGCTGTCCTTCACGGTGGCCCCCGGCGAGATCTTCGGGCTGCTGGGACCCAACGGCGCCGGCAAGTCGACCACCATTGGCATCCTCACCACCCGGCTGCGGGCGTCCGCGGGCCGGGCGCTGGTCGGCGGGATCGACGTGGTCGGCGACCCGGTCGCGGCCCGTGCCCAGTTGGCCGTCGTACCTCAGCACAACAACCTGGACCGGTCGCTGACGCCACGACAGAACCTGCTGTACCACGCCGCGTACCACGGCGTCGGCCGCGCCGTACGCAACGCCCGGGCTGATGCGCTCCTGGACCGTTTCGGACTGACGGATCGGGCCGACAAGCGGATCGAGGCGTACTCGGGCGGCATGGTGCAACGGCTGATGATCGCTCGCGCGCTGATCCACGAACCAGCGGTGCTCTTCCTCGACGAGCCCACCAACGGCCTGGACCCGCAGTCTCGCCGGCTGATCTGGAGCCGGATCCGCGAGATGCGCGGACGCGGTGTGACGGTCGTGCTGACCACACACCAGATGAACGCGGCCGCCGCTCTGGTCGACCGGGTCGGCATCGTCGACCACGGTCGGCTGCTCACCCTGGACACACCGGGCAATCTGGTCAAGGGTCTCGCCGGACGATCGATCCTCGACCTGACGGTCACCCCGGCCGCGCTCGACGAACCGGACGAGCTGCTGCGTGCGCTCTCCGAGGTCTCCGGCGTACGCAAAAGTGAACGGCTCGCCGCGGCCGCGCCGCCCGGCGCCGTGGCCGCCAAACTCCGTTCCGGCCTCGGCCTCGGCGGCGGCTCGGGGTTCGGCGCGGGCGCTCCCGCCGCACTGACCGCACTGACCGCGCTGGCCCGGGAGCGGGCGGTCGCCACGCTCGCCCCCGACCCGGGCGGGCGCGAGCGCGTCCGGATCCGGCTGCATCTCGCCGCCGACCCCGCCGCCGTGCTCGGGCCGGCGCTCACCGTCCTGACCACACGGTTGGCGACCCTCACCGACGTACACATCGCCGAGCCGAGCCTCGAGGACGTCTTCATCGGACTGACCGGAAGGGACCCACGGTGACCGACCTCGATACCCCGCCGGTTGCGGCGATGAGCACCACGGCGACGCCTGCGAGACCCAGCACCCACCGGGTCTTCCTGGCCATTCTGCGCCGTGACCTGCTGGTCACCGCCAAGGAACTCTGGGTCATCCTGGTCCAGGTCGGCCTCACCCCGCTGTTCATGCTCTTCGTCTTCGTCAAGGTGCTCGGCGGGCAGGGCATCGTCGCCCGGAACTTCGCCGACCTGTTTCTACCCGGCATCATCGCGCTCGCCGCGCTCACCACCGCGTTGCAGAGCGTCGCGCTGCCACTGGTCAAGGAGTTCGGCTTCACCCGGGAGATCGAGGACCGGCTACTCGCCCCGCTGTCGACGAACCTGGTCGCGGTCGGCAAGCTCGTGGTCGCGATGCTGCGCGGGCTCATCGCCGCAGCCCTCATCTACCCGCTGGGCGCACTGATGGTCGGCTCGGCCCCGTGGCAGCCCGGACGGTTACCGATGGTCCTGCTGACTGTCCTGCTCGGCGGATGGATCGGCGGCGGCATCGGCATGACGCTGGCGATGATTCTGCCCATCCAACGGATCAACATTACGTTCTCGCTGGTCGTGACCCCGATCATCTGGACCGGTTGCATCCACTACCCGTGGCCGCGGCTCTCCTCGATGCCGTGGTTCCAGACGGTCACCGCCCTCAACCCGATGACCTACGTATCCGAGGGCGTACGCGGCGCCATGTTGCCCGACGTCGCGCACATACCGGCCTGGGTCTGTCTGCTGGTCCTGACCGGGGTGGCCGCATTGGTCACGGTCACCAGCGTACGAAGCTTCAGTCGTCGTGCCGTGCAGTGAACGGCACGATCCACGCGTCTACCGGAGGTGCTCGTCGATGAACGTGCTGGAACCCCCCAGTTCAGCAGCCCCCGCGTCGGATGGAGCGTTCGCCGCCTGGTTGGCCGAGCGGGCCGGCCGGCTGCTGCTGCGCGTCCGCGCGGAGCACGGTCACGAGGACCCGGCCGCGTTGAAGCGCGCGGGTGATCGAGCGTCGCACCAACTGCTGCGCGACGAACTGGCACGGTGCAGGAGCGCCGACGCCGTGCTCTCGGAGGAGGACGACGGCGCGCGGCAGGCATGGGCCACGGGTACGGCCGGCCCCCCGCCGGAGCGGCTGGGCGCCAACCGGGTGTGGATCATCGACCCGTTGGACGGCACCCGCGAGTTCTCCGAGCCGGGCCGGACGGACTGGGCGGTGCATGTCGCACTCTGGCAACGGAACGCGCCGACGGAGCACCGCCTCGTTGCAGGCGCCATCGCCCTGCCGGCCCAGCTCCGTACCCTCGGCACCGAGGCACCCCCACCCCGACCGACGACGGTCAGCGGTCGGACGATCCGGTTGGCGGCGAGTCGGAGTCGGCCGCCGGCGTTCTTGACAGAGTTGGCGGACGAGGTCGGTGCCGAGTTGGTGCCGATGGGGTCGGCCGGGGCGAAGATCGCCGCGGTTATCGGCGGTGAGGTCGACGCGTACGTGCACGCGGGTGGGCAGTACGAGTGGGATTCGGCGGCGCCGGTGGCGGTGGCGACGGCCACGGGATTGCACGCCTCCCGAATCGATGGTTCCGCGTTGCGATACAACGAGCCTGATCCCCGGCTGCCGGACCTGGTGGTCTGCCGGCCGGAACTGGCCGCCCCACTCCTCGCCGCGCTGCGGCAACACCTGACCCTCAGGCCGGCGACGGCCACGGCAGCCGGTTGAGGCCGCGATGACGACAATCGACGCGACGCCCGCGGCGACGTACCGGGTGTCGCACCTGGACGCGATCGAGGCAGAAAGCATCTTCGTCATGCGCGAGGTGGTTGCCGAGCTGGAGCGCCCGGTCCTGCTCTTCTCCGGCGGCAAGGACTCGATCGTGATGCTCCGGCTGGCCCAGAAGGCGTTCGCGCCGGCCCGGATTCCGTTCCCGGTGATGCACATCGACACCGGGCACAACTTCGACGAGGTGTTGGACTACCGGGACCAGCGGGTGGCCGAACTCGGCCTGCAGTTGGTGGTGGCGAGCGTACCCGAGGCGTTGGAGGCGGGCCTGGTCCGCGAATCCGCCGACGGGATGCGGAACCGCATCCAGACCCCCGTCTTGTTGGCGGCGGTGCAGAAGTACCGGTTCGACGCGTTGTTCGGCGGGGCACGGCGGGACGAGGAGAAGGCCCGGGCCAAGGAGCGGATGTTCAGCTTCCGGGACGACTTCGGTCAGTGGGATCCGAAGAACCAGCGGCCGGAGCTTTGGTCGTTGTACAACGGTCGACATCATCCGGGCGAGTCAATCCGGGTGTTCCCGTTGTCGAACTGGACCGAGTTGGATATTTGGCACTACATCGCCCAGGAGCGGCTGGCGTTGCCGTCGATCTACTACGCCCACGAACGTACGGTGATCGAACGCGACGGAATGCTCTACGCCGTGAACGAGTTCATCACGCCCCGGGGGTCGGAGGAGCCGTTCAAGGCGCGGGTGCGGTACCGGACCGTCGGCGACGCCTCGTGCACGGCGGCGGTGATGTCCGAGGCGGACACCGTGGACCTGGTGATCGAGGAGGTCGCGGCGACCCGGATCACCGAGCGGGGGGCGACCCGGGGCGACGACCGGGTGAGTGAGGCCGCGATGGAAGACCGCAAGCGGGAAGGCTACTTCTGATGGGCACGACCGCGGTTCCGGTGGCCGAGGGCGCGGCGCCCGAAGGCAGGGCGATGGACCTGTTGCGGTTCGCGACGGCGGGCAGCGTCGACGACGGTAAGTCGACGCTGATCGGCCGGTTGCTCTACGACACGAAGTCGTTGTTCACCGACCAGTTGGCAGCCGTGGAGGCCGTCAGCGCGGCCAAGGGCGACGAGTACACGAATCTGGCGTTGCTGACCGACGGCCTGCGGGCAGAGCGGGAGCAGGGCATCACGATCGACGTGGCGTACCGGTATTTCGCCACACCCCGGCGGAAGTTCATCATCGCCGACACCCCCGGACACATCCAATACACCCGGAACATGGTCACCGGTGCCTCCACCGCCGACCTGGCGTTGATCCTGGTCGACGCCCGTAAGGGTTTGGTCGAGCAGTCCCGCCGGCACGCGTTCCTGTGTTCGTTGCTGCGGGTGCCGCACCTGGTGTTGTGTGTGAACAAGATGGACCTGGTGGACTGGTCGCAGGAGGTGTTCGAGCGGATCTCGGATGAGTTCACCGCCTTCGCGGCGAAGCTGGAGGTTCCGGACCTCGCCGTCGTCCCGGTCTCGGCGTTGCACGGCGACAACATCGTGACCCGCTCGGAGCACACCCCGTGGTACGAGGGCCCGTCACTGCTGCACTACCTGGAGCGGGTGCACATCGCCTCCGACCGGAACCTGGTCGACGTCCGGTTCCCGGTGCAGTATGTGATCCGCCCGCAGTCGACCACGATCACCGACTACCGGGGTTACGCCGGGCAGGTCGCTTCGGGTGTGTTGAAGCCGGGGGACGAGGTTCTGGTTCTCCCCTCCGGGTTCACCTCCCGGATCGCGGGGATCGAGACCGCGGACGGGCCGGTCACCGAGGCGTACCCGCCGATGTCAGTCACGGTCCGGTTGACCGACGAGATCGACATTTCCCGGGGCGACCTGATCTGCCGGCCGAACAATGGCCCGGCAGTCGCGCAGGACATCGAGGCGATGATTTGCTGGATGGACGAGAGCACTCCGCTGCGTCCCGGCGCGAAGTACACCATCAAGCACACCACTCGTACCGCCCGGGCCGTGATCCGCGAGCTGCACTACCGACTTGAGGTTAACTCGCTGCATCGTGACGAGGCTGCCCCTGAACTCGGACTCAATGAAATCGGCCGCGTCCGCATGCGTACTACCGTCCCGCTCCTCGCCGACGAATACCGGCGTAACCGCACCACCGGTGGTTTCATCCTGATCGACGAAACCACCAACCGCACCATCGCTGCCGGAATGATCGTCGACACCAATTGACTACGGGAAGGGCCCCTCCCGCTACCGGAAATCGGAGCGGGAAGGGCCCTTCGTCACGTCTCAGAGAGTAAGGGTCCAAGTGTTGATGTAGCCGGTGTCACCGGAGAAGACGTCTCGCACTCGAAGCAGCCAGGTGCCGTTCGCCGGCTCGGTGGAGAGATTCGCGGTATAGGTGGTGTTGACGTTGTCGGCACCGTCGAAGAAGCTCTGGTTCTTCAGCCGGTAGACCGTACCGTCCGGTGCCACCAGATCGATGATCAGGTCACCGCGGAAGGTGTGCACAATATTGACCGCCACTGTGGACGCCGAGGAGGCGTTACGGTTGCAGCCGGTGATGACAATGCCGCTGGTCACCGCCGTGTTGCTGTCCGGTATCGCCACATCGGTGCCGTTGGTGCCCGAGCACCCACCACCACCCGAACCGGTCACTGTCAACGAGTACGTGGCGCTGCGCGTACCCGCAGTGCCGGTACCGGTCACACTGACGCTGTAGGTGCCGGAAGGAGTGCTCGCCGAGGTGGCGATGGTGAGCGCGGATGAGCCGCCCGAGGTTACCGTGGCTGGACTGAACGAGGCGGTGGCGCCACTCGGCAGCCCACTCGCCGACAGGCTCACCGACTGCGCCGAACCGCTGGTGGTCGCGGTACTCACGGTGGCACTGACCGAGCCGCCCGGCGCGGTCGAACCGGCCGTCGGCGACACCCCGACGGAGAAGTCGTCGGCCGGTGGAGTGCCGTCGTTGACCACGTAGAGCAACTTGTTCGGGGAACCGGTGCCGGGGTTGGTCACCACGTTGTTGGTCGCGTTGTTCACCAGGTAGTCCCGGACCTGCTGGGGGGTCCAGGTGGGGTTGGCGGAGGCGACCAGGGCAGCAGCACCGACCACGTGCGGGGTGGCCATCGACGTACCGCTGATCGTGTTGGTTGCGGTATTGCTGGTGTACCAGGCCGACGTGATCGACGAGCCGGGCGCGAAGATGTCCAGGCAGGTACCGATGTTGGAGAAGGACGACCGGGCGTCCGTGCTGGTGGTCGAGCCGACCGTGATCGCCTCGGCCGTCCGGGCCGGCGAGGTGTTGCAGGCGTTGCCACCGTTGTCGTTGCCCGCGGCGAGACCGTAGGTCACACCCGAGTTGATCGAGTTGCGGACCGCCGTGTCGAGCGAGGCATTCGCACCGCCGCCGAGGCTCATGTTCGCCACGGCCGGCTTGATCGCGTTAGCGGTGACCCAGTCGACGCCGCCGATCACACCGGCGTTGGTGCCGCTGCCGGAGCAATTGAGCACCCGAACGCCGACCAGCTGCACGCCCTTGGCCAGGCCGTAGGAGGAGCCTCCGACGGTGCCGGCCACGTGCGTGCCGTGCCCGTTGCAGTCGTCGGCGGAGCCGCCGTCGACCGCGTCGTAGCCGCTGGTGGCCCGGCCACCGAAGTCGTTGTGGGCGAACAGGATGCCCGTGTCGATGATGTACGCGTGCACGTTGGTCGCGGTGTTCGGATAGGTGTACGAGCTGTCTAGCGGCAGATTGCGCTGGTCGACGCGGTCCAGGCCCCAGGATGGGGGGTTCGACTGCGTCCCGGAGATGCGGACCGTGTGGTTCTGTTCGACGTACGCGACATCGGGGTGCGCGGCGATCCTGGCCGCCGCCTTGGCGCCGGCCGTGATCTCGAAGCCGCGCAGTGCCGTTGAGTAGGTCCGAGCGACCGCTCCGCCGTGCTGGCCAGCCAGTCTGCTGGCCGTGGCGCCGACCTGCGCCCGACTCACCGCGCTCTCCTTGAACACCACGATGTAGCTGTCGCTGACAGCCGTGGCACCGCCGGCACTACGGATGACGCCCTCCGGTTCGGCCGCCACGGCCGGCGTGGCGGCCGTGAGTGCCAGCATCGCGACGGCGCCCACCACAACTGACCTTCTCGGGAGACTCATTCTCCCCTCCCTCCGATCGGCACACGTTCGTCCACTCGCCCACAACGAGGAATCGATGATGGCCGATTGAGAGGAGCTTACTCAACGATGGTGACAGAAGACAGATGTCGGATCCTCTATACCTCTCATGAGATGGAGGTCAAGGTATGGCAATTCATTTCAGATCACAGGGCCCTGACCCATGCCGACACTGGCTGGGCTCCCCGCCTTGATCGTCTAATAGGCGCCGGCAGGGCATTGTGGGGATTCGCGCAGTTTGGCGATCGAGCCGACGAGTTGGGTTTCGACCCCTTGCGGGATGTTCATTTCGCCTCAGCGATGAAGCAGCCCAACGGCGCACCGTGAATGAGCGGGGCGGAGGACGGACATGGCGAAACTCCGACGAATGTTTCAGCCGTGCGACACGCCTGCTACCGGTTCGCCACTGAGGAAGGCCTCCAGGACCTCGGTGAACCGCGCCGGCTGCTCCTCGGCCACGTAATGGCCACAATCGTCGAGGACCACCCCGGTGACATCGTCGGCCGCCAGCCGCATCGTCTCGGCGACCATCGCGCCGCTGTATCGCGCACCGCCGACGGCGAGCACCGGCAGCGTCAGCCGGGTCTTCCCGCGCTGCTCGTTCTGCGCGATCGTCTCGTCCAGCGCCCGGTAGTACGCGAAGCTCGCCCGCAGCCCGCGAGGATCCGCGACGATCGCTTCGACGTACACGTCGACGGCGTAAGCGGGGATCGCGTCCGGGGTGGCCGCCTTCTTGGCGAACTGGTAGCCGAAGAAGAGCCGCTCCCGCCCCCGGACCAGCTCCTCGTTGAGATCGGCGAGTCGGTTGAAGCCGAAGTGCCAGAGCCGCTGGTTGACCGCGTCCGGGCTGAAGACCGAGGGGGTCGGCGTGAGACCGGGGATGATGGCGTCGACGACGGCGAGCCGGCCCACCCGCTCCGGGTGATCGGCGGCGAGGGCATACCCGGTCCACATGCCGATGTCGTGGCCGACCACGTCGAATCGGTCGTGCCCGAGCGCGGCCATCAGAGCGACCAGATCGGCAGCGAGGGTGCCGGCGTCGTAACCGTCGTCGGGCTTGTCGGAGAGCCCGGCACCGCGCGAGTCGACGGCGACGACGGTGTGCTCGCGGGCGAGCGCGGGCATGACCTCCCGCCAGGCGAACCAGGTCTGCGGCCACCCGCCGACCAGCAGCAGCGGCGGGCCGTCCCCGCCGGTGACGGCGTGCAGCCGCAGCCCGCTCAGCTCCACGAGACGGCTAGTGAAGACATCGGTGAACCCGTCGGGCAGCCGCAGCGAACTCAGGTTTGTCATGCCGGCGACCATACACATCTTGGAACGATCAGTACAAGACTCTTGGAACGATCGGTGCAAGATGTGTAGGCTGACGAACCATGGCGGGCCGCAAGCAATTCGACGTCGACGAGGCGCTACGACGCGTGATGCACGTCTTCTGGCGCTGGGGCTATTCGGAGGCCTCGATCGACCGCCTGACCGAGGGCACGGGCCTGGGCCGGAGCTCGCTCTACGGCACCTTCGGCGACAAGAGCACCCTCTTCCGGAAAAGCCTCCAACGGTACGCGCAGACCTACCACCCGCTGTACGACCAGGCACTGTCCGGCCCCCACCCGAGCCCGAGCGCCGTTGTGGCCGCCTACCTACAGGTCACCCTGAACCGCATCGCCGACCCGACGGTCCCGGATGGCTGCCTGCTCACGGTGTCGGCAACGCAGTTCCCGGCCCTCGACGCGGAGGGCCAGGCGATGGTCCGCGCCATGATCGACGGTTTGCGGGCGATGCTGCAGCAGGCGTTGCTGGCGGCGGGGGCCGATGAGCAGGAGGCGGCAGAGTTGGCGTTGTGCACGCTGGCAACGAACAAATCCCTGGCGGTGTTGAGCCGCGCCGGCTTCTCGAGCGAAGACCTGGCAACCGTCGCCGCAGCCGCCGCCCGTCTCCCCGGGAGAACACATCCACTGCCTGAGTAGTGCGATGGACACCCGGGGCCCCGGCAGTGTCGTTAGTGGTCGGCTGCTGTCGGCGGGCCGTCACCGGCACAGCCGGCGGGCAAGAGCTTGCCATCCTCGAACGCCGGCCAGCGAGCACCGAACCAACATCCCGCGCAGGTACACGTAAGACAGGCTTCCGAAGGTGAACATTGCGCGAACGGCTGATTGTCGTGTCGATGTTCAGGGAACTCCTCACCCAAACACGTGACGACATGCGAGGTGCGCGATGACCGAACCCGTCGCCAGTGGTGGTCTCGTCGACCCGGAGATCGCCCTGCAACGCCAGGTAGAGATGCTCGGACAACGTTTCCCGGACGCGGACCGCGCTGAGCTTTCCACGCGTGTCCATGACACGTACGAACGCCTGAAGACCGAGGCGAGCGTTGACGCGCACCTGGTCGCCCTGACCGAGAAGCAGGTCGCGGAGGATCTACGAAGCGACGGCGAGACAGTCCACGTCCGCAGCGACAACCCGGCCTGAGCGGTCACACACCGTCGCGGGGTGCCGGCGCAAGCAGCCGCAGGGGTGCCACGTCGGCCAGTGGTTCAGCGTCCGGGTTGGGTACGGTGCGGGGCAGCAGCGCGGCGAGACCGGCGCGCGTGGCCAGCACGATCAGTCGGTCGGTGCGAACCAGCGGCCGGCGTTCCGGCAACGACCAGATTGTCTGGCCCGCTCGACCGGTCCGCACCGCGATCACCCACACCCCGCCGGGTTGGATGACGTCGCGGCAGTACTGGCCTTCGAGTTCGGAACCGGCGCCAATCGGGAGATCGGCCACCAGCAACACCCGGCGGCCAACCGAAATGGTGTCGATGACCTGCCGGCTCATCATGGCGGCCGCGAACGCCGGCGCGGCCAGGGAAGAAACGCTACGTGACTCGTTGATGCCCAGGATGCGTTGAGTACGCTCCGCGAAGCCATCATCGAACAGCCGCAGTACCACCCGCAACGGGGCCCGGGGTCCTGCCGACCGGGCTCGGTCCGCCTCGTGTGCGGACCGCCCGGACAGGGCGGTCTCCAGGTTGGTGACGTCGTCGGGGGTCAACACCACGAGCGCCCGGCAGGTGTGTACGGAGGCGGCTCGTAGTGTGTCGGGGCGGGTCGCGTCTCCGACGATGACCGGTAGGCCCAGCTCACGAGCGACACCAACGCCGCGCGCCGACTCGGTCCGGTCGACGGCGACCACCGCAATGCCGATCGAATGGAGTTCCTCCAGCACCCTGGTGCCGATGTTGCCCAGGCCCACCAGTACGACGTGGTCGTCGATCGGCTCGATCATGCCCCCGGCGGCGACCGCCAGCCGGGCGCGCACCAGCGAGTCCACCACCAGGGCCGTGACGGTAGGCAGGAGAGCCACCCCGGTGGTCACCAGCACCACTGCGGTCACTTTCTCGGCAAGAGGCGCGGCAGAGTCCGCCTCGGTGCCACCCATCGCGGTCAGTAGCGTCAGGTAGGCCGCCTCCCCGAGGTTCAGGCCGCGGGTGTACGCGAGCAGAACGCTGGCGGCGGCGAGCAACGCGGCCGTGCCGGCCAACGCCAATCGCAGATTGCGGCTGAACACCAATCCGAGTGCCCGCAACAGGCGCGGCCGTCGACGCGGCAGGCCCAGCCGGGGCCGCCCGTAGGCACGCACCAGCAGCAGATCGGCCGAATCCTGGTCCGCCGGAAGGACGACCAGATCAGAGCCGGTCGTCTGGGCCAGACCGCAGACCACATCCACGCCAGCCAGGTCAACCGCTCTGCGCATCGCGGTACGCAGAAGCTCACCGCCGGGCAGCCGCAGGTACGTCGGCGTGGCGTCCCCCAGGGTGGCGGCAACGAACGCCGGTGCGGCAATCTCGGATCCGGAGAGTACGGCACAGTCCCCGAGCATCGCGGCTACGCCCTCGCCGAGCACGGGATTGAAGAGTCGGATCACGAGCCGCACATCCGGGGCCAGTTCCCGGGCGATCATGGCGGCGTCCACGTTCGTCACGTCGTCGACGCCGACGAACGCCACAGCCGCTGCCTCCCGAACCCCGGCCTGGTCGAGCACCTCCCCCGTCAGGCGCCGCGCGGTGATGATCTCGGGCTGACCTTCCACCACCCTGAAGTCCGAAGTGAAGTCGGCAATGTCGGGTGCGTGGTTGTCGCTCGACGAAGGTAGGACCACGGTGACGGCGACACCGTAGCGGTCGGTGAGTTCGGTGACCAGGCGGCGAGCCACCGCGCCATCCCCGCACACCACGAACCGCTGCTGTGCCGGCTCCGCGCTAGAGCCCTGCCTGACGTCTTCGGACACAGCCGCAGGGTAAACCGCCGTCGCACGTCGAACGGGTCGCCCAAATCCACTCGGCGAGCACCTCCGCGCCGACGCTGCGCATGCAAACCAAGGAACTAGCTAGCGACGCGCGGGTGTCGATAACCCGGTGCGCAGCGAGTGCGACACCCCGAACAACGGCCCGATCTGGCGCATCGTCAGGCTTAGCGACCAAGCGGACCACCTTGCCGAGCTGGGCGGGCTGCAACCCGGTGAACGGAAAGATCCACTCCTGATGGGCTGCGGTGATCACCTGCACCCAGGCATCCTGACCGACCGTCCTCAGCAGACAGGCACCGGGTTACGAGACGCCCCTTAGCGCCTACCGATGCGCAGGCTGGACCGGACCACCAGCGGCCGCGTCTCCGCCTGGGTGGGGGGGCGTCCGTACGTGTACTTCACGTTGCGTTCGGCACACATCGCTGCTATTCACCGTGCACTCGCTCGGGTGGTCCCGCCGCGGCCGCTCGGTTCCACCACCGCGTTCAGCTGGCACACGGTCGTAGGCAAAGCGTTCGCCGACAATCAGCCGGCTCCGCAGATCATTCGAATCGCTTGAGCGTCGTCCGGGCCAGATTACTGGAATATGAGTCCGCCCCTAGAACTACGTCGGACCGGCCAAGGCAGGCCAGCAGAACCTCTCGAGCGCGGCTCAGATCCCCCTTCTCGTACAGCGCCACTCCCAGATCGGCCTGTGCCTTCAGCGTCTCGGGAGCATCGACGCCGAGCTGCTGTTCCCGCACGCGAATCACTTCTTCGTACTCCGCGATCGCCTCGTCGAAATTTCCTAGCTTGACGCGATAGATGGCGACGGCCACACGGCACACCGTCGTCCAGATGTGCTCAGGTCCGAGCCACTCCAGCGAGTCCTGCAGGTTGCGCAGGCACAGATCCAGAGCGTGTCTGGGATGCCCTTGCAGTCCCCACACTCCGGCGATGCCGTTGCGAGCGCGTAGTTGACCTTCACGGTCGTCGGCCTCGACGCAGACGGTGCGCATCGCCGCGAACGCCGCTTCGGTCGCCTCGAGTCGTCCCGCCTGCATCTCGGCGAATGCTCGCCGCTCAATCATCTGCGAGATGGTCACCGCATCACCCGGCCGGTCCGGATCCTCGGCGAGGATCAGGCGCGCGAGGTCGACCACACTGGCGTAGAGGTCTTCGTCGAGATAGGACGCGGCGAGCGCGAGGCGGATCTCATCTTGAGTCAACGCCCGCTCGGCTCCCGGGTCGCTGGCCACCTCGAGGACCGGGCCATCGGCTCTCGCAGCAGCTTTGAAGAAGCCCTTAATTCCATGTCCCGGGGAATACATATTAATTATCGGCCCTATCGGGCCGTCCTCGACCGTGTAGCCGATTGCCGGGGACACAGTCGTCCCGTCAGCGAGTTCCGGATGCCCGGGCCAGGCAGCGGTCATCATGTGCCACGTCTCGTGCAGCATAGTGTCCACTACATTGTGCGAGTCCTGTTCCGCTGCTGCAGTGATCTCGGTGATGTCGGCGTTCGACAGACGGTCGGACACGGACTCGAAAAGATAGCGGGGAAGCAGGTCTGCGGACCGTCGTTCGATCAGGGACTGGCGAGCCGCCAGACGACCCGATTCGAGCCATACTTGAGCCAAGCTGGCGAATAGTTCGGCGGCGGTCGTGCCGGAACGCCGCGAATGGCCGGCATGTATGGTGCTGTGGCACTCCTCCACCTCGACAAGGTATCGACGGATCCCGTTCAGCCTCTCCAGCCCCCAGTAGGCGGCGACCTCCAAGGCACTCCTTCTGTCGAGCCACTGCGGCCGCAGGGTGGCGATGGAGAGCGGGCCCGCATTGACCAGATGCACTGTGGTGTCGAGAAGGATCAGCAATCTCTCGTAGTCGGCGTCCGACCATGAGTCGTCGAGCAGTTGGTTGCGAGCAGCGATGAAACGACGCTCACGTAGGACGGCCGCGTTCTCGAAGGCGTCGAAGTTCTTCAAACGCCACAGCGCATCCTCGAATGCCGCGATGACGCCCCACAACGGGATCAACGCCTTGTCGCACAGTGCTGCGGCCTGACCCATGTCACTAGCGTGGCCGGTGGCGATTCCATACCCCTGTAGCTCCTCGGCCACGAGACTCAGCGTCGTCGTCAACGAGTTTCGGAGCAGCCTCACTCGCCATCGACCCAGTGCTGACCCGAATCTGTCGACCGTGGCTCCCATCGCGGACAGGGCCAGGAAATCGAGCATCGCGGCGCTCCGTGGATCGTCGAGATGCGCCAGGCAGTCGAGAACGTAGGAGATCACGGCTGAGGTCGGAACATCCAACTTCCCTGGAATCAGGGAGTCCAGGGCAGGTCCCCGCATGCTCACGACGTCGTTGATGCGGGCTGTGATGCCGAACTCACCACGGCGCCTGTCGCGTAGAGTCGGCGTCTTGCGGAGCAGGATCAGCAGTGCTTCGATCGATGCTCGAGGGTCGTGGTTCTCCGCGAGACACAGCGTGTTCCGAAGGCTCGCCCTACCGCTCAACGGGCCCGGCGCCCGAATCAGGTACGGGGGCGGCCAGGTCATGAGTGCAGACGTAGCGAGATCCGACGCGCCAGATCCTCGGACGCCTCCTCGGAATACCCCAGATCGTTCAGCGCCTCACGGATCTCGCGATACGTCTCGTCCATATTGACGCCGTACTGGGCGATCAGCCTGGCCACTTCGGTCAGAGCCGCCATCGCTTCGTCCGGGGTGACCTGCTGGTGGGGATCCTTCCGACGACGTCTACTCGCCTGCGCCTGCACTTGCTCCATGGCCGCATCTGTCGCCCGCTCACCGAGACGGTTCAGGATTCCGGCGGCCAAGCCGCCGGAGAGGAACAGAACGACGGACTGTAGGGCCAGAACACCGGTGCTGTGGCGTACGTCGGATCCCGACTGGAGTTGGTCGACGCGTCGGGCGAGCATGTCGATGACGTCCAGGTAGCGGTCTTCGTCATTTGCGAGGTGCTCGCTGGGCATTCAGGTCTCCGTATCTACGGCGGCTGAGTAATCAGCGTTACACGTCGCACTGCGCCAGTCCCTCCCCCGAAAGAGCCGCGGTGATCCAACGATGTGGACGTCCGAGAACACCGTTCCGGCTGCCTCCCGTCCACAACGCCCCATTGGCTAGTACTTCAGGCGCACCTGCCAAACCGTTGATGCGGCCTTCGGCGAGACCAAGCCGCCGAGGACGGCTCGGAAGCCGTTGACGGCCTGGTCCTGGCTCAGCGAACCCCGGACGACCCCAGGTACAGGTCAGGGCACCAGAGGTCGTTACATGGCGTTCTATTGATTTACATCGAGGGCATAGTTGATCAACATGGACAAGATGCTCTGAGCTGTCTGTTCGCCGGCATGGACGTCCGGTACGACCTGGGCGACGACCACCGGCTTGTCGGCACCCTGTGCCCGGACATGAAGTTGACGCTGGAGCGGCCCGACCCGGACGTCGTTACCGCGGTGACTCGGTCGGCGGACCTGCTGCGTGCGGGCCGTGGGCTCCTGCTCGACCTCGTCGACCGCGCGGAGGTCCACGCCGCCGCGGCCGGGTGGACCGGACGGGTCAACACCGTCACCGCCCGCACGGACCGGGTGGACGTCGATGCGTCGCTCATCCGGCCCGACGGCTGCGTCGCCTGCGCCTTGCCTACCGGGGCAGTACCTCGACGCCACCAGCTGGTGCGTGCGCTGAGCACCTGGATCGGCCAACCGGCCTGAGCGCCGCATTAACGGTCGTCTCAGATTCGCTCGGTACGAAGCAGGCATCAGATGAGCGATGCAACCCGTCAGGAGGCTATTGATGTCAGTCAGCGCAGCGCCGCCCAGGGAAGCGCCGCCCGGTCGGTTGGCAGGCCGGTGGGTGCCGTGGCTGGTGATTGGCTTGTGGTTGGCGCTGGCGGCGGTCATGGTGCCGTTGAGCGGAAAGTTGAGCTCGGTCACCACCGACAGCGCCGTGGACACCCTGCCGGCCAGTGCCGAGTCCACCAAGGTGGCGGTACTTGAGGACAGTCTCCCCGGCGGGGACGACAACACGTTCGTCTTCGTGTACCACCGCGCCGGCGGCATGACCGACGTCGACCGCGCGACGGTCGAGCGCCACTACAACACCCTTGCCAAGCGGTACCCGCCGAAAGTGGCGGCGGCCGGCGAGGACGACGAGGGCCCACCGACGAGACTCTCCACCGACGGCAAGGCGATGATGTTCACCCTCGACGTGAGCACGACCTACGGCGCACCGGAGGCCATCGTCGGCCCGTTGCGTGACGCCGCGAAGGACCGCCCCATCGGCCTGGAACTCGACGTGACCGGCCCGGCCGCGATCGACGGCGACATGGACGCCGTCTTCGACGGCATCGACCTGCAGGTCTTCCTCACCACCGTTGTCGTCGTCACGCTCCTGCTCATCCTCACCTACCGCAGCCCGGTGTTGTGGTTCATCCCGCTGGTGGTCGTGGGCGCGGCCGCACTGACCGCGATGGCGACCGTCTACCTGCTCGTCAAGGGCTTCGGCATCGTGGTCAACGACCAGAATTCGGCGCTGCTGACGATCCTGGTGTTCGGCGTCGGCACGGACTACGCGCTGTTGCTCATCGCTCGATATCGGGAGACACTGCGCCACCACGAGAACGTCCGGGTTGCGATGGTCCACGCGCTACGCGGCGCGGCACCGGCCATCGTCGCGTCCGCGGCCACCGTGGTCGCCGGCCTGCTCTGCCTGCTCGTCGCGGACCTGAACAGCACCAGCGGGTTGGGCCCGATCGGTGCGGCCGGCATCCTGTGCGCGCTGGTGGCCATGCTGACGCTGTTCCCGGCGGTACTCGTGGTGCTCGGCAGGCGGATCTTCTGGCCGGCAATCCCGCGGTTCAGCACGACCGTGCAGGAGAAGCCGGGGCTGTGGGGACGGCTTGGCACCGCCATCAGCCGCCGCCGTTGGGTGGCGACGCTCGGCTCGCTCGGAGTCCTCGGCGTTCTCGCCATCGGGCTGGCGGGCAACACCGGCGCCCTGCGGGAGCAGGACCAGTTCCTGTCCGCGCCGGAGTCGGTCACCGGCTTCACCGTTCTCCGCCAGCACTTCCCGGAGCTCGGCGGCCAGCCGATGACGATCTTCACGCGGCCGGCGTACCAGGAGCGGGTGCTCGACATCGTCAAGGGCACTCACGGTGTGGCCCTGGCCGTCCCGGGTCAGACCAGTGGTGGCTGGGCCGACATCTCTGTGTTTCCGACGGACGCGCCGGACACTGTCGCGGAGTACGACACGATCAAGCGGGTGCGCACCGCCGTGCACGCGGTGAGCGGGGCGGAGGCGATCGTCGGCGGGCCGAGTGCGGAGAACCTCGACACCGAGGTGACCACCAGCCGCGACGAGAAGCTGGTGATCCCGCTGGTGCTCGCCGTCGTCCTGATCATTCTCGGGCTGCTGCTGCGCGCGATCGTGGCCCCCCTGGTCCTGATGGCCACCGTGATCGTCTCATTCGCCGCGGCCTTCGGCGGCAGCGTGTTCGTCTTCGACACGATCCTCGGGTTCAAAGGTATCGACTATTCGGTGCCGCTACTGGCATTCCTGTTCCTGGTGGCGCTCGGCGTCGACTACAACATCTTCCTGGCCAGCCGGGCCCGGGAGGAGACCGTGCGTCTCGGCACCAGAGAGGGCATGCTCAAAGCCCTCTCCGCCACCGGTGGCGTCATCACCTCGGCAGGCGTGGTCCTGGCGGCCACGTTCGCGGTCCTCGCCACACTTCCGCTGGTGATGCTGATCGAGGTCGGGTTCCTGGTCGCCTTCGGCGTGCTGCTCGACGCCCTGCTGGTGCGGTCGGTCCTGGTGCCCGCCCTCACCCTGCTGATCGGCCGGCGGATCTGGTGGCCGAGCCGGCTGTCCCGTCCGACGGTGGAGCCGCCGGGCGGTCAACAATCGCTCGCCGTCGACGAGGAGCCCGCGCGGTAACGGTGAGCGCGGCGGCACGGACGAGATCCGGGACGGGGACTAAGGCCCGTCCCGGATCTTCTCGTGGGCCCGACGGTCGCCGCCCCTTGGTCCTGCGCCGTGCGACCGGGGCTGGGTCGGCGCACCGCGGTGTCCTGCCCCGACGGTGAGCCGCGCAAGGCCATGCCTGAGGGCCGCCGTCCCTTGTCCTGCGCCGCCGGGGCGGGTCAGCGCACTGCGGTGTCCTCCCCGGCGGTGAGCCGCGCGATCGGGGCGGGCGGGGCCGCGGCCGGAAGGTCGACCCGAAGCAGCGCGCCACCGCGTACGGAGCGGGCGACGGTGGCCCGGCCGCCGTGGGCGTCGACGACCCGTTGCACGATCGACAGCCCCAGACCGGATCCCGGCAACGCCCGGGCGCTGTCGGCACGGTAGAACCGGTCGAACACCCGCGGTACGTCGGCGGCGTCGATGCCCGGCCCGGCGTCGTCGACCTCGAGCACCGCCGACGCGCCCTCGGCACTCAGCCGGACCTGGACCGGCTGGTCCGCGGGGGACCACTTGCCGGCGTTGTCGATGAGGTTGAGCACCGCCCGTTGGAGCGCAGCGGGACGCCCGCTCACCCAGACGGAGGTGACGTCGAGCGCGACCTCGATGTCGGGCACCCGGGAACGCGCCCGGGTCGCGGCGGCCACCACCACGTCGGCGAGGTCGAGCAACTCGGTGCTCTCGTCGGTGACGTCACCGCGCGCCACCTCGGTCAGCTCGGCGGCAAGGGTGCTCAACTCGGCCACCTGGGCGCCGAGATCGTTGAGCAACCGGGTCCGGCTCTCCGCCGACAGTGCGCTGTCCAGGGTGCCGCGCCGATCGAGCCGGATCAGCAGCTCGACGTTGAGGCGCAGGCTGGTGAGCGGGGTCTTGAGCTCGTGGGCGGCGTCCTCGGCGAGCAGCCGCTGGGCCCGCCGGGAGTCCCGGAGCGCGGCGAGCATCTCGTTGATCGACTGGATCAGCCTCCGGATCTCCCCACCGCCCTCATCCGGGATGTCGGCGTCGAGAACCCGGGTGTGCGCGACACGTACCGCGGCGGCGGTCAGCCGGTCGATCGGTGCCAGCCCGGCCCGCGCCACGGCCCGCCCGACAAGGGCGCCGCCAACCACGCAGAGCAACCCGATCAGCAACATCCCGAACCCGAACCGGTTGATCGGGCTGTCGTCGGCGACGCGGGCCACCTGGACCGCGCCGTCGCCCGCCCGCAGCGTGTAAATGCGGTAGCCGTCCTCGTCGCTGTCGTTCGACTCCATCAGGTCAGCCGACGCGCCCTGCGCCACGCGCCCGGCGTGCGCGCTGACCGGGGGCAGCGCGGGTTGGCCGGCCGGCGTCCGGGTCGAGCCGTCGGGCAGGATGACCCGTACCAGCCGACCGGACCCGGGGTACGGCGGTAGCTGGACCTGCGCCACACCGGCGTGCTCCGCGTCCGTCGCCAGGACACGGGAGTCGGCGCGCAGCTGATCCTCGGCGGTGTCCTGCAGCTCCCAGTCCATCAGCTCGCTGGCCACCTGGAAGGCCACGAACACGCTGACCGCGATGGCCGTCGCCGCGATCACCGTCAGCCTGCTCCGCAGGGACCGCCGGCGCCACCATCGGGTCAGCCGGCGCGGCTCCCGGCCGGCGGGCCTGCTCACGGAGGAGTCTCCCGCAACGTGTATCCCAGGCCGCGCAGCGTGTAGATCAATCGCGGCTCACCCTCAGCCTCCATCTTGCGGCGCAGGTAGCTCACGTACACCTGGAGGTTGTTGGCGGTGGCGCTCATGTCGAAGCCCCAGATCGCCTCGAACAGCGCGTCGCGGGTCAAGACCCGGGTCGCGTTGCGCAGGAGGACCTGCAGAAGGGAGAACTCGGTCCGGGTCAAGCGCAGCGGCCGCCCGCCACGCCACGCCTCGAACCTGTCGGGATCGACCCGGACGTCGGCGAACGACAGGATCTGCGACTCCCCGTCGGCCGGCGTGCGCCGGCGCAGCAGGGCCCGCACCCGGGCCAGCAACTCCTCGGTGGCGAACGGCTTGGGCAGGTAGTCGTCGGCGCCCGCGTCGAGCCCCGCGACCCGGTCGGAGACCTGGTCACGGGCGGTCAGCATCAGCACCGGCAGATCCCGACCCGCGGCCCGCAACCGCCGGCAGGTCTCCAACCCGCCGAGGCGGGGCATCATCACGTCGAGGATCAGCAGATCCAGTGTGTCACCGCCGGCCTCACCGACCCCGTCGAGCACGGCGAGACCGTTGGCGACGGTGCTCGTGTCGTAACCCTCGACCCGGAGCACCCGCTCCAGCGACTCACGGATGGCCGCGTCATCATCCGCGATCATGATCCGCACGCCGGACCGCCCCCTTCCAGTCGATGCTTTTCCGCTCATGGTCGCCGATCAACCTGAGGCCAGGATTAACGCGTCGCTGGGGACCGCGCTCTTACGGAAACCTAAGAATGGAACCGACCGTCGGCTCAGGAGCAGGGGGAGGACAGACGACCAGCATCGCACCCGGCAACCAGACAGTGGATCCTCCACGCCGGTCACGGGCGCTCGGCGTCCCCAGGTGGCTCCCGCGCCCAACCCTCAGCGGCGACCCGGGAGAGGTCACCCTGCCCTAGGGAACCTGACCGGTGACCCCACGACCGTCACGCTCTACCTGGCCACCGCCGACGGCCTGCCGCCTAGCGCTCGAAGTTCAACCCCGGAGTCTGGAAGCGCGCCATCCGGGCCGCCGGCATCCCCGACGACCGCCACAACGGCATGCACGTCCTGCGGCACACATACGCCTCGGTCCTCCTGGACGCCAGGGAGAGCGTCAAGGCACTGTCGACGTACCTGGGCCACACTGACCCCAGGTTCACCCTGCGGACCTACACGCATCTCCTACCGACCAGCGAGGACCGAACGCGGCGCGCCATCGACACCGCGTTCGGCGAGAACCAGGCCGCCAATGACAGCTCGGAAGCCGGTTGACGGCCTGGTTCTGGCTCAGCGAACCCCAAACGACCGCAGGTGCAGGTCAGGGCACCTGCACCCGTTACTTGGCGTTGAAGTAGCTCGCCTCCGGGTGGTGGACCACGATCGCGTCGGTGGCCTGCTCCGGCATGAGCTGGAACTCCTCGGACAGCTCGACCCCGATCCGGGCCGCGCCGAGCAGATCCATGATCTTCGCCCGGTCCTCCAGGTCGGGGCAGGCCGGGTAGCCGAACGCGTACCGGCAGCCCCGGTAGTCGTTGTGCAGGATGCCGGCCAGGTCGGCCGGGTCGTCGTGCCCCAGCGGACGGCCGTCGGGAAGGGTCATCTCGGCGCGGATGCGCTGGTGCCAGTATTCAGCGAGGGCCTCGGTGAGCTGCACGGAGAGCCCGTGCACCTCCAGGTAGTCGCGGTACTCGTTGCGGGCGAACAGCTTCGCCGCGTACTCGCTGACTGGCTGGCCGACGGTGACCAGTTGCAGCGCGACCACATCGAGCTGGTCGCCCTGGGGCTTGAAGAAGTCCGCCAGGCAGAGCCGTCGCTCCTGCCGTTGCCGGGGGAAGGAGAACCGGGCGCGCTCCGCGTGCCCGTTCTCGTCGAGCACCACCAGGTCATTACCTTCGGAGTACGCGGGGAAGTAGCCGTAGACCACGGCTGCCTCAAGGACCTGGTCGGCGATCAGCCGGTCCAGCCAGTACCGCAGGCGCGGCCGGCCTTCGGTCTCGACCAGCTCCTCGTAGGAGGGTCCGCCGCCGCCCCGGACGCCGCGCAGCCCCCACTGCCCGGAGAAGGTGGCCCGCTCGTCGAGCAGCGCCGCGTAGTCGGCCATCGGCACGCCCTTGACCACCCGGGTGCCGAAGAACGGCGGGGTGGGCACCGCCACGTCCGCGGCCACGTCGGAGCGGACCGAGGAGTCGTGCAGCTCCGGCAGTGACGTGGTGACCATCGTGCGCTGCCGTTCGCGGCGTGCCCGCCGGGCCGCGAGGGCTGCCTCCCGCTCCGGGTCGATCACCGGGGCGCCACCGCGCTTGGCGGTCATCACCCTGTCCATCAGGGACAGACCCTCGAACGCGTCCCGCGCGTAGTGCACCTGCCCGGGGAAGGCCGAGCGCAGGTCGTCCTCGACGTACGCGCGGGTCAGCGCCGCCCCACCCAGCAGGACGGGCCACCGTTCGGCGACCCCGCGGGTGGCCATCTCGGCCAGGTTCTCCTTCATGATGACGGTGCTCTTCACCAGCAGCCCGGACATGCCGATCGCGTCGGCACGGTGCTGCTCGGCGGCGTCGAGGATGGCGCTGATCGGCTGCTTGATGCCGATGTTCACCACCTCGTAGCCGTTGTTGGAAAGGATGATGTCGACCAGGTTCTTGCCGATGTCATGCACGTCGCCGCGCACGGTGGCGAGCACGATGCGGCCCTTGCCGCCGTCCTCCGCGGTCTCCATGTGCGGTTCCAGGTAGGCCACCGCGGTCTTCATCACCTCGGCGGACTGCAGCACGAACGGCAACTGCATCTGGCCGGAGCCGAACAGCTCACCGACCACCTTCATGCCATCCAGCAGGATGTCGTTGATGATCGACAACGGGGACCGGCCACCAGCCATCGCCTCGTCCAGGTCGGCCTCCAGGCCGTTGCGCTCACCGTCGATGATCCGCCGCTTGAGCCGCTCGTCCAGCGGCAACGCCGCCAGCTCCTGGGCCCGGCTGGCCCGGGCGCTTGTCACGTCGACGCCCTCGAAGAGCTCCAGGAAACGCTGCACCGGGTCGTACCCCTCGCGACGCCGGTCGTACACCAGGTCCAGGGCGACCTCGCGCTGCTGGTCGGGGATCTTCGACATCGGCAGGATCTTGCTGGCGTGCACGATCGCCGACGTCAGGCCGGCCTGCACGCACTCGTGCAGGAACACCGAGTTGAGCACCTGCCGAGCCGCTGGGTTGAGCCCGAAGGAGATGTTCGAGATGCCCAGGGTGAAGTTGACGCCCGGGTAGCGGTGGGCGATCTCCCGGATCGCCTCGATCGTCTCGATGCCGTCGCGGCGGGTTTCCTCCTGCCCGGTGGCGATCGGGAAGGTCAGCGCGTCGATCAGGATGTCGGAGCGGTCCATGCCCCACCGGCCGGTCAGGTCGTCGATCAGCCGGGCCGCGACCCGAACCTTCCACTCCTGGGTACGGGCCTGCCCCTCCTCGTCGATGAGCAGCGCCACCACCGCCGCGCCGTGCTCACGGACGATCGGCATCACCCGCGCGTAGCGGGAGTCGGGGCCGTCGCCGTCCTCGAAGTTCACCGAGTTGACCACGCAGCGGCCGCCGAGCATCTCCAACCCGGCCTCGACCACGTTCGGCTCGGTGGAGTCCAGCATGATCGGCAGGGTCGACGCGGTGGCGAACCGGCCGGCCAGCTCCCGCATGTCCTGCGTGCCGTCGCGGCCGACGTAGTCCACGCAGAGGTCGAGCAGGTGTGAGCCGTCGCGCGCCTGACTGCGGGCGATCTCCACACAGGCCCGCCAGTCGCTGGCGAGCATCGCCTCCCGGAACGCCTTCGAGCCGTTGGCGTTGGTCCGCTCCCCCACCATCAGCACCGACGCGTCCTGGGCGAACGGCACCGGGTGGTACACCGAGGAGACACCCGCCTCGTGCCGGGGCTCGCGGGCCGGGGCGGAGACGCCGTGCAGCCGCTCCGCCAGCACCCGGATGTGCTCCGGGGTGGTGCCGCAGCAGCCACCGATCAGCCCTACGCCGTACTCGGTGATGAACCGCTCCAGGGCGTCGGCCAGCTCCACGGGAGTCAGCGGGAAGTACGCCCCGTCGGCGGTCAGCACCGGCAGGCCGGCGTTCGGCATCACCGACAGTCGGATGCGGGAGTGCTGCGACAGGTAGCGCAGGTGCTCGCTCATCTCGGCCGGGCCGGTCGAGCAGTTGAGCCCGATCAGGTCCACGCCCAGCGGCTCGATCGCGGCGAGGGCCGCACCGATCTCGCTGCCGACAAGCATGGTGCCGGTGGTTTCCACGGCCACGTGACAGATGATCGGCACCGGCTGGCCCAGCTCGGCCATCGCCCGCTTCGACCCGACCACGGCCGCCTTGACCTGGAGCAGGTCCTGGCAGGTCTCGATGATCAGCGCGTCCGCGCCGCCGACGATCAGACCCGCGGCGTTCTCCTGATAGGCGTCGCGCAGGGTCGAGTAGTCGGCGTGCCCGAGGGTGGGCAGCTTGGTGCCCGGCCCGATCGAGCCGAGCACGAACCGGGGCCGCTGCGGGGTGCTGGCCGCGTCGGCGGCCTCCCGCGCGATCCGGGCGCCCGCCTCGGACAACTCGCGGATGCGGTGCGGGATGTCGTACTCGGCGAGGTTGGCGAGGTTGGCGCCGAATGTGTTGGTCTCCACGCAGTCGGCGCCGACGGCCAGGTACGCGTCGTGTACCCCGCGCACCACGTCCGGGCGCGTGACGTTGAGGATCTCGTTGCACCCCTCCAGCCCGTCGAAGTCGTCGAGCGTGAGGTCCGCGGCCTGCAGCATCGTGCCCATCGCGCCGTCGGCGATGAGAATTCGATTGGCCAGCACATCCATCAATGAAGTCCGCACCCGATCAGGTTAGTGCGATTCGGCCACACACCACGACCTCTCTCGAGCGATCCCCTATTGTGTCACCGGGATCACCCTGTCTGGTTCGTTCGGGTATGACCGGCTGCCAGAGCGGCCGACCGGCGCGGCCGACGGGCCGCACCCTCGCCCGGCACGTAGGCTGACGGACGTGAAGGACAACAGGGACGCCGCCGTGCCCCACGGTATGACGACCGGGCACGGTCCCGGCGCCAGCCGCGACGAGCAGGGTGAGGTGACGGCGTGACCGAGTTCGACGGACTGCCGGTGCTGCGGTCCCCGGTAGCGATCGCCGCGTTCGAGGGCTGGAATGACGCCGCCGACGCGTCCACCGCTGCGGTCGAGCACCTGGAACAGGTCTGGAACGCCCGGCAGATCGCCGAACTGGACCCGGAGGATTTCTACGACTTCCAGGTCAGCCGGCCCACCATCACCATGGCCGACGGGGAGACCCGGCGGGTGGAGTGGCCGACGACCCGGTTCATGGTGGCCAGCCCCGAGGGCACCGACCGCGACGTGGTGCTGATCCGCGGCATCGAGCCGAGCATGCGCTGGCGCACGTTCTGCGAGCAGGTGCTGGAGATCTGCCACAGCCTGGAGGTGGAACGGGTGGTGCTGCTCGGCGCGTTGCTGGCCGACGTGCCGTACACCCGGCCGTTGCCGATCAGCGGCAGCGCCTCCGACGCGCAGGCCGCCGAGCGTTACCAGCTCACCCCCACCCGCTACGACGGGCCGACCGGCATCGTCGGCGTGCTGCACGACGCCTGCACCCGCGCCGAGGTGGACGCCGTCTCGTTCTGGGTGCACGTGCCGCACTACGCCAACAACCCGCCCTGCCCGAAGGCCACCCTCGCCCTGCTGCACCGGGTCGAGGAGGTCGTCGACCTGCCGGTGCCGATGGCCGACCTCGCCGAGGAGTCCGCCGAGTGGGAGCAGCGCGTGCGCAGCGCCGCCGAGCAGGACGCCGAGCTGGGTGAGTACGTCCGCGAGCTGGAGGAACGGGTCGGCGACGAGGGAATCACCCCGTTGACCGGTGACGAGATCGCCCAGGAGTTCGAGAAGTACCTGCGCCGTCGGGGCGGTTCGGCCGGCCCCACCGCCGGCTCCTGGTAGCACTGCCTCTGCGGGCCCTCGGACCTTTGTGGTCTGGGGGCCCGTTTTCGCGTGTCCGGGGTAGCGCCGTCACACCCGCTAGGACATCCTAGGAACCTAGATGTGATCAAGGAGGCGGGTGTGCAGATCAATCCCGGGGCCGCGGAGTTCCCGCACCGACAGATCGCCGCGCAGCTCAAGGCCCAGGTCCGCCGCGGCGACTGGGGGCCGGGCGAACGACTGCCGTCCATCCCGGCCATCGCCGAGATGTTCGGCGTCGCCAAGCAGACCGTGCAACGCGCCGTCGACCAGCTGCGGGTCGAGGGCATCCTGATCACCAAACCCGGCTCGGGTACGTACGTCCGGGGCACCCGCCGCCGACTCAACCGGCTCTCCCGAGGCCGCTACGGCGGCTTCCGCGGCTACCACACCGACCTGGCCGCCCGATACCGTCAACAGCTCGTCTCCGTCGCCCACGCCCCCGCCCCGGCCGAGGTGGCCGACGCGTTCGGGGTGCCCGACGGCACCAACCTGCTCTGCCGCCGCCACCTCGTGCGCACCGACGACTCCCCCGTCGAGGTGGGCGCCTCCTGGTTCCTGCCCCGCGACACCGGCGGCACCTCGTTGGAGCGCGCCGAGGCGTTCGGCCGGCCGCTCTACCAGGAGGCCGAGGAAGCCACCGGACGGCGGTACGTCTCGGCCACCGACACGATCAGCGCCCGCCAGCCCAGCCGCGAGGAGGCCGAGACCCTCCAGATCCGGCCAGACACCCCGGTGCTTCATCTCCTGCACGTCGCGTACGACGCGCACCGCAAGCCGATCGAGGTGTCCCAGGCGACCTGGCCCGGCCCGATGACCACCCTCACCGAGGAGTACAAGATCCCCGGCCCCACCCCCGACCCGGAACCCGACCCCGGCCTGGTCCTGGGCTGACGGTCCCGCCCCGCCCCGCCCCGCCC